>NZ_CP137559.1:167500-1482500 GCF_019249725.2 Segatella hominis
CCGCTGGCCAATGGCTTGCGTCCGAAATGAGCTTCTATTGTTTTTGTCACGCAGATTTCGCAGATGACGCAGATTTTTTTCATTGATTATTTTAGTCCCACAGATTTCACGGATTTTCTCTGATTTTCTTCTTTTTCCTGTCATTTCTTCTTTTTCCTGTCATTTCTTTATTTCGTAGATTTTAGACCTGTCGGTCTGGGATAGATTTCACAGATTATTCTCGCAGATTATTTTTCTCCAAATTTTATGAAAAATTTCTTTAGTTTTCTTCTTTCACCTTTTTGTGTTTTGTCTTTAAGATTACGTTGTTTCCTTGCTCTCTTTTCTTTTTCTTCTGTTTCTTGATATCATTCTTTTATGTATGAATCTTTATTTTACTTCATAGTTTGTTTTATTCCTATATCTGCAACTGGGTTTAAAAACTTTGCTGAATTAGTTGATATTCGTCAATCTAATGTGTTTAAAAGTGTTTCTTAATTATAAAATAGTGCTGATAATCAATAGATTACTTGCATATTTGAGTTTTTTTTTGTACCTTTGCAAACGATAAGAATAAGGATAGTTTTTTCGATATTTTGAGATAACTGTCCGTTAAGGTATCTAACGGAACTGAGACTGACAACCGTTCTTTTTCTCATAAGTTGTCATCGCGAAATCACTGATGTTGTAGTTCAGCTTTTCAGGTTCCATAAAATAATTAATATGAAGAGAATAACTATGGTATTAGTTAGCATTTTTATGCTGACATTAAAAGTAGTTTCTGCGTCGGCTGAAACAAATTCAATTGAAAATGCATCCTCTAATGAATTTGATTGGAATCCAGTGATGGAGGCGATAATTCAGGTAGAGAGTGGAGGTAACCGATACGCAAAAAGTGGTTCCTCTGTAGGAGTTATGCAAATTACTCCTATCTGTGTTGCTGAATGCAATAATATTCTTAAAAAAAAGAATAGCAAGAAGCGCTATAAACTATCTGATAGATTTAGTATTTCAAAGTCTAAGGAAATGTTTCTGCTTTTGCAATCAGCTTACAATCCTCTTAATAGTATAGAACGTGCAATTCGCGCTTGGAATGGTGGTAATCATTATAATGTGAAGAGAACGCAACGCTATTTTGAGAAAGTCATGAAACTTTTGAAAAAGTAATTAGTTTTTTGATATGATCCGATTTGCTTCTGACAGATCGGATTTTTTTTATGATCTTCTTTAATATCAAGGTCATTCTATCATTTTATCACTTATTTTATATGAAATTTCTATTTTTATGCTAATATAATCAAGGAAAAGGTTAAAAGCAGTTAAAATATTGATATTTTGATATTTTTATTTGGTTAGATCAAAAAAAAGTAGTACCTTTGCACTCGCAATTCAGAAATGAATGTTATATCGCGGTGTGGAGCAGTTGGTAGCTCGCCAGGCTCATAACCTGGAGGTCGCATGTTCGAGTCCTGCCGCCGCAACTAATATCGGGTAAGAAGTTGGTAAACAACATCTTATCCGATTTGCCGTTTTAGAGATAGGACGGTAACGAGATTTAGATTGTTGAATATCATTGACCAGTAAAACGGGCAATGAAAAAAAATGACTGCAAAGGAAATTGATTTTTTGAGTTCGCGTGAAATGTTAGGATTCACGCTTCCAGTGATGCATACCAAGGGGAGCAACTGGTATGTTGACTTTTATGCCCACGACCCAGTATCGGGACGAATGAAGCGCAAGAAGTACATGCTTAACAAGTTTAAGACAGACCAGAAAAAGCGCATGATGGGCAGTTTGCTTATCTACAATATCACAGCTAAATTGACGGCAGGATGGAATCCTTGGGTGAACGTTGACAAGTCTCGCCAATTCACGGAAATACCTATTATCATCGGTAGATACCGTGATTATGTTAAGGCTATGACTGACAAAAAGTCGATGAAGGAAAAGACCTCTATCGACTATCTCAGTCGTGTCAAGATGCTCGAGACATTTATCGAGGAATGCAAGGGCATCAAATATGCCTATCAGTTAGACCGATCCTTTGTTATCGACTTCCTTGACCATCTGATGTATGATCGTGATGTCTCTGCTACGACCAGGAATAACTATCGCTCCTGGTTTGTATCCTTCGGTACCTGGTTGATGGACAGAAAGTATATCACGGAGAATCCTGCTATCGACATTCGCAACATAGCTCAGACGGAGAAGTTCAGAGATCCTCTCTCCGACGGGGCGCTGAGAAGGCTGAAGGAATACTTGTATGATCACAATAAACATTTTCTTTTGGCTTGCCTTTTTGAATATTACACATTCATTCGTCCGAATGAGTTGACGCAGATAAAGATTGGCGATGTATCCATCAAGGACCAGACCGTCTTCATCAGTTCTTCCATCAGCAAAAACAGGAAAGATGGACTTGTTGCCTTGAATGATGAGATACTGAAGCTCATGATTGAGCTGAAGATATTTGAGCATCCAAGCCAGAATTATATCTTCGGTAAAAGCTTGAAACCTGGGGATACTCGTGCGGCATACAACCAGTTGAGAGTAGAATGGGGTAAGATGCGCACAGCCTTGGGATTTCCCAAGGAGTACCAGTTTTACAGCCTGAAGGATACGGGCATCAGGGACTTGGCGAACGCACAGGGCATCGTTGTTGCCAAGGAACAGGCACGCCACTCTGACATATCCGTGACAAACCGATATATCAAGAACCAGATGAAAGTAAACGAGGAGACCAAGCACTTCAAGGGAAGTTTATAGTCTCCTCGATTGAAACTATGCCATCATGTAGAAATAGCCTACGTGCACAGGGTCGATGGAATCATCTTTAATTTCCGTTTCAATCTTTTCACATATATATTTTTTATTTCGGAATATGTATATGTTAGACGGATCAGGAATTCCATTGGCCCTAAATTTTATTTCTATACAATTTCGAGTATCAATGGTTTTCGTGTTCTGCAACTTATGAATACTATATCTCCCGCCAGCGCATAATGATAGAGTAAGATCATCCTCATTCATATCCTTAGAAATATGATAGTTGCTATTGATATTATGATCCGTAACAAATGTTGGCCAAAGGAAACGACTGTATAAATCAAGGTCGTTAGCGGACTGATCGTTATAGAATCCGACATAGAAAAACACACTCATACACTCGTTCTCAGCCTCTTGTTCATCGAGCACAGATTCGCTATCGATAGCATCCTGCACGCTGTAGTATTCTTCTCCGTTTTCGTCTTCTTTTGATGCTTCGGCAGAAGCTTCTTTATCATTTGTCACGGACAGGAAAGGTCTATCTCTATCTATTGAATCCCTAAAGGAAGTACTCATTTTTATAATCTCACCGACTCTAACCCTCGATATGATTTCTGCTGCAGGAGAGATATTTATGGTAATAGAAGAGTCGCTATCTTTGTCTCTGACAAGCGGAGACCAGAAACCGCATTTTACCCATGATTCCTTGCCGTTATCGTTCATGTAGATTTTATATACTCCGTCTTGCTTAATGATCGTAGTTCGTTTCTCCTTATCTGACCATCTGCGTGTCCAACCGGTAACGTCAGCCTCTGGTGCCAATTCTACGATTTTGAAAGACTTGAGGACTTTCTGCGAGATAACCTCATACTCTTTTCTGTTAGCGGAATCTCCGAGATTATATTCCAGATTTGACGTTTCCGTAGTACTCAGTGATCCGTCTTCGTCGTAATCAACAGAGTATTCATCTATAGCCTCATACATTACTGCAGCAGATGATAATATCTCTGAAGACTGATATATACCGACTTCCTTTTTAATTTCGTCAAAGACGATACTAGCATTAAATAGTTTCCGGAATTCCTCGATAAAAGTGTATGCGCTCCAGTGTGGAAGACATTTACTGAACTGCAGGGTCTTGAAGGCAGACGCAATGTATAGGGTGTTCCACGGATATACGTCGTATTCATCTTTTATGATTTTATATCCTTCGAGTTCCAGGACTCTGTGAAGGATATAGATTAGATTTGGCTGTACGGCTGCCTTGTATAATGCAGTCATGCTGTTGCTTGTTGTGGGATAATAGAAATTAGCAGCGCAGTCGTTTGTCTCGTCCCATACTGGCACGAAAGTATATTTTCCTTTAACTCCGACAATATTATTTGCCAAATTCGTCATGTTGACGTGGTATGAATTGTTAAGTATAGTAAGGCCGAACTTATTCCAGCCCTCCTTATAGTACTTTTTTATTCCTGGAGCAACCGCTTCTCCGAGATTCATTTCGTCAATAAAATGGCTTTCAAGTTTACTGTTGAATTTAATTCTTGATTTACCTCCAACAATCTGCAGTTTGATATCCGACTCTGTTACACTAATAATAGTTCCTACACCGGAAAGGACGAGCCGACCGCTAACGTACAGTTTACAGTCGTCATACTTTTTGGTATTCTTTGATACGTCGAATCTGCTGACATTTCCAAAAACCCTGCGATTATTCATGATGGACATCGGGAAGGTGATATCATAGGAGTATTCACCATCGTCGGTGACGTATTGGTTGGCGTATGTTATCTTGATGGATTGGCTGGCTGCAGGATAAGCAGCCATGCCATTGATAATACATGTAATCATAAGCTATTTGTTGTCTAACATCTTGTTATAATCTTTCCATTTTCTGGCGAAGCCATTGCGCCCCGTGATAACCACCTCAGCTTGTATGCCATCGTTGAGCTGCTGGTTGAGTAGGTCGATGGTTGCACTCACACCATCGAGGGCTGCAGTAACTTGCTCGTTGTCTGTCGACACGTTTACCACAGGAGCGACCACGGCAGCACCTCCACCACCCATGGCACGGCTCACGTCTTGTGCGGTGAGAGAGGCGACGGTGTTGTTACGCTGCGCAGCATCGATGAGTTTCAGGGCAGGAAGCAATTGAGGATTGTTGACTGCGTTATGGTTAGCTACGAACTCGCCGGCATGGACCACGCCTGCCTCTTTCTTCCAGCTGCCAGGACCAGTGAAACCTCCTTCATAGTAGCCTGCCGCCTCTGCCTGATGTTGCTTTTTAATGGTTGCCACCTGTAGCATACCAGCTGCGAGAGCGATGCCTGCTGAGATTGGAGCGAGCACCAGGTTGGCTGGGTATGGAGCTCCAGCCATAGTTGACGAGTAGGCGGAGATGGCACCAGTAGCAGTCTGGGCCATGGCTTGCGCGAGCTCCATGACCATCGCCTTTTTGTTTGCTTTTGTCTTCGCTTTGGCAATCTCTTTGTCTCGCTTCTCCTCTAATTTCTTTTTCTTTGCAGAGTTGTTGCCGGCGGCATTGATTTGTTTATCGTAATTTTTCTCTATCTTGGCGACTTCGAGATCAGAGCAAGCTTGCGAGTAGGCGGACGCAGCTGACATCATACCCGACATGCTACTGAAGGCTGCGGATGCCACGGAGAGGATGGTGCTGTAGGTCTCTTTGTTCATCTGCTTCTTGGCATCCTGGTAGGCTTGCTCGCTGATTTTGTCTTCAGCACGAAGCTTGTCCAGATTGTCGTTGACCATCTTCTGCTGTTTTACAACAGACATAGCGCCACCGATAACAGAACCTATATTGTCGCTCGACATGTTGCTATAATCATCTTGTGGCTTACTCATTTTGCGAGCCGTATCGAGGGCAGTATTGGCATCATCCTTGCGCTGATCATCGACTGAAGGCTTGTATGATGCGTACTTATTAGCGATGCCCATCTTCATGCGTTGATATTCTTCTTCGCTGACAAGACCTGCCTTGTGAACCTCGTCAAGGCCTCTCAGTTCTAACATCATTTGCTCCTCGTTTCCCATTTTGAGATACTCTTGTTTGAGCTGCATGAGAGTTTTGTCGTATTGCTCCTGACGCTCGTATTGATGCTGAAGCTGGCTGCGCTCACGCTCCTTCTCGATTTGCCAGTACTCATCGGATGATGACAGATAAAGCTCTTGTTTCTCGTCGAGATAGTTCTGATCGAGCAGGAAGAGAGCTTCATTGAGAGCTTCTTCGTCATGGTAGATGTCGGACTTTTTGTTGTAGTAGTTGGCACGGATATTCATTTCGGCGGTCTGCCTGTTGGTCTCGATAGTTTCGAGATCAGATGTCTGCTTTTTCTCGTAGTCGGCTGCGATTTTCTCTTTCTCGGCATTTAATCGTTTGTATTCCTCGCTCTCAGCCTCGCCATACTTTTTGAGGATGTCCATGCGCTGTTGCAGACCTTGCTCTTTGATCTGCGCCATGCGGTCGTTGTATTCGGCGAGGCGAATCTGCCCAGTAGAGTAGAGGGTGGTAGCCTCTAACTGCTCCGCTTGGTTTGATTTCTTGGCATCATCAAGTTCCTTTTTGAGATCAGCCTTTCGCTTGGCTGCAGCCTTGCGAGCCTCTGCCTCCTGCTTTTTCTTGGCTTTCTCGGCAGCCTTGCGCTCCTTCTCGGTCATGGTATGGGTGGAAGATATGGGCGTGCCGGATCCTGTGTTGGCGGTCACTTGCATATTCTTTTTCTCCACCTTTTTATATTGTTGTTGGAGCTTGGTGTTCTTTTTGATCTCGGTATCTAAGAACTTGTCCTCGGCATCAAGAGTTTTTTGTTGGCTAAGATTCTCTTTGAGACGATTTTGGTGTATCTGCTTTTGTTGGTTGCTCTTCATCAAATTTTCATTTCGTTCGTAAGTGACAGTACCGCCCATACCGTATGTAGCAGTTACGACTTGCGACTGGTACCGCTTAGGGTGAGCTTGGCGTTCAGCATACACAGCTTTTAGAGAACCTCTGATGCGACTCTCCTTTTGTTTGAGGTCGAGTCTTTTCTTGTTGATTTCCACTTTACGCTCATAGATAGCCTCTGCCATCGCAGCATTTTCCAATTCTCTGATGTAGTTTTGGATGGCTATTTGGTTGTCATTGTAGAGTTTGCCTTCCTTGGAGATAGAGGCGTGATATTCTGGCACGAGCTTTTGCATATTGGCGATAGCCTGTCTGCGCTCATCCACAGTATAGACATTGGAGTGTATGACCTTGTTGAGCATATCAATTTTGTTGCGCTCGTCGAGTGTGGCATCTGATACTTTCTTAGCCAGATTTGCCTGCGACTCAGCGACAGCCTTTGCATTCTTGACGGATTGAAGGTTGTCATGCAGAGCCTTGTTGTAGCTGCTGATGGATTTAAAACAACCATAGATTGCGACACCGACAACTGTAAGAACCGTAGCAAGAGCCGCCCAAGGATTGGTAAGACTGGCAAGTTTGGCTGTTCTCATGACGGCGATGTAGCCTTGCACGCCTTTTGTAAGCAAAGCCCATGTGGCCTGCAGGGCAACCAGCGCACTCCTCAGCAGCAAAATGGTGGCATGATAGCCTTTTTCTAAGGCTGTAACAACGGCTAACCTTGCAGCTTGGAGTTTGAGGATGACAGTCTGCGCTTTCCATAGCGTAGTGCAAACGGCAATGGCAGTGGCTAGGACCGTCAACTCTTTTGCATGCGTAATCGTGAAAGTTATCAAAGTTGATAACACACGGATGCCTACGCTCATGGTCGATATGGCATATCGGGTGACGGGAATGAGTTTCTCACCGAGTTCGATGGTAAGGTCCTGAAAACGTTTCTTGGCCTTGTCGAGGTCTGCTTGGACGGTATTGTTCTGGACATTAAACTCATTTAACACGCTGGTACCAGCAGCATACGATTGGTTAGCGAGGTCTTGCGCAGTCTTCACTTGGTCGAGATGGGAAGCTACGGCAGAGAGAACTCCCACGGCACGAGTACCATTGAGTTGCATTTCCTCGAACATCGGAGCCATCTCAGCGAAACCTCCCTTTGACTTCATGGCTTGCAAGAACTTCATCAAGCCCTCGTTGGCATTGGTCTTCATGAGATTAGAAAACTTCTTCACCTCAATGCCTGCTATCTTTGCGAACTTAGCTGGCTCCTGATACATCTTGGTGATGAGCTGTGCGAAGACGGTGGCGGAAGTTGCCTCCTCTTGCATATTTTGATCAAGGGCAGAGGCGAGACCCATGAGCTGCGCTTGAGTCATACCTGCCTGAATGCCGACGCCCGAGAGATCGGCGGTGAAATCGACGATATAACCAGCGTTGGCTGATGAGTTCTGGGCAAGTTCGTTAATCGCTGAACCGGTGGCGAGCATTGCGCCGCGCAATCCCTTGGTTTTATCCTCGCCAAACATCTGTGCCAACTTGCCAATCTTATCAACCGCCCCCTCGCCAAGATCATCGCCGAGAGCTACGTTGATTTTATCTGCACCATCCACAAATTCCTCAATCATCTCTTTACTGGTGATACCAAGGCGACCTGCAGAGCCTGCCAACTCGTTGAGTTGTTTGCGAGCGGTACGAGTATCCATGCGCTTAAAGTCCTCATTCATCTGGTGAACTTGTTCATCGGTCTGACCTGTATATTTGCGCACGTCTGCCATTGACTCTTCCATGTCGGCGTATGCTTGGGCGCACTTGCGCAAGGTCATAGAGAGACCTGCATATGCTGCGATAATCTGGGAAACTGCACCCCAATTAGTATTGAGGGCGTTGACGAACTTACCCCACAAGCCAACATGTTCTTTGGACTCATTGTTGATGGCGGCCATTTCTCGCTTGACACTCTTTAGCTGTTGTTGCAGGCGTTTCCATTCTTCAGAGTTGCGCTTTATAGCACCACTTCTCAATTCTTTATTGAGAGCCTTGGCAATAATTTGTAGTTCTTTGTATGAGGCAGAAGAAAGGTTCTTAAGAGTTTTGTTGACTTTATCTTGGGTTGTCCTATAATTATTTGCTTCGGCTTCTATTCTTTTTATTTGTCTTTCCAAAGCCGTAGTCGACTCACCTTTAGCGTATGCTTCGTCTCTTGCCTTTTTAAGCTCTTTAAGTTTTTTCTCTAAGTCATTCAGTCTATCCTTGGCTTCTTTAGTGTCAAGGATAACTCTGCTAATGTGGGTATCGGTTGATGTTGCCATAAAACTTTAAAAATTAAATTTAAGGCAAAGATACAATCAATGATAATATAATAAAAATACGAGACCGTTTGCTTTACGGCCTCGTATTTAGCATGTATGATATTTTTCTCGTTCGTTGACTGCAAATTCAAATGCCACATCATGCGCATCCCAACATAGATATTTTTTGAATCTATTGTTTATAGTTCTTCTCTCTCCTGTAATAGAGTTTTCAATGGTGATATAAAAGCGTCCATCCTTTTCAGTGATTTCGCTCACGGAGTTGTGAGGAGAAAGAAGCGGAATCGGCTCTTCATGATCATCATCGTAGTTGCTTGAGGATGAGCAAGAATGACTTCCCATCTTGCTCAGAGCATGGCCAATGCCGAGTGTAGCATAAGCCAATATCGCCGATATAATCAAAATCTCAAACATAATTCCAATCTTTACTATTATCTTTGTTGCAAATTTAATAATAATATTTGAAATAAGCAAGTTTTTTATGTTAAATCTTTCATTTTTCGACCTCTATATACCTGGAGTATTTGATGCGAGAGTGAGGGTTGAAACTCACGATGCGCACCTCGTAGCCCTTGGTGCCCCACCGCCACCAGAGGAAACGATGCTTGTAGGTGCGGCTCACGATGGTAGTGAGGCTGTCGTAGGCTACATACTGGCACTCCCGCTTAGGGATATCGATATGGAGCGAGAGCCATTTATCCTTGTATGCGAAAACTGAATCGGCAGTACCGGGAACTGGGGCGATGATAACCGTGTCGGCGGTTTCTGCTGACAGGGTGTGTTGTGATTGCACATCCTTTAGTTTCACCTTTAATGCCTTAATAAGCTTGGTGTCGGTGAGGCGCAGTTGTTCCAGCTCAGAGACCTTAGCTTGCAGGGCGGCGTTTTGCGCTACAGGCAGAGAGTCATCCAGTTTGTCGTACTTGATGTCGTAGGTGAGCGCACCCACATTTGAGGTTTGCCGGTCGAGGTTGCTCTGCAACTGGTGACTCTCGGCAATGCTTGCCAGAAGGGCAACCAAGGTGATGACAAAAAGCACGGAGAGAACCTTGATGATGTTGAGTTTAATATCCTTCATAATCATAAGTCTTTATATTCGTCTATAGCGTTGAAGCATGGGCACCATTTCTTCCACTTCTTGCAGTCTGTCCCCCAAATGTCACGGTGGCCCATGATCTTTGCATCAGGGAATTGTTGCTTCAGTCTATGAAGCAGCAAGACGAGAGCATCCTTCTGCTCGGGCGTGCGGTTGTCGATAGGTTTGCCGTGGCTGTCGATGCCACCCATATAGGCAACGTTGATGGCAGAGGAGTTATAGCCCTGCACTCCGTTGCTGACCAGCTCTATGGCGAGAAGCTGATGGATGCCACCATTGATGTCGACCACGTAATGATAACCAGGATATTTCCAACCCTTCAGACGAAATTCAGCCTTGAGATCCTCGATGCTCTGACGTTGCGAGCCAGCTGTGCAATGCACGAAAATGCGTTTAATCTTTCTCATCTCTATTGTGATTTAGAAATTTGTTTTTGATGTTTTCAAACTTGGCGTCGATGGCGATGGCGACACCGAAGATGCTGCCAGCGTACATGAGTGATTGCGCGAAGTACCAGAGCACGTTGTCGGTCACATCTTGCGTCTTCGACGTGAAATAGCTGATATATACCAGCACTATTGCGAAAATCAACACGACCACTGCCGAGCCGTATTGTATCCATTCTTTTGTATTTTTCTGCATATTCTTTTTTTTAAAATTACTGCAAAGATACGCGAATGGATTCAAAAACAAAAATACAAAAAATCACCCAAAAAAATATAAAGTAGTTTACAATGCTACCGAGTACTATCACTACAGAATACCTCACAATATCTTCCCATTCAAACCTTGCCAGATGGTAGTGCTTATATTGGTATATCTCTCTACCTACCATTATCGGCAAAGCAAGCAGACCTACCAATATACTGATAAGCAGCCAACAAGCAAGACCAATCCAGTCTCGCTTGTTAAGTGTGACTATTCTTTTCAACATACGCATATCCAGTAAGTTAAGTACATATCCAAGAATCCGGCTACCTCTGCCCAGTAATAACCTATAATAACCTTTGGCTTTTTAGCTGGAGGGAAATAGAAGATCAGCACCGCAATAGCTAACAACAGGGTAGGAATAAGGTTTACGCTTGCGCACCATCCCACGCACCCGATAGCTGCTGTGATAGCTGCCGTTTTATGAATGATATGCTCCGCACTATCAAGGTAGCGAGGCACAAAACCTACAAACATCAGTCCTGCGCATCCGAGGAACGCAAGAAACTGAATACCCTTACCCGAGTCGAGCAAAGGAATGAGCATCAGTATCGCACTCGCCGCCATTACAGCGGTAAATACCCAGCCATAGTTTTGCTTACGTTTATCACCAATTACCTCGCTACCCGTGCATCCCTGCAACTGGTAATACACATCGCTTACCATCGCAGGAACACCGAACCGCATTGCTGCGAGAAGAAGAAATCCTGCCAACAGCAGGAAGGAAATAATACTTAATACATACATAATCTTTAGAATTTTAGAAAATTAAACGAATATGCAGGCTTACGCAACCCATAGACTTGGCAGGGAGGGAGGCCTACACGCCATTTTATCGACATCAATAAAATAGTCTTATACACTCATCTCAAGCATCTTAGGGTAGCCTGCCTTGTAGTCGTAAGTCTCCACCTCTTCAACGGTTGTCAGCTCATTCACAGCTGCCTTATGACTTGCCGTGACATTAAAGCACTCAAGGGCATACATTTCAAGTGCCGACAATAGCTGAATAGCCTTGTCACAATCCACCACCAGCTTCAGCCCTCCGAGCCAAAGAGTTGTCGTTTCCTGACCTGCTGCCTTGGCGATAGTGGTTGAGTTCATCAGTCCCACACGTGTTGCCTTGTCGAGCCAAACAAGCAGTCCGTTCAGCATAAAGCCGTTGACAGCCGAAGACAGGTCGTAGGTGTCTATCTCCTGCAGCTTATCTTGTTTGGCTTGTTGCAACTTGATTTTCTCGATGCCTTGAATGTATTCGTCAAAAGCATTTTTTACTTCTTCCTCATCAAAGGAAGAAACTGCCATAGAACACTCATAACATTCGTATGCGCCTAATTCCTTATTAAGCGCTTCCCCGATATGATAAATCATCAAGCTTCCAAGCTCATATTGCTTTTTGAAAGCTGCTTCCGGGATAATTGTCTTGATAAAATTAATCTTCATAATCGACATTTTTATAATTAAACCTTAAATTTATTCATAATCTTGATAACCTTCATATTCTTACAATAGAGTCTGTCTTTGTGTGGCATCATCATCCAGGCTTTGCGCCTTATGTGATAGCTGTCACAATAGGCAAGCAGTCCCATCAGACTATTGATGCGCCCGACGTATCGTTTCAAGACCTGCCTTGTAGGATTTTCGACCATCCCGAGTTCGTCTATCACAGCATACAGTCGTTCTACTGTCTGTCTGTTGGGAACAAGTCTGTGAGGTCTTATCATCGTGCCGATGAATCGAACGCCATTGCTTACTCTCTGCAAGGAGATTTTGCGAGGATGTAGCGTCAATCCTAATTCGTCTCTCAGATATACTCTGCCCTCTTGCAGGATGTGATGAAGCAGTCTTCTATCCCTACTGATGACGATGAAGTCGTCCACATATCTGCCATATCCACCGTCCGCACCTACCGCCGAGACCATCATCTTGTCGAAATCGGACAACAGCAAATTGGCAAGCAGTTGGCTCGGAAGGTTTCCGATAGGAAGGCCTTTATCCTTGCCACATGTGAACAGCGACTTATTTTTGGGCAGTATATCGAATAACTTCAAGTTGCCGACCTTGACGCAGTTCTTTGTTGGATCATGCAACACCACTATCTTCCACAGCCATAGCCACCACTCGATATCCTTACCACGATACTTCACCCTAATCAGCCGTTCCAGTTTGTCATATAGCATTTTTCTGTCGATACTCATAAAGAAGCCCTGAAGGTCGCATTTGAGGACCCAAGCCTCCTGAGTATAACCTTCGCTCACCCGTTCCATCTGGGCCTTAACCTGCTCGACACCATAAAGAACACCCTTACCTTGCCTGTAAGCAAATGCGCTATCGGTCAATTCGCCCTCAAGAATATCTCCAAACTTCAATGAAAGAAGATGATGCACGACTCTGTCACGAAACTGGGCACAGAACACCTCCCTTAACTTGGGACGAGTCACGCAGAAAGCCTTGCTTGGACCTATCTCGTAAGTCAGCCGGTTAAGGTCTACGTACAGCTGATAGTTGTTGATTATCGCCTCTGCCTGATAGCTTACACAATCGTCGGTCGAAGTCTTATGCTTGCAGCAGTCGATATACGCCTGTCTAATATCCTCGATAGAGACATACTCTTGCATAATAATTTGATTGTTAGAAAAGTACAGAAGGATGGCGAAAAGAATAGGGCATCATCAATATGTGATAATCGAAAACTGGCAGGACCACGTTGCTGTTCGTCTTGTTGTTGTTGTTCGCGCTACTGTTGTACATCCAAGCGTTACCAGCGCCGTTCTGCGTTACCGATGCCTTCTCCCTTTTTGAGGTCCGACCACTTCTTCTGAAGAAGTTGCGTGGCGGCATCCCTTGTCATCATCCGATGACGGCACTCCCACGTTGCCTTAGCTTCGTGGCTCTCACCTCTGCGAAGATCCGAGAGAACTCCTTCGCCATCCGTATGCAAATTGTAGCAGCCTGTCCATGAGTTTCGTCAGGTTTGTAGCCTTCCGAACGTCAAGATAGGCGAGTTCGTCGAAAATGCCAACGAATGTGCGTATCTCCCGGACGATCATGATATACTCGTCTATATATTCCACACGTCTTGCCATGCTGCCGTTTGCCAGATACACCAAGTCCAAGGCTCTTGCTGACTTCTCTGTCATCCGTTCGTAGATACCATATCTCACCACCTTGCTAACATTCCTTCCGTATTCCAACAACAGCTTGCAGAGCAAGCGTGTATCCTTGTATATTCCCAATCCTTCCGCTAACATCCTTCTGTTTTATTTATGTTAATTAATTCACTAAAATTCACGCCCCTTGCCGTTGCCTCTTTTTACTCCTTAGTGAGCTGGGGTTGTCAAGAGGTAAAGAGGCGAAGAGGTCAAGGGCAAGCGAAAACTGGCAGTACGACGTAGCTGTTCGTCTTGGTGCCGTTGTTCGCACCACTGTAGTAGATCCAGGCGCTACCAGCGCCGTTCTGCGAACTGGTCCATCGCCAATTGCTCATGACGAACTTGTAGTAGGCGTTTCCCACGTCCTCGCCATACAATATGGTCAGTATCTGTTTGATAGGACTCGCATTCGCCATGTGGATAAATTCCTGTCCTGCCGACATTTTGAACCCATGCAGCTCCTGACCACCAATACTGAATATCTGGTTGTAGGCGTAGTCTGCCGCCGGCACGGAAAGGCTTCGCTCCTGTGCCTCCTGCCGGATGAGAAAAGTGCCCGACTCGCCATTGTAGTAGTTGGCGTCTGAGCTAACATTGCCGTTTGAGGCGATGCTTGTAAACAGCAGCTGCTGTGTACACCATGGCAGCTTGGGCAACTTGGACATATTTCTAAGGTCGGAGGTTCTAATCATGAACGTACCCTTATTGATCATCAAGGTGGAGTCCGCCACCTTTAGTGCCACAACATCCTCGCTGTCTCTGCCAGTCGCGACCCAACTGTCGATGTAATACTCGTTGAGATCACCATCCACTACAAAGACGCCTGCCTTAAATTGATACATCCTGTAATCCAATAATCTTTGCGGAACCGCCGCCGTGTAGGTCCTTGTGTTTTTGTTGAAACTGACATAGTAACCTTCTTGATTCTTAACCGTTACGGTATATTCCTTGCCGTAAGGCACATAGACCGTCACCTGTCCCTTGCTGTCAGATTGATACTCGACAGTCTTCTTGTCATAGGTCACCGACACAGGAATACCCTCGTAAGCGGTACCCTGGTTGTCTGCCACATACTTGGTGACCGTCACCACCACCTTCTCGCTCGATTCCTCGTCGTATGGCAGATAGCTTAGGTTGATATCCCGACTCTCCAATACGGCGGTGAATCCCACAGGGGAAATTGGCTGCACATTTCCATACTGGGGTACGCTCAGTTCGTAATACTCACCCTTATGAACCCTGAAAATAGCTTTACCGTCGCCATCGGTAACGAACGTCTGCGGCGTGGTGCCGTGGTTGTATCTCACAGCTATCGGGATGCCGCCAACCTTCACGCTCTCCACCGACGAAGTGATCGTCACCGTCACCACCTCGTCGATGTCGCCCAAGTTGATACTCTTCACCTCCCCTTGCCGGTTGGTCACGGTAAGCACGTGATCAACGAGGTCTGCGTTGACATTCTCGGCTGCCGACAGGGCGGTCTTGGCGTTCTTCGAAGCCTCGCTCGCTGTGTCCGCCGCTCTCTGAGCTGCATCCACAAGTCCTTCCGCCTGCGAGATGAGTTGCTCTAATTCCACGCTTGGAGGCAGTATCACCAAGGAGGTGTCCATCTCTACGCTGTTGTCTCCTTCGTCAGTTTCTCCAAACTCGGTGTCGCCGTCCTTATTGTACTCCACGATGGCTATCTGCTCGTATTCCTTGCTCTGCCATGCGTTGCCCAATTTTCTGCCGCTCACCACGAGCGAATAGACATCCTTCTTAACGCGGTCGCCCTTTACTTCAGCGATGATTACGTTGTCGTGCTCAATGTCGAGCGTGTAGGCGAGGGTAAGGATGGAGAAGCTGCCCACCAGCTGCACCTTAATGTCAGTACACCCTGTCAATGGGAACGGCACGATGTCGCCGTTTACTTTCTTCGACACCGGAATCTTCAGTGCGAAGTCATTTCCTTTCACTATTTTTTTCATAAGCTTATATAAAATTTATTATGGACGATAATTCATGAATTGCAGTTGCCAAGCCCCACGGATAAAAACAAGGATAGTAAACTGTCCTATCGTTCCCGAATAGAATCTATTGCCGGTATCGTATCTCGTCTGACCACCCCAATATATCGTATCGCCTTTAGGAGGAACGATATATACCCTTTTGTCATTACCTTGAATAATTATCAGCGTCTGACCATCAACAGGATTGGCAGGAAGTGTTAACGTCATATCAGAAGGATTTGTGCAAATAACGATTCCGACGCCGTTTGATATTTGCTGAGTATCACTAATAATCTCTGTGTTCGGTGCTAACGCTCCTCGTATAGCGCCGTTTGTCTGTATAGCCGTTGGTGTACCCGAAAAACCCTTGGCAATAACATTTATAGCCAACGCAGGCGACTCTTGTTTACTCTGTTCAGAATAAATATACTGCACTGGTTCGTATTGGGTATTATAATCATAATTTGTTGGAAGATTTACGTTGTTTACCGAACCTTTACAGACAATTCTTGCAGCATCTCCAAACCACACGGCATTAAAATAATTTAGAGTTGACTGATATGAAAACTCCGTACAGGACGCACCTACGCGAAAATAAGCAGTATTAGGTGAACCACCTCGGACAAATAACGGGCAATACTGAATACCAGTTACAACAGTTGCACCACTATATTCTGTACACTCCGCTTGCATAATATCCCCCCAATTATCATCCTTTTTAATGCTCCATATTCCGATTTTGCTATCTCCTGTGACATTAAGCTTAGTAGCTGTAATCACCTGAGCATTGATACCTTTAGCTACGACGTCTCCTGCGTTGATGAATTTCGCATTGAGCTTTCCATTTTGAAACATAGCAGCTTCGTCATAACCCTCTGAAGGATTGGCTTTCGGGGTTTTTACCTGTACTTTGTTTCCGTACAAGGTAACTTGGTCGCTCGTAATCTCTATACCTGCTGCCTTCAGGCTCGCCTTATCCACAAGGTCACTTTTGCGCTCGGTGTATTCGGTAACAACCGCACCAGCTTCGAGCTTCGGCTGAGCAATGTAGCAGTTAGTTATAGGTGCATCACCTTCGCTGCTCTGTATCGTTCTGTTGAGTCTCAAAAGGACATACTTGTGCGAGCTGTCTGATGGTCGCCAATGTACCCAATATTTTTTCCAATCGCTCGTCAGTTGGAAATTTGCTGCTCCATCTACTCTCGTAGCTGTTTCTCCTAAAGAGCTCTCAACGAATACGTCTGTCTCAGGGCTGTAGAAGTATGCTGTCAACTTACCAGTTCCCTTAGCCATGAACGAGAAAACGTAATCCTTGTTAGCCTCCAAGCCGAAAGGAACGAATCCCCCCGATTCTAATTTTCTCCATTCAAGAACATTATAATAGTAATCATTACCGACACTCTCAAACTCGCTGCCGTTGTACCTGTAGCATATTTCGGTATTACGTACACAGTATGTATCACCATACACGTTTCCCGAAGATGGGAGCTGGCTAAAGCTATTAACAGTTCCTTTCAGCACATAAGAGAACGACTTGTATATAGACGTGCTCTCGCCAAATCCTGCTGGAGTCAGCGAACCGTTAACATCGTATAGTGTACCCGACTTATCGAGCGACAATGTATTATCGAGCATGTTGCCACCTACGTAATCGTAATCCTCTGTCGATAGCGTCCAGCCATTATAGGTATCGCCTTCCTCGACCATCGGGCGACAAATCCAAGCTTCAATACGACCATAATTGCCGTTGTTATATTCAAAAAAGTTGAAGGCAATATAGTCATACTCCGCATCGGTTGTATCTATAATCGCCACGAATAATTCCCACTTATTCGCACTTTTGCAACGGAAAGAACTATTTGTGAGATATTTTGGACCTCCCATTCTTTGCGCGTTCGTCTGCTTGTCTGTATATAATGCTTCAAGGCAAAAGATTCCATTTGTGTCATTCGTCTTACAATAGCATGATATAACGTACTTCTTGCCCTTTGTTATCTTCACACTCTTACCTCCTTGCGAACCATCCCAGAAAGCGCCACAATAATGCGGTGTCCCATCCGTATCATCAATAATCTTGGCGCAGTTTGTACCCTGATAGCCAGAATTTATCTCGATACTTGCGGCATAGTTTAGAATACGATTATTATCATCACGCAGGAACGCACTACCTATAAGTAGGTTTCTTCTGTCGATTATCTTCTCGCTTACCGAAAGTGAGATTTCCCTTGCGGTCTGCTCAAATTTCGACGTTGCGTCCTCCAGCTCGTCTTTAGTTGCAGCATTCTTTGACAATTCATCAAATTGTATCTTGTAGCTCTTATTATTAACAACCACAGAACCCGTAAACTTCGCAACATTGACCTGTACGTTGACCGTAGCCCACACAAGGGTGCTCCGTTCTCCGAACACATCAATCGGGAACGAAATCTGTCCGCTCGACTTGCTTACCATTACATCTTCGCTAATAGTTTCCGTCCCTATGCTTGAGATGGTAATTCTTGCCTCTCCATCAACATTAGAAATATCACCTTCCACGTTTGTGGATTTTTTCGTCTCATGATTACTTGGAAGAGAAAGATTATTTGCACTTATCTTTTGATTACCCTTATAGACAGTCACAGTCGCATATTTACCGCTTAATGTAGCTGAATCGACAAAACCATTATCGTCTGTATCGAACACGAGGGTGGCAGGCGAGACTTCTACTCTGTAGGCATCCTCACCATCCGTTCCGTCCTTGCCGTCTGTTCCGTCCTTACCATTTGTTCCATTCTCACCTGTCACCTTAAACGGCTCTGACCAAGACTCGATTTCGCTCTTTGTTGCACCACTATCCTCACGAACAAACACCTCCTTGCCGTTTGATTGCCAAAGAGGTATGCCAGCTATATTCTCAATGCGGAACAATCCATAATCGCCGTAATCATCATTAGAACTATCCTTGCCATAACAGACGTACACAGTATGCGTTCCTACTGTAGCTACAATGTCTGTTATGGATAACTCTACTCCGTTTCCGCTTACCGCACGAGATGAACCTGAATAACCTGGTTTTGACGGAACAACGCTTGCGTCAATTTCTGACAAAAAGATGTAATCATAATTTATCTCACTGAAAGCTTTGAGTACAAACTTAACAGCCTGATTCGCTTTCGTTGTAGTGAATGTTACCAAGCACGAGCTTGTAGAGCTGGCTGCCGTGGTAGGAGATTTCTTCCACGTGTAGCCGCCATCATTGTAATCCGTCCATGATGAGTCGTTATAGCTTACATTCTTTACGCCATCCGCTGAAGGGATTGTCAATGACCAACCGTTGTCCAAGTTGTTCTTATCCGCCGATGTAGGAAGCGTAGGCTTATCTTCGGAACGGATATAAGCAGGGACAATGCCGTTGCCGCTTAATCCATCCTCTCCCTTGTCGCCTTTTTCGGCAAAGAAGAAAATGCTTGACGCAACAACTTTTCCATTTGTATCAATGAGTTTTACAGACAGATTCTTCTTGCCCTCAATCATACCAGCAAAGGCATTGCTAATATCAATATACGGGTAGCACCGATTCAGCACATCAGACATAGCACCATTTTCAACTCCGTCAACATAAACCATAACTCTTCCCTTGAAGCCGATTTTTTCAATCGTACCGCTTGTAATATTTGAGCCTACAGCTTTCGTAAATGTGACGTACAAGAGCTGAGACGTAACCCCATTGGCAGACCCATTAACAACGGAAAACTGGACGCTATACGACACAGCATCATCACCCTTCTCACCTTTCTCGCCTTTACCTCCGCTCATCTCCTTGCGCCAATAGGTGTTCCCGTCCGTAGGCTCGTCGGTGGTGGATTTTCCTTTTTCCGCAATGCAGGTCCACAAGGCGTTGGCATGTGAAACTTGGTCGTAATAATGATATTCCGTACCTTTCACCCATGGACCCATGAAGTGCACAAACGTTATAGGGGTGCCAGATGCTGTGCGAATCTCAAAGTGTTCGGTGGTAAATATGACTTTTTGAGGCGATAGTATGAACACCTCGTTGTCTGTGGCGTGCTTGTAGTCAACAATGCCAGTGAGGGCTACGATGCGAGGCGAGCCGGAGCCGGTAGCCTCGAGCATGAGTACATTGGTACGTTCGGTGTAGTCGATATCCTCATTTTCGGTAAGCCTGTGTCCGTCCATTACAATCGTGTCCCCCGAAGCCGGGACGCCACTGTTTTTATCGCAATCGTCTTTGGACAGGACAACCCAGGCGAACTTCTGCCCCTCGTAAAGTTCACGAATCTGTTCATTACCATCCTTGTCTATATATTTTTCCGTGATAGCGACATTTTCCTCGCTCACCTGCGTAACCAGTCTCCAGTAGTATTGGTTACTAACGTTCTGATAAATGCCCTCCTCAATGTCAAAAGTTTGGCAGAGGGCTTGGTCTCCCACCACCCATCCATTTTGGGTTGCCATAGTGCCATCGTCTTTAAGTATATAGCACTTATATCCGACAACCGTCTCGCCATCCTCAGAGTAAACCTTCTCCACATGCTGGATCTTGGAGGAAGCACCACTGAGATATACGTTGCCCCCGATGGCGTATTTTTTACGGGTTTCGAGGGTATTGATAACCATACGCCCCCATACGATCAGGTCAGAGATGGAAAGTGTATATTTGCCCGACGTAGGATTGCGCTTCAGGGCGAAGCCATTCTGTAGCATTTCGTCGAAGTCGCGCGAATGCGCACTATCGATGACGAGATTGCCGTCTTTATCGAACGAATACGAACCGTCTGATCCAAAACTTGCACCACCCTTCAGTTGTGCGAGCTGATTGGACATAAGACCTTTAACGAAGGTTATGAAGCCTTGTGCGATATCGTCGTGTACGGATGAGAGTTTGCCGTCCCCGGCAGAGGAAGCAAAGTCCAACATCGACAAAAAAGCGTTTCCTATGCGCCTTGCCGTGTTGGCATGCTTTGTTCGCTCGTCCCTGATGCCTTCGAACATCTTGATGAGTGTATCTTTGTTTGCCATAATAATCAGGTTAGAATCATATTTTAGAACCAAACATCTGCTTGAAAATGTCTGCCATCAATCCTAAGTATTCCTCACCATAAAACATACCCTCCATATCGTTGAGTTTCATGATTGAGGCATAATATTTTTTATTGAACCATGGTTTGCGCTGACGAGGCTCGCCCAAATGGTGCTTAGCACGGTATTCAGGATCGAGAAAATGAAGGTCGCCAGGGTTGCCATGGTAATAGCCATTGCCTGTGCCAGCCTCTTGATAGAGACCGTAGAGCAGGAATTTGTGGGCTATCATGCGAGAAGAACCACCGTAAGAAGTAGTTTGCACACTGTTGAAGAGGGCACCGGTATGCCGGATGCGATAGTGCATGAGTTTTTCTTTCCAGATGTTGACCATCTCTTCTGCCCATCCCTTCTCATAGGCGTAGATGTCTGCTTGTGAGACAGGACGCTTGATGTCATTCGTTCCATTCCTCATAGTTGAACTCCAGGTTTAATGGCTCACTCACGTCAAGATGGAACTCAACGCCTGTGAGACCGTTGATGAAATAGGCACCTATCTCACGGCTGTCTATCTGGTCGCTGAGCATATAGGTGTATTCTTTGAATTGCCAGTCGTACTTATCGATGACGATTTTGCTCAGAAACTGGCGGAAGATCTTGCGGCATGTGTTGAGCTTCTCCTGTCGGTCATTCATGTCAAACTCTTTGTAGCGCATGAGAATCCACACAGTATAAGTGATGACCTTGCGGTAACTACCGTCACCATTGACGGCCACGTTGCCCTCGTTGGTGTCATCGATGACCACAAAGTTTTTACTCTTAGCCATGTTTTGCAGCATACCCTCGAAGGAGAGCGGGCTGCTGCAGGTGGTAGGCATGAACCCCAACTCTGAGGTAAGCTTGTTGTGCTTAGTGAGATCTCTGAAGTAAGAGAACGCATCAAAGCCCACCTGTACAGAAGGGGTGTTTATCTCTGTCTTAATCATGATTTTTTCAGTTTATCGTTTAACTCCTCGGCCTCACGTGCCTTGGCATCCAACTCGGTGAGCGCACGCCACACATCAGACTTTTCTATTTGTTTCTCCTTGGTGATGTCACCACCCGTGAGCGCTCGGATCTGCGCATTCATAGCCTCCGTCATATCATAGTCGCCTTCTTCAGACGCAGGTTTGAAGAGGTGTGGAAAAGATTTTGAAAAGTTATCTTTTATCCACATGAACCACAAGAACACTCCCATGGTCTCGGATGGAGCACATTTGATGGAGTCAGGCTCTTTGCCCTGATCATCGAGATATAGCCGGCACGCCATCTCGCATAGCGGCTTGTCGCTCGTCTTATCTGACTTGAGAAACTGCCGAAAATAGTTATCGCAGACGATATAGTTGATGAGTGGAAAATCATGCAGCTCGACATCTACTGCCTTGTATGGACCGATGAAGTCAAGCCTGTTGTCTGCACCCTTGCCATCGAAGATGAAGTCGAATGCCTCGCACAAACTTTGTATCTGCCAAAGCTGAAGGAAGAAGCGCAACTTCTCACCATTCTCCAGCATAGTCTCGCAGAGCCATCCGTCTTTTTTCTCCTTGAGTACCTTGATACCGCAGAAACGGGCAAAGAGATAGGTGCGCACTTGCCATTCGCTCCAACCTTGTGTGAGCAGGAAGAGCACATAGCGCAGCTGCTCTTGTGTGAGATCACTCCAGGAGTGAGGAGCGTGGAGTTGTAGGCTGCCGTCAGCCAGCAAAGAAGAAGGTTGTGTCATCAGCTTTGTTTTCATACGCTTGCATGTGATTGGCCTTGTAGGCGGTTGAGTCTCTATATTTGGCGAAGTCATCGAGATGATCTTCTATGAAACGAAGAAGACTCTCGAATGAGCCATGGGTATCTTGTCTGTCTGTGATATCGCCATTTTTTGGCAGGAACAACGCGATGAAATCGAGTATTTTGAGCTTAGCTGCTCGATGATTAATCTCAAATGTAGCCTTGCGCTCCTCGCTTAGTAACTGGTCAATCAAGTCATCGGAGAGCTGCTTGCGAAGAAAATTCTCTGCAGTATCGATATTTGACCTGAAGGATGCAAGGTCGTCGAACGTCAGCTTGCGATTGACGTAATAGAACGGGCGCAGCAAGACCGGTGACCAAAAGAAAGACCGTATATTGTCAAGGGCTTGCTCCGTCTCTGCCCATCCATCGACACGGCGAAGCTCATTGATTATGTTGTGTCTTGCCATATCACGTCTGTAAGTCAACTCACGCTCCAAGGCATCGACGCGAGCCTGTGAGGCCGGAGCGATATTATCGTTGTTTACCACCCCGAAGCCATTGTCGGTCATGATGATGTCTTGTGAGTGAAGCCTGTCCAGGAATGTGGCTATCATGACGTATCTCTCAATCTGAGTAAACAAGGGTGTGCCCTCCTTGGTGGCCTCGCCCTCACAATCTTGCCCTATAATGTTTGCCACAAGATCATCGTATGTGGTCTCAAAGTGACCTGTCATCTTATAGAATACATCTTCAGATGCAGTCCCAACGAACGGCAAGACCGTCTCGAATATATTAATGGTAATATCAATCATTTTCCTGTGATTTTGGGTTGTTTGAAACTTTCTTGGCATCCTTGTTCTCGTCAAGGGTGGTGAGCATGATGAGCGGCACGTCTGGATAGACCTTATCCTCCCAGTGGTTGAAATAGATGATAACCCAGTGGACAGTCTCCATGAGATCATGGAAGGCTTTCTCTATCGACTGCTTGAGCGTGAAGAGCTCTCGCTTGTCGGATCCTGAGTTGTTGGTCTGACTCTTGCCAGGAGTAGCACCTACGAGGTTAGGATGGATATTGTCTGCATAACATTGCATATTGTTGCTCTCTGCGATGTCGTCGCTATAGTCGCCTCCGTCCTTGGAGGTGTCGATGCGAGTGATCTTGACCATGTTGACCTCCTTGCCGTCTGGGGTAGTGTAATATCCCGCCACCCATAGCTTGCCGCTGTTCTCGATGCCAGAGATGAAGGACTTGATTTTTTCTTTTTCCTGGAGCTTACGCTTTTTCTGATCTTCTTGATTGGTGATGTGCTCCTCCTTGAAGATGCCGCGCCAATAGTCGTTGTGGATTTCCACGAGGTAGGGGATAGCGGCATGGTTTCTGAGCTTCGACATCTTGCCGATGGCGATGAGCCGGGAGATATCATACCATTTATCTCTGAAGATAGCACTGTAGTAGGGAACTGGATAGTATTGACACCCGGCAGTAGGGAAACGTGTCACGATGGCGAAAACACGCGCCTTAGTGCGAGGACCATTGCCGCCTTGCCGTGACTTCACCTGTCCGCTCTGCCCCTTCAGCCCCATGCGCTCTTGCAGGTCGCCAAGTGGGTCGAGCTCGTCGAGCAATGGGATTGCCTCTATGTTCTCAGGCTCCAGCGCATTGCGCCAATTGGCGTAAAGCACGTATTCGGAGCGACCGTTTTTGCTCTGCGTGAATCTGCAGTAGCAAGCCTCCTTGTGTCGGACGGCCACGATGCGGTCGCCCTTCTTGTTGAGGATGATAGCCGAGACACAGAAAAAGAAATATTTCATGTCGGTGATTTGCTCCAGGAAGAATCTGCTCAGAGAATTGTGCATCTTGAAGAGATTGACATCCTTGTCGTCGCTTGGCAGTTTGGTTTTGATGTCGTTGTATTGGAATCCAAGACCGTAGCAGGTGAGCACGTTGAAAAGTTTGTTTTGTGCCATCACGCTGCTCTCTCCGATGCTTTTGATGAGCTGATAGGGTAGAAGGTTGTCAGCACCAAAGGGAATATAGGTGTAGTCTTTGCCATCGCTTGCCTTGACGGTCATCGTGCCTGTGATGCCGTCATCGTCGAAGATGCCAGAAGACTCCACGAAACCGCCCGTCGGGTTGTATGCCTGGTAGCTCATCACATCGCCCATGGTGGCGAAGGTAATGTCTATGTTTTTGTCGTCCATTGCTATAAGTATATTGGGTGATTATTGTATCTGAAGATGAAAACGTCGCGCACCTTGCGCACCTGGTTGTTGACGGGGTTGCGAAGTCGGTGTGTGCCCTCTCGCCAGTTAGAGGACGTGACGAGCCAGCCACGGTAGTGGATGATGGATCCGTCGGATGCCTTCCAGCAGTCGATGTCAACAGGCGAGCGGTCGATGCGTGAGATATCGAGCGATCGGCGAAGCTCGTTGATGTGTATTGCCTTGCTTGTATCAGCCATATATGTGAAAACTTTAAGAGTGAAACTTTAGTTGAACGTGTCATCGAAGGAATCATCGAAGATGCGACCTTCGCCCATGCTCTTGAACATCACGTTCTGTATGCGTTGCGCATATTGGTAGGTAAAGGTGAACTCTGGCATGTCGTCAGCCTCGTTGGTGCGCTCAGCCTTGGAGTCGGTGATGGTGACTTGCTTGTCTTGTGAGTAATCCCGGAAAAGATAGATCTCGTCGGAGCGCAGCAGGTCTTCGGCAAAGTGAGCCATCGAGGGTGGAAGAATGCCCGTATCGCCCTCGAAGTTGCGGGTCTCCTTGACGGAATAGTTGATTTTCTTGCCGGAGATCACGGCGCTCTTGCGCTCGAACTCTGGTGAGATCTTCTTTTTACCGAGACAATAGAAGGTCTCCTGGCATCCGAAGCTGTTGGTAAAGAGTAGTACTGGATCTGCCACCGATTTGCCATGGTCTATCTGGAATTCCTGCGTGCGCTTGCCTGCGGTCACGGTATAGGCGAAAAGATCACCTTTTTCTTCGTCGTAATACCTGTCCGGCGAAACGTCGAACGTAGTGATGCCGTTTACCGTGCGCATTGGTGTGCCGTCAGAGAAGGTGTTGGTGTTGACCGTCTGTGTGTCGCTCTTGAAGTATCTGGCCACGACGGAGGCGCTTGTGCTGTCGGCACCTGCGGCATGCAGGTATTCTCGATGACCGAGACGGGTTAGCTTCGCGCCATCCAGCAGATTCATAAAGAACTGATTGAGGAACGTAGTTGCCGACATGTCTATATCCACGGTGGCATAGTATGCCGTAATGTCGCCGCTCGACCACGTATCAGTGGAAGAGTCGCCCAAATATTCGGTGATGGACACGGAGAATGTAGCGACCACGGTAGAGCGAACTGCATCGGCTACTAGTGTACCGAGGTCATAGATGGTAATCTTGCCGGAGACTGGGTAGTATGTCTCGCTGAGCAGTTCTTCTCCTGCACAAGTGATGATGACGTTGGCACGCTCGCCGCTGATGCCAAACGTGAAGGTGTCGAGCGCGCTGGTGAAGATAGGGGAGGGTATAGTATTGGCGTTGATCATGTCTTATCTTTTTTTTTCGTGCAAAGATAACAAGGTAGGGGAGAAAATAAAAATACGAGACCGTCATCACGACGACCTCGTATGTTATCTACTTTCTGGTAGAAAAGTAGTCAATATAGAAAAAAAATGACTGCATTTCTTGTTATTCAGGCATGGTATCCTTGATTATCCAGACGAGCCTGCCACCCTCGATCTGCATCATCTTATAGCCATGCTCTACCATGTATTCTGTGATGGTAGAGATAGAGGCAGAGACCATCTCTTTGATGGCATCCTGTATATCCTTGGAGGAGAGAAAATCAACATGCTGATCATTTAGATCATCACATGGGCCTCTTCCTTCCAAGTAGGCATCAAGGGCCATTGCCACATAGTCAATCTTTGACTCTCGCTCCAGCGACTGTGGCTTTTGCTCATTATCGTAGGCTGCAAAGCCTATCGGTCGTTTTTTCATGCCTTACCTCCTTTGGCCTCCAGGGCTACGTTGATGGTTTGGAAGAATTTGCTCATGCGCTTGAATGCGTTGAGCATGAGCAGTACCTTGCCTGCACCCCCGAAGTCCTCGAGGCAGCAGGTGATCATCTCATCTGAGACGAGCTTCTCCTGTATATAGTCGAGGTTCTCGATGAAGTTGTTGAGTTGTTCAACATTCATCATATCCACGAGCGCATTCCAGACCTCAGCTGTCATGCGCAGATCGGTAGCATTATTCTCATTCATCGCTCATTCCTCCTTTCTTGTCTCTGGTCCAGCCTGGGTGCAGGAGACCTTCTGTTTCTCCCGTGAGTACCCCCCCAGAATCTCTATAGCGCTCGAATATGTTGTGACGCTCGCTCTGTATCTTCTCGTTCTCGATACTCCAAGAGTTCTTGAGTTTTGCCTTTCCTACGTTGTATCTGCGTCCTGCATCGTTGCGGTCTTTTTTCAGACTGCGAATGTTAAGCTCATACTTCTCTTTGGCTCTCTCATACTCTTTTCTTGCTTTACGGAGCTCATCATTTTCATGATGCTCCTGTGCGATGATTTTATCCAGGTCTTTATTATATTTATCCCGAACGTCTGCCAATTGCTGAGCGTAATAAAAGCGGAGCTCATTCAGATTTGCCGTATTCTCTGCCAGAAGTTTATGGAACTCCTCGGTGGTGAGGTTGTTGGTCTCTATGTTATTTGAATTATTGTCTTTCATTTTTTGTCTGTTTAAAAAGTTGTGAATTGTGAATGTCTTATCCCTCTATGGGTCTCCAGAACAGGGCGTATGTCATGTCTAAATCGACGAGTCCCCGTTGCTTGCACTCGATGTGAAACACGGCTGCACCGCCTTCGTAGTGTATGCCGTTGTCGCGCGTCACCACACCCTCGGTTTCATCGGTCGGCATGCGTGGGTCGTAGAAGCGAACCAGGCAGCCTTTCTTCATCATCTTGTCGGTGTTCTTCAGAAACTCGGCAGACTTGATGACCTTTATTTTGTTGCGACTCACGTTGATGTATAGTGCCATGGTGTGGGTAATCTTGCAAAGCTTCATCACCACGTCGTACACTTCCTCGTTGAGGTAATCCGAACCGTCTGCGCTCGTTATCTCCGTCATGGTTGCATCGGGATAGAACTGACGGTATTGCCAGAGCAGGTCATTGGAATCCTGCAGGAGACGGACATCCATATCCCTAACCTTACGCTTGTTCATGCTATATTCTGTTTATGTGATTTATACTTGGCCAATGTCATCTTGTATGGCATAGCCTTGAAACTCAGGTATGGAATGTAGAAGAAATGATTGCTCTGCCATCTGATAATGTTGCCGTGCTTATCTACACTCTTCCAGGCTGCAACTGAGAATATTACCCGATCTGATTTATCAGAGAATTTAACCTCCATTTCGGCAGCATTCGTTTGCTTGCACTCCTTCGCAAGAAATCGGTAAGAATCAATTTGCTTGCGAGAGAGGAATAGCTTTTTACCTTTGCGCTTCATCACATCACCTCCCCTCCGAAAAAGAAACCGCTGACTGCCACGATGGCCATCAGAGCCACCATGCCCAACATGACCTTGGCGACGTCTCCATAAGTGACCGTCTCGTCACAGAGGAAACTGAAGGTTTCGCTCTTGGTCTTGGCGAGTTTCTTGATTTCACACTTGAGGGCCTTGATATCCTCCTCAACGCTGATGCCTACAGGTCTCACCTGTGCATCATTTAATAAAATAGAATTCTGCATATTGCATCGTCTTATAACCATTAACAGCCGATTGTACAAAAGGGTGGCGGCTGCATTCCCCGTTGGTTATAAGACGATGGCTTATCCGGAAGGACAAATCAAATCTTACGGTTCATGCAGCCGCCATATTGAAAAGACCTTTTTCCCGCTGCCGGGAAAATGATACTTTATAGGCATAAAAAAAGCCTGCGGCTAAGAAGCCATAGGCGAAACGGTCGCCTTGCCGGATAGTTTACTATCGTCTTATAACCGTTGGCAAAGATAAGGAGAATATTTGGAACTGCCAAATATTTTTGGGAAAAAGTTTTGTTTTTGGTGGAAAAGGTTATTTTTTTGAGAGAAATGATAGGAAAAGGGAATGAAAAAGCCCCCGATGCATCTCGCACCAGGGGCTCAAGAGTTCATTTAATTACTTTATGAAAACACAACCATCAGAAGACGGTTGCTTGTAAATCCGCTTTAATACTGTTCATGCAAGCATTGAGTCGCTGGTATGTCTTCTCTCCAGCGGTCTTGACTCCACTTACATACTGGCGCATGAGCGATGGGTTGATGCCTGCACGTCTGGCAATCTCCGTGGCGTTGAGGAACGAAAATTCCTTGAAGAAGGCTTGCACGTCGTACTTATATGTAAAAGTCAAGTCTTGCAAGTCCTTGTTATCAGGATCATCATCCCTGCACTCCTGCAAAGCTTTCATGAAATCAGCCTTTGCCTCCTCAGCGGTAGCCCCATCGCCATCAATGACTGCATAATTACCCAATGGCTTATCATTGTAACAAGAATATCCGCCATCACCATATTCTAAAATCAGCATTACATTCTTTGCCATATATCTTATTTGTTTAAAATCCATATAAAAAGAGTTCCCCACACATCCATTACAGAAAGTAATCATTTGTAAGGTTAAGGGCAGTTGCCCGGACTTATGGTCCGAGCAACGTCTTTTTAATGCGTCTAAGCAACCCTGTCTTAACCTCATGGCTACCATGTCTTGGAATTCTGATTTTCATCCCATTCTTGGGATTGAACCATTCATCGTGCTCGGCACCATGTCGAGTGATAAAGCATCCTGCTTTAGTCAACTCATTGTACAATTGATTGTGTTTCATTGTTGTAATTAAATATGTTAAAGAACTCTTTGTCTGAATGACACTGCAAAGGTAGCAAAAAGCTACAAACTACCAAATATTTAGGTAGCTTTTTTGCTATATTAACTAAACTTTAACATTTGGGGAAGAAAAACTAGGGGTTGAGGAATAAAAAGGAATAAAAACGGAAAGAAACCGGAATGAATCGGAATCATATCCAGGAATGACCGGAAATGATTGCAAAAACGACCGAAAATGACCGGAAATGACCGCGTAAACGGGGTTCTTCAGCTAGAGGTTGAGGAAGGAATTCCTTGAAAATTCCGTGATTTTCCGCATATTTTCCGTGTGCTTTCCGTGTTATCTCAATAAAATTCCTTATATTTGCATCGTTTTTCATTTTTAATATAATAAGATACAAGGTATGGAAGAAAAAGATCTCTTGAAGCGAGTAGAGATGCTCGAGAAGCAGCAGCGCTCCCTGCTGGATGCATTCAGCCCCATCTGGCACGACTATCATAAAAATAGCGGGTTGGGATATGCTGTAAAAAGCATACTGGGTATCCTGGTTCTTATCCTGGTATGCCTGTTCCTGCTGGTAGCTCTGCTACATGCCGAGAACATTTGCTAAGGTCTTGGCCAGCCATCCTGCAATGAAGCCTCCTGCACCATAGAGGAACATATCATCCTTGCTCATTTCGTTCTTGGTGAACAGGCCCAATATGTAGTCTATTATCTTATTCTCATTCATATTCTTCTTGTTTTGAAAATGTCCCTCATTTGAGTACCCACTTCCATCATCACTGGAATGACTCCACTCATCGTCATCATATCCTATAATCTTTCTCATCAAACAAAACGGCTCGTGCATCCAGAGGGCAGTCCTTCAGCACGAGCCATAACAGCTGTATATTTTAAATTTGCCCTGCGTGAGACCTGCCCGAATCACACATTGCATAATAATCTATGTTTGGATGCAAAGATAATATTTTTATTTGAGGCAGCCAAACGTTTTGACAACAAAATGCCCCCGATGCATCACACACCGAGGGCATTCGTTTAATTTTTTCTTTTTGCCATATGTTTTTAATTGTTTTGAAACTTAACCATGCCTAATCGCATGATTAGCACCACAAGGCTATGGTGTCTTTTGTCTTATAGGGGAGTGCTTAGCCCCTAGCCTCATTTTTCTTAGATTCTATCCGCTGCAGCACGAATGCGATTTGAAACCTCGCATAGTGCTCCACGGAGCATTACTTTTTCCTCTTCGGTGAAACCACCTACACCACCATTACCATCGATACCATCAAGCTTGTGGTAGAGCCATGATGACGATTTTCCAAAATAAGTGCGTGCTATCTCGCGCCATGATACCAATAACTGGATATCCTGAATGCGCTGCTTTACGGCACTGTCCTTAACCTGGTTTGTTTTTGCTACAATTTCCATAATTCCATTGTTTTTAATGCCCTCCCCGAAGGGAGGGCTTTTTGTTAGTTACTCTGGCATGTCAACCAAGTCATCAAAAAGCTGCTGGGCATACCATAATAATTGCGGATAACCATCTGGGTAAGATAGCCTGTAATTTCTAATAGCCTCTATCAGTTCCGCTTCTTTTTCGTTTAATTCGTACTTTAAATTCATACGCACTATTTTTTTAAAAAAGACGATGCAAAGATACTACTAATTTTCGTATTATCCAAATATTTACTACGAAAAAACGTATTTTTGGCAAATATTTAACATTTGAACATAAAAATGGGTAATGTTTGACCACTTTTAGGCTCTTGCCAGACTACTTTCGCCGTCAGGCGAAAAATTTGCGAAAACAGGGAAGACAGAAATGTCTTCCCTGTACCTTATTATATATTATAGCTTGCCTTTGTCGTGGAAGCTATAGAAGCCATCCTCTGTGATGATGATGTGGTCCATGAAGAAAAGGCGCATGATTTGGCAAGCCTTGTGTATCTTCAAAGTTACTTCTTCATCAGCCTTGCTTGGCGTGGCATTGTTGGACGGGTGGTTATGTGCCACGGCTAAGATAGTGGCATTGTTGAGCACCGCTTCTTTCATTATCAATCGTACATCGACCGCAGTTTCCGTCAGTCCTCCCTCGCTGAGTTTGATGCACTTTATCAGCCTGAAGTTCTGATTCATCAGCACCACGAAGAAACGTTCTTTCTCGTTGTCCTCCATCTGAGGGAGAAGAAAGTTATAGAGTGCCAAGCTACTGCCGAGGTCGGTCTGCCGAGCCACCTTTTCCATTTGGTAGCGTCTTCCGAGTTCGATGGCGGCTTGTATGGCTATCGCCTTGCAGTCGCCTACACCCTGCACCACTTCGAGTTCCTCAATTCTCGCACGCTTGATATTACGTAGGCTCTCGCCCATAATATTATAAATCTGTCGTGCCTGCTGTAGGCTCTCTTTTGTTCCTGCCCCTCTGTTCATCACAAGCGATAGAAGTTCCACGTTGCTGAGGGTGTCCATGCCGTAGTTGTAGGCTCTGTATTGAGGTCTTTCCTCCATGCAAAGGTCGTTATAATTTTGTCGTATCATCATTATATTTTTTATTAGTTATACATTCTTTTGGTTCTTGCGAGGAACATGGCACCCATGACCTCGGCGCCACATTCAGCGAGTTGGCTTGCAAACTCTTGGGCGGTCGCTCCGCTTGTTATCACATCGTCGAAGATGATGACCTTCTTGCCCTTGAAATACTCTCTATCGAGTGCCACCCTGTAGCCGAAGCTTTCAGAAACATGGTTTGCGCTGTTGTGCTTGGCTGTGCGCTCGCCATAGATGAAAAGATGGTCGTTGCCGTTCTGTACCTTAGCCCCTTGGCTCACCTTGGAGGCGAAACGAGAGAAACGCTTGGTGTATTTCTTGGAGTTGGCGGCTGGAGCGCAAACAAGCACGAAGTCTCCGGCTTTGTCGCCATAGGTCTGAGAGAATGACTTTGCCACCATGTCGGCTGCATAGTCTGTCGCCCACTTCTTGCCATCCTTGAAGGCAAAGATGAAGTTTCTTACTTGCTCTGCCTTGGCTGAGCGGTCGAAACGCTTGGAGTTGTACTCGTAATAGTTGAAAGTCTTCATACGCTTTAAAATTTTTATTCTACCCAGAGGGCTAAAGGAGCTTTTTACTTGAACTCGTCTTTGTCTGCCCGTCTGAGAGTTTTTTTTATTCTGCCCGTCAGGCTTTTTTGTCACTTTTTACGGTGCAATGAGACGAGTGGAGAAGAGGTATGAAGACCAAGGAATTTCGGCTAAAAGTTACAGGAATACCCAATCTGTGATTGTGGAAGGCTGCCAGAAAGTTTTCGCAGAAATCGGGAACCAGTACTTGGTAGGTACCGTCCGCCGTAAATTTGCTGAGGAAAAAGGGATAAAGTCTGATGGGCTACCTATAAAGGGCTGCTCTCGGAGCGGATAAAGCGGACAAAGAAAAGGCTTTGCCTTACCTTGGTGTTAAGCCTCTGTGACGTTTGAATAGCGCAAATTTTAACATCTGTATAGAAATGGGTAAAAAGAAAATTTGCGTATCAAGAAAACCGTGTTTTGCGGTCTTTGGAGCGGAAAACAGACCTTAGAGCGATGAAATCACGACATTTTGCACCTCTCGACCTCGGTTTGGAGGATGCAAAATGTGTCGTTTTACGACAGGTTTTCCACACCCACGGCTTGGAAAACCTCGGTTTTATCGTGGTTTTAGGGTTTCAAAGGGGAAAAAGTTCCCCTTTGCGTCGGAAACGACCCCCCACCGCCCTGCGCCCGAGCGCGCCTCCCGACCCTTGGAAAAGACGGAATATGTAAACAAGTATTAAGAAGTTTGTAAGAGTGCTAAACACAAAAAAGGGGAGTCCGCATCGCTGCGAACTCCCCCAAACGGCGGTCAAGCGAGAATGCCAACCACCTATAGTCGTATGAAAAAAATAATATCAGAGCATGGAGCCAGTAGAGATGTAGCCATCGGACTGCGGGAATTTCTCTATGCCAATCATGAGTGTGTCGAAGGCATCGGAGCCATCGGTGCGAGCCTCTAGCTTGTCCTCCTCGGTCTCTGCCAGCTTCTCTCCTCGCTTATCCTTCTTGCCATTATACACACCAGCAAGACGGATGGATATGAGCAGATCTTCATTGTTCTCGCTGTTGATCATGGCACGGTGCTCAGCTTTGCCCACAAACATACGGTTGATGAGCAGCATCTTCTCCAGGTGTCCCATCGGGTTGCCCAGATAGACCTCGTTGACATACCAGCCATGGTCTGTGAGATAGTTGGCAATGAAGGTATGGAAGTCATCATTCATCAGGGCGTAGTTGTTGCCCACGAAGGTAGAGTCGTAGTAGAAGTTAACCTCCTTGCATCGGTGGTACTGGTAATACTCCATGAACTTATCGAGCAGGGCAGGCAGCTTATTCTCATACTTCACAAAGAAACTCTTCAGACAACGAGCCTCTCCACGCAGGTTGTCTTGTCCCACGCACATCCAGTTGATGAGTGCGTTGGCATCGAACGCTATGCATAGCGGACGGTCAGGATCAACGTCTGCATCCATGCGTGCATCCACATGCTGTAGCTTATCGATGTCATACTCCAGGCCATCGAGAAAGTCGAGGTTAGGAGCCGTGTATAAGTTGACATCACGCAGGTTGGAGTAGAAGCCATCGAGCGAGATGGATGGCCGCTTGCACATGATGGAGGTCTGGAAGGTGAGCGCAGGCAAGTCTCGCTTCATCTGCTTGATGAACTCCATGCCGAGCACCTCTACATTATAGACAGAGGAATACTCCTTGTAGAAGAGAGTCTTGGAACGCAACTGTGCCAGCAGCAAGCCTATTTCCTTTAGGCGACGCTTGGCATATAGACTGATGTGTCCCGATGTCTTGATGCGGTTGCGGATGTCAAACTCTTCGACCACGAGCGAGGAGATGGCTTCCACGAGGTGAGGGTCGCAATCCTTCTTGTAGTTGAGGAACCAGGAACCTTTCTTGGTGACCGGCATATCGGAGGTGATAAGCATGCCATGGTGGTAGTAATGCTGACCGAATAGGTTGACATTTCCACGGTTGGCAGGGAAGGTCTCATCCTTCAGCTGCTCAAAGTCGATGAACTTCGCCTCGTCGATGTCGAGGTAGTCAAGCGAGAGGGAGTTAGACGTGCCCTTGCGGTCTTGTGAGATAATGGTACCTATACTGCCATTATAAAAAGAGATGGTGTTCTCCCAGTTGGAAGGAGGAATGACCGGGTCAGGCCATCCCAATTTCTTAGGTGGCTTGACCCCGATGAGATAATGCTTGCCCCGATGGAAGCCCCATCGCTCCCAGTGCTGAAGCATGGACGGTATGGTATTGGTGAGACATCGCTTTGCATTGGCGGAGACAAAGCCACCATTGCTGCCAGGCATGCGCTGCATGTTGCGCAGGTTGAACATGGAGTGGAGTACACTCTTGCCTATGCCTCGACCGCCCACTACCACGTTGTCTCGAGCGTTGATGAAGTTGACCTCCATCTGTGCTGGGTTTAGATATTGATCGATCATTGAGCATCCTCCTTGATTTCTTCTGTTGGTGTATATTCCAAGAGTTGCTCATCATAGTCTTCAGCTTCGATTTTGACAAGATCCATGGAGTTGTCGGTGTATTTCTTGATGAGCTTCTTGATGGTGGTCATCACGTTAGGAATGCGCTTGAGACCCAAGTGACGAGGATCTGTGGTAGGGATGAACACCTGAGGCTGAATCTGGTCGTAGCCATTATCCACAGGATCTTCCTTATCCAGAAGATGATATTTACCGTAGGCAGCAGCTGCAGCAGCCATGGCACGGGCATCGCCCATGGACTCAGCCTTATCGTAGGTGCGCTGTATCATCTGGTCGAAGCGGAAACGGGCAAAGTCCTTGGACACACGCTGAAGGTTGCCCAGTATGAGCTTGATGAGGTGCAGATCGTTGTATGCCATCATGCGCTGCACACGATAATCTTGCATATCCTTGAAGACCAATTCCTGATCTGTCTTGCGAGGATTGACGAGCCACCAGGCATAGAGGGCACGGATGCGCAAAATGCGGTCACGCACAGGGGTGGGTACATTTTGCGCATCCATCTCTTCGGGGGTACGGTCCATGAGGTCGATGATGGCATCGATGTTGGCTGGTTCTCTCATACTCTAATCTCCTCTAACATTTGGTTCAGGTATTCATGTGTGCGCTGCACGGCTTGCGGCGAACCGGCTGCAGCGAGGTCAAGCTCATTCTTGCGAAGCTGCTGCTTCACAGTCGCCATGCCCAGGTAGTAGGCACGGTGAAGCTTAGACGAAGGCTTCAGGATCTCCTCACGCAGATCGTCCTCGTTAATATCCAAAAGGACGGACATCTCCGATATCGGAGTCAAAGTCTCTGCCAAGTCTTGCACGTTTTTCATCAATTCCTGTGTAATTTCCATTGATTTTCAAACTTTTGTTAGTACAGTGCTCCAGGTAACCATGGAGCAGATCATAGAAGACTTGTGGCTCTGTAGTGACGATGGTCGATTCATCACGGCTACCATAGGTCTGGTTTTGTGAGGTGACGACCGACGCCACGCAATCGGCGGCTCTGAAGAGGATCACCTTAGAGTGGTTCTCACCCAGATAGACCTCGTCGAAGCATGCCTGCATCATGCGCCAAAGCTGCACGGTCTTCTTGCTCGCCTTGACATCGAGCAGCATCTTTGCCGAACGGATGCTGTCAGACTGCCGCATCAGGCGGAACCCACGGAGGAACTCCTCGGAGGTAGAATAGGATGACACCCACACTTCTGCAGAGCCTGTCTGTGAGAGAATCCACTTGATGAGACCGAGGGTGTGCAGATGCCGTCCGAAGTAGGCTTGCGTCTGCACTTCGCTGATGGGACGCAAGAGGTCTGAGACCTTAACCTTGTTTGCCATTCTCAGCGAGGCGAGCCTTAGCCACACGGTCACGGTCGGCACGAGTGACCGCGTATGAGTCGTAGGTGAGCATATCGGCACGGTATTTCTTGTCGAGGTCTGAGAGTATCTTGAGATATTCGTATCGGTCGCATGGTTCTTTGTCCTCCATCGCCTTCAGCGTCTCGAAGGTTGATTTTATCTCCTTGTATCGCTTGGCGTTGATATCCCAGAGAGCAGCCACCTCTTCGGGCAGGAAGTCATGGTCTTTGCGCTTGCCCTTGCGGATGACTGCGACACCATCGCTCTCGGAGGATGGAAGCCCAGCATCGTCATTGTTGGTTTCTTCCTCGATGGAATCGGTCGTCTCGGTCGTTTCTTCGGTCGTAGCGACTGGTGCGCCCTCGCTGATGATGGCTTGCGCCTCTGGTATCACGGTAGCATTCATCTGCTTGACTTCCTCGATGGTCATGCCAGCGAGTCGTATCTTCAGGAACTTGCCCAGCTCATACTCGATGTTGGAGCGGTATGCCTGTGGCTGGCGAGTGGCACGGGCATGGTAGAAGCGGTCTCGGTTGAGACGGAAGAGAATGTCTGCGCCACGCTTGATGTCGGCATCGCTCTCATGCTTGGCGTTGAGCCATGCCTGTATTTGTTTGGTGAATTGATGATCCATATATATATGCGAAAATAATAAAAGGTGGCTCAGGCACGAAGCGAGAGCCACCTAAGCATCTAAAAGTAACTAATGACTATGAAACACTTTGACGGAGGCATTAGCTGCCACCACCGCCCTCCACAGGGTCAACCCACTCGGAGCCATCGAGACCGCTGATGTCGCCCTCGTCAGTCTCCAACTTGCCCACATAGAACGGAGCAGGTACCACGTCGGTCGCCTCCACGCTGAGGGTAGAGGTCACGGCGTCGGTAGCACCAGCACCACTGCTCTGTGCGAATGTTGACTTGGTTGGGAACATCTCGCAACCGAGGATGCGGAAACGACCGTTAGGCATCTGCTGGGCGTAAATCAACTCATCGTTAACCGCCATGCCGCCGAAGCCTGTGATGTCTGCATCCATGCCCCCGATGATGTACTCTGCCTTGTTGAGGAAGGTAGCAGATGGAGCCTCGCCCTGTGTCTCGGAGCTGATGTTTGACTTGAGAGCCACGAGGTCAACCACATGCCACTTGGCATCTGCTGCGAGCGTGAAGCTGCCCTTGTATGTTACGAGGGCAGTCATGTCGGTTGCTTTCTCCTCCAGGGTAGTTGGTAACTTAGGCCATTTGAGAATCTGGGATGCCAGAATGGCTAAGAACTTAGGGCGAATGCCAGGAGTAATGCGTACTCCTGGACATTTCTTGACTGATTTATATAAATCTTTTGTTGTGCAAACCATAATTTAGTCTCCTATATATAATAAGGTGAAAGTTTATTCTTTGCCCTCGCCATCATCAACAGGGTCGCTGCTACCACTCACAGTATTGCTCCCTTTTGCGGTGGCAGACTTTTGGATAAGAGGCTTGCTGCCATCGTCAGTGACGAACAGGGCGCGCTCCTTGTTGATGCTCTCATACTGAACACCAAGAATTTTGGCGGCAGCATAAGTGAGTTGCCAAGAGTCATACTTGCCAACCTCCACTTTTTCTGCGTCGCTGTTGATAGCCTCGTTGACACCCACAAGCATATTGCTCTTTGTGGTCAACTGGAAGAAAGGAGCATCCTTCTTGTTGCCGAGAGCAGCAAACTCCACATTCTCAAAACCGATTACGTTGTTATGGTCGTACTTGGTGTTGTATGGAATGGAACCGAATCGCTTCTCGAAAGCCTTGTTGTAGAGATTGACGAATGTCTGAGGGACATAGAGGTAGAGTTTCTCCTCGTTCATCAGCTCATCGTCTGCAGCCTCGCAGATGCCTTGGGCAAAATCGACGGCATTATCTGAGTTGATAGTCTGATTATCGCCAAGGATGTCAGAAACCTTGACGAGGTTGCCGAGGTCAGCCGAGAGCTTGTTGTTGGTCAGCTCTGCTTTGGCGATGGTGTCGAAACCATTGAAGAGGTCAACGGACTTGTCGCCACTTGCATTGCGAACTGCTTTGAAGAGAGCCTGGTCGAGATGCTTTCCAAGTCTCAAGGCAATGAGCTGGAGAACTTGGAGGGCGATTGGCACATTCTTGAGAGCCTCGCCATTCAAGGTGTTGGCACCCCAAACTGTAGAATAGACTGAGTTTGGTGAGAATGGAACTGTGACATTACCCAAGAAGACTTCGAGGGTACGTGGTACAATTTTTACACCTGCATCCGTCTTGCGTGTCTCGTTGTATGGACCGAACTGAGCATCTGCGATGAGCTCACCAACAGTCTCGGATGCTCTGATGCCTGGTCGGAGTGTCATGTACTTCAAAGACTTTGCCATACCATGCGTTGGCATCTTAATCAAGTCTTTGCGATAGGTTTGAGCAGTCTTCTGCAGTGCAACATCGACATCGGCAGGCACTGCAAACTTGTTTTCTTCTGTAATCTTACCCATATTAAACAAACTGTTTTAAAGCGTTAGCAACTGCGATAGGATCATAATCCGTAGCCTTGGTATCCTCCACAGCTGTAGAGGTGCTACCACCTGGCTCTTCCTCCAGATCCTTCACTTTATCCTTCAGGTCGTCTCTCTCCTTTTCGAGGTCCTTGACCTTATCTTCCAAAGCCGTCTTTTCATTCTTGGCTTTGGTGAGTGCCTCGTCCTTGTCATGGATGGAGTTGGCATCGGCAGCCATCTTGTCCTCAATCTTCTGCATCTGCTCCTTTGAGATAGTGCAGTCCTTTGCGGAATCTTCTGCCTCAATACCCTCAATATTGAGGACATTGTTAATGTGAGTCCATTTCTTGATCATATTTAAAATAATGTTATGTTGTTTGTCTTTTCCAAACAGACGGTCAAGGAAGCCTGGCTTCTTCTCGTACCATGAATTGACAACCTCTGGCAATACTGGAAGGTTGTTGTACTTGATAAAGTCTTGTGTCTGCTCGGTAATCTCGGCAGGCTTGCCGTCCATCGCCTCATCAACGAATCCGAACTTGATGCACTCATCGACGGTGTGCCAGAGAGCTTCTGACATTACCTTAATGATGTCTTCATGTTTTTTGCCGGAGCGATCACAGTAAACGTTGGCGATGATGTTGTCTATCTTCTGCTGGTTCTCCTGTTGTTTCTGAAGCTGTTCGATAAGAGATCCAATCTCTTCTTCGTTGAGTGCAGACCAGACAAATTGCTCCGTGGAGCATTTGTGGACGAGGAGTAAAGTGTATTTGCTCATGCGGATCTTGTTGGCACCCATCGCACAGATGGTTGCAGCGGAAGCAGAGAAGCCAGCTTGAAAGTCAACGGTAACATCACCGTGTGACTTGAACATCTGGCAGATGGCGAGACCGGCGGAAACTTCTCCACCAAGCGAGTCGATGGAGACATCTACATGCTTGCCTTTGTTGTCATTGAGAATGTCGTGGACCATTCTCTTAGTCCACGACCCAATGTAGCCAGTGATTGATATTTGATATTTCATATAGCTTTGCGAATAAGAACACTGCAAAGTTATATAATATGAGGGAAGAATAAAAAAACTTTTATTCGATGATTTGGAGCGGTTTTATCACATCAGACCATGTAACGGTATAGGCGATGAGTGAACTGTCGGTGTGCGAGCTCGGCATAAGCTCGGAGCGAGTGAGGACAGGAAACGGGCGATGGTCGCGCCCGATGAGGTATCGGCACCCATCGGCGGTTGTCACCCTGTATGCGAGTGGTATGTCGTCAGAATTAATTTGCTCACACGACTTGAAGGTGAGTTTCGACGTGAAAATACGAACCTTAGACTCTACTTTGTCGGAGATTTCACAACTTGACGGATTTTTGCACTGAATCTGTCTAAACTCGACATCCTGTGGAAGAATGCAAAGATGACGTGCTGGGAAGATCACACTCTTGAGTTTCTCTGCCTCAGCCGCCTCTATTTTGATGATGTTTTTGATGTATGCCATAAGCTTTGAAATATTTCTAAGTTGTTCGGACTTGTTCGGGTTTGTTTGGATATTTCGGTTTTGTTCGGAGTTGTTCGCAGCGACGGAAAATTTTATGCTAACATTTACTAAATCTTGTTGTAGAATTTAAAATAACGCCTTTTTTTGCGTGTTGATCACGCATTCTGTAGAAGCATTGACGCACAGTATCCTCATAATCGATACCAATACCATGCTGCTCGCACCATGCAGAAATGATGGAAGATATGCGGCATGATCGGTCAGCAATATCCTTAAGCGATGCCCAGAGATCCATCTTGAAGAGGTCGATGATGACCTCCTTGATGGCACGTCTTGCTCGAGGACCGAGATAACAGTACTCTCGCACAGGTTTAGCCTTGGAGTCAGGGAGCATGATAGCGAGATATTCATCAGGATGAGTGAGCCAACGGCTCTCCTCGAACTCCTTATCCTTAAATATATGAGAAGCACTCTGATGAAGCTTTGTGGAGTCTGCAGCCTCCTGCTCTGTTTGACTCTCCTGTTCAACAAGTGAGAGTTTTGTCGATGGAGGTTTAGTGGTGAACTTGCGGATCACCGCCACTTCATTGCCACCGGCAGGAAAAACAACAGGGTTGCCATAGGCATGATATGCCCATTGCCTGATGTGTGTAGGAATCTTGATATAAACTACTGGATTCATATATATATGCGGTTTTTGCGGCAAAGATACAAAGAATTTTTGAGAATGCTAAAGATAATCAGTAAAAACTAACTTTTATCAGTAAAGTTGGTGTGATATAATTTCGTCCGAAAAGTTTGTATTTTTGTATCATGCAAACTTGGCTTTGTAAGTCGCTGATAATCAGTGTGTTTTTTATGATACGATTTTGTGATACAGAAAATGTAACACTTTCGATTTTGTTACATAGACAAATCTTGGAGTTAATGACCAGTATTAGAATGGGCTTGTTACAAACTTAAAAATTTTTGTAAAGTAGTTGTAACGCAACTTTGTAAACGCTGAAAATGCGGCTTAACTCCCTATTTATCAGTTGTTTATCTCTTTTGCCAACATCCTGTTACAGAGTTACAAAGGATTTGTATAAAATAAAAGAAAGGGGTGTGGGGAAAACGACGGCATGGGCGTGAAAAGAGCGTAGGAGAGACGGTCAGAACGGCTGGATGGGTGTCTTGGCCAAAGAAAAAGGGAGCGATGGGCCAATGCTCACCGCTCCCTCGTAACATGGGAAAAGAATTATAGAAATCAGCAAAAATTGCTTGAAAATTTAGCTCAAAATATTTGCATAATTCAGATATTTTTTGTACCTTTGCACTATAACTTGGGGCTATCTATTCTTTTATTTATAGATGGTCAGAAAGGGTCAGTACATCCACCAGCGTCTGTCATGTTGAATGGAATGGTGGGTTGTATATCACCTTGGCTTGCTTGAGTCTCCTCTTTTTTAACATCACTCTTTTTGCTTCTGAGATAGATCATTTCAACAGGGCTGCCATCTGGGTTGGCAGGATCGCGTCTAATAATGCGATGCTGGCTGTTGCAGAGGTCTTCTGGGTTCAACTCTTTGATGTAAGGACACAACTCAACGAATGCCTTCAGCTTCTTGGTGAAGCTCTGAGTTGTCGCCTTGTTGATGCCTGAGAATTGCTTGAAGTCGTTGAAGGCACGCTCTCTCACGATGAATTTATCGAGTCGCTCGCTCTCCTCTGAGAAGTAAGTAGCAGCCCAATCCTCGAAGTTTACGCCCATGTCAGCCTTGAATTTACGCTTGATGATGTTATCCATCGGTGGCATGATCTTGATGGGTTCATTGGCCAAGGAGAGGTAAAAACGGCAGCACTGCAGGAAAAAATTGATGTCCGCATTCCATTCATCCTCGGTGTATGTCTTTGAGAACAGATCCTCGTCGAAGTCATCACGGATGCTGCGTGTCTCCTGGTAGTCGTTTTCTTCTGTGCGCTGGTGGTAATAGTCTGAGAACACCATATAGAGCAATCTTGCTTCTGAGGATGGGTCGAAGTCTGCAGGCACATAATTAGTGGTGAAAGCAATCTTCGGACTATCCTCAAAAGGAATCGTGAAGCTTTGGTTATTCTTAGGGTTTACTGTCATATCTGAAGTAATGTTGTCGTAAAAGAGACCTGTGTTGAGATATCGGTCGCAGTCATCAAGCAACAGCATTTGAGTGTGCTGGGTAACCTGGTCGAAGACATGAGGGTTGTCCATCAGCTTCGGGTTGCGCCCGGAAAGTTTAACAGTCTTCATCAGCAAGGAGAGGGTCTTGAAGAAGAAACTCTTGCCGGAACGACCGTTGCACTCGTTATTCTCGCCGATTTTATTATCCATGGCCATTGGCGCCCATGCTCTTGATGGTGCCTTGTAGTGATGGAGCATATAGCCGAATGTGAAAATCTTGTTTATCAGATTCTGTTTTTGCTCCTGGATCTCAGTGTCGGCGAGACCAACGCCTGCTATATCGAAGAGGTGAGCCTTATGGTAAGCCTCCTTTTCATCAATACTTTTGTCCTCGAAAGCATACTCCAGCTCCTTGCGCCAATAGGTGCGTGAGGCGTTGATGAGGTATCCGAAGAAATGGGATTTCACGCTTTTGATCTCAATGTCAAACTTCGGTCTTCCATCCTCATCTATGGTGCGAGATATAGCGAACATGTCGTCTAACTTTTTGAAGTTGTGATCGATGACATTCTCTTGCCACACGTAGTTTTTCAACGAACTGCCTTCACGCTGATACTCCGTCAAGCCATCCTTGCTGACCTCTACGCTGACTCGAGGAAAGAAGAATAGTTGTGAGTGGTTGGTGTAGCTGGTGAAGTCTAACGTAATCTCTTGCAGTGAGTCGAGCGCAGCGCTGGAGAGCTTCGGTGTATTCAGAACCAGGTTGAGGATATCTCGCTTTTCAGCTCTATCGATGACCCATTGACGGCAGAACTCTCGGATGTCTCTTGTTGTTATGAGCTTGACGATGTTGCCTGTGATGCGGACATACTTAGTAATTGTGGAGTTGTCGTCATGTAAGGTGTAAAAACCATTGAGGCGAAGAAAATTATAGAGGCACGCAGTGTCAATGTAATGGTCCCAGGTGTTGGCCTTTTTGTTGAGCTTGCTCACCCAGAAGCGAGCTGGCATGGCAAGTGTCATAAGATTGCGGAAGTCTTTGCGTGTATTGCGCAACTCCATCCAGTCTCGTAGGTCTTTGCGCCCCTTACCACGGTTGTCATGGTAAGTACGAAGCCATGAAGGCAGCCATATTGTATGAACATCGATGAAGCGCAGAGCTAACTCTGTACCCTTAGCAATGCCCGTCTCGTCAATGTCTGGTATATTGTAGAGTACCTCGACATATTTCATGCTTTCTTTGTATTCTTCTTCACTCAACTTGTAAGTCTCGGAGTTGAACCATAGAGGGTGGTAGCCCAAGGATCGGCAACAGAGACTGTCACGCTCTCCACTGCAGATGAAAGCTTCAGGTAACTTCTTTTCCTTGTAAGGCTTGGACTCATCGGTGTTGGTCTTGTTGTATTCGGCCTCCTCACGTCTGTTAAATTCGTGGTAAGCTGCTTTCAGCTCGGCAAGCCCATTGATGTATGATTTTGGTTTTATGCCTTCAGGTGTATAAGAGAATCGCCATTGCTTTTGATAGTTAAGAGGCTCGTATATCTTAAAGAACTTGACTTCCGGTTTATCGCCTGAAGCCGGAGATACAAGGCACTCACGCATGAATATCGGATAGTGCTCATTACTGTACTTGATTTTAACCTTGCGGTCTTTTACGTAGCCAATCCATTTGGCAGAGTGCCAGTTGAGCGCATCGACGTGCTCCTGTTTGACGTTTGGACCAAGTACACTCAGCTCGTTGTCGGTAAACTTCTCCTTGAGCTCAAATATGCGAGTGCCGTCTTTCTCCTCTATGGTGGCATCTCGCTCAGCGAAGGTTGGCTTGTTGACATCCTTCTTCAACTCGTCGCTGACGTTGAACTCTGCAGCCAATCGTAGGATAGCGTCAGGAAAGCGACTGATGTTTTTCTCTTTCATATAGAGGTCGATAGGTGATTCTGCTACACCTTCGCCTCCAAAGTCCGTCACCTTCCAGCAGGCATCGTATTTTTTGATGCTGCAGGAAGGGGTCTTTTCGTTTCTTATAGCAAAGTGTTTTTTGACATTGCCATTGATACAGTATTTAGCGAAGCAATTTTTAGCATCTGGATATAGTGCGAAGATAATGTCCAGGCCGTCATTTGTCGCTTGATAAATTTGTTCTGCTTTGATCATATTTCTTTTCCCTTATTAAAATTCGCTTGCAAAGTTATTGCAAAGCAAGCTCAAAACAAAATACTTACTTTCGATAGCCTTAATGCCTTAGGATATGACACTTTATGACTTTGTTGACAGCATTTGGTTGGGACAGGTTGAGTTCCGAGACAAAACGTCTTTCGTACTCAGCCTGCGTCTCACGCTCTTTACGGCGTGGGGGGGTAAGGATATCACAGATAACCTTATAGCCTGTTTCTAACGTTATTATTGCTTTCATAATCGCTAATTCTTTTTGGGGTGCATCCAAGTGGTTCAGATTTATGCTCTACATATCTGCGAAATAGGGGACAGTATCTTCCATTGATGCAGTTCACCCCTATTGGGCAACTTAGACATTTACTTGGAGGCATCTACCTGTACGTTAAATCTATCGTTGTGGATGAGCAGCTTGGCTTTGATATATTCTGGTCTTTGCTCCTCCTCGTTCCAAGCAATTTCCCTGTAGTCTCTGCTATCGATGTAGCACTCTGAGGCTCTTCCGTCCCCAGTCCATTCTACGATATGATCTTTATCATATTCGTCTTGGGCAGGAATAGTGCCAAGTATGCGAATACCAAACTTGGCACTATTTCTGACTTCGTGTATGATAACATCGGGGAACTTTTCTGTGATGGCATCCTCGATAGATTTCATTTTAATCTTCTTTTTCATTGTTCTTCATTCTATATTTGACAATACCCTCGACGATGCCAACCTCTGCATCATCATATGAAATTTCGACATTAGTCGCGCCTTTGTGGAAAATTCCATAGCAAACCTCCGCATTGACATTTGCATCCTCGAAGTCTTTGTTGATGGCTTCAAGTTGCTTATGATTGCATCTTATTACAATTTTTCCCATGCTCCTTCGTTGATAATTTCATCGACAATATCTTTTTGGTATGGCAACCAGTTATCTTTTTTAATTTTGTCATAGATGCCAGATGCAGACATACCGAACTTCAGTTGGAGGGCAAGTATAAACTTGCTTCTCTTTTTGCGTGGAATTTCATTGTACCAGTCGAGCAATGAATTTTTCTCATCATTTTTTTGCTTTTTTTCTTCCATAATTGAAATATTATTATTAACTTTGTTGCAAAGTTACGAATAAAAATTAGAAAAGACTAACGATAATAAGTAAAATTACTAATGATAGTTAGTTAAATATTATTAATTAAATAGTATAATTATGTTTAATGGTCAGATACTCAGACAGTTAATAGCAAATGCTGGATTAACTAAAAAAGAGTTTGAAAAGCAAATGTTCGGTAGTAAATCCACCGACCTCTACCATCTGGAGAAAGCAAAGAATCTCCGTAGTGATACTCTTGAGCGTCTGCGTGATGTATTGAAGTGCTCTATGGATGATCTCTTTACCGCACCATCTTGGGCTTCGAGTGGGACGGGAGCAGTTGTGGGCTCAAATAATGTAATGTCCACGGTCGCTATTGGTAACGCTTCGCTTGAATCCCAGTATCTAAAAGAGTTAATCTTGGAGAAGGACAAGCGCATCTGTACGTTAGAAAATTATATAAAATTGTTAGAAAGTAAGGAAAATAGAGACTAAATACGAACGAAAGTTAGTAAAATAACTCTTCTATAATAAGGAACAGGTACAATTAATATTAATTTGGTCTTGGTATTAACAACTTATCTTAGTAGTTTGGGCGGTTAGAAGGTTTAGTCCTGCCGCCGCAACTAAATGATGGTAAGAAGTTTTCTTCTTACCATTTTTTTGTTTTATATTACTATAGTTTTTCTTTATTGCCTGATAATTTTACCCATGTGCAAAGATTTAACACTTATTTTTTGTTTATGTCGAATAAAACTACTACTTTTGCACATTGATAAATTATTGTGCAACTAAAATCAATATGGAGGTATCTGATCATGTCAATATCCAAAACAAGACAGAAATTGGTAGATGTCGCTAGACAACTATTCGCTAAGAATGGTATTGCTAATACTACCATGAATGATATTGCTGTGGCTTCTGGTAAAGGACGTCGCACTCTTTATACATATTTCAGTAGAAAGGAAGATGTGTATTATGCTGTGATAGAGTCTGAATTGGAGCGCCTTTCTGATAAACTGGATGAGGTTGCTACAAGTAAAATCCGACCACAGGATAAGATTATTGAGTTGATTTATACGCATTTAAGTATGATTAAGGAAACTGTAGTGCGTAATGGAAACTTGAGAGCTGAATTCTTCCGTAATATATGGATGGTGGAAAAGGCAAGAAAAAACTTTGATGAAGATGAAATAGAACTTCTCAGACGTGTTTATGCCGAAGGCAAGGAAGAAGGAGAATTCGACATAGATAATGTTGACTTAGTGGCGGATATTACGCATTATTGTATTAAAGGATTGGAAGTTCCATTTATTTATGGCAGATTGGGACATGGATTGAATGTTGAGTCTAGTAGGCCTTTGGTTGCCAAAGTTGTATATGGTGCTTTAGGAAAATCCGGTCTGAAACTTTAATTATTTCGAGAATTTTTTATTATCTGATATTATCTGAATAGATAAAGAAGTACTAATTCAATTAAAATATTTACAAAATGGGATTATTAACAGGTAAGACAGCCCTTGTAACAGGTGCTGCACGCGGCATTGGTAAAGCTGTCGCTATGAAATTTGCTTCTGAGGGTGCTAATATCGCCTTTACAGATCTTGTACTCAATGACGAAATGGCAGCTGGTTTGGAGGCTACCCGTAAAGAAATTGAAGCTCTTGGAGTAACTTGCCGTGCTTATGCAGGTAATGCTGCTGATTTTGAGGAGACACAGAAGACCGTTAAGCAGATTCATGAAGACTTTGGCTCTATTGATGTCCTCGTAAATAACGCAGGTATTACAAAGGATGGTTTGATGCTTCGTATGAGTGAGGCTCAGTGGGATGCAGTTTTGAATGTTAACTTGAAGTCTGCTTTCAATTTCATTCATGCTTGTTCTCCTATTATGCTTCGCCAGCGTGGTGGTTCTATCATTAATATGGCTTCTGTTGTAGGTGTACATGGTAATGCTGGTCAGTGTAACTATGCTGCTTCTAAAGCTGGTATGATTGCGCTTGCTAAGTCTATTGCTCAGGAGTTGGGTCCTAAGGGCGTACGTGCTAATGCCGTTGCTCCTGGTTTCATTGAGACTGCTATGACTGCACAGTTGCCAGAGGATATCCGTAAGGATTGGATGAAGAAGATTCCTTTGCGTCGCGGTGGTCAGACTGAGGATATCGCTAACGTTTGCCTTTTCCTCGCTTCTGATATGTCAAGCTACGTAAGTGGTCAGGTTATCCAGATCGATGGTGGTATGAATATGTAATCTATCCTTTATTAAAAAAATAATGCAGGTAGTTTACGAAGACAACCATATTATAATAGTCTCCAAGAGAAGTGGTGAAATCGTTCAAGGTGATAAAACCGGTGATGTGCCTCTCTCGGAGACTGTAAAAAAATATATTAAGGACAAGTACCACAAACCGGGAAATGTCTTCCTGGGGGTGGTACATCGCCTTGATCGCCCTGTTGCTGGGCTTGTAGTTTTTGCCAAAACGTCTAAAGCTCTTTCGCGTTTGAACAATATGTTCCGTGATGGAGATGTGCATAAGACTTATTGGGCAATAACTAAGAATACGCCGAAGGAGCCAGAGGCGACTTTGACGCATTGGATAGTGAGAAATGAGAAGCAGAATAAAAGTTATGCTTATGATCATGAGGTGAAAAATTCCAAGAAAGCAATTCTAAAATACAAAGTAATTGGCCGTACAGACCATTATACATTATTGGAAGTGAACCTTATGACAGGTCGTCATCATCAGATAAGATGTCAACTTGCTAAAATGGGGTGTCCTATCAAGGGAGATTTGAAATATGGTTCCCCACGTAGCAATCCTGATGGTAGTATCTGTCTTTTATCTCATCATGTTGAATTCCTACATCCTGTTTCTAAGGAGTTGATTTCAATTGAAGCTCCGTTGCCGGATGATAATCTATGGCGAGCGATAGCACCAATTTAGAAGTGTTTTAGTCATCTAAACCTTTATGCCTATGAAGAAGTATATCAAATGGAGTGTTTTCATTCTCTTTTCTCCGATACTCCTCATCATGATACTTGCTGTTATGCTTTATTTGCCACCCGTTCAGAATTGGGCAGTAAGGCATGTGGCAGCGTATGCTTCTGAATCTACGGGCATGGATGTTACTGTGGATCACGTAAAGCTGGTATTCCCTTTACGGCTTGGCGTGGAAGGTGTGCAGGTTCTGCAACCTATAGACTCTCTTAAAAATAGCACTAATCTTTCATTGCGTGGAAAAAAAGATACTATTGCTGGCATTAGAAAAATGATAGTTGATGTTCAACTGATGCCTATTTTCCATAGTCAAGTGATGGTTGATCAGTTGGATTTCGATGGAATGAAAGTGAATACTGCCAATTTTATTCACGAGGCGCGTATCAAAGGAAATGTCGGAAAACTTAGTGTCCAGGCACATGGTATTGATTTAGCCAATGAGCATGTTTTAGTAGAGAATGCATTGCTCGCTGATGCTAAATTGGCTGTTGAGCTAAGTGATACTGTACCTGCAGATACTGCCCCAAGTGAAAACTTTTGGAAAATCAATCTACAAAAGCTGAAATTAAAAAACACTAATCTTACGTTGCATATGCCTGGGGATACTCTTCAGGTAAGTGCTTATTTTGGAAATGCGTTAGCTCAAGAAACGTATCTTGATCTTTTCAAAGGATTATATCAGGTTAAGAAGTTGGATTGGGAAAACGGATGGGTCTCTTATGACAATAATTTCGAAAAGCCCGTTTCTGGTATAGACTTCAATCATCTGGCTTTATCTGGGATGAATTTGAAGGCGGATTCGTTCTATTATTGTGATTCCAAAATAGATGTCAAAATTCGTGAGGCGCAATTTAAGGAAAAGAGCGGCTTGTCTATATCGCAAATGAATGGTAGATTCGTGATGGATTCTACCAAATTAGCATTGCCGGATTTTTATCTCAAGACTCCTGTATCACAGTTGAAGGCAACTGTGGATATGGATATGGATGCTTTCGCTGAGAGTAATCCTGGGCATCTCGCTGCATTGATTGATGGAAGTCTGGGTAAATCTGATTTGATGCTTTTTGCAGGCGATGCAATGCCTGAAAAAATGAAAAAACTGTGGCCTTATTACCCTCTTAAGTTGAAAGGATCGGTAAAAGGAAACTTGCAGCAATTGGCCTTTGATGGGTTGAAGGCTGTCTTACCTTCTGCCTTTGAAATTTCCGCCCATGGAACAATGGGCTGTTTGACGGATATGAATAAGTTGAAGGCAAATGTCAACTTAAATGCTCGTACCTACAACTTAGGTTTCATTACAGCCATGTTGGAGCCTTCTTTGATGAAAGAAATATGTGTTCCTAATGGTATTGGAATTAAGGGAAATATAAATGTTGATGGTCAACGATATGCTACCAAGTTGGCTTTAACTGAGGGTAGAGGTAGTTTGAATATAGATGCTTCTGTTATCGCAAAAACTAACTCTACTGGTGGAATAGATTTGGGACGTCTGGCTTACGATGCCAAAATTCAGGCCAAGAATGTTCAGGCGAAGCATTTCCTTCCAAAACAGGATTTGTATGCTTTTAGTGGTAATATAAAAGCCAAAGGAGTGGGTACTGATTTCTTGTCACCTTCCACCCGTTTGGCTGCTAAGGCTCAAGTATCTTCAGTTCATTATGGGAAATATAAGATAAATAATGTACTGGCGATTGCTCATGTTGCTCACGGAAAGGTGCATGCTGATGTGGATAGTAAAAATCAATTTCTTACAGGGTTGGTAAGTTTGGATGCACTGACTAATACGAAGAAGGTGCAGGCTACAATAAAAGCTGATGTCCGACAGGCAGACCTTTATCTGTTGCAATTGGTAGAAAAACCGATGAAGGCAGCTTTGTGTGGCTACATGGATGTCAATACTGATTTGAAAGATTTTTATAATCTTCAAGCTTCTGTGGGTGATATTACTTTGCGTACAGCAGATAAAGTTTATCGACCAGTAGATGTTCTCTTGGATGTGTTCACGCGTAAGGATACAACTCATGCTATTGTAGATTGTGGTGATTTTCATCTTAATATGGATGCTCATGGAGGGTATAAAAAACTGCTTGGACATATAGATGGATTGCAACGAGAAATATTCAGTCAGATGAAGAATCGCAAGATAGACCAGATTCGTCTTCGCCAGAATTTTCCTTTGGGGCATATTTATCTTTCTTCAGGAAAAAATAATTTTATTTCCCGTTTTATCGAATATTGTGGATATCAGTTTAAAACAGTTGAGATGGATCTGAATGCCTCTCCTGTTATGGGATTGAATGGATTTTTTCATGTTGATTCTATGGTGGTCCAAGGTGTTCAGTTGGATACGATACGTGCTCTTGTGCATACTAAGGGTGACACTATCCGCTATTCTGCAAGAATAGAAAATAATAAGAAAAATCCACAATATGTTTTCCGTGCCTTGGTGGATGGTGAATTGCAGGAAAAAGGTTCGAATATTAAGGCAAAACTCTATGATGCCAATAATAAGTTAGGTCTTGATGTAGGATTAGCGGCTTTGATGCAGGATAATGGAATCAAAGTTTCACTTACGGATACGCATCCAATTCTTGGCTATAAGAAGTTTAAGGCTAATGCTGATAATTACTTGATGCTCTCTGATGATCAGCGAGTATCGGCTAATCTGTTGTTGACAGCTTCTGGTGGTATGGGCGTGCGAGTCTATTCTAATGATGAAAATGAGGACGCATTGCAGGATATAACGGTCAGTTTGAGTAAATTCAACCTGGATAAGGTTCTGAGCGTCATTCCTTATATGCCTGATATTTCTGGCATCATGGATGGTGACTTCCACGTTATTCAGACAAAGGAAGAACTTTCTGTTTCTTCTAATCTGAAGATTGATAACCTTGTCTATGAGAAATGTCCGATGGGCGATGTTGGGTCTGAATTTGTCTATATGCCTAAGAGCGATGGTTCTCATTATGTAGATGGCATTCTGACTTATGAGGGTGAGGATGTGGCAACAGTTAAGGGTACCTATCAGTCTGAAGGAGCCGGATATCTTGATGCTACTGTAGGGCTTGATAAGATTCCGCTTCACTTTATCAATGGATTTGTTCCAGACCAGTTGCTTGGTTTGAAAGGATATGGGGAAGGTGAACTTGCTGTAAAGGGTGCTCTGAATAAACCGCATGTGGAAGGTGAGGTTTATCTGGATTCTGCATATCTGATAAGTGAACCGTATGGAATTTCTATGCGTTTTGACGATGATCCTGTGCGTATCGTAGATAGCAAGTTACTCTTCGAAAACTTCATGATGTATGCAAACAATGAGAGTCCGCTAAATCTGCAAGGAAATCTGGATTTCTCTAATGTGGACAGAATGATGCTCGACTTACGTATGAGAGCTCAGAACTTCCTTTTGATAGATGCTAAGGAGAATTTGCGCTCTGAGGCATTTGGTAAAGCTTATGTCAATTTCTTTGCAATGATGAAAGGTCCTTTGACCAGCCTTCAGATGCGTGGAAAATTGGATGTGTTGGGAAATACAGATATGACTTATGTCTTACGTGAATCAGAACTGTCAACCGATTCTCAGTTGGATGAGTTGGTGAAGTTCACTGATTTTAAGAGTGGTAAGGAAGAGACTATTGTGCGTCCAGCCATTGAAGGATTTGATATGATGCTCAGTATGTCTATTGATGAATCTGCTCATATTCTGTGTGCTCTGAATGAAGAAAAGACGAACTATATAGATTTGATGGGTGGCGGTGACTTGCAAATGAAATATAACCCTGTCGATAATATTCAGTTGACTGGTAAATATACATTAAATAATGGAGCGATGAAGTACTCATTGCCAATTATTCCATTGAAGACCTTTACCATACAAGATGGCAGTTACCTTGAGTTTACGGGTGATCCTTTCAATCCTATTCTTAATATTACTGCGACAGAAAATATGAAATCTACTGTTAATGAGGGACAGGGAACAGGTCGCTCTGTGGATTTTGTGTGTGGTGTGAAGTTGACCCAGACATTGAGTAAGCCAGGTATTCAGTTTATCATTTCTGCTCCTAATGATATGACAATGCAGGATGAATTGAATACAATGAGTATTGAGGAACGAGGTAAAATTGCAGTTACGATGCTTGCATCTGGTATGTATCTTTCTGGTGGAAATACCAGCGATTTCTCTATGAACAGTGCCTTGAGCAGTTTTCTTAATTCGGAGATTAATAATATTGCAGGTTCTGCCATGCGATCTTTGGGACTGGATCTTGGTATGAGCGTGGATAATTCTACGAACGCTTCCGGAGCTTTGCATACAGACTATAATTTCAAGTTTGCCAAACGTTTCTTCAATAATCGTTTGAGTTTCACCATAGGTGGAAAAGTTTCTTCTGGAGCAGAAATGGAGAATGCTGGAAATAACGATTCGTTCTTCAATAATGTAGAGCTGCAATATAGACTTAATGAAGGTGCTTCGCAGTATATCCGTGCTTTTTATAACAACAATACTTACGATTGGTTGGAAGGCCTGGTCGGTGAATATGGCGTTGGTTTTATGTGGCGCAGAAAGTTACAACACTTCAAGGATATTTTCCGTTTCAAGACGGAAAAACAAGATGTTCCAGTTGAAAATGTCAGACAAGATACTATTGTGAGAAAAAAAATGGAGGATAGTACTTCTGTAAAGCCTCGATTCTTTGATCCGTTAGGAGAGAAGCTGTAATAAATACTTCTTGGTTATCTTTGATTAATGAATGATTATGAGAAAGAGTAAATTATACATTATTATATATGTGTTGACATTAATAATGTCAATACCTTTTTTGCTGGCATGTTCTTCTACGAGTGCATTAAAAGAGGGGCAGCAGCTTTTTACGGGATTGAAGCCTATTGAATATTCTAATTACGAAAAATCGGGCTATGCAGATACTACAATGTTGGAAATGGAGAATGTGCTGGCTTCGGCTCCAAATGGTGCCCTTTTTGGAAGTAGTTATTATCGTACTCCTTTCCCCGTAAGATTATGGATATGGAATGCCTTTTCGCAGTCAGAAGGAGGTGTTGCTAAATGGATAACAAAGGCTTTTGGTTCTAAACCGAAGCTGATGTCGAATGTAAATCCTCAACTTCGTGCGCAGGTTGCAGAAAATCAGTTGGACAAGTATGGTTATTTTAATGGTAAAGTTACTTACGATGTTGTTACTGACAACAATCCGAAAAAAGCTAAAGTTGCTTATCATGTAGATATGGGACATCTTTGGACGCTTGATACTGTCAAGTATCTTGGATTCCCGAATGAAGGTCAGCAACTGATAGATTCTACCCGAAACCTGGCTGTTATCCGAACAGGTTCACCATTTAATATTTCTAAGCTCGAGCAGGAACGCCAGCGTATTACCCGGTTGTTCCGTAATAATGGTTATTATTTCTATAAAAATGGATATGCATCTTATCTGGCTGATACTTTAGGAACGCCGGGTAAGGCTGAAGTTCGTCTGATAATGGCTGATAGTATTGATACAATGGCTTTGCGTAAATGGTACATAGGTCATGTGAAATTCAATTTTAAAAGAAATTTTATGGAAGAATTGAAAGATTCTTTCGTAAGGGGCAAGCTGGAATTTTACTATAATGGACGAAAGATGCCGATACGTGCAGGAGTTGTTTTGAAAGACTTAAAGCTTTTCCCAAATCGTCTCTATAAGATAGAAAATGAGGAGGCTGCTAAAAATCATCTGCAGGCAATGGGATTGTTTAGCTATACCAGTATTCAGTTTTCGCCACGTCTTTCTTCTAATGACAGGGTGTTGATAAATGATTCCTGTGTATCCCTGTGTGATACATTGGATGCGACTATCGACTTGGTATTTGACAAACCCTATGATTTCTATATCGAGGCGAATGCAAAGGGAAAGACTACAGGACGAGTAGGACCTGAACTTGTGATAGGTTTGACTAAGAGAAATGCCTTTAAAGGTGGAGAAAAACTGGATATCAACTTGCATGGTTCCTATGAATGGCAGACAATACAACAAGAAGGTGCTAAATCAACTCATATAAATTCCTATGAGTATGGTTCGGATATTTCATTATCTTTCCCACGAATCATAACTCCTTGGAATATGTTTCGCACAATGGCTCAGAACGAGCGACGCTTCAGGGCGGGTCGTTTCCCACGAAGTTTTTATGGAACTCCGACAACTACCGTCAAGACTTCTATGAATGTGCTAAATAGGGCAAGTTATTTTCGTCGTCATGTTGTGTCTGGCGAATTGACATATAACTGGTCCACTTCTTCCCAGCATCATCATTCATTCAGTCCTCTTGTCCTTTCTTACGAGTATATGAATGCTCGAACGGCAGCTTTTGATAGCGTACTAGCAAAGCATCCATATCTCCAGATATCTATGCGCGATCAGTTTGTGCCAAAGATGAGCTATACCTATACCTATAATAGTCCGCTCAACTATCGTCATCCTATCACCTGGTCTACTACGGTGAGCGAAGCTGGTAATGTCTTGGCAACAGGTTATCTGATAGCAGGCAAAAAATGGAATGATAAGGATAAGCAGATGTTTAAAAATCCTTTTGCACAATTTCTTAAGTTAGAGACTGATTTCGTAAAATATTGGAAGTTGACGGAAAAATCCACGCTTGTTGGGCATTTGAATGCTGGTGTAGTCTGGAGTTATGGAAATACGGAAAAAGCTCCTTATTATGAGCAGTTCTATGTAGGAGGAGCCAATAGCATCCGAGCTTTCAATGTAAGAAGTATCGGACCGGGCAAATTTGCGCCTACTAATAGTAAGTTCTCATATATAGACCAGACGGGTGACATTAAGTTTGTTGCCAATCTGGAATATAGACCAAGAATTTGGGGTGATTTGTATGGTGCAATATTTCTGGATATGGGTAATGTCTGGAATATCCATGAAGAGGAGTATAGCGAAAATGGAAATTTTTATGCCCGAAACTTTTTTAAACAGATGGCTGTGGGTACGGGTGTTGGTGTCAGATATGACATGGGAATGTTTGTGATTCGTCTGGATTGGGGACTTGGATTGCATCTTCCTTACGAAACTGGCAAGAACGGATTTTATAATATTCACCGATTCAAAGATTCTCATAGTTTCCATTTTGCCGTGGGCTATCCTTTCTAGGAATGCCGGATTTTAGAAATACCAGAATAAGTTTCTGTAGATATCGACAAAAGTTTCTATAAATGTCGAAAATTATTTTTGAACTTCCAATTTAGGAATGTTGAAGGTGGTTCTCGGAATACAGTAAAATGTTTCTCAGAATACGGTAAATCGTTCATTGAATGCTATAAAACGGCAGAACTTTTACTTTTATTTGATTTAAATCTAAAAAAAAGAGAAAATATAGTGGCACTCGCAAAATTTTTAGTACTTTTGCAGTCAGTATTAAACTATCAACTATTAATAAAATAAATAATATGAAGCCAACACTATTGCTTTTAGCGGCAGGCATGGGTAGCCGCTACGGTGGTTTGAAACAGCTTGATGGTCTAGGTCCTAATGGTGAGACTATCATGGATTATAGCATTTATGATGCAATCCAGGCAGGTTTCGGTAAAATTGTTTTTGTAATCCGCAAGGATTTCGAGGATCAGTTCCGTGAGAAGATTCTTTCCAAATATGAAGGACATATTCCAGCAGAACTCTGTTTTCAGTCTTTGGATGCACTTCCAGAAGGTTTTTCTGTACCAGAAGGTCGTGAGAAGCCTTGGGGTACTAATCATGCTGTATTGATGGCTAAGGATGTTATCAACGAGCCTTTCTGTGTTATCAACTGTGATGATTTCTATAATCGTGATTGCTTTATGGTAATCGGCAAGTTCCTTTCAGAACTTCCAGAGGGTAGCAAGAATCGCTATGCAATGGTAGGTTTCCGTGTAGGCAATACTTTGAGCGACAATGGTACAGTTGCACGTGGTATTTGCTCTAAGGATGCAGATGAGAATCTGACTACTTGTGTAGAGCGTACTGAGATTATGCGTATTGATGGTAAGGTATCTTATAAGGACGAAGAAGGCCAGTGGGTAGCTGTAGGTGATAATACTCCTGTATCTATGAACGTATGGGGCTTTACTCCTGACTATTTTGAGCACAGTGAGGCTTACTTCAAAGAGTTCCTGAGCGATCCTAAGAATATGGAGAACAAGAAAGCTGAGTTCTTTATCCCATTGATGGTCAACAAACTGATTAATGAAGGTACTTCTACTGTCAAGGTATTGGATACTACAAGTAAGTGGTTTGGTGTAACTTATTCAGCAGACCGCCAGAGCGTTGTAGAGAAAATTCAGAGCCTGATAGATGAGGGTGTTTATCCAAACAAACTTTTCTAATAAGTTCTTTTGATAAGATAAATTCGTTTATCCTAATCTTTTTCAGTAAATATATTTCTTTCATGGAGATAAATATATTAAAAGAACAAGAAGCCGCTACCCTTCGAGAGATGATAGCGGCTTCTCATCGTATAGTAATATGTTGTCATAAGTCACCTGATGGTGATGCGATAGGTTCTTCCTTGGGCTGGTTTTATTATTTGCAGTCCTTGGGCAAGAATTCCACAATCTGTGTACCAGATATGATACCAGATGCCATAAGTTGGCTTCCTGGAACAGAAGAAATTATTCGCTATGATAAGCAACCGGAAGCAGTTAAAGCTGCCTTTACTAATGCAGATCTGGTTTTCTGTTTGGATTTCAATGGTGCCAGCCGTCTTGATGAGATGGAACCAGTTCTTACATCTTATCAGGGTAAGAAGGTGATGATAGACCATCATCTGGATCCTTTTATGTCTGTAGATTTACTTATTTCTCATCCTCATATGAGTAGTACGAGTGAATTGATATTCAGAATCGTTTGGCAACTTGATGGTTTTACTCAGATGGATAGCCAATGGGCTACATGCATTTACTGTGGCATGATGACAGACACTGGAGGTTTTGTCTATAATTCTAATGAACCCGTTATCTATCTTATTATCAGTGAACTGCTAACCAAGAACATAGATAAGGACAAAATTTACCGCAAGGTTTTCAATAATTATTCTACCAATTCTATCCGTTTCCGCGGGCATATCATGGATAAGAAACTGCGTGTTTTTGAAAATTTACATGCCTCTTATTATTGTGTTACTCGCAAGGAGATGGAGCAATATCATTTCATAAAAGGCGATTTGGAAGGATTGGTAAATGAACCGCTGCGTATTCGTGGCCTTAAATTCTCGATATCTTTGCGCGAAGACACAGAGGTAAAGAACCGCGTGCTGGTGAGTCTTCGTTCGGTAGATGATTTTCCTTGTAATGAGGTTGCAGCCAAGTTTTTCAATGGCGGAGGTCACCTTAATGCCTCAGGCGGTAAGTTGATGACTACGATAGAAGAGGCAGAACAGATAGCATGCAAGGCAATAGAGGCCTATGCTCATTTGTTGCAATAATAGCGATAATTATGTTAAGTATTGGATAAAGACTATCGTTTGGATGGTAATAAGTGATAAATAATAATAAAATCACCTATTATCTCTCGGTAGTCTGTTATCTTTTTTGTACCTTTGCCGCTAAAATGAATATAATTTAGGTAATGAAGAAATTTTTATTTATAGTAATAGCCTTTGCGGCCCTATTCTCAATGGCTGCATGTAGCGATTCTGAGACATATGCAGATCAGCGAAATAGAGAGCGTGATTCTATCAATGCTTTCCTCCGTAATGAAAAAATTACGGTGATAAACGAGAAGCAATTCAAGGAGCGCTGGGAAGCTAAGAAGACAAATCCTGCTATTGTTTTGACTGATACCTCTGCAGAAAAGAACGAATATGTACTCTTTGAGAGTAATGGTATCTATATGCAAGTAGTAGAGCAGGGCTGCGGTGACTATATACAGCAAGGTAAATCAGAGGAAGTTTTGGTACGTTTTGATGAGTATAATGTCAATACGCGTGCCAATATATCAGATGAGTCTCTTTGTCTGAGCAATAATCTTCCAGCGTATTCATACTATATTGATAAATTGAAGGTAACGAATACTTCCGGTACATTTACAGGCATGCTTGTTGAGCCTAAGAAGAGCGTTTTTGGCTTGGCTTATAATTACAGTTCTTATACTGGTAGTTATAGCAGTACTATTCCTTCCGGGTGGCTTATTCCATTCAGTTGGGTAAAGATAGGTCGTGGAAATGCTGAGGGCGAGAAAATTGCTCATGTGCGTCTTCTGATTCCTCATACTTACGGTTCTACTCAGGCATCAGCTAATGTGAATGCCTATTTTTATGATATGACATTGCAGAAGGGTCGTTAAAGGCCTTTCTGCATCTTTATTTTCTATAGTAAACGATAAAAATATTAAATAAGGTGTTTTATGACATTAATTAAGTCAATCTCTGGTATCCGTGGTACTATTGGCGGACCAGCAGGCGATACGTTGAATCCCCTCGATATCGTGAAATTTACTTCTGCTTACGCTACTTTCATTCGTCGTAGTGGTGCTTCTAAGAGTAATACAATCGTGGTAGGACGTGATGCGCGTATCTCAGGAGAGATGGTAAAGAATGTAGTTTGCGGTACTTTGATGGGCATGGGCTACGATGTGCTTAACATCGGTTTGGCTACTACTCCTACTACCGAACTTGCTGTTACTATGAGTGGTGCAGCCGGTGGTATCATCATCACCGCTTCTCATAATCCCCGTCAGTGGAATGCTCTTAAACTTCTTAACGAGAAGGGTGAGTTCTTGACTGCTGCTAATGGTAATGAGGTGTTGAGTATTGCTGAGAAGGAAGATTTTGAATATGCCGATGTAGATCATCTTGGAAAATATACTGAAGACAATTCTTACAACAAGCGTCACATTGATTCTGTACTTGCTCTGAAACTTGTGGACGTAGAGGCTATTAAGAATGCTCATTTCAAGGTTTGTGTAGATTCTATCAACTCAGTAGGTGGTATTATACTTCCTGAATTGCTGGATGCTCTTGGTGTAGAATATACCTTTTTGAATGGGGTTGCGAATGGCGACTTTGCTCACAATCCTGAGCCATTAGAGAAGAACCTTGGTGGTATCATGGATGAATTGAAGAAGGGTGGATACAATATGGGTATCGTTGTGGATCCTGATGTTGACCGACTGGCTTTCATCTGTGAGGATGGCAAGATGTTTGGCGAGGAATATACCTTGGTAAGCGTTGCAGATTATGTGTTGAGCAAAACTCCAGGCAATACAGTTAGCAACCTTTCTTCTACTCGTGCGCTTCGCGATGTAACGGAGAAGCATGGTGGCAAATATACAGCTGCGGCAGTAGGTGAGGTGAATGTTACTACCAAGATGAAGGATGTCAACGCTGTAATTGGTGGCGAAGGCAATGGAGGTGTTATCTATCCAGAGAGTCACTATGGTCGTGATGCCCTTGTTGGTATTGCTCTTTTCCTGAGTAGTCTGGCTCATAAGGGATGCAAGGTTAGTGAGCTTCGTGCTTCCTTCCCTAACTATTTTATCGCAAAGAATCGTATCGATCTTACTCCTTCTACAGATGTAGATGCTATACTTGTTAAGGTTAAGGAATTATATGGTAAGGAGCAGGATGTTACTGTAACTGATATTGATGGCGTAAAGCTCGATTTCCCTAATAAGTGGGTTCACTTGCGTAAGAGTAATACTGAGCCTATTATCCGTGTATATAGCGAGGCTTCTACGATGGAGCAGGCTGATGAACTTGGTAAGAAATTAATGCAGGTAGTTTACGATATGCAGTAATCTGTATCTATCTGATGTTTATATAAAGAATAAGAGGCCATACAGTAATTTACCGAGAGTGTAAATTAAACTGTGTCAAGCTACAATAAAAGTAGTTTAACACAGTTTTTATATTATGGACAACTTAGAAATTGATTACAAGAAAGCAGCTCAGCAGTTGCGTAGTGGTGAAGCCTTATTTGGCAAGGACGGAGCATTAGCTCCATTGTTAGAGCGTATTCTCAACTCAGCTCTCGAAGGTGAGATGGACGCTCATTTAAGTGAAGAGGAACGCTCTTCCGGCAACCGTCGTAATGGTAAGATGAGTAAGAAGGTTCAAACAAAATATGGTGAGGTCACTATAGAGACTCCTCGTGACCGAGACGGAACTTTCCAACCTGAGACCGTAAAGAAGCGTGAGACTATTCTTGCCAATGGCATGGCAGACCAGATTATTGAGATGTACGCCATGGGCACCAGCACACGTGACATCAGCAGCTACTTTGAGCGTGAGTTCAACACAACTCTATCAGCCGATACTATCAGCTCTATAACAGACCGTGTATTACCCGAAATCACCGTCTGGAAGTCTCGCATGCTCGATCCTGTATATGCCATTTGCTGGCTTGATGCTATCCATTATAAGGTAAAGGATGAGAATGGCAGAGCTGTCACACGAGCCATTTACAACATTCTTGGTATCAACAAGGAAGGCCAAAAAGAACTGTTAGGTATGTATGTGTCTAAGAGTGAAGGAGCTAACTTCTGGCTAGAAGTTCTTACGGATCTTCAGAACCGTGGTGTTCGAGACATCTTGATTTGTTGTATTGATGGTCTCAAAGGCTTCCCAGATGCCATCCAAAGCGTATTTCCTGAGAGTTCTGTGCAGCTCTGTATTGTCCATCAGATACGCAATTCTATCAAGTATGTTGGCAGTAAGCATCAAAAGGAGTTTATCAAGGATTTAAGAACAGTATATGGTGCAGTAAACAAAGACTCCGCTGCTGCTAATTTAGACCTGTTAGAGTCTAAGTGGGGAGAGATGTACCCAATTGTCATCAAGTCATGGCGTGACAATTGGGAACGTCTGACAGAGTATTTCCAATATACTCCAGCCATCCGTAAACTCATTTATACGACCAATACGGTTGAGGGGTATCACAGACAGGTAAGAAAGGTCACAAAGACTAAAGGGGTCTTTCCTACGGATAATTCTTTGGAGAAGCTTGTGTACTTAGCTTACCGCAACATCCGTAAGAAATGGACTATGCCACTGGCAAATTGGGGACAACTTTCTCAACAATTGGCAATAAAATTTGGAGATAGATTTAAAATTATGTAACTTTGCAGCCGAAAAGGCTTCCCTGCTGGGGGCATGCCCCCAGCAGGGAGTGGGAATGAAAGTTAAGAACAAGCCTTGACACAGTTTAATTTACACCCCCAATTTACCGTATGACCTCTTATTTTTATTATTTCCTTTCTTATTCTTCCCTTTTTGTTCTTTTATTATTTCTCTTATTATTGTTCTTCCTTTCTTAGCTTTTTTGCTCTTGAAAGCCCTAAACGCTCTTTTCCTTTTACCTTTTTGTCTGTTTTTACTCTTCTGCCAGTTCCTTCATGGCATCATTCAGCGTATTAAATAATACGTTGATGTTCTCCTCTTCATTCTTGCAGGCTTCCTTGAAGAGTGCTACTGGGTCTTCCGTACTGCTTGTGAGCGGAGTTTCATTGAGCAGAATGTTCACATTGTTGAGAAGCATTCCATGCAGGGTAGGCATGTGGAGTTGATGTTGTTCGCCTTCCTTGCTACCGCATTTCAATCCTGCAGCGTATGCCTTTACGATGATGCGTACCAGCAGATGGATGGCCATAGGTTCGTCAGCGAGGCTGATGAGGATGCCATGGGTGTAGTCGCGCACATGCTCTTCGAGAGTAGTGAATTTACCTTGTAAGAGCCAGGTAAAATTGCGCTTATATTCACTTTCCATTGCTTTGTATAGTTGTGGACTCTTGCAGGCGATACGTAGGTAGTCGAGCATGCTTGGCTCAAAGGTGGGATCGGCTGCCTTCATTCCTTCGAAATTTTTCTTCATACGTTCGTTAGCTTCCTCTGCTGTCTTATAGTTGAGACGAACAAGTGTAGAGAACATAACATCGAAGAAATATTGATTAACCTCTCCATAGTGGTCGAGCATCAGCTGTTTGATTTCTTTCGGATCATTCTTTTTCTTGAAGTCATCTCCACCTACGGTTGCGTCGATGATACCGCGTGCGTACGCCTCGAAGAAAGCCCTCACAAAAGAAGCTACGGCCTTGTAACTATTTATTCTTTTCATTGTTTCTTATTCAAAAGTCTTAAATTCATAGCCTTGTTCTCTTAGCCATTCGATGGATTGAGGCAAGGCTGTCTTCAGTTTTTCTATACTTTTCAGTGAGTCGTGGAAGGTGATAATGCTGCCGTTTCTGGCATATCTTTTCACGTTGTTTACCACATCTTCAGCTGTGAGCCATTTAGAATAGTCTCGTGTCACCAGATCCCACATGATTACCTTGTAGGTGCGGTGCAGCCACCAGTATTCGCTTGGTCTCATCCATCCATGTGGAGGTCTGAACAAGTGGGCGTGAATCAATTCGTTTGCTTTGTTGGTATTCAGCACATAGGAGATGACACGGTGTTTGAAAGCTCCGATGTGATTGAATGTGTGATTTCCCACCTGGTGTCCTTCTTCTACTATCTGGTTGTACAAATCGTGATGGCGCAGTACGTTTTCTCCTACCATGAAAAAAGTTGCTTTCACATTGTATTTCCTCAAAATTTCGAGAATGATGGGTGTGGATTCTGGTATCGGACCATCGTCAAAGGTCAGATAAACGGAATGTTCTTTTTTGTCCATTCTCCAGATTGCCTTCGGATAAAGCCATCGGAGCCATTTTGCTGGTTGCTCTATGAACATTTGATTCCTATTTTTATGAATTGATAAAACTTATTGGCTCTATGCTCTAAAGAAATCCTCTTGATGGGAGCCTTTTGCTTATAGACTCTTTTCCCTTGAGAAACCTCTTAATTAGAGTCTTTTAAAACTAATAGGCTCTATTACTTGTGAGTTTAGAGCCTTTTAGTAAATTTATAGAGTTAAAATACTTGATTGATGCCTGCAGTTTTTGGAACAGGGCCTTTATAATTATCTGTATAACATGATAGGGCAGTTTTCAAGCCGCCCTATCATGTTATTCTATATATAGAGATACATTTACTGGAAATTTTCTGAAATCTTGCCAAGAGAATTCTTTTAATAATTCTCTGTATGGGGAATCCTTGTTTAGGATTCCCATGAAAATCCCCGTTGAATTTTCCTAATGGCTTTCTTTATTAGAAAGTTTCTCCTTGTAAAAGTTTCTCTTAATTTCCTGCATTTGGCATCTGACCTCCTCTGCCGTGATACAAAGTATAGAGCTTATTGAGTTGGTCTTCATACTTCTTGGCAGTCTTCTGATCTACCATGCTTGCTACCTCGCAGGTGCTCTGCATAATCATGATCTGACGGATGCAGTCGTTCTGTGCCTGCGCGAAACGGTTGGCATCGAGTGACAGATAGTAGCTCAGATACTGGCTGGCAGTTTTCCAAACCTTTCCTACGTATTCAGCTGCCTTCTGCTTCTGCCCAGCGAGAATCCATCCACGAGCCATATCAAGACCACCACTCATGTAATCGATAGGCACATTATAGTCTGGTATCTCAACATCAGCTTTCTTCAGAATGTCGATAGCCTTCTTGTTCTTATGCTCTGAAAGCAACTGGAGGGCTGTCAGGGCGAGCAGGCGACGGTGTGTATAGCACATACGCATAGTTGTCTCGTCGATGTAGAGTCCTTTCTGTTTCAGATTGCCGAACTTGAAACGGGTCATGATGTTATGATAAGCCTTCTCGGTATCGAAATTCTTTGCACCTGGCTTGTTGGTGGTGAAAGGAGTGATACGGTTTACGAGACCCTCCTGTACGAAGTTGTCACCCAGATTCATGTAGTTGTCCTCACCTACAGTCAGTGCTACGTAGATAGGGCGTACCCAGTTGCATTGAGCTATCATTTCCAGCATCATCAGGTCGCCCTTGTAGAGTGCGGTCTTTCCTGCGAGTGAGATAACCATCTTGTCTGGTATTGTATCAGAAGCCATCATCATGCCACTCTTCTTTACAGCCTCCTTGTCGATAGTCACGTAGAGGGTATCTGTTGGAATAATGTGCAGGTCTGGATTCTTGCTTCTTACCCAATATTTCAGCACATTCTTCAGTTCGAACGGTTCATCGCCAAACTGTTTCTTGGCTGCTTCTGGATTCTGCTTATAGAATTCGAGAATCTGCTGTTTTGCTCCTGGTTCTACGGTTACGTACTCATTGGTTCCTGAACAGAAATCAAGTCTTGGCCATGTGATTGGCACTGATGGAGAGTTGTAGGCAGGGCGCTTCATCTGGTCGATGTACCAGTCGGTCTGCAAGTAGCTCAGGTTGCAAACGCGAGCATCTGTACCTACGCCTTCTACTTCCTGATTGTACCAGAGTGGGAAGGTATCGTTATCTCCGTTAGTGAAGATGATAGGATTTCCCTTCTCCTGGAGTGACATCAGATAGTTCTGTCCGAAATCGCGGCAGGTATAGCGGTTGCTGCGGTCGTGGTCATCCCATGTCTGGGAAGCCATTTGTATTGGCACGAGTAGTGTGATGACGGCTACGATGGCAGAGATGGCGGTACCACTCAACTTCGCCTTCTTTTTCAGGAGGTTGATGATGGCGAGTACACCCAGACCACACCAGATGGCGTATGCGTAGAATGATCCTGCGTATGCGTAGTCGCGCTCACGTGGCTGCATTGGGGTCTGGTTCAGGTAGATGACGATGGCAAGACCAGTCATGAAGAACAGGAAGAACACTACCCAGAACTGCTGGATACCGATAGGAAGGATTTCCTCTACTTCCTTACCGTTCTTGATTACCTTGCGCTTGCGTGTGTACCATGCTTGCCAGAAGAGGCCGATGAGACCGAGTATCAGAGGCATGCAGTAGAATACGTTGTGCCCCTTGTTGTTCTTCAGGTCATCCGGAAGTTTACTCTGATCACCATAGAGCGAGTCGTCGATGAATGAGAAACCGGTTATCCAGTTTCCGTGCTCAGGTTCTCCGTTGCCCTGAATGTCGTTCTGGCGACCAGCGAAGTTCCACATGAAGTAACGCCAGTACATAAAGTTGCACTGGTAGGAGAGGAAGAAGCGGATGTTGTCCACCTGTGAAGGTACCTTCACCATGATGTTTTCTCCGCATCTGTCGTAAGGCACTTCTGTGCCATCTACGCCACCCATCCAGTCCTCGTAAGCCTGTGCATGTGCTGCGTCATACATACGAGGGAAGAACATATTCTGAGCGTACTGGTATTTATTCTTATGGCTTACGATGAAGTATGAGTCCTTCTCGTCTGCAGTTGCTTTTTCTTTGCGCTGATATACTGGTGCGCCTTCCTTCATCTCAGGTTTGCACATGTTGCCGTCCACCGTGAGGGCCACCTGCGATGTGTATGCCTGACCGTAGAATAGCGGACGGTCGCCATACTGGTCGCGGCTCAGATAGCTACCTAAGGTAAAGATATCCTCAGGAGAGTTCTGATCCATAGGAGGGTTGGCAGAAGAACGGATTACGATGAGTGCATAGCTGGAATAGCCGATCATCAGCATCAGCATGCAGAGCAGAGCGGTGTTCTTAATGCGTGCAGAAACGAGAGGCAATAGTTGCATCTTTTTCTTAGTGATGCCCGTTGTCTCGTCCACGCCTGTTGCTACTTCTTGCTTGCGCTTGTATCCAAGTACAAACCAGAGGATAGCCATTACTATCACACCACAGATTACGGCGCTCCATCCGTATCCGTAGAATGGGATGCCGAGCATGCCGAAGCCCAGAATGAAGGCGATGTTCTGTCGCTTTACGTTCTTGTCTGTTGCATTGTATGTTTCGTAGATGCCCCAGATAACGGCAGCCACGAGGCAGATGATATAAACGATTTCTCCTGTATTGAATGGGCAACCGAGTACGTTGACGAAGAACAACTCAAACCAGCCGCCTACAGTGATGATACCAGGTACTACGCCATAGAGTACTGCTACAACTACAGCAAAAGAGAGAATCAGTGCGAGCAGCGAACCTTTGAGATTGGCATGTGGCACCTTTTTATAATAATATACGAGTACGATGGCCGGGATACAGAGCAGGTTGAGCAGGTGCACACCGATACTCAGACCAGTCATATAGGCGATGAGTACAAGCCAGCGATCGCTGTGAGGTTCGTCGGCATGGTCTTCCCACTTCAGTATCAGCCAGAATACTACAGCTGTGAATGCAGATGAGAACGCATAGACCTCACCCTCTACTGCAGAAAACCAGAAGGTATCGCTGAAGGTGTAGATGAGTGCGCCCACCATACCTGAAGCTTCGATGGCAATCAGTTTGCTGGTGGTCATCTCTTTCCAGTCGCTGATGATGAGTTTGCGTGCCAAATGTGTGATAGTCCAGAAGAGGAACAGGATACAAACGGCACTCAGGAGTGCGCTCATCGTGTTCACCATCTTGGCTACCTGTGTGGCATCGCTGGCGAAATGTGTGAAGAAATTGCCTAAAAGCATGAAGAATGGTGCCCCAGGAGGGTGACCGATTTCTTGCTTGTAAGCAGTAGTGATAAACTCAGGACAGTCCCAAAAACTGGCTGTCGGTTCAATTGTGGAACAATATACGAAGGCCGCAATGACAAATGCGACCCATCCAAAGATATTGTCCACTAATCTGTACTGTTTCATTATGGTTTATAAACTTTAATGTTTTATATTTCTATATAACTTTATTTTCTATGTATATAACTATATTTCTATATAACTTTGCAAAGGTAATAAAAAGAAAAGATATAATTGTTGGCGAGTTGCGTTTTTTAGATTATATTATACATTTTCTGTCCTTTACCAGCCTTTGCTCCTAAATTTTGCTAACTCTCAATGCTACAATGTATGTAGCAAAGAGTAATGAGCATCATCAGTATTCTTTCTAAACCTTCGGGAAATGTTCCTCCAGTTTTTCTTTTGGCATATCTGTCGTGTCATGATAGTGCAGGTTGTGGTTTACGCAGGCCACGTGTTTTACATTATTGAGAACCTCCGCTATGTCGTGACTTACGATGATGATGGCACATTCCTTGTTGATCTGTTCCAGCATTTCGTACATCTGCTTTTGAAATCTGCGGTCGATGTAGGTATTCGGCTCGTCGAGAATGACGACATCTGGCTTGGAAACGATGGCACGTGCCAGGAGTACGCGCTGGAGTTGTCCGCCGCTCAAAGCTCCTATGTGCCTGTCTTTTAAGTCGGATATCTGCATTCTTTCCAGGGTTTCTGCCACTTGTTGGTGGTGTTGCTTGGTATATCTGGCAAAGAGGCTCTTGCTCAGTCCTGAGAGAACTACCTCATATACAGAGATAGGAAATTGCTTGTCTAAGTCGTTATATTGTGGGAGATATCCCATTGATATTTCTTTCCCCTCGCTGCAGAAATGAATACTTCCCTCGGTTGGCTTCTTCAGTCCCAAAATGAGGCGCATAAGTGTGGTCTTGCCACCGCCATTGGGACCGATGATGCCAAGATAATCGTCCTGATAGACGGTCAGATTGATATCCTTGAGCACCTGTTTTCCGTCGTATTCAGCAGATACATGTTCTATTTGAATGATTGGTTTTGACATATTTTCCTTTTTAACAATAGCACTTATTTCTTTCCCGATTGGGCTATTTCTTTTGTGATCAGGAGCATCTGTCCCTCCCAGTCGTAGCTTAGCGGATTGATTTCCACGGCTTTCGAATGGGTTGCATCAATAAATACCTGGATATTTCGGTTTGAGAATTCTTTTTGTACGAAGATGAGGTTGATATCTTCGCTCTTGGCACGCTGTATGAGTTCTTTCAACTGCGTAATGCTTGGTTCCCTTCCTTCTTCTTCTATCGCATACTGCTTCAGTCCGTTTTCCTTGGCGAAGTAGGTTAGGGTAGGATGGTAGATAACGAAACTTTTCTGTTTCTCTCCCTTGATGGAGGACTGGTACTTGTCTATCTCGTTCTGCAGTTTATCCAATTTGTTTTTTCTGAAATCCCTCAACCTTTTCTTGTATTCCTCAGCTTTTTCTGGATATTTGTCCATCAGGGCTTTGGCGATGTTGGAAGTGATGATATCAGCACTTTTGATACTCATCCAGGTGTGTGGATCTATATTTCCGCTCTGCGTTTTGAGCATTCTGATACCTGCGGATGTGTCTATCACTTTCATGTCGGGTGCATTCTGTTGGAGTTTCTTCATCCAAGTTTTTTCAAATCCGATCTGTCCTACTTTAAAATAGAATACGCTTTGTGAGAGGTCAACCATTTGTTGTGGGGTAGGCTCGTAAGTCTCAGGACTGCTTCCGGCAGGCACCATCACGTTGACATTCACATCGTTGCCAGCTATTTGTTCCACGAAATATCTGAATGGTTCAATAGTTACAGTTACGGTAGGCTTGTTTGGATCTAAGCCATCCTTTCCATTGTTGTAGCTATTGCCATTCTTGCAGCTTGCCAGCATGCAGATGCATCCTGTTATCATGCAGCTGCTTAATATAATAAGGTGTAGGAATCTTTTCATTTTATCTTCTCTTATTGTTTAATTTTAATGTTGTAAAGTTTTTTAAATAAGACTTTCTGTCATTTCTTGGTTGGACTTTCGTTCCTTATACTCGATTAGACTTTCTGTCTTTTCTTTCGATTGGACTTTCGTTCCTTTCCTCTTTTTAGAACTTTTAGCTCTTGTCTTATAATTCGCTTTTTGCTTTATTTCTTTAATAGAATCATTTGTCTTCTGCTCAGAAGCGTTTTATTCAGAAGATAAAGCTCAGCCCATATACAAGCAGCACATATCTCAGTACTTTTCCGATAGTTATGCTGAAGATAGAGATGGGGAGGTTGGCTCTTGTGAGCCCGAGTACGATCGTGATGGCGCTTCCCAGTAGCGGCAGAAAGGCGAAGAATCCCATCCATGCTCCGCGACCTGCCATGAATCGCTCAGCTTTGTCGAGACTTTCTTTCTTCACGTGGAGATATTTTTCTATCCATTCCATCTTTCCCATCCTTCCGAATCCATAGTTGAACATAGAGCCGAGTACATTTCCTATACTTCCGTAGATGATGAGTGGCATGGGCTCGAGTCCAGCTGCCTGTAGGCCTGCCATTACAGCCTCGCTGCTGAATGGAAAGAAACTGCCTGCCAGAAATGCTGCCAAGAGCATTCCCCAATATCCCCATTCTACTAATAATCCTATAATCAAATGCACTTTATTTACTTTTTAAAACTGACATTACTGAAATTGACATCGCTCTTTTATCAATTATGCTCATCAAAAACTGACATTACTGAAATTGACATCGCTCTTTTTTCAATTATGCTCATCAAAAACTGACATTACTGATATTGACATCGCTCTTTTATCTTTTGCTTTTCCTTTTCTGCTTTATTGCAGCAATGCTACAGGCGGCACGAAGATGTTGAACAGTGTGATAAACGCCGTGATCAAGATAATGGCGATGAAAGCAATATTGGTAATCTTTCCTTTGGTAAAGGTGATAAAATGGGCGATGAGAGGAGCCGTGTTGGCTATCATGATGCCGCAAAGTTCGTTCTCGTGCTGGGGCTGAAGTATCATGAATACCCAAGTTACAATGCTCAGCGTGATGAATGAATCGTAGATCATGCGTGTGCGTATCTTGTCGGCATAGCTTGAATGGATGAAATGAATGGTTCCGAGAAGACCCAGAATGACGATAAAACCGTAATTGATGATCTGATGAAGGGTAATCTGGGAGTAATCGAACAGTTCCTGATAATCGATGATAGCCGTAAAGTGGTCGGAAAGTGCCTGAAGATTGTCTGTATAGGCGAAATAGCCGGATACAAACCAGTAGGGAGCTATGACTCCTATCAGCGAAGCTAAGAATGTGCGGGCACTGAAACAGTTGGAGAAGAATATCATGCAGAGCCAGAGTATCGGCAGATAGTAGATGACCTGTATGAACACCAGCGAAGCCAGACCAATACAGAAATAGGCATAGAAAGCCCATCCCGCTGCCTTCCGGTCCTGATAACTGTTCCAGATGATCAGAGTGAAGGCGATGAAGCACATGGTCACGATGCTGGCTTTCATCGATGGATTGGGCAGGCTGGCCATGGTGATGAGCATCAGAAAACTGCAAGATACCATGCGGCTATAGGTGCGCATGAGTGAATTGCGATTGTTCAACTCTACCATGAGCAGGGTAGAGATGATGGTAAAGGCGAACTGTGCCCAGATGTTATCCATTATAAAGCCTACTGCAACCCAAACCAGAGCGGCAAGGGTTGCAGTGACAGGTAATGAGAAGCGGCTTGCCGCTATCTTGTTTTGTAATCTTTTCTTTCTTAACATCTATCTTTTGAATTTTAAATGTTGAATGTTGAATGTTGACTTGGCAGGAGTTGTCCTTGCTTCTGATTGTAAGTTGAATTGCCTGTTTACACAAGGGCGTATGCCCAATTCAACATTCAACATTTCTAATTCAACATTATCTTAAAGGTCCTGACCGATATCAGAGCGGAAGTACTTGTCGGTGAACTTGATCTTCTGAGCCTCTGCGAAGCTCTTCTTCAAAGCCTCCTCCTTGTCCTTGCCATAGCTGCTTACGCAGATTACTCGACCGCCGTTGGTTACCACCTGGCCGTCTTTCATGGCTGTACCGGAATGGAATACTACAGAGCCTTCTACCTGGTCGATGCCTTCGATAGGGTATCCCTTCTTGTATGCCTCAGGATAGCCGCCGCTCACGAGCATCACGCAGACTGCTGCACGCTCGTCAAATTCGATGGCTCTCTGGTCGAGGTTGCCTTCTGCTACTCCCTCAAAGAGGTCCACGATGTCGCTCTTCAGTCGGAGCATTACGCTCTCGGTCTCAGGGTCGCCCATACGGCAGTTGTACTCGATGACCATTGGTTCGCCCTCTACATTGATCAGACCGAAGAAGATGAAGCCCTTATAGTCGATATTCTCCTCTGCCAGACCCTCTACGGTAGGACGGATGATGCGGTCTTCCACCTTCTGCATCCACTCCTTGGTAGCGAAAGGAACTGGGGTTACGCTGCCCATACCGCCTGTGTTCAGACCGGTATCGTGCTCGCCGATGCGCTTGTAGTCCTTAGCTTCTGGCAGAATCTTGTAGTTCTTGCCATCGGTAAGTACGAATACTGAGCACTCGATACCGCTCAGGAATTCCTCGATTACCACGCGGGCAGAAGCATTGCCGAACATACCTCCGAGCATCTCCTTGAACTCCTTCTTGGCCTCTTCGAGAGTAGGGAGGATGAGTACGCCCTTGCCTGCGCACAGACCGTCGGCCTTCAGTACGTAAGGAGCCTTCAGGGTCTCCAGGAACTTCAAGCCTTCCTCTACGTGCTCGCCGTCGAAGGTTTCGTATTGGGCTGTCGGGATGTTGTGGCGCTTCATAAACTGCTTGGCGAAGTCCTTGCTGCCTTCCAGTACGGCACCAGCCTTGGATGGTCCGATCACTGGGATGTTGTGGGTGCGAGGATCGTTCTTGAAGTCGTCGTAAACACCTTTTACCAATGGGTCTTCCGGACCAACGATTACCATATCGACAGCATTTTCTACTGCGAAGTTTTTGAGTGCTTCGAAGTCGTCAGCCTTGATATCTACGTTCTCGCCGACATTCTGTGTACCGGCATTACCTGGAGCGATAAAGAGTTTCTCCACTTTCTCGCTCTGAGCGATTTTCCATGCTAAGGCGTGCTCACGGCCACCGCCTCCTAACAATAAAATTTTCATTTGCTGTAAGTTATTGTTTGTTATTGATGTAGGAGTAAACTCCTCTTTTTCGGGGGAGCTTACTCCTAAGTATTTACTTGAGATAATCGAAGAAATAGTTGCTGATGCGCTCATGCAGGTGAGTGCTCTGATGACCGCGCATATTGTGAGGCTCACCTGGATAGACGAAGAAGTCTGGCTGAGTGCCGGCTGCGATGCAGGCCTTCAGGAAGGTGAGACAATGCTGAGGCACCACTGTTACGTCGTTGAGGCCCTGGATGATCTGCAGCTTGCCCTTCAGATTCTTGGCCTGATAGAGCAGAGAGGTCTTCTTGTAGCCCTCAGGGTTGGTCTGAGGAGTATCCATATAGCGCTCGCCATACATTACCTCGTACCAGTGCCAGTCGATGACTGGGCCACCTGCCACGCCTACCTTGAATACGTCAGGATAGTGGGTCATCAGCGAGATGGTCATGAATCCGCCGAAGCTCCATCCGTGTACTCCGATTCTGTCGGCATCCACGTATGGCAGGGTCTTCAGATATTCCACGCCCTGCATCTGGTCTTGCATCTCCACCTGTCCCAACTGGCGGAATGTAGCCTGCTCGAAAGCCTTGCCACGGTTCTCGCTGCCACGGTTGTCGAGAATGAAGAGCAGATAGCCCTTTTCTGCCATGTAGGTTTCCCATCCGCGGCTGGAGTAGTTCCAGCGGGCATCCACATTGTGGGCGTGAGGGCCACCATATACATATATTATAGTAGGATACTTCTTGTTAGGATCGAAGTTCACTGGCTTCACCATGCGGTAGTAGAGGTCTGTCTTGCCGTCGTTGGCCTTGATGGAACCGCAACTGTACTCTGGCACGTTGTATCCCTTCCAAGGGTTTTCGGCAGTGAAGTAAGCCGTGCGCTTGCCGTTGGCAGTATTTACGATAGCTATCTTGCGAGGCAGGGTCGGTGTGGAGTAGTTGTCGTAGATATACTCTCCGTTCTGGCTCAGCGTAGCGTTGTGCCATCCCTTGCCGCAGTCGTCTATCATCTTTCGCTTGCCGGTCTTGGTATCCACGCTGAAGATGTTGCGCTGGATAGGTGAGCACTCGTTGCTGGCGATGATGATGCTCTTGGTCTTGGCATTGAAGCCGAGCACGTCCATCACTTCCCACTTGCCGCTTGTCAACTGACGGATTTTAAGTGAAGAGTGAAGAGTGAAGAATGAAGAATTCTCTTGTTTTTCGGATGAAGATTCTGCCTTTGAATTCTTCACTCTTCGTTCTTTGTTCTTCACTTCACAGAGGTAGAGGTGGTTGTAGCCATCTTTGCGGCTCTGCATGATGAAGCTGCTGCTGTCCCAAGGCAGGAACTGGATAGGGTGGCATGGCTCTACGTATTTCTCGTCGGTCTCGCGGTACAGTTCGCCGGTTTTCTCACCCGTCTCTGCGCTGTAGGCAGTCAGGCGGCAGTCGTTCTGGTCGCGGTTCAACTCAAACATATAGATGGTCTTGCCGTCCGGGCTCCATGCGATATTGGTGAAGTAGCGGTCTGTAGGGTCGCCAGCTTTCAGATAGATGGTCTTTCCGGTGAGGCAGTCGAATACGCCTACGGTCACCTTGTGTGAGGTCTCTCCTGCCATCGGATATTTGTCTGGTGCCGGAGTGGCGATGCAGCTCTGAGTCTCCGGATGGTCGAATCCGATTTCCGGGATGTCCACCTGCGGATAGTCGGTCACCATACTCTGATCCATGCGGTAGAATGCCAGCTTCTCTCCGTTCGGGCTCCAGAATGTGCCCTTTGAAATGCCGAATTCATCGCGGTGAACGCTCTGCCCATATACGATTTCGCGGCTTCCGTCGGTAGAAATCTGGAAATCGTGCGATTTCTTGTCCTTGGTCATGGCATTGTAGTTGGCCACGTCGAAGGTGCGCACGTACAGGTTGCTGCCCTTGAGATAGGCAAATGCATTCTGCTGGGCATTGGCTTCCAGCAGGCTTTCGCCTTCAGCATATTCCATTTCGCTGATGAGCTTGTGCTTCTTGAAGTCGATGGTGAACAGCTTGCTGCCGTTGCTCACCATTACGATGCTTTTGCCTGCGAATGGGAACTGTGCATTGTACAGAGCTCTTACCTTGATATCCTTGGTAGGGGCTATCCACTGGTTGATCTGGTCGATGCCGAAGAGCTTGGTCTCCTTGCCCGTCGTCTTGTTGACGAGATAGCAGGCGTCGATGTCCTGTCTTACGAGTTCATCGCCCCACCAGGTGCACCAGCGGTTTTTCGCTACCATGTTGCGGTAGTTGTTGCCTCCGAAGTTCAGGTCTTCCAGAGTGAAGGCCTTGTCTCCCTTCTGGGCAGCCACTACTGGGAATGTCTCTGTATGGGTCTTTGAAGCCTTGCCCTGTGCCGAAGCCTCGCCGGCATTCATAGCCATCATTGAAATCATAGCGGCGAAAGTTAATTTATAAATTGAATTCTTTAGAATCATACTTTTCTTTTAAAAAAATATTTCTGTTATTTACTCATCATGCAGCGTAATACTGTTCTGTGTCTAATAACCTGTTGATAATCAGATGATTGATACATGATACAGTGTTTCGCTGCATGAGGTCTTAACAAGTTCTTGCTTAATCCTCGTCGATGTTGAAGACTTAATCCTCGTCGTAGTTGGAGAAGTCACGCTTTCCTCCGCGCTTGAAATCTCTGCCGCCCTTGCGGTCGCCTTTGAATCCGCCGCGCTTTCCGCCGAAACTCTTTCCTCCGAAGTCCTTTCCTTCGAAATCTCTGCCACCCTTACGGTCGCCCTTGAATCCGCCACGCTTACCGCCGAAGTCCTTGCCGCCTTTACGGTCGCCTTTGAATCCACGGCCTCCGCGCTTGTCGTCGTCATCATCGCCTCTGCGGCTGTCGCTGATGCGAGGTCTGCCACCACGGCGAATTTCCTCGCGGCGCTTCTCGAAGTCCTCGAGTCGGTGGGTATGGAACTTGAATGAGCGGATGTCGTCTTCCTCGTTCTCAGTCTCCTCAGTGATGCGCTTCTTGAATTCGCGTTCCTTCTTGAATCTGTGCTTCTGAGCCATCTCTTTCTTCTCGGCATCAGTCTTCACTACGCCGCCCTCAGAGCGGAAGTCCTTCATCTTGCCGTCGAACATTACGTACTTTCTGAATTCGCATTCCAAACTGCCGTTGAATACCGGAATCTTGATAGAAGGCTTCAATCCTATCTGCTCGAAACATTCCTCGCGGTAGCTCAGTACCCAAGCCTCGTTGCCGGCAAAAGCCTTCTTGAATCGCTCGCCTATCATCTTATAGGTGTTGAGGAGGTTAGGGGTAGAGATGCGCTCTCCGTATGGAGGATTCATCACGATGATGCTCTTCTCTGCAGGCTGCTGGAAGTCCTTGAAGTCCTGGTGCTGGATGGTGATATCCTTGGTGAGACCTGCTGCACGCACGTTGAGGTTGGCAGTGTTCACAGCCTTCATATCCACGTCGTAGCCGTAGATGTGGTGCTCGAACTCGCGCTCCTGTGAGTCGTCGTTGTAGATGGCATCGAAGAGATCCTTGTCGAAATCATTCCACTTCTCGAATGCGAATTCCTTGCGGAATACACCTGGAGAGATGTTGCGGGCTATCAGGGCTGCCTCGATGGCGATGGTGCCTGAACCGCACATTGGGTCGATGAAATCGCACTCGCCCTTCCAGCCGGTCATCAGGATCATGCCTGCTGCGAGCACCTCGTTGAGCGGTGCTTCTACCTGCTCCTGGCGGTATCCGCGGCGGTGGAGGCTCTCGCCACTTGAGTCGAGGCTCAGTGTAGCCTTGTCTTCAGCGATGTGGATATTGAGACGGATGTCTGGGTTGGAAACGCTGATGTTAGGACGTGTGCCCATCTTCTCGCGGAACCAATCCACGATGGCATCCTTTACCTTGTAGGTTACGAATCGGGAGTTGCGGAACTCCTCTGAATAGACTACTGAATCTACCGAGAAAGTCTTCTTTACATCGAGGATGTCGTCCCACTTGATTTTCTGCACCTCGTCGTAAACCTCCTCTGCGCTACGAGCCTTGAAGTGCTTGATAGGCTTGAGAATACGGATGGCAGTGTGCAACTGGAAGTTGGCACGATACATCATTTCCTTGTCGCCTGTGAAAGATACCATGCGGCGACCTATTTGTACATTGTTGGCACCCAGCTGGGTGAGCTCCTCAGCCAAGACTGGTTCCAGACCCATAAAGGTCTTGGCAATGAGTTCAAATTCCTGTTCCATTATTGAATTCTATATCTAATAAACTTTGTTTTTCTTTCTTATACTTTTTTGTTTTCGGCTGCATATCCTTGGTCACCCATACGTTGGCTCCCACTACGCATCCCTTGCCGATAGTGATTCTGCCCAAGATAGTGGCGTTGGCATATACGATGACGTCGTCTTGCAGGATAGGGTGGCGAGGTATTCCCTTGATAGGGTTGCCGTTCTTGTCGAGCGGGAAGCTCTTGGCTCCGAGGGTTACGCCCTGATAGAGTTTCACATTGTCTCCGATGATGCAGGTGGCTCCTATCACTACACCCGTACCGTGGTCGATGGTGAAGTGCTTGCCGATGGTGGCTTCCGGGTGGATGTCGATGCCCGTTTCAGAGTGGGCCAGTTCGGTCATCATTCTCGGTATCAGCGGTACGCCCAGCTTGTAGAGCTCGTGCGCCAGTCGGTAGTTGGTGATGGCTTTGATTACTGGGTAGCAGGAGATGATCTCTCCCTGGCTCACTGCCGCCGGATCGCCCTCGTAGGCAGCTTCTATGTCTGTGGCGAGTATCTTTCTGAGTCTCGGAAATTCCATGATGGCTTTGGCAGCGATGACTCCGGCTTTAGCCCTCTGGTGCTGCAGCTCAGCAGGGGTTTCGTGCTCGCAGTCGTTGGCAAAACAGAGACCGGCAAGAATCTGTTCGCTTAGCTTTTCATAGAGTTTTTCAACTCTTACTCCGATGTGATACTTGATAGTGGAGATATTGACGGATGAGTTGCCGAAATATCCCGGGAAAAGGATGGAGCGAGACAGACTGATGATTTCTTCGAGCGCCTTGCCCGAAGGGAGTGGATTTCCGTCTCGATGCTGATGAAACAGACCTTTCAGTGACTCTGGGCATGAAAGTTCCTCGATGGTCTCAGTCAGCTGATGAGTTAATGTATCTTTACTCATTGTTATTCAGTGTGTCAATAAATTCGTTGCAAAATTACAATAAAAGATTGAAATCTCCAAATCAAAAAGCCGAGATAAGCGATTTTTTTTCAAAACTGACTTTAAAAATATGTTAAAGGGTAGAATATTGGGGATATTTTGCTGGATTTGCTTGTTTTTCTGAGTGTTTTTTGAGCATTAGGGATGTGGTGTGGCTGTGGGCTTTGCTTGTAGGATGGTTGTGGACTTTGCTTGTAGGATGGTTGTGGACTTTGCTTGTAGGATGGTTGTGGGCTTTGTTTGTAGAAAGGTTGTGGGCTTTGCTTGTAGAAAGGTTGTGGGCTTTGCTTGTAGAAAGGTTGTGGGCTTTGCTTGTAGGATGGCTGTGGGCTTTGCTTGTTCTTGAGTCTTTTCTTGAGGGATTTGGTATGTTGGAGAGTGAATATAGCCTGCTCGGTTAGAGAAAGTAGTCTGCTCGAAAAGAGAAAGCAACTTCCCGGAATAGATTATAACTATTGCTTGGATAGATGGTCTGAAGATTTTTTAATGTAAATATTTTGTAAAATCAGAGTGGATAATCTCTCAGAGAAAACATAGCGATGTCAATTTCAGTTTATTCAGTTTTTAAAATGACATTGCTTTTTGATGCTTATAGATAGTAAGTAAATTATTTATATTATATATTATATATAAATATAATATATAATATACTATCTATTCAAGTTTGCTAATGGCACAAAAAAAACTGAATAAACTGAAATTGACATCGCTGAATGAGACTTTTCTTCTTGGTTTCAATGTCCTTACTTTTCTGTTCGAAAAAGCCTCTTCTTAATATTCGCTTATTAGAGTTTTTTGTGCTTGTTAGAAGAGAATAATCCCCCTGCTTATATAGTAAAATAAGGAAACGTAGAGTTACGTCGAAGAAAATATAGAGTTACGCTGCGGAAGTCATAGAGTAGGCATTTGTGAGGTATAGAGGAGTCTCTCATAGCACATACGATTGTCTCTCTTGACGAGTAGAATTGCCTCCTATAGTGCTTTGATTTACTTCATAGAATTCTTGTTTTTGCACCTTAGTTTTAAATTGTAAGTGTATGAATATGCTTCGATTTTTGTATCTTTTTTGTATAAATGTAATAATATGCAGTTGTTGGGAAAGCCGTAATGCTTGTCTTTATGTAGAATTTTTATCCGATTTGTCAGCTTTCTTTATCTATTTATTCTTCACCTGTTTATTCTTTACCTATTTATTCTTCACCAGTTTTTGAGTTATTCCACCGGAATCTCTCCTGTTTTCTTTAATCTGTTCATATCCCTGAAAGCACTCCAGGCGATAGGAATGGCCATGGTAAAGCTGCATGCATCTGCCCAAGCCTGACACATTTCCACGCCCAGCAGACCAAAGAAATGAGGCAATATAAAGATGAGCGGAATGAAGAAAAGTCCGCTTCTGGCTGCTGCCACAAGATTGGCACGGATAGGTTTACGGATGGTCTGCATCAGCATATTGGTGAGTACAATGGTTGATACAAGCGGAAAGCTGAGCACCTGCCATTGCAGAGCTGCAGCTCCTACATGGATCACGTCTGGATCGCTGCGGAACAGGCCGATGATGGATTCGGAGAAAGCAAAGCCTACCAGCGCACATACCGAGAGAAATACTGTACCGCATTTGATACAGAAATAGAAGGCTTCCTTCACTCGCTGGTACAGATGGGCGCCATAGCAGAAACCGCAGAGCGGCTGGAAGCCCTGTCCCAGTCCGATGACAATAGCATAAGTGAAGAAAGAGATGCGCGTTACGATGCTCATGCCTGCAATGGCAGCATCTCCGTAGGCTCCGGCTGCCACGTTGAGCAGGATGGTGGATACACTGCCTAATCCTTGACGCGAAAGGGAAGGAGTACCGCCAAAAATAATTTCCTTCGCAAGTTGTTTATTAGGAGTAAAGTCTTTCAGGCGGATTCTGATATTCTGCCCCCTTCTACTCATCAGAAAGAGCATCAGGCAACCGAAAGTCTGGCTGATGAGGGTGGCAATGGCGGCTCCGGTAATGCCCATACAGAAGTAGATGATGAGCAGCGGAGCGAGTACCAGATTGAGCAAAACTCCCGACAGAATGCCCTTCATCGCCGACATTGTGTTGCCCTGAAAACGCATCTGATTGTTCAGTGTGAGCGACATAGTCATGAAGGGAGCGCCGAGCATGACGATGCCTAAGTAGCGCTCTGTATAGGGCAGGATGGTGGGTGTGGAACCCAGGAAGATGGCGAGCGGAGTGATGAAAATCTGTCCCAGGATGGCGATGAGAAGCCCGGCAAAGAAGCTCAGTATAAAGCCCGTAGAGGCCATCTTCTCTGCTTTCCGGTGCTCCTTGGCTCCCAACTGGCGGGAAATATAATTGCCTGAGCCGTGACCGAAGAAGAAGCCTACTGCCTGAATGATGGCCATCACCGAGAAGGAGATGCCCACGGCAGCTACGCTTTGCGTATTGATAGTGCCCACGAAATAGGTGTCGGCGAGGTTGTACATGCTCGTCGACAGCATACTGATGATTGTAGGGATTGCCATCGTGAAAATGACTCTATGAACGGGTGCATGAGTCAGGAAAGTGTAGTTGTCTCTCTCTCTTTTCATGCTGCAAAGGTAAGAAGTTTTGTCGTAAGAGCCAAGAAAGTAAGTTTAAATTATCTGAAATGAAAAATAATTTAGCTATTTAGGTTTTATTCTTGCGGACAAGTGTTTGTCGTATCAGAAATTTATTGTACCTTTGCATCCGTTAAAAATATTAGTTTGTATCATAGAAGGGTGTCTGCGTCTCTATGAATGTTGTTTTGTATCCAAAGTATGTTCAAAATTCAGGAGTACTGATACGTTCCTTTATATACATTCTACTGAACTTTCGCATATCAGGAAGTTTAAGGAGTTAACTCCTTTAACTCCTTTAACTTCTGAACTTGCGAAACTTGAATAAAAAAATATATTAAACAACAATATAATATGAAATTTGCAATTATTGCTGCCGGTGAGGGCAGCCGCCTTGCGCAGGAAGGCGTAGAGGAGCCAAAGCCCTTAGTTTCTGTATGTGGCCAGCCGATGATAGAGCGCCTGATGCGTATCTTCGTGGATTGTGGAGCATCAGAAATCGTGGTCATCATCAACGAACAGAGTACCAGCGTGCACCGTTATCTGAAGTCGCTGGATCTGCCTGTGCCGCTCAAAATCATTGTGAAAACTACCCCAAGTTCTATGCATAGCCTTCATGCCCTGTCGCCTTATCTCAGGGGTGAACGCTTCTGCCTGACTACTGTTGATACGATTTTCCGTGAAGAGGAATTCAAGAAATATATCCGCCATTTTGAGCGCGTCAAAGATATCGACGGCTGCATGGCTGTGACTCCTTACGTGGACGACGAGAAGCCTCTCTGGGTAGGCGTGAAGGAGCTGACCGGTGCGGAGGGGGAGAACCTCATAGACCAGCAGGGATACCGCCGCAAGCCGCTCATCACCGGTTTCCACGACCAGTGCGAGGGCGACGACCATCTGATTTCGGGAGGCATCTACTGTCTGGGCGACAAGGCCCTCGATGTGCTCGATCATTGTATGGAGCAGGGCATGAGCCGAATGCGCAACTTCCAGCGCCAGCTTGTAGCTGAAGGTCTGCGCCTGGAGGCTTATCCTATCGACAAGATTCTCGATGTGGATCATAAGGAGGATATCGCCAAGGCAAGAAAATTCCTGCTGCCTTTAGAAGGCAAGATAATCAATGGCATCATGCGCGATAGCTGTTACTCGCCCAACTGTGAAAATAGCGACGCTGCCATCTTTGAGGCTGTGAGTAAGCAACTGGAGGCTCTCGGGGCGACAGTCTATCCATTCCGTGAGCATTCTTTTGAAGAGCAAATTCGTAACTTTACAAAGTCTGAAGAGTATTCTGAGTTTATGAATCAGGTTTGGTTTAAGAGCAATATGGCTGGCTATTTCAGTATGGCCCGTAGCAGCAGTGCACTACTGGAGTTGGAGGGGGTTATGTTTTATGACCTTCCGGGACTGAACACTCCGGTGAGCGTGATGAACTGCATAAGATCGGAGATGACCATCCTGCTGATGGAGGACGGTATCCCGATGCCGAAGAGCAAGATAGTGGAATCTTTTGACGGTCTGGGCGACTGGGATATCTATCCATGCTGGCTGAAGCGTGGTAATGACTGTGCGCAGCAAAAGGAGGATACCTGCTATGTGGAGACCCGTGAGGAAGCTGAGAAGGTATTGAAGAACTTCGAGAAGAGAAGCATTACTCCGGTGGTTCTCAATGAGCATCTGAAGGGCGACCTCGTGAAGTTTTATGGCGTGGAAGGCACTGATTTCTTCTACTGGTTCTATCCGTCAAAGTGCGGTCATCGCAGCAAGTTCGGTCTTGAAGTAATCAACGGCGATGCGCAGGGAATTCCATTCGTGGTGGAGGATTTGAAAAAGACTGCCGACAGGGCTGCCACGGTGCTCAAGACTCCTATCTACGGTGGCGACTGCATCATAGCCGAGGATGGCAGTTTCAGAATTATCGACTTCAATGACTGGCCAAGCTTCGCTCCTTGCCGAGATACTGCTGCTTATTATATAGCCAAGCGTCTTTGCATGGAATTCGAAAAGCATCCGTTTATTAAGATGTTGCAGATTTTGAGAAAGCAGAATTAAAAAGGGAATCCCTGAGATGATCTCTTTCGTAGGTCCTTGAGATAATCTCTTTCTGGAGTCCTTGAGATTGTTTCTTGCGAAGGTCTCAGAGGTTGTTTCTTGCGAAGGTCTCAGAGATTGTTTCTTGCGAAGGTCTCAGAGATTATCTCTTTCGAGACTCCTTGAGACGATCTCTTTCGAGACTCCAGTAAATATAGAAAAAAATCCTTTATAATATATAAATAGGTATAGTAATTCAAAAAGAAATGGCAAATCAGGAATATCAAGCTTCTCTGAAGTCTGCAGACACCGAGGAGCATATTGACATTTATTTCTATCGCCCGATAGGCTATCAGTGGGCGAGATTTTTCAGAATGTTGCACGTTACGCCGAATGTAGTAACCATCCTCTCCATCTTCCTGGGTGTGGGAGCGGGTATCTGCTTCGGTTTCAACGATTTGAAAATCAATATCGTGGGCATTCTGCTGCTCGTATGGGCGAATATGTACGACAGTTGTGATGGACAGCTGGCGCGACTCACCAATCAGAAAAGTGCGCTGGGACGTATCCTCGACGGTGCTGCCGGCGACCTGTGGTTCATCTCCATCTATGTCTGCATCTGCATCCGTCTGATGCCAGAGTGGGGATTCTGGATATGGGGACTGGCTGTCGTGAGCGGTCTGCTCTGCCACTCCCGCCAGTGCCGACTGGCCGACTACTATCGCCAGATACACCTCTTCTTCCTGAAGGGCAAGGAGGGGAGCGAGATGGATGATGCCATCAAGCAGGTGGCTATCTACAAGCAGATGAAGTGGAAAAGGGAGCCGCTGCAGAAGTTCTTCCAGTTCTTCTACAAGAACTATACGCTGGCACAGGAGAAGGAGACGCCATGGTTTCAGAAACTCAAGAAAATCATTCGCCACAAGTATCCTAACCAGTTGCCGGATGAGCTGCGTGCCGACTTCCGCAAGGGCAGTCTGCCGCTGATGAAGTATGCCAACTTCCTGACTTTCAACTGGCGCAGCTTTACGCTCTTTGCGAGCATCCTGGTGGGTCTGCCTTGGATATACTTCTGTGTGGAGATTGTGGTCTTCACAGCTGTATATTTCTATATGCATTATCGCCACGAAAAGCTCTGTTGTGAGATTTTAGTTAAAATAGCTTCTTATGAATAATCGGTTCAGAAATATCTTCATGGCCTTCGGTATCATCGCCATCATCATCATGCTCTGTACGATGGATATGGACTATACCGACATCTGGCGCTATCTGAAGCAGGCGGGCATCTACTTTCCGCTGATACTCGCTCTGTGGCTGGCGGTGTATATGGTGAACACGCTCTCTTGGTATCTCATCATCAATGACGAGGGCAAGGTGAAGGGGCTTTCCTTCTGGCGTGTGTACAAACTGACCGTGAGCGGATTTGCACTCAACTATACTACGCCCTGCGGACTGATGGGCGGCGAGCCTTACCGCATCATGGAGCTGAAGCCTTATACGGGAGTGAGCAAGGCCACCTCGTCGGTTATCCTCTATGTGATGATGCACATCTTCTCGCATTTCTGGTTCTGGTTCTTGTCGATATTCCTCTTCGTGGCAATGTATCCGGTAGGCGTTCCGATGGGCATCATGCTGGTGCTGATAGGCGCATTCTGCCTGCTGGGCATCTACTTCTTCTCTCGCGGTTATCGCACGGGCATGGCTCAGAAGGGCATCCGAATCCTTACGCATATCCCGATGGTGAAGAAATGGGCGAGAGGCTTTGCGGAATCTAAGAAGGAAACGCTGGAGCAGATAGACAACCAGATAGCGATGCTCCACGGTCAGCACAAGCGCACGTTCTATCTCTCGTTGTTTTCCGAGGTGGCAGCACGCGTGCTTCAGAGTGTGGAAATCTATCTCATCCTGAAGGCTTTCGCTGCGGATGTGAGCATTCTCGACAGTATTCTGATATTGGCATTCTCTTCGCTCTTCAGCAATCTCATCTTCTTCTCTCCGATGCAGTTGGGAGCGCGTGAGGGTGGTCTGGCTCTGGCGGTGGACGGACTGCATCTTACGGGTGCATTAGGCGTCTATACGGGTCTCATTACCCGCCTGCGAGAGTTGTTCTGGATAGCTGTCGGCATCCTGCTTATCAAGATAGGAAATAAGGATTTGAAACAGAAAAATGATGAATAAGAAACTGGATGTAAAGGGAATTATTTTCGACTATGGCGGTACGCTCGATACCAGGGGCGACCACTGGTCGGAGGTGTTGTGGAAAGGCTACGAGCACTTCGGTATTGGCGTGAATGCTGATGAGGAGGTGGAGCCGGGGGTATCCATCGGCAAGTCTTCTTTCCGTGATGCTTACGTGTATGGTGAGCGTGTGCTGGCAGTGCATCCACTGGTGAAGGCTGAGGACCACTTCGAGGATATCCTCCGCTTGAAGATACATTTCCAGTTGTCTTTCCTCGCTGGTGCGCCTTTGTTGGAAACCGGTAAGGACGATGCCCTGAAGCAGCAGGCTCTTGCTGAAAGGCTTGAGTTGAGTGAGTCGGAGATAGCAGAAATCTCTGCATCGCTGGCAGCCTATATCAATAGTGAGACCCAGCAGCTTTTGGCCGAAAACAAACAGGTGCTGGAGCATCTGAAGCAGGCGGGTTATCCGATGGTTCTCGTGTCCAATTTCTATGGCAATATCAATCAGGTGTTGAAGGATGCGGGCATCGACGGTTATTTCAGTCGCGTCATAGAGTCGGCGGTAGTGGGTGTTCGCAAGCCAAATCCTGCTATCTTCGCCCTGGGTGTCTGTGCTTTGGATTTACCGGCTTCGCAGGTGCTGGTGGTGGGAGATACCTTCAGCAAGGATATTCTTCCGGCACGTCAGCTGGGTTGCCATACATTGTGGATCAAGGGATTGCAATGGGAAAAGAAGGAATACGATGAGAGTGTGCCTGACGGGATTCTGACGAAACTCTCTGATATGGAGGCTTATCTGCTGTAACTGAAGTTTCGCATGTGGTTTAAGTACGGGCTGAAGGCCCAAAAGCTCCTATCCTAGGGCAACGCCCTGGGTATAAAAGCAATCTGCAAGGCGCTCTGTAAGGGTTGCGTCCATAATAACCTAGGGCGATGCCCTGGGCTAGGGACTTCTGCCCTTTACCTTTCCGCTACGCGCCAGTGACCGTTGGTTCAGGGCGTGTGGAGTTTACATGTGAAACTTGAGTGCAGTAATACATTGCTTGAGGGGGCTTCTGACAGATTTCTCTTTCTTGGGTTTAGTTGGTTCCTTCTCTCCCTCTCTTGGGTTCAGTTGCAGACTTATAAGTTGAATTTTAGATTCAGCGATGTCAATTTCAGTAATTTCAGTTTTAATTTTGATTATCTGCTCTTGTTGTCCTTCAGCGATGTCAATTTCAGTAATTTCAGTTTTAATTTTGATTATCTGCTCTTTGATATCCTTCAGCGATGTCAATTTCAGTAATTTCAGTTTTAATTTTGATATAAATCTGAAAAAATAGGCGGCAAAGCATTTAAATCTTATAAAAAACTTAAATTACTAAATAGTTTTCGCGGGTTTTCAGAAGAATATTCTTAACTTTGCAGCCAGAAATAGAAAGTTGACGAAAAAAGCAGTTAGTAGTCAAAAGTTTTTTAAGGGTAGGGCATCGCAGTTTTGTCCTCCTATATATTAATAAGGTATGAAGGTTTTTAGAAAATTGTATTTTGTAGTTGCGCTGCTGCTGGTTTCTACACTCCAGCTGATGGCCCAACAAAAGATAACAGGACGAGTCATAGATGAGGATGGATTTGCCGTTTCCTATGCCAGCGTGCAATATCGCGGGCATAAGATAGCCGTGTCCAGCGACAGTCAGGGTAAGTTCTCCATCGAGAAACATCCAGGCTGGGTGCTCACAGTATCTGCCCTGAGCTACAAGTCGCAGACCATCAGCGTAAACGAGAAAATGGATTTCATAGAAGTAAAGCTGAAAGATGACAGTCATAAGCTCAACGAGGTGGTGGTGAAGACCAAGCGAGGCAAATACAGTCGTAAGGACAATCCTGCCGTGGAGCTGATGAGGCGAGTGATAGCTGCCAAGAAAAAGACAGATCTCAGCAATCATGATTACTATCAGTATGACAAGTATCAGAAGATAACGCTTGCCCTCAACGACCTGAAGAAAGAGCAGTTGGAAGGCAAGTTCTTCAGCAAGCGACAGTATCTTCTGGACCAGGTGGAGACCTCTCCCTATAACGGCAAGCTTACCCTTCCAGTGAGCATCGACGAGACGGTTTCGCAGCACATCTATCGCAAGGATCCGAAGACAGAGAAAGATATCATCAAGGGCCAGCAGAGCAATGGCATCGGACAGGTAATCCAGACCGGCGAGATACTTAACACTGCCCTCAAGGATGCCTTCACCGATGTGGATATCTACGACGACTACGTGCGCCTGCTGCAGTATCCGTTCCCTTCACCTATCGGCAGAACGGGTATCTCCTTCTATCATTATTATATAGAAGACACGGTGTATGTAGAGCGAGACCTCTGCTATCATCTCCAGTTTATACCTGCCAATTCGCAGGACTTCGGTTTCCGTGGAGAGCTGTACGTTCTCGCAGACAGTTCGCTGCACGTGAAGAAATGCAATCTCTACATGCCTCACAATACCGACGTGAACTATGTGAAGAATATGAAGATAGAGCAGGAATACACCAGGCTCGACAACGGCGAATGGGTGCTCTCGAAAGACGATATGATAGCCGAACTGCACGTGAACAGTGTGCTGCAAGACCTGCTCGTGGTGAGGAACACCCGACTTACCGACTATGCCTTCGATGAACTGCCGAAGATACTCTTCAAGGGTAAGGCCAAGGTAAGGCACGATATGGATGCCATGAACCGCGACGAGGCCTACTGGAACAAATACAGGCAGGTGGACCTCACAAAGAGTGAATCGTCGATGGACAGCTTTATCCACCGCATGGAAAATTCGAAGGGATTCAAGTATATCATCTTCTTCGTGAAAGCCCTGATGGAGAACTACGTGGAGATAGGTGGCGGTACGGACGGCAAGAAGAGCAAGTTTGATCTCGGACCGGTGAACACCTATATCTCCAAGAACTTCGTGGATGGTATCCGACTGCGACTGGCCGGTAGAACCATGGCTGCCCTCAATCCGCATTTCTTCTGGGACGGATATGCAGCCTACGGTACCAAGAGCAACGACTGGTACACGGGCAATATCTTCACTTATTCGCTCAACAAGAAGAAGAACAGTCCGTTTGAATTCCCGATGCGCAACCTCACTTTCGAGGTGGCCCGAGATGTGACTTCTCCTTCAGACGAGAACCTGCTGCACAACAAGGACAACTTCTTCATGACCTTCCGTGCTGCCACTCAGGACGAGATGTTCCTCTACCACCGCCAGAAGTTGGCATTCACCTACGAGACCGACTGGGGTTTCCGATTCAATACGAGTCTCCGCTTCCAGAGCAACCGTACGGTGGGCAATCTCCACTACTATCATCTGGACGGTACCGAGGTGAAGAAGATTCGCATGACCGACCTCAACGTGGGCATCAACTATAATCCGGGTGTTACCTATGTGAATACCAAGCAGCAGCGACTGCCTATCAATCTCGACAGTCCGGAAATCGGACTTTCGCACACGATGGGCTTCAGGGGCTTCATGGGCGGTCAGTATCACAGCAATATCACCAAGTTGAGCATCTACAAGCGCCAGTGGCTCGGCAGTTGGGGTTATCTCGACTTCCATGCCATCGGACAGGCACAGTGGAACAAGGTGCCGTTCCCAATGCTCATCCTGCCTCCTATCAACCTCTCTTACTTTGAGCAGGAGACAACAATCAGTTTGATGAAAGACTGGGAATTCCTCAACGACCGCCAGGTGTTCTGGGCACTCTCTTGGGATATGAACGGCAAGCTGCTCAACCGCATTCCGCTCATCAAGAAACTCAAGTGGCGCGAGTGGTTTGCCATCAAGGGCGTGTGGGGCCATCTTACCGACAAGAACAATCCATATCTGGAGAAGAACCAGGGAGACGGAAGGCTGTTTAAGTTCCCTAAAAACTCTCATGTGATGAATGATACACCTTACTGGGAGTGCGTGGCTGGTGTGCACAACATCTTCAAGTTCTTCTCAGTAGAGTATGTGAGACGACTCACCTATCTGAATAACAACAACATCGACAAGTGGGGTATCCGTTTCGGCTTCATGATGTCGTTCTGATATACGAGAAAAATAACCCATAGGAGACTCCTCAAAGTTGCCTATGGGTCGTTTTGCATTATAGAGATATATCAATGGTATAAAAACTGAATAAATATCAGTTGAATATCGAACCGGTATCACCATCCTCCAAATCAATCGGGGTGCGATGGCTACAGTGCGCAAACAGAATATATAAGGAGAATAACAACATAAAAAAATAGGAGAGAATATAACTATGAAAATTTTATTAGCAGACAGACAGGACATCACCCGTGCGGGCATGATATACGTGCTGCAGGGGATGGAAGGACTGGAATGGAAATATACGGATGACAAGGCCGAACTGATGCTGGCGCTGAAGGAGAACGATGATACGGTAGTGGTCTTAGACTACACCTCATTCGATATCAACGATGCCGATGAACTGCTGATACTCCAGCAGCGATTCACTCACACACGCTGGCTGCTCTTCAGCGAAGATCTGAGTGCCGAGCTGGTAAGGGTATTGATAGCCAGCAGCATGCAGTTCAGTATTCTGCTGAAGGAGTGTCCGCTTTCAGAAATTAAGGAAGCCATCAAGTTCTGCGTGCATGGCAACCGGTTCATCTGTCAGCGCATGATGGAAGTGCTTCTGGCTCCTAAGCATGAGGTAGAGGAGAAGGTTAACCTGACGAAGACGGAGACGGAGATACTGAAAGATATCGCTCTCGGCATGACGACCAAGGAAATAGCAGACAAGCGATTCTCAAGTTTCCATACCGTGAACACTCATCGCAAGAATATCTTCCGCAAGCTGAATGTGAACAATGTTCATGAGGCTACCAAGTATGCGCTGAGGGCAGGACTCGTGGATACTGCAGAATACTATATCTGATTCTCGGAAAGAAATTCAGCAAGAAAGAGTCCGGAATAAAAAATAGGCTTAAACTTGTCCTCACGACAAATCTAAGCCTTACCTGTTTCTAACTAACTTATTATCAACTATTCATTACTTTCATTTGCAAAATTAGTACATTTTTAGTGATAATCTTTCTAAATTTGTGAAAAAACACACGTAAACGTTTGCGCTTTTAGAGAAAAAATACTATCTTTGCAGAGGAAAAAGTGTACTCACTGGTTTGATAAAGTTTTTACTAAACAAAGATGCTTGTGAGGTGTAATTAAATGAACTCTTAATTGTCTATAAATCAGTAACTAAATGAAACAACGTAGAACCTCTTTGAAGGATTTGGCAGCCCAGCTTGGTGTCAGCATAGCTACCGTTTCTCGCGCTTTGCGCAATAGCCACGAAGTGGGCGAGGAGATGACCAAGAAGGTTAAGAATCTGGCCAAGGAACTCAATTATAGACCTAACCCGTTTGCGCAGAGCCTCCGCAAGGAAGCACCGCGCGTGATAGGTGTCATCGTCCCTAATCTGGTGACCCACTACTATGCTGCCGTTCTCGATGGTATAGAAGATTATGCAACCAAACACGGTTATTCCGTTATCAGTGCCAACAGTCATGAAGATTATGAGCGAGAGGTAATGGCACTCGACAACTTCCTCAATATGCACGTGGAAGGCATCATTGCCTGTCTGGCGCAGGATACCATAGACTATTCTCATTTCGAACAACTTCATAAGATGTCCATACCGCTTGTATTCTTCGCCCGCTGCTGTCTGGAAGACAAGTTCTCTCAGGTGGTAGGAAATGGAGATGTGGCAGCGCAGGAAGCCACGCAGCACCTCATCGAAACCGGTTCGAAACGTATCGCATTCATCGGCGGTCCTAACCATCTTGATATGGTGCGCCGCCGCAAGCACGGCTATCTGGAGGCTCTCAGAGATAATCATATTCCGATAGAAAGAAACCTGGTTGTCTGTGACAAAATTGATTTCGATGTGGCCCGCAACGCAACTCTGAAACTCCTGGAGGGCGACAATCGTCCGGATGCTATCTTAGCTTTCAACGATATCATCACCTATGCAGCCTTTGACGCCATCAAGGCCAAAGGGCTTCGCATTCCACAGGATGTTGCCATCATCGGCTTTACGGATGGAGACTCGGCTGCCTTCGTTACTCCTCGTCTCACAGCCATCATGGACAAGGCTCACGAGCAGGGAACCAAGGCATGCGAACTCCTGATGAGAAGTATCAATGGTGATGAGAAGATATATAAAGAGGTGGTACCGATGATTCTGAAAATCAGAGAAAGTTCTGAAAAACAGGAATCGCTATAAAACGACTGATATTCCAGTAGGAGAGAGGATATTAACTCTCTGATGATCAGTAGATAGAATATTCTCCTGCTGCTGGAAACAATGATATTTAATGAAACTCTGTAGTTCTTTCTGGACACCTAAACCGAAAGTTTTACTTACAGAATTTTATCAGATGTTGATTAATTTCATATTTGCGAATAGCTTACTATTAGATGCTTGCCCGCTATTTGTCAAAGGCTTAATTCAATATATACCTAAATGAAAATAAAGATGGACATAATGAACAAACTAATCTCTACCCTTATCTGCTGGATAATATGGGTACCGCTTGCTATGGCTGCAAACCACTTGGAGATGGAATTCAACCTTCTATCCAATCGAGATGGACTCAGCAACGGACAAGTGAATACTATCCTGCAGGACAAGCAGGGATATGTCTGGTTTGGTACACAGTCCGGGCTGGATCGCTACGATGGTTTCCGATTCAAGAATTTCTTCTACAACAACTTGGATGTGAGTTCATTGGCCAACAATTCTGTAGATGAAATCCAGCAGGATGTCCTTGGTAATCTATGGATACATACTGCGGTAGGATACTGTATCTATCAATATTCCAACGAGAAATTCGATCGCAATCCTGAAAAATGGCTCAAGAAAATCGGTATTGAAGGATATCCCCAAAAAGTATTCATAGAGGCTAATAAGAATATGTGGTTCGTGATGTATGGTAAGGGTGTATTCTTCCTCGATACAAAGACGATGAAGCATAAATTCTTCAGCTTTGCGCAGTTGGGAGTGAAAGATCAGAAGGAAGTGTCTTGTGTCACGGAACAGCAGGGTACTGCAGTCTTTTCTTTCAGAAACGGAACGCTTTGTCGGGTAGATGGATTGAAAGGCAAGGTGCTCTGGGTGAACCGTCATCTTACCCAAACCTGTCATATCAAGGATGAAACTGTTTATACCTTTATCGACTGTCATAATAACTACTGGGTACTCTCCAATGATTTCGTATATGTCTATTCCTCCCTTCGCAAAAAATGGTATGACGGGATGGGCACTTTTATCAAATCGCTCGGCATCAGTATGCCTACAGACAATAAAATCCTGATTAGGGATATTGCCTATGACAGAAAAAATAGACTATGGATTGCCACGGATCATGATGGCTTGTTTGTACTTGATTTGGAGGGAAGAAAATGCAAGCAGTATGTAAAGAGAGAGGGAATGACTGGAAGCATTCCTGACAACTCCTTGCAAAAAGTTATCATCGACAGGAACGATGCTGTATGGATTGGTACCAACAAGAATGGTGTGGCTTACTATTCGCAATCTTCTACCAAGTTTTCAACCATCTATCTGGGTGATGTCTGCACCATCACGCAGGATAAGTTGGGCAATTACTGGTGCGGAACCAATGATGCAGGCATCATCTGCTACAATCCAAATACAGGTGAGCGAATTCATTATGGAAAGGCTCAGACTGGATTGAAGTCGGATGTCGTAGTGAGTAGCGTAACGATGAGCGACGGTTCTATGTACTTCGGTACTTTCAACGGAGGCATGACCTGTTATCGCAATGGGCAGTGGAAGGCTTATCAGATGTCAAAGAATGGACTTGCACAGCAAAGTGTCTGGGCATTGGCTGAAGACAAGCACCATCGCCTGATGATTGGTACTCTGGGCGGTGGATTTCAGATCATGGATACCCAGAAGGAAACTTTTAAGACTTTCAAAATCGAAAATTCTAAGATACCTTCCAATTATATCAATTCGCTTGCTCCGATGCCGAATGGGGATGTACTGATAGGCCATTCGCAGAACGTGACAGTGCTGAATACGGATACCTATAAGATGACTAATTATCTTACTGCTAAGGGTGGAAGGTCGTTCCCGAGTCCGGGTATCAACCATGCTATTTGCGACAGTCGCGGTCTCTTCTGGATGGCTACGCCTGCTGGTGTTACCATGTATGATCCAAAGACGGGACAGATGGAAATCCTCAACGATCAGAATGGTACCCAGGGTGCCGTGGGCTGTTCCGTTGTAGAAGACAAAGCGCATACTATCTGGCTGGTATCTGAATTTATCGTGAGTCATGTAAAATTATCCAAGGATAATCGTGGAAAATGGGATGTAAGCATGACCAGCTATAATTATATGGACGGATTGCAAAACGGACATTTCAATTACCGTGCTGCCTTCTTGACCCAAGAAGGTAAACTCATTGTGGGCGGTCAGGATGGCATCAATATCATCGATACCCAGATGAAACGTAAGCCTCGTAGGCATGTAAAAGCTCTCTTCAGCGGTCTGGTTCTCTTCGACCATCCTCTGGCTGCCGGAGAGGAATATGAGGGAAGAGTGGTCTTTGACAAGGCTTTGGATGAGTGCAGAAAACTCAATCTCAGCTATAAGGAAAATGCCTTTACCATCCAACTGGCTTCTACAGACGTGACCGTTCCTTCGCGCAACAGATTTATGTATCGCATGAGAGGAGTCACGGACAAATGGATGATGACTCCGCTGGGTAGGCCGGAAGTTACTTTTACCAACCTCTCACCTGATACCTATACCTTGCAGGTGAAGGTCGTGAATGGGGATGGAACGGTAGGCGATGATGTCAGCGAGATGATCATTGATGTAAATCCTCCTTTCTATCTCTCGATATGGGCGTATTTGCTGTATGTTTGTCTTGCTTTCTTACTCTTCTATTTCTATCGCAAGAGAACTATCGAAAAGCAGAAAATAATTTTCGAAAAAGAAAAAATGGAGGAGAATATCAGAAAGGATAGAGAACTCAACGAGTTGAAACTCAACTTCTTTACCAATGTGAGTCACGAACTCCGCACGCCGCTTACCCTGATTATCTCTCCACTCCTCAATATGATCAAGAAAGAGGAGGATGAAGTCAAGAGGCATAAACTGGAGATGATTCATCGCAATGCAGACCGGCTCCTGCAATTGGTAAACCAAATACTCGACTTTAGAAAAATCGAACAGAGTGAGGGCAAGCTAACTCTGACGCTGGTAGAGGTGGTATCTTATGTGGAGAATATTTGCCGCTCTTTCCAGTTGCTGGCTAACAATAAGATTCGGTTGAATTTTACTTCGTCTGTGTCTCAGCTACTTATGGAATTTGATGTAGATAAGTTGGGTAAAATCGTCAACAATCTGTTGAGCAATGCATATAAGTTTACGCCAGATCATGGTAGTGTAATGGTCAGTCTGTCTGTAGTGAAGGACCTGGTGATCAATGGCTCTGCCAAAGATGTTCTCCAGATTCAGGTAGCTGATACAGGCAAAGGCATCAGTGATGAGGATAAGCGCCATATCTTCGACCGATTCTATCAGGTGAACGGTACGGAAATGCAGCCTTACGGCGGAAGTGGCATTGGACTCAACCTGGTCAAGGCGTTTGCCGACCTGCATGGCGGAAATGTAACTGTAGCAGACAATCCTGGTGGCGGAACTGTCTTTACTGTCAATATTCCGCTGAGACAGGATAGTTCTATCGGAAAGTCGCAGGATGGACAAGTAAATCCGGTAGTTGCTGCATCTTCTGCATCTTCTGACTTGGTTGCATCTGCTACATCTGCAACATCTCCTGCATCCGCCGCTCTTGGTTCTTCTTCTGAATCCTCAGTTGCCTCTTCTGCAGAGTCGTCAATTCAAACTAACGGAACGACAACTGTTCCATCAGGTGGTTCTTCAACTGTCGCATCAGGTAGTTCTTCATTTGTCTCATCAGTTGGTTCCTCATCTGTCTCATCAGTTGGTTCTTCCAACGTTCCATTAGACAGCTCCTCAAAAGTTCCGTCAGAAGAGACCGTTGTATCTCTGAAACCGAAGGTTCTGTTGGTGGATGATAGTGATGACTTCCGTGAGTTTATGTGCGAAGTTCTTTCTGAGAATTATGTGGTAGAGGAAGCCGTAAATGGTAAGGAAGCGTGGGAAAAACTGCAGACCCAACCTTTGCCTGACATTATTCTGAGTGATGTCATGATGCCGGAGATGGATGGTAACGAACTCTGTAAGTTGGCAAAGGGAAATGAGTTGACCGCTGATATCCCATTTGTTATGCTGACAGCCCGACTGGCTTCTGAACACAAGAAAGAGGGATTGGAAAATGGTGCAGATGAGTATATCACAAAGCCTTTCGATATGGACTTGCTCAATCTGCGTATCAGAAATCTCATGAAATGGGCAAAGAGAAAAAATGCCAATTTTAGCAACGCTCAGCCTCTTTCTGCTACATCTGCAACCTTGTCTTCTGGTTCTTCTGATGAGGGTACCTTCCATGGTCATGGCATGTCTATGGGTACTTTTGCTTCAGATGGATCTTTGTCTGCAGTTGATTCAATGAACTCTGATATTTATCAGCCTGGTAATCAGCAGGGCAATGGTATCCCAACTGCTCAGGCAGAAGAAGGTGCTCCGGTTGTGCAGGAATATGTGATGACAGAGGGAGACAAGAAATTCTTGAGAAATGTGGATATCTATATCCGCGATAATATGGGTGATCCGGATACGGGTGTGGAATCTATGAGTTCTCATCTGTGTATCTCTCGTGTGCAACTCTACAAGCGCATGGTATCTCTTACGGGTACTACTCCTTCCGAGTATCTGCGTGCCAAGAGAATCCATTGGGCAGAAGAACTGTTGCGTACCGGTGATTATACAGTCTGCGAGATTGCTTATAAGGTAGGTTTCAATAATCCAAGATACTTCTCTAAGTATTTCCAGGATGAATATGGAATGACTCCTTCTCAATATAAGAAAAAGATATTTGGATAATTACATTCCAGAATCCCACAAAGGGTACTCTCATGCAGTAAAACGCTGCATCAGGGTACCCTTTTCTTATCTTATATAGTAGCAGACCGGTTCGTGCTTTTTCTTATCTTATATAGTAGCAGATTGGTTCGTGCTTTTTCTTATCACATATAGTAGCAGACCGATTCGTGCTTTTTCTTATCTCATGCTGTTAAATGTAGTATCAATGGTAGTCTTTACTAATTTAGGTGTAGTTTTGTTGTTTTTGTGTGTATGTTTTGTTTTCCTGGTTCTGTCACTTTCGTACAAATAACTTTCGGTTAACATTTTGTGCTTATTTTTGAAACAAAATATTGTTGATTATTCATTTTTATATTTTAATTTTGCAGCAGTTCTGTATATTTTGGGCAATTATACTGTCTATAATTAAGGAATATGTGGTCTATAATTAAGGAACATATAGACTATAATTAAGGAATCATATATTTTAAAATTTATAAATAGCAATCATATATACTTTAAACAATGAATATAACTAAGACATTTTTGATTTCATCTGCTCTGATGATGAGTGCAGGCTCTCTTTCAGCAGCAGGATATTTGCAGAATGCCAATTTCCTGACAGTCCAGTTGAAACAGCATCAGAATTTCGGTCCTAATCAGATTCGCTTACAGATAGTAAGTGATAGAATTATCCGCGTACAAGCTACTGCGGAGCAATCTTTCCGTAATAAGCAGAGTCTTATTATTGTGCCTCAGACGAGTAAGACCAATTATAAGGTAGAAGAGCAGGGAGATCATCTGATTATCACAACTGCAGCCATGCGTGCCGTATTGAACGAGGCTACTGGTCAGATTACTTTCTATGATCTCAAGGGAAATGTACTTCTCAATGAGGTGGCTCAGGGTGGCAAGACTTTCAAGCCTTTCACGGTACCTGATCGTGAAATCGGGGTTGATATCGCTAAGGTTCCTGAGGAGCAGAAGCATGGATGGTCATGGCATGCCCTCTTCGACAGTCCCGACAACGAAGCTTTCTATGGACTTGGCCAGCACCAGAGTGAAGAACTGAATATGAAGGGAAAGAACGAAGACCTCTTCCAATATAATACTAAGGTAAGTGTTCCTTTCGTTATCTCTAATAAAAACTATGGTATCCTCTGGGATTCTTATTCATACTGCCGATGGGGTAATCCTGACGATTATCTCCAGTTGAATCGTGCCTTCAAACTCTATGACAAGGATGGCAAGGAAGGGCAGTTGACAGGTACATACGTAGATAAGAATGGACAGAAAATCGTTCGTGGTGAAGACAGTATCTATTTTGAATATGCTATGCCTGAGGCTTCTGAAATATGTAATCAGACAGATAAGGGAGGTATTCAGAATCTGCCTAAGGGATTTGCTTTGAATGGTTCCAAGGTCGTTTACGAGGGTTACGTAGAGGCACCTACCAATAGCTTCTATCAGTTTATCCTCTACTACGCTGGCTATATGAAAATCTATATCGACGGCAAGTTGGTTGTCCCTGAGCGTTGGCGTACTGCTTGGAATCCTAATTCCTTCAAATTTGAAACAGCTATTCAGAAAGGTGTGAAGACTCCTATTCGCATAGAATGGCAGCCGGATGGTGATGTATCCTACTGTGGTCTTCGTGTAGCTGCTCCTCGTTCTGAGGAGGAGAAGAAGCAATTGAGCATCTGGAGCGAGATGTCTCCTGATATGGATTACTACTTCATTGCTGGCGAGAATCTCGATGAGGTAATTTCTGGTTATCGCACTCTTACTGGTAAGGCTTCTGTGTATCCTAAGTGGGCACTTGGTTTCTGGCAGAGCCGTGAGCGCTATCAGAGCAGTGAGGATATCGAGAGCAATCTGAAGAAGTTCCGCGACCTGCATATTCCTGTAGATAATATCGTACAGGACTGGAACTACTGGCCACTCGATTCTTGGGGTAGCCATGAATTTGAGAAGAGCCGTTACCCTAATCCGCAGGCTATGCTCGATAGCGTGCATGCGATGAATGGTCGCTTCATGATTTCTGTCTGGCCTAAGTTCTATGATACCGTAAAGAATTATAAGGAATTGGATGCCAAGGGCTGGATGTATCATCAGGCCATCAAGGATGATATTCACGACTGGCTCGGCTTCCGCGGTTCTTTCTATGATGCTTATGATGCTGGTGCCCGAAAGATGTTCTGGCGACAGATGGACGAAAATCTTTACTCTAAGTATAAGTTTGGAATTGACGCTTGGTGGATGGATGCTTCTGAGCCAAACGTTCGTGACTGTACTCCGATGTGGTATCGCAAGGCTCTTTCTGGTCCTACGGCACTCGGTACATCTACAGAATATTTCAATGCTTATAGCATCGTGAATGCTGATGCTATCTATCATGGTCAGCGCAGCGTGAATCCTAACCAGCGTGTATTCCTTCTGACTCGTTCTGGATTTGCAGGAGAACAGCGTTATAGCACTGCTACCTGGTCGGGTGATATCGCTACCCGTTGGGAGGATATGCGTGCTCAGATGACTGCTGGCTTGAATTATTCTATGGCGGGTCTTCCTTTCTGGGGTATGGACCAGGGTGGTTTCTGTGTAGAAAACCGCTATGTGGCTGCTCAGCAGGAGTTTGACAAGACGGGTAAAGAGAATGCTGATCTGAAGGAGTGGAGAGAGTTGCAGGCTCGTTGGAATGAGTTTGGTTGCTTTGTTCCTTTATATCGTGCTCATGGTCAGTGGCCTACTCGTGAGGTGTGGAATATTGCACCGGCAGACCATCCTGCTTACAAGAGTATCGTTTATTATGACAAACTCCGTTATCGTCTCATGCCATATCTCTATAGTATGGCCGGTATGGTTCATTTCAAAGACTATACCATGATGCGTGGATTGGTTATGGATTTCAATGGCGATGATAAAATCTATGATATCAAAGACCAATGGATGTTCGGATCAGCTTTGATGGCTTGTCCAGTGGGTGAGTATCAGAAGTATTCCCGTAATGTATATCTGCCTAAGCAGAAGGGATGGTATGATTTCTATACAGGTAAATACTATGCAGGAGGTCAGACTATTGTGGCTGAGGCTCCATACGAGAAGATTCCTGTATTCGTACCAGAAGGTGCAATACTTCCAATAGGTCCTGAGATGGAATGGAGTGACCAGAAGAAACCGGAACTTATCGACCTCTATGTATATGCCGGCAAGGATGGTTCTTATACGCTTTATGAAGATGAAGGAACCAATTACAACTACGAGAAGGGTAAGTACGCTACTATTGATTTCCAGTATAATGATGCACAGAAGACCCTCACTGTGGGTGCCCGCAAGGGTAGTTTCGATGGTATGCTTCAGAAGCGTCGCTTCAATGTAGTCCTGGTTCAGGCTCAAAAAAATCAGGGCGTAAGCCTTGACAAGGCACCTAAGGGAAAGATGGTAAAGTATGCAGGACAGACTGTTACTGTTAAATTGAAATAATCTAATCTCCCGCAGATTCCACAGATTCCACAGAACTTTTGTTGTTATCCCAGAGATGATAAATCTGTGAAAATCCGTGCAATCTGTGGGATTTTTTGTTGATAAGAATGAATAAGAAAAAAATATTTAGCTTAGCTTTGATGAGTGGACTTTTCGCTCTTCAGATGAGTGCCCGCGAACATCAGTCTTTTGATAAAGATTGGCTTTTCATTTTAGCCGATAGTTCCGGTATGCAGAAAACTGCGTATTCTGATGGGCATTGGCGAAGTTTAAATCTACCTCACGATTGGGCGATAGAGGGTGACTTCTCTCCATCAAATCCTTCGGGTGCCAGTGGTGGTGCTCTTCCGGGAGGTATTGGATGGTATCGCAAGCATTTCTCTCTGAATTCTCACGAAAAGTACGACCGCTTTACTATCACCTTCGATGGTGTATATATGAACTCCACCGTCTTCATCAATGGACATAAACTCGGTACACGTCCTTATGGATATAGCACTTTTGAATACGATCTTACACCTTATATTAATAAGGAGGGCGATAACGTAATTGCCGTGAAGGTAGATAACAGCGACCAACCGAACAGCCGCTGGTATTCTGGGTGCGGTATCTATCGTCATGTTTGGATTACCAAGACTATGAAAGCGGCATATATTCCTCAGTGGGGACAATATGTTTCTACCACTCCGAAAGGTGATGTAAAGGTAAAGGTGGATTTTCTGACTACTGATCAAAAGTTAAAGATTTCTGTAAGAAATACCATTTACGATGCCGATGGAAGAGTGGTGGCAAGAAGCCAGGGTAGTCAGGAACAGAAACTCAAGGTTAAGAATCCGCATCGCTGGGATATTGGAAAGGGATACCTTTATACCTTGAAAAGTGAATTAGTGGCTAATGGAAAGGTAGTTGATGAGGTTACAACTACTACTGGCTTCCGGGATGTGAGGTTTGATGCCAAGAAAGGTTTCTTCCTAAATGGAAAAAATATCAAGATCAATGGTGTCTGCGAGCATCATGATTTCGGATGTCTGGGAGCGGCCCTGAATGAGGATGCTATGCATCGTAAACTCACTATTCTCAGGGATATGGGGGTAAATGCCATCAGAAGTAGTCATAATCCTCCTGCTCCTGAACTCTTGAATATGTGTGATTCGATGGGTATTCTCGTGATGGATGAGAGCTTCGATATGTGGCGTCGTAAGAAATCAAATGGCGATTATGCACGTTTTTTTGATGAATGGCATCAACGCGATCTCTCCGATTTGGTAAAGCGTGACCGTAACCATCCGAGCATTATCATGTGGAGTATAGGCAACGAGGTGTTGGAACAATGGTCGGATGCAGCTGCTGATACGCTTACTCTGGAACAGGCCAACCTGATTCTGAATGCCGGTCATGATGCTTCTTCTCTGGCACATAGTGATGAACTGAGTGTCAATTCGCTTCTTACCCAGCATCTTGCCAGCATTGTTAAGGAGCATGATCCATGGGGCTGTCGTCCTGTAACTGCTGGTTGTAATGAGCCTGATCCGAAGAATCATCTCTTTAAGAGTGGTGCCATCGACGTCATCGGATTCAATTATCATCACCAGTGGGTCAAGGATGTGCCGAAGAATTTCCCTAACAAACCGTTCATCCTTTCAGAAAGTGTATCAGCATTGCAGACACGCGGTTATTACATGATGCCAAGTGATAGTATCTATACTGCTCCTAAAGCATGGTGGTTACCATATAGTGACCCTTCTTATAAATGTTCTGCTTATGATAATATGCATGCTTCCTGGAGTAGTACCCACGAGGAGACCTGGGATGTTGTGAAGCATAACGATTTCGTAGGAGGACAGTTTATCTGGACGGGTTTTGATTATATTGGCGAACCGACTCCGTATGCTTATCCTGCTCGCAGTAGCTATTTTGGAATTATCGATTTAGCGGGTCTTCCTAAGGATAGCTATTATATGTATCAGAGTGAGTGGACGCAGAAGAATGTTCTCCATCTTTTCCCACACTGGAATTGGATTCCGGGTCAGACGATTGATATGTGGTGTTATTACAACCATGCTGACGAGGTAGAACTTTTTGTGAATGGAAAAAGTCAGGGTATTCGTAAAAAACGGATTTTTAAGGCTGATAATGTAGGCAAGGAATACGAGAAATCTACGGAATATCATGTGGTGTGGCGAGTAAAATTTGAACCGGGAGAAGTGAAGGTCGTCGCAAGAAAGAATGGAAAGCAGGTTGCTGTTCAATCTATCCAGACTGCTGGAGCTCCTGATCATATTGTTTTGAAAAAGACCTATCAAGGCAATCTTGCATATGGTTCTTCTGAGCCAACAACTTTCGTAGAAGTAAATGTCGTGGATAAGGATGGCAATCTTTGTCCTCGTGCTGAAAATCAGATTTTCTTCTCATCTGATGCCCACATTCTTGGAACAGATAATGGATGTCAAACCTCTTTGGAGCGTTTTACCGATCCGAAGCGTAAGGCATTCTTTGGTAAATGCATCGTAGTTCTGAAAGGAAAAGGTACACTTAAAGCACAGGCGCCTGATCTGAAAGAAGCGATATTGAATTTCTAAATGAGAAAGTAATTATATTGAAATTCTCAATCGGAAAGAAATATTCTAATTCTAAATTTTTAGTAATCAGGGGGATTTTCCTCTGATTACTTTTAATAATTATATTGAAATCATGAAAAAATCAATTTTAACCCTATGCGCTTTGGCTTCTGTTATAACGAGTCAGGCGCAATTGAAAACTAATAATGGCATAGAGTACCTGCAATGTCAGGCTCCCGATATGTCGGGCGACTTCTGTGATTTGGCAAATACCTATTTCCTCGCTGATAGTATTGCAGGATTTGATACGAATAAAGGCGAAGGATTGCTGAACTGGAAGCGTTATCGTCTGGCTCCTCGTCAAGCTTTTAATCTGAATGGTTACTGGCCAGTTCGTATGCAGATGCTTGATTTTCCGGATACTCAGTATGATAACGATCCCAACTTGAAAATCAAAATACAGAAAATAAGTAATCGTTCCTTACGGGTTACTATTTTTACTTCACCGATAGAACCGAAAATGAACGATGCTGAAGATCCAATGTTTGCACCTGATTTTATTGCTGGAAATGCAGGCAATAGTAACAATCGTATTGGCAAAGGAAGTTGGAATACTTCTGCATCGGCAAAAAGTATCGTATATAAGAATGAAAGTGGTGAACTGGAGATACAGAAATACCCATTCCGCTTGATCTTACGAGATGCACAAGGAAAGATACTTACTCAAACCCGTCATATTGTTGATAATGACAGTACGCAAGTAAAACTTCTACCGTTCAATTTTATTAAGCGTGGAAGCGATAATTCTCGTAGTATCAATCCTGTTTTTTTGCTTTCTCCAGGTGAGCGAATCTATGGATGTGGTGAAAGTTTTACTTCCCTCAACAAGGTGGGGCAGAAGGTAAATATCTCTGTCGTAGATCCTCAAGGACCGGAAACTGATGGTATGTATAAGCCGGTTCCGTTTTATTTCTCTAATAGGGGATATGGATTTTTTATGCATACGTCTGCTCCTACAACAGCGGATTTCGGAGCAAGTTATATCGGTGCACAGCGTTTGTTCATGGGCGATGAGGTCATGGATTTCTTTATATTCTTTGGCGAACCTAAAGATATTCTGGACCAATATACGCACGTGACAGGTAAATCACCCATGTTGCCGCTTTGGACTTTCGGTACTTGGATGAGCCGCATTTCTTATTTCTCTCAGAAAGAAGGTTTGGAAATCGCTCATCAGTTAAGAAGCAACCATATACCGGCTGATGTGATTCATTTTGATACAGGTTGGTTTGGAGTAGACTGGCAGTGTGACTATGAATTTTCTAAAGATCGTTTTAAAGATCCAGTGGGTATGTTGAAAACCTTGAAAAAAGAGGGGTTCCATACTTGTCTTTGGCAGTTACCATATTTTACTCCTAAAAACCGTTATTTCCATGAATTAGTGGATGAAGGGATGGCAGTCCGTAATGCGAATGGTACCTTGAATTATGAGGATGCCGTGCTTGATCTGAGTAATCCTAAAACAATCTCTTGGTATCAAGATAAGATTGCTCGTCTTATAAAACAAGGTGTAAGTGTAATCAAGTGTGATTTTGGAGAGGCTGCTCCTTATGACGGACTTTATGCAAGCGGTAAAACTGGTTTTTATGAACATAATCTTTATCCGTTGAGATATAATCAGGCACTTTGGGAAGCCGTAAAATCTAATTCTGAAGAGCAGGAGGGTGTTATTTGGGCCCGCAGTGCATGGGCAGGAAGTCAGAGATACCCTTTGCATTGGGGTGGTGATGCTGCCACTAACGAAGTGGGAAGTGTTGGTATGTTAGGCGATCTTAGGGGTGGCTTGAGCTTTGGTTTGAGTGGTTTCTCTTTCTGGAGTCATGATATGGGCGGATTTGTTACTAAGAGTCCTGATGATCTTTATCGCCGCTGGTTGCCATTTGGATTTTTGAGTTCACATACTCGTGCACATGGTGCACCTCCTACAGAACCTTGGCTGATTAGCAAGGATTTTACTGATGCATTCCGCACATGTGCAGAAATGAAATATCAACTGATGCCGTATGTGTTTACACAGGCCAAGGAGTGTTCTGACAAAGGACTGCCTATGGTTAGAGCGCTTTTCGTAGAGTTTCCTCATGATGCTGGAGCGTGGCTTGTTGAGGACGAATATATGTTTGGCTCCCAAATCCTGGTTGCTCCGCTTTTAGAGAGAGGGCATCAGCGTTCTGTATATCTTCCTGCGGGAAAGTGGATAGATTATCAGAATGGAAAAGTTTATGAAGGTGGGTATCAGAATATCGCAATTCCTACCGCAGAAGAAGTTGCTGCATATTCAGAGAAATCTGGTCTGCCTAATGTAAGTAAGCCTGTTCCTTGTATTATTTTAGTGAGGGATGGTAGCCTGATACCGCAAGTTCCTATAGCGCAGAGTACGAGTCAAATAGACTGGTCTAAGCTTACATGGAAAGCTTTTAAGGTGGATGCTCCTCTTTGTACAGGTTATTTATATAAACCAGGAAGTACTGAAATAGAGGTAGTTAAACGCTAACAAAACCGATTTTTTTGTTTTTCACAATATCTTTAAAAAAATAACCAAGACAAAATTCGTTAGTCTTGGTTATTTTGTTTATCTTTGCAAGCATTATGAAGATAAAAATAGAAAATGCTACGCCTGACATGGCTTCTCATATAGCATCGCTCATCATGGAGGCGATGAATGCTGAGTGTTGTCAAAACTTTGCTGGACCTAAGCATACATTGGTTGACTTTCATCGCATGATGACCCGTTTGGTCGAGATGGAAGATAGCCAATATAGTTATCGTAATGTCTTGGCTGCCTATACCTCTGGTGGCATATTGGCTGGTATCTGTGTTGCTTATGATGGTGGTAAACTCCATCAGCTCCGTCGCCGATTCTATGAAGCAGCATTGGAAGCTTTCGGAATTGATTATACAGGCATGACTGATGAGACAGAGGATGGTGAGTTCTATATTGACAGTCTCGCCGTCTCCAGTAATTTCCGTGGAAAGGGCATTGCTTCTCAGTTGCTTCAGGCTACTATTGAGCGTGGGGCAGAATTTGGAATACCAACAGTCGGTTTGCTTGTCGATAAAGGTAATCCTAAAGCTGAGGCTCTCTATCAGCGTCTTGGTTTTGTTTATGTAAATGATTCTACATGGGGGGGACATCCGATGAGGCATTTACAGTATAAGCATGACTGATAGCTGATATTTGTTGCATAATGTCTTTGGCGTGATATTCGTCATGTTAACGACTATAGTGCAAAGAGTTGTGCAAACGTTTGCTCAAGTAAAAGTGCAAAAAACTAATATAAATGCATCCAACTTATTACTTTTTGTCGTACCTTTGCAATCAGAAAAAGGTTTTAGGTTTTTCATATAGGTAAAGTATAGGTTATAGCTGAATTACTGTAGGTATTCAGTTTCTCGGTAGAAAGTAAGTTTTTAGGTTTAGGTTGAATAAAATTTTATTAGTTTTTGTTGATTTAGTAAAAAGAATTGTCCTGACTGCGTGATGTAGTCAGGACAATTTTGTTTATATGGATGCAAGAACTTTATTTCTTTGGATGTTCTTCTTCCATTTGTGGTTGAATCTTTTCGATTTCTTCCAGTTCCTCTATCTCGTTTTCTTCCATATCCCTATCAAGTCTGTCTCTCCAGAGATACTTTCTGGTTTCGTGTACGATAATTCCGCTGAGGCATAGCAGGGATACCAGGTTTGGAATGGCCATGAGTGCATTCATGCAGTCTGCTATGTTCCACACGAGACCGAGACTGATAACACTTCCTGCAAAGATACTTGCGATGTATAGCATTCGATAGCATAACATCCACTTTTTGCCCTTAAGATATTCCACGCAACGCTCTCCGTAATAGCTCCATCCCAATGTCGTACTGAAAGCAAAAGTCGCCAGTCCGAAAGTTAAAAGAGGGGCACCGATATAAGGGATTTTACTGAATGCGGCTTTGGTAAGTGCTGCACCATTATGATAGTCTATATCTGGATAGGCAATGATACTGGAGGTAATTACTAATCCTGTTAACGCACAGATGATGACTGTGTCCCAGAAAGTACCGGTTGAAGATACCAATGCCTGGCGTACAGGATTGCGGGTTTGTGCAGCTGCAGCAACAATAGGGGCAGATCCCAAACCAGACTCATTAGAAAAAAGGCCACGTGCGATACCATAACGTGCAGCCATCATCAATGTGCTTCCCGCAAAGCCGCCTCCTGCAGCTTTGGTAGTAAAGGCTGACTCCAGGATAACCTTGAGGGCAGGCAACAGATAGGCATGGTTGACAAAGAGAATGTATATGCATCCGATGACATAGAAGAGTGCCATGAAAGGGACTAACATACCGCATACTTTTGAGATTGTCTTTACACCACCGAGAATTACGGCTGCGCCAAGAATAGTAACGATGGCTCCCGTAATGTATGGTGATATTCCATATTGGTTTTCTACCAGAGAAGATATAGCATTAGCCTGTACGGTACTTCCTATTCCAAAAGAAGCCAATGCAGCAAAGATTGCAAAAAGAATGGCCAGCCATTTCCAGCCCAATCCTTTCTCTAATGCATACATAGGTCCACCCAGCATGCGTCCTCGTCTCGTTTTTACTCGATATTTTACTGCAAGTAATCCTTCTGCATATTTTGTGGATATACCAAATACACCTGTAAGCCAGCACCATAGTACAGCACCCGGACCACCCAGCGCAATGGCCGTGGCAACACCGATGATATTACCTGTTCCGATAGTTGCAGCAAGCGCTGTAGCCAGGGCACCAAACTGTGATACGTCTCCTGTTGCGTTCTTATCCTTCTTGAGGGAAAGCTTGATAGCTTTCAATATCTTACGTTGCGGAAAACGTAATCGGACAGTCAGGAATATATGGGTTCCTAACAGAAGGATAATCATAGGCCATCCCCAAAGGAATGAACTGAAAGCTAAGAAAAAATCGTTGATTGCATCCATAAGTCTCTCTTAATTTACCTTATTATTATTACGTGATTATATTTTTGTAATTGAAGTTTTGGAAAGTGACTATTTGTCCTAACACTTATTTCTTATGTTCTTCTTCAAATCTAACTTTTACATTTGTAAACCCCATAGCCTTGAGCATCTTGTAGAATTGAATCTGAGCATTTTCTTCTGCTGTTGATATGTTTGTATTTGTTAAGCATCGTATTCTCATTGCATTGTAAGCTTGCTCATATAGTTTTTGCCTGTCTTTTCCTGTCCAGTCGCCGGTTTCAAAAAAAGACTGGGTTTTTGCTTCGTCAATAAAATTATGATCCAGTAATTTGATTGGAGGTAGTGTACAGACAATTGTATCTTTCTCTGTTTCCATCCAACCTTCTTTTACATCTTTCATATCAATGCCAAGCCGAAGTGTACCATAATAGATACGTACTAACTTATCGTCACCGAAGAAGCCATGCCTTGTTGTATCAATGAGTTCTTCGTCACTGATTGATAGAAATTCCCATTGCCCGATGTTCTCTATAGTGCGGATTTGTGTAGGAGACAGTTGTGTCTGCCCCACGTTTTCTCCTTCCACATGAGTATCTCTTGCCAACCAATATAGACTTCCACCTATTATAATGACAAGTACTAATATAATGATGATTTCTATTCTCTTCATTTTTATAATCTTTATTCTATCAGGTAAACTTTACCTAATTAGTATCCTCGATAATGACTAAAAACAGGCCTTTAAATCTGTTTCTTTAGTTCGTTTTCTTTTCGATAGTCGAATTGTCCAAGATAGTCTTGAGATCGTCCAAAGAAAATTTCTTTCTAAAAGTTATCTTTATATTTTCTTCTTTGAATCCCATTTCTATGAGCATAGGAATTAGAATGTTGGCAGCATTTTGTCTTGCTGTTTCAATGACTTCCATATTGGGAATGTCCTTGATGATTCCTTCCCGGCCCTGCTGTTCATATAGACTGAGTTCAGCATCGCTAAAGTTACGTCGGGTGAGAGAAACAAACTGCTTGACTCCTTCATGATCTATTTTGCTGCTTGTGAGCATTATTTTGGGGTCTGGCAATGTAATCTCTATTTTTTCATTCTTTCTGCTGATGTTCTGTGCCCCAAAATCATTGAAATCTATGTATGCTTTTAATGTAGCATCCATCGGAATTGCAACTTTTCTGTTGGAACCTGGTACATTGATATTGAAATCTTTTTTGAATATAGAGCCTTTCAATTTCAGTTGGTCGTCATGAGTTACTATTTTATGGACATGTATTTCTGTCGTGTAAAGTCTGTTGCATTTTTGTATCTGCATTACCATCATAGGAATAGTATCAATGATAGTCTTCTTTTCCTCTGTTTTCTTTTCTGAGCAAGAGGAAAAGGTGTATATGATAGCAATTAATAATAAAAAAAATAACTTTTTCATACGAATTGTCTTGTTTTGAATGCAAAGTTACATCAAAATGTTCGAAAAACCAAATTATTTTTTTTCTTTTGTTTCTTTTTAATTGATAATCTTTTATAATGGGTACTTTTTCTTCTTTTAAATACCACTTTGAAAGATTGTTTTTTGTGTTGAAATATGTTAAATACGAAGAAAAATCAATTTCGTATTAAACCTTTCTGCTTTCAAAGTGTCTATATAAACGATTAGAATTCATAAACTGAACTTTTATAATATCGTGTGAGAACAATAGGTTTTTAGTTAGTAAAAAGATTAAGAAGCACTCTCTTGTGAAAGAGGGTGCTTTTTTTATTCTGTTTTTTTTGTCAATTGATAATTTTTTCTTAATTTTGCCACATAATCTATAAAAATGTAATGATGAATAGAATATTTCCTTTACTTTTGGCCGCATGTCTTGCCACTGGCTTCACATCATGCAGTGAAAAGAAGAAGAGTGATGTTATCATCGCTCCAAAGCCTCAGGCTCCAAAGCCAAAGAAGACTCAGCAGATGAGTGGATATGAACAGGCTCGTGAGGTTGAATGGCTGGGTTCAACCTATAAAGTTATAGTTAAGCGTGAAGCAGACAATAGTTTGCCTTTAGCAGTCGGTGATGATAATACCAAATATTTTGATAATAAGATTACGGTTAGAATTCTGCGTAAGGATGGTACTGAATTTTTTAATCGCACCTTTCTGAAGACCGATTTTACGGGATATTTAGATAAGAATACCCAGCAAAATGGGGCATTGCTTGGTTTGGTCTATGTACAGGCTGAGGGTAACAACCTGGTTTTTGCAGGAAGTGTTGGATCTCCAGATGTAACAAGTGATGAGTATGTGCCTTTGGTCGTTAAAATCTCTCGCATGGGTGCTGTTTCCGTTGGTAAAGATACCAAATTGGATACAGGTAGTGATGAAGAAGATGATGATAATACTAATGAGCAACAAAAAACCTCATCCGATGAGGATGAGGTCTAATGCTTATGTGAATTGATTATCAATCTTGCAGAATAAAGACTACTTGAAAAGTTTTCGGTAGTCTTTTTCAAAACTTAGAGGGTGTCGGCCAAGGAAGAGTATATTGAGCAGGCAATTGGCTGCTAATTCTTCATCATTGAGGTTTGCACCCTTTCCTTTTTTTATTTCTTTACCGAGGCAAGCATCCCAGGTTGTATTGAAACTGGTGTCATCTGCTCCCACAATCATATCCTTGCTATTTGGATCTTCCTTAAGTTCGTATCTGATGGTTTTCTTCGAAACTACAGGCTGGATGTTGCAAAGCATGTTGAATGCTTTTTCAAATATATCGCGATGCAGGTACGCATTTGGATACATTTCATTCACTGCAGGGAATAACTCTTCAAATTCGAATGATTGTAATAACTGATATAGTTTCATATACCTTATTATATATAGTACGTTATTATTATATATATATTTAGAATTTTGCCATTTTAATAGCATCAATAGCACATTCGTCACCCTTGTTGCCAAGTTTGCCACCACAGCGGTCTTGAGCCTGCTGCAGGTCATTTGTTGTTAACAGGCCATAGATGACAGGGATTTCCTGTGTGGCATTTAAGCGAGCTATACCATAGGTAACTCCTTGACAGATATAGTCGAAATGTGGAGTTTCACCGCGTATGACGCATCCAAGTATGATGACAGCATCGTAACCACCGTTGAGTACCATCTGGTGAGCACCATAAATGAGTTCAAAGCTGCCAGGAACAGTCTTTACATGAATGTTTTCAGAAAGAGCGCCATGCTTTTCCAAAGTCTTGACAGCTCCGTCAAGCAAGGCACCTGTTACCTCAGGATTCCATTCTGCTACCACGATGCCAAAGCACATATTGCTTGCGTCTGGCACCTTGGTAAAGTCGTAGTCTGATAAATTATGAAGTGCTGTTGCCATAATTAGTTGGAAGCTCTTTCGATGTATTTATCAATCTCTGAACTCTGAACGAGCATAGAGTTTACATATTTTTTCTTGATGTCCTGGTAGATGCTCAAAGCGTCGGCCTTCTTTCCCTGGCTTTCAAGAATTTCACCTGCTTTGATGAGGAAAGTAGGAGAGAGACTGTTGTTTGCATCGTCTTGTGCCTTGTCATCAGCCATGCTTGCAGCCTTCTTAAATGCTTCCACTGCTTTGTCGAGCTGGTTGAGATGTGCATAAGCATCACCTAAAGCTGCTTGTGCTGCAGGACTAATCATCTGATCACCTTTAGAAGAAAAAGCATCAAGGCTTTTCTGTGCTTCAGCCCACTTGCCAAGGTTTGCATAGCAAAGACCTGCATAGAGATTGGCCAGATTTGCAGCTTTTGTGCCGCTGTAGTCACTTGCAATTTTTGCAAAACCTACAAAGCCAGCACCATCGCCATTGAGAGCCTGATCATACATTTCATTGTTGAAATAAGTCTGACCTTTGCCTAACATAGTACTTGCTTTGTCCTCACGTGGACCAGCAATCTGATTGTTGTAAACGAAAATACCTGCAATAATTACAATGATAGCAACTACTGCGCCGAGAATCAACTTCTTGTTTTTCAAGAAGAAGGCCTCATGAATGTTAAGGCTCTCGCTTTCTGGAGCCTGTACGTTGTTTTTTGCCATTTTTTTATTTTGTTTTTTTTATTATTCTAATTCTGTTGGATAAACGCATCATCAACTTTAATATTCAATAAAAGGAATGTCTTCATTTATAAAAATGAATGCTAATCCCATTTAAGGTCTTTATATTAGTCGATTGCGCCTAATTTTTTGCAAAAATACGCAATTTTATTTATATATTGAAATTTCTAGCCTACTTTTTTCGTTTTTTGCGGTTTTTCTGCTATCTTTGCAGTCCAAAAGCATAAAGAGCCTATGATTTTAGAGAATATTTCCATCTTAAATTATAAGAACATAAAGGGAGTGAATTTGGATTTGTCCCCAAAAATCAATTGTCTTATCGGCCATAACGGCGTAGGTAAGACTAATTTTTTGGATGCAATCTATTACCTCTCCTTTTGTCGTAGTGCCAATAATCCTATTGACTCTCAGATTATCATGCATGATGAGAATTTCTTTATGCTTGAAGGGAAATATCGCACAGAACAGGGTGATATCGAGAATATTTATTGTGGTATGAAACGTGGTACGAAGAAACATTTCAAGCGCAATAAAAAGGAGTATAAAAGATTGTCGCAACATATCGGTTTAGTTCCTTTAATTTATGTTTCTCCTTCTGATTCTTCCCTTATTGAAGGAGGAAGTGAAGAGCGCCGTCGCCTGATGGATGTTGTTATTTCACAATATGACCATTCTTATATTGAATTGTTAGCTAATTATAATAAGGCTCTCCAGCAGCGTAATGCTCTTTTGAAGATGGAGGAGGAGCCTGATTTGTCCTTGCTTGATATATGGGAACAGGAGATGGCCCGTAATGGCGAGTTGCTCTTTCAGAAACGTCTTGCTTTTGTGGAGGAATTGGTTCCTGTCTTTCAACGAATTTATCAGCAGATTTCTGGTCAACGGGAGATGGTTAGTCTTCGCTATGTCTCTCATTGTCAGCGTGGTTCATTGTTAGATGTTATTCAGCGTGATAGATTCAAGGACCGGGCAGTTGGTTATTCTCTTCATGGTGTACATCGTGATGATCTTGAGATGCTTATAGGTGATTTTCAGATGAAACGTGAGGGAAGTCAAGGACAGAATAAAACTTTTGTGCTTGCTTTGAAGCTTGCTCAATTTGATTTTCTGCGCCGTACTTCTTCAATCACAACCCCTTTGTTGCTGTTAGACGATATCTTTGATAAGTTGGATGCACAAAGAGTAGAATCTATTGTCCAACTTGTTTCTGGTGATAACTTCGGACAAATATTCATTACTGATACGAATCGTGATCATTTGGATAAAATCCTGTCTAAAAGCGATGGTGAATATAAGATATTTACGGTCGAGGGAGGTGATATAGAATTGATGGCAAACAGTTGAGAATAGTTCTTTCTCTTTGGGGGTAAAGTTCATTTCGCTGTTGCAAAGTTCTTGTCTCTGTTGATTTGTGGCTAATGCGCTCTATTTGATTTACATTAATTATTAAAATCATTTATATCATGTTTAGAAGAAAAGTACAATCCATGCAGACCTTATTGCCAGACTTTCTGCGGCGTCAAGGTTTAGAGTCACCTCTACGTCAAAGGAGACTTTTGACTTCTTGGGATGATGTGGTAGGGGAGCCTATAGCCCGATATACCAGTGAACGTTTTATCAAAAACCAGACACTGTTCGTAAAGGTGAATAATCCAGCCTTGCGTGCAGATCTATCTATGGGACGTAGCATTTTAGTGAAACGCCTGAACGAATGTGCCGGTGCACAGGTCATTGTTGATATTAAATTTTATTAGATATCAGTAATAATTTCATCCATGATTTTATCATGTTTTTCATAAGGAATCGAAGATTCTTTCTGAAAACTATAGCAGACTCCGATTTTATAGATGGATGGAATTTTCTTTAAGAATCGATCGTAATATCCTTTACCTCTGCCCAGGCGGTGTCCTTTGTCATCAAAGCTCATACCAGGAATGATTCCTACTTCGATTTCTCCGTATCTTTTTTCAGAAAATAGAGTTCCGCTTGGTTCTAGGATATGATAATTACCTTCCTTAAGATCCTTTTTCCCTGTATATTCTCTTAAAATCATGTTTTCTCCGTCTGTAACTACAGGTAGTAGGACTTTTTTTCCTTCGGCTACGATTTCATCTATCCATTCATGTGTATTTACTTCATCCGGTAATGAATAGTATAGCAGTATCGTTTGTGCTTTTCTTAAACGGGGATGCTTTTTTAATTGCATAATAATAGAGAGCGACAGCTCTCCCAGTTGTGCTTGGGTAAACTGTCGCTTTCTATTTCGTATCTCTGTTCTGAGTTCTTGTTTGTTCATGACAATAGCTATTCTTATTAGACAAAGTCTTATTTAGCTTTTCCGCTAACTTTGTTTGATAATTTTCCTTTTGCCTTTTGCACAGCAACTGGCTTTTTAGGGAATGCTGCATTTTCCTCGAATACTTCCAATGTTTTCTTGATGACAGGATCATCCTGATTGATGTATTGAGACCAAGCCTGCTCATTAAGCATGTTGTAAATAATTCGACCATTGAGTACACGCTCTAAAAGTTTGTGCGACTTTCTTATCAGCAGATTGCGGCGTTGTAATCCATGCTTGTCTGCATAATTAGCAAACTTCTCAACCATGTCTTGTTTTACAAGATAATCTGAAAGTTCCATCATCTCTTTAAAGTTATTCAACTTAGGACGATTATTGTCTGTATAGATGAATGCGTATTGAAGAATCAGGCCACTCATGCTGGCTTCTTTGAAATATGAGGTCATGCCCAACGTATCTTCCGGCACGAAGATGTCAGGTGTGATACCACCACCGCCATATACCACTCTGCCCAATCCTGTATGGTAGGCAGGACCGGTGTGCTTGATGCTGTCTTGCGAGAAGAACTCACCATGCTGGTAGCGATCCAGTAAATCTTGCTCATAATCTTTATCGTCGCCCATGGTATATGGCTTCTGTATGCAACGTCCGGAAGGAGTGTAGTACCTTGCAATAGTCAGTCGGATTAGACTGTGATCTGGGAATTCCAACTGTTGCTGTACCAAACCTTTACCAAAAGAGCGGCGGCCGATAATAGTGGCGCGGTCATTGTCCTGCATGGCACCTGCAAATATTTCTGCAGATGAAGCAGAACCTTCATTAATAAGTACCACTAAAGGTATATCCTGATAGGAACCTTTACCATCGCTGCGATATTCCTGACGTGGAGATTTACGTCCCTGTGTATAGACTATCAGCTTTTTATCAGACAGGAATTCATTAGCCATGTTTACAGCTGCCGAAAGATAACCGCCGGAGTTGTCTCGCAGGTCGATGCAGAGATTCTTGAAACCTTTCTGTGACAACTTAGCTAAAGCTATCAACATCTCAGGATAGGTGTTCTCACCGAAATTCTTAATACGAATATATCCGGTAGTTTTATCCAACATGTATGCAGCAGTGACGCTCTTGGTTGGAATCTCACCACGGGTTACGGTATAAGTTTGTACTTTATTGCTGCCATAACGCACAACGCCAATTTTAACTTTTGTATCTTTTGGACCTTTCAAACGGTGCATCGCTTCCTGGTTGGTGACAATTTTGCCTACAAAAGGTTTGCCATCTACTGCTACGATTTTATCACCAGCCAAAAGACCGGCTTTTTCTGCAGGTCCGTTTTGGATGACATTCTGAATGTGGATGGTGTCGTCTCTGATGACAAATTCTACACCTACTCCAGAGAATGAGCCTTTGAGGTCGTCTGTTGCTGCAGCCGCATCTTTTGCGCTTATATAGACAGAGTGTGGGTCTAATTCTGCCAAGATTAATGGAATAGCCTCATCTACCAACGAGTCGATATTGACAGCATCAACATACTGGTCATCTATAATGTGTAGCAGATTGTTGAGTCGGTTGCTTCCACTATTGATGATGTTGAGTCGGTTGCCAGAGAAGTGGTTGGAGAAAAAAGAGCCAAGAAATATACCCACCACGACACAAGCGGCCATGATGATTGGCATAAATCGATTGTTCTTGTTTTTATTCATAATCATGTTTTATACTAACGTTATATTCTACTATTTGCTCTTGTTTGTATTTGTCATGAGAAGCCTATTCATTTTCAGTTTGAGCAATTTGCTGGTTTATATCCAGATACTCAACTTTAATCCCTGCTCTTTCCATGAGTTGGATTCCATCATTGAGTCTGTATTTTTCTGCATATACTACGCGCTTGATTCCTGCTTGAATGATGAGTTTGGCACATTCTATACAAGGAGATGCGGTTACGTAGAGTGTACTGCCGTCACTATTATTGCTGCTTCTTGCCAATTTTGTGATGGCATTGGCTTCTGCATGGAGAACATACGGTTTGGTAATATCATTTTCTTCGCAGATATTCTCGAAGCCGCTTGGAGTACCATTGTATCCATCACTGATAATCATTTTATCTTTGACTACCAGTGCTCCTACCTGTCTGCGTTTGCAATAACTGTTTTCTGCCCAAATGCGAGCCATTCTTAAATATCGCAAATCCAGTTTTGTCTGCTTAGAAAGTCCGTTCTCCATAACCTTTTAATTAACATTCACATTTTTCTTTATTTCGTTTCTCTCAAGCAAGGCATCTATCGTAGGTTCTTGACCACGGAATCGCTTATATAATGTCATTGGGTGTTCTGTTCCTCCTTTAGACAAAATATTATCTCTGAAACTTTTTGCTGTAGCTTGATCGAAGATACCATTTTTCTTGAAAACGCTGAATGCATCAGCATCCAGTACTTCAGCCCATTTGTAGCTGTAGTATCCCGCAGCATATCCACCAGCCATGATGTGGGAGAAGGTTACAGTCATACAGGTGTCTAGTAACTGAGGTAGAATCATGGCCTTTTCCCATGCTTTCTTTTCGAATGGGATGATGTCGTCTGTGAACGCATCTTTTTTCGTGTAATATGCCATATCAAGAAGTCCAAAACTTACCTGTCTCAAGCACGCATAAGCCGCCATGAAGTTGCGGCTTTTGACGATGCGCTCTGTCAGTTCGTCAGGTAAAGGCTCGCCTGTTTCATAATGGAAGGCAAATGTGCGTAGAAAATCTTTTTCTATGGCATAGTTCTCCATAAATTGGGATGGTAATTCTACGAAGTCCCACCAGACGTTTGTACCTGAAAGGCTTTCAAAACGGGTGTTGGCAAACATACCATGTAAACTGTGACCGAATTCGTGCAGGAATGTCTCTACTTCTCCTAATGTCAGAAGAGCAGGCTTTTCCTCTGTAGGCTTGGTGAAATTAGTCACTACGCTTACATGAGGTCGTACATTGTTGCCTTTATGGTCTATCCATTGACCTTGGAATTCAGTCATCCATGCCCCTCCTTGTTTACCCTTTCGTGGGAAGAAGTCTGCATAGAATACAGCGAGATAACTGCCGTCTTTATCGAATACTTCGTATGCTTTTACGTCAGGGTGATATACCGGTATTTCCTTGTTTTCTTTGAAGGTGATTCCATATAACTTGTTTGCAAGACCGAATACTCCCTCGATCACTTTGTCCAACTGGAAATATGGTCGTAGCATTTCGGCATCCAGATTGAATTTCTTCATCTGGAGTTTGTGTGAATAGAAACTGAAGTCCCATGGCTGCATTTCGAAATCGTTACCTTCCATCTCCTTTGCCAGTTCTTCGATTTCCTTCACCTCCTTGATAGCAGTTGGTTTATAGGCATCAATGAGATCATTCAGAAGTTTATAGACATTTTCTATATTGCTTGCCATGCGATGCTTGAGTACATAGTCTGCATAGGTACTGTAACCCAAAAGCTGAGCCAGTTCGCGTCGAAGGTTGATGAGGCGCTTGCAGATTTCCAGATTGTTGGAGTCATTGTCATGGGTACACTCTGTATTGCGTGCCATATACATTTCCTTTCGTAACTCACGCTGTGTAGAGTAAGTCATGAAAGGAGAGTAGCTTGGATAATCTAACGTAAATATCCATCCCTCTTTTTCTTGCTCCTTGGCATTCTGGGCAGCTGCTGCTATGGCTGTATTAGGAAGACCGTCCAGCTGGGTCTCGTCTGTTATATGCAGTGTATATGCTTTGTTCTCCTTTAATACATTTTGAGAAAACTGGAGTGTGAGCATACTGGCTTCTTCTGTCAGTTTGCGGAGTTTTTCCTTTCCTTCTTCATCGAGCAAGGCACCACTTCTTACAAAACTATCATAACTTGTATCGAGCAGCATCTGTTCTTCTGCTGTCAACTCTCGGTTGGGATGATCATGTACAAACTTGACTCTTTCAAATAACTTCTTGTTCAGAGTGATGTCATTGGCATGCTTGGTGAGGATAGGACTTAGCTTCTGTGCCAAAGCTTCCATTTCGTCACAGGTTTCCGCACTCATCATGCAGGAAAAAACGTTGGAAACTCGACTCAGAAGGTCGTAATAATGTTCTCCCTTTTCTGTATCTACACGCGCAATGGTATTCTCGAAGGTAGGCTCTGCGGGGTCGTTGATAAGCTTATCTGTAGATTCATCATCGCGACGTATTCCCTCCATGAAAGCCTCTTCGTAATCTTCAAGTTTTATACGATGGAATGGCACCGTGTTGTGCGGCGTATTATAAGATTCGAAAAATGGATTTATTCTCTTTTCTATATTCTTTTCATCAAGCATACTGACTTTCTTTTTATTTTGGTGCAAAATTAGTAAAAAAAGATGTGATTCTCATATCTGTGAGAGAGAATTTAACTAATATTACACTCTTGTTTGATAATTCATATATATTTCTTATCTACTTAACAGTTTCTCAAGGGCAGGGATAAAAATTCTTTCTCTTTGTAAGCGTAATAATCCCTGTGCTTCCAAATTATTTAGAGCTTTGGAAATGTCAAGTCTGCTATCGTTGAGTTCCTTTGCCATTCTGGTCATTTTGATACGGAATGTTTTCTCTCCACCTGGACGAACGCAACGAGCTTCAAAAAAGCGGATAATGAGTTCTTCTATATTCCTTGGTGGTACACGCAGGGCTCTTCTGCTCATTTTTTGAGTCTGCGCAGAAATAAAGTTAAGTAAGTTGATACGGAAAATCTCAAACAATTCGGAGAGTTTCAATACCTCCTGCTTTTCGAGTCGCATGATACTGCAATCGGTTTTTGCAATATACGTGTGGGTAAATCTTTGGTTGAGTCCGAAGATTCTCTCTGGTTGGAAAATTTCAGGAGCAGATATGTCTTCTTCGATATTGTAGCCATGGTCATCTGCATCTGTCATGACCTTGATTTCTCCTGTGAGTAGAAAGAAGAGAGAGAGGCACCGTTCACCGTCTTTCACGATGGCTTCTCCCTCTGATACTTTTAGAAAGTCAAAGCGTGTCTTTCCTGCTGCCTCGTGCAAGTCGTTGCGACTCATGCCGAGGAAGAGGGGAAGGGAGAGTAATATGTCGTATAATCTGTTTTCTGCCATAGCGTTTTGTTTCTCTCAAACTTTCTTAGACGGAGATTTCTGACTATTCTGCTAAAATCTTTTTTATAGATGGAGAATACCATACCCTGTTTTTACCTTGGGCATCTGAATAAATCAGGTATGCGAGTAGTTCGGGGTGCTTTTCGAGAATTTTCTTTGTTCCATCCATGCCAAGTACCATGAAGGAGGTGGCAAATGCATCTGCTGTTGCGCAATTGTTGGCAATTACTGTGGCAGAGAGTATATTATGCTGCACGGGATAACCGGTTTTGGGGTCAATGGTATGTGCATATTTCTTGCCGTTTTTGTAATAGAAATTACGATAATTTCCACTCGTTGCCATAGCTTTGTCCGTGACGTTGAGTACCGTCTGGAGTTCTGTATTAGTATTGAGTGAATCATCCGTAGGCTTATTCACTCCAATGCGCCAAGGTACTCTTTTTTCACTATTGCCGCAGGTTACTACTTCGCCTCCGATTTCAACCATAAAGTTTTCAACACCTTTTTTCTTCAGTAAGCGGGCTACGACATCACTTCCGTATCCTTTTGCGATGGCTGAACAGTCTAACATTGTATTGGGATTCTGTTTCTTGATATAGTCATTTTCCAGACTCACCTTATGAAATCCCACGATGGCTTTGAGGCTATCTATAGTCTCCTTGCTTGGCGCCTTTCCCTGCTTGAATCCGAATCCCCAAGTGTTGACCATAGGTGCTACGGTAATGTCAAAGGCGCCATTGGTTTCTTTGGATATATTTTCTGCTAGTTGGAAAACCTCCTTGAACATTTTGTCAACCTTTATGTTCTCGTTACGATTGATTTTAGAAATGATAGACCCTTTGTTAAATGGTGAAAGCGATTGATCTACTTTCTGTAGTTCGGCCTCAATTTCTTTCTGGTAGTTTTCGTCACTCTGATAAGTTATATGGTATATGGTTCCGAAAACGAAACCCTCGTCATGCTGATAAGGGGTGACATGTTGCTGGCGTATGATAAAGATGGTACCGATAACCAGTATTGCCAGAAAAGGAAGTTGCCATATCAATTTCTTCTTGTTCATATTTTATGAATTTGTTAGAGATTTTTTAAAACTCGTATGCGATGTTGAATGTGCCTCCGAAACGGGAATTTCCCTGTTTTCCAAATCCTGGAACATACCATGTATTTCCCAGTTCTCCATTGTTGTGGGCGATACGGCGTCTGTATCTTACACTCCAACCCATTCTGATGGGTCCCCAAATCTTGGCATCTACCCCAAAAAGTATTTCCATCCAGTGATAGTTGCAGGATACATCTTTTGCTTCGTATGGAGAGGTGGTGCCCCAGATGGGATCTGTCATCTCCGGACCAGTCAAGTCATATTTGTAGGAAGTGAAAGCATATCTCAGACCACCATAGAGACGGTAGATGTCATGCTTGTTCTTCATCAGGTTCCAATCCATACCGATACGGGCATAGGGTGCACTTGTCTTATAGTGCAGATTGGTTCCTTCGTCCTTGGCGTCTGCTTTTCCTAAACCTAATTCAACGACAGGGAAGTACTTGTCTTTTAGGTTGATGCGCAAGGCTGCTTCATACTGACCGTAGTCGCCAAGCAGCATCTGTCCTGCTCCAAAAGCATCAACACTTATAGCCACGCCTCTTAATAGAGGTATGGTGTCAGCCTGAGCGATCACTTTCTTTACTTTTGACTGTGCAAAGGTTGGGACGCTTGCGAAAAGTAATAGAATGCTAATCGCGAGTGCCGAAATATATGAGGAAATGAGATTTCGTTGCATCAAAATTTACGTCTTTATGGTTGATGACTACAGAATCTATCAAGTGGTGAGTCGTCGTAACTCCCGTAATCGTATGGAAGTAGGACGGACTGCAATCGATAGATTCGAAATGTGGATGATTGTCTTTTGCTACGATGAGGGTATCATTGAATACACGCTCTTGGACATCTTGAATCTCGAAATAGAGTGTGTCTGCTGCATTTGTATAACTCATCGGTAGCATAAAGCTATCTACATTCTCATCCTTATTGATGAGAATGCTGTCTTCTCCATCTCTTTTGTTTGTCGAGATGGTTATGTATGAACCTGTGAGTTGTGTTACGTTTCCGTCCAGTTTGTATTTGGTATATACCGTATTGTTGAGGGGACAGTCGAGCGTGGAACAACTCACCATCGTTATGATGGCGAACAGGATGGTAGGAATTATTTTCCGCATCTTATCTCTTTTTCTATTTGATAATCATTACGATTTGGATTCTGGCGGCTGATAAGGTCGCCTAAAAAGCCTGCAAGGAATAGTTGGCTTCCTAACAACATGGCTGTCAGGGCAATGAAGAAATATGGGGAATCTGTGATGAGGTGCCCATATACACCTTGGTGGAGTTCTATCAACTTATCAACTCCCAATCCTATGAGGGAAAGGAAGGCTATGAAGAATACCACACTACCCAAGAAACCGAATACGTGCATAGGCTTCTTTCCGAAGTTGCTCAGGAACCAAAGTGTCATTAGGTCCAGATAACCATTGACAAAGCGATTCCAGCCCATGAATTTGGAGGTGCCAAATTTACGTGCCTGGTGGTGTACTGGTTTTTCTCCGATTTTGTCAAAACCTGCATTCTTTGCCAGATATGGGATATATCTGTGCATTTCTCCGTAAACTTCTATGTTTTTGATGACATCTTTACGGTAAGCTTTCAGTCCGCAGTTGAAATCATGCAGGTTGTGGATGCCACTCACTTTGCGTGCTGTGGCATTGAAGAGCTTTGTTGGGATGGTCTTGGAAAGTGGATCTCCCTGTTTGCGGTTCTGCTTGTATCCGGAAACCAGATCGTACCCCTCTTTGGTAATCATATGATAAAGTGCAGGAATCTCATCCGGAGAATCCTGTAAGTCTGCATCCATTGTAATAACAACATCGCCTTGAGCTTCCTTGAATCCGCAGAATAGGGCAGGACTTTTTCCATAGTTACGGCGGAATTTGATGCCCTTTACGTTTGCTGACTTTTCTGCAAGTTCTTCGATGACCTCCCAGGAATGGTCGGTAGAACCATCGTTAACGAATATGACCTCAAAGCTAAAGTCGTTGGCTTTCATTACGCGTTCTATCCACGCATAAAGTTCTGGCAAAGATTCTTCCTCATTAAATAGAGGTACAACAACTGTTATGTCCATTTTTTATTCTTGGTTTATAATTTATTCTTTCTTTTGTTTTCTACTCATGAGTGCTGCAATCGCTGGACTCAGGATAATGGCAGCAAATATATCTGTAATCATGAATGCTGCAGCCCAGGATATAGGTTTCATCATACTGATGGCTTCTATGAGTGTCTTTATCTCGTTGGCTGGAAAATTGTATGTTTTCAGCATCAGGGTGTAATTGTCTATGATATAGCTCATGAAAACACCTGTGTCAAGGAATTTAAACCATAGAAATTGAACTATGGTCAGGAGTAAGGTTGCATTGAAGAATGTTTGTGCGCAATAAAATAAACCTCTTCGGAAAGAAATGGTTCCATCCAATGCATCGTCTCTGAATGCCTTCAGTCTTTTTGCTACCACAAATGGAGTGCTGATAGCCAAGATGTTGGCCAATAAACTAAGCAAAGCATAGCCTGGCGTTACCGACCACATGGTGGATGCAAAACTGGCTATCCAAACAGCGCCCAAAATGGCTCCGTCCTGTCTGGCAAAAGCTTTTGTTTGTGTAATCTTTACTACATCTATCATTTTGATTATTTTCCTTTAGCTATTTTTATAATGATATGTTTATGAAATAATTCTTGCTATATTTCTTATACTATCTTGCAAAATTACGTAATTTTCTGCACATACCGACAATATTCCCTTTATTTTTATATATATTTTGTATTGTTTGTCAAAAAGTTGCCCGGAAATAGGAGAGAGAAGGAATCTGTTTATATATAATAAAGGAGGCTGTCTGTATATAATAAATGGTATCAGTCTGAATATAAAAGTCTATAAAAACAAAAAAAGAACTTCCTTCATGGAAGTTCCTTTTTGAGCCTCTTGTCGGATTCGAACCAACGACCCCGAGATTACAAATCACGTGCTCTGGCCAACTGAGCTAAAGAGGCGGGTGGACAAGCGATTCATATCGCACCGCTACAACCAAGTACCCTTGCTATGTTCCCATCCTGGGGGATTCCGAGGGAGCTGGTCGTATGAGACTTGTCCGTCTCAATGTGCTTTAAAATGCTTATTGCTTTTAAGCGGGTGCAAAGGTACGACTTTATTTTGTATTGACCAAAACTTTCCAGAGAAAAGTTTCGGTCTTTAACGTTTATTTAGAAAAGCAGGCTCAAAATCGCTTTAGAAATCGACGACAGTAATGCCTGCTCCACCAAATTGCACATGTTCGTCAGCGTAATGTACCACATTTGGGATACTGCTCACATACTGTCTGATGAGTTGGCGCAGAATACCGTTTCCTTTTCCATGCAGGATTCTTACGCGAGGCATTCCCACCAGTATGGCATCGTCTATAAAGTGCTGAACCGCATTGAGTGCTTCGTCTCCACGCATACCTCTTACATCAAGATCTTGATGGAAATTACTCTTGTGGGCATCAATCGTCTTGCGTGTCTCCTTGCTAATGCCGTATGAAGCTAAATTCTCTTTTCTTTCTTCTGTCTTATCCTTTTCTGTAGAAGCAGTGGCATGTTCCAGTCTGCTGAGGCGCATTTTTGTTTTCATGCCTCCAAAGACAGCGGTGGCCATGTCGCCGGCAATGCTTTCAATCTTGCCCACGGTAGTGAGTCCCTTGATGCGCACGGTGTCACCTTCTTTCAACTCCTTGTTGCTTTCGGTCTGTGACTTATTCTGCGCATTGCGTAGGGCGGCAGCAGCTTTCTCCTGATTCTGTGCCTTTTCAGCCTTTCGTTTGGCGTGGCGTTCTTTTCGTTGCTGTATCTGCGCTATCTTGCGGGCAATCTTGTCATCATTGTCCTTTGTGTCAATCTCCTGCATTTCCTGTTTGAATGCATCCAGTTCTTGACGAATGCGCTTGGTTTCTTCTTTCTCAGCCTGGTTCTCGCGAATTTCTCGGATGGCATTCTCTATCTTCTTATTACTTTCCTTGAGAAGTTCTTCTGCCTGCTGCTTGGCCTTGGCGAGAATTTGCTTGCGACTTTTTTCTATTTCCTCTATATCGCTCTCGTATTTGGAGATGGTTTTCTCCATATCCTTTTCGCGCTGGTGTATGCTCTGTCGCTTGTTTTCCCAATAGCGCTTGTCTCTTACGATATCCTGCAGATACTTGTCACTCTGGATATATTCAGAACCTACAATGTCGCTGGCTTCTTTGATGACCTCCTCTGGTAAACCGATCTTGCGGGCAATCTCAATGGCGAAGGAAGAACCGGGACGACCGATAGCCAATTGGAATAATGCTTTCATCTCATGTCGGTCGTAGAGCATGGCTCCATTGGCTACTCCTTCATGACTGTCTGCAAAATGTTTCAGATTCTGGTAGTGGGTTGTTATGACACCATAGGCTTGTTGCTTGCAGAATTTGTCGAGCACCGCTTCTGCTATGGCACCGCCAATGCCAGGTTCTGTACCTGTACCGAACTCATCTATCAATATGAAGGTACTGTTGTTGGCAGCCTTCATCATATTTTTCATGTTGAGGAGGTGGGAAGAGTAGGTACTGAGATCGTTCTCCAGACTCTGTTCATCACCGATATCAATCATGATGTTCTGGAATACGCCCGTCTTAGAGCGTTCGCTTACCGGTATGCTCAGACCACACTGCAACATATATTGTAGCAATCCTACGGTTTTCAGACAGACGGATTTACCACCGGCATTAGGACCGGATATGATCAGTATCCTTTTTTCTTGTGTTAAGATAATATCGAGTGGCACTACCTTTTCGCCTTTCTTCTCCAGAGAGATTTGGAGGAGTGGGTGAATGGCCCGTATCCAGTCAATATGTGGGTGGTCTTCAACTTCCGGTTCTATTGCCTTGAAGATTTCTGCTATTTTAGCCTTTGCCTGTATCAGGTCTATTTTAGCTAAAAAACGATAGCTGTCCATCATCTCGCGTACGTATGGGCGTACCTTATTGGTAAAGCTTGTGAGGATGCGGATAATTTCCTTGCGCTCTTCACCTTCCAGTTCGCGCACGCGGTTGTTGGCTTCCACCACTTCAGTCGGTTCAATGAATACGGTCTTACCGGTGGCACTCTCGTCATGTACGATACCTTTGATTTTCTTTTTCAGCGTAGGTATCACCGGAATCACCAGTCTGCCGTCACGAAGCGTAGGAGTTACATCCTTTTCAACCACGCCTTCGCTTTGTGCAGAACGTAATATACTATATAAGGTACGCGAAATGCTTCCTTCGGTCTTTGCAAGTTCTCTTCTGATCTGCAGCAATTCCGGTGTAGCATTGTCACGTATCTTTCCGTATTTATCCAATATCTGATCGATGCGCTGAATAATCTGAGGAAATGTTATCACGTCTTTTGCCAAGCGGTGCAAGGCAGGATATGTATATTTCTTCTCCCTGCGCCAACCGTCGTTTTCTTCAGCATGACTGTCGTCTTCATCGCTGTGGTTGAGAATCTTCACGATGCTTTCAATGGTTGAAAGTGAACGGCGAAGATCGAAAAGTTCATTTTCCTCCAGATGGGTGTTTTCTATGCGGATACGTACGATGCTCTCTCTCACATCATAGAAATATTGTAGCGGAAAGTCCTCTACTTCAGAGATGAGTTGTCTGAACTCACGCACTTGCATGAGCCATTCGTTTACCGTTTCTGCATGGTCGCTGAATCCCATTTTCTCCACCTGTTCCTTGCCGAGGGAGGAAAGACAGCGTTCGCGCAACATGGTTCGGATTTCATTAAATCCTATCTTTTGTTCAAAATTATCTGGATAAATCATTTCTTGTTTCGAAAATTTTTGTGCAAAGTTACTGCAAAATTCTGATTTAGCGAAGAAAATTAGCATTATTTTTCTGTTTGGTTGATTGGATATTTACTCCGCAATGTTTATTAAAACTTAAAAAATACCTACTTTTTAATATAATTCACCAAATTATTATATCTTTGTGACCACTGACAATGCATAAAAGTAAATCGAACTTAAATAATAACTACTCAAACAAAAATGAAAACAAAATTTTTGATGAAGACATCTCTCATGGGATTATGTCTTCTTGCTTCTTTGGAAGCATCTGCCAAAGATTATTATTTGGCACCAGGTGGAACAGGTAATGGTATGACAATTGACAAACCATTCGGTGATCCGATTAAGGCTTTTGCCGCCCTAAAGGCAGGTGATATTCTTTATGTAAGAGGAGGAACTTATCATCTCTCCCAAACTATCAAGGTAAATCAGACGGGTACGGCTGACAAGCGAATCTGTGTTTTCGCTTATCCTGGTGATACAGAACGCCCTGTTTTTGATTTCTCCGGTCAACCTCGCTCTACATCTACAGAAGCTGCTTCTTATCGTGGAGTGATGCATAACATCGGCGCTAACTACTGGCATTATCGTGGATTGGATTTTTGCCATGCTGCTGATAATGGTATGAAATTGGAGGGCTCTTACTGTGTGGTAGAACTCTGTCGCTTCTACGGCAATGAAGATACGGGTCTGCAACAGGGATTTGGTAAAGATTCCAAGGGAAACAACACCCGTAATACTGAGTTTAAATATGGACGCTATAACATCATAGTGAATTGTGATGCATACGATAATACCGATCCTTGGACCCATGGTGGAAATGCAGATGGATTTGCTATCAAATTGTATCCTGGACCTGGCAATGAGTTCCATGGTTGTCGTGCTTGGCATAATTCTGATGACGGATGGGATTTGTATTACACCGTTTTCCCTATTGTTGTAGATAACTGTTGGGTACTTAACAATGGTCTTGACAAGGGCAATGCCAATGGATTTAAGATGGGCGGTTGCAAACAAGGTGGAACCTCAACAGGTGCTCATGTGTTTAAGAACTGTATTGCGGCTTTCAATGCCAAGAAAGGATTCGATCAGAATCATCATCGTGAGGGGGCTTACTTGATCAATGATCTTTCTTTTGGTAATGGTATCAATTATGGTTATAATATGGAGAAACCGGATTATGGCAATTGGGTACTTCGCAACTGTGTGGGCTTCGCTTATGGTTCGAAGAAGATGGAGCGTAATTCGGCCTTTACCATTGCTCCTGATATTGATTATTGTACTTGGACTACACTCGATCATACCAATCCGATGGGTGAGAAAGCAAGTAGTAACGGAACTTCTTATTCTAAGACGATTGGTAATTATGCTTCTGAATATGAGGATCTCAGTTATGAAACGGCTATAGGAGACCGTCAGGAGAATGGTGAACTTCCTTTGAAGTTTGGTAGATTGAAAGCTGGCAGTAAACTGATAGATACAGCCACTCCTATTACGGATTTCAAGACTGTAGATGCTCACAAGACTGCTTATGAATATGCCGACAATGCTCCTCAAAACTGGTCTGTCACACTCAATATTCCATACGTGGGCAAGGCTCCTGATTATGGTCCTTATGAGTTTGGAGGTAATGACAATGCCTATACGTTGCAGATGCCTGTGAACGATGGAACTGTTGAGGATGCCGAGGTTGATAATACTGATGATGGTAAATATTATCAGATTGCTACTGTGGTTAATAATTACCTTTTCCAGGATGATGTTTTGGATAGCAATGTGAAGAAATATATTACTGGTGGCAATGCGGCAGGTGTACTTCCTAAATATTACGGAAAATCAAGCGATGGTAAGTCTTCCGTAACTTATGTGGATGAAAATACTGCACGGGGTAAGAAATATTCTGCAACTTATGGTGCTTATCGTTTGCCAAAAGGAACCTGTGTGGAATTTACGCTCGAATCGCTTGCGCAGTTGCAGTCTAATGTTTATTGTACTGGAGGTCGTACTCTGAATATTGCCTGGCATTATGTGGATAACTCCAATTCAGGCACCGCGTCTGTTTCTTTAAGCGAAGGTGTTGCTTTCGTAGATGTGGCTGCTAAGATTGGTAAAAAGATAGAGAAAAAGCCGATTGTTGTGACTTTAACTAACAATGGTGGAGGTGATATGTATCTTACTGATTTGACTCTTGGTGTTTATCAGGAAGTTGATGAGAATGGTAACGTGGTTAATGGCATTCAGGATATCGTATCAGAAACCAAGACACAGAAGTCTTATCAGATGTATCAGACTACCAATGGTCTGATTGTCTATGGTGAAATTGCTTCTCTTCAAGTATATGGAATGGGTGGTCAGAAGGTCGCAGAAAGCTCTGATTCCCAGTTTGTGAATATGGCCAGTCTTTCTAAGGGTGTTTATGTGGTTAGAATCCTTGGTAAGGATGGAAGTCAGGTAGCTCAGAAATTCCTGAGAAAATAAACTGATTTCATCGTAAGGAAAAAAATAAAAACGATGTTTGGCCAGACAAGACAAACATCGTTTTTTCTATATCGTATGCTTGGGTGTGTTTCTTTCCACATACTATTGTTTGACCAGTTGATTCCAGACATTTCCAAGCATGGCAGCCCCACCAAAGTGCCATGCTTTTAATTGTGGAATATTGGCTTCTGTTATTCCGCCAAGTGCAAAGACCCGTTCGTTGATGATTCCTTCTTTTGCTGCTTCTGTCAGTTGCTCTGATGTGAAAGCATGACAGTAACCTTGCTTGGATATGCTGTCGTAGATAGGACTGAGGAATACGTAATCATAATGGAACGCTAAGGCTTCTCTGACTTCATCCAGAGAATGGCATGAACGGGAGATGCTTCCTGTGAAGTTGGCTGGAATTTGATGGTTCCTGCGATTGAGATGAATACCGTGTAGATGGTATTTCGTACAGAGCTCAAAATGATCGTGTATCACAATCCGTGAATACCATTTCTCTGGTATGGTCTTCAACAACTTTTCGCAATCATCTTGGGATGACTCGGGTTTCCTGAAATGGAGCAGGTCAATACCCGATTCAAACAACTGGTTGATATAGGTTGCCTCATCTTCAATGAAGTGGGGCAATGTGATTACTACTCTTTTCATTTTCCAGTCTTGTCAGATATGATGGATTCATCTGTTACGATGTACAGCTTTTGAGGTGCATGGAAGTGATTGACTGGTCCATGTCCTTCACCAATCTTGACATCTTTTCCGGCTTCGATGGCATCCGAAAGATAAGCCTTGGCAGAAGAGATGGCTTCTTCCATATTGTATCCGCGAGCAAGATAAGAGGTAATGGCAGAAGAGAGCGTGCAACCTGTTCCGTGCGTATTGCATGTATTTACCGTTGCACCTTTATAGACAGCTGTTTCTCTGATATCGCCTGCATGTTCCTGTTTGTTGGCTTTTTGATGCTGTTTCTTCTCGAAAAGATAATCCGTCTTTTCTGTTCTTTCAAAGTGACCGCCTTTGATGAGAACGTTGTTGCACCCCAATCGGATAATGGATGAGGCAGCTTTCCTGATATCATCAACATTCTGGATTTTTCTACCTGCTAGAATTTCTGCTTCCGGAATATTCGGAGTGAGCAGGGTGGCAAGTGGCAGGAGTTCTTTGATGAATATTTCCAGCGCATCTTTCTGCATGAGTTGACAACCGCTTGTAGAAACCATCACCGGGTCGATGATTAGTTGGAAGGAACGGGTAGGGGCAGACGCCTGTTGCTTATCTGGCGCTGCAGTTAAGTATTTTTTGAGCGTTTCTGCTATCGTATGTATGGTTTCGCCGTCGTTAACCATTCCTATCTTGATGGCTTGAGGGTGAATATCATCCATGACAGCTTCGATTTGTCCGCTTACAATTTCCGGTTCAACTTTTTGGATTCCAAACACGCCGGTGGTATTCTGCACCGTGATGGCAGAAATCGCAGAGGAAGCATATACGCCTAGGGCAGACATCGTTTTTATGTCAGCCTGAATGCCTGCTCCACCACAACTGTCAGAGCCTGCTATAGTTAATGCTGTATAATATCTCTTCATATTCTTTTCGTCTTAAAAATGTTTTAAACGATCTATCGGGCAATAATGAAAAAAGCCTTCTGAAATTTCTTTCAGAAGGCTTTGCGGAGAGAGAGGGATTCGAACCCCCGGTACCTCTCGGTACGACGGTTTTCAAGACCGTTGTAATCGACCACTCTACCATCTCTCCAAATTTAGTCTGGATGACTATAGCTTGGTTTTCTTAAGCGGTTGCAAAGGTACGACTATTTTCTGGTTCTACCAAATTTTTTGCGAACTTTTTTTCAAAAATCTCAAAAAAAATGCAGATTTCTTGATTTTACACTGTTTTTCTTCTACTTTTTAGAGAAAAAAGCAACAAAAAAGGGCTACCGCTGTAGCCCCAACCTTGATAACCTTAAATCTAATACTATGAAAAACACATCGCAAAGATACTGAATTTTCCGTTATTTCATGTACGAAAAATGGAAAATCTTATCTTTTGCGCTGATTTTTACCTTTTTTAATCAATATAACCTCTTTCTTTGAACTCTTCATATAGAGGTTCAGCCAAAATCTTAGCATCAGGATGAGGTGCTCCTGTTGTGCCTAACGCACGAAGGTCGAAGAAATGCTTCCAGTCGCTTACGAATGCGGTGTGCACCAGTTCTGTATTTGTATCCAATGGAAGAATGACGCGTGCTTCCTGTGGCTTGCATCCCATAGCAATCAATTTCATGTAGGCAAATTCTGCTGCTTGATTGGCAAAGAGCCAGGCATCTATTGGAGTCCAGTCGTTGGTCTCTTCATTTGCTACGTCTTCACAGAGTTCTACGAATTTCTCATCATTGATTTCTAAATCACCCTTTACCCAAGTTGGAAGGTTGATACTGATTTCGCTACCAAACTTATTCTTCGTATAATTGCAGTAGCGTGTACTCTGTTCTGCCATGGAGTTGGCGCGATGACGATTGTATTCACGGGTAATGGCAATCTGGGTTGTAAAGTGTACGGTGATGCGGAGTTCATGCTTGCCCTTTTCGAAATCTGTACGATACTTCAGATCTTCCAGTGTTTTGTTCTCTGCCATCACACGGAGATTGGTTGTGATGTAGTCCTTGCCGTCTATCGTATTCACATGAGAGAACTTGTTGTTTGCATAGAGTGGGAGTTCCCCGTGGTTGCAGGTCATATATACGGTGCCGTGTTCCAGCATGGCATAATGTTCATGCTCTATCATGCGACCTACGAAAGGCTTGGCTGAGTCTTCTGTGGTGTTGTTTTCACTCTTGTAGCATACTCTACCTGCTCGCTCTATCTGCTGATAGATACCAAGCTCTCCTGGATTTTGCATCCAAATCTCATATTGAGGTTTCTGTATCTTCATTGTTTTCTGTTTTTATTTCTGCTGCAAAGGTACATTATTTTGGGGTAATTACAAAATTATTCCCTTATATTTTGCCATTAACTGTTTTTTCTTTCTTTACTTTTGCTTTTCTTGCAAAAAAGGTAGTATCTTTGCAATCATGAATGTCCTTCGTTCTGCCCTATATATATAATAAGGTGTAATTTTGTTATGAATAGGGGTATAGAAGTTGAAATGGGGGACTTGTTGATTGAATGAATTAGATATCATCATGGAAATAAAACCAATTGCACATTTTCGTTCGCCCTTTTCCAGTAAGTTCGGTATTCCAAAACAGGCTGGTCTGGTAGAAGAACTGGAGGGACGGATTGTTTTTGAACCCGAATTCCGAAATCCTGATGCACTTCGTGGTATGGAGGGCTTTGACTATCTTTGGTTGATTTGGGAATTTTCTGCCAATAAGCATAAAGCTAATAGTCCCGTTGTAAGACCCCCAGTGCTGGGAGGAAATGAGAAAGTAGGGGTGTTTGCTACCCGGAGTCCTTTCAGACCCAACCATATCGGCTTGTCTTCTGTGCGTATAGACCGGATAGAATGGGAGACAAATCGGGGACCGGTGATTCATGTGAAAGGGGCTGACCTGATGGACGGAACACCGATATATGATATCAAACCCTACGTAGTCTATGCTGACTGTCATCCTGATGCCCGCAGCGGTTTTGTGGATGAAAGAAAATGGGACAGACTTGAGGTGCTGGTCAGCGATGAGGTGAAAGACAAACTGAATAAGCAGGGATTAACAGATGCCAAGATTTCGATTTTAAAAGAAGTGTTGGCGCAGGATCCTCGTCCGCATTATCAAAAAAATCCTGACAAGGTTTATGGAATGCCCTACGAGGGCTTGGATATTCACTTCCGGGTTTCCCATCAAACCTTAGAGGTACTTTGAAAATTCCCTGGGCAGGGAAAAATTCTTCCTTGCCCACGCAATAATTTTTCCCTCGGCAGAACATCAAAAACTCTCCTGAGTCAGCACAACTGACATCAGGAGAGTTTTTGATTTTGTCTTATGATATAATTTTAACTGCTTGTCTGGCAGATCAGACAAACTGCAGATATCCGTCTTTCCTTTTTTTTATTTTGCAAAAGTGGAAAAGTTTACATTCTCCAAGGTAATCTTGCAGGCTGCATCTATATCCTTTGCATTCTTGTTGTAGAAGATGTTGCTGTCCTTGATGGTGATATCGTGTATCATACCTTCTGCGCCATGCGCCACGATTCCATTCTTGCAGCCACGTACATAGACGTTGCTGATATGAATGTCCTGGAAATCTGGCAAGAATTCCTGTTTTACAGGGACTGCCTGCTGCTTGGCACCTACGTGGTTGTCAAAATAGGTAGTCTCGAAAGTGATAGCATCGCCTGTAATATCGGTCATGTAGATATGGTCGATATAAATATTCTCGCTCTTACCGCCTCTTTTTACAGCACTCTTGAATCGCAATCCGGCATCTGTGCCCTGGAAGGTATTGTTTCTTACAACAATGTTTTTCATACCTCCAGAGAATTCGCTACCGATTACAAAACCGCCATGAGCGTGATATACGGTATTGTCCTGGATGTTGATATTCTCGCATGGACCTGCTTTCACGCCAGCTGCACCAGCACCGCCCTTCATGCAGATACCGTCATCGCCAGCATCAATCACGTTGTTGACAATCAGTACATCTTTGCAACTTGAAATATCGATGGCATCTCCGTTCTGTGCGTTCCAAGGACATTTTACGGTAATTCCGTCAATAACTACATTCTTGCAACGGGTGGGGATGAGGTGGAAACGAGGTGAGTTCAGAAGCGTAATACCTTGAACGAGCACGTTCTCACAGTCGGTGAAACGGATCATGTGGTTGCGCACCTTCTCCTGTGCATCGATATTATCTACTACATTCGGAGTCTGCTTCAGGTTGAGTGGAAACCAGATGTCGCCCTTCTCATTGAGAGTACCGCCCATTTCCTGGAATCTTTTCCATTCCACGTCGCTTACCTTGCTTCTCTTGACCGGTCTCCACCATTCGCCATTTCCGTCGATGGTACCTTCACCAGTAATGGCAATGTTCTTGCGCTTGCTGGCAGAGATGGCTGTTGAGGCTCTCTCTTCTTTCTTACCTGTTGTCTCGTCTGTTTTGATGAGGTCGTTCTTGTCTTCAGAGAAAACAATAATGGCATTCTTCTCGAGATGCAGGTCGATATTGTCTTTCAGAGAAATCAATCCGGTGAGGTAAACACCCGCAGGAACATTCAGATGACCTCCGCCCATCTTGTTTAGTTTACTGATGGCTTTGACGAATGCCTGGGTGTTCATTGTCAGTGCGTCTCCTTTACCGCCGCATTCCAGGATGCTGACCTGATTGTCCGGGAAGGTAGGAAGGGTAGGCTGTGACATTTGAACTGGCAAGTTGGTGTAATACTTGCTGTAATCAGCGGCAAACGAATTCGCTATCGCGAACAGTGCCATTAAAGAAATAAGAATTTTCTTCATAAGTCTTTAAGTCTGCTTTTTGTTATTTGTTTTAAATTATAATAGTTTATGATTGCAATTGTTTGTAATTGTTTCGTAACAACTGTTTCCTTGGGTTATAAATACCGAAAAAGGCGGCTCCAACCGAAGTCGGAAACCGCCCTAATGAAAGGAGGAGTGGTACCACCAGGAATCGAACCGGGGACACAAGGATTTTCAGTCCTTTGCTCTACCAACTGAGCTATGGCACCATTTTCTTTTGCGGTTGCAAAGGTACAATAAGTTTTTGAATTGAGCAAGAGAAATTATCAGAATTTCTCTTGCTTAATGTTTATTAACTAAAATCACCTTTCTGTAGCGTATGAAGTCGTATTGAAACGCTCTTCCTTATTGAATTTAGTCTTTGAGAGGGTTCCAACCCTGTGCTTTCAGTTCAAATTCCTGTCCGTCGCGGGTAATCAGGTACTTGCCGAGATTCTCTTGCGTGATGTAGCCTATCTGCTTCACACCTTCCATTTCCTCGATTTTGGCATGATCGCCTATTGGTACAGTAAAGAGAAGTTCGTAATCCTCGCCACCATTCATGGCACAGGTAGTGAGGTTCATGTTGAATTCCTCTGCCATTACTGCCGTCTGATAGTCTATTGGAATGTTTTTCTCATATACACGACATCCGCAGTGACTCTGTTCACAGATGTGCATTAGTTCGCTGCTGAGTCCGTCACTAATATCCATCATGGCTGTAGGTCGAATACCTGCTTCACGCAATTGGGCTATGATGTCACCGCGAGCTTCTGGTTGCAATTGGCGTTGCAGTAAATATTCCTTTCCAGCAAAGTCTGGTTGGAAATTGCGCATATTGGCCAACTCCTCATTGAGTGCAGAGACTTTCACCGTATCACCGTTATGCTTGGCTTCAGCTATTTTCTTGCGAATATCTTCCACCTGTCCATAGTAAACGGCTTTCTCTCGCTCCAGAAGTTGCAGACCCATATAGGCACCGCCGAGGTCACCCGTTACGCAGATGAGGTCAGTCTCCTTGGCTCCACTTCTATATACGATATCTTCCTTGTTTGCCTCACCGATACAGGTGATGCTGATGGCAAGTCCGGTATAGGAAGATGTGGTGTCACCGCCTACGATGTCAACACCCCATTTGTTGCAAGCCATACGGAGTCCTTTGTAAAACTCGTCAATGTCTTCTACCTTGAAACGTTTACTCAAGGCAATACTTACAACCATTTGTCTTGGCGTTCCGTTCATGGCAAAGATATCGCTGATGTTCACCATTGCACTTTTATATCCAAGGTGCTGTAAGTCTATGTACGTCAAGTCGAAATGCACGCCTTCCATGAGCATATCGGTGGTAACCAATACTTCCTTGTCAGGATAGTGCATCACGGCACAATCATCACCTACACCATAAACGGTAGAGGCATTCTTGTTTTCGTGTCCTTTGGTGAGATGGTCGATAAGACCAAACTCACCCAATTTTGCTATGTCCAATTTCTGAAAATATTAAGTGTTAAAAAAACAAGTGAAGGTGCGGAGGCTTCACTTTTCATGCTAAGTGTTTCCTGTTCTTTAAGATCTGCGGATCATCTCACGCATAATCTCTGTCATCTTAGGTTGAGCATTATTGGCTGCAATCTGCACTTCCTCATGACTCACCTGTACAGGAACGTCAAATCCACCCAAGTCGGTAATGATGCTGATGCCGAAAACCTTGATGCCGCAGTGTCGGGCTACAATGACCTCAGGCACGGTACTCATGCCTACTGCATCGCCTCCTAAGATGCGGTACATGCGGTATTCTGCTGGAGTTTCGAAGGTTGGCCCCTGTACTCCTACATATACACCATGTTTCACCTCAATGCCTACTTCTTTAGCGATTCCGTCGGCAAGGTCGCGCAATCCCTTGTCATAAGCTTCATGCATGTCAGGGAAGCGAGGTCCGGTAGGAAAATTCTTACCCTGCAATGGATGCTCTGGGAAGAAATTGATATGGTCATCAATAATCATCAGGTCGCCTACGTGGAACTCTGGATTCATACCACCTGAAGCATTGCTGACGAAGAGGGTCTCGATGCCCAGCTCATACATGACGCGCTCTGGGAATGTCACCTCTTTCATGCTGTAACCCTCATAGAAGTGGAAACGGCCTTCCATAGCCATGATGTCTTTGCCGCCCAATTTTCCGAAGATGAGTTTTCCTGCATGTCCTTCTACGGTTGATACTGGGAAATTTGGAATTTCACTATATGGGAATGAATAACTGTCAGTTATTTCTGAAGCTAATTGTCCGAGACCTGTTCCCAGAATGATAGCTGTCTTTGGACTTGTTGTCATCCTTTCTCTTAGCCAGGATGCTGTTTCTTGAATTCTTTCGTACATAGCTTATTATTTTTTCGTTAAAATTATCTTGTTGGTCAAGCATGAAGCTTACCTTGATAGGTAGTTCGTACATGTTTGACTTAACTTTTTCGTATAGTCCCTCCGTTTCTCTCAGTCTTACTGCATCTTTTTCTGTAGTGATGATGATGCGTGGCTCTGGCATGGATTCGAAGGCGTCGTTGATGCGGTCGATATCCTTGCCTTTAAAACTGTGATGGTCGCCGAATGATAAGTTTGTGATATCCTTTGTCATTGGCTTCAGGTCATGCTCCATCTGCTTGGGTGAAGCGATTCCTGTGAGTAGCAAGACATGATAATCCTGTAGCTTGTCGAGTCCTATCTGCTTTTCCTCGAATACTCCCTTCGGTGTGTCGTAGTCGATGCTGGTGAAGTAGAGTTTCTGGAAAGGATAGAGGTCCATGGCTTTGGTCAGCACACGGAATTCCATCGGCTTCAGATCTTTTGGACACTTGGTGATGATGACGATGTCTGCTCTGTTCTTACCGCTCAAAGGTTCACGCAATCTTCCTGCCGGCAACATCTTGTCGTAGATGATCAGACGGTGATAATCTACCAGGAGAATGTTGATGCCAGGTTTTACATACCGGTGCTGGAAAGCATCATCGAGCAGGACGACATCTGCGTCCTTGCTTGCCTCATCATTCTGCAGGTTCTCGATACCTCTTGCCCGTTTTGCATCTACAGCCACATAGATATCAGAGAATTTCTCGTGCATTTGGAAAGGCTCGTCACCTATTTCCGGCATGGTCGTACTTTCGTTGGCAAGTATATAACCATGACTTTTTCTCTTATAACCACGTGATAGCACGGCAATTTTTGCTTTGTCGTGCAACAGGCGTATCAAGTATTCCACATGGGGTGTCTTTCCGGAACCGCCCACAGTGATATTGCCCACTGAGATAATGGGTATGGAGAATGACTTGCTCTTCTTGAGACCTATATCGAAGAGCCAGTTGCGAAATCTCACTATGCTGCCGTAAATCCAACTGAATGGTAGCAGCCAATCGTTGATCTTGATAAGGTCGCCTTCTGTTCTCATTGTTTCTTATACCTTATTATATATATATATATAAATCCCTTTAGTTGATATTCAGGAAGAATGGTAGAGCTGCTTGCACTGGTTCTTTTTCCTTCATATTACGTATCATTACAAATGGCTGGTAGAGGTTGCCGAGCGTCAGTTTCAACTGCTCGTCCAGATAGTTGCCACTATTGTCTGATACCTGAGAAAGGAGTTGCTCCATCCAGTCTGCCTGCATAGGGTATTCTGTCGTCTGATAATCTGAAATCTTTGCCAACTGTGCCGCTTTGACAATGGCATCGTCCAGACTTCCGAATCCGTCAATCAGCTTGATCTTCTTGGCATCTGTTCCGAGCCAGACTCTTCCCTGAGCGATTTTCTCAACTTCCTCCACGTTCATCTTTCTTCCGTCTGCCACACGCTTGCGGAACAGGGCATAGCCACGGTTGACATAAGCCTGTAGATGGGTGATTTCCTCCTGACTCCATGGACGGGCTGTTCCGGCACCCATATAGGCGCTGTTCTTGTTGGTTTTTACTTCATCATACTTGAATCCTAATTTCTTGGTCAGTAGGTCGCTGAAGTCTGGTAATGCTCCGAAGATGCCGATACTGCCTGTCAGGGTAGTAGGCTGGGCCATCACATATCGGGCACCCATGCTCATGTAGTAAGCTCCAGAAGCAGCCATGCCTCCCATGGAAACAACTACAGGTTTCTTCTTGTTCAACTCGCTTACAGCATGCCAGATTTGTTCTGAGGCATAAGCATCACCGCCACCGGAATTGATGCGGAGAACCACGGCTTTTACGTTCTTGTCTTCAGCCAGGTCTTCCAGATCTCTGACGACATCAGAACTGACTATCTGCTGCTCGTCTCCATAAATACTTGGAGTAGCCATTCTCACGATGCTACCCTGACAGTAATAGACTGCGATTTTGTCGCCCATCATATTGTTGTCATTGATAGCAGCGTTGACATCTTTCATGGAAACCTGAGCTATCTTCTGGTCTGCTTTCAGACCGAGTTGCTTCTTTACGATATTCCTGATCTCATCATAATAGCAGAAACCATCCACGAATTTACGTGATTTCAGGAGTTTGCTGTCGTCGAACACCATGAGTCCGTCAGCATAGTGATTGAGTGAGTCCTTGCTGATTTTTCTACTGTTGGAAACATCCGTCAGCATCTGTTGCCAGAGTCCGTTGATATAGCGTGAAACCTGCTCACGGTTGGCGTCGCTCATCTTATCCTCGGTGTAGGTTTCCGTAAAACTTTTATATTTACCCACTTTTACCACCGTGAAATGGACACCAAACTTGGCAGCCACATCCTTGATATATTGTGGTTGAGATGAGATTCCGTGCCAATCTACATTACCTTCTGGGTTTACATAAACCTGGTTGGCAACGGAAGCTAAATAGTAGCTGCCTTGCGAGAAGGCGTCGCCGTAAGCAATAATCCATTTGCCGCTCTTCTTGAAATCAGCGAGTGCATTGCGTATTTCCTGGATTGTGGCATAGTCAGCCTGTAAGACACCAGCTTCCAGATAGATTCCTTTTATCTTTTCTTCTGTCTTGGCTTTCTTGATGGCAGAAAGTATTTCGTTCATACCGAGCGTGTTGAACTGGTTGCCGGTAATCTGCCCCAACCAATTGTCTTCTGCTCTGTCGATGATTTCCCCTTGTAGCGTGAGCACCATGACCGATTTGTCTTTGATAGTAGGGGTATTATTGCTGGAAGCAATCATGCCGATGAGACTGATGAAGCCGAAAATGCCTAAGATGAGGCAAAAGGCGAAAAGGCCAACAATGGTGGCTGCTACATTCTTGAAAAATTGTTTCATAATCACGACTTTTTACGTTATAGTTCAGAATTTTCTGCAAATTTAGTAAAAAAGAAACAAACGACAAAGTTATTTGTACGAAATAACCAAAAAATGATGAAAATAAAGCGTTGTGTTAGCCGAAAATTACGTAACTTTGCACACAAAAGATGAAATGTAAACCTAATCAATGATAAATCAATGAAAAAGTTATTTGCGTTTTGTGCTATGATGCTGGCGGTCATCAATCTGTCAGCTCAGTCAACAGCCCGTAAATTTGTACTGAAAAACAGTGCAGATGGTAAAAGTGAACTCACCTGTTATCTTCCTCAGAATCCTACAGGTCGAGCAGTCGTAGATTGTCCTGGTGGTGGTTATTCTCACTTAGCAATGGATCATGAGGGACATCAGTGGGCTGAGTTCTTCAACAAACAGGGCATTGCCTTTTTTGTATTAAAATATCGCATGCCTAATGGAAATAGAAATATTCCTTTGGGAGATGCTTATCAGGCTATCCGTACGGTAAGAGATAGCGCATCTGTATGGCATATAAATCCTCAGGATGTAGGTATTATGGGATTCTCTGCTGGTGGTCATCTTGCTTCTTCTGTCAGTACGCATGCAGAATATGCTGCTCGTCCTGATTTTTCTATACTCTTCTATCCGGTTATCTCGATGGATGAGCGCATTACTCATAAAGGTTCTTGTGTCAATTTCCTGGGTGATGAGCGCAAGTCTAATCCTAAGTCGGTTGAAGAATGGTCTAATGACAAGGCTGTTCATGGTCATCTGACACCTCGTGCGATTCTCCTGATGTCGAATGACGACAATGTGGTTCCTCCTGTTACCAATGGCGTGGCTTATTATACCCGTATGCATCAGGCAGGAAACGATTGTGAACTGCATGTCTATCCAACTGGCGGTCATGGTTGGGGATTCCGCAGCAATTTCAAGCATCACGACCAGATGCTTGCAGATCTGACGGCGTGGTTGCAGAGCTTTAAGGCTCCTAAAGAAAATGCTGTCCGTGTGGCATGTATCGGCAATTCGATTACGGATGGATTTGGTATTATGAATGCGGAGGATAAAGGCTATCCTGCCCAGTTGCAGAAGAAGTTGGGAGTAGATTTTGAGGTGAAAAACTTTGGTGTGTCTGCCCGTACGATGATGAACAAGGGCGATATTCCTTATATGAAGGAGTTAGCTTGGAAGGATGCGCAGGCTTTCTTGCCTAATATCGTAGTGATCAAGTTGGGCACCAATGACTCCAAGACTCATAATTGGGCGCATGGAGCAGAGGAATATAGTCAGAGTATGCAGGCGATGATAGACACCTTGAAGGCATTGCCAAGCCATCCGAAGATTTATCTTTGTTCTCCAATTCCTGCTTTCAAGGGCAGCTGGACCATCAATGATAGTGTAATCGTGAATGGTGAGATTCCTGTGTTGCAGAAGTTGGCAAAGAAGAATAAGTGTCATTATCTCGACCTCCATTCCCAATTTACATTCAGCAATATGATGTTGGGTGATGGTATTCATCCGAATGCCAAGGGTGCTGAGAAATTGGCTGGTATTGTATATGAGGCTTTGACAAGTCCTGAGAAGGGAACCAAAGCGAAAGAGTCTCAAACGAAAGCAAAGAAATCCAAAAAGACTTCTAAGAAGAAATCATAAACCCCTTCTCTTAAAATAAAATACATAGTCCCACAGACTTCACCGATTTACACAAATTTATTTTTTGGCTTCAAAAAGATCTGTGTAAATCGGTGAAATCTGTGGGATTTTTCAGTGTGTATAGGATTTGATTGATACCACATCCTTTCTTTTTTAGTGATATTTGGTAATAAAATACTTTTTGTGGCAATATTTTCCCTGATTCTCCGTTTATTAAATATTATTTAATAGATTCTCTGATATTTAATGGATAGATTCTCTGTTATTTATGATAATTCCCTGTTTTGGGGGAATTGTTCCGAGATCTATTGAATGATAGCAAAAATAAAGTAGCGTAAAATAAAAAAGCATAAAGATGATAGAATATATCAAGGGAGAACTGACAGACTTGACTCCTACCATGGCTGTTCTGGAAACTGCTGGGGTAGGATATGGACTTAACATATCACTGAATACTTATACGGCTATTCAGGGAAAAGCAACGGTGAAACTCTATGTACATGAAGTACTGGTGGCAGGCGGAAGAGATGATTCCTATACTCTTTTCGGCTTTGCCAGCAAACAGGAAAGGGAACTTTATCGCCTGCTCATCACTGTGTCGGGAGTGGGTGCTAATACTGCGAGGATGATTCTTTCCTCCTTGTCTCCTTCTGAACTCTGCAATGTGATTTCCTCTGGAGATGAGAAAATACTGAAAAGCGTGAAAGGCATCGGACTGAAAACGGCACAACGTATCATTATTGACCTCAGGGACAAAATTGTGTCTTTGGGTATTGCCAATGAATTACCTGCCAATGGAGGTAATGTGGATATGGTCAACAATGATGTGAAGGATGAGGCAGTGAGTGCGCTTACCATGCTTGGATTCTCTCCGGCTCCTTCCGCTAAGGTGGTCATAGAAATTCTGAAAGCGAAACCTGATCTTAAGGTGGAGGAAGTAATCAAGTTGGCCTTGAAGCAGATTAAATAATTTTCACGACAGTTTTTTGATGTTTAGAATAAAAAATATAAAATACGCATATTTGTTGATGGCATTGCTCTTGACTTCAGTCATTGGCAATGCCATCGGCTTGCCGTACCTTCAAGATGACAGAACGCGCAACAGAAACCAGCAGTCTGACATCTCGCGGCAAAAAAAACAGGGCTCTCAGAATCGACAAAATACACAAAAAACAAGGAATGGAGCGGCTGCGAAGAATGGAATCACAGCACAGCCAATTCTTTCTGATGAGGATTCTGTTCCTGACAGTCTGCTGCACCCCCGTTGGCCTGTGCAGCGCACCCAACCGATTACCCTCCGCGACCTTTACCAAAGTCCGCTCGACCTGCAGCGTCCTGACAACATGAAGTACCAGGTGGAGTATAATGATACGCTCGACCGATATGTGATTGGTAATCGGCTCGGGAATACTTGGATAACTGCGCCTATCATGCTTACCCCGAAGGAGTATCTCGTCTGGAGCGAGATGCAGGAACGTAATGCCTATTACCGTAAGCAGAATGATGAAATCTTCAAGGCTAAGGGTAAGGAGAAATTCGACTTTACGGATATGCACTTTGATTTAGGACCGGCTGAGAAGATTTTCGGTCCGGGTGGTATTCGTGTGAAAACGCAGGGTACGGCCGAATTGAAGTTTGGTGTGAAGAAAAAGAATGTGGATAATCCTTCGCTTCCTATCCGAAACCGCAAGACGACGATGATGGATTTCGATGAGAAAATCAATCTCAATGTCAATGGTCGTGTCGGTGATAAGGTCAATATGAACTTGAACTACAACACGGATGCTACTTTCGATTATGATGCTCAGAATATGAAGCTCAAGTACGATGGCAAGGAAGATGAAATCATCAAACTCGTAGAGGCGGGTAATGTGTCTTTTCCTTCCAACTCGTCACTCATTCGTGGAGCCAGCAGTCTTTTCGGCTTCCGCACCGATTTGCAGTTTGGTAAACTCAAGTTGCAAACCGTCATTTCCCAGAAGAAGTCTTCCTCCAAAAGCGTTTCCTCTAAGGGTGGCGTCCAGCTTACGCCTTTTGAAAAGAACGTGACCGACTATGAGGAGAACAAGCACTTCTTCCTTTCACAATACTTCCGCAACCATTATGATGGATGGATGCAGAAATTGCCTAACCTTACTACCGGTATTACCATCAACCGCGTGGAGGTTTGGGTTACCAATAAGACGGGTTCGTCTGAGAATACGAGAAACATCGTGGCGCTTACCGACTTGGGTGAAAACGAGAAGGTAAGCAATCCGATGTGGGCTGTGGGAGGAACCGTGGTCCCAGCCAACAAGGCGAATACGGAGTATGATGCAATGGTCAACCAGTACAGTGCTGCCCGTGATGCGAATCAGACTTCTTCTACGCTGGAAGGTGCTGGACTTGTCGGTGGTAATGATTTTGAAAAGTTGGAGAATGCGCGTCTTCTGAATTCATCGGAATATACGGTGAATACAGCGATGGGTTATATTTCCTTGCGAAACCAGTTGCAGACCGACCAGGTTCTGGCAGTGGCATACGAATATACGTATGGTGGTGTCACTTACCAGGTGGGTGAGTTTGCCAGCGACGTTACTGACACCAAGCAGGGTCTCTTCGTGAAATCTCTCAAGAATACCAGCAACAATCCGCAGCAGGGCAACTGGAAACTGATGATGAAAAATGTCTATAACTTAGCTTCCCAGATAGAGAAGGAAAAGTTCAGACTCGACGTGAAATTCCAGAGCGATACGACGGGTGTTTATATCACCTATATCCCTGAAAAGCAAGTGAAGCAGACGCCACTCATCAAGGTATTGGGAGCCGACCGTCTTGACAATAATAACAATGCTCATAGCAATGGTTACTACGACTACGTAGAGGGTTATACGGTTTCCAACGGAAGCGTCTTCATTCCTAAAGTAGAACCTTTCGGTAGTTATATGTACGAATATCTGAAGAGTAAGGGCGTGGCTGCTGAACAGGCGGAGAAATATGCCTTTACGGCTCTTTATGACAGTACGAAGACGGTAGCCAAACAGATAGCCGAGAAGAACAAGTACCTGCTGGTGGGTCAGTTCAAGGGTTCTTCTTCCAATGTCATTTCCCTCGGAGCATACAATGTTCCGCAGGGTTCGGTGATGGTGACTGCCGGTGGTGTTACGCTCACCGAAGGTTCTGACTATTCTGTAGATTACAATGCCGGTGAAGTGACGATTCTCAATCAGAGCATCATCGATGCAGGAACACCCGTCAATGTTTCGCTTGAAAGCAATACCGACTATGGTATGATGCGCAAGACGATGTTTGGACTCAACTGGGAATACGACTTCTCGAAGAATTTCCAACTGAGCGGTACGTTCCAGCATTTGAGTGAACAACCGCTCCTCACCAAGGTGGCTATGGGAGAGGAACCGGTGAAGAATACCCTCTGGGGTATCAACATCAACTGGAAGAAGGAAAGTCAGTGGCTGACGAATGTGCTCGACAAGATTCCGTTCCTGCATCTTACTCAACCATCGCAGATTTCCTTTACTGGAGAGTTTGCCCAACTGATTGCCGGACAGGCGAGCGGAACACAGGACAATGCTTCTTATCTGGATGATTTCGAGTCCACTAAGAGCAGTATTGATGTGATGACTCCTACCTCATGGTTCCTCTCCAGTGTTCCTTCCATGTTCCCTGAAAATAAGGACAAGACGGGATTGACGAGTGGATTCAACAGAAGCCAGATGGCATGGTACACGATCGACCCACTTTTCAACAGAAAGGGTAGTACGCTGACTCCGGGACATATCAAGAGCGACCTCAATCAGCTGAGCAATCACTATGTGAGAGCCATCTACATGAGAGAGTTGTTCCCACTTCGTCAGCAACAGACCTATAGTACGGAGACGAGTACAGTGAATGCGATGAACATTGCCTTCTATCCGAATGAGCGCGGTCCGTACAACTTCAATGTGGCTGATCTCCAGGCGGATGGTACCCTTGCCAATCCTCAGAAGCACTGGGGTGGTATGATGCGCAAGTTGGATACGAATGACTTCGAGCAGGCGAATGTGGAATATATCGAATTCTGGATGCTGGACCCATTCATCTATAGCAATCAGCAGCCTGATGCCCGTCTCTATGGCGGTGATTTCTATATCAACTTAGGAGAAATCAGTGAGGATATTCTCCGTGATGGAAAGAAATTCTATGAGAGCGGAATGCCTGTAGATGGCAGCAACAGTTTTACCTACTCTCAGTGGGGTAAGATCCCTACGCAGAGTACGGTTACTTATGCCTTTGCCACAACCAGTGGAAGCCGTGCCTTGCAGGATGTGGGTTTCAACGGACTCACTGATGCGGAGGAACAGGAATTCTATCGCAGCGCCTACCTCGACCAGATACAGGGCAAGGTCAATCAGGCGGTTTTCGACAGTATCTTTGCTGACCCAGCCCGTGATGATTATCACTATTACCGTGGTTCTGACTGGGATCAGATGCAGGCGCCTATCTTGTACCGCTATAAATTCATCAACAATCCGCAGGGTAACTCTCCGGATAGCGACAGCCGTACTGAGAGCTATGATACTTCCTATAAATCTACACCGGATGTGGAAGATATCAACCAGGACTACACCCTCAATGAATATGAGAAGTATTTCCAGTATCATGTCAGCATCCGTCCGGAAGACCTTGTGGTGGGTAAGAACTATATCGTTGACAAACGGGAATATACACCAAGTTTGCCTAATGGAACGAAGAATGAGACGGTCACCTGGTACCAGTTCCGTATCCCGGTAGATCAGTATGAATCGAGGGTGGGCAATATCAATGACTTCTCCAGCATCCGCTTTATGCGTATGTTCCTTACCAATTTTGAGAAACCTATCGTGATGCGTTTCGGAACTCTGGATCTGGTACGTGGCACCTGGCGTACTTACGACCAGCCGCTCAGTGCTGCCAATGGTGGTACGCTGGAAGCAAGTGCGGTGAGCATTGAGGAAAATGCCGAGAAGACTCCGGTCAACTATGTGCTTCCTCCTGGCATCCGTCGTGGGCAGGACCCTTCACAACCTCAGTTGGTGGAGGAGAATGAACAGGCGCTGAGCCTTGTGGTCAAGAATTTAAGTACCGGTGAGGCCAAGGCGGTTTACAAGAATACCACCCTCGACCTGCGTCAGTATAAGCGCATCCAGATGTTTACCCATGCCAATGCACTCGCTCAGAACACCACCGACCTGAGAGATAACCAACTCTCTGTGTTCATCCGTCTGGGTAATGACTATAAGAACAACTATTATGAATATGAGATTCCGCTGAAGTTGACTCCGGAAGGTAAGTACAGTCGCCGTTCATTGGAAGACTGCAAGGCTGTATGGCCTGAGGAAAATATGCTCGATATCCAGATGAGTGTGTTCACCGCCCTGAAGAAGGAACGCAACAAGGCCAAGGCAATGGGCATGGCTTCGTTCTCGCAGCCTTTCGTGGCTTATGACAGCAATCATCCGAACAACAAGATGACCTTGGTGGGAAATCCTACCTTGGGTGAGGTGAAAACCATGATGATTGGTGTTCGCAACAACTCTGGCGATGTGAAGAGCGGTGAAGTCTGGGTCAATGAACTCCGACTTCTGGAACATAACAACAAGGGTGGATGGGCTGCGAATGCCAATCTGAATGTTCAGTTGTCTGACTGGGGTAGTGTCAATGCTACTGGTCGTTATACCAGCGAGGGATTCGGTGGACTGGAAGACAAGGTGGCAAGTCGCAGTACCGACAGTTATGGGGCATACAGCGTGACTACGAGCTTGGAAATGGGTAAGTTCTTCCCTGACAAGGCGAAGGTGAGCATACCTTTATATTATAGTGTGACCAAGGAGAAGACTTCTCCGAAGTACAATCCGCTGGATACGGATATGGAACTCCAGGATGCACTGGATGCTACAGGCTCTAAGGCGGAACGGGATTCTATCGAGAATATTGCTGTGACGAAGGTGGTGAATACCAACTTCTCCATCTCCAATGCCCGTGTCGGAATTGCTACCAAGCGCCATCCGATGCCTTACGACCCTGCCAACTTCTCGTTCTCCTACAGTCATTCCCACCAGCATACGCAGGGCGAGACGACGGTCTATGAGAATGAAGACAACTGGCGCGGTTCGCTCGACTATTCCTGGACTCCGGTCTATAAGGCATGGGAACCTTTCAAGAAGTTGAAGAACAAGAGCAAGTGGTTGGATATCCTGAAGCGCTTCGGACTGAACTGGCTGCCGCAGAATGTGGCATTCAATACGGAGATGACCCGCAACTATTATGAGTTGCAGGAACGCGATATGGAATCGACGGAGAATTCACAGTTGCCTCTGTCGTTCAGCGAACAGTTCCTCTGGAACCGTGAGTTCTCTATGCGCTGGGACTTGACCAAGAATCTGCACATGAACTTCCAGAGTGCCACCCATGCACAGATAGAAGAACCTTATACCCCAATCAATAAGGATCTCTATGCTGACCAGTACCATGCCTGGAAAGATTCTGTTTGGACCAGCATCAAGCACTGGGGAGCACCATTGGATTATAATCAGACCTTTACGGCTTCCTATCAGTTGCCGCTCAATCTGATTCCAATCTTCGACTGGGTTAATGCTGATGCTTCCTACAATTCCACCTATTCCTGGAACAAGGGTACGGAGGATGAGGACGGTGTTTCGTATGGAAATACCATCAACACCAATCGTAGTTTAAACCTCAATGGTACGTTCAATCTGGTGAAACTCTACAATCATGTACCGTTCCTCAAGGCTGCCAACCAGAAATTTGACAAGGAACCTTCCCGCTCGCAGATTCAGAAAAAGAAGCAGGAGAAGGAAAAGGCTAAACAGGAGGCGCAGAAGCGCAAACAGGAATTGGCTAAGGTTCGCCAGGAGGCAATTGATGCTGGTAAGGATCCTGAGGAGGCTGTGAAGGAGTGGACAAGCAAAAACAACAAGAAAGCTCAGGAGCAGAAGAAGCGATTGCCGCTCAACAAGAGATCCTTCGAACAGGAAATCACCCTCCTGCCTTTATTAGCTGATGCTAAAGACTTGAAAAAAGAGAAGGATGAGGCTGCCGGGGAAAAGACTGAGGCTTCTGGAGATGAGGCTGAAACAAAGAATGCTGAAAAGTCTAAGAAGTCTAAAAAGGATAAGTCCAAGAAGGATGATTCGAAGAAAAAATATGTGGACGTAAAGCACGGTAAGAATACGAAGCGTCTGATTGTTTCGGCTAAGACTGAGGATGGAAAGGCCTTCCACTTGAAATATAAGGTGTTGGATAATAACACAATCCGCATTACCTCTAAGGTGGATTCTGCTACGAAGTTGAAGGTGAATGTGCTTCCGAAGGCTCCGCTGGAGGAGAAGGCTTGGTACAAGACCATGCAGGCTATTTCCCGTGTGGCAATGATGGCAAGAAATGTGAGCTTCAGTTATCGCAACAACTACCAGCTCACGTTGCCAGGCTTCCTGCCTACGATCGGTGATGCTTTCGGACAAACCAAACAGGGCATCATGTCACCGGGTCTGGATTTCGCCTTCGGTTTCGTTGGCGATAGTTACATCGAGAAGGCAAGAGAGCACGACTGGTTGTTGCTCAACGATTCCATCGCTACTCCTGCTGCTACGAGCAAAACGGAAGATCTCCAGATTCGTATGACGCTGGAACCTGTGAAGAACTTGAAGATTGACCTGAATGCCATGCGTACCATGACCACGCAGAAGAGCATACAGTATATGTATGAGGGAACTCCTACTACCCAGAGCGGAAGCTTCCAAATGACTACCATCTCTATTGGTTCTGCTTTCGAGGGAATGGGAGATGCTAACAGTGGTTACCGCAGCAAGACCTTCGAAAAGTTCGTGGGCTCTCTGCAGGACTTCCGCAATCGGGTGGAACAGCAATATGCTGGAATGATTTATCCTGCTGGTTCCAGTCTCGGTGGTGGCAAGTTTGATGCTTCCCGTACACCTGTCAACCAGTATAGTGCTGATGTGATGGTGCCTGCCTTCCTCAATGCTTATACCAGCATGGGTGGCAAGTCGCTCTCCATCTTCCCGGCTTTGAGCCGATTGCTGCCTAACTGGACTGTTAAGTATAGTGGATTAGGTAAGTTGCCTTGGTTCCGCGACCACTTCAAGAGTGTGAACATCAATCATTCCTATAAGAGTGTGTTCGCCGTTGGAAGCTACAACAGTTACAGCACTTTCCAGGAGTATATGAATGGTTTGGGCTTCATCGAGGATGCCACTACCGGCAATCCTTCACCAAGCAGCATGTTCAATGTTTCGCAGGTGAGCATCAATGAGGCTTTCTCGCCATTGCTGGGACTTGATCTGACGTTCAATAATAATATGACGCTGAAGGGTGAATATCGCCAGACGCGCGTGATGAACCTCAGTATGACAAGTATTCAGCTCAATGAGGCTGTGAGCAAGGACTGGGTGATAGGAATGGGCTATCGCATGAACAACTTCCATCTCTTCGGAATGGGAGGTAAGCGTAAGGCTGTCAAGAGTAAGGGTAAAGGTTCGGCTGACAAGCAGAAGAATTCTTCCAATAGCAATTCTTATGGCACCAACCATGACCTGAACCTGCGCTTGGACTTCAGTTTCCGCAAGCAGGCTGCCATCGTAAGAGACATTGCCTCCATGATGAGCAGTGCCAGCAGCGGCAATAATGCATTGAAGTTGAGTTTCTCTGCCGACTATACCTTGAGTAAGATGCTCACCATGAGTTTCTACTACGATCGTCAGACGAATACGCCTCTGCTTTCAAGCAGCAGTTATCCGACGACGACACAAGACTTCGGTCTGAGCATCAAGTTCTCCTTGACGAGATAGATTCTTCATCGGACTTTTTCTTCATCGGATTACTCACGTTTTTTGTCATCTGCGAAATCTGCGTGACAAAAAAACTCCGATGAAAAATCCCGATGAATAAAAACTATGAAAAAACGAAAGGGCTGGTAGCGATGAGGCTCCAGCCCTTTCGTGGTTGAATAGCTCCCATGCGGGGAGCACAAATATTTAAAAGTTTTGTTGATTATCAAATCTTTATTTCTTGTCGTAGGCATGAACCGGATAGTCGATGGTATAGTGAAGACCGCGACTTTCCTTGCGCTCGATGGCCATACGGGTGATGAGGTAACCTACATTGATCATGTTGCGCAACTCGCAGAGATCCTTGCTTACTTTCACACGCTTGAAGAGGTTTTCAGTCTCTTCATACAACAGGTCGAGACGATCCCAGGCACGCTTCAGGCGCAGGTCACTTCTCACGATTCCCACATAGTTGCTCATGCATTCGCCCACTTCCTTGATACTCTGGGTGATGAGCACCTTCTCCTCATTGGTCATGGTACCCTCATCATTCCATTCAGGCACCTTGTCGTTGAAGTCGTATTCATCCACATGCTCAATACTGTGCTTGGCTGCTGTATCTGCATAAACGACGGCCTCGATGAGTGAGTTGCTCGCCAGTCGGTTGCCGCCATGAAGACCTGTGCAGGAGCATTCGCCTAAAGCATAGAGGCGGTTGATGCTGGAACAACCGTTCAGATCTACTTTGATACCGCCACACATGTAGTGGGCTGCAGGACGAACAGGAATATAATCCTTCGTAATATCAATGCCGATGCTGAGACACTTTGCATAGATGTTAGGGAAGTGATGCTTGGTCTCCTCCGGATTCTTATGGGTCACATCGAGACAAACATGGTCAAGACCGTGAATCTTCATTTCCTTATCGATGGCACGAGCCACGATGTCACGAGGGGCAAGGCTCAGGCGCTCATCATATTTCTCCATGAAACTCTCGCCGTTAGGCAAACGGAGAATACCGCCGTAGCCACGCATGGCCTCTGTGATGAGGAACGCAGGATGAGTTTCGCCCGGATGATAGAGGGCAGTAGGGTGGAACTGTACAAACTCCATGTCGGCTACTGTTCCCTTGGCACGATAGACCATCGCCTCACCATCGCCTGTGGCAATAATCGGGTTGGTAGTGGTCTGATAGACCGCACCGCAACCACCTGTACACATCACGGTCACCTTGCTGAGATAAGTATCTACTTTCTGTGTATCTGGATTGAGGACGTAGGCTCCGTAGCAGTTGATGTAAGGAGTGCGACGGGTAACGCGTGCACCCAAGTGGTGCTGGGTAATAATCTCCACCGCGAAGTGGTTCTCCTTGATGTCGATGTCAGGATTGTTGCGTACAGCTTCCATCAGTCCTCTCTGGATTTCAGCACCGGTATCGTCGGCGTGATGGAGGATGCGGAACTCGCTGTGTCCGCCCTCACGGTGAAGGTCGAACTTGCCGTCCTGCTGCTTGTCGAAGTTGACTCCCCATTCCACCAGTTCCTTGATCTGCTCTGGTGCCTTGGTAACAACCTGTTTTACTGCTTTGTAGTCACTGATGTAGTCACCAGCAATCATTGTATCCTGGATGTGCTTGTCGAAGTTATCCACCTCCAGGTTGGTAACTGATGCGACACCACCTTGTGCAAATGAAGTGTTGGCCTCGTCGAGAGAGGTCTTGCAGATCATGCACACTTTACCTTTTTTCGCTCTGGCTACTTTCAGGGCGTAACTCATACCGGCAACTCCTGCACCGATAATCAGAAAATCATACTTATAAACCATTTGAGTTTATTTTATCAGTTTATCTCTTTTTCCTATGGAAAAGAGTATTCATTTTTATTTCATTTTGCGATGGTTTTACCCTGCACTTCCCTTAAGATTGTAAGGGATGAAACCTTAATTCGTTGCAAAAGTAATAATTTATCTTTAAAATGAGTAATAAGAGACGGATTTTTTGTAATTTTGCAGTGTTTTTTGTAAATCTAAACCCTTGTGAGGTGCTAATTGGTGGCTTCGGGGTGACTTAACATATATATAATAAGGTATGACAGACAGAACTTTTCATAAGCGTTTTTCGGTTCCTGCCAAATGTGGCGTGGCGGTATTTGCGCTCCTCACCGGTTATTTCTTCTGGGTGAAGGTGGCTATCATCGGCATCCTGCTCGCCATCGTCATTGTGGGCATGATCGAGCGCATTCTGAATACAACTTATACTTTCCGAAGGGTGCAACCTATCGACCGGGATGAGGAAATGGATTTCATCGTCATCAATGAGGGGCGATTCTCCCGAAACCAGACCATTCCAGTGTGCGATATTGTCAGCGTGGAACCAATGAAGACGTGTTGGGGACTCGACCATGCTCTCGTCATTCAGGTGGGAGCTAACAAACTGGTCAGCCTGCAGCCTGATAATGAGGAAAGTTTTATCCGGGAAATCGAGAAAAGAATAAAAAATGAAAAATGACAAATGAAAATTGAAAAATTAGAAATGAATAAGATGATAAAATATGCGATGAGTCTTCTGATGGTGATGACGCTCTGTCTCCCCAATATGCAGGCTCAAATTGTAAAAAATCAGGAGAATCAGGACGTTCTGGTAAATGATGCGAATCCTGAGCAGGACGAGGAGGTCGTGGAGGATAGTGAAGATTCTGCTGTGGAAGACTCCGCGATGGTGGAGTCTATTGCTGCTGATACTTTGCGATTGCCTTGGACGGAAACCGTGAAGGTGGGACTTGATAAACTCCTCAAAAGCAAAATGTTTGAAACTTCTCAGGTGGGCATCATGGTTTGGGACCTGGAGGCTGATTCTTGTATCTACCGCTTCCGTGAGCGCCAACTGATGCGTCCTGCCAGCACCATGAAACTCGTGACGGCGATTACGGCACTCGATAAGTTGGGTGGTTCTTACCAGTTTAAAACGACACTGAAATATACGGGCACGATTGATAATGGGGTGCTCAAGGGCGACGTGTATTGCATTGGAGGTATGGACCCTCGTTTCAATAATGATGATATGACCGCCTTTGTCACCAGTCTCAAAGATATGGGCGTGGATAGTATTCAGGGCAGCATCTATGCCGACCGCTCGATGAAGGACGAAGACCTGTTGGGCGAAGGTTGGTGCTGGGATGATGATAATCCCGTGCTATCCCCATTGGTTTTTGGACGCAAGGATATTTTCATGGAAAGATTTCTCGCCAAATTGAAGGACGCTGGTATCTTCTATGCAGGTTCCGGAACTTCCGTGAAGCGCTGTCCTGCAAGTGCTTTCACCATCTGTACCCGTTTCCATACGATGGACCAGATTTTGCACAAGATGATGAAAGACAGTGATAATCTCTATGCCGAAAGCATGTATTATCAGATTGCATCTTCTACTGGCAACCGTCCGGCAAGTGCCAAGAGTGCCAGAAATGTGCAGCGACAACTGGTCAGAAAGATTGGACTTGATCCTGCCCGATATAAGTTTGCGGATGGCTCCGGTCTTTCTCTCTACAACTATGTTTCTGCCGAACTGGAGGTCAAACTCCTTCGCTATGCTTACCAGGACGAGAACATCTTGCCGCATCTCAAACAGTCCTTGCCAATTGCTGGTGTGGATGGTACTTTGAAGAGGAGAATGCGCTCCGGTTTTGCTCATGGCAATGTGAAGGCTAAAACGGGCACGGTGACAGGTGTTATTGGTCTTGCCGGTTACTGCAAGGCGGCAAATGGCCACGATCTTTGCTTCTCGATTCTCAATAATGGTATTATGCATAGCAATAATGCACGCTCTTTTGCAGACAAGGTGTGTGAGTTGCTTTGCCAACCGTAAAGACTTGATATATGGAAGAAATACGTAAATTTGTGGACGAAATGATGGTGTGGGCTGGTGTTTCGGGCGATTCCGTACCCGTTCTCCGCCATTTGTTGCTTACAGTTACCGCTATTCTGCTGGCAATTATAAGCGATTTCCTTTGTCGTAAGATTCTCGTGCCGCTTATCTCCAAGATTACGGAGAAGACGGAGGCTTCCTGGGATGATGTGCTTTTCAATAAGAAGGTACTCAACTCGGCTTGCCATATTGTGCCGGCTGTCGTCATCTGGTCGCTCATGCCACTTATCTATCTGGAATATCCGATTTTCAAGGAAATCCTCGAAAGAGCTACGGGCATCTATATCGTGGTGATGTCTGTGAGAACCGTCCTGGTTTTCATCGGGTCTTTCAAAGGACTGGAAGATGCCAAGGATCGCCGGTCCTCTGCTCAACAGTATTTTCATACTTTCTGTGGCGTGCTCAGGGTTCTCATGCTCTTTGTTGCAGGTGTCGTGGTGGTGGCCATCCTGTTGGGCAAGAGTCCGCTTACCTTGTTTGCTGGATTGGGTGCCACTTCTGCAGTCCTCATGCTGGTTTTCAAGGATACGATTACGGGTTTGGCTTCTGGTGTCCGTCTTACGAGCAACGATATGCTCCATAAGGGCGACTGGATTACGGTGAAGTCGGTGGATGCCAACGGTATCGTGGAGGAAATGTCGCTCACTACCGTCAAGGTGCGCAACTTCGATAATACCATCGTCACCATTTCTCCTACCACCTTGGTGAATGGTTCTTTCCAAAACTGGATTGGTATGCAGAATAGTGGGGGACGACGGGTGAAACGCCTGGTTTACTTCGATTTCCGCAGCATCCGACTGGTAGATGACTTGCTGAAACAGAAGTTGATTTCTAAGCATTTTGCAACTGAAGATTCCTTCAAACTGAAAGAATCTCTCCATAAGGCTTTGGAGAAAGACAGACAGGAAGGCAAGGATATAGAAGACCTGAAGAATCCGGCAGCTCTTGCCCCAACCAATCTGCAACTCTACCGTAAGTTTATGGAGAAATATCTGCGCCAGCGTCCGGAAATCAATACGGAACTCACGCTGATGGTGCGCCATTTGGAAGCCACGCAGTGCGGACTCCCGATTGAGTTTTATTTCTTCATCAAGGATAAGGTTTGGGTCAACTATGAGCATATTCTTGCTGACATCATGGAGCATGCCTATGCGCTTGCCAATGAGTTCGAACTGAAGATTTATGAGCAATATCCGGAACAGTAATGCAAGCAGTATCCGGAACCGTATTGACTTAAACTTGATTTGAGCATTTTTATCGATATGAATAGCTTTTCGAATACAATACTTTCCTGGTTTCGTGAGAATGGCAGAGAATTGCCTTGGCGCGAAACTAAGAATCCTTATGCCATCTGGCTGAGTGAAATTATCCTGCAGCAAACCCGCATTGCCCAGGGGCGGGAGTATTGGGAGCGGTTTATGGCTCAATATCCTACTGTGCAGGATTTGGCGGCTGCCCATGAGGATGAAGTCCTGAAACTTTGGCAGGGATTGGGTTATTATTCCCGTGCCCGGAATCTCCATACGGCAGCTAAGCAGATTGTGGCACTCGGTCATTTTCCTGATACGCTTGAAGGCATCAAACAACTGAAGGGTGTGGGAGATTATACGGCAGCTGCTATCGGTTCCTTTGCTTTCGATATTCCGGCTGCTGTGGTGGACGGTAATGTCTATCGTGTCCTTGCCCGGTATTTTGGCATTGATACTCCCATCAATTCCACGCAGGGCAAAAAGGAGTTTGCAGCCTTGGCGCAGTCTCTGTTGCCTTCATCAAAGGCTTCCGATTCTCTCTCGTCTTTCTCTCCGGCTTCCGATTTTCAATCGTCTTTATCTCTGGTTGCAGCCTATAATCAGGCGATGATGGATTTTGGTGCAATTCAGTGCACCCCTCAGTCTCCGAAATGTCTGCTCTGCCCACTTGCTGAAACCTGCGAGGCGATGCGAACCAATCGGGTAGCCGAACTGCCTGTCAAGCAAAAGACCATGAAGGTGAAGACCCGTCATCTTTCCTATATATATATAAGGTGTAAGGGTGAGACTGCCATTCATCGTAGGGGAGAGGGAGATATTTGGCAAGGATTATGGGAACCTTTCAATGCTTCAGATATCGCTGAAGCCTGCGCCTCGCCTTCTTCCGCACAGGTCTCTCTGTCTTCCACAAAGTTTTCGACTTCTCTCACGAAGCTTTCTTCTTTCCAGAAAGAACTTGCAGCAGACCTTCACTTGTCAAACGTAGATGCCCTGCAGCTGCTGGCTCAGGATGTGAAGCATGTCTTGACCCATCGCATTCTTTTTGCTGACTTTTACCTGTTGGAAACCGAAGCACGTCCCCAGCTTCCCGATGATTATATCTGGATCAAGGAGGAGGAAATAGAAGACTATGGTATTCCAAGACTGATAGAACTGATGTTAGAAAAGATTTCTTGCTAATAAAATCCCACAGATTTCACAAATTTACACAAATCTTTATGAGATAAAAAACTGTGTAAATCAGTGAAATCTGTGGGACCTTTTATAGAGCTAAAGAATATTAATAATTCTGTGCTTCAATCTGGAAGTAGCTCTGAGGGTGGTTGCAAACTGGGCAAACCTCAGGAGCCTGCTTGCCAACTACGATATGGCCGCAGTTAGAGCACTGCCAGATGCAATCGCCATCACGAGAGAAGACGAGCTTGTCCTTTACATTCTTCAAGAGTTTGCGATAACGCTCCTCATGATGCTTCTCGATTTCAGCAACCATTTCAAACTTGGCTGCAATCTCCTCGAAACCTTCCTCATGAGCCTCTTTTGCCATGCGTGGATACATTTCTGTCCACTCATCATGCTCACCATTGGCAGCAGCTTCCAGGTTCTTCTCTGTATCCTGGATAGCACCGCCCTCCAAATACTTGAACCACAACTTGGCATGCTCTTTCTCGTTAGCTGCTGTCTCCTCAAAGATGTTAGCGATCTGAACATAACCATCTTTTTTTGCCTTGGAAGCAAAGTATGTATATTTGTTACGAGCCTGTGACTCACCTGCGAATGCTTCCTGTAAGTTCTTCTCTGTTTTTGTTCCTTTTAATTCTTTCATAATGTATCTGTTTAAAAGTTAATAATCTTATTCCTAACTTCTTTGCAAAGATATTGTAATTTTTCCAATATTGCAAATTTCGAGAAATCTTTTTTCTTCTATTTTGCAACTTTTAACGGAAAAGCGTACTAAATGAAAGCTTTTGGCTACACATTCAGTACGCTTTATCTTTAGTTTTTCATTTCTGAATTTAATATTTCAGTTTAGTATCTGATCAACTTGCGAGTCGCATTTCCCTGTTTGATGATCACGACACCCTTCATTCCAGAGGTGGATGTCATCTGTCTTCCATCGATGGTGAAAATCTGGTATGGCAGACTGAAATCAATCTCCCCATGGTTGTCGGTTGTGATGACAGGAGTGTGGATGCCAGTAGAAACCTTGGTGCCGGTGATATTCAGTTTCTGGATTTCCCAGTATGGACCGATCTCGTTATCGCTCGTATAGTGGAAAGCGAGTTTCACCTTGCCGCCACAATATTGAGACAGATCCAGGTCATAGTCTGCAAAATCCCAACCATCTTTGCTCGGAACAGCTAAGTCAGGTAATTTGCTGACGATATCCTCGCCAGTTTCCGAATCTATCACTGTTGCCTCAACAGAGAGATATTTCAGTGCCTGTCCCTTGGCGTAATTGATGGCCTGATTGATGGTCAGGGTGGCATGTCTGTAATCCGTCAGCTCGATTTCCGGCAAGTAAAGATAAGCATCTGCGACATGGTTCTTTCTATCTGAGTAAGCAGTTCCTTTCCAGCCATATTGACTGTCTTGTTTCCAGATGGAGGTGTTACTGCTTTCATTCTTAACAATCTTTTCAGTACAGCCACCTTTTCCACTGGTAAAGTCGGCACTGTAGATGTTATCAGGTTCGTCAGGAGAAGGAGTGATGGTACCTCCGCCTCCACCTTCACCATCCTTATAGTCGGTGGATTTCATGGTTTTTTCCGGATCGAAGGCATTGTTGATACTGTCACCCCATACATATTCCATCAGGTTAGGAAAATCCACGTATGGGTTTCTGTTGCCCTGTATCTGATAGACATCCTCATTGCGCTTAATCTCGAGCGCATCAGGTTTGTCTCCCTTAGCCCACTGGATAAACAGCTGGTAAGCCCATGGTTGGAGAGTAGGGTAGGCACCTTGCTGTAGAATCTGATGCGCTTGGGGACCACTCCAGTTGTAGTTCTGGTAGGTGGTTGCCATATACATATAACCACGTGCAAAGTCGCCTTTCCAAGGATTGGCAGGTTCCCAATACGACTTTCCATCATTACCTTTTCCAACCTTTGTCCAGCCATTACCCTTGTCTCCACTCACAACGGCCCCCATTGGATAATTGCTTTTTGTGGAATTAATTTTGCTTTTACAAGGCATGAGGTTGTAGAGGTCTTTATAAGCTTGGCAAGTGGCACCACCCCACCAGCTCTTCGGGAAGGAATGTTCGATATTCATTCCTGCCCCCACAGCACCTTGTGAAGTAGATTTCACCCATTCTTTCTCAGCAGAGTAGCGGTCGATGAAATAGCCACGTTCATCTCGGTCAGTATCCCAGAAACCCCACCAGGTATACCCCTTTCCTTTACCATATTCAAGAACCTTAGCGTCTTTGATGATATTGTATATGGCCGTTTTCAGTTCTGCTCCTTTCTTACCTTTGAGCGAGTTGTAATATCCATCAGGAATTTGTGCCAGTGATGGAATAGCTGGCAGGGCTGATGCAATGATTGCAAGAGACCAAAGTAGTAATTTTTTTCTCATAAGAATTCATTTTTTGTGTTGCTAAAACATATGAAACTCCGAATCTCATGGCAAAAATACAAATAAAATCCGATAACTCCTTTTTTGGGGATGAATATTTTCAATGATGAAACAATAATTTATTATAAGAGTCATGGAAGCCCTATGGAAGAAGGGATGATGTGTGAAATTTTTGGAGTGACATACAAAAATGATAAAATAAAATCTTACACGTAATCCAACTAATTTTTGTATTTTTGCAAGAAGTTTGCCCTTTTCTATAAAAGAAAATGTGACGAATGTAAAATAAAGATACATGTGTAGAGGCTACATGCCAAATACTCATAGTTATGATTAAGATGATGCACAATATAAAAAAATGACGTAGGATTGCTTGAATTCGCCTTCTATAGCCGATGTAAGCAAACGCTTACCAAAGGGCATCCACGTTACTGGGGCTGATGGTAAATCGGATCTAGGTATAGAAGGGATAGTATTACAAGTGTGGCTTTTTGTCATGTTATTGGTATTTTTGCTTACAAAATGAAAGTTTTTTGCTATTGTCTTTAAAAAAGTTCAATAAATATTGTTATATTTATAATGTTTTTTATACTTTTGCATTTGATAAAGCGTATTAGTGTTTAATTTTTATTAGTATTTTATGAAGAAGCAGTATCTACATTCTGCTGGAAGCATCAGGTTTAGTGCTTCCTTCATTAACAGAATGCTGTTGCTTTGTTTGTTGGGCATTGTAATGCCCCAGGCTATTTATTCAGCAACAAGCTATTCGGTTCAACAGAGAGAGACAGTTAGTGGAGTAATTATCGATGCAACCACACAGGAAACGATAGTTGGTGCAAGCATTATGTTAAAAGGTAGTTCTCAAGGTACAGTAACAGACATCGACGGTAAGTTCTCGCTGTCGGTAAGCAAACTTCCTGTAACATTGGTGGTTTCATACGTGGGTTATCAGAAGAAGGAAGTGAAGGTATCCTCTTTTGATGGTGCCCTTACCATCAGCCTTACAGAAGACACACAGATGATGGATGAAGTGATTGTCACAGGTTATGGTACATTTAAGAAATCAGCTTATGCCGGTTCTGCGGCAAATGTGAAGGCCGACAAGATAGCCGATGTTCCTTCGGTATCTTTCCAGGATATGCTCCAGGGTAATGCCACTGGTGTGCAGTTTACATCAGCCTCTGGTCAGCCAGGTGCCTCATCAAGTATCAATATCCGAGGCATGGGCTCTATCAATGCAGCCAACACACCGCTTTATGTGATTGATGGTGTGCCGATGATCAGTGGCAACATCAGCTCGCTGGATTCAGATTCTGGTCTCGACATTATGTCGACCATAAATACCAATGATATCCAGAGTATTACCGTCATCAAAGATGCTGCCGCAGCATCACTCTATGGTTCGCGTGCAGCCAATGGTGTCATCATTATTACTACCAAGCAGGGACAGCAGGGCAAGCCTAAGGTTTCTCTGCAGGCAGACTGGGGATTCTCAGACTTCGCCATGGAGTATCGCCCGGTAATGAGTGGCCAGCAGCGACGTGACTATATCTACAATGGTCTCTATGCGGGTGCGCTTCGTGACGGTGAGAGTGAAGAGGATGCCAAGGCCTATGCCGACGAGAACATCGATACTTATGCACCCGTGCCATGGTGTGGATTTGTAGATTGGGACGATGTGCTTTTCAAGAAAGGAAGCCATCAGCAGTATGAGGCATCTCTGTCTGGCGGAACTGACAAGTTTAAATATTATTCTTCACTGAGCTATCTCAAGCAGGAGGGTATCACACAGCGTTCTGGTCTGGAGCGTCTTTCGGGAAGACTGAATGTGGACTACAAGGCCACCAACAAGTTGACTCTTGGTGCCAATATCCTCTTCTCAAGTGTCAATCAGGATGTTTACAGTGAGGGATTCTCCTACACTTCTCCTTTCTATTCTTCGAGAAGTGCTGTGACACCTTCCGATCCTGTATACAACGAGGATGGTACATGGAACCGCGCACTGATTCGTATCGGTGATCGCAACCCAGCCCTCGCCAACGAATATGATTCTCAGCGTGAGTATGTCACCCGTACTTTCAATACCATTTATGGTCAGTATGAGTTTATTAAGGACTTGAAGTTCAAGACCACCTTCAGTTATGACTATATCACGACAAAGGGAAAAAAATGGGCTGACCCACGTACCTCTAATGGTGATGATATCAACGGTGGTATGTCAAAGAAGTTCTATGAGCGTCGTAAAATGATGTGGGGCAACCAGCTTACCTATAAGCAGACTTTTGCAAACGTACATCATCTGGATGAACTCTTGGGCTATGAGATTGACGATCAGTATCGCGACTATTTGTCAGGGTATGCTACCAACTTCGCCACTCCCGATAAGAACGACATCTCTAATGGTAAGAAGACGGAGTCGGTAGGCGGTTCTGATAGTCGCACACGTATGGTTTCTTATATCGGACGTGTAAACTATGACTATGACAACAAGTATTTTCTTGGACTCAGCTATCGTGTAGACGGCAGCTCTCGTATGCAGCGTTCTCATCGCTGGGGTAACTTCTGGTCTGTATCGGGTGCATGGCGTATCATCGAAGAGGATTTCATGAAACCAGTATCTGACTGGCTTACCGATCTGAAGCTTCGTGCATCTTATGGTGTGAATGGTACTTTGCCTTCCGATTATTATGGCTATATGGCATTGAGCAGTCTGAGCGACGGCTACAACGAGCAGCCAGCCATCATCATCTCGCAGCTTGCCAATGACAACCTGAAGTGGGAAACCAACTATAACCTGAATTTAGGTCTCGACTTCTCACTCTTCAATCGTGTGAACGTTACCTTGGAGTATTATTTGCGTAACACCAAGAACCTTCTCATGGACAGTCCAGTGTCTATGACCACAGGTTTAAGCTCTTACCTCATGAACGTAGGACAGTTGAGAAATCAGGGTGTGGAATTGGAAATCAACTCTACCAATTTCAAGACCAAGGACTTTGAGTGGAAGACCACATTCAATCTTTCGCACAACACCAATAAGGTAGTCAATCTCGATGGCGATCAGACAGAGATAGTAAGCGGTACTCAGATTCACAAGATAGGTCATTCTTATCGTACCTTCTATATGATAGAATTTGCCGGCATCAACCCCGAGAATGGTAATCCTCAGTTCTATAAGAACGACTTGCTGGAGGATGGCTCTTATAGCAAGGAAATAACCGAGAAGGCAAGCGAGGCTAAGTCGATTATGCTCGACAAACATGCAGAGCCCAACATCACAGGCGGACTCTATAACAGCTTCCGCTACAAGTGGTTCGACCTGAGCTTCCTCTTCAACTATCAGTTTGGTGGATGGTCGTACGACACCTGGGCTCAGAAGACTGAGCACGGAGGTTATGACCTGGAGGCAAATATCCCAACATATTATGCCGACAGTTGGAAGAAGCCTGGCGATGTCACCAAGTACGAGCAGTTCTATGAGAAGAGCTCCAGCGTGGCAATGCACAAGATCACCAACAGCCGTCGTCTGCACAGCACCGACTTCCTGCGTCTGAAGACCTTCACCCTTGGCTTCACCTTGCCAAAGCAGTGGCTCTCTTCTGTTGGCTTGAGCAATGCCCGTATTTATATGTCGGCTAATAACCTGTGGACATGGGCGGCTTGGGATTATTATGATCCTGAGTCTGTGGTCAATGGTAGTGCCACACAGGCTACTCCACCACTCAAGACAGTTACTTTCGGTTTGAATGTTAATTTCTAAAAATGAATGATTATGAACAAGATATATAAATATGTAATGATGGGAATCGTTGCTATAGGCATGTCTTCGTGTGGCAATGACTGGCTCGATCTTGATCCATCAACATCTGTGCCTACCAAGGTTACCTCAAAGTCTGAGGTTGACGCCACTCTGAACGGTATATATAGTACCATGCAGTCTCCTTACGCCTATTCTGGTCGATTGGTGTATTATGGCGATATGACTGGCGACGACATGCAGGCAGTCAGTTCTACCAAGCGTACTGCATCCGCTTACCTTTATGGCTTTACCAAGAGCAATGTGCCTTCTTCTTATTGGGCTTATCCATACAGTATTATTCAGAACTGTAATGTGATTTTGACCAATATTGATAAAATTGAGGTTGCGGATGCCGACAAGCAGACCATGAACGACTATAAGGGTCAGGCTCTTGCCCTCCGTGGTATGTCGCTTTTCGATTTGACCAAGCTCTACGGTTATCCCTATACCTATGACAATGGTGCCTCTCTGGGTGCCAGCATCGTAACAGATGTGGTGGATAAGGACTATATGCCTCAGCGCAGTACGGTGGCTCAATGTTACGAACAGATCATTAATGATTTGGAGGCAAGTATCAATTTGCTTGGCGAGAAGTTCAATAAGGGCAAGATCAATAAGTGGGCTGCCCTGACACTCTTGAGTCGTGTGTATCTCTATCATGGTGACAACGAGAAGGCTCTTAATGCAGCCAAAGCTGCCATAGAGGGCGCTGAAAGTCATCAATATCAGCTGTGGACCAACGCAGAGTATCCCACAGCATGGTCGAACGATGTGAGTGAAGCTTCTACCAATAAGGGCGAGGTGCTCTTCGAGATCATCAACCTTACTACCGATTCTCCTGGTAAGGAAAGTTTAGGTTATCTCTATTCTCCTAATGGATATTATGACGGTTGTGTCACAAAATCGTTCTACAATTTCCTCAAGAAAGACAACGATGATGTTCGTCTGAAGATTATCAATGTGGCTACCAAGGCTCAAGGTTATTCTTCATCTGTTTATGGACGTGGATATGTCAACAAGTATCAGCCACAGCAAGGTGAGGGTGTTGAGGATGCTAATATTCCTTTGATTCGTCTCTCTGAAGCCTATCTCAATGCTGCTGAGGCTGCAGCCAAGTTGACAGCAGCAGGTAGCGACCATAATGCTGAAGCTGTGAAATATCTCGGTGCTATCGTCAGCAGAGCCAATCCTGCTAAATCGGTTAATGCATCTTCTACGGTTACAGTAGACCAGGTGCTTGATGAGCGTCGCAAGGAGTTGGTGGGTGAAGGACATCGTATGTTCGACCTGCTGAGAAATGGCAAGAAGGTGGTGCGTGTGGAAGAGAGCAACAGCACTTTGAGCAAGACCAAGCATACTTGTGGCAAGGATTTTATGACCATAGGCGAGGGAGAAGACAATTTCTACAAGATAGTACTTCCTCTGCCATTGGCAGAACGCAATGTTAGTCACTTGCAGAATAATCCTGGTTACGGAGAATAATCCTTGAACAGGTAAAAGTAAATAAATGAAATGAACAAAAATAATAAGTTTTTATTGGTAATGATGATGGTGATGCTGACGATGTTCAGCATCACCATTTCGGCTAAGGAGCATGCCGACGACAAGAAGTTGTCGTGCGATGGTCCCTATGTGGTCTATCAGACTGACGGTAGTGTAAGAGTTATCTCGGTAACTGAGAATGGCGAGGTGAAAGATACTGTCTATGCAGTCTTGCCAAAGGATTTTACTCTGCATGTGGCTGACCATGAGGGGAAATACCCTTTCTCTGTATGTCTGCATTCTATCGCTCGTCAGCCATGGAAGCAGAGTCAGGCAAGGAAAACCTTTGTGATGTCCGATCCTCATGGCAGACTCAACTTGGTAGTCAGCCTGCTGAAGGCCAATGGTGTTATTGACAGCCAGTTACGCTGGGCTTATGGCGACAATCAGCTGGTGGTTATTGGCGACATCTTCGACCGAGGTTATGATGTACCTCAGATTTTTTGGCTCTTCTATAAACTTGAGGCCGAGGCTGCCGAGTGTGGCGGTCGTGTTTCTGTGTTGTTGGGCAATCACGAGCCTATGGAGTTGGCTGGCGATATGCGTTACGCCAAGCCTAAATATAAGATGCTTGCCGACACCCTGGGAATTTCTTATCGCCATCTCTTCGGTTCGAATACCGAGCTGGGCCGATGGCTTGCCACACGTAATGCCATGCAGGTGATTGGCCGCAATCTTTTTGTGCATGCCGGTATCAGCAAGGAATTCTATGACCGTGATTTGAAAATCCCTGTAGTCAACGACACTATCAGCAGTGTGCTCTTTATGAAGAGCAAACAGCGCAAGGCTCATTCTGAGTTCTGTAAGTTCCTTTATGGCAACCGTGGTCCCATTTGGTATCGTGGCTTGGTGCTGAAGACCAAGAAATGGTCGCCTTTGTCAAACGATTCTCTCGATATGGTGCTTCAGCGTTACGATGTGGATAGAATCTATGTTGGTCATACGATATTCAAGGACATCAAGCGTTTCTATAAGGGAAAGGTCATAGCCGTGAATGTCGATAATCTGGATAACTACAACCATCAGCGTGGCAGGGCTGTCCTGATAGATGAGGATAAGGTATATGTTGTCGGTGACAAGGGAATTAAGCGCAAGCTGTAGTTTGCACTATAGAGAAAATCTCTTCGCTATAGCATCTTGATGTAGTATCCTTCCTGATACTCATTGTCTAAAGAGGGTGTGTCATAAGTCCTTGACGCACCCTCTTTATCTTTGTGTGTCGGGCATGCCCTGCAGAAGATACAAGGGTACATTGAAAAGTATGATTCAAGATGCAGAACACTGGAGAAGGAGATAACGCAACTACAGGAAATAGCTTCCAAGGTTTGGAAGAGAGAAGAAGAGCTGAAAAGTCTGAAAGCGGAACTGGCTGCATTGGACCGAAAAATACAGCTTGAACTTGCGCCGCAGGTTGAGAAAGAAAGCAGAGAAGAAAACAAAGAAGCAACAAATAACGTAAAAACAGATGTTACTTCTAAAGGGTTACGGATTAAAGATCCGTACCTACGAGTAAGAATATGTTGAAATCTGATAAACGCTTCGGTTATTATCGTTAAAGTTTAATAATATTGTTTTTTTTTTTTGATTATTAAGATTTGAGCCTTATCTTTGCAATCGTTTTCACGCCTTACCTTAATTGACGAATGCCGAGTGAGAAAGACGGGAAGGACAAGCATATTGGAAATGGCGTTTACAAGCGCACTTGGTTATACACACACTTGGATTCTATAATATCAAATCAGGATCAGGAATATACAAGGCAGTTACGGACCGCCCAATAGATTATTAAAATAGAAAACTTATTATCAGCTACACCAGAATAGTTCCATTAGTAGTATATAACGTATAGTAAAATTTCATAATTATCTTATAGGTAACAAAGTGTATTCCACTACTGGCTTGTATAGGATGTTTTAGGAGTTCAGGACTGTTTGACTGAGTAGCTCGTACTGCACCAATGCCGTTTCCCTTATGTATGTGTTCAGTAGTTTTTTTGGTCCATATAGGTGCATTGGACATAAAACGTAATTGCATGTATGGTTGAAATAAATCCATTATGTATTTAGCGTTTTTAATGTTTTAAAGTTATGAGAAGAGAACTTTTACTCTTATCTTGTTGCGTGGTCATCCCAAGCATTTGTAGTGCTCAAGAGAAGTCAGACACTACAATGGTAGAAAAGAAAGCAGAACGCAATGTGATGCTCAATGCATCCGATGCCAATGCACCTCGTTACATTCAGATTGGTCTTCCAAGTGAAGATGTAAATGTGTACGAGAACGGATTACCTGTCGTTTATTCTTCTTACATCCATCCTCTATCTGCTCATTGGAGAAGTGACGGAAGCTTGGCTGAAGTAGGATTGATGAACCCGCAGGAATCAGCCATAGCTACAGGAAACATCGCTTATTCAGTAAACAGTTTCAGCGACTTAGGCAGTAATACGTTCAAGGGTATTTTGAATTACAAAGGCAACCATTATGGTATGCATCAGTTTGATTTGAACGTTTCAGGACCTCTGGCTAAAGGCTGGACTTATGCCTTGAATATGTATCAAAACTTTGATCCGGGAACCTTTGACTTGAAGTTTACCAACTATAATGACCGTACCCAGATTTATAAGGGTGCCCTGACAAAGCATTGGGGAAACAGAGGACAGTTGTCTTTCCTCTACAAGTTCTCAAACAGTCAGCGTATGGGTTCCGTAACCTGTTTTGCACCATTTATCTATCACACTAATGGTGATGTGACAGAATTGGATGGCTTTAAATTGGGTACATCTTCATACGTTCCAGCTTCTCAGAACTTCATGTACCGTGATATGAAGACAGGTGAAGTGAAAAACACTACTATCAATGATTGGAACAAAAACAAATCTCACGAATTTGCTGTATTATTCAAATGGGATTTAGGTAATGCATGGAACTTGGATACAAAGGCTAAATATACCTGGGCTGATGCTAACTATGCCGACTTTGGCGGCAGTTCCATCATGAATGTCAAAGATGGAAAGGTTGAGGGTAATACGAATACGTATTATGACAAGAATGGAAAGCTTTATACAGGTATGATGGATGGTCGAAGAATCTGGTTTCATACTGCAAAGGCAAAATCTTTCCTTCTCACCTCTGAGGTGATGAGAAACTATGGCCAGCATAATCTTAAAATAGGTCTCAACGAGTGGAACTTTGACTTAAACTACTGGTCTGCGTCAACACAATGGGATGCCACTGTAAATGAGTATCCAGAGTTTCTGTCACATTCCACGGTTTCAGACCCGACTGCAAGAACAACTTATTATGGGTTCAATGAGATATCTACAGACTATGCTATCGGTAATGAGAACAAGTTAGCAGGATATTTCACAGACGAATGGCGTCCTATTGAAAGCCTTCGTTTCTTCTATGGTGCACGCTTGGAGTGGTGTCGTATGTCTGTAGACCAGTTGCCTTATGCACGATTTGCAGACATGTATGTCGGTGCAACCAATGCAGACGGTGTAACCATTACTCCACAGCACAGAACAAAGAATAAACTCAACTATGCATTTACAGTTTCGGCTACATGGTCCTTTTATAAAGGTATGGGACTCACCGCTGACTTCACTCAAATGGAACGCTCTCCTCGCATGACAGATTATGCCAATATGGGACCGCAGGACCTGCGTCTCCGCATTCCATTGCTCCGTGGTGGTATATACTATCGCAATAAGTGGATTGATGTCACATCAATGATTACCTGGATTCAGAAGACTAACAATACAGACCAGCAGGATATAACCAAACCTGGTACTAGTATTTCAAAGACAACATCATTAAATTATAGCATCCAGACAGTGGGATGGACAACCAATGTGGAACTTGATCCATTCAAGGGTGCGCATCTTCATGCCCTCTTTACCTATCAGAAGCCAACATACAAGGACTATTCTGTGACAGTAAAGTTTGATGATGGTGAGACCGCAGACTTAAACGCCACTGGTAACATCGTCAAGGAAATACCACAGATACTGATTGAGCTTGACCCAAGTTATACCTTTTACAAGGATAAAATGACAGTATGGGGCAGTTTCAGATATTTTGGAAAAACGTATGCTAACCTTTCAAATGCCCTTTGGTTCAACGGTCATTGGGAAACTTTCGCAGGTGTGAAATGGAATGCTACCAACAAATTATCATTCAACCTTGGTGTAGTCAACTTCCTGAACCAAAAAGGTGCCAGCGGTACAATATCCGGCTCAGAGCTTATTGGTCCGGAAGAAGCCAAGCGATTCAATGGCTACGTAATGTCCGGACGCTATCTTCGTCCTTTCACTGTTGAGTTTGGAGCAAGTATAAAACTATAAATACCAATTAATCAAGTATAAAACTATAAATACCAATTGATTATGAATAAATTATGCAATTTTATAGTACTTTTTATGGCTTTGTCAGGTAATGTATATGCCCAGAAGACAGAACCATGGAATGACCCTTTGGTGAACAACATCAATCGTAACGAGCCTGTTTCTGATTTCTTCGGCTATGAGAATAAGGAACTGTCTGACAGAAATGACAAGACGCTTTCAAAGAGATTCTTGTCTATTGAAGGAAATTGGAAATTCAATTGGGTGCAGAATGCCAATGAGCGTCCTTTAGATTTCTATTCTCTCAATCTTGATGATTCTAATTGGGGTAAGATGCCAATTCCTGGATGTTGGGAGTTGAATGGCTATAGCGTGCCAGTCTATACCAACTATAGATATGAGTGGGAAAATGAATGGAAATCAAATCCTCCTTATGTGCAGGATCTTGGCAACTACGTCGGATCTTACCGACGTAAGATTGTAATTCCTGAGAATTGGAATGGTGACAATATAATACTGCACATCGGTGAATTTTCCAGCAATATCAACCTATATGTAAATGGAAAGTTTGTTGGCTATGCTGAAGACAATAAGGTTGCTGCGGAATTTGACATCACTAAATATGTAGAACCAGGAAAAGAGAATCTGATAGCCATGCAGCTGATGAGATGGTGCGATGGCTCTTATTTTGAGGATCAGGACTATTGGAGACTTCGCGGTATTGCCAGAGAGAACTATATCTATGCTCAGCCGAAGTCACATATTAAGGACTTGAACGTAACCTCTTCCTTGTCCGATAATTATAAAGACGGTATCTTTGCCATTCATTTTTCTACAGAATCATGTGATGGAAAGAATGTTCTGGTAGAATTGATAGACAAGAAAACTGGCAATACGGTTTTTGAAAGAAAGCAACAGTTACAGGGTGGCAGTTCAACAGTAGAGTCAACCATTCAGAATGTAGCCAAGTGGACAGCAGAAACACCGAATTTGTACACACTCAGAGCGACACTGATGGATGGAGATAAAGTATTGGAAGTCATTCGCCAAAATGTCGGTTTTAGAAAGATCGAGATCAAGGGAAAACAGCTCTTGGTAAATGGACAGCCTGTTCTTATCAAGGGTGTGAACCGTCATGAGATAGATCCTGATGGAGGATATGTTGTCAGTGTTGAGAACATGATTCGTGACATAAAGGTTGCCAAGCAATTAAACATCAATGCTATACGCACCAGCCACTATCCAAATGATCCACGCTGGTATGATTTGTGTGATGAATATGGTATTTATGTCGTGGCTGAGGCAAATCTGGAAAGCCACGGAATGGGATTTGGTAAAGAGACTCTGGCCAAAAAAGAGTTGTTCAACAAGACACATATTGAGCGTAACATGCACAATGTGAAGGTTCTCAAAAACCATCCTTGTATCATTATGTGGAGTCTTGGTAACGAAGCAGGTTATGGTAAGAACTTTGAGGATGCCTACGATTGGGTAAAGGCATATGATAGTTCTCGTCCAGTACAATACGAAATGGCATGTTCAACAGGCAATCATGATGAAACCCGTCCTGTTGAGTCATACGAGTTGGCTGGTCTGAAGGCTGGCAAGACTGACATTTTCTGTCCTATGTATGCTGATTACGACAGTTGTAGAGCATATCTGGAAAAGGACTATTGTGACAAACCTCTTCTTCAGCAGGAGTATGCCCATGCCATGGGTAATTCTATGGGTGGATTTAAGCAGTATTGGGATTTGGTCCGTCAGTATCCTCAGTATCAGGGTGGTTTTATCTGGGATTTTGTAGATCAGGGTCTGCGCGACAAGAGCAAGATAACTGGTAATCAGATCTATGCCTATGGCGGTGATTATGGTCGTTTCCCTATGTCTGACGAGAACTTCAACAACAATGGCTTGGTTAGTCCGGACAGAAGACCAAATCCTCATGCTTACGAAGTGAAATACTTCCATCAGAACATCTGGAGCAAACTTGAGAACAAGGTCAAGGGTACTGTCTCTGTATTCAACGAGAACTTCTTTGTTCCGTTGAATAACGTAAATCTCGTATATTCAATAGAGGTAGAGGGAAAAAGTATGGCAAACGGTTTAATCAACCTTGGCAAATACAATATTCTTCCTCAGACAAGCAAGACCATTGCAATTCCAGGATATGCAAAGATAGTTGCAGACAAGAAGTACAGAGGAAAGGAAAAGACACTGAATCTTACGTACAAATTGAACAGTGATTCGCTTCTTCTAAGTAAGGATGAAGAAATCGCCCACCAGCAGTTTGTGATTAGCGACTATAAGTTCCCTGTATTGAATTCCTCTGAAACAGCCAAAGTCAAGGCTGTAGATCATGCCAAGTATCTCGTTCTTTCTGCCAATGGTGTGGATGTTACCATCAGTAAGGCAACAGGACTTGTTTCTTATTTGGATGTTGACAAAACACCTATGCTTGTAAGAGGATTTGATTTGACTCCAGACTTCTGGAGAGCATGCACAGACAACGATTTTGGTTCACATATGCCTACATTAAGTGCAGCATGGAATAAGCCAAGTATGGAACTGAAGAATTTTACCCGTAAGGAGAATGGTTCTGTTGTTGCCGAGTTGTATCTCAAAGAAACAGAGTCAACACTGACTCTTACCTATACATTGAATAATAATGGAGAACTGACTGTTGAACAAGATCTGAAGGTAAATCCTGATGCGGAGAACAAGCCAAATCTTCTGCGCTATGGAATGGAATTGCAGATGCCTAAGGAGTTTGATAGAGTTGAATTCTACGGAAAGGGTCCTAACGAGAATTATGCAGACCGTAACAATTCCGACAGATTGGGCATTTTTACCCAGTTGGTAAAGGATCAGTATTATCCATACGTTCGTCCACAGGAGTCTGGCAACAAGACGCAGGTAAGATATTGGAAGGTTCTGACAAAAGACAATAAAGGTCTGGAGTTTTTCTCCAATGAGCCAATGGAGTGTTCAAGCCTGAACTATCTGACTTCAGATCTTTACCGCGGACCGGTAAAGAACCAAGAACATTCTGGAGACCTTGTACCACGAGACTTTACCTCTGTACACATTAGTCAGAGACAAATGGGATTGGGATGTATCAATACATGGGGCGCATTACCTATTGAGAAATATATGCTTCCTTATCAGGACTATGCATTCAAATTCGTGATTCGTCCTGTAAGATAACCAAATAGTTCTCACTCTGAGAAATCAGAGTGAGAACGCAATATATCAAAGAGCATTGAAAATAAATGCTTTATGTTCAATCAGTCATAGTAAGTTATAAGGCTCTGAATACATCTTTGAAAAAACGTGAATAGACTTAATGTCTGTCCACGTTTTTTTTTTGATTCCTTGTACTATTTCTTTTTCAGTACATACAATTTTGCAGTCTCACCTTCAGGTTCTACACCCATAGAATCTGTCATAATGATGCTGTTGGCATTCTTAACCTTATTTTATACCCGGGCAATCTGCTGCCGGGAGAGTTCCTCATACGTTCCTGCAACAGACGTCAAATCCACATTGTCCTTATTAGAAGCGGTGGTGTCAACTACATTTGCAGAATCATTGTAGGCAGAAGTGGGTGCTTCTGCCTCAATTTATCTGATAATTCAGTAATGAGAGGACGTGTACACGCAAGAAGGACGTTGAAGGGCGTAGTTGTGGATTTGAGGGTGATAGAGAGCAATGTTGGTTTTTAGTTATTTTCAGGTATAAAATAGTATGTTATTGTAAAAGTTTTTGTACTTTTGCAATAGCATAGTTTAATGATACAATATAATGATGAAACAAACCTTTATACTTCTGTTCTTCCTGTTGACGGCAAGAGTTCGCAGTCTTGAGATGGAGTGTAATTTGCTGATTTTCAGTAATATAGCTGGTGGAAAATCTACATGACCTAACGAAGCGCTTCATTAAGGTCTAATGATGCGCTTCATTAACACTTAACGATGCGCTTCATTAACACCTAACGATGCGCATCATTAGACCTTAATAAAGCGCATCGTTAGAGTTCGTACTTGCACTTCTTTAGAGGAAATGGAACTTAAATATATATTTGTTAATAAAAATGCTTAATTTTCGTTGTCTATAGCTACAGTATCTTTTTAGTCAAGAACTGAGCCCACTTTAAAAAGTAAGGCTTGTTTTAAATGTTTATATTTAACGAAAATAATCCCTGATTTATGCCGTTGTCTGGAATATTTTTCGTATCTTTACATCATCAATCAAACAGAAAAATTATGTTTAGAAAGACAGATCCGAATCCTCAGTTAGATATATTCACGGCTCCCTCAATGCAGTTAGGAAGTCGGGCTGACCACACTGGTCATGCTGGAATCAAAATATGCCCCTTTTTAAAGTGGGCTCAACAAGGGTGCGTCACAGACTTATGACACACCCTCCTTGGGAGTGGGGTAAAGACCCCCTTTTCGCCGAGGGCACTGAAAAAGGTGCCTGTTTTTGGAAAAATAAATAAAAATGCAGCCAGTTATTGTACTTCTGAGCAGTTTCTGACGGACAGATTTTAAATCTATTTCTGCCTGACACAATGGCTTAGATAGCTTTATATCGACTTACAGAGGGTTATATGAGATCATATTTATGAGGATATCCTCTCTCTTATGCTTTATGCATTAATTTAAGAATTCTTTTGATATTTGCAGCGAAAATAGTCAATGCGCCTGGGCCGCCAGTTGTCATAAAGACTGTTTCTTCAGCAGGTTCTCATATCACCAAACAGTTGTGAGAAGAAAGAACAAAATGAAGGTGCTGAGACTGGAGGAATGTGTGGTGGTAAGGGATTAGAACTTCTTTTTCAATACATAGAGGGCTCCTGCCAATAAGCTGATGCCGCATATCCATGATACGACAGCACTGCCGAATATGCCCAACTGTTGGGTGAAACCTGCTATCAGGAAGGTGATGAAGGATACCGTGGCTACCGTGAGGGCATAAGGCAACTGGGAGGATACGTGATGCACATGCTTGCACTCGGCGCCGGCACTTGCCATAATGGTGGTGTCGGAGATTGGGGAGATATGATCTCCACACACTGCTCCTGCCATACATGCTGAAATGGAGATGATGCGAAGCGGCTCGGCGGCTGGGAATACTGCGATGCAGATTGGAATCAGTATGCCGAAGGTGCCCCATGAGGTGCCTGTGGCAAAGGCTAAGAATGCTGCCACGATGAAGATGATGGCTGGTAAGAGTTGCTGCAGTCCGGCTGCACTGTTGGCTACTACGCCTGATACGTATTCTGCTGCTCCCAATGAGTCGGTCATGCTCTTCAACGTCCACGCCAATGTAAGGATCAGTATGGCTGGTACCATTGCCTCGAAGCCTTTGATGAGGCTACTCATGGCATCGGTAAACGCTAATGTCTTGCGGGATACAAAGAGGATGATGGTCAGGATGAAGGAACCTAATGAACCGATGACCAGTCCTACAGAGGCATTGCTTGCAGCGAAGGCATCTACGAAATGATGGTAGTTGTCGCTGGTTGCATCAAAGTATCCGCCGGAATATACCATGCCCGTCATGCAAAAGATGATGAGCAGGACTATCGGTATCACAAGGTCGGCTACGGAACCTTTGCTGGCTGTTGCTTCTTCGCCCTTCTTGGCTCCCACGCCATGTTCTACGATGTGCAGTTTGGTGCCGCTCACTTCGTCGAGCTTTCCTCCATTGGTTCTTTCATACCATTCCTTCAGTCGGGCATCGTATTTGCTCATCGCCTTGAAATCAAAGTCTAACCAAACTATACCAAACATGAAGAGGATGGTAAAGAAGGCATAGAAATTGAAAGGAATGGCCTTGCAGAAGAGGGCGAGTCCGTTCTCTCCTCCAGAAACGAAACCGGAAACTGCTGCAGCCCAACTGGAGATTGGGGAGATGATGCAGACGGGTGCTGCTGTGGAGTCGATGAGATAAGCTAATTTTTCCTTGGTCACGCCATTGCGAACGGCGATAGGGCGCATCACTGAACCTACCGTGAGACAATTGAAGTAATCGTCGATAAAGATGAGTATGCCCAACAGGATGGTGGCTATCTGGACCCCCATCTTGGTCTTCACGTGCTTGGATGCCCATCTGCCGAATGCTGCTGAACCTCCAGCCTTGTTCATCAGGGATACGATGGAGCCCAATAATACCAGGAATATCAGGATGCCGACATTCCATGGGTCTGAGAGACAATGTATCAGTCCGTATCCTTTGGTTTCATCTCCTTCTATGACGGTATGGTTGGTGAGATGGACGAGAAATCCGTCTAAGCCCGTACCCATAGATATGCAGTATTCTACGGCTCCTAAGATGATGCCGATGAAGAGTGAAGAATAAACTTCCTTCGTTTTCAGAGCCAGTGCAATGGCAACGATAGGGGGAAGGAGCGACCATGCGGTGCCTATCATATTGTAATCCATAATTTTATTGCTGTATATTATATATTAATAATGTATATGATTCTTTTCGATGGCAAAATTAAGAAGAATATCCCGAATGAAAAAATAAAATGCTTGAAATTTCTGAAAAAAATAAAGATATGCTGCGTTTATGTAAAAATGTCAGTATCTAAGAGTGTCAATGTGTCAGCCTTTCTGGTTTGGCACATTTTTCGTATATGTCGTGGGTGTGAAGCATCGGATCTGATTCCGGTGTAAACGCAATCATATGTCATAACAATTAAAAAATATAGAATCATGAATATTAAACCATTAGCAGACAGAGTGCTGGTACTTCCTGCACCAGCCGAGGAAAAAGTAGGTGGAATCATTATCCCTGATACAGCAAAGGAAAAACCACAACGTGGTAAAATCGTTGCTACAGGTAAGGGTACGAAGGATGAAGAGATGATTCTTAAAGAGGGCGATACCGTTCTTTACGGAAAATATGCTGGTACTGAACTTGAATTTGGTGGTACGAAGTATATGATGATGCGCCAAAGCGATGTGCTCGCTGTGGTAGAAGAGTAGTTTTAAAGGTAAAAAGGTAAAAAAGTAAAAAGGTAAAAAACTTTTTGCTGATATTTAAATTAGAAAGAAAATATTATGGCTAAAGATATTAAATACAATATGGATGCTCGCGACCTCTTGAAGAAGGGTGTCGATCAGTTGGCTAACGCAGTGAAGGTAACTCTCGGTCCTAAGGGACGTAACGTGGTAATCGAAAAGAAGTTTGGTGCTCCTCAGATTACTAAGGATGGTGTTACCGTTGCTAAGGAGGTAGAGTTGGAGAATAAGTTTGAAAATACAGGTGCTCAGCTCGTTAAGAGTGTTGCCAGCAAGACTGGTGATGATGCGGGTGATGGTACTACTACTGCTACTATCCTGACTCAGGCTATCGTGACTGAGGGTTTGAAGAACGTTACTGCTGGTGCTAATCCTATGGACTTGAAACGTGGTATTGACAAGGCTGTGGCTGCTGTCGTTGCTTTCATCAAGGAGCATGCTGAACAGGTAGATGACAACTACGATAAGATTGAGCAGGTGGCTACTGTTTCTGCCAACAATGATGCTGAGATCGGTAAACTCTTGGCTGATGCTATGCGCAAGGTTTCTAAGGATGGTGTGATCACTATCGAGGAAAGCAAGAGCCGTGATACCAATATCGGTGTGGTAGAGGGTATGCAGTTCGACCGTGGTTACTTGAGCGGTTACTTCATGACTGATGCTGATAAGATGGAGTGCGTAATGGATAACCCATACATCCTCCTCTATGATAAGAAGATTTCTAACTTGAAGGAGTTCTTGCCTATCCTCCAGCCTGCTGCTGAGAGCGGTCGTCCTTTGTTGGTTATCGCTGAGGATGTTGATTCTGAGGCTTTGACTACTTTGGTTGTTAACCGTTTGCGTGGCGGTTTGAAGATCTGTGCTGTGAAGGCTCCAGGCTTCGGCGACCGTCGCAAGGCTATGTTGGAAGATATTGCTATCTTGACTGGTGGTGTTGTTATTTCTGAGGAGAAGGGCTTGAAGTTGGAACAGGCTACATTGGATATGCTCGGTTCTGCTGACAAGGTTACTGTCACCAAGGATAATACTACGATTGTGAATGGTCATGGAGAGAAGGCTAACATCCAGGATCGTGTAGCTCAGATCAAGAACGAGATTGAAAATACCAAGTCTTCTTATGACAAGGAGAAACTTCAGGAACGTCTGGCTAAGCTCGCCGGTGGTGTGGCTGTCCTCTATGTAGGTGCCAACTCTGAGGTGGAAATGAAGGAGAAGAAGGATCGTGTAGATGATGCTCTTTGCGCAACTCGTGCTGCTATCGAGGAAGGTATCGTTGCTGGTGGTGGTACTACTTATATCCGTGCTCTTGAGGCTTTGAAGGATATGAAGGGTGATAACGCTGATGAAACTACGGGTATCCGCATCGTTGAGCGTGCCATCGAGGAGCCTCTCCGTCAGATTGTTGCTAACGCAGGTGGCGAGGGTTCTGTAGTTGTTAATAAAGTACGCGAGGGTGAAGGTGACTTCGGTTACAATGCCCGCAAGGATGTTTACGAGGATATGCGTCAGGCTGGTATCGTTGACCCTGCTAAGGTAGAGCGTGTGGCTTTGGAGAATGCGGCTTCTATCGCTGGCCTTTTCTTGACTACAGAGTGCGTGTTGGTTGATAAACCTGAGCCAGCTCCTGCTGCTCCAGCAGCTGCACCTGGTATGGGTGGCATGATGTAAAAAGCATCTGATAGAAAAAGCAGTGTCTGACAGAAAAAGACGTATTTTTCTGCTGAAGATGTATTTTTCTGCATAAGAAGCATTTCACGGTAGATGATGCGGCAAATATCAGAAACTGCATTTAAGTAGCTAAAATGTAAACTACAAATAACAAAATGGGGATGATTCTTACGAATTATCCCCATTTTTAGGTATTTTAGCACTTTTTGCTGCATTTTTCTGCAAAAATACTTGCACGTTATTGATATTTTGCGTATCTTTGCAACGTGAAAAGAAAAGTATCGGCTTTGAGCCGACAAAGATATTTTTTTTGATTTGTTTTAGTAGATTAGTTTTTAAGTAGTTTGTTTTTTGGAAATCGGTTGTCGTGAGACATCCGATTTTTTTTGTGCCCTTTTCTTTCGTTTTCCTTTGTGTTTTCCGCAAAAAGTATTAACTTTGCAGCATGAGAAATATTGATTGGAAAAAAATGCTGGTCTTCCTGATCGTGATAGGTGGACTGATATATATAACTAAGGTTGCATTGGGAATGACTTCTCTGAATTCTTTCCTTGCTACTTTGGGTGTGTTGTTGATTCTTTTTGTGGGGGATAATTTCGCCCAGCAAATAGATGATAAGCGTAAGCGCCGTAAACTGCAAGAGAATGATGAGGACGAGTAGCCCGGGACTGGCTCTTGCGTGAATTTTGATCAAATAACATAGAAATAATCAAGGGTGGAAAAGTTAATAGAACTCTATAAGCAATGGAAGGGTGAAGAACCTGCCAACGTGATTAAGTTGGCTGGACAGGGGAGTAATCGCCAGTATTTCCGTATTACCCAGCAAAGTGGTGAAACGGTGGTGGGCGTCATCGGTACCAGCCGTGACGAGGATCATGCGTTTGTGTATCTGGCTAATCATTTCAATCTCAGGCAATTGCCTGTGCCGAAAATCTTAGCTGTCAGCGATGATGAACTCCGATATATTCAGACAGACCTGGGTAGTGTGTCTCTTTTTGATGCCATCAAGGGTGGTAGAGATGCGGGTGGCAGATATAATCAGAAGGAAAAGGATCTTCTGATCAAGACCATTCGTGAATTGCCTAACATCCAATTGCGTGGGGCACGTGGACTGGAGTGGGAGAATTGTTATCCGCAGCCGGAATTTGATGTGGATAGTGTGCTCTTCGACCTGAATTATTTCAAGTATTGTTTTCTGAAACCTACGGATCTGGATTTCCATGAACTGAAACTGGAAGCTAACTTCCGACTTTTTGCCAAGGATCTGACTTCTGAACCGATGAACTGTTTCCTCTATCGTGACTTCCAGGCGAGAAATATCATGCTTGACAAAGAAGGAAATCCATACTTTATTGATTTCCAGGGTGGCCGTAAGGGACCGTTCTATTATGATTTGGCTTCTTTCCTGTGGCAGGCTTCTGCTCAATATTCATTCAAGTTGAGACGGGAACTGGTATGGGAATACTATCAGTCGCTCAAGAATTATACGGAAGTTCCATCTGTCCGTCATTTCGTCAATCGCCTAAGTCTCTTCGTGCTCTTCCGTACCCTTCAGGTATTGGGCGCATACGGTTTCAGGGGATATTTCGAACGCAAGAAGCATTTCTTAGAAAGCATACCTCCTGCCATCCAGAATCTGCGTGATCTCCTGAAGATGGGGGAAAAGGTGTTCCCTTATCCTTATATGATGGATATGTTGCGCCGACTGACCGAATTGCCGCAGTTTGCCCGTATCGAAAGTGCGGCAGTCAACCGTGCTGACGGATATAAGACAACGGACAACAATATCTATATTTCGCATCCACAGGATGGTCCGGCTACTTTCTCCAAGTATGACGGCAAGGGGCCGCTGGTGGTCAGGGTTTTCAGTTTCTCTTTCAAAAAAGGTATTCCAGAGGATCCTTCTGGCAATGGAGGCGGTTATGTCTTCGACTGTCGCAGCACGCACAATCCGGGCAGATATGAACCTTATAAGAAGTTGACAGGACTGGACGAGCCTGTGATCCGATTCTTAGAGGATGATGGGGAAATCCTGAAGTTCCTGGAGCATGTCTATGCGCTTGCCGATCATCATGTGAATCGCTACATTCAGCGTGGTTTTACCTCTCTGATGTTCTGCTTCGGTTGTACAGGTGGTCAGCATCGCAGCGTTTATTCTGCCCAGCATCTTGCCGAGCATATCCATGAAAAGTTTGGTGTGGAGGTAAGAATCTGCCATCGTGAACAGAAGATTGAGCAGGTTTTGCCTGCAAAACAATAATATTTGGCGTGCAAATTTGGCTATATCGCAAAAAGTTAGTAAATTTGCACGCACATTAAACGATAGCTATTTGGCAATGATGCAAGCAATGATATTCGCAGCAGGTTTGGGCACTCGCCTGAAGCCTCTTACCGACCGTATTCCGAAGGCCTTGGTAAGGGTGGGGGGAGAACCTTTGCTCAAACGTGTCATCTTTCAACTGAAGGATGCAGGTTTCACTCGCATTGTAGTGAACGTGCATCATTTTTCAAATCAAATTACAGATTATCTCAAGGAGAATGACAATTTCGGCATGGACATCCGCATCAGCGATGAAACGGATAAGTTGCTCGAAACGGGTGGAGGTATCCGGAAAGCCTGGCCTCTCTTTGATTCTCATGAGCCTGTTCTGATACATAATGTGGACATTCTCAGTAATGTGGATCTGAAGAAGTTCTATCAGATGGAGACTCAGGATTTATTGGAAACTTCGGTTTCTGATGCTGAGGAACCTCCATTGGCAGCCCGACTCTTGGTAAGTGAACGCAAGACCAAGCGCTATCTTCTCTTTGATGATACGATGAGACTGGTGGGTTGGACGAATATTGAAACGGGTGAGGTGAAGAGTCCTTATCAGCATCTTGACCCTAAAAAATATAAGAAGTATGCTTTCTCCGGTATTCACATGGTGGCTCCAACTATCTTCCCGCTGATGGAAGAAGAACCAGATAAGTTCCCTATCATGGACTTCTATCTCAGAAACTGTGACAAGGTGCGCATTGAGGGGTACGTGAAAAACGACCTCAAGTTGATGGATGTGGGAAAGCAGGAAACGCTGAAAGAGGCGGAGGAGTTTCTCAAAGAATTAAAGTGAAGAACGAAGAGTGAAGAATTCAAGTGCTTTGCTAATCATAAATTTTCAAAGTTAAAATTTAAAAATTAAAATATTATGCAACAGAAGATTATTATTTTGGATTTCGGTTCACAGACCACGCAGCTGATCGGCCGTCGTGTACGTGAGCTTGATACCTTCTGCGAGATTATGCCTTACAACAAGTTTCCAAAGGATGACCCATCTGTGATTGGTGTCATCTTGAGCGGTAGTCCTTACTCCGTTCATGATCCGGAAGCTTTCAAGGTAGATTTGAGCCAGTTCATTGGTCGCATTCCTGTGCTCGGCATCTGCTATGGTGCTCAGTTCCTCTCTTACGCTCAGGGCGGAAAGGTGGAGGCAGCTGATAGCCGTGAGTATGGCCGTGCCAACTTGGAGCACTTTGATGCAGAGAATCCTTTGTTCAAGGGCTTCGTAGAGAACTCGCAGGTTTGGATGAGCCATGGTGATACCATCACAGCCATCCCTGAGGATTACAAGTGCATCGCTTCTACGGCTAATGTGAAGTATGCTGCATACGCTTCCACCAAGCAGCCTGTTTGGGCAGTTCAGTTCCACCCAGAGGTATTCCACTCTTTGCAGGGTACACAGTTGTTGAAGAACTTCGTGGTTGACATCTGTGGCAGCAAGCAGGATTGGAGTGCAGACTCTTTCGTAGAGACTACAGTGGCTGAGTTGAAGGAACAGTTGGGTGATGACAAGGTCATCCTCGGCCTTTCTGGTGGCGTTGACTCTAGTGTGGCTGCCGTTCTCCTGAACAAGGCTATCGGCAAGAACCTGACCTGTATCTTCGTGGATCACGGTATGCTCCGCAAGAACGAGTTCCGTGATGTTATGGAAGATTACAAGTGCTTGGGCTTGAATGTAATAGGTGTTGATGCATCAGAGAAGTTCTTCACTGACTTGGCTGGTGTAACAGACCCAGAGAAAAAGCGTAAGATTATCGGCCGTGACTTCGTGGAGGTGTTCAATGCTGAGGCTAAGAAGCAGACTGGTGCGAAGTGGTTGGCTCAGGGTACTATCTATCCAGACCGTATCGAGAGTTTGAATATCACGGGTAAGGTGATCAAGAGTCATCATAATGTAGGTGGTCTTCCTAAGGAGATGAATCTCCAGTTGTGCGAGCCTTTGAAATGGTTGTTCAAGGATGAGGTTCGTCGTGTAGGTCGTTCTATGGGTATGCCTGAGCACCTGATTACCCGTCATCCATTCCCAGGTCCTGGTTTGGCTGTTCGTATCTTGGGTGATATTACTCCAGAGAAGGTTCGTATTCTCCAGGATGCTGACGATATCTATATCCGTGGTTTGCGTGATTATAAGGTGAAGTTGAGTGGTGAGGAAGCTCGTCGTGTCCTGGCTGCCGGTGTTCCTGCTGATATGCAGAATGGCGAGATAGAGGTTTCTCTCTACGATCAGATCTGGCAGGCTGGTACTGTATTGCTTTCTACGGTTCGTTCTGTAGGTGTGATGGGTGATGAACGTACTTACGAGCACCCTGTAGCATTGCGTGCCGTAACAAGTACTGATGCGATGACTGCCGACTGGGCTCATCTGCCATACGACTTTATGGCTAAGGTAAGTAATGAGATTATCAATAAGGTAAAGGGTGTAAACCGCGTTTGCTATGATATTTCTTCAAAACCACCTTCGACAATTGAGTGGGAGTAATTCCTGATTAAAATAAAAAGGGGATGTGTCATAAGTTCATGATACATCCTCTTTTTATTTTAATCATATTCTTTTCATGTTTTTCATAGTTTTGTTCATCGGATTACGCTGAGTTTACGGAACCTTCTTGCTCTACGGATTACTCACGGATTTTCACGGATTTGACCTTGCGGTCATTGGGCTAACGCTGTAACGTTCCTGCTTTAGGGGGGGATCGCTACGACCGTCAGGTTGTGATTCTCAGTCTGGTCCAAAGTCCTCTTGGGATGAGGTGCCAGAAGAACACGAGGATAGCGTAACGCCAATCAATGACTTTCACTTCTTTTCCTTTTTCGATGGCACGAACGATGTGCTTGGCTACATCTTCTGGTTGGAGCTGGAGTGGATAAGTACTGCCTGCTATGAGGTCTGTCTTTACAAATCCGGGTCTGATATCCGTGATGGAGATAGGGAGATGGCGCATTCTTGCCTGTTGGGAAAGACATTCGAGATAATGGTTCTGGAATCGCTTGGTGGCTGAATAGGCTGGGGCTGCACCGAGTCCTTTGGTTCCGGCAATGGAAGTGATGCAGGCTATGCGGGCCTTCTGGCTACTATGGTGGTGGACAAACCAGTTGAATGCCGTATCTACCATGCGTGTGAATCCCAAACCATTGGTTTCTACGGTCTTCAACTCTTTTTCTATATCGAGCGAGTTGTTCTGCCAGCCAATGCCTGAACTGTGGAAATACAGGTCCATTCCTCCCAACTTGTCAATGAGTTCGAGAAGCAGGGAAGGGGCTTCGGCGGAAGTCACATCGATTTGCTGATAACAGATGATTCCGCCTTGTGGCGTTGCTTTGTTATCAGAGATGGTTCCGCCGCTTTGCAAGGTTGTTTTGTTATCAGAAATCAGAGTCTGTAGTCTCTCGATTCTTCTGCCGGCTATTCCCACCTGCCAGCCTTTTGCCGCAAGCAGTTTTGCTACTTCCATTCCGATGCCAGATGTGGCACCCATTACGATTGCTTTCTTTGCCATATTATCCTATTAAATAAGGTGAATTCTTGTCTAACTCTATCTAAACATCTAAATCGCTTTTACTCTTCAGCAGGGCTTCCGCCTTCTTCACGCTTCCTGCTTTCAGTATCAGTTGCTTCACTTCCTCGTAATCCGTGTATTCCGGATTGCGTTCCATGAAGATGCGGCAAGCGCGGTCGATGAGTTTATGATTGATAAGCTTGGCGTTCACCATCTTGTTGCCTTCCACCCGTCCTTGTCTTATCTGAAGGGAAGTGCTGATCATATCCAGAATCATCTTCTGCGATGAACCTGCTTTCATGCGGGTGCTTCCTGTTACAAATTCCGGTCCTGTGATGACTTCTACGGGATAATCGGCTGCTTGGGCGATGGGAGCGTGAGGATTGTTGACGATGCAACCCGTAGGAATGCCTTCTTTCTTGCAATGCTGCAAGATGGAAAGCACGAATGGGGTTGTGCCGCTGGCAGAAAAACCGAGTACGAAATCCTGCTTTGAGATATGTTTATCGCAGAGCTGATGCCAGCCATTCTCCAGGTCGTCTTCTCTTGATTCCCTAGTTTGTGTAAGGCAGCCGATGCCTCCTGGGAAGATGGCTTGTATCTGTGAACCTTCGATGCCGTAGGTGTTCTGCACTTCGATGGTATCGAGCGTGGCCAGTCTTCCGCCTGTTCCGCAACCGGCATAGAAAAGTCTTCCGCCCTTCGTCAGCTGCCCTTCGATGGCGGAAATCAGTTGGTTGATGGCTGGTAATGCTTTTTCTATTGCCTGAGCCACCTTCTGGTTTTCAGCATTGATATGGGCGGTGAGTTCAGCCACGCTCATCTTTTCGAGATGTTCGTAGAGCGAGCTTTGCTCAGTTATTCTCTTTTCTTCTTTATTTGGCATATTACTTTATCTTTAGGGTGTATCGTTCGATGGGTTCTAACTTTCGTTTATAGTATTCTTCCTCCAGTATTGGGAGGATAATGAATCACATATTTAAGATCCATCGTTTTCTTCTTTCTGTTTAGCGATACAAAGATAATCTTTTATTCTTAAACTACCAAGTAAAAATGGCACTAATATGGATGAGTGGTGATTAAGCGTCTTTTACGGTTAATTATCTGTAAATAAACAATACGATAGAGTTGTAATCAAATAAAAATATGTATTTTTGTATCCGAATAGCGTATTAAAAAATAGATTCGATGGCTTAATGAATCGGAGAACAGATAGAAAGAGTAATATTCAGAATAGCTTATGAATAAAGAAAAAGACGATTTCTTCCTCCATTCTAACGAGGTGAATCATATCAACAGAGAAGATTACGAGAAGATAGAATTATTGGTGAATGCGGCAAAAGCCTTTGCCCGCAGCACCTACCAGTGTGTCTATATCATCGACTATTTTCATCAGAACTTCATCTATGCATCAGATAACCTCGCTTATCTCTGCGGATTGGAACCGGAGCAGTTGATGGACGCAGGCTATCAGATGTATATCGACCATGTTCCGGATGCCGACCTGCAGATGCTGCTCGAAGTGAACAAGAAAGGTTTTGACCTTTTCAACGAATTGCCCGTAGGCGACCGTCTGGACTATACCATCTCGTACGACTTTCATCTTACCAATGGCAGGCATAGCCGATTGATTCATCATCACCTCACTCCGATACTTCTTTCTGATGATGGAAGAATCTGGCTTGCCCTCTGCACCGTATCATTGGCAGCAACCGATGAACCGGGACATATCATTATGCAGAAGAATGGTGAGCGTAGCTATTTTGAATATTCCACATTGCGCCACAAGTGGGAAAAGAAAGAAGGCATAACCTTGAGCGAGACAGAGAGAGATGTTTTGAGATTGTCTGCCCAAGGTTACACGATGAATGATATTGCCGACCGACTATGCAAATCGGTTGACACTATAAAGGCTTGCAAGCGCAACCTTTTCGCCAAGCTTGGCGTGAAGAATATTGCCGAGGCACTGTTTCATGCCACAAACTATCAGATGATATAATCGCAATCATATCTCTTCCAACAATGGCGAGAGATAGAATTTGGGGAAGTATTTCACCTCCTTGCCTTCCGCAAGGTTTGTGAGAATGTTGGCACAATAGCCGGCGGCAATATATGCCCCGATGCCCAGTTGCGGGAAAGACTCATTGGAATAATGCCTGATGGCTTCATCTATCCAAGGCACAGGCATCTGCCAGAACATACCGTACTGCGAGATATACTTGCCTAATGAGCAACGGAAATCATCCGTTCCTTTTTTCACTACTTCGCTGAATGGATAGCCTTTCGGTTTCTCTACAGCGAGAAAGGCAGCCTTGCCAAGATTGACGGCATGGATAACGGTGATGCCCTGCTCCTTACATTTCTCATCGAAAGCAAAAGAGGCTTCGTTGTCATGCAAGGTTGCATTCACCGCATATCGGATGCCCGACAAGGGGCATGCATCCACATCTTCCATCGTCAGCGTATCCTTTTCTATGCGATAGATTTGAAATCTATCTTCCTGCCGAGAGCTTTCATGGAAGTCATGGTGCAAGGCACAGGAGGCTATCAAGCTTCCCATGTCTGCGCCACTAATCAACAATTTTATTGGATTGTTCATTTATAGAGAGATTTATTGTCATTACACCATTACTGGATGCTGCAGACAGATTACATTCTGTTCTTCTGGCTTTCTCCAGCACCCGTACCCTTATATTTGCTTCTTGTAGTGTTGAACTTATACCGTACAGTAAGCGAAACTTTGCTTGTTGACAGTCCATCAACAATCAAGTCCTTCATTTTGCCATAATGAGCACTCATGTGGCTAATGTGTCCAAACAAATCATAGACAAAGAGCTGGAACGACAAACGGTCTTTCAAGAAAGACTTATATACAGATACATTGGTACAAAATTTTGGCTTATATAAATATATATTTCTCTCATATCCTTTTGTGGTATACGACATCATCCACGTTAACATTGCCAACTTGGTGTTGAAGGTGTTATTAAAGTTGAATACTGCCATCGGATTGTTGGATATTTTGCCATCATGTGCATCCATATCAAGCCACTGTTTTGTTACAGATGCCGTAAATGAAGGATGCCAAATGCCAAACGAAGGGCATAAGTTGACGGAAGCTTCTACATGATTATATGCCTTTCCATTCACGGGCTTAAGCAGTCCTATTGCAGGATTGTCTTTGTAAGTCTCCATATTCGACATCATCGTATGCGAAGTATGGCTGTAGGTCATATCGAAAGTCAACCACTTGTAAGCTAACTCGTAGTTGAGATTTTTGCTTATCTCAGACACTAAGAATGGATTTCCGGTTTCATACGTGTAGCGGTTGTCATACTGAATACCGCTACGCAAGTAATTATAGGAAGGACGATTGATGTCGGTAGCATAGCTCAACTGCATCTGTACCTTGCCCACAGGCATCGATAAGCTGAGCGATGGGAACCAGTTGCCATACGACTTGCTTTGCCCAGGCATATACTTACCATATTCATAGTAGTTGAAGTCGATGTACTCGTATCTCATACCTGCCTCCAAACTCAGATTACCGAAATCTCTTGAATAGGTCAAGAATGAAGATGTCATACTTTCTGTAATACGGCTGTCGTCATCCGATACCAAGTTAGTTGGCACCACTTGATACTTTGAGGTACGATGGGTATTGGAATATTCACCACCCAAAGACAAATTACCTCCTAATAATGGGTAAGAAAGCACCAGCTTGGAAGCAAGCAAATGATAATCCTTGTTAGTCAAGCTATGAGCCGTTTGGCTTTGTGCATCCATTCCCACCTCCTGATATTGCTCTTTGGTAACATCGTTCTGGTATTCCTTCGACCATAGCCAATCTGTATTGAAATCGATGCTGAGCTTACCAATCTTTCCTACATAGTAAATATTGCTTGAAAGATTATTCTTCTGCCAAAAGAAATCAGCATGACTATCAGAACTTTCAGACAAATCTCCGTCTTGCAATATCAAAGAACTCATATCGCCGTTCCATGTTTGCTTAGGATTTCTAAGAAAACCAAAGTTGGCACCTATAGAGTTGTTGGCATCCAACTGGTAGCTGGCATCCAAGCGAAAGTTCATAGCTTCGATAATACCTACTTGTCTTATCTCACTTTTCTGGTTCCAGGTCTTGTCAAGATAAGTCTTCTGTTGTAAGTCTTGATTGTTTGGCTGGTACTGCTTTGCTCCAAAAGCGTATGCGCCCAGCTCTAATCCATTCTTGCGATAGTTCATATTCAGCCTGCCATATCCTCCAATGTTCTTTTTCTCGTCGTACGATCCTTCTGTTGTAGCGTCAAATCCGAAGCCCTCGCCTTGTATCTTCTTAGTTGTGATACGGATGACCGCCTTGGTGCTGGCAGCGTAACGGGCACCAGGGTTAGTGATGACTTCCACCGACTTGATGTTGTCGGAATGCAAACGGTCCAGCTCGCTCTTGTCTCTCATCTGTCGTCCATTGATATAGATAACAGGCTCACCGCGACCGAATACCTTGATGCTGCCATTCTGGGCAGACACGTTAGGGATGCGGTCGAGCAGGTTCTCCATGGTTCCTGCCTTCTCAAGTACGGATCCGACAATGGTTGTTGTCATTCCGCCATTCTTCAGGATAGTCTTAGGCAGGGATGACTTCACGACAACTTCGCCGAGCATCTTACTGTCTTCTTCCATCTTGATAATGCCCACATTCTCACCTGTGCAATCCTTGCAGATTGTCTTATAGCCTACGGATGTCACCTTGATGATTCCGCCGTTGCAGGAAGAGTCGATGACAAAGCTGCCATCTTCTCCACTCACTGCGCCCTTGACGAAAGCCGAGTCTGTTCTATTCAATAATACTACATTGGCAAGCGCCAAAGGTTCTCCCTTGGTATTCATCACCTTGCCGATGATATTCTGTGCCATCATCGGAGTCATAGCCGAGAGGCACAACGCTGTGGTAAAAATTACTTTTTCCTTCATATTGCTACAGTTTTGCTTGATTCTTTATTTTTCTGCTGCAAAAGTATAGCTTTATATGAAAAAGCCTTTGACACAAAAGTGTATTTCTCAAGAGTGCGGCTTAAGAATTACACTTTTGTGTATAAAAAGAAAGAATAGATAGCGCCTGGTGATAGGGGATAAATAAGGTAAAAGCATTTTTTATCTTATGCTTTTTCGATTACCCAATTTTCGATATTCCCAGTTTTACTGTCGAAGTTGATGCCGACCTTGGTTATTGGCTTGCCGCTTAGCGCAAATCGTTTGTGATAGTTCTTCAGGTTGATTTGCTGCATTGCAGACTTCGCGCTCCTGTCCAGCTTAATCTCCAACAGGAAAAGGTCTGTATGGGTGAGCAATACGATGTCAACTCTGCCGTTGGGTGTATGAACTTCAACGTCCACCTGATAGTCTGTAAGCAGAGAGAATATGATGAAGAGCATCTGCTGGTAATGTCCCTCATAATGAGCGTTGTTGCAGTAAGGAACAGTTCCCAGGAATGTTTGGAGTAAGGTTAATGCCTCCTCCATATTCTGCTTATCCAATGCCTGTGCGATACGACGGGCTGTATTGGTTGTTGCAAGCGTATTCTGTGTGACGTATGATGGAATCAGTGCCTTGGTCAGTCCCATTTTTACCTCCTTGTTAGGAACATCAAGAACGTAATAGTTGTAGTCTTCATGATATTCCTTGATGGTGATATATCCACTTTGGTAAAGCAGCGGCATGATGGTTGGCATATTCTCCGTAGGAGCATCAAACTCACTGGCATCAGCCTCCACTCGGGTGATGATATCTGTAGGAACTACTTGATATTTGCGCATCATATTGATGAGATAAGTTGGAGTGCCGGAAGTAAACCAATAGGATCCGAACTTGTTTTCTGCAAAGCAATTCAGCAGGCTATATGGATTGAAGATATCGGGTGAGAATCTTGTGAAATGATAGCCGTCATAATTCTCTTTTAACTTGTCGATGACTTGTTCTTTCGTTATGTTTCTTCTTCGGGCAAGTTCGTCAATATCTTCCGACATCTGCATCAGAAGTTCTTCTTTGGTGATGCCACAGATACCAGCATAATCATCATTCATGGATATGTTGGTGATGTTGTTCAGTTCGCTGAAGATGCTGACTTGCGAGAACTTGGTGATGCCTGTCAGGAAGACAAAGCGTAGTTTAGCTTCGCTGAATTTCAGAGGACTGAAGAAGTTGCGCATGATATTGCGCAAGGTATCTAACTGTTCTTGCTCGTGAGCCACATCCAGTATGGGCGCATCATATTCATCAATAAGCACGACTACCTGTTTTCCGGATTTCTCGTATGTAGTATTGATCAGTTCTGTCAATCGGTTATTGGCATCAATTTGTGGCTGTGTGATACCCCATTTCTTTTCTTCTGTTTCCAGTATGAATGCGAGATATCTCTCCAGCTGTTCTTTATTCATGTGTTTGCCTCCGCTCAAATCAAAGTGGAGCACAGGATATTCTGTCCACTCCTTTTCCAGCTTTTCGATGGCAAGACCATTGAATAAGTCTTTCTTGCCTTCAAAGTAACTCTGGAGGGTGGTGAGAAACAGGGATTTTCCAAAGCGGCGTGGACGTCCCAAGAAGAAATAGGTACCGCTGGTGTGCGTCAGGCGGTAAACGTATTCCGTCTTGTCGATATAGAGCTTGTTTTCCTTGCGGATTCGCTCGAAAGTCTGTATGCCTAATGGATATAACTTAAGTGCCATAATCTTCGATGTTTATATTTTCACCACAAATGTACAATTATTATTTGATATATGCAAATAATCAAGCGCTTTTATGTTCTTTAACAATTTTTCGTGCAGTATTCATGCTGGTTTCATATCTATATATGGATAAATTGTGCAAAATAATATACTCATGGATTCAAATATACAAACTTTAGTATTTAAAGCAAAACAAGGAGATAATAGTGCTTTCAGCACATTGTATCAGATATATTATCCTAAAATGAAAGGTATATGTATCAATATTCTTAAAGAGGACAAGGATGTCATTGATGACCTTGTCCAAGATGCATTTATACTAGCGCTTGTATCTTTGAAAGATTTGAAGAATCCTAACAGATTCGGTCAATGGCTTACAAGTATAACTTCTAATCTTGCATTAAAATACAAAGAAAAGGGTAATACATTTAGATATATTTCTTTATCAGACATAGATGAAAGTGTGATTGACAGCTGTGATGATTGTAGAAATACAGTATCTTCTATCCAATACGAGGATATTATGGCTGAAATTGATAAATTACCAGTTGGATACAAAAAGGTATTCAAGCTTTCTGTGCTAGATGGTTTGTCTCATCAGGAAATTGCAAAGTTGCTTGATATAGCTCCACACAGTTCTTCTTCGCAATTAGCGAGAGCTAAGGCTTTGTTGAGAAACAAATTGAGCAAGAGAACAATACTAATTATGGTATTGGTTCTCATCATTATTCCTGTATATAAGCAACTTATAACCAAAAAACAGCTTATTTCAGAAAATGATACCAATATAACACGCAGACGTAAAATAAAAGGTCCAGTTAGTCCAGCATCAAAGAACGATGTTGACTCTACAAACTGTACCCCAAAGCAGAATCCATGTACTCATTATCACAAGATACTAACCATAGAGACTATAGCAGCAATGCGTGATGACACAACGGAAATAAAACATAATATAATTGCAAATATAACAGATACATTGCAAGATGAAAAGCAGTTTGCTGTAAATAGAACTGATAGTATCTTGGTAAAAGATTCTATCATCGCCCCTAATCTCTATAAGGAATCATGGATTACAGAAAATCTTGAGGTTCACAAAAAGAATAAGTGGCAATTACTGGCTGCAGGTTCTTTGGGTACGACTCTTGTACAGAGTGTATGTAAGTTTATGAAAAGTAACGATATTACTAGTGATTTGCCTTCTGGTCCGGACCTGCCAACAGGCCCAACCATCCCTTCAGGGAAGTATTTCACGACATGGGAAGACTATGCAAAAGAGCTACATCGCATATCCCAGGCAGACCCTACTACAGAAAATGTAGCCATGGCAGATATTGCAGACCACAATAGTGGAGAAATAGTAGAAGTAGAACATCATGACAAGCCAATAACATTGAGCATTGCTGTAAATAAAAACATAGGTAAAAGATGGAGTTTAGAGACAGGACTTCAATATTCTTATCTGAAATCATATCTCATTCTTGGTACTGGCAGCTATCGTGTTGACAAGGAACAAAAGCTCCACTATCTTGGTGTTCCTTTCAAACTGTCTTATCAATTTATGAAGTTCAAGAGATTGTCAACTTATGGTTCTGTAGGCACTGGAATTCTGATTCCTATATATGGAAAAACTGATGCAGATTATATCGTTGGAGATAAGTCTGCATACACAACAGATTGGAAACTGACGCTCCCGATACAGTGGTCTGTAAATACAAACATCGGAATCCAATATCAGTTTGCACCAAATCTGAATCTGTTTATAGAACCAACCATGAATTGGTACATTCCGAATGGTAGCTGTATTAAGAATGCTTGGACAGAACGTCCATTCACATTTACCGTTCCGTTTGGAATAAGGTTCTCTTGGTAAAAAGTCTCTTTTTGCATGCAGTCTTTTTGGCAAATTTGTATCTATATGATAAAAGGTCAAAACATTATATAGATATGCAGAAAAGACATACAGATAGAAAAATGTACTTCCATGACTTGGAAATTACATCAAAAGAGTTTTACGTCAGCTACTTATCAACTTTCAAAAAGTTGACTTCGGAAAGTAGAGTATTAGAGGTGGGTTGTGGCGAAGGAGGCAATTTAGTCCCCTTTGCCCAACTTGGCTGTAGAGTTACAGGAATAGACATAGCTGAATGCAGAATAATAGATGCGAAAGCATACTTTTCGGAAATCTGCGAAAATGCCACATTCGTGTGTTGCGACTTTATGAAATACCATGCGCCAATCAATGAAGAGGAAAAGTTTGACGTGATACTATTACATGATGTAATAGAACATGTTCCAGCGAAAGGAAAATTTCTGTTACACCTCAAAAGTTTTCTAAAGTCAACAGGCGTTCTCTTTGTCGGATTCCCTGCATGGCAGATGCCGTTTGGTGGACATCAACAGATTTGCCGAAGCAAACTCTGTTCGCACTTTCCATTCATACATTTGTTACCAAACTCTATGTATAATTCATTATTGAAACTATGCAAAGAGGAAGAGGGTACTATAAGCGAGCTGATGAGCATAAAAGAGTGCAGGACAAGTATAGAGTTATTTGAAAAATTGATAAAAAGATGTGAATTCTCTGTTGTTGACAAGAAGTTTTGGTTTATCAATCCTCATTATAAGCAGAAGTTCCAGCTTACTCCATCGCTGTTGCCTCGTTTTGTTTGGAAAATTAAGTATGCAAGAAATTTCTTCACTACTTCTTGTTGGTACATATTGAATTTGAGCAATACGTAAAAGTAATACTCTCTTGTAGAGTGATAGAATATAAAAAAGTAAAAAGAGAAATCTCATGCAAGTTTTGAAAACGAGTTGCGTTTATTAATTAGTTATAACCCTTTAATATAAAGAAGCGTATGAAAATTAGAATGATTCTTATGGCATTAGCAGCTTTGCTCTGTTTGACAAGTTGTAGCGATGATGATTCTGGAATTCAGCTCACTGAAGACGAAGTAACCGGTGATATAATTACTGGTAAGCAGATTGTTATTAACACTCTTACAACCTATACCGATAGTGGCAGCAAGGTGAATGTTAATGGAGCTAAAGGTAAAGTATCAGCAACTTCTTCTGATGATAGTGTTGCCAAGGTTTCGTGTTCTTCAAATGAGTCTGAGAAGGAGATATACGTAAGTGGCGTTTCTGAGGGAAATGCTACTATAACCGTAACCGACTCAGACGGAAACTCTGCTATCTTAAAGGTAGAAGTAAAAAATTGGACTGCCCGTTGGAAGATATATAGAACGATGTATGTGGTAAATAGAAAATGTTTAGTTGAAGGCGTTTCTTCCGAGGATTCCGCAGCTATCGCAGCCGATGCCATAGAGAACGACAAGTTCTATAAATATTATACTTTCCGTACTCCTACTAATAATCCTTTTGGTGTTATAACCAAAAGACTTACCATAACTGACAGTGAAGGAAATACTCGTATGGAGGGAGTTCTTAACATCCAACAAAATGCTGATAATACAGAAGTTTGGTATTTGTTGCCTTTCAAAGATTATAGAGCAGTTGTCTTGGCTACATTCTATAGTGACGGTGAGAGTATCTTTAAAGATGTGACAGATAATTATAAGAAGACTTATCCTCACATTAAAAAGGTCGAGCTACAAGCCATTTGTGCAATAGAGGAATTGGAGCCGGACAAATAAGTAAGAGTGTTTCTTGTAATATTTTTGTGGATAAATCCCGAGGAAAGATTTCTAAAGAAACGTTTCCTCGGGATTGTTGTATTTATACAATCCCAAGAAGCTCGTGAGGATATCTTCAAAGCAGATTAATATGCCCCTAAAACCTTCCAGTCGTCTATGAGTTTGAACAGTCGGGGCATGGCTGGCTTGTAACTGTCGGGATAGGTGAGGGAATAAACGAAGAGTATTCTGCCACTCTTGATGAATTTATCGTAATGACTGTAGCCATCTACTCTTACTCCGTTTTCATAGACAGGACCAGAGAGGATGAATGCCTTATTCGATGCCTGCATCGTCCTTTCCGAATGAAGCTTCTGGGCTAGAGAATCGGCACAAGCCTGGAGGGTATTGCTATAGTTATGGGTAACGTAACTCTCCAGGATGATATTGGCATGATTAGTGAATGAGAAGCGGGCATAGCCCTGGTATCCCGATACCGAAGTATCCTCCTGTTGGAAGAAGCAAGGATATTTGACAACGTAGCCGAAGTCCGGATCATTGTATTCCTTCATGGGTGCCATCTCTACCTTGGTCTTGAAATCCGCCATCGGTGTATGTTTCTCTTTCGTAATCTCATGGTGATAGTTGATGATGAAATTTATCATCATCAGCAAGACAACTGCTATCAAAAAAATCTTCTTCATATCTTTGCCACTTTTATATTTTAGCAGCAAAGGTATGAAGAAGATGGGAAAAAGCCAAATAATAAGTATGACATTTGGCTGACATTTCTGAACTTATCTGATAATCAGTCGGTAAGACTTGCCTCTTTCCGACTCAATCATGAGGTTGCTATTCTGCTCAATCACCGGTTTGATACGGCGAATCAAGGTATAGAGCGTTTCGCTGGCATCCGGTTTCTTGGGCCAAAGAGCATTACAAATCTCCTGTTTGGAGAGTTGATGATGCGTATTGTTGAAGAAGAGTTGCATCAGCTGGTGCTGCATCGGAGTAAACTTGATGGCTTGTCCGTTTTCCTGATTGTAGAAGGAATCCTCGTCTTGAGAATAGCACATGGTACCGAACATATCAGCCTCATGATTCCAGGGTTGTTTTCTGCGATGATAGTATAGCGATGCAATTGCCCAAATCATAGCCATGAGGGTAAGCGTCAAAGATGTCCGCTGGTTGCTCATACTCAAAACATCTGCCATCGAACAGTTAGCATAACTTTGGATAGAATGCTCGTTGAGGAGCATCTGTTTGCTGCTGAGCAGGTTGGCGCTATTTACCAGCTGAGAATTGTTCTTGCCTCTTCTTCTGTCTTCCATCACATAGCAGAGATTACTGGTCGATTTCAGCAGGTCGATGCTGAGATGTGAGCGGTAGCTCTGGATGGTATCAGGCGTAATCCATTGATATTTATTTTCCTGAAGAGTCAGAGCCAAAGCTTTGTTCATATCTTGTACAATGGCATACTGTGCCTTGCGGTAGTTGCTCACGCTGGAGAATGCTGCAGACATCACAAGGATGGCGAAGATGAGGATGGAATGATATGCTTTCAACTTCATTTTTTATATCGTTTAAATCTGTTACTGTTTAACGAATCAATTGCAAAAGTACAGAAATTCAATGAAAGTTGGTGTAAGTTTTGATGTAATTTTCGTTAATTGATAAATGTCAGACTCATGTCAGCCATATTTTTCGCTTCGGTCTTCTCTTTTTGATACCTTTGCAGCAGAAAACAAGTTTTAGAAAAGTATATGATGACAATGAAGAAAAGTAAATTGTTAACAGCTATGGTGATTCTGTGGGCATTGATCTCTTGTGCAGAAATAAGTGCCCAGGAGATTCAGCAGGTATCGAATGATTCTATAGCCTTGCAAGAGGTTGTTGTGAAGGCGGCACGAGTAGTCAACAAGGAAGATGGCAAGTTGATATTCCCAAGCGATATTCAGAAGCAGCGTTCTTTTTCTGGTTTTTCGCTTTTAGGAAAGTTGGCTTTGCCTCATATCAGGGTTGATGAGGCTGGCCGTTCCATTTCTGCTACCGATCATAAAGGAGAAGTGCAGATTCGTATCAATGGCATTCTCGCCAATATGCATGACGTGCAGATGCTGGATGTAGCTTCTATTATGAGTGTAGATTATATCGACAGTCCTGGCGTAAGATATGGAAAGAATATTGCATACGTGATAGATATTCATACCCGCATGGCTTCATCGGGTGGCAGTTTGGGCTTCAACTTGACCAATGCGCTAACTACCAAGCTTGGTTCGAACGATGTCTATGCATCCGTCAACAGAGGCAAGAGCCAATTGAATATTTTATATGAGCAGACTTATGTGGATAATAAGGCATCCGAATATAATGAGAATGCTCAATATCTTCTACATGATGGTTCTGAGTATCAGATATCTAGAAAAATCAAGAATGGGGCAACTCAAAATTATGGTAATACATTGCAGTTGAAGTATAATCTGGCTGATTCTGCATTATATGTATTCCAGACAACGCTTACCACGGATTTCAGCAATCAGCCTTATACATCGAATGAGATGTGGTTTTCTGAATCTGGAAAGCCTGCGTATCCTGTTTGCAGAACCAGCAAGGGTAGGGATTTTACTCCTGCTCTCGATTTGTATTTCTATCATCAGTTGGGCAAGCATCAGTCTTTATCGGCAGATGTTTTGGGCACTTATATCCACACCAAAGGAGCCTATTATGAAGGTGAGGGCGAACCCTATCAATATCAGGTAGATGGAAAGACCTATTCGCTCATAGCCGAGGCTATCTATGAAAACCGGTTGAAACCCTTTACTTTTTCTGCAGGAACCAACTTGAACTGGAAATATATGGATAATCAGTATTTGGGTGATGTGGTTAGCGAGAATGGTATCCGTTCATTGGGTATTTATGGTTTTGCACAAATCAAGGGAAGTTTGGGGCAATTCAAGGAAGGAACATCCCGTTTAACTTATGTAGCTGGCTTCGGGTTGAGTAATCAGTCTTATCGACAGGGAGATGAGGATTTTAGTTTTTGGCTTTGTCGTCCGAAACTCACATTGGCTTATTGCTTGACATCTTCGTTTCAGATTCGCTTGGGAAGTGAATTATCACAGCATATTTCGCAGATAGCTATGATTTCGGATACCCGTATTCGAAAGAACAGTATGGAATGGACTGTGGGTAATCCTTCGCTTAAGCCTAACAGTAGATATGAAAACTGGGTTGCGTTCTCTTTCAGTAAACCAAGGATAAATACTGATTTTACCTTGAATTATCGCATCAATCGTCATTGTGATTTGGCGAAATACACCCGCACGGAAAATGATCAGTTTCTTTATTCCCAGACGAATCAGCCCCATTGTAATATGTTGTATCTTACGAATGATACCCGGTTTGACATTATTCCCGATCACCTTATATTATCTGTGAATGCAGGTATTTACCGTTTTTTCAATAAGGGCGATGAGTACAGTCATTGTTATACCGCTTATAATTATGGTGGAACATTACAGGGATATTGGGGAAAATGGACTGTGATACTGTATGCTGATAACGGTTGGAACTTTATGGAGGGAGAGCACATCGGGCATAATCCTCCTTCATTGGCAGCCTCAGCCAGTTATCATATAGGTGATTTCGATTTTACGCTCTATATGCATAATCCGTTTATGGCTCATCCGAAATCCTATTCAGCAGAAATCGTCAACGCCTTGCTCCGTAAGCAGGTTAGTGGATATGACAATTCGGGAGGTAATTTGTTCCGTATCGGTGTTGCCTGGAATATCAATCGGGGAAAGGAATACCGTAAGATACAGCGAAATATCAACAATGAGGAGCGCGAAACGGGTATCTTGAAATAGGTGGCTTTGCTTTCTATATGGGTTGCATGGGCAACAGCCGGAATTTATTTCTTCCCTTTATTGATGATATAAATTCCGGCAGTAGCCAATGCGCCTGCTATCAGATACTTCCAGTAAAAGGTTTCGCCAAGACAGAGGCAGGAGGTGATGGCTCCTACTACGGGGATGAGCGAATTGTATATCGCTACCTTTCCTACGGGATTGCAGCTCAATAATTTGTTGTAGAGAGCGAAACTGATGGTTGAGATGGCAATGAGCAGCAGAAGGATGGTGATGCCCCAGAGGCTGATGACTGGCAGATAGCCACCCATTAACAATGCGGGAATCACCAGCAAGGCTCCACCGATGCTCAGCGAATAACCGGTTCCTACGAAAACATCCACTCTCTTGCTCAATCCTCGGGTCAGCAGGGAAGCACTGGCTCCACACAGGGCATTGAGGATAATCATACCATCGCCCAGGAATGTGAAACTTCCGCTTTCCTTTCCGCCAAGGTTCAAGGCAAGGATGCCCAGGAAGCCGATGATGCAGCCCAATGCCTTTCGCCACGTCATCCTGTCGCTCTTGAAGAAGATGCAGGCAAAGATAACCACCGTGAAGACGCTCATCGAATTGAGTATCGCCGAACGTGCTCCTGCATTATGAGAGAGTCCGAAATAGAAGAAGGCATAATGAAGGGTGGTGTTGAGGAGTGCATAGAGGAGAAGGAACCAGACATTCTCTTGAACTGCTTTCTTCTTGAATCCGAATTCGCGATGCGAGCTTCTGGCGATGGCAAGGATGATGATGCCGGAGATGAAGAAGCGGATGCCAGCGAAAAGCATCTTGCTTCCGGTCATGTCTGCTGTAATCTGATATTCTTCCATTCCCATTTTGATCAATGGGTAAGCCCATCCCCACGAGATCGCAGCCGTAAGGGCGAACAGGCTTACCCATACCGGGCGCTGAAATATACTGAGTGTATTTGTTTCTTTCTTTTCCATTATAACTTAATTGGTATTCCCTTGCTTCTGTGTTTGCTAAATGGCAATCTACAAGTCCCCCAGATGTCTTTCTATCGGAATACCGCGGTTCTTGTCCTTGTCATCCTTATTGATGTCTATCCAGTTGCGCAGGGTATCCATGGCGATGCGGGTGGCATGGCGAAGATGATCGCCATCCTTCAGTCTGCCCACGATGATGCTGGAGAAGATGTCGCCGGTGCCTGGGAACTGAACTGGGATTTCTTCGTAGGGTAGGAGGAAATACTCTTCTGTAAGATGATTGAAACCTACTACGGCATGCTGACCCTCTACGATGCACGAGGTGATGAGCACAGAGTGGGAACCGATGACTCTCAGTTTATCTATCAGTTCATAGGCTTCCTTCTCCGAGATTCCCTCTTCCTTGTATTCCGAATCCGTCAGCAGGCAAGCCTCGGTATAGTTGGGAAAACAGAGATGCGATACGCTCAGCATCTCCTTCATGCATCTCACGGTACTCTCACTGGCTCCACCATAGAGCTTGCCGTAATCGCCCATCACTGGATCCACATAGATGTCGGTGCCCAGTGCTGCCTGTTCTCTGCAATAACGTGCCACTAACTTCGCCTGACGCTCCGAAGCCATGAAACCCGTGGTGATGGCATCGAAGTGAATGCCCAGTTCGTTCCACTTCTGCAAGGCTTCCTCGATATACGAAGTGCATTCCAGAATGGCGTACTTGCCGTATGGGAAGGTATTGCTGATGAGCATGGTGGGCAGATTGAACACGTCGAGTCCCATATAAGAGAGGATGGGCATCTGAACGGCGGCTGATACCTTACCGTAACCACACATGTCGCTGATAATAAGGATATTACTTTTTGCTTTCATCGTTTTTTTTCTTCTTTCTTTTCTTTGTTCTTCTTTGCTTCATCGCAAGTCTTTAACAAATATCAAATCCTAATTATCTTTTAATAAGAGGCTGTACACTTGATGCCCAATGCTTCTACTCGTTCCTTGATGGCATCGAGTACTTCCTTTGGTGCCTTTTCCAGCAATTTGTCTGGTGTTTCGCGGGCGATGGTATAAACCATTACCTGCTGAGGCTGGATGTCTTTCACTGCCTCCAGCCAAGGAGCTACGAAATGCTCGCTGGTATTGTCCAAACCGTCACCTCTCAGGAACATGGTCTGGATGATGACGTGCCCCTTGAACATCTTCAGATATTTGATTACATCCTTCACGTCGTAGTTAGGCTGCTGAGGGCGGTCCAGCTTCTTGATGTAATCCATATCCACGGTATCCAGTTTCAGGATGTTGTTATCCACGAGCATCAGCGCCTCTCTCACTTCCTCCTTATATATATAGGTGGCGTTGCTGAGTACGGAAACCTGTACTCCTGGGAAATACTTCTTGCAGAGTTCCATCGTATCTTCCACGATTCCCTTGAAGTCTGGATGCCCCGTTGGTTCACCGTTTCCTGCGAAGGTGATGTCGTCCAAAGGCTGGTTGTTGTTGTGGCGCTCTTTCAGAACCTTCTCCAATCCTTCTCTTACCTCCTCGCGGGTAGGGCGCTTCTTCTTAGGACGGAAGTCGGCGTTGAATCCGCATTCGCAATAAACGCAGTCGAATGAACAGACCTTGCCATCAGATGGCATGAGGTTGATGCCCAATGAAACTCCCAGACGGCGGGAATTCACGGGTCCGAATATCGGTGATGGATAAATAATCGTTGACATATTCTTATTTTCCTTTATCTAATCTATTCTTTTTTATCTTGGTAATACCAATTTTATTTACTTGTTTGTAATTTGGAGGGCAAAAGTACTAAAAAATGTTGGAATGAACAAATAAATCAACTGAAAATCGATTTATCCTAACCGTTAGTCTTCTATCTCCGATAGATTGTGTACTTTTGCATTCAAATCTGTGGAGAATCTTGGTGATTTCGATTCGGATTTAAAGAAAAAAACAAAAAAGTTGATGTTTTGCTTAGTTTTTCGCTTGGTTCAACTGTATAGTAGTATATGAACAGAAAAAAGGAGATAGAACAGTTATTCCGTCAGCATTACGCGAAGATGTACAATCTGGCCAGATGCATTCCACTTGTTTCCAAGGAGTCTTAGGATGTGCTTGTCGAAATTCTTCGGTAAGCATATTCGAAGCTTCTCCAAGAATTTCTATGTTCTTGACTACTGCGTAATACATCATGTCGTCTGCGATAAAATCCTCAAAGTTTTTACCTTTTGTATATCGGCAGATTCTTTCTATCGCCTGGAGCATGTGCTCTAGGCGGTTTTTATCTCTACTTCGTTCTCTCATATACTAAGATTTTATCACGTTCTACTGATTCCTGTGCAAAAGGGAGTAAGGTTCCTTCTGATACCAAATCAACTTTTCTACCTAAGAGTTCTTCCAAATCATTCCACATGCCAAAGAATTTTAAACCAATAGGTTTGCTCTTGTCCAAAGAAACCATAATATCGACATCGCTATCCTTCGTTTCTTCCCCTCTGGAGAAAGAACCGAACAGCCAAGCTTTCAGTACGGGTTGGGTGCTGAAATAATGGCGTAAAGCTTCTATAATGGCTCGTTTACCCATATTGTAATGATGTTGTTTCTTTGCTGCAAAGATACACTTTTTATTCGAAAGTGCAAACTTTTTCTAGTTTTTTATTACCTTTGCATCGGTTTTTCCAAAGGAAGTAGAAGATTTCTTCATTTTAGGGGTAATTGATTTCAGGAAAGCTTGTATATAAGAGTAGAAACAAGAAGAAAATGACGTGATGACAGAAGAAAATGAACAGCGGATGGAACGGCTGTTCCACGACCATTACGAGCAGATGTATCGCTTCGCCTTTGCCTTGCTCCATGATAATGAGGAGGCGAGGGATGTGGTGAGTGATGGCAGGCTGCCGTGGATTGCATCGACCATGACCTGACCGACCAGACAGCTTCCGTCATCCGACTGTGCTATCGGGAAGGAATGTCGTATTCTGATTATGAGGTGAAAGAAGATGGGAAGCATGTAGACAAAGTGAAATATGATGACGATGAAAGTCGTACGATTCTAGGTCCTGTTCATGAGACGGATGCTATGAGTTAGTTTTTTTTAGAGATGATGTATAACAAAAAACGGGAATACATTCAGGCTAGGAGGGATGACGAACTGGATAGAAGTGGTAATTTGATGCAGTTATACAAATTTAACGGAAGAGATGTAAGGGCTTTGGATAATAATGTGTACTTTTGTACTAGATAATGATGAAATAAAAACATATTGTAAGAATGAAGACGGTTTTTTGCTCTTTTGGACTGCTGATGGCTGCTGTGCCCGTGTTCGCTCAGAACACTGGGAAGGACTCTATTGTCTCTACTAAAGCTTTGGATGATGTGGTGGTATCAGCCTCCAATATCAGTCGTGTGGGTAATCATCTCGTCATCTATCCCAACAGCCAGCAACGAAAACATGCGGTCAATGGATTCGGGGTGTTGGAAAACCTGAATATCCCAGGACTCATCATCGACGCGAAGTCGAATCAGGTGGATGTGATGGGACTGCAAGCCACCTTGTATCTGAATGGGCAGGAATGCGACATCCGGGAAATACAGATGCTCCGTCCTCGTGACATCGAGAAGATAGAATATCATGATGCTCCATCTGGAAAATACGCCAAGGATAAGCTTGTCGTCAACTTCATCACCAAACAATACCGATATGGAGGATATGTGCAGGCTGACGGACTGCAGACGATGGGATATGACCATGGCGACTATAACGTTGCCACCAATTATGTAAAAGGTAACAATTCCTATACTGTGTTTGCTGGTGCAAACTATAGTCATGTAGATGGTACTGAGACCTGGAACAATGAGAACTATCAGTTTCCACAATCCCTATTTGAAAGGGAGAGCTATAGTAAGAATTCTTACCGGAATCATCTGGAATATATGCAGTTCCGCTATCAGAACCAGAAGGGAAAGAGATATTGGGTGGGCAAGTTTACGCTCGTCAACCTCTCTACTCCAAGAAATGTATCTTCTGGTTTTGCGAGGGAAAGCACAGAGACGAATGTATTCTCAAATATCCGGAAGAAGAGTCTGTCTCCTAAGATTGACCTGAACGCCAACTTACCATTAAGCAAGAATCAGACGCTTACTTTGGGAGTACATGGCAAGTATTCTGCCAACTCCTATCATCGTCTTTGTCAGGAACAGCCTTTCGAGGCAATGACCGATGAAGACGAGAATGCACTGTCGTTCCAGCTGTCTGCCATCTATAATTATTTCTCTCAAAAGCATTCCTTATCTGTGGAACTGTTTCATTACCACGATGTCTGGAATGCCGATTATTCCGGCAATTGCGAACTTTGGCAGCATCTGTGGAAAGGGGAGTCGTTATTTTTCTTCTCCTATAATTTCCAGGTTAGCAGGCGCTTGAGCCTGAAAAACCGCATCGGATTGGATTGGCTTCAATATCATCTGCATGGAGACAACAGTTTTAGCCAGCTGTCTCCTCGCATCAATACGAATGTGCAATACCAGCTGAATAAGGGAATGCTCTTGTGGTCATTCAACTTTGTGAACTCCAATCATGGTATGGATGTCATCAACCGGGCTATGATTCAGGTCAATTCCCACATGATAGAAAAGGGAATGCCCGAACTGAAGAAATCGCATGGCATCAACACCTATTTATATTATATGGGGCGTTTCAACAGGTTGAGTATTTCTGCCATCGGACAATTCCGTTACAATCATCATCCTGTAACTGATGATTATTACCTGGATGAGGCAAACGGGAAAATAGTGAAGACTTACTCGAATGGTGGAAATGCTCAATATTATTCTGCTATCCTCGCCTTGCAGTACAAACTGTGTAAGTTTGCCAATCTGTCGGGAGATATCAGATATAACCATGCGGAGGTGAAGACTACCTGGTCGAAGCATAACAACAATTTGACGGGTAATCTTGGGTTGAATATGTTCATGGGTGATTTTGCCTTGAAGCCTTACCTGCATTTTGGCAAGAAGTCTTTAGATGAAGCTGCTTTGGTGATAAGCAAGACTCCTATCGACTATGGAATGTCGTGTTCTTACAGCAGGGGCAACCTCTATGTAGAACTTCAGGCAGCATCGCCTTTCCAAAAGCAGGAGAAGCGATATTGGCTGGATTTGCCTATCTACAGCTACAGTAAGAGCATCAAAGACCAGACGGCTTCGCAATATGCCAGCATCAAGGTTGCTTACTCCTTCGACTTTGGCAGGAAGACCCAAAAAGTAGAGAAGGATGTTAATAAGAATATAAACAGCTCTTTGTTAAGAGTGGAGTAGAGTATTATAAAACAAAAGATATAGGAACGGATAAAAATGTTAGATTTTAAGGTAAAAAGATTTGTTGGTATTATATTTCATTTGATTTTAGCTCAAATCTGTTTGGCACAGACTGGTATCGCTAACCAAAATTTTGGAAAGGATACTCTGCAATTAAGGGAGGTTGTTGTAAGAGCAACCCGCCCTTTGGCAAAGTTGAACAGCGAAGGCTTTGTGACAGAAGTCAAAGGTACCGTTTTGGAAAAACTTGGTTTTGCAAAAGACGTTATGGGTATGTTGCCTGGTGTACTGAATAATAATGGTTCCATTGAAGTTTTTGGCAAGGGAAAACCAGTCTTCTATATCAATGGACATATTGTCCGCAATAATATAGAAGTTGAGCAATTGAAGGCTAACCAAATAGATAAGATAACAGTTATAACGAATCCAAGTTCACGTTATGCATCAACCGTAGGTTCCATCATAAAGATAACAACCATTAAAAAGGTTGGGGATGGTTTCTCCTTTGATAACATCGCGACTTTTGGTTATCGTAATTATCTGTATGGCAAAGACAATTTGGACTTGAACTATAGGGCAGACAAGTTTGATGTTTTTGGAACGTTTGGATTTGAGAAAGGCAAGGATACGAACTCTAGCAAAAATGTTCAGAATTCATGGCTCTCGTCACATCATCAGCAGAATACGACGATGAAATCGACACAGCACTCAAACTTGATTGATGGTAAATGGGGATTTGATTTTTCCTCATTTCCAAAACTCTCATTTGGCGCATTTTATCAAGTATCTTATGCTCCAACAAAGACCAATTCTAGCATTATGTCATCATTATATTCTGATGATGTAATTGAAAGTGAGACTTCTGCATACAAGGATATCAAATTAAGAGATTTGGAACATTTGTTAGATGGATATTGCCATGGGGTTTGGGGAAAATGGAATTTGGAAATGACTTTTGATTTAATGTGGAAAAAAACACGTGAAAATCAAAATGTTATAGAGCAAACCGGCATCAATCAGGATTTCGGAATAAAAGATGTTGGGCATGCTAGGTTAATGGCAACGGAATTATATGCGTCACACCCATTTCTTAAAGGAAATTTTAGCTTTGGAGTAGATTTCACCAATAGTAGCCGTGAGGAAAATTCAGAAAGTGAAAATAGCATTATGGCAGGCGAGAACAATAAAATACAGGAGCTGAATATGGCATATTACGTTGAAACTATGCAGCATCTAGGCAATGTAACATTCCGTATCGGTGGCAGGTATGAGCATGTGAACAGTGAATATTTTATAGGTGGCAGAAAAAATCACGAACAGTCACATGTTTATGATAAGTTTTTCCCGACAGCTTCATTGTCTCTGCCCATTGGAAAAACTATGGTGCAGCTGAGCTATTCTAAGCAATGCTATCGTCCATTGTACTCTCAGTTGAGCAACACGGTTCACTATGTTAACAAATATCTCTATCAAAGTGGAAATCCGTATTTGCAACCATCCTATAGCGACAATATCACTTTGAATTTGAGGTATCGCTGGCTGGCATTAACTGCTAATTATAAAAAGGTGCAAAACCAAATAATAACATCATATACATATTATGATGATTCGAAGACTATTGCTTTGCTCAAAAAGAAAAATTCTAGAAACAGTCTGTCTAACTTACAGATAATGGCTTCTTTTATGCCCGGATTCCTTTGGAAATGCTATTATCCCGTATTGGCATGTGGTGTTGTCTCGCAATTTTACAAGATTGATTACAGAGGGAATATAAAGCACGTGGACAATCCTTTGGTTGTAGTTAAGTTCAATAATATTTTCAAATTCCATAACAACTATATGGCGACAGTAAATTACAGTTGGCGTAGTGAGGGAAATAGTGAGAATATTAAGATGGGGAGTATTGGACAGATAAATCTTTCTTTGGCTAAGGACTTATCTGAAAAATGGAATGTCAAGTTGTCTGCAAATGACATCTTTAATACTGCCCGCAAAAATACTTTTACCATTTTCAGCGGAATGAATGATGTCTATATTGAAAAGGCTGCGTCTGTAAGGGCAGTGGAATGTATCGTAAGATATAAGTTTAATACAGTTAAAACAAAATATAAAGGTAAAGGGGCAGGGAAAAAGGAAATGGATAGATTGTAACTGTTTAAACTCTATCCATTCTGGGATATGCTTATCGATAGTTTGTCGTAGTTCATATACCCATATAAATGCAGCTTTATGCTTCAATTTAATAGGATTTTTCCCTCCGTTTCTTTGCCATTTCCATCTTTTTCCTTAATTTTGCAGTGGAAACTCTATAATAGATATATGTAATGGCAATAAGAATGAAGATGAAACAGGAAAAGATGAGAAAGATAGGCATCGCTTCGGCTTTGGGCTTGGTGGTGCTCGTGATATTGGGACTGTATGGCGCCAGCAACAATATGCTCAATTATTCGCTCAACTATCCGAAGGAGGAGAGAATGACGGCTGAGCATTGGAAGAACAGAATGAAGAACGAGTGCCCCTGGATGGTTGGCTGGATGGACTCCGTGTATCAGTATCATTGTGTGAAGGATACCTTTGTCACGATGCCATCGGGCTACAAGGCCCATGCCATCTATCTCTATGCACCGAAGACTACGGAAAAGACTGCCGTGGTGGTGCATGGCTATCAGGTGCGCTCCGAGGGAATGCTGCACATCGCCTATCTCTATAATCACGATATGGGGTATAATGTGCTCCTGCCAGATCTGTATGGACATGGAGAGAGCGAGGGCGACCATATCCAGATGGGATGGAAGGATAGATGGGATGTCATCAGATGGTCGGAAATCGCCAATGAGATTTTTAAAGTGAAGGGTGAAGAACGAAGAGTGAAGAATACCCGTCAGGTGATTCACGGTATTTCGATGGGTGCGGCAACCACGATGGCAGTATCGGGGGAGAAGACTCCCGATTACGTGAAGTGCTTTGTGGAGGATTGCGGCTATACCAGCGTGTGGGATGAGTTTGCTGCTCAGCTCAAAGACCAGTTTGGCTTGCCAGCCTTCCCGCTGATGAATACCACTTCCGCCCTTTGCCAGCATCGCTACGGCTGGTCGTTTGCCGAGGCTCAGCAGATAGAGCAGGTTCGCAAGAGCACCAAACCGATGCTCTTTATCCATGGCGATAAGGATGCCTTCGTGCCCTACGCCATGCTTCATCCGCTTTATGAGGCAAAGACGAAAGGCCGTAAAGCCATCTTCATCGCCAAAGGTTCCGTTCATGCTATGGCATATCGCGACCATCACGAGGAATACACCCGCATCGTGAAAGACTTTGTATCGAAAGAGAAATAGGCTATTCATGCAAATGGCGGGCAGCATGAGAGGAGAGTTTCAGCACGGCAGGACCGCTCATGCCCCAATGGGTGATGAGGAGCGGACTAAAAGTCTTGTCGGCTATGTTGAAGGTGAAGAGCGATGGGATAGGCTGTTCTATCGCATGTCCTAAATCTGAGAGATGCTTGAAGTTTTCCATCTTGGAATGACCGCCAGTGGTGATGGCTACCCGGTGGAAAGCTATCTGTCTGATTTCGGAAACGGGATGAGAGGCAGAAGATGCTTTCTGAAAAGAGGCAGAAGATGCACCCGATAGATTTCCCTTTTCTTTTGAAACCTTGAAATCCAGGAGCAGGCGCTCATCCTCCAGTTCCGTGATGGCGGTGAGCAGGTGGTTGCATTGTATCTTTACGCCCAGTCGCTTGGCGGTATTCACCAGACAGTCGATGATGCTGTGTGAATCCTGCGATTGCGGAAACACGCATTGGCCTTCCTCCCGTGATTTCCACCTTGGCAAGTACCTTTGAATTCTTCTCGAATATGGTGATGTCGGCGTGAGGGAAGTTGCGCTTGGCTTCTATTGCTGCAAAGAATCCTGCGGCACCCCCACCGATGATTGCAATATGTAGTGTTTGTGGCATATTGTATTTTTGATGATTAGGATGCAAAGTTAGCATAAAAAGAAGACATGGCAAAATAAAACCAGATTTTTTTTGTCATTCCGATTTTTCTTCGTAACTTAGCGGCGCAAATATAATATCATGTAATCTGAAATATGGCAAAAAAAGAATATGTAGAGGCCAACAAGCGTTGGCTGGAAGAAAAGGCTCAAGAGGAAGGTGTGAAAGCACTCCCTCGTGGTATATATTATAAGGTGTTGAAACAGGGAGATCCAAATGGGGCACAACCAGGCAAGCGCAGTATTGTGACTGCTCATTATACGGGTTGGACCATCAATGGCAAGAAGTTTGATTCCAGCCGTGGCGGAACTCCGTTTGCAATGCGATTGAGCGATCTGATAGATGGTTGGATTGTGGCGATGCAACAGATGCACGTAGGCGACCAGTGGGAACTTTATATTCCTGCCGAAATGGGATATGGAAAGTTCTCTCAGCCAGGAATACCAGGAGGTTCTACTCTTATCTTTGAAGTTGAGTTGTTGGGAGTGGGATAAACGCACCTGTTGAAATCCCAAAGGTTTCTATTCCATCTTTAAATAAAAAAGTCCCATACGATTCCAGGTACTGCCAGATGGCATTCTGCGGATCGTATGGGACTTCTTTTATTGTCACTTTTTGTTGTGGCAATTATTTCTGCTGTGATTTCAGTAAGTCGCGAATCTCCATCAGAAGTTTCTCCTCAGCACTTGGCTCTGGTGCTTTTGGTGCCTCAGGCTCCTTAGGTTCTTCCTTCTTCTTAGCTAACTTGTTGACCACCTTGATGAGCATGAAGATACAGAAAGCCACGATGAGGAAGTCGAAACAGGTCTGGAGGAAACTACCATAGTTGATGGTCGCAGTCTTGAATTCCTCACCGGCAACCTGTACGGTAGGCAAGGTCAACTTGAGGTCAGCGAAGTTGACGCCACCAATCAACCATCCGATAGGAGGCATGATGACATCATCCACAACAGAACTTACGATTTTGCCGAAAGCACCACCGATGATCACACCGACAGCCATGTCAAGCACATTGCCACGCATGGCGAATTCCTTGAATTCATTCAAAAATTTACTCATAACTTAATTCTTTTACTTTTGTTTATTTAAATGTTGATATAATTTTAGTTTTTATACTTTGTCATTTCTTGCAGAATGATGATTTTTCCAATATATATAATAAGGTGTAAGGCATCATTGGGTTTGATTTCTTCATCCGATATGCATATTTCATTCTTGTGAAAGGATTGAATTTTGCAATATGGAGTTGTCAGTCTGGCATGTTAACTGCTTTTTTTATAGCAAGATTAAACCTCAACTATCCTTTTTTAACTTATTTAATACTCTTTTCGTGTGCAAAGTTAGAAAAAAATTAGTAACTTTGCGCTCGGAAAAAGAAAAAAATGCTTGAAAGCTTATTTTTTTGAATGTTTCAGCACTTCAGGATTGCTTGAGAGCTTAAAATATGGAATTATTTTAAACCATTAATTTTAAATATTAAAAAAAATGACAAAAGTTGCTATTAACGGCTTCGGCCGTATCGGTCGTCTGGCTTTCCGTCAGATGTTTGAGGCAGATGGTTATGAGGTAGTTGCAATCAATGACCTTACATCTCCAAAAATGTTGGCTCACCTTCTTAAGTATGATACAGCACAGGGTGGCTTCGCTGGTAAGTATGGCGAGGGCAAGCACACTGTAGAGGCAACAGACAACTCTATCATCGTTGATGGTAAGGAGATCACTATCTACGCTAAGCCTAACGCAGCTGAGCTTCCTTGGGGTGAGCTTGGTGTTGACGTAGTACTTGAGTGCACAGGTTTCTATACATCTAAGGAGAAGGCTTCTGCTCACCTTACAGCAGGTGCTAAGAAGGTAGTTATCTCTGCTCCAGCAGGTAACGATCTCCCTACTATCGTTTACAACACAAACCACAAGACTTTGACTCCAGCTGATACAGTTATCTCTGCAGCTTCTTGTACAACAAACTGCTTGGCTCCAATGGCTGACACTTTGAACAAGTACGCAGCTATCCAGTCAGGTATCATGTCAACAATCCACGCTTACACAGGTGACCAGATGATTCTCGACGGTCCTCAGCGTAAGGGCGACCTCCGTCGTTCTCGTGCAGGTGCTCAGAACATCGTTCCTAACTCAACAGGTGCTGCTAAGGCTATCGGTCTTGTAATCCCTGAGTTGAACGGTAAGTTGATCGGTTCTGCACAGCGTGTTCCTACTCCAACAGGTTCTACAACTATCCTCGTAGCTGTTGTTAAGGGTAAGGACGTTACAGTTGAGGGTATCAACGCTGCAATGAAGGCTGCTTCTAACGAAAGCTTCGGTTACAACGAGGATCCTATCGTTTCTTCTGATATCATCGGTATGCGTTTCGGTTCTCTCTTCGATGCTACTCAGACAATGGTTAGCAAGATCGATGACGACACATATCAGGTACAGGTAGTTTCTTGGTACGACAATGAGAACTCTTATACTTCTCAGATGGTTCGTACTATCAAGTACCTCGCTGAGTTGAAGTAATACCGCTGAAGCGATTTACGACAATATATAGCCTGGCATTGTAAAATGCCAGGCTTTTTTATTATTTGTTTTTTTTGTCTAATGGCTTGAAGTTTTATAGCATAAAGGCATACTGATTCTCCTTTTCTTGCCTTGTTTTCCCATTTTTTTTATTTCTTTGTTTGTCTGTATCGGAAAAATTTGTATCTTTGCGCCATGAAACATTCTATGATTACCATATTGGGTCCTACTGCCAGTGGAAAGACTAGTCTTGCCGCTGCACTTGCCTCGCATATCAATGGCATGGATTCTTCCATGTGGGGTGGCGATACGCATGGGGCTGAGATTATCAGTGCCGATAGTCGCCAGGTCTATCGGGGCATGGATATTGGTACGGGAAAAGATCTTGAGGATTATACGGTAGGGGGTAAACTGATTCCTTATCATCTGATAGACATCTGTGATGCCGGTACCAAGTATAATCTCTTCCAATATCAGCAGGACTTCTATGATGCCTATCAGGACATTACTCATCGTGGCGTACTTCCGATACTCTGTGGAGGTACCGGACTCTATATCGAGTCTGTCTTGAAAGGTTATCATCTTTCACCAGTTCCTCAAAATCCTGCTCTTCGTAGTTCTCTCGAAGGTAAAACGCTGGAAGAACTGACAGATATGTTGGTGGATTTGAAGGCGAAGAATGGTTCTAATATGCACAATCGCACAGATGTAGATACTGCGCAGCGCGCCATCCGTGCGATTGAGATTGAAACTTACAATCTCGAACATCCAATGCCAGAGCGGGAATTGCCTGCGGTTGATTCTTTGGTGATAGGAGTAAGTATCGACCGTGATGCCCGCCGTGATAAAATCACCCGCCGTCTGAAACAGCGTCTGGAGAATGGGATGGTAGAGGAAATCAAGGGACTCCTCGATCGTGGTATTCCTGCAGAAAACCTGTTGTACTATGGGTTGGAATACAAGTTTGTCACAGAATATGTGATAGGGAAAACTTCTTATGAGGAGATGCTGAGAGGATTGGAAATCGCCATTCATCAGTTTGCCAAAAGGCAGATGACCTGGTTCCGTGGTATGGAGCGCAGGGGGGGTACCATTCATTGGATAGATGCACTTCAACCGATGGAGCAGAAGGTAGAGCAGGTTCTTGAACTGATGAAATCTAATCAGTAGCTATTTATATGATTGATAGATATTTGGATAAGTAATAGATGGATTTCTGATCGTATATACATTATTATTAATATAGAGAATATTATTATAGGAGAATAATCGACGTGGCTGTAAATGAAAATAAATGGGGATTGCTCTATTGTCCTCGAGGAGGATGGAGGAGCAGTGCGCGCTGGACTAAGATAGAGAAAGTTTTGCGCCAACTTCATGTGGACTATGATTTCGTGCAAAGCGAGAATCAGAAAAGTGTAGAGCGTCTGGTTAAGATGTTTATCAATAATGGCTATAAGACAATCGTTATTGTGGGTGGAGATTCTGCATTGAATGATGCAGTAAACTGTCTGATGCAGGTAGATGCTTCCGTAAGAAACCAGATTGCGCTGGGTATTATTCCTAATGGACTGATGAATGACTTTGCTCATTTCTGGGGATTTGATGATAGTGATTATGAACAGACTATCAAATGGCTCCAGCAGCGTCGTGTGCGTAAGATAGATTTAGGTTGTATCCGTTATCAGAACAAGAAGGGGGAAAACTGTCACCGCTATTTTCTCAATTGCGTGAATGTCGGTCTGATAGCTGCTATCATGAACTTGCGTCGCAAGACCCATCATGTATTCGGTTCCCGCACCCTGTCGTTCCTCTTCTCATTCGTGCTGATGATTTTCCAGCGATTAGACTATAAGATGCATATCCGCATCAATTCAGATGTCATTAAGCGTAGGGTGATGACCATGTGTGTAGGAAATGCATCGGGATATGGACAGACTCCTAATGCGGTGCCTTACAATGGTCTTCTGGATGTCTCTGTAGTTCATCATCCTGGTATGACCCAGCTCTTTGAAGGCTTTTATCTTTTCGTCAAAGGTAAATTCCTCAATCATAAAAGTGTGCATCCCTATCGCACGAGAGAGGTGGTGGTAGAGGATTCTTCTCATGCGATGATTGGTGTAGATGGTCGATTGATGAAGACGCCTGTTGGGCCTTACCGCATTACGGTGGAGCAGGAAGTAATCAACTTCCTGATACCGCAGTAGTCAGATTGATCTTATTTCAAGAATAATAAGGTTTTAAGAATAATAAGGTGTATCGGAATACAAGTTCCGGTGCACCTTTTTTCGATTGTGTGATTGTTGTAAAGAGGCTACACAAAACTGTGTGTATTCATCTAAGTGACTTAAAAACGGGGAATATTTGCCCTTTAAAAGCTTATAAAACATTAAATATAGCGATTTTCTTAAATTCTTTGCCAAAAAACTTTGTCGTTTCGCTTTTTTTCCTTACCTTTGGATGCAATAAAGTCAACAAAAAATATTAAAAACCTTAATATAGATCTATGAGTTATCTAAAATTCGAAAAGGCCCTGATGACCAACCTACAGGAGTCATTGCCGAAGGAGTTGCTTAGAACCAACCGCTCGGGTGCTTATTCGTGCTCTACGATTGTTGACTGTAATACTCGAAAGTATCACGGTTTGCTGGTTATCCCTGTTCCAGAACTGGATGGCGACAATCATGTATTGCTGAGTTCTCTCGATCCTACAGTCATTCAGCATGGCGCTGAATTCAATCTCGGATTGCACAAGTATCAAGGCAACAACTTTAGCCCGATGGGCCATAAATACATTCGTGAGTTTGATTGCGATAAGGTGCCAACAACGCTTTACCGTGTAGGTGGTGTCATCTTAAAGAAAGAGGTCGTTTTTCAGCATTATGAAGATCGCATCTTGATCAGATACACCATGGTGGATTGTCATTCAGCTACCACCTTGCGTTTCCGTCCATTCTTGGCATTCAGAAGCGTGCGTCAGTTTACCCATGAGAATGGAACAGCATCCCGTGAGTATTCAGCAGTGGATAATGGTATCAAGACTTGTATGTATGCAGGTTATCCAGACCTTTATATGCAGTTCTCCAAGAATAACGAGTTTGTTTTTGCCCCAGACTGGTATCGTGGTGTGGAGTATCCTAAGGAGCAGGAGCGTGGCTATGCTTCCAATGAGGACCTTTATGTACCTGGTTATTTTGAGATGCCAATCAAGAAAGGTGAGAGCATTGTCTTTGCTGCATCTACATCTGAAATCAAGACCGGTACATTGAAGAAACTTTTTGATAAGGAAGTGGCAGAAAGAGCCCCTCGTGACAATTTCTTCCATTGTCTTGTCAATGCTGCCCATCAGTTCCACCGTCGTGAGAAAAATGATGACCGATACATTCTGGCTGGTTATCCTTGGTTCAAGTGCCGTGCGCGAGATACATTTATTTCTTTGCCGGGTCTTACCCTCTCTATAGAGGAAAATGACTACTTTGAACTGGTGATGAAGACTGCCATGAAGGGATATCAGGAATTCATGGAAGGAAAGGATATCACGGTGAATATTACCGAATTGGAACAGCCGGATGTTCCTCTCTGGGCAATCTGGGCTCTTCAGCAGTATGCTAAGGAAACCAGCAAGGAGGAATGTCTGAAGAAATATGGTAAGTTCATCAAGAGTGTCATGCTCTTTATCGAAGGCAATCACCATCCTAATCTGGAATTGCATCCTAACGGACTCCTTTACGCTGATGGAAAGAATAAGGCTGTGACATGGATGAACTCTACTGCCAACGGAAAACCTGTAGCTCCAAGAAGTGGCTATATTGTGGAATTCAATGCGTTGTGGTACAATGCATTGTGCTTCTGTGCTGCTCTCTGCGAACTGGAAGGCAAGCAAGAGAGACAACAGCATCTTCTGGAATTGGCAGAGAAGACCAAGCAGTCTTTCCTCGATACTTTCCTCAATGAGTATGGTTATCTCTATGACTATGTAGATGGTAACATGATCGATTGGAGTGTTCGACCTAATATGATTTTCCCAGTCGCTTTCGACTATTCTCCTCTTTCTCAAGACCAGAAGAAGAAAGTGCTCGATATCTGTACACGTGAACTCCTGACCCCTAAGGGATTGCGCTCTCTTTCTCCTAAGAGTGGCGGTTATAATCCTGTCTATGTAGGTCCTCAGAGCCAGCGAGATTATGCATATCATCAGGGTACTGCATGGCCTTGGCTCGGCGGTTTCTATATGGAGGCAAGTTTGAAACTCTACAGAAGAACCCGATTGAGTTTCATCGAGCGCCAGATGGTGGGATATGAAGATGAAATGTCTTATCATTGTCTCGGTACCATCAGCGAACTCTTTGATGGTAACCCTCCATTTGCTGGACGTGGTGCCATTTCCTTTGCCATGAATGTGGCAGAGATTCTGCGTGCACTCGAATTACTCGATAAGTATCAATATTAATAAGGAGGACTGCTATATGAAAGTATTAATGTTTGGATGGGAGTATCCTCCTCATGTATTTGGTGGTTTGGCTACTGCTAACTTTGGTATTTCTCAGGGCTTGCATGCCCAGGGTGACATTGAAACCATACTCTGTCTTCCTCATCCTTTCGGTGATGAGGACCGCAGTGCTTGTAAGATTGTGGCCATGAATAGTGTGCCTATCGCCTGGCGTGATGTCAATCATGATTACGTACAGCAGCGAGTAGGCAATATTATGAATCCGGATGACTATTTCCGTTATCGCGATCATATCTATGCCGACTTCAACTATATGAATGTCAACGACCTCGGATGTATGGATTTTGCAGGTGGTTATCCATCCAATCTCCACGACGAGATCAACAACTATAGCATCATTGCCGGTGTGGTAGCTCGAAGTGAGGAATTTGATATTATCCATGCTCACGACTGGCTGACTTTCCCTGCTGGTATTCATGCCAAGAGGGTGAGTGGTAAACCATTGTGCATTCACGTGCATGCTACCGATTTCGACCGTAGCCGTGGTAAGGTAAACCCTACCGTTTATTCCATCGAGAAGGATGGTATGGACAATGCTGACTGTATCATGTGTGTATCTGAGTTGACCCGACAGACGGTCATCAATCAGTATCACCAGGATCCACGCAAGTGCTTTGCTATGCACAATGCGGTATATCCATTGAAGCAGGAGTGGCAGGATATTCCTCGTCCTGATCATCAGGGCAAGGAGAAGGTGGTTACATTCTTGGGTCGTCTCACCATGCAAAAGGGACCTGAATATTTCGTTGAGGCTGCCAATATGGTGCTTCATCGTACCCGTAATGTGCGTTTCTGCATGGCTGGTTCAGGAGATATGATGGATCAGATGATTTATCTTGCAGCAGAGCGAGGTATTGCCGATCGTTTCCATTTCCCTGGTTTCATGCGTGGCAAGCAGGTGTATGAGTGCCTGAAGGATTCCGATGTCTATGTCATGCCTTCTGTGAGTGAACCTTTCGGTATCTCTCCTTTGGAGGCCATGCAGTGTGGTACACCTACCATCATTTCCAAGCAGAGTGGTTGCGGTGAGATTCTTACCAACTGCATCAAGGTAGATTACTGGGATATTCATGCCCTTGCAGATGCCATCTACAGTATCTGTCATAATGAGAGTCTTTTCGACTATCTTTCTGTGGAGGGCAAGAAGGAAGTTGACCAGATTACCTGGGAAAAGGTGGGTGCCCGCATCAGGGACTTATACCTTAAAACCTTAGGATGGAAGTAGGTTAAGTGAAGAGTGAAGAACGAAGAGCGAAGAACTCTTTGTCTTTGCTTGTCATAAAGTTAAACGTTCAAATATCAAGTTTCAAATTATGAAGACAATTTGTTTATATTTCGAGATACATCAGATTACCCATCTGAAACGCTACCGCTTCTTCGACATCGGTACTGATCATTATTACTATGATGATTACGAGAATGAGCGTTCTATCAGCGAGATAGCTGAGAAGTCATATATGCCAGCGCTCAATGCCCTGTTGGAGATGATCCATCAGAGTGACAAGTATTTCAAGGTAGCCTTTTCACTCTCAGGAGTCGGCATGGAACAGTTGGAAATGCATGCTCCTCAGGTATTGGAAAAATTGCAGGAACTGAATGCTACCGGTTGTGTAGAGTTCCTCGCAGAGCCATATTCTCATGGTCTTGCCTCTCTCGTCAATGAGGATAGCTTTGCCAAGGAGGTTAAGCGTCAGGCTTCCAAGATCAAGGAATATTTCGGTAAGGAGCCAACTGTGCTTCGCAATTCATCACTCATTTACAGCGATGATATTGGTTTGCAGGCTTCTCAGATGGGCTTCGAAGGTATGTTGACCGAAGGTGCCAAGCATGTATTGGGCTGGAAGTCTCCACACTATGTTTATCATTGTCCGATAGCTCCAAATCTGAAGCTTTTGCTCCGTGATATCCGTTTGAGCGATGATATCTCTTTGCGTTTCAATAATAGTAGTTGGGATGGTTATCCACTTTTTGCTGATACCTATATCAATGAGATAGCAGCTTTGCCACAGGAAGAGCAGATTATCAATATCTTCATGGAACTGTCAGCCCTTGGTATTGCCCAGCCATTGTCCAGTAATATTCTCGAGTTCTTCAAGGCATTGCCGGAATGTGCACGCCAGAAGGGCATTACCTTCTCTACACCTTCAGAGATCTGCAAGAAGATGAAGTCAGTGGGCGAGTTGAATGTACCTGATACATTGAGTTGGGTGGATGAGGAGCGTGATGTCAGCACATGGCTCGGAAATCCGATGCAGCGTGAGGCTTTCAACAAACTCTATAGTGTAGCCGACCGTGTACGTATTGCCAATGATCCTCGTATCAATCAGGACTGGGATTACTTGCAGGCAAGCAATAACTTCCGTTTCATGACTACCAAGCCAAGTAATGTGGGTCTTGACCGTGGTATCTATTCAAGTCCATTTGATGCTTTCACAAATTACATGAACATTCTGGGCGACTTCCTCAACCTAGTAAACTCTCTCCATCCAGAGATGGACAATGAGCAGCTCGATAATTACATGACCAGTGTAACCAATATGGAGGAGGAGATAGAGATGAAGGATAAGGAAATCACCCGTCTCCAGGCTAAGTTGGACAAGATAGAAAAGGAAGTAGAGAAACTGCGTGAAGCACAGAAACCTGCCAAGACTGCTACAAAGAAGACTGCTACAAAGAAGGCACCTGCCAAGACAGCAGCAAAACCTGCTGCCAAGAAAACTACTGATAAGTAGGAATGAGATTCTTCAGGAAATCCCTGAAGAAAAAAATATAAAACAAGAGTGTATCTTCTGACTTTTTTAGAAGATACACTTTTTTTGAATATAAACGTATAAAAAGCGCTTCATCTGATGGAAGATGGGCGCTTTTTTATACACTTGTTCGTAAACGTTTACGTTATTTTGTGTATGTAATTGCATTGACCTTTTGAGAATTTTTCATACCTTTGCAGCATAACAAACCTACATAATAACTAAGGAGCCGCTTCATAATAACGGAACCAAGTCGTGATGAATAAGGTGAGTTTGTATGAAAACTGAATAAAAGCAAAATTAAGTTCAGCTTAAAAACTTGAAATAATAATAACCTAAAACAGAAGTTTATGTATCAACAACTGAAACGTGTCAGTATGGCACTGGCTTTAGGCTCTGTTTGTTTTGGTGCTTTTGCACAACAGAAAACAATCAAGGGTACAGTGAAGGATTCTAATGGCGAACCAATGATTGGCGTTAGTGTTGTTCCTGAAGGAATGGCAGGCTTAGGCTCTGTCACCGATTTGGATGGTAACTTTTCTATTAACGGAGTTAATCCATCTACAGTTCTCAAATTTACCTATATCGGTTACAAGGAAAAGAAGGTAAAGGTAGGTGCACAGAACTCAGTCGATATCGTGATGGAGGAAGACAACAATTCTCTGGATGAATTGGTTGTCATCGGCTATGGCGTAGTGAAGAAACGCGATTTGACAGGTTCTGTCGCTTCCATCAAGTCTGACGATCTTAAGAATGTAGCTTCATCCAATGCGATGCAGGCGATGCAGGCTAAGATTCCTGGCATGGACTTGCAGCAGTCAAGTGGTGAGTCAGGTTCTGGTGTAAGCATCAATCTCCGTGGTGCCCGTTCTATGTTGGCATCCAATAATCCGTTGATTCTTGTGGATGGAGTGGCTTATGGTTCTACGCTCGACCTTAATCCATCAGATATTGAGTCTATGGAGGTATTGAAGGATGCTTCTTCTACTGCTATCTATGGTACCCGTGGTGCCAATGGTGTTATCATCATTACTACTAAGCGTGGTAAGGCCGGTAAGACTTCAGTAGGATTCAATTTCTACAATTCTTTCAACAGTGCTACCAATGCAGCAAATTCTATGTACGGTGCAAAGGAAGTACAGCGCCTGATAGACAAGAGTGCTTATTCGACTTGGTATAAAGGTGCTGACAAGACTTTGGAGGCTTACAATACCGTGCTCGGCAGCATCACTCCTGAAAGTGTACTGACCAATAAACTGGATGATGGTACATCTACATTCGATATTTATAATGATGGTTCCTATACTGATTGGGGCGATTTGCTCTTGAAAAACAGTACCTCTCAGAACTATGAAGTAAATGTAGCTGGTGGTAGTGAAAAGACCAATTTCAATATTTCCTTGGGTGCTATGTACGACCGTGGTTTGATGAAGAACGATCAGATGAGCCGCTACAATGGTAAGGTGAATATCGACCATCGCATCAATAAGGTTGTGAAGGTAGGATCCAGCTTACTCTTTACTTACAAAAACTGGAATCGTCGTAATTCCGGTGTTTACAACCAGGCTTTGAAGATGACCTCCATTACTCATCCATATTTGACAGATGGAAGCATCAATGCAACTCCAAACCCTTGGTATGCAGCTCACTGTTCTCCATTGCTGGATGATGTGGATGGTGCTTATCAGAATAATACAGAGTCAACCCGTTTCTTCGGCAATGCTTATGTGGAGGTTGCTCCTCTGAAGGGTCTGAACTTGCGCTCTATGTTTGCTGTAGATAGAAGCGACTCACGCAATGGCTTGTATCAGGACTATCAGAGTCAGCAGAGATACCAGTCTCCTTCTACCAGCTATATTCGTCAGATTAGAAATAACTCTACTGCGATTACATGGGATAATACCATCAATTACAATACTACGATAGCAGAGAAGCATGATTTGACAGCATTGCTTGGTCATGAGTTGACCCAGACAGTGACAGAAAGTTCTACCGTAGGCGGTGATGCAGGTGCTACTCATTATTATGAGAGCGGTTACAATGATCTGTCTAAGATCCTTTCTCCTGTGACAACTTCTACCTACGTCAAGACTTCCATGTTGTCATTCTTTGGTCGTTTGAACTATTCTTATGCCAGCAAGTATCTGTTGACCGCTTCACTTCGTGCTGATGGTTCATCTACTTTGGCAAAGGGTCACAAGTGGGGTTACTTCCCATCTGTAGCAGGTGGTTGGAGAATGATCGAGGAGAGTTGGTTGAAAGACCAGAAAGTTTTGAGCAACTTGAAACTTCGTGCTTCTTGGGGTATTTCCGGTAATGCAGCTATTGACGCTTATTCTACATTGACATCACTGAGTGCCAATACCTATTATTACTATTTAGGCAACACAGATGTATCTGGTAAGATTCCAAGCCAGTTGGGTAATCCTAACCTGACATGGGAGAAGACCTCATCATTCAACCTTGGTCTCGACTTCGGTTTCCTCGATGGCCGTATCAGCGGTAGCATTGATTACTATTGGAACCATACCTACGATTTGTTGTTCTATAAGACAGCACCTGCATCATCATTCCCTACCGTTATCGACAATATCGGTAAGACAAAGGGACAGGGTCTTGAGATCTCTTTGATGACAGATATCGTTCGTACCAAGAACTTCGACTGGACAGCCAACTGGTCTTACTCTCATTTCAAGGATGAGATTACTGAGTTGACAGGTGGTGTTGATAAGTATGTATCTGGTACCAAGGGCTTGTTCGTAGGCAATCGTGTAAACGCATTCTATGATTACAAGGTACTCGGTGAGTGGGGTATTGGTGAGTTCGACCAGTATGTAGAAGACTTTAAGGCTGCACATGAAGGCAAGAAGCCAGGTTGCACAGGTACCAAGGGCTATGGTACACCAGGTTCTCCAAAGATTTTGGATAAGGATGGTGATGGCAATATCACCTCTGACGACCGTGTACTCTACAACCAGGATCCTAACCATGTATTCGGTATGACCAATACATTCACCTATAAGGACTTCTCACTCTCAGTACAGTTGATGGCTCGTTTGGGCGGTTATATTTCATACGCAATGAATGAGCAGTTGAACTTTGAGTCTGCTAACTGGGGTGATGCTATCGATTATTGGACACCAACCAATACAGATGCAAAATTCCCTAACCCAGGTTTGGATACTAATTCCAGCAAGATCTGGTCAACTTACAAGTCTGCGTTCACATACGAAAAGGCTGATTACTTCAAGATTAAGGATATCACCCTTTCTTATAATGTGCCAGCTAAGTGGTTGCATACTATCGGTATGAATAAGGCTCGAGTATATTGCTCAATGAAGAACTTCATGACATGGAGTAAGATTGACAACTACGACCCAGAGCGTGGTGGTAGCATCTCATTCCCTATGCAGAAGCAGGTTGTAATCGGTCTTAATGTAGAATTCTAAAAACATCGAATCAATTATGAAAACAAAGATATTATTCATGGCAGCGGCATCTTCTATGATGTTGGGACTTACCTCTTGTTCTGATTTTCTGGAAGAAGAGAATAAAGTGGGTGAAACTGCCGGTTTGGCATATAAAACTCCTGCTGGTCTGGAAGGTCTTGTAGCAAACTGCTACACCTTTGCCCGTGGCTGGTATGGTAAGGAAGCAGGTTTAGGTTTAAGTGAAATGGGTACCGACCTCTTCTATTATGGTTATGATAACAAGCAGAAGAGCCTTTGCTCTTACAATTTCAATGCAGCAGCATTGGAAAACAATGTGGCAGATAACCCTTGTCTTGATAACTATTGGGAACTTTTCTATAGTGCTACAGATGTCTGCAACAATGCCATCAAGTATGTGAATGATGCAAACTTCTTGGGTGAGGATCTGAAGAACCGTTATCTGGGTGAGGCTCTTTTCCTGAGAGCTTTCTATTATTTCCACATGGTTAACACCTGGGGAGCTATCCCATATAATTCAGAACCAGTAACAGCTCAGAATTTCAATCCTACCAGAATGCCAGAGAATGAAGTGTTCGGTAAGGTATTGGACGATTTGGATGAATCTATCGCTAAGTTTGAGGCTGCAGGTTACAAGACCAAGGCTGATGGACGTGCCAACTATTGGGCAGCTAAGGCTTTGAGATCAAGAGTATTGCTTTATGCAGCATCCTGGTTGGGTGGTCAGTTAGGTCAGACCGTCAAGGGTGGCAATTATGATGGTAAAGACAAGAATGCTCTCTATACAGCTGCTCAGGCAGATGCAGAGGCTGTTATTGGTGCAAGCGATTATGCAAGTCTTGACAATAACTACAAGCATGTATGGACGATGGCTAATGAGAGCTATAATACCAATCAGGAGGCGCTCTTCGGTGTAACCTATTCTCAGGACATCAAGACCAATGCCAACTGCATTCCTTACCGTTATCGTTTGGAAGGTGGTAGCCCAATGCAGTACAATAGTTTGATTACCCGTACGGGTTATACTCGTGGTGGTAATGCCATGTTGTTGATGTTTGTTTCTATGTGGAACAATGGCGCTAACGACTTGGGTGGCAATGGTCAGAAAGACACACAGGTGTTCTGGCGTATAGCTGCTGGCAAGACAACCATCAAGAGTAAATCAACTGGTAAGAATGTAGAATGTGGCGCAGCTTATTCTCCATACGGACGTGGATTCACCCGCTACTTGCCTTCATTGCACTTGTGGAACCTGTTGGAGAAGCATAAGACAACCGATCAGCGTTCAGAAGCAACTTTGCTTGATCACTATGATATAGCTTCACCTGATTTGGCTAAGAATTCAAAGAATTATCCAGAGTTGCAGGATACCGCTATTTACTATTGTCCAATGGATGGTGATTCTCCAGAGGGACAGGCTATGCAGGCTTGGGCAAAGAACAGATACCGTATCCAGTTTATGGCAGGTGGTGACATCCCTGTTTACACATCTATGGATGAGGCTACAGCCAAGCCAACAGAAGCAGCCGTGCCAACCTCAAAGGTTTATGGTGATAATCGTTACAACCTGTATAAGATTGCTGGTTGGTGCTCATTCCCTGGCATCAAGAAGTTCTTGGATGATGTTTATGATCCAAACTACCCAACTCATGACATCTCCAGCCGTGATGCCATCGTGATGCGTATCCCAGAGATGTATCTCATCAAGGCAGAATGTCAGTTGGCTCTCGGTGATGGTGGTGCAGCCATGGCAACTATCAACCAGCTCCGTCAGGCGCGTGCTATCGAGGGTAAGGATAATACCTTGAGTGGTAATGCAACTATCGATACCATCCTTGAGGAGCGTGCAGTAGAGTTCTGCGGTGAGCAGATGCGCTGGTTTGATTTGAAGCGTACAGGTAAGCTTTACGAGTACGTACAGAAGTATAATGCACAGGCAGCTGACAACCTGAAGGCTGATGTCAGCAAGCATTATCTCTATCGTCCAATCCCACAGAATGAGATTGACGCTGTTCAGAACTTCACCACAGAGGTGAATAGTACGACAGGTTTCTGGCAGAACCCAGGATACTAATAGATATTTTTGGTTAGAAACACACTAGTTTTGGGCGAGCATCATCGAGGGATGGTGCTCGCTTTCTTTATTCTTAGATTCTTTGCCATTTATCTTAGGATAGTTTGGCAAGTATCTTAGGATACTTTTTTGTGTTTTACTCAAACAAAATCCCCCAACCAAAATTGATTGGCTGGGGGACTTTGTTTGAGTGATATAGTGTTTTATATTACTTTGCAATGTACTTTCTGTTGTTGTGGATATAAATACCCTTGTTGAGAGCCTGCAAATCGCTTGTAGAAGCGTTCTTGATTACCAGGCGACCGCTGAGGTCATAAACATTGTTGTCCGCCTTGTTTTTATTATCTAATGTGATACCAGCTATAGAGTTGGTTACTTCAGTATAAAGAGTAAATGCCAAAATGCATTGTTTTACTTTCGGTGTGAAGGTCAATGTGTGCTCTACAGGAGAATCAAACTCTACAGTATATTTCTTCACGCTCTTGTCCTTTGGGAAGGCATAGGTTGTTGCATCATAGCTTGTACCATTAATCTCGCCGATATAGGCATCAGCAGTATCATAGTTGTTGCGACCCTCAATATCCATCTTGGTTATCTTTACTCCATCAGGAATAATGATGGTGTATTGGTTTGCACTGTACTTGATGTAGTTTGTACCAGACCCAATATCATATGTCTTTCCTTTTTCATTGCTGATGGCGAAACCATTGCTGAAAGAACCTGCTGTTTTATCAGTTAGGGTCTTTGAGTTCAAAGTGAAAGGCCCTTTTGTATCTGTTATGGTAGAACCTGTAGTTGTAGCACCGCACTGATCATCCCATGTAGAATCAAACTTCTTGATCCAGATAGAACCGCTGCTGACGGTAATCTTAGAGTTGTTCTTGAATACGAGATTATCTACGAAGCGGATATCGATACCCTTCTTTGCTGAAATCTGCACATTGTCGAGTGTCACGTTCTTGATGTGGCTCTCTGGGCGACCAACAAAGAAGATAGCGTTGCCATCGCAAACATCTGTAGTCTTTACATTCTGCAGATAAATACCATTATAGGTTGGGGTAGTGCCATCTACAGCTCTTGCGTTTGCCTTATCTACAGCAGGATCGCTATTGTAGTTCTTGTCGTAGAAGCAGTCGATAGAGAGTGGGTTCTTTACCTTGGTCATGGTGAAGTTAGTAAACTTCCAGTCTTCCTCACAACCGCCACGGAGAGTTACCTTGTTGGTTGTTTTGTCTACATCTTGACCTGTCTTCATGCGGATGCCCGCAGTAGTACCGTTCATGGTGATGTTATCGAACCATACATGCTTGATGTTGTTGGTGAAGCTGCCGATAGAAGCACCATGTCCAGTTCCGAAGTAGCAGTTCCATACATGGATATATTGTGCATCGTTGTCGCAAACGATATTGTCATCGCCGTTGCTGATGTTGCAGTTGTAGATATTGACGTATGGACCCCAGATGGAGATTCCATCGGTGTTATGCGATGCCTTTCCCCTGCCAGCTTCAGATGATGGTTCACTGATGGTTACATCATGGATGGTAGCATGGCTAGCCTTACCGCTGTTGCTGATGGTGATGTTTACACCTGGAGTATTCTGAATCTTGAAGTTGCGGAGCAGGAAACGCTTGCCCTGCTCGAAGCGGATCATTGCACCAGGATTGAAGGTTTCGCCATTCTCTCTTGCGAGCCACCAGCGTGCACCCTGACCGTCGATGACTGAAGTTTCACCTTCACCCTCGATAACAATGTCGGTAACGTTCTTACCCTTGTTCTTTCCGCCGATGAAGACAGTCTTATTGTTAGGAGCCTTGTCGTATTCCACGAGCTTCAAGGTGGCTCCAGCGCAAAGGTGGAGTACAGTCTTAGACTTGATGCTGAGCACCTCTGTCTTGCTGGTCATCTGGTCTGTGCTACCAAACATCCAGATACCCGCAGGTATTACGACCATACCGCCGCCAGTTGAAGGAACTGCATCCAGGGCTTTCTGAATAGCCTTGGTGTTATCTGCAGCCGATGTAGATGCACCATAGTTTATGATGTTAAACGTATTTGCCGATGTGATGGCTGGCAACTGTGGTAATGTTACTGCTGTCCATCCCTCAGGAGTATTCTGGGCATTTTGCTCAGAAGTAATACCTGTAAAAGTCTGGGACTTGGCAATGCCTGGCAGAGCCAAGAGTGCTGAAAGCACGATAGTTTTGATGATTGATTTTCTCATTGTAATTTAGGCTAAATTTATATTTGTGGCAAAATTACAACTATTCTTTATATTATAAGGTATAATCATCTCAAAATAATACGAAAACGATTGCGTGATTGTACATAAAAAGTGCAATGCTCTCATCGGGCATTGCACTTTTTATGTATTTATGAATTTATCTTTTTGATTTCCTCTATAGATAATCCTGTAGATTGGGAAATGATGTCCATTGGCGTATTTAAAGCAAGAAGTTTGAGGGCGATTTCTTTGGTCTTTTCTTTTTCTCCTTCTGCTCTTCCTTCTGCTCTTCTTTCAGCTCTTCCTTCAATTCTTCCTTCTGTTAGTCCATCTTGATAACCCTCGTCATGGCTGGTATCAAAGAGACTCTTCATGTGTCTAACCGCTTCTAAATGACGGAAATAGGCTTGCTTGTCTTTTTGAGAGAGTGAATCTACACGCAGGCGTTCGCGTGCTTCTGGTAATCCTGCAGCAGTGGCTTTTGAACTGATAGAACCTGTTTTTAGAAATTCAATCCATTCATCAAGTGGAGTAGTTGCTACCTTGTCAAAATCATTGACACGTAGTATGTAGTATTCTGGGAATAAGTCTCCCGGCCCCTTCCTTAGTTCTAAATCTTTATCCTTGATGCCAAAGAATTTCTCATTCTGTCGGATGGAGAGCTTAAGAGTATCATGTGGTTCGTGCTCACCGATGAACTCGGTTTTGCCATGGTAAACATAATCTTTGCCTTGTCCCAGTTTAAAATACACAATATAGATAGAATATACCTTGCTGACAGCTTCGTATGGTTTGACAAAACCAATATACTCTGTTATTGCCTTAGATGCACCATAGCGTATACGGTGGTAATAGGTTACTTCACGGCTATTTTGTACTTCAATGATGCATAATTGCCCATCTTCGCTTTCTGCCAGAATATCGGCTCGGTTATATTTATCGTATTCGTCTTCTTGGTTGCTTTCGCTTTCCAGAAAGCGGTGAATCTTAAATTTCTTCCCAAGCAATGAAGATAGAAATCCTTCAAGCACAACATAGTTAGCTTTGTTGCGCAGCAGACGTTTCATCGCCCAGTCGAATCTTATATAGTTTTCTCCGTTCATTGTCATTTCTTATTTGCTTAATACTTCCCTGCAATAGTTCGTTAATAATTCAATAATGTGCTAAGCAGCTATACGCTGTAAGCACGAGAGATCTTTGAAAATCTTGCTAATTAAAGTTCGGTTCGGGGTGTACCCGCTTGCTTTAAAAATTCGTTTCACCAGATAAATGTTGGTCATCAGTGACTTGAATGAAGACATAGAATATTCCATTCCCATCTCCTTCATAGTTACCTTGGCAACATTTAGTGATGTGAACGAAGCATTGAAAGCAAAATCGAGTTTCCACTTATCGCGAGCCTGGCAGTCCATAAGACCAGTATAGCCTTTGGCGTCACGAAAGCAAAATTCGATCTGGAACCTGGTTCTATAATAAAGAAGTACTTCTTCACCCGAAAGTGAGGTGTCTGTAGAGAAGAATAGTTTCTTCTTGCCATTCGGCATCTGCCAGATGACAAGTCTAACTTTACACCTGAGTGCCTTGGAATAGGCTATCAAAGTATAAGCTGTTCCTTCTATATCTTTCATCTCCATCTTCTCCATTCGAGTGAGGTCAAGATTCTTCATATCAATCTTGCCATCCTTGGTCTTGGGGCGACCACGTTTTCCAGTACGTGGACCAGCATAGACATAAAAGAGACAAGCATTGTCACGAAAGCGGCTTATCAAAGAGAACCCTTCTTTCTTTATCCCATTAACAAATGTACTTGTAGAGAAGTAAGCATCTGCAACTATGAGGGTTGAGAGTTTAAGAAGTTCCTTGCGGTAACGCTTAATGACGCTGATATAGAAATCTACCATAGTCTTGTTTCTAAGACTCAGTTCTTTATTACTTAGCGACTGGTGTGCTTTTAACATCATGCAGTCTTTGGCATCAATATCAATGAGGCCAATACCCATGATTTCGAGACCATGTTTAACAGACTGAGCACATCCTGACCAAAAACGACCGATATGTGGTGTTTTCTTGCCAGCTTTACTGATGTAGCTGGGATCAATGGCAATAGCCCATCTTCCCTGTTTACCCAAGAAGCGCTTGGCAAGTGAGACATTAAGTTTGAGCCAATCAATGCACTTCGACTTTTTCAAGCCGAATGCGTTGCGATAGGTTTGCTCAACATGCAAGCCATACCTCCCCATTTGGGTGAAATTTATCTTTCTTGGTATTACCATGAACAAAATTATCACCTCGATGAGTATTTTCTCGAAACTTTTTGTTATCTTTGCAGCTGAATCTTCAACTGCATCTTTAAAGATATCCATATATTGGTCAAGTCCTGTATTCATGTAATATTGTATTTGTCGTGATCTACAAAGTTACTGAAAATCAGCGACTTGACCAACTTTTTACAGTTAAGTTTTCATAAGCACTTCTTAATATAAGTTATTGATTTACAGACGATTAAATATTAATTTAACGCAGTATTGTCCCTGCAAAGATACGCTTTTTATTCTAAACTTCCAAGAAAATCAAAAAAAAGTGCAACGCTCAAATTTGAGCATTGCACTTTTAAATATTTAAGAGATGAATTTTAATCCTCTACTGCATACCAGCGTGGGTCACCAGCTCTTTCCTTCAAAGTTCCGGCCTTGATGGTAAAGTCGCCATTGGCTGGGTCCTTGAACAACTGGGTAGAGCTGAATTCTGTATCATTCACACCCTTAATCACCTTGAAGAAGTCTGTTGTTCTGAAGCTGTTGGCTACAGTAGCTGGAGTCTTGCTTCTGATGTTCTTGTTGGTAGCTTCATCTGCACTCTTACCGAAGATACAATTCTCAATTGTGAATGTGTTTGGACCGAATGTATCAACGTTGAAGTCTACGAAGTATTGTCCGTTACCATTACAGTTGTAGAATGTACTGTTCTTGATGGTGATGTCCTGCATATCTGTCTTCTTGCTGAAGATGAAGACCTTACCAGTTACACAGATGCTGTTGAATGTACAACCGTCAATCTCTACGTTGTCAAGATGGCCAGCTCCGCTTCCAGCATCAACGTGGATGAAACCATAACCTGCGCAGAGGTTTGTGAAGATACTGTTCTTCAAAGTCAGCTTGCCGATAGACTTGGCATCACTTCCCTGAATACGGAAGAATGATGTCTTGAGATTGCTAACCTCGCAATCCTCCAAAGAGAACTCGCTTACAGTACAAGCCTTGCTCTGGTTGATGAAGTAGCCGGCACCATTCTCTTCCAACTTCACGTTCTGGAACTTGATGTAAGCATGAGAACCTGCTATATCAAAGTTCTTGTCGAGGGTGATGGTTGGAGTCTCGCCACCAGCCAAACCGAAGAATGTAACAGACATTCCGTCTGGGATGGTTACGTTGGTCTTGCCACCGTCAGAATCATTTGTGCCGTAGAGAGCTACCTTAGCACCAGCAGGAATACAGATGGTTGCGCTATAGTTGGTCTCGTTTCCTGCTTCTGCCTTTGCCTGTTCAGCAATCTCGTCGATGAGAGTCTGAGAGATGATTGTTACATCGCTAGGAAGTGTATACTTGATGCTGGCTGCTGGAGGAGCTGCTGGAGTTGTAACCTGCAACTGACCGCGCTTTACATCATTCTTATAGATAGTGATGGTATAAGTGCTTGTTGGCTGCAAGTTGGTAAGGGTATATTTACCAGCTGCCTTTTGCTCATCTGTCAAATTGATGGTCTGGATGTTCTCTGCATCGTTAGCTTTGACGTAAGTGATGTGAGTAACTTCAGCACCTGGAGTCCAGCTCAAGTTCACATGATCCTCGAAGAGGTCGGTTGACTCAACGTTGTTGAAGATTTGCTCTGCCTTCGTCTTGAAAGAGGAACCATCCTTATAGTAAACCCACTTAGACTCGTTGGTAGTAGAAGACATAGCCTTTACACGCATGAAGTACTTGCTGTCTCCATCGAGACCTGAGAGAACTACAGGAGAAGAAGTCAAGGTCTTATCTTCACCGTATTTGATGATGTTGGCATTCTCGACACCCTCATAAAGAGAGTCCTTGCTTACCTCGAATACATAGTATTCAGGTTCTGCAACTGCTTTTGATGTGAAGGCAGAGAATGTAACAGTAGCTGATGTTTCGGCAGTTTCAACGGTGATTTTGTCACCGTTGAGACCGAACAATCTTGACAGGCTGCCATCTACGTCCCAGTCATTGCCATCGGTACAAGAAGTAGCCGACAGAGCCAATGCCATCATAGACGCTGTGCCCAATATGTTTTTAATGCTCTTCATTTTCTTGTCTTTTTTTATTAAAGATGAATTAGTCTGCATAACCATAAGAGTTGTGGATCTTGCCGTTGGTTGCAGAGATGGTTGTTGAAGCGATTGGCATGAGGTAGCGGTTCTTCACTGCTACGTCTTCGCCAACCAGACCGCTGCTGATAGATGGCAGGTTTACGTCAACCTGTGTATCGTTACCTGTATCCAGCTTAGCTGCACCGAATGAATCGATGCTGTCATCGTAGTCAGCAGATGTCTTTCCGTCAGGAATACCATACCATGTTACGCTAGAGAAGTCAATCTTAGTCTTGTTCTTATCCAGGTAGTTGAAGTAGATAGTCTTCTGGTAAGTACCGTCTGCAAGCTCAGCCAGGTAAGTCTGCTTGAACTCAATGATCTTCTCTGCGAGGAGGTTCCAACGGATCAGGTCGTACTTGCGGATACCTTCACCGGCAAACTCCCACATGTTCTCCTGAACGAGAGCATTGAAGAATGCGTCCTTGTCTGAAGCGATGTTGTTGACGTAAGCCTTGGCATCGTTCTTGTCATCCTTGTTGAAGGCACGTGTGTGAACTGCTTCCAGAGCCTGGCGGGCTGTCATACCGTTTGCAGAACCTTCATAGTTGGCATCTGGATTGCCAGCCAACTCGTTCATGCACTCAGCATAGTAGAGCAATACCTGAGCATAGCGCATCTTCACAGGGTTGATACCTGTGGTATGCTTAGCTGTAGCCTTCAGGTTGTTCTGCAACCAGGTGTTGTTCATCTTGCGGGCATCCCACTTTCCTACATACATACCGAAAGGAGCATTCTTAATCATGCTCTCTATGGTGTTGCTGCCATCCTGCTTGATTTCGAAGTTAGCGCAAGTGATGTCACGGCGTGTATCCTTCTTGTCGTAAGAATAGAGCAGAGGAGCTGTAACCTTCATCTTACCAGATGAGTTGCCATAGCCATATTCTGTTGTGACACCATTCAGACGAACTCCCACTGTGTAACCCAGCTCACCTGTAACGTTCTCACCGAAAGGAATCTCGAAGAGGTTCTCGTGGTAAGTCTTGTCGAGAGAGAGCTGGTTGATCAGGTACCACTCGTTCTCGAAAGATGGGTTGAGGTTATGAGTATTGTCATTGATGATAGCTGACCAATGCTTCAGGGCACGCTCGTAGAGAGCCTTGCGGTCTGCTGCACCTGGGCGCTGTGTTGGATAGGTAGCATCGCTGTAAGATGCAGTCTCATATCCATCCTTTGATTTCTCACGAATTGCGTAGCCGGCACGAGTCATGGCAATCTGTGCCAGGAGGGCGTGAGCATAACCCTTGGTTGTGCGCTCTGTGGTATAGCCTGATACCTGGTCTGCCCATGGCAGGTATTCGATAGCCTCATCCAGGTCGTTCATCAGGGAATCCATGATCACGTCGCGGTCGGTCTTCTCCAGGTAAGCGTTGCTCAAGTCAGACTTTGATGCTTCTCTCTTGAAAGGAATATCACCAAAGATACGAACCAGGTCAAAGTAAACCATGGCACGGATGGTAAGCGCTTCGCCGAGGCTGCGCTCCATAGACTTCTGGTTAGCACCGCCGGCTGTGAGTGTAGCGCTGCTGCGGATACCCTCGATAATCTGGTTGGCATCCTCGATGATACCATACTCAGCATCCCATACACCGCTGATCTTGCTCCATCCCGGGTCCATGTTATAGTTCATGTTTCCACGCTCATTTGAGGTATTGGTTGCGTTGCTTCCAAGACCATCAACTAATTCGCAGTCGCTGTTCAGGTTCCATACGATAGACAAGTCCTGTGCGTAGGTACGGTCCTGTCCCATGCCACCATAGAGCTTATTGACGCGAAGATTGGTATAATAAGGTGAGGCGTAGGTATTCTCTGCAGTCATCTCTGATGGAGAAGTCTGATCCAGGAAGTCGGAGCATGAAGACAATCCTAATACGCCTACCAATGCAAATGCATATAATATCTTGTTCATTGTTATTATCTTATAAAGTTAGAATGTAACGTTAATACCACCTACGAAGGTGCGGCTCTTTGGATAAGCTGCATAGTCGATACCTGGGGTCATTGGGTTCTTCTTAGAACTTGTATCCACCTCAGGATCGTAGCCTGTGTAGTTGGTGAAGCAAAGCAGGTTGTAACCTGTGAAGTAGATGCGTACGTTCTGCAAGTAGCACTTGTTTACCCACTTCTTTGGCAAGGTGTAACCCACTGTTACGTTCTGCAGACGCAGGAATGATGCATCCTCTACAGCATAGCTGATGAGCTGCATGTTTGATACGCCTGCTGGATTGTAGATATTAGCGTTGGCGTTAATCTCATTCAAGCGGTTCATTACATTCTCTACACCACCATACTCTGCAATGAGGCTAGCTGATGGGCGACCGATGTTGTTACCGTTGGCTGGGTCAATCCAGGTATAGCGGTTGCCTACGCTGAAGTCATCTACCAGGTTGTAGTTCTTGGCTGAACCTGCATAGAATGCGTTGGCAAGCTTGGTACCGTTTACCAGCTTGTTGCCCAATGAGTAGTTGAAGAACAGGTTGAAGTCGAGGTTACCAACGTGACCGTCGAAACCGAAACCACCAGTTGTGGTTGGTACGGTGTTACCCAGACGCTGCTTCACTGCATCACCATTCTCGTCAACTTCTACCTTGGCTACGCCTGGATAGAGGTTACCGCCGAAGAGCTTGTAGCTGTTGTCCTTTACGCCTTCAGCCAGTGCCCAGGTGCCGTTTTCTTTCAATACCAAATCACCCTTGCCTGTTGCTGCATCATATACGGTGTAGAAACCATTGCTCTTGTAACCCCAAAGCTCACCGAGGCGACCCCCTTGCTCTACGCGGAAGTCTTCATATTTGGAGATGGTAGAACCACTCCAGTTAGAGCTCTGCCATGGGTTCTCCATGTTCAACTCATCAATCTTATTCTTGTTGTAAGATACGTTGAAGTTGAAGTTCAAACCGAAGTTCTTCTTGTCTACGATTACTGCATTGAGTGCCAACTCAATACCCTTGTTAGAGGTCTTACCGAAGTTCTGGAACTGGTAAGAGTAACCTGTATTGGCAGGGATGATACTCTGCATCAAGAGATCCTTGGTTGTATTCCAGTAGAAGTCTAATGTACCGCTGATGCGACCATTGAAGAAACCGTAATCGATACCGAAGTTACGGGTCACTGTGGTTTCCCACTTCAGGTCTGGATTATAGAGATATTTACCATGCTCAAGCATAGAAGCTCTGTTCTCTTCGAAGAATGGAGCCTTTGATGTGTTGTCTGCCATAGAGTAGGTGGTAGTCAACAAACCAGAGTTGATACGGTTGTTACCTGCTGTACCGAAGCTCAGACGAGCCTTCAAGTTAGAAAGCCAGCTGGAAGCACCCTTCAGGAATTCCTCGTCAGACATACGCCAAGCCAAGGCTGCTGATGGGAAGATACCCCAACGGTTGTCCTTGCCGAACTTGCTGGAACCATCGGCACGAACGGTGATGGTAGCCAGATACTTGTCGTTGAGTGTATAGTTGATACGGCCGAAGTAAGAGAGAATGTTCTCCTCAGCCTTGATATTACCCTCGTTAGGAAGTGCTGTACCTGCTGCTGTGTTAGCCAATACCTCGTTCACGTTGAATGAAGTTGGGAAGGCTACTGAAGTGCTGGTACGGGTTACGTCCTGGCTACTGCTCCATTCCTGACCTACCAATACATTGATATGGTCACGACCATGGAAGAGCTTCTTATTGTCATAAGTTAATGTATTTGCGTTACGCCAGTTCTTGTTCTCCAAACGCACGAACTGTGCCTGTGGCTGACCGTTGTAACCATACTTAGAGTTGGTAGTTGCATTAGAACCCCAAACCTGGTCGGTATTGTTATACTTCCAGCCATAGCCGAACTCAGAACGGAATGTGATATTTTTGAATGGCTTCCAGTTTAAGCCAACGTTGTAGTTTTGCTGGAAACGCTCCTGATACTTATAGGTATCGGTGATACGCTCTGTTGGGTTACGGCGTGTAGATGTGCTGTTCTCCTCATCATCGTCTGATGTGCCAGAGAGAGGCTCTACCGGGTTCCATCTTACGGTGTTGGCAACAACTGAGTTTGCTGCACTCGACTCGTTGGTATCTGCACCACCATTCAAGCCATCCAGCTTGGTGAATGCCATACGGCCATTGAAGTCGAGAGACAACCACTTGTTCAGGTTGGCATTGATCTTGGCGTTTACATTGTTCTTGGCGTAGCCAGAACCCTGCATGATGCTCTTCTCGTCGTTGTGAGAGAAACCGATGTTGTACTTGATGTCCTTGGTACCACCGCTTACGTTCACGTTATACTGTTTCTGGTTACCTGTACGGCCGAATACCTCATCCTGATAGTCACGTCCTTCAATAGACTTCCAGATGTCGAGATCGTTGTAGTTACCATAGTCAGTGCTACCCAACTCATACTGATAGTATGCATAGTCGTATGGAGACATAGTCTTCACCAACTTAGAAACCTTCTTGTAGCCGAGAGAAGCATTGAAGTTTACCTGAGTCTTACCCTCAGAACCGCTCTTGGTTGTAACGATGATAACACCATTAGCACCACGGGCACCATAGATGGCTGTAGAAGAAGCATCCTTCAAAACGTCGATGCTCTGAATTTCGCTAGGAGCGATGTCGCTGATAGAGCTTACAGGGAAACCATCTACGATGTAGAGAGGAGAGTTGTCCTGTGAAAGAGAACCACCACCACGCACGCGAATCTTCACGTCAGCATCTGGTGAACCCTCGGTGGTGGTGATGTTCACACCCGCCATCTTACCGGTCATCGCCTCGCTCACGTTAGATACAGGAATGTTGGCAATCTGCTTATCGCTGATAGAAGAAACAGAACCTGTAAGGTCCTTCTTTCTAACAGTACCATAACCGATAACGACTACGTCATTCAAGCTGTTTGCTTCGTCTTCAAGTTTTACAGTAATGTTAGTTTTACCTGCAACGTTCACTTCCTTAGATTTCATACCGATGTAAGTAATCTTCAGTTTGTTACCTTTGCCTTTCAAGTTTACGGTGAAATTACCATCAATGTCGGTCACGCCACCATTACCTGCTACACCTACCTCCATGACAGATGCGCCGATAATAGGCTCGCCCGTATTGTCAGTAACAACGCCCTTAACGGTCTGCGCTGAGATGCTCGTTACACAGAACATCAATGCACCTGCTAACGCAATTTTCTTTTTGTTTGAATTACCAGACATACATTTATTTTGGTTAGATTAGTGAAATATTGTATAATTCTGTGCAAATATACGAATATTAGTTTATCTGACAATACATTTTAATATAAAAAATAACGTAAACGTTTTCAAAGTTCTTTCACAAAATAGCTTCTGTGTAGTGTATTCGTTAACACAAAAGTCCCCAACAAGAATCCATCGAACTTCTTCCGATGTCCTCTTGTTGGGGATTAACTATGATTTTAGTTGCTTCAATGCAACATCTTCCAATTTAGCTTACTTGATGATAATCTTGCTTGTCTTCTTGCTACCGTCAGACATGGTCTTTACGACGATGTTGATGCCTTTCTGCAACTTGCTTACCTGTACACCGTCGGCAGAGTAGATCTTGGTACTCAAAACATCGGCAGAAGTTGTGATGTTCTCAATACCTGTACTGGTAGTAGCTTCTGTAGCTTCGCCAAGACCACCCATCTCGTTGGCTGCACGAACACTCCATGTAGCAGAAGCATCGTCAACGTTGTAGGTAGGCTCAACGGTGAAGTCAACCACCTTGCCGTTCTTGCATACAGCCCAAAGCAGAGCGTAGTTGCTGTTGTCCCATGTCAGGTTGTTACCAGCAATCTTCACATTAGTTGGAGCTGAAGCCTGTTCTGTGGCAGCTGTTGGATCCCAGTCATCATCACCGCCCATAACGGTTTCGATAGTGTAGGATGCGGCTTCTTCTGCTGTAAGGACAGGACTTTCTGCTGTCTCGTTGCGACGGTTGGTATAGTTATTTCCATCCTTTGCATCGTAAGCATCATAAACCTGCTTTCTTCCGCTCAAATCTACTACAGTGCCTGTAGCTGTGGTAGAGTTGTATTCAGCAAATCGCTTAGGATAACCACCGCTCATCTCGTTCCAACCTGCTGCTGTAGGAATCACTTCCATCTTGGTGTCGATGAAGAGAGCGATAGGAGTGCCCTTGCCCCAAGGACGACCGAGTTTGTACTTGCCGTTGATACCTGCGGTTGATCCGTCCTTGATGGTACAATCTTTGAAGATATAACCATACTTGGTAGGCTGTGAAGGTACGGCGAGATAGCCTGTGCCACACATCAAGAGATCTACATTATTATAATATACGTCACCCTTACCGCAGAGATAGTCGGTGTTACCACGCAGGATACCGCCCTCGAAGTAGAAGCGACCCTTCTGGTTGTTGGATACGTAGGTGTCCTGATAAGCCCAGAGGTTGACGTTCTTACAGATAGTCTTGTTACTCTTATCGTTGAGTACGATGTCACGACCCTTGCCGTCGCCCATGCTGCTATACATCTTGATGTCCTGGAAGTAAGTGTTTGTTGCACCGCTTTCCAAACTCAATACATCACCACGTCCAATTCCTTCCAATACGTTGGCGATATTGTAGCCATTGCTGCTTTCTACTGCTGGTACGGTATTGGTAATTGAAGTAGTCTCATTGCTTTCACCGATGATAGATACATTAGGTGTATTCATATAGGTGGTAGCACTTGGATACTGCTTGCCATCAGTACCAGTCACCATGCTGTTCGGGTTGGCAGGAATCTTATAGTCGCCCTGCTTGATGAAGATGCGGAAACGCTTGCTGGTATCAGCACGCTTGGCTGCTGCTGCGAGAGCTTCAGTGAATGTTCCGTCTGTTGGTACGATGAAATCATACAGAGCCTTGGTCACTGCAGGCTTCTCCTTGGTGGTGAAGCTGAAGGTAATGTCGCTCTGGATAGCATTGTCTGTCAAGTCGGCTACAGAACCAGCTGCGAGAGCGAAGGTATATTCTGTAGCGTAGCTCAAACCCTTGTAGGCAAATGTGATGGTCTTGCCAGATACAGTGCCTGTCAAATTCTGGCCATTGAGGGTCGCCTTGGCGCTTTCAGTCAGTTTTACTTTCTCATCGAAGGTCAATACAATCTTACCATTGGCTGAAGCATTGGTTGCACCTGCTGCAGGTACCTGGCTCTTGAGTACAGGAGCTGTGCCGTCATCGAAGAGCTTGGCTGTTCCTGTGATATAGATCTGAGCGAGAGCGATACCGTCGTTGGTTCCTGTTGTTCCCTTGACAGATGAATTCTTGTCGGCAATCCAGCGAACAAATACTGCAGCCTGGTTGTTGGCATCGGCTGGGAGAGTGAACTCTTCTGTAGTCCATGCCTTGGCTCCTGGCATAGCGATGGTGCCAACCTTGGTCCATTTCTCGCCGTCAAGAGAGTACTCTACATTGTAGGTCTCGTAAGCATTATAGTTGTAGAGCATGCTGCTCTTTACCTTGATGTCAGTGAATGCAGTGGCGTTGAACTTGGTCTGCCAGTAGGTTTCACCTAAAGCCTTTGTTGAAGTCTTGGTCCAGTTGACAGCTGCATTCTTGCCTTCGTAACCACCAGCCGTGTTGCTCTTGTCGAGCCAGCCGTATGAGTTGCTTTCTGCATCACGGAGTACGAGCTGTACTGCGTCGTTGTCTGCTGCTGCAAAGTCTGCTGTGCGACCTTCCTTGCCTTCCTGATAGAAGTCCCATGCCACGATGTAGTCCTTAGCCGAGAATGTGGCAGTGAAAGCCTGGTCTGCATTCATGGTTGTCTTGATTTCTGCTGTTGTCTCACCATTGCTCCAGTTGTTGAAGTCGATGATGTCGTTTCCTGTTGCGGTAAGCGTTACCTCTGTACCTTCTTCATACATCTTCTTGCCATCTACCATCTCTGGGGCAGGAGAGAGAGTCACCATATAGTCCTTGGCGCCACCTTCTACGTTTACGTCGAGCGCATAGGTCTTTACCTTCTTGTAGTTGGCAGTGAGAGTCTGGTTTTCTGTTACAGTATATTTGAATTTGCTCTCAGTAGAAAGCTCTGTGCCATTCTTGTCAGTCCAGTTGACAAAATTATAACCGAATTTATCGGCTGCAGTCAGTGTTACCTCGTCGTTCTCCTGATATTCGTCAGACTTAGGATAGACGGTAACGTCTGCGATGCCTTCAGGATTGGTTACGACAGAGAGTTTGTATTTGTTTACTGCAACGAGTGTTCCGTTGACGGTTCCTTCGATCGTAACAGGACCGAAAACAGCCTGCTTGTTAGAAGCTACACCGATAGTAGATGTCAGATAGAAGCCATCTGTACCAGCCAAGGCTGCCTGCTGCTCTGCTGTCAGTGTGATTTCAAACTGATGGATAGCGGTGTTATCATATAGTTGTTTTGATGTAGCCTTGCCTTGGCGCCAAGCGGTATAGGTGCCCAGTGCTACTACTTCTCCGTTTGCCTTATGGGCACTGATAACGATTCCGTTTTCTACATCCGTACCACAGCGGTTTACATAACCGCTCACCTTGGTTGGGGTGAAAGTAAGTCCTGCAGCAGGACGAACAAACCAGTTGATTTCTGTTTCCTTCTTTCCTGAGTCATTACCAATTTTGAGACCTTTGATACCTGATGCGGTACCATCCGCCTTGGTAATTTCGAGAATTCCTTTCAAAGATAAGTTTGCTCCATAATCAAATGCAATGGTGCTGAAAGCATCAGTTGGAGAGGTTGTGTTGGCACTTGCATTACTGAGGTCGTTCATAGCAAATACGACGCTGGCAGCCTCATTGTTGAAAGTCTTGCCAGCAGGTTTGCTTGCAACGACAGGAAGAGTGATCTTCAAATAGCTATAGTATGAACCATCGCCAATGACGATGTTCACTGTTTCAGCACTTGATGCAATGGTCTGGCTAATCACTTTACCTGAAGTATATTCTGCCTGACCATCAATTGTTGTCGTTGTGATGTTGCCGTATGCAGCCATTTCGATGGTTGCACCTTTGCAAGAAGGTACGGTGATGATGCCGTTTGCATTCATCTGTGCCCATTCGTCTGTACGGCCTGCATTGTTGAACTTAGCTCCGCTTGGTGTTCCGTCAAGGTCAATCTTTACATCTATGGTTTCACCATCGACAGTAGCCTGGGTTACCAAAATGCCTTTCTTTCCTTGATAGTTGATATCCTGGGCACCATTCGTGTGACCAAAGTAATAGGTAAGGGTGGTTTCCTCTGTGCGGTCGGCAAGCGACTTGGTGTTGGCAGTGAATACTGGGGTCAGTGTAGCACTTGCGCTTGGGGCAGTGATGGTCTCTCCTGTTTTATAGGTGTTGGTGCCATCTGTCCAACCTGTCAGCGTGCTGCCAGCAACGTAAAGCGTGGTGTTCGTAGGAAGCGTATAGCTGCTTCCCACTTCTACCTTTGCGCTTGCAGGGAGTGTTCCTTCTGCAGTTGTCGTTCCTAAAGAGTAAGTGAGGGTAATGTCACTTGCCAAGTCTGCAGCGTTTACTGCCTCAACTGCCAAATAAGGAACATAGCCTCCACCTTCTATAGTCAGGGTAGTGGCTTCTGTGCCTTTGTAAACGCAAGAGGTTACATTGGCGGTTTTGTTACCATGCCAGCAATTTCCTGCTTCTTTTACATTAATTGTTCCGATGGTGGTTCCTTGTGCGTCTTTTACAGTGGCAGTACTACCATAGGTACAATTACCCATTGTGATTTTTACGGGACCTGTTACAGGGACTGTTGCCTTGAAGTTGGTCACTCCATGTTGATTGTCATGATACTTGCATGAAATCGCAACATTTGCATCCGTTGCATCTGCTGCAACACGAGTCGCGCTTCCGTCGGTAGCTATTGAGACTCCGAAAGACGTAGCCGACTGAGTTGACATTTCATCAGCAGTAAATAAACTGCCGCCTGCCAAGTCGAGCTTAATGTCTCGGAAATCACCAGCCTTTGTAACGACTGAAACGAGTAGGACTAAGCATAGTAGTCCGAATCTCAGTAGATTTCTTTTCATTGTTTGTTACTTTTAGGTTTAAATTTATAATGTTTTATATTTATTCTTGTATAGTTTTACTTGTTTGTTTCAAGTATGATGAATCCACTACGATTTGTTGCCTAAATAGATTCACGTGGCAAAAATACAACAAATATCTGTAATATGTATGTAAGATACCGGTGAAACGCACGTAATCGTTTGCGTGAGATTTCTCTACTTTTCTGTTCTATTTTATCAGATAATGTGTTACTTTTGCAAACGAAAATAAGCTAATAACTTAAATTTTCAAACAAATTACAGATTAATAAACTTAAAACGTAACAATTATGAAGAAATTCTTTACTCTTATTGCCGCTGTCGCTATGGCAGCAAGTATGAACGCTCAGGGAACTTACGCAGTAGCGGAAGGTGATAAGGTGACAGCTGGTGATCAGATTACATCTGTAAACAATGTAACTTTGACTTATTGCGAGAATGCTGGTACTGCTTTTGCGGTAGGTAAGGCTACGGACAATTGGGCTGATGCAGACTTTACAGCTTATGTTTGTGGTAAGAGCAACGGTAAGTTGGTGTCAGATGCAGCGCCAACTGGTTGTGTTTATAAGTTCGAAACAGTAAAGGCTGGTTCTCTAACAGTAGGTGTTCAGTTGAATGGAAACAAGGGTTTCCATATCCTGGATGCAGAATTTGCTGAGGTAGCTCCTGCTTCTTATAATTTGCCTGCTGCCAAGGATGGTGATTCTCAGGAGTTCACACAGAACGACAAGGGCGAGAATATTGTTTCTGTAAAGTCTAATGGTACTGTAACATTCAGCGTTGCTGAGGGTGGTACATACTATGTACTCGCTGCTGGTACTAAGCTGGGCTTCTTCGGCTTCAAGTATGTGACAGGCACATCTACTGGCATTTCTGATATCCAAGCTCCAAAGTCTTCTAAAGATGGCGCAACATTCAATCTCTTAGGTCAGAAAGTTGCAAATGATGCTAAGGGTATTGTTATCAAGAATGGAAAAAAGTTCATTAATAAATAATTTCCTTTTGAAAGCGTAAAAAGGTTTATCATAGGTTTAAGGATATAGTTTAGTTACCCCCCTGTCGGCAATATGCTGGCAGGGGATTTTTATTTGTTTTATCTTGCGATATAATCTATCTTTTTCTATGATATGGTATGGTTCCGACAAGGTTATCCTATTTGATAACCTTGTCAGTCTTTATTGTCCCATTCGTCAATTCTATCTTTCTGATGTTTACTCCTTTATTGGGAGTAGGTAACTTTGTCCCATTCAGGGTATAGTAAGTGATGGATTTGATGGCGCTATTGCCTACTTCCTGGTTATTCTCTATCTGAGAAATGCCGGTGGAAACGGTAGTTGGATAATACTCATCTACTTCTGAAAGGGCATCCTGGTTTTCTACCTTCATGATATTCTCTACCAGAGAGTTGGCATAGACTTCGATGTTTGTATAATAACCCTTCTCGTCGAGCGAGTAGGTGAGGGCATCAGAAGCGTCGTTTGGATTCAAGCCATTCGCCTTCTCCCATTCGTCTGGTATGCCATCCTTGTCTGTATCAAAGTCGGCAGGACGTGTGCCGGTTCCGAAGTTGTCTTCTGTATATCCATTCACATCTGATACCTTGTCGATGATTCCTGGCGATTGGGTGATGCTTCCTTTGTAAGTAGCGGTACCTGTCTTGGCTTCTTCCATGTATCGAGCATCTATTTCGTCGCGATAGAGGGATGCTCCCACATAGGCTAAAACCTTTTCGTATGCTTCGGCAGCAGAGTGGGTGGTTACTTGTCCTGTTGGAGCTGGTTCATCCATCTTGATTTTGACGCACGACTTGCCACTGATAGTGGTATGAGCCACAGCATCGCCATAGTAGTTGTTCGCGTCCGGACTATAGTATTCACCGTTCAGGCTTGGAATACCCTTGTCGTAGCTTATGCCCTTCCAGTCTTTGTTCTCCGTCTTCTGACCCTTCGTGGTTTCTGTCGTATTACCATTGATATAGTAACGGCTGGTCATGTCGTATAGTTCTGGATGATTTTTGTCGGAGTTGCTCTGTGTAGAAAGTGTGACAAGGGTGATACGGTCTTGGCTTCCTCGCTCTTTACCTGTGCTCACATCCACCTTGAGTCCATTCAAAGTTGTACCTTTCAAACTATGGCTGGGACCAGCCTTGTAGTAGTTGTTGACGATATTGATCTGTCCGCCACCAGGACCGCCATAGCAGGTTCCTTGTGCATTATACATCACGCAGTTACGGAAATCCACGTTTTCAGCCTGCACGGTGTTTTGCCATTTATAGGTATCGTAATCCTTGTTGCTGGTGTATCCTGTCCATCCATATCTGGCACCATTGAATCGAGGACCACGGTTCATGAGATGAGCTACAAAGTTATGGTGGAAGCTTGCCAACTTACCGCCCCAAATACCACCATAGCCGTGTGCTCCCTTGGAGTGACCTGGGTTGGTGAGGCTTTCTGCTACAGTACACCACTGCATGGTGAAATTGTTGTTGTCGTAGAAAGAGGCTACTTCATCAATACTCCAACTCAAGGAGCAATGGTCGTAAATAATGCCGGTCTTGTTGCGCTGCCATGAAGCATCAGCTCCGTCGTTGATGTCTTTCTCTTGTCCACGGCGAATGCGAAGGAAGCGGATGATGTTGTTGCTGCCCGGTTGAACCGTATAATAGCGCAGGGTGATGCCTGGAGATGGGGCAGTCTGTCCAAGAATCGTGATATTGTCTGCGAATTTAAGGTCAGACTTCAGCGCAATCACACCAGCCACATCGAAGACGATGATCTTATTGCCTGACTTGACAGCCTCTCTGAAAGAGCCAGTTCCGCTGTCATTGAGATTCGTTACGTGTACGATTTTGCCGCCTCTACCACCCGTTACGTATCTTCCGTGACCTTCGGCTCCAGGAAAGGCAGGGGCTTGCGCCATGGATGCTGCGCTGATGAGCGAAGCAGCCAATAGTGTAAAAACTTTCTGTTTCATTTGTTTCAGTATGTTATTTTGTTAGATTCTTTTTATCTGATAATTTGTTTTGAAACTAATATATTAACAAAGTTAAGCATAAAATATGTAATAAGTGGAGTTTTCCTTTTCTTTTATATATTTTTATGACAAAATGGGCCTTCTTCATGGTGTGATTGAATGTAGAGAATAAAAAATCCCAGTTTCTCGTCTGTTACAACGTGAAACTGGGATTTGATGTTAGGGGATCTGATAAATGGAATTGTATCCTATCAGATTATTTTGTTTACTTTTACTTCTGGATAAACTTCTTGCCAGCCTTAATAACGACACCCTTGTATTCCTTACCTACCTTCTGACCAGCGAGGTTGTAAGCAGGAGCATTAGCGTCAGCTGCCTCGGGTGTAATGTTGTTGATACCTGTTGGTACAGGAGCAGAGATAGGAGCAAATTCTTTAATGATGTTACCGCTCAACTTAGCTGTGACAAAGATACCAGTTACGTCAAAACCTTCACCATCTGTGATGTTAGTCTTGGTTTTGAATTTGTCGTAAATCATAACTTTATCAGTACCATTTGTAAGATATTGATTAGTATAAGTTCCTGAAGTTTCAGATATTATATTTGCATTCTCTACTGTTACAAGATCGCAAAGATATTTATTTGTTGTGAGGTCTGCTACTGTAACCTTAGTAGGAACTGCGGTTTCTCCGTCTGTAATAGTTAACTTTTCTGCAGATGTATTTGCGGTCTTTGTAGCCTCAGGCAATTCGTTGAAAGGAGAGTATGTAACCTCTACTGTACCATTGATTACCTGATTTACATTTAATTCCAAATCTGTATTGAAGAACTGAATAGCACCTGATGCATCGCGAACATAGTACTCTGTGTTTGTTGCACCTGATTTTGTTGTGTAAACGTTCTTGTAAACTACTTGCGCATTCTTGAGAGTTAAAGTAGCAGTTGTTCCACTTGCCAAAGCCTTGAATGCTGCAATATTTTCAACTTTGGTTTCTTCTACAGGAGGAGTAGGAGTTTCTCCACCACCTTGACCATCAGAGGTGATGTCAACTTTGTCTACATTAAACTGTCCAGCTCTTGTTTTTTCAGCTGTTCCATATGCGTTTTTGTCGCCAACTGTTAATGTTACAGATGAAGAACCATTGGTGTTTTCCCATGTTGCTGTACCACTATTTACATCCACGGTCATTGTGCCTTCTGATGCAGTTACAATGGCCCATTGTCTTTTACCCGCTTTAGATATAGTAAAGACCATTTTTGTCATTTTGGCACCGCTTATGGTAATGGTGTTCTTGGCATAGTGGCGTAGGTCTTTGGAGCTGGTATTTTGGGTTGGTACAGTTTGACCCTTATTTTTCTTTGCTGTAAATGTGAAGTCGCCTGATGTGAAAGTATAGCCGTTGTTTTCCTTGTTGTTTTCATCACTAACAGTTTTAACAGCAAGTTTTGTAAAATCAATGGTTGATACACCAGCAAAGCTGACATTAGCAATTAATGCCAATACAGCGATCATTGAAATGCGTAAAATTTTATTCATAAACGTAAGATTTAAAAGATTAATTAATGTTTTATTTAACTCTTAGGTGAAGAAATTGCAAACGAGCGCAATGAAAGACAACTTTCAGATTGCCGAGTGCTCTTATCTTCTTTTGCAAAGATAGTAAAAATATGAATTGGTTGTTTCAAAAAACGTATTAAAATTTGATGAATATACCAAAAAACACAAAAAAAGGTGGAAAAGAACATTAATAAGTCCTTTTCCACCTCAGTATTTTCTAAATTTTCTGTGTATTACAGTTCTCCTGTGCGTTCAGGTAGCTCTATATCAGCAAGTTATTCTGCCTTTAGTCCCTGCTGTTCCATCTCCAAACTTGCCCAGATAAATGGACCTACACCCTTAGGGTCATTGTCACGGATTGGTTCGCTCATGTAATATTCAAAGCTTCCGTCACGCTTATAGTTTGGCTTCTTTACGTATGGACCATCGCCAGGACCGAGACCGCTTACACTGCAGCACTTGGTCAGACTGATGGTCTTGTCAGGGTTCACCTGGATGAATTCCTTCAAGATTCCCTTGTAAGCCTTGATGCCGGCATCACGATATTGTTCTGCGAGGTAACCCTTGCGATAACCCTTCAGGAGTACATAGGCAAACATGCTGGATGCTGTACTCTCCAGATAGTTGCGAGGATCCTTTACGTCCATCACGTCATACCATACACCGGTTTTCTTATCCTGATACTTCACGACACTTGCCATCGCCTTGTTGAGCAGTTCGATCACTTCACCACGGCGGGCATAGTCCTCTGGCATTGCATCGAGACATTCGGTCATTGCCATCACATACCATCCCAAGGCTCTTGCCCAGGTATGCTGGCTCTTACCATTTTCTTTGTCAGCCCAGAACTGCTGATGTGTCTCATCCCAAGCATGTTTCCAGAGCTGAGTCTTTTCATCGTATGTACGCTTGTCAGTCTTGATCATCTGGTCAACGGCATCATCGAGGTATTTCTTTGCCTTCTTTGGTTTCATGGTCTGCACCGCATAGTTGCAGTAGAAAGGCAAGCCCATAAAGATACCGTCGAGCCAAACCTGATTGGCATAGATAGCTTTGTGCCAATAAACACCTTCCTTGGTACGAGGTTGCTTCTGCAACTGCTTGAAGAGTGTCTTCAGTGCCTTGTCGGTACCCTCAGAAGGGAAGAGATTGTGCATACGGAGGATGAATTTAGCCGTGCGAACATTGTCGAGATTGAAATCCTCGTACTTGTAACCGGTGATATTGCCCTGTTCGTCAATCATCTTGGCAGGGTATTCCTTCAGGTAGTTGAGGATAGCCTCATTGTTGGCTTCTGCATCCTTGCCCTTGAAAGTGCTCTTTTTGTCCTTATAATATAAATAGGTGTCGAGCATACCTTCCATCTCGATGCCCATCACGTAGCTCCACTTAGGTTTGCTGCTGAAATCGAGCAGGTATGGATGAGCCACACGGCTCATCTCGCTATGGGTAAGCCACTCGCTGTATGCCTGGTATGGACGGTCTTCCTTGTTGAGAACGAGGGAACCGTTGATGATGAGATTGTCGAACTTCACATCACGGGTCTTGCCGGTAATCTTGACAGGCTGTTTGATGACGCCATCAAACTTACAGTTCTTGACGGTGATATCAGTTACGTTCTCTACCTGGTCGCGACCAACGATGAGCACGCCATAGTTGCTCTTCTTGCAGGTTACATTTTCCACATACACCTGAGATACGCTTGGTTCAAAACCGCGATAGCAGATCTCCTTTGGCTCGTAGTCGAGGTTGATCTTTACGACAGCTTCCTTACATTGTCCCACAGTGACGTTGCGCATGTTGATGTTCTTGATGACACCACCGCGGCAGTTGTTGGTCTTGATGCGCAGGATGCGGTCGAGGTGAGGAGAGTCCATTTCGCAATCTTCTGCATATACATTCTCGCATCCGCCAGAGATTTCACTTCCGATTACCACACCTCCATGTCCATCTTCCATCTTACAGTTGCGGATGATGATGTTTTTGGAAGGTTGGTTCCAGAGGCGACCATCATTGTTGCGTCCGCTCTTGATGGCGATACAGTCATCGCCGGTATGGAAGATACAGTTCTGGATAAGCACATTCTCGCAAGCCTCAGGGTCGCATCCGTCACCATTAGGACCTTCATTCCAGATGGTCACACCATCTACGGTGATGTTCTTGGAGAGCAGAGGATGGATAACCCAGAAAGGAGAGTTGAGCATCTTGACACCCTGGATGAGGATGCGCTCAGAACGTACGAAGTTGACGAGCTGTGGGCGCAGCCCTTGTCCCTTACCAAATTTTCTTTCGTCGAAAGGCACGCCGTCTTCAGCCTGTTTCAGCAATTTGGCACGTGAGCCGAGTCGCTGTGCTTCCTTGGTTATGCCTTCCTGATAACCGAAACGTGGATGCCCATTCATAGGCCACCAGGTCTCGTTGTTACCACCACCGTCGATGGTACCCTTACCCGTGATGGCGATGTCAGTCACCTTGTAGCCATAGATGCATGGAGAATAGTTCCAACAAGCCAGACCTTCCCAAGAAGTACGGACGAGTGGATAGAGATTGGTATCGAAAGCGAATTTCAGCGTCGCACCTTCCTCGAGAACGAGGTTGACATGACTTTTCATTTCGATGGCACCTGTGTTCCAGGTTCCTTTCGGTACAATCACCTTACCGCCACCTTTTTTGGAAACCAGAGAGATGAGTCGGTTGATAGCCTTCTGGTTTTGGGCTGCAGACGCATTGGTCTTGGCACCAAAAGAAGAGATGACAAACTGGCGCTCATGAAGTTGAGGCTTTAGAATACTTTGTTCGATCTGCTTGTACTCCTGTTCGTTCCATCCCGATGCAAAAGCGAGGGTAGGGAAGAGTAGTAAGGCAAGCAGCAACGTTTTTAAGTGTTTCATGCTTGTTGTTCTGTTTGTAGATTTATATTAAATTTTGATTTGGCTTGGTTTAGAACCTTATCTTTTATAAAGATACTGCAAAGATACGATTTTATTTTGTAATGTACACGCACACAATGTTAAAAAAGTAATTTTGCCTTAAAAAAGTTTGGAGATAATCGGAAAAAGGCGTATATTTGCACCCGTAATACTTTAAAGCCGTTTGCTTCAAAGTATTCATTTTTGGTTGGCTACGTCCTGTAACCAACCTTTTTTATGTTAAAATTTTGGTGGTTTCTCAGAAAATTATTATCTTTGCCAACGATAATTAACTTATATTGTGCAATTCTTAAAAAAAATAGCCTATTGATAAGACATTTACTTAATTAAAAATAAAGGATTAAGAAATGAGAAATCTACAAGATTTGACCGACGAGGAGTTGGCCCTTCTTTATGTCGAAGGTAACAATCGTGCCTTTGACTTACTGCTTTCGCGCAATGAAGTGAAGTTGTTTACATACATCATGTTCTTTGTGCGTGATCAAGAGGTGGCTAATGACATCTTCCAGGAAACCTTTTTGAAGGTGGTAAGCAAACTTCAGAACCACGAATATTCTGCAAACGGAAAATTCGGAGGCTGGTTGTTGCGTATTGCTCATAACGTCATGATGGATATGTATCGTGGTCAGCGCTATAAGTATGTCGTAGAATCGAAAGACGACAATGATCTGTCTAATATCAGTGGTGATGATTTGTTGGAAGCAAATGCAGAAGTTAATTTGATTAATATCCAGATTCTTTCTGATGTCAGAAAGATGATGGAGCAGTTGCCTATTTTACAGCGTGAAGTAGTGTATATGCGCTACTATCAGCAACTCACATTCAAGGAAATCGCTGAGGCTACAGGTGTAAGTATCAATACCAGTCTCGGAAGAATGCGCTATGCTCTTCTCAATCTTCGCAGAATGGCTAAGAAGCATGACGTATATCTTCAGTTAGACTAGTATTGGATATTTTATTTCCGGAGGCTTAATCCTCTGGCTGTTTCAATTCTTTGAGGGCATGGATGGTGGAAATAGGATCTGTGCTCTTAAACACATAACTTCCACTTACCAGTACGTTGACTCCTGCTTTGGCCAGGCGTGGGGCTGTTTCTGCCTGTACGCCACCATCTACTTCGATGAGGGCGTTGGAGTGTGAATCCTTGATGAGTTTTCTCAGTCTTTCCACCTTCTTGATGGTGTTCTCGATGAACTTCTGTCCTCCGAAACCTGGGTTTACACTCATCAGCAATACCATATCTACATCGCAGATGATATCTTCCAGTACGCAGACTGGAGTAGATGGATTCAGTGTAACACCTGCTTTCATGCCAGCTGCATGAATCTGCTGGATGATACGGTGCAGGTGGGTACATGCTTCGTAATGTACATTCATCATCATGGCACCAGTCTTGGCAGTCTGCTCGATGTATTCTTCCGGATGTGCTATCATGAAATGCACATCAAGAGGTTTTTTGCAAACCTTGGCTACGGCTTCAAGAACAGGAAAACCAAAAGAGATATTGGGCACGAATACCCCATCCATAATGTCCATGTGGAGCCAGTCGGCTTCACTCTGATTAATCATTTCAACTTCGCTTTTCAGATCCAAAAAATTGGCTGAAAGCAAAGATGGTGATACCAATGTCTTCATATTTTGAGTTCGTTAGTTAAGACAGTACACCTCGTACTTACCATTCCTCTTAATCGTTCGATAGGTGTATGCTATCTGTTTGATAATGCTGATCGTCCTTTTGGATGGTCTCATTTCTTCGGAAGTAAAAACTTGCTTCATAGGCGTTACTGTTATGATAGTTAATATAATGATACTAAGATTCAGTTTATTTCTTCATCTTTATTAGTATAACGAAAGATTTTCTACTTTATTACATTTGAAATGTATTTTTTTATCAACTTGACTCTTGCCTTATTATATATAATAATGTATAGTGGCTTGAAACACTTGATTTTACCCCCAAAAGTAGCTTTTAATTACTTATTTCTGTTAAATTCTAAAATTTTTCGCCAAAAAGTTTGTAGTTTAATAGAAAAAGCGTACTTTTGCAATTGAATTTAAAAATAAACAATATGATGACAACATTCGTATCTTCAACAGCATGGTGGTGGCGTATCTCAAGATTTAAAAAGTCGTGAGACGATAAGCCGTGCGTGGATATGAATCCATGATATAATTAAGGCCTGCCGTACTTACGACAGGTCTTTTTTCATATATTTACCTTAGGAATGGGGGATTGGGAATAGAAAATAAAAATAAAATATAGGAGAATAAACTATGGAAATGAAGGACATTTTGAACAGAATGTTGAATCACGAGGAACTTTCCCGTGAGGAAACCAAGAACATCATCGTGGGTATCACCAAGAGTGAGTTCCCTGAGGAGCAGATTACCGCTTTGCTTACCGGTTTGCAGATGCGAGGCGTTACCGTAGATGAACTGTTGGGCTTCCGTGATGGTATCTTGGCTACCGGCGTTCCTGCCATCTTAGATTGCGACCGATACATTGATGTGGTTGGTACAGGTGGCGACCGCAAGAATACTTTCAATATTTCTACTACCGCTTGCTTCGTCATTGCTGGTGCTGGTTATAAGGTTGCCAAGCATGGTAATTATGCGGCTACTTCTGTGAGCGGTGCTTCGAATGTCATCAAAAACCATGGTGTGCAGTTTACTGATGATTTGGATAAGTTGAACCGTTCTATCAATGAGACTGGTATCGTCTATCTCCATGCCCAACTCTTTGCCAAGGCAATGAAGTTTGTTGGTCCTATCCGTAAGGCACTCCAATTCCCAACCGTTTTTAATCTCCTCGGTCCATTGGTTAATCCAAGTCTGCCTAAATGCCAGTTGCTCGGTGTAGCCAACCTGGACCAGATGCGACTCTATAATCAGGTTTATCAGAAGTTAGGCATCGACTATGGTATTGTAAATAGCATCGACGGTTACGATGAGATTTCCCTGACCAGTGATTTCAAGGTAACGACCAATCATTATGAGCGCATCTTCAAGCCACAGGATCTTGGTTTTGAAATTGCTAAACCTGAGGAAGTTAGAGGTGGTGCTACAGAGGAAGAGGCTAAGGAAATCTTTGATGCCGTACTTGAGAACCGTGCATTGCCTGCCCAGAAGAATATCGTACTTGCCAATGCCGCCTTCGGTATTCAGGTTATGGAGAAGGGAAAGAAGAGTATTGAGGAATGTGTGGAGATTGCACGAGAGAGCATCGATAGTGGCAAGGCACTCGCTACATTCAAGAAATTTGTAGAACTGAATAGTTAAGTATAGAGTGAAGAACGAAGAGTGAATAGTGAAGAATTCAAATGTTTGAGGGCGTATGCCTCATTTCTCATTTAACATTTAACATTGAAAATGGCTGATATTTTAGAAGAGATTGTCGCTCATAAGCGAATCGAGATAGAACAGCGCAAGCGCTTCATCCAACCCCGGCAGATGATTTCCCTGACGGAACAGAAGATGCAGGCGGATGACGGACTGGTACCTGGAGGCAGCATGCGCAAGGCACTGATGGAGTCCTCTACGGGTATCATCGCTGAGTTTAAGAGAAAATCACCGTCCAAGGGATGGATCAAGGAGGAGGGTAAGGCAAGTATCATCCCGTTGGCTTATCAGGAGAATGGAGCTTCAGCTCTCAGCATCCTTACCGATATCGACTACTTCGGCGGTTATGATGAGTTTATACAGGAGGCTCGCCACGTGGGGGTTCATATACCTATATTATATAAGAACTTCGTTATCGAGGAATACCAACTCCTGCAGGCGAGATATTGCGGTGCTTCTGCCGTACTCCTGATAGCTGCCTGTCTGACGAAAGAGGAATGTAAGCGTCTTCTTGATATGGCGCACCAACTCGGAATGGAAGTACTCTTGGAGATGCACAACGACCGGGATTTCGAATATGCAGAACTCGAACCTGATATGTATGGCATCAACAATCGCAATCTCGGTACGTTTGTTACCGATGTGGAAAACAGTTTCCGCCTGGCAGAGCAGTTGCCGAAGGATGTGTGCAGAGTCAGCGAAAGCGGTATCTCCCATCCGCAAGTTGTCAAAAGGCTCCGTGAGGAAGGCGGTTTCCGTGGCTTCCTGATGGGAGAGCAGTTTATGAAACAGGCTGACCCGGGACAAGGACTTGCGGATTTTCTGAAGCAACTGGAAATCAATGATGCGTTCAGATGAAAATACTAACGAGAAAAAAGAAAGAGAAATGAATACAGATAAAATGTTGGTTAAGGTGTGTGGTATGCGTGATGCCGATAACATTCGCGAAGTTTCCCAACTCGGGGTTGATATGATAGGATTCATCTTCTATCCGAAGTCACCGCGGTTTGTGCAGATGATCAGCAGCAAGGCTGGCATTATACCAGACTACTCGGAAGAGCGTATCGAACTTGCGATGGCGCGTAAGACTGCTGAGACTCAAAAGCAACCGGCAAGGGTGGGAGTCTTTGTGGATGATATGCCCCAGAACATCGTGACACGTGTCTATAATTACCGTCTCGACTACATCCAGTTGCATGGTAATGAACCTCGTGAAACCATCGAGAATCTCCGTGCTACCATCGATCCCGACATCAAACCCAATATCAGGATCATCAAGGCTATCAGCGTAAGCTCAGCCGAGGATATCCAGAAATATAAGGAGTATGCAGGCGCTGTTGACCTCTTCCTTTTCGACACCAAATGTAAGACGGTCGGTGGATGTGGTGAGCAGTTTGATTGGCAAGTTCTGCAGCAGTACGATGGCGAGACCCCATTCCTCCTGAGTGGCGGTATCGGACCGGAAGATGTAGAACGGCTGAAAGCCTTCCAGCACCCGAAGTGTATCGGTATCGATTTGAATTCGAAATTTGAAATCGAACCTGCTCTGAAAGATGTAGAGAAACTCAGGAAATTCCTTTTAAAGGTAAAAAGGTAAAAAAGTAAAAAGGTAAAAAGAGCATTCTTGCTCTTAAAGGTAAAAAAACAAAAAAATGAATAAGATAAATGCATTATTTGCAAACAATAAAGACCGCAAGCTTTTGAGCTTGTATTTCTGTGCCGGTTGTCCAACCTTCGAGGGCACAGGTGCTGTCATCAAATCCATGGAACGCCATGGCATCGATATGATTGAGGTAGGCATTCCTTTCAGTGACCCTTTGGCTGACGGACCAGTCATCCAGAGTGCAGGTACCAAAGCCTTGAAGAACGGAATGACCGTGAAGGCGCTCTTCGGTCAGCTCAAGGCCATCAAGGATGAAGTGCAATTGCCATTGGTTCTGATGGGTTACCTCAACCCTATCATGCACTATGGCATCGAGGCTTTCTTCCAGAGTTGTGTGGAGAGCGGTGTGAGTGGCACCATCATTCCAGACCTTCCTTTCGATGACTATCTGAAAGTGGTGAAGCCGATTGCCGACAAGTATGACATCCGTGTCATCATGATGATTACACCGGAGACCAGCGAGGAGCGCATCCGATTCATCGATGAGCATACCGATGGTTTCATCTATATGGTCAGTTCAGCCAGCATCACAGGAGCACAGAGTAGTTTTGGTGATGCCAAACTCGCTTATTTCAATCATATCAACAGTATGAATCTCCGCAACCCTCGTATGATTGGTTTCGGAATCAGTAACAAGCAGACTCTGACCAGTGCACAGGACAATGCAGCTGGTGCTATCATTGGAAGTAAATTCGTGACATTACTCAATGAAGTGGGTGATCCGGACAAGGCGCTCGATCTGCTTTTCGAGGCACTCAAGAAGTAAGTGAAGAGTGAAGAACGAAGAGTGAAGAATTCATCAGTTTCGTTTGTGACTCAAGGGCGAAAGCCTAATTAAACATTTTACATTTTACATTTGTCATTTGTCATTTTACATTTGTCATTTGTCATTTAATATTAGATTGCGATGTATCAAGTTGACGATAAAGGATTTTTTGGAAAATTCGGTGGCGCATACGTGCCAGAGATATTATATAAATGTGTGACAGAACTCCAGGAGGCTTACAAGCCTATCATCGAGAGTGAGGAATTCAAGAAAGAGTATTACGCTCTGCTGAAAGATTATGTGGGTCGTCCTTCACCTCTCTATTATGCCAAGCGCATGAGTGAGAAGTACGGATGCCAGCTCTATCTGAAGCGTGAAGACCTGAACCATACTGGTGCTCATAAGATCAATAATACCATCGGTCAGATTCTGATGGCAAAGAAGATGGGCAAGACCCGTATCATTGCCGAGACAGGTGCTGGTCAGCATGGTGTGGCTACAGCTACGGTCTGCGCTCTGATGGATATGAAGTGCGAAATCTTCATGGGTGCTACCGACGTTGAGCGTCAGCATACCAATGTGGAACGTATGAAGATGTTGGGGGCTAAGGTTAATCCTGTAAGAACGGGTAATATGACCTTGAGCGATGCCTGTTCAGAAGCTATCCGCGACTGGTGCTGTCATCCTCAGGATACTTTCTATATCGTGGGCAGTACGATGGGCCCACATCCTTACCCTGATATCGTGGCAAAGATGCAGAGTGTGATTTCAGAGGAACTGAAATGGCAGTTGGAAGAGAAGATTGGCCGTGATTATCCTGACTATCTTATCGCTTGTGTGGGTGGCGGAAGTAATGCTGCGGGTACCATCTATCACTATATCGATGACGAGCGTGTGCAGATTTACTTGGCTGAGGCTGCCGGTCATGGTATCGATACCAACTATACGGCTGCTACCATGCACTGCGGTACAGAAGGTATCATTCATGGTGCGCGTACCCTCGTGATGCAGACCGAAGACGGACAGATAGAAGAAGCCTTCACCATCAGTGCCGGTTTGGATTATCCAGGCATCGGACCAATGCATGCCGACTTGGCTACCCGTGGCCGTAGTCATGTGCTTGCCATCAAAGATGATGAGGCTATCTATGCTGGATATGAGTTGACCCGTATGGAGGGTATCATTCCTGCTATCGAGAGTGCCCATGCTGTGGCTGCCTTGAAGAAGATGAAATTCAAGAAGGACGATGTCGTTGTGCTCACAGTTTCTGGACGTGGTGACAAGGACGTGGAGACCTACTTGAGTCATAAGGAAATGGCTAAAGAATACGGAGATTTTTAAAATTAGAGGCTTTAAGCTTCACCATCAAGCGAAGCCTGCTTCATGTGTCAATGCAATAGGCTTCGTTGGTCATTGAAGCCTGCTTCATGTGTCAATGCAATAGGCTTCATTTTTTTATCGTTTAAAATATGAGTAGATTCAATTATACAACAAAGACTCGCAAGATTCTCGCCGATCTCTATACACCGGTGGGAGTCTATATGCGACTTCGTGACATATATCCCCAGTCTGCCTTGATGGAGAGTTCCGACTACCATGGCTCAGAGAACTCTCGTTCCTTCATCGGCGTACATCCGATGGCAAGCATCGCTGTGGGACACGGTATCGTGACAGTCACTTATCCCGATGGCAAGGTGGAAAAACAGGAACTCCCTGCCTTCGGTGAGGGAAAGGGTGAGGAGTGTAAACTCGCCATCTCCAAGGCAATCAATGACTTTGTCAAGTCTTTCCATGTGGAGGGAGAGGGCAAGGACTTCTGTGGACTCTATGGTTTCACCACTTTCAATGCGGTACGCTACTTTGAGAATATCCCGGTAAAGGATACGACGATGGAAAAGAATGATGCGCCGGATATCTATTATATCATGTATAAGGACATCATCGTTTTCGATCATTACAACAATACGATGGAACTGATTGCGCTGAGTGATGCAGAAGGTTCTGCTGGTGAGGCTGAACTGGATGCGCTCCTGAAGGCTATCAACAAGGCAAATGTGAAACCATACGACTTCCATCCTGTGGGAGATACGACTTCTACGCTTACTGATGAGCAGCATAAGGAGAATGTAAGAAAGTGCATCCAGCACTGTTTGCGTGGTGATGTCTTCCAGATTGTGGTCAGTCGCCGTTTCGTCCAGAAGTATGAGGGTGATGATTTCAAACTCTACCGTGCGCTTCGTAGTATCAATCCATCACCATACCTCTTCTATTTTGATTTCGGCGGATACCGTATCTTCGGTTCTTCTCCAGAAACCCACAACCGTATCGTAGGCAACAAGGCATTCATAGATCCTATTGCCGGTACTACTAAGCGTACAGGCGATATCGAACAGGACCGCAAGGCTGCTGAGTTCCTGCGCAATGATCCGAAAGAGAATGCAGAGCATGTGATGTTGGTGGATCTGGCACGCAATGACCTGAGTCGCAACTGTCATGGTGTGAAGGTAGATTTCTATAAGGATATGCAGTTCTACAGCCATGTCATTCATCTCGTAAGTCGTGTAAGTGGTACGCTTGATAAGGATGCTGATCATATCAAGGAGTTTATCGATACTTTCCCAGCAGGTACGCTGAGTGGTGCTCCTAAGGTTCGTGCCATGCAGATTATCTCAGAACTGGAGCCTCACAACCGAGGTGCTTATGGCGGTTGCATCGGATTTATCGGACTGAATGGTGACCTCAATCAGGCCATCGTTATCCGTACCTTTATCAGTCGTAATGGTGAGCTCTGGTTCCAGGCGGGTAGTGGTGTCGTAGCAAAAAGCAATGACCAGTATGAACTGGAAGAGTGTAATAACAAGTTGGGTGCACTCACCAAGGCTATCCATATTGCAGAGCAGTTGTAGGATAGTGATGTAAGTGAAGAGTGAAGAATGAAGAGTGAAGAATTCAAATGCTTCCAGTAAGCACTAAACATTAAATATTTTATAAAGATGAAAGTAGTAATCATAGATAATTACGATTCCTTCACCTATAATCTGGCTCATCTGGTAAAAGAGTTAGGTGCAGAGGTGACGGTATTCCGCAACGATCAGTTCCAATTGCGCGAACTAGACCGTTTCGACAAGATCATCCTGAGTCCGGGACCTGGTATTCCTTCTGAGGCAGGTCTTCTGATGGATGTCATCAAGACTTATGCTGGCAGAAAACCAATGTTGGGTGTCTGTCTGGGTCATCAGGCGATAGGTGAGGCTTTTGGCGCCAAACTTACCAATCTCTCTGAAGTATATCATGGAGTTGCTACTCCTTGTACTCAGTTTGGTAATGATCCTATTTTTGCTGGTATGTCTAAGCGTATAGAGATAGGTCGTTATCATTCATGGGTAGTGGATAGAACAAATTTCCCAGAGTGTCTTGATGTGACAGCAGTGAGCGATGACGGTTGCATCATGGGTTTGAAGCACAAGCATTATGATATCCATGGTATTCAGTTCCATCCGGAAAGTGTACTGACTCCAGAGGGCAAGACGATTATCAAGAATTGGCTTGCCTTCGACGGTGAAGATTTTGATAAGAGTTGGACATAGTGGATATAAAACCTCGAACAGAATTTTCCGTGATAAAGGAAGACGAAAATCCTCAATAGAAAAACAGCATATCAACCGTCAATGGAAGATATGCTGTTTTTCTCTTTTTATTTATTCTTTTTATTTTATTTCTTTTATTTCAATCCATCAGCATCGCCGGTAGTTTTCAAACCATTGCTCTTTTCTCTTGGTGTGATATTGACATTCTTCACGATTGTGTTTTCAATGACATCCTTATTGAATGCCATTTTCTTATCAGTAGATTGGATGTTTTCGAAGGTGAAATCTACCAGACGGTACTTGTCGCTGGTGCCCACATCAAAGAAGTTGTCACAATCCATCTGGATGTTTTTGATGGTGATGTTGTTGCACTGACTGAGTGGCATATCCTTGCGGTCGCCTGGTTTGAAGAACTGAGTCCAAGGGCGGACAACCAAGAAACTGCCTGTGGTGCCCTGGATGTTATCTACCGTCACATACTCATAGTGCTGAGGAGTGTCAGGGCGCATCTTCAACCAGAGTACGCGCTGCGCATTGCCCACCTTGATGTTGCGCAACACGATGTTGCGGTCTTTCACACTCTCGCTGCCCAAAGTCAGACAACCATGCACTCTACCATAGTTGCAGTTCTGGATGAGCACATTATAGACTGGTCCATTCTCTGGTGCCTTGTCTGCCCAGGTTCCCTTACCGCCCTTGATGGCAATGGCATCATCATTTACGCTCATGAAGCAGCCTTCCACTAATACGTCGTGACATACGTCGATATCGATAGCATCACTGCTTGGTGCCTTCACTCCACTGGTAGGAGCGAAGATGGTGCATCCCAAGAAGCGAACATGGTCGCAACGATAGATGTGATTGGTCCAGAAAGGACTGTTCTGGATGTGGACATCCTGTATGGTCACATGGCTCGAATTGCTGATATATACGAGGCGTGGACGCTGGGCATCCTTGTTGGTACACTGGCGGTTCCATGTACGACGAATCCAGAATTCCTCCCAGTAGTGATAGCCGTTACCGTCGATAGTTCCTTTACCGGCAATGGTGAAACCATCACACTTGTCTGCATTGATGAAGGCAGAGAAATACTTGCAGGTTTCCCCCTCGATACGGGTTTCCAAGACAGGGAAGTTGGCAATGCGGTCACTACCTTTCAGTTTACCACCCTCTTCAAGATAGAGATGGGTTTTCGGACGGAAGAAGAGGGCACCGCTCTGATAGGTACCAGCAGGAACGACGATGACACCACCGCCATCCTTAGCAGCCTGGTCGATAACAGTCTGGATAGCCTGAGTCTGAATCAGGGTACTGTCGTTCTTGACACCATAATCGGTAATCACGTATTTCTTGCCAAGGGTATCTACATTCACCTTCTGTGCATTGCAGAACCATGCATCCATCTTCGTGCCGTCAGGCCAGAGTTCAGTCTGTGCCTTTTTCGCTTTCTTCTGTTTCTTGGCGGCATTGGCGCTTAGTGGCGCAAAAGCCACCAAGCAAGCCATCAGCCAAATATATTTTCTCATAACTTTTTTACCCTTTTACCTTTTTACTTTTTTACCTTTTTACTTTTTTACTTTTTTACCTTTAAAAGCTTGTAATACTCCGCCGCACCGAGCAGGAGGCAACCAGTACCGTAGTCCTCGAAGTCAGGAACAGAAGTAAAGGTGACAGGCTGACCTGCAGCAGGATCCTTACCTGTGCCCTGGTTGTATCCGATGAAACCATCTTCGTGAACCGATGCAGCCAATGCCTTCCAAGCTTTATCCATTGCTTTCTGATAGGTAGCTCTTGGCAGGATACCCTGCTGCACACCCCATGCCATGCCATAAAGGAAGAGACCTGTACCAGTCATTTCAGGACCACCATAGTTGGCAGGACAAACGAGGCTTACGTTCCAATATCCATCCTCACGCTGGCACTTCAATATCGCCTTGCTCATAGCGATAAAGTCTTTCTTCAGGTATAGGTAGTTCTTATCAGTCTTAGGCAAGGTCTGCATCACGCGTACCAATGCAGCATATACCCAACCGTTTCCGCGGCTCCAATAGCAGTTGCTGCCATCTTTCTCCTTGTAAGGTGGCACATAGTCTTTGTCTCTCCACCAGAGTCCTTCTTTCTTATTGAAGAGACCGCCAGCCAAGGTATCACGGCTCCACTTGTAGGAGTTCATTGCATAGTCGAGGTATTTCTTCTCACCGGTCAACTTAGCATATTTGGCATAGACAGGCATAGCCATCTGTATCGCATCAATCCATGTCCAGTATGAAACACGGTTGGTGCTCATCTGATGGTCGAGGTTCTCCTTTACCTTACTCAAATCCTTTTTGCCGCCAGTCTGGATATAGCGGTCGATATAGGTTTGCTGGCAACACTGGTTGTCGGCATCAGTATCATTCACGCTGCCACGGGCTGTCCACTTGTGATAGTCTGCCCAGCGGTCGGTATAGTCGAGGTAGCGCTGCTGAGGGTCTATCTCGTAGAGTGCCATCAATCCTTCGTAATATACGGCACGGGTCCAGAGGTTGCTCGTGCGTACCTTCTTGACATAGGTGTCGAGGGTTGGGTCACTGTACTTCGTCATGAAGTAGTTGTTGGTGCGCTGTGATACTTCCAGGATTTCCTTCTTTAGAGATTCCTTGTCAGATGCAGCTTTCACTGTTGCAACTTTCACGGCTGCATTTTGGGCAGACACAGAGGTCATGCCCATCAAGATGCAGAAGCTTGTCAGGATTAGTTTCTTCATTTGTACTCTTTGATTGATTATGTTCTTATTTTAAATTTGCTTATTTCTTATTGAATTTCCAAAACATGCGAAATGAAAATGATTAGAGTTGGTCTTTCAATTCCACGAGTTTTACCGAACTGTTGAGTCCGCTTGCTACAGGAGTCCATTTCTCGTAAGTGGTCTTCTTGTAGTCGATATCCACCACGTTGATTTCCTTCATCTTGCGCCATTTCACACCCTGTCGGTCGAGTTCTGCTATGCGGTTGGCAGGCAGGTTGGTTACCTCGATACGGATAGTATTCTTGCCCTTGTTCAGTGCGTCTTTGCAGTTGAGGATATATGGTACCGCCCATGCGCAGCCCACATATTTATTATTGATATAGACGCGTGCACTTTCACGGACATCACCTAAGTCGATAGCCCACTGTTTCTGTGCATCATCCTTCGACAGTTTGAAGGTGGTTTCATAAACACCTGTTCCCATCATCACCTTCGCCTTTTCGCTGAGATTTTCCCAACTCTTCAAGCCCTTGAGGTTGAAGGTCTCGCCCACCTTAGGAGCCTCCTCGATGAACGACAGCTTCCAGGTATTGGCGGTCAGGTCGATGGTCTTGCTGTCCGAAGCCGCAAACTTCTCCTTTTCGCTTACCTTCACCTTAGAACCGAGTTTCCATTCGCTTACAGGCTTATCCGAGGTGATGAGAATGCGGCTCTCGCCACTCTTCAGGATCACTTCGATGCCCTTATCGCCGATAGTGGCCTTGTGATATTTGCCCGTCATAGGGTTATACCAGATACCGTTCTTCTCGTTTACAGCCAGTGCTACGGTAGAAGTGATATCCTTGCCGGTGAGGTTGGCGATGAAGTAATGATGACCGATGCTGTTGTTGCGGCGAATCATCTTCAAGCCCAGGTTCTTTCTCATCAGTTCCGGTTTTGCAGCTTGTTCCATCGCCTTGATGTTGTCGCCCTTGATAATCTTGGCTCCTTGCGCCTTCAAGTCGGAGATATGCTGGATTACATCGCTTGGCATGATGTTGTTGCCTGGGATGATGATGCCCTTGTAGCGGGTACCAGCAGCAGTTTCGATCATACCATCTTTAAAGATACAGGTGCGCAGGTATTTGTCGCTGATGTAGTCGCAGTCGAATCCAGCCTTGTCAATGTCGAGAATCACCTTGATAAATTCCGGTGCTTTCTTCGCCATGGAGTGGATGTCGAATTGCATCAACCAGTTCTTGGTATCCTTGCGCCACATATCTCTTACTGGCAGATAGACCAGAAAGTCGTTGTCAGGCTGTCCCCACTGCAGATAGGTCTGGCAGTGGGTGATGTACTTCATCAGTTCCGGTGCATCGCGCCAGATACTGTTGGTCGGACTCATATCCACCGATGCATAGAACTTCCATCCTGGCCATGGGTCGTTTTTAGGCGAGTAGGCTGTACCATGGAAGAACATGTGGTTCACACCTGCGCAGAACATGAGGTCCATATCTGGTTTCATCTGACTCAGGGAAGTGCGGAAGTGCTCGGTGAGCCAGGTAAAGGTCTCGCTGGAGGTATATTTCTTGCCTGTGATATGGGCGGCAGATGGTGCATACTTGAGCATGCTGAGGTCGCTGAAATTAGGACGGGTCTTGCCCGGATCCTTGCGTAAGCCCTTGATGCCGAAATCAGTAAGACCGAATCCTTCTATCTCAGGGATATCTACGGCGGCATAACAGTCGATGAGGTTGGCTGGTGAACCATGAGCTTGATTGCGGGTGATGGCACCACGCTTGTTTGCCCACTTGGTCCACTGTTCGGTGAAGTTATGGAGCAGCATATCGCCTAATGTTTCACGGTAATCGCTTACCACCACGGCATCACCATCAAGGAATTCAGGGAACTTTTCCTGCAGTTTATATCCGTGCATATTCTCAAATTCTGTCAGCAGTTTAGGAGTCCAGTTGGCTCCATATACCTCATAACTATCATTGAAGAAGGTATGTGGATAAGGAGTCTTGTTGGCAACGAAGGCACTATCGATATGTGCCAGATAATTAGCCACGGCAGTGGAGTCAAAGTGGTCGATGACATATCCTTCTCCGCCCGGTGCAGCACGTTTAACTTTCTGTCGGGTGCGGCTTTCGTAGAGAGCGATGACACGCTTTTTCCTGTTCTGTCCCTCAACTGGATATGCCTTGATGAGTTTCAGCTTGGCAAAGTCACGCTCTTTCTGAGGAACGTTGAATTCAATCTCCATCAATTTCTGTTTCACGTCAACGATCGTATCCACGAATACAGCCTTGCAGGCAGCTTCATTGATAGGAACCCAAGGACCACCAAAAGGCCAGCCGGTACCAGTAGCCATGTCGGTTTCAATACCTACCTTCTTATTTTCTTCTTCTACGAATTTGAGCATCTCCATCCATTTCGGAGAGAGATACGGAATGTCATTCTTGTCATTTCCTTGCACGCCATAGAGTGGCGTGATTTCTACGGCTCCAATGCCAGCCTTAGCATATTCGTCGAGGTTCCACTTTAGGTTCTCTTTATCTACAGCAGATCCCATCCACCACCATCTTACGCCCGGTTTGGCTTCCTGAGTAGGGGTAGGGAGCGACAGTGCACCAGAATGCGACTGAGCCTGACTGCCGAGAGATGACAGCAGAGCCAATGCAAGGGAAAATCCGACAAATTGCGTTTTTAGTATCTTGTCCATATTGTTGTTGGTTTTTAAGTTTTCCTTATTGATTATTACTTCTTTGTTTATTTCTTCGGATGCAAAGATAGTGAAAAATACTCAATAACGTCTGTCTTATGGTCCTTAAAAATGTAAAATAGTACAAATATGTTAGGTGTTTTGCCAAAAAGTCAAGGAATCGCTAATAAAAAAGATGACCTCGCAAAACGTGAGGTCATCTTTTGCTTGTTATAGTCTTTTCTCTATCTTTTGTTTCAGTCTTTTCCTTATTCTTGTTTTTTTCTTTATGCTTTTTCCCAATCCAGCAATCCTTTTCCTTCATCATCCAGCTCAATTCCCAGTCCTATCACTTCTCGCTTGTCAGCCTTGAACGGCTCTAGATATTGGTTCGAGATGATTTGCTTGATGGCAGCTTCCTTACCACCATTGTTCTTCAGCTTTAATTCTATTACATAGATATATCTCGAAGTTGTGGCGAGAATATCAATTCTACCTGTGGCGAGCATGTGCTCCACTTCAACCTTCAGTCCGATGGCATTGAGGATGGTGCTGATGATGAGGCGGTAGCGTTCTTCCATATCCATGGAGGCAAGCTTCTTGTTGCTATATGGCACATCGGCAATGAGAGCCTTCATTGATTTCATGGCTTCAGCCAACTGACCTGTTCCTAACTGGTAGTACAGATTGGCTTGCAATGACTGGCTATCGCCTTCCTCTCGCAAGGTTAAGGCTGGGAGTACCATCTCATAGAGAGCTTGCTTCACTTCCTCGTTAGGAAATCCCAAGACGTAGCCGAATTCATCGCTGTCCTTGATGGTGAGATAGCCCGACTGATATAGGAACAGGGCAGCTCCACCGCCTGTTACATCAGATTGCTCCAGTATATTTCGCAGGATGCGGCAATGGTCGAAATCGCCTAAGCGCAATTCGGCATTGTTTACAAACTTAGGGATGAGAGAGGTGGCGCCCGATGCAGCCCAGAAATTACTCAATCTGGATTGCTGTAGTGCATTGACCAGGCTATAAGGATTATAGATGTCCACCATGTTTTCTTCTGAGAAGTGGTATCCGTCGTAATAAGCCTTTAATCTATCATGGGTTTCCTGTACTGACCATTTGTTACGTGTTGCCATTTTTTCAATTTCTGGCATGAAATTCTCCAAAATTTCCTCTTCTGTAATACCGCAGATTGGGGTATATTCTGGTAAGAAACTGATGTTGGAAAGATTGTTGAGTACCGAGAACAATGAAATCTGGGTGAACTTGGTGATGCCCGTGATAAAGACAAGCTTTTCGTATTCATCAGCATTCTTAAGCACAGAGAACACGGTGCGATATACTTCCGTGCATGCCTTGTGTTCCGGAGTCATCCAGGAGTGCTGTAGGGGTGCATCATACTCATCAATGAGCACGGCAACCTGCAGGCCGGTCTGTTCGTATGCTGCAACGATGATGTTCTTGAATCGGTTTGACAGAGCGGTCAGGGATCTTGGTGTGATGCCATATTGGACTTCGTATTTGGCGAAGGTCTCGTCAAAGTAAGCCTTGATGCCTTCGGGGGTGGCATCAGCCATGCTCATGTCGAGTCGAACAACGGGATATGATTTCCATTCTTTCTCTAATGACATGATTTTCAATCCCTCGAAGAGTTCTTTCTTTCCTTCGAAGTACGACTGTAGCGTATCGACAAGCAATGACTTGCCAAATCGGCGAGGACGGCTCAGGTAATTATACGTATAGCCGTTGGTTACTAATTTCCAAATAATGTCGGTCTTATCAACATAGAGATAGTTCTCTTCTCTGATTTTCTTGAACGACTGGATGCCTGCTGGCAGCTTTCTGAGATTATAATTTGTCATATCCGATACTTTTTGAATGTTCGTACTTACTTGACTTCTGCAGCTTAACTTTTTGCAAAGATACAGAGAAAAAATGGTTATGCCAAGAAAAACCGGTATAAAAATGCTTAATGGCACGGGAAAACCAGACTATTCTTGATACCTGGCAAACGCGAGGTATCAAGAAAAAAAGGTGATCATTGGCTGATGAACACCTTTCTTTTTGATGGTTCTATCTGAATCAGATATTTTCCGTCTTTATATTTGACGGGAAGGTTCTTGCCAGCCTGCCTTAGTTGTGAGTGATTTGTAAACTCTCCTGCTATTTATTCTTTTTATATGTAATCTACGATAAACTCGTAATATCCTATGTTTTAGTATTACGAAAAGCTCGTAAAACGTTAAAATATAGTTGAGTTTATGCTTTTTAACGTAGATTATTTTGTGCTTATACGAAAATTTCGTAGTTTTGTAGCGTGATTTAGAAACAAATATGTTGAAATTAAAAAATAAAGATAGAAAGATGGAAAAATTGACGAATCAGGAAGAAGAGATTATGCTTCGGATATGGCAGTTGGGGCGATGTGCCGTGAAACAGATTATGGAACTGTTGCCAGAACCTCGTCCACCTTATACCACTGTAGCTTCTATTGTGAACAATCTGAAGCGCAAGGAATACGTCAAGGCGAAGCGGGATGGCAAGGGGTATGTCTATTCGCCTGCTATCGCCGAGAGCGATTACAAGCGGAAGTTCCTGTCGGGTTTCGTGAACAATTACTTCAGGAATTCTTTCAAGGAGATGGTTTCCTTCTTTGCCAAGGATGAGAAAATCAGTCCAGAGGACCTCAAGGATATCATTAGAGAAATCGAGAGTTCGGAAGAATAACTAATAGTTCATTTCAAACAAAAACTTAAACTGTATGGCAATATATCTTATAAAAATAAATGTAGCCCTGATGCTGCTTTATGGCTTTTATCGCCTCACGGTGAGCCGCGATACCTTCTTCGGTCTTCGCCGCCTGACCCTCTGGCTCATCTATGCCGTCGCCTTGATGGTACCGGCGTTCAATCTGGAATATTGGGTACGCGATACCCCTACGATGGTGAGTATGGCGAATGTATATGCCGACACGTTTTATCCCGTGGTGGTTGTAAAGGCTCAGGCTTCCAGCATAACCTGGATGGATATGCTGCTGGGCATCTATTGGGTAGGAGTAGCCGTCCTCTCATTGCGGTTGGTATGGCAACTCTTCAGCATCATCCGCCTTGTGGTTATTTCCCGGAAGCAGGAGGTGGAAGGCATCACGGTGCATCTGCTCAAGGGCGAAGGGAGTCCGTTCTCCTTCTTCCGCTGGGTGTTTATGTATCCATCTACCCTGGAGGGCAAGCAGTTGCACGAGGTGATGGTTCATGAATGCACCCATGTTTCGGGTCTCCATTCCCTGGATACCCTCTTCTCCGAGCTTTTCTCCATCGTATGCTGGTTTAATCCGTTTGCCTGGCTGATGAAGCAGGAAGTAAGAATGAATTTGGAATATTTAGCCGATGAAAGTGTTTTATCTGATGGCAACGCGCGCAAATCCTATCAGTATCACCTTCTAGGTTTGGCATATCGACAGCCGAAGGATTCGGCTCAGATTGCTAATAATTTTAATTTATTACCTCTTAAAAAAAGAATTAAAATGATGAACAAACGTAGAACAAGTGAAATAGGCAAGGCGAAGTACCTCCTTTTCGCACCTTTGGCAGGAGCGTTGCTCATGGTGAGCAACATCGAGAGTGTGGCTCGTGAGATTGGCGAGCAGATTCCGGAAGTGGCCGAGGTTCAGCAGAAGGCTGAGCAGGCGTTGAATACTGATGTGGCTGTGGCGAATCCGATGGCAAAGGAAGCCATCGAGGTGATGAACCCAGCTGAGTCTGAAGAAATGGATGCTGAGAAGGCTGCAGAAGCTGAATTGTCAAAAGCTGAGGAAGCAAAGACGGAAGAAGCAGACAAGGTTGCAGAAGTTAAAGCAGAAGCAAAAGCAGAAGTGAAGGTGAAAAACAAGGCTCAAGCCGATACAACCAAGAAGAAAAAATCTTGGGATTGTATTCCGGAGACGATGCCGTATTTTCCTGGTGGTCGGGAATTGCTGCTGAAGTATCTGGCTGTTAACATCAAATATCCTGCTTCCGCTGTCAAGGCCAAAAAGCAGGGTCGTGTGATCGTAACCTTTATCGTCCAGAAGGATGGCAGCGTTACGCATGCCAAGATAGCCAAATCTATAGATCCGGAACTGGATGCTGAGGCTTTGAGAGTCGTGAGGGGGATGCCTAAGTGGATTCCTGGTACACAGTTGGGTAAACCTGTGAACGTAAAATATACCCTTCCTGTAAAATTCTCTCTTCAGAAAGATGCAACCCTAGGAAAAAAGAAGTAAAGTAGGGCATAAGTCATATAATTGTTGATTGTGCCAAATGTCATAGACCAAATATCAAAAGAATAGGTTGGGTATGGGGCGAAATGAGTACTTTTGCAGCAGAAATTTTAAACAAGCTAATAACAATAATAATATGAATAGTGTTTTAGAAGGTCGTCCTGCCTTGAAAAAGGAGGTCGAGAAGATTGCAGAAGTTGCTGGATACCTTTGGCAAAACGGTTGGGCTGAACGTAATGGTGGTAATATCACTGTCAACATCACTGAGTTGGTGGACGACGAAATCAAGGCTTTGCCTGCCATCAGTGAGGTGAAGCAGATCGGTACAGCATTGCCTGCCTTGAAGGGATGTTATTTCTTCTGCAAGGGTACTGGCAAGCGTATGCGCGACTTGGCTCGTTGGCCTATGGATAATGGTTCTATCATCCGTATCTTAGACGATTGCGCCAGCTATGTGATTATTGCTGATAATCCAGTAATGCCTACCTCTGAACTTCCAAGTCACTTGAGCGTTCATGCTCGTCTGATAGAGAAGGGAAGCAACTATAAGGCTACTGTTCATACTCATCCTATCGAGTTGATTGCCATGAGCCACAACAAGGCTTTTATGGGCAAGGATGTGTTGAGCAACTTGCTCTGGAGTATGATTCCAGAGACCAAGGCTTTCTGTCCGCTCGGTTTAGGTATCGTTCCTTACCAGTTGCCAGGCAGTCTGAAATTGGCTGAAGAGACTCTAAAGGAGTTGGAGGATTATGATGTAGTAATGTGGGAGAAGCATGGCGTCTTTGCTAAGGGTTTGGATGTGATGGATGCTTTCGATCAGATTGATGTACTCTCTAAGAGTGCTAAGATATATATCGACTCAAAATGCATGGGTTACGAGCCTGCAGGAATGAGTCAGGAGGAGATGGCTGAAATGACTAAGGCTTTCAATCTCCCTCGATAAATATCGCTTCAAGTCTTCATTATTATTTAAATTGTAACAAATATATAGTATCCTCAAATACATATATAAACCAAGATACATTTATTTATTTACATACAACTATGGTTTAGTAGATTTTAGTTTTGATGTGTTATGTGACACATGCTATAGGTTAGAATTTAGGTTTTAAGAGTAAAGATGATGCCCCCGGACATTGCGAAATGTTCGGGGGCTTGACAGTTTGCGAGCTAAAAACATGTTAAACTTTACAAATTGTTAGCTTAAAATTTGTAATTAAATAGAAAAAATACTATATTTGCAACATAGTTTAATAAAAACATTTTAACAACCTAATATAACAAAACGTATGGTGGTACTGGTTCATAAAAGGCTCCTGGTAATGATAGTATGCTTAGCATTTTATCAATACACTACATTTGCCCAGTCAATAACAGATCTACAAAATAAGCCACATATAGGTGACAAGATTGAACGTCAAGTTATAGAAGGTATATATTGCGGCAAAAAAGGAGACCATATTTTATGGGATTTCTCCAATTGTACGTTCAAAGAAGAAAACTCTCCCATACGGGTTTCTTCCGATTCTTTGGGATTCCATTGTTCTGAAGCAGGACTGCAAAGCTACTATCTTCTATCAGGAGATAGCCTTCTAAAACATGCCTTTCGCTCAAAACTAGAAGAAATAACATACAAGAAGCCGCAGATTGCAATGCTCTACCCTTTCACTTATAGTGATTCCATCTCTTCGTCCTTTTATGGCGAAGGAACTTTCTGTGACACTTACCAACTATCACATCATGGAACACGTACTATTATAGCAGATGCGAAAGGCAGCATCATTCTACCAGACAATAAAATAATAAAAGAGGTATTGCGTGTACATACCGTTACTTCTAACAATATTTTGCTGGAAGGCATGGACGCTAACCTTGTTGACACGGCGACAACCAAGCAAGAACTTGCAGAGGATTACCTATGGTATGCCAAAGGATGCCGCTACCCTATATTTGAATATCACATAAGCACAAGCTATGGAAATGGCAAAAAAATCGGGACGCAATCAGCAGCCTATTGCTATCTTCCAAACAACCTCATGGACAATGTTGTATCTCTGAAAGAAACACGTATCCCTATGGATTATAAAGTTTCACAAATGGGTTGTTCTATTCTAATATCCTATTCTACAAAGAGTGATGCAACCATTAATTTCATCATCACTAATACGATGGGAGTGGTATGTCAAAACAAGACATATAGCGGCAAAGCCGGTGAGAATCATAATGCTAGCTTCAACTGTTATGGTTATCCTAGTGGTGAATACATTCTATATGTCAATGTAAATGGCATAGTTAACAGCGAAAAGTTCCATCTAAAGTAAAAAATATACTATTATGAAACAAAAGTACCCAATACTCATGTCCATTTGCATACAGTTACTGTTTTGCAATATTCTTTCGGCACAGAACTACAACCTTAGGATAGATGGACTAGGCTCAAAAAATTATGTTCAGACACCAGAAATGAGTGCTATTAGAAAAGTAGCCTTATCTTCCGTAAATTATAGTACAGGAACTGTAGGTATCCGCATTCCTTTATTCAACATAGAATGTGGTGACTTAAGCCTACCGATATACTTGTCTTACAACTCCACAGGTATCAAGGTAAATGAACCTAGTGGATGGGTAGGTCAAAACTGGACTCTCCATGCAGAACCTATCCTAACAAGAAATCTAAGAGGACATTGTGACAATAATGGAGACTTCAATTTTTATAAAGACAGGAATAGTTATTATTGGATGCGCAAATACCTTGACAATAACATACTATGCACTGATGACATCATGCCAGATGAATATAATTTCACCTTGCTTGAAGGAGGAGGCATGTTTATGTATGGCAGTAATGAAGAAGGAAAAAGCAAATTTGTTTGCCTACCTTATGATGACATAGAGATTTCTGGTGGGGGAGAATGTATTTCTATAACAGATCCACTTGGTATAAAATATTCGTATAGTGGGGGAGTTGACTATTCTTTTAGTCCATTAATGTATAAAACAGCATGGCATGCTTCGACCGTAACGGCAGCCAATGGTTTAGACTGTATTTCTTTTAAATATAACAATATACAACGAGTAAATATAGAAAGGCATGAGGATCATATGGTTGTTGTAGATGATTACATCCCAGCAAACCCTTTTAACACTAGTGCTGGATGCACGAAATTTGACCAAATCCAAGCAAGTTGGCTAGAAACTAGTCCTGATGCAGAGGAATTATTCAGAATGCCAGTCATCTATCAGACTTTTGATGACCAAACAAAAAGTTACCAAATGGACGACAATCATAATTTGGTAGATGATGGAAGAGCTATTGACAAAATAAGCTACTATCCAAACGTCAGTTATGAGTATCAACACCTTTCAGAAATTTCTTTTTCAGGTAACAAGGTTACATTTACTGTTGATAATAATAAGAATTTATCCAGTATCACATTCATGAACAACAAAGGACAAACCGTCAAGCACTTTATATTAGATTACGAGTTGTCACGTGACAGATATTATCTTACAAATATCAAAGAATTATCTACAGACAATAAGGTTGTATCTTCCTACCATCTAAATTATAACCCTACAGGAGAGGTATGCCGTCCTGGTGGAAGAGCCTATGATTTTTGGGGCTATAACAATTCTGACTATCTGTATGATTATATATCTTTGGTACCAAAGATGAAATTATATACCCACAGGTATAACTCCAGTATGGAAATTGTTAGGGACAGTTTGACCATAGGCGGTGACCCAGATAACTGGATAAAGAAAGTTAGACATGCGGATGAATACTATATGCAATGTGGTATGCTGTCTGGTATAGAGCATCCTACGGGTGCAAAGGAAACATTCGTGTGGGAAGCAAACAAGGCAAGAATAGAAGACCGTTTCTATAATACAGAAAATAGTGTATTCAGAATCACAGAAGAATTAGATGGAAAGGACGGAATCTATACAATGGGAGGATTAAGAATCAAAGAAATAAATATTATAGAAAACGGTGAATGCAAATTAAAAAGAACCTTCAAATATGGAAAGAAGGAAGACGGCACTGGCACTACGCCCCTACGAGATGGAATCAACTACTTCATGCGCACCCAAACCAAGATTTATGACAATCAGTTAATTCGTCAAAACCTTGGTAAAAGCCAATCTAGATACCGCACCTTGAGCAGTAGCCCAATTATTCCATTTACCTATTACAATGGCTCATCTGTCATGTACGATATGGTAACGGAATACACCTATTCCAATGATGCACCTTGCTACAAAACCATATACAGCTATAAATTGCCAGAGCTAGTAGGTAACGATGTGCTGACAGAATTAGATGTTTGGGATTTCCATTTACATAATTACGACAAATGGTTTTCTGATTATCTTCGTTCCAAAGAAACATATGAAAAAACAAATACTGGATTCAAGCTCGTGTCTTCGGATTATTACGACTATGATATGAATTCTCATAAATCAAGCTATACGGTAAGAGGTTGGGAGTACAGAAATGATTTCCATGAAAATTTCTCTGATGAGGATTTCGATCTAATAAGCAATATTGCTTATTCATCATGTAAAGATTATTATGTTACTCCGAAGGCCAAACTGCTGAGGGCGCATGCTCATACGGAAGTTATGACGAATGGGGTAAGAATGAGCAATCTGCAAACTTATAATTACGACAACCCTTCCGATATACGAATGACCTCGCAGACAACAAGTAGAAGCGATGATAAGTATAGCATATATACTTCATATCCTTCGAGCATAAACAATGGTATTTATGCAGATATGGTAAAAAAGAACATGTTAGATTACCCAGTGGAGGAGCGAGTGGAGCGTAATGGTAAAGTCATCTCTGCCAGACTGATGACATATAGCTGCCAAGATGGTAGCTTTTATCCAAATAAGATATATACTTACACCCCTGGAGCATCGGCATGCGCCTTTAATAGTTTTGTCAAATATTCTGGGACTGAGATTAATAATCTGTATGTTCCACTGCTTGACATCGGATATAAGAATGGACGCATTGAACATTTGACAGACCAGCAAGGTATAACAACCTATTACACATGGGATACAACACGGCAGTACCCTATCCTTGAAAGAAAGGTTGGAGGTAGCGTGACACACGAACGTACATTTACTTATATCCCTTGCGTAGGCATGACTTCTGAAACCAAACCTAACAAAGACGTCATGTCTTATAGTTATGATACAGCAGGAAGACTGGCTGAGATAAAGGACTGCAATGGAAAATCATTGTGGAAATATCTTTATAGGTATATCTCCGGTGCTGCAATCAGTGGTAAAATGAACTATTAATTATCTAGTTTAGTAAAAAATGACCAATAAGATTCTTTCCACATTAGTATTACTTTGCACCTTGGCATCCCTAGATGTCAAGGCGCAGTCTGATGTCCATAATTATGTCATCAAATCCTCCATGTTGGACGAGCAAGGACTGAACTCCGTGACTACCATCGAATACTACGATGGACTGGGACGCAAGGAGCAGGTGGTCAGTAATGGAGTAAAACCAGAAAATCCATCCAAGACTCTGCTCTCACGCACCATCTACGATGACAGAGGCAACGAATGGAAGAAATTCCTGCCTGTACCTACCACTGGGTTGGATTATCAGACCAATATCTCTTACAAGCATGATGACTCAAAGGCATTGTCCGCCATAACCTATGATGCACTCGACCGCCCTGTTTTTGCCACAATTCCTGGCAACGACATGGGAGGAAGGGGAAAGAAGCATGAGTATCTGGCAAATAAGGCCAACAGTGTCAAGAAATACACAGTCTCGGATGATGGAACCTTGGCACAAAAAGGGTATTACCCTGAGGGTGCCTTGTCATGGGAACGCATCACAGACGAGGACAACAACATAACGGACATATACACCGACCTACTCGAGCAAAAGGTACTGGAGCGTCATGCCACGAGCAAAGGCATGGTGGACACCTACTTCGTATATAACGATTGCTCGAAGCTATGCTATGTTCTTCAGCCTATGTACCAACAAGAGGCAGACTTGGACAAGTTTGCCTTTCAGTATCGATACGACAATCGGGGAAGAATGGTCGAAAAGACCATCCCTGGTTGCGAGAAGATTACTTACACTTACGATAACGCAGACCGTATACTCACCATGCAGGACGGAGAGATGCGCAAGAAGGGATTGTCAAGGCATTATACCTACGACAGTTTGGGACGCATAAGCTCCCAAACGCTCTATCAGGGAAATGCCATCCACGGCATCGAGCAAAGAAACTATTACGACGGAGACTATAGCCTTATTAACGGCAATAATGGTACACTGACTGCGGAAGCAAGGAACATTCTTGCTTACTCTGGGGACATGAGTACCACAAGCGCCCAAAGAAATGAGTTGGGTAATACATTCGCTTGTGTACAAACACAGCTTGCCAGTGATGGAACGGAAATCGTAACAGCAATGTATTACGACCAGAAAGGGCGTGTCATGGAGAAGAATTCCAAGTTGTTGGACAATCATCTCCGACGTGAGCAATTCTCTTATACTTTTACCGGCAAGGTACTCACACATACCATCCTTGACTACAAGGGTGCAAAAGAAGTGTTTCGGAGTGTAACCACCAACAACTATGATGCGGCAACTGGCATTCTCACATCTATTGATGTGACTACTTCCGCCAACGGAGGAAACGAGGCGAAGAAACGAACTGCCGCTTTTGAGTATGATGACTATGGAAGAATTTACTCAACAACTCATGGCTCAGTCGTACAAAAGACGGAATTTAATGTGCGCGACTGGCCTACGAGACTTGCATCGGACAACTTCAACGAACGATTATATTACACTGATCAATTCTTCAACGGCAATGTAAGCAGAGTATATTGCACAGGTCCTTATTACGATTACAGTTACAAGTTTGACTACGACAAGTTGAATCGACTGACATCGGCTGATTACATCAACTATGATGAGAATGAACTGGCATGGACTGAGCCTGACTTCAGTGAATATGCGAGCTATGATGACAACGGAAACATAACTCGCTTACAGCGCATTGGCTTCCCTGACGAGCATGAGCCCACCACCTTCCTGGACGACTTAGACATGTCATACAATGGAAATCAACTAAGTGAGGTCGAAGACAAAGCAAACGACATCACTTACATGACCACTACAAACTTCATACAAAACAGCAAGTTACCTGCCAGGTACACCTACAATGCAAATGGTGGTATGGAGACGGATGTGAACAACGGCGTTGTATTCATGGAATACGACAACTTTGGATATGCAAAGGCTGTCTACTTCAAGAATGGAAGCAGCATCGAATATGTACATACCTCAGATGGAGAGAAGCTGAAGGAGACATACACTACTTCTGTCCCAAACATCACCAAGCCTGTCGGTTTACCATTCTCCCTTGCTCCTCCCGAGATACAAAGCGTCATCACCAAAGACTACTGGGGCACGGACATCATTTGCAAGAACGGCACACCACAGCAATTCTTCTTTGATGGTGGTTTTGCGAACATCAAGGGCAACGAGTTGTCGTGGCATTACTACGTCAAGGACCATCTCGGCAGCAACAGAATCGTCCAGGACGAGAAGGGTAAAGTAGAAGCTACATACAACTTCTATCCGTTCGGTGGCTACTTCGACCATTGCGAGGAACTATACACACACAATATTTCCCAACCTTTTACGTTTCAAGGTAAGGAATACACAGGCATGTACGGGCTTGGAATGTTCGACTTCGGGGCTCGCCTACATGCACCACTCATTGGAAGATGGACGAGTGTTGACCAACTGAGCGAGAAGTACTACAGCTGGAGTCCCTATGTCTTCTGCCTGAACAATCCTGTAAGAAACACAGATTCGGACGGTCGTATTGTTGAGACAGGATGGGATGCCGCCAATGTGGCAATGGATGCCACAAGCCTCATAGCCAATGCCGCAACGGGAAACTATTGGTCGGCGGCAGTTGACGGTGCCGCCCTGATATATGATGTAGCTGCTACTGCCGTACCAGGGTTACCTGGTGGTGCTGGGGCGGCATTGAAGGCCTATCGTGCGAGCAAGGTTGTTGTTCATACGGCGCAAACTGCAAAGACTGTATTGAGAGCTACAAGATATAATTATCGAAGTGTCTTGCAAAAAGTCACAGGTAAAATAGGAAAGGGCTATGAGGCTCACCACACCTTACCTCAAAAATATAGAACGAGATTTGAAAAATTAGGAATAAACATAGATGAGCCAGGCAATGTCGTTTGGCGTGAAGCAAATGGACATCGAAAGAAAAGCAATGCTTTGACTAGCGAATGGACTCGGTTTATGGCTAGAGGTAAGTCGCCAACAAAGAAACAAATTTATCAGTTCCGAGATAAAATGGAGAAAAAATATTTTGGCAACAAATATGACACTCCAACTAAATAATCTTAAAAACGTTATAAAATATGATTACATTTTATTATTTTACTCATCGCTTTAAAAGAAGTATGTTGGAAATTATCCCTACAGAACCTTCTTTTGACTTGTCATGGGAACACGTAAGTCCACTTTACAAAGAACAGTTTCTTGCTAATGTTACATTTTCTGTAGTAACAGGAAAAAAAAGTTATGATATTATTCGTGTTAACCAAGACATTGGAGTTTTCTATTCGAAAAAAATTATTAATGTATTGTCTCAATTTGTGGATATGTCTGACAAATGTTACCCAATAAAGATAGAGGGTCTAGAAGAGCAATATTATGTCATTTATAATTTAGAAGCATATCCTTACTGGAATAGAGATGAAGATACATTTTTGTATGATCCTTGCTATTTTGGGATGCAGGATCCTTCTACTCCTATTTTCGGTATTGAAGGAACATTGTTTATAATGGTATCGGAAGAAGTTAAGAATGCTTTGTTAAAAAATAAAGTCTCGAACATTGAATTGATAGAAAGCTTTGGCTGTTCCTTAGAAGAATACAAAGAAATAAAGAAATCTAAGTTTAAACCAGAAGTTCATGCTTACAGAGACAGATAACAAATATGACAAATAGAATTCTTTCCACATTAGTATTACTTTGCACCTTAGCATCCCTAGATGTCAAGGCGCAGTCTGATGATCACAATTACATCGCCAAGTCTTCCATGCAGGATGAACAAGGAAAGAACTCTGTGGTCACAGTAGAATACTACGATGGACTGGGACGCAAGGAACAAGTAGTCACCAATGAAGTAAGACCAGAAAATCCTTCCAAGACTTTGCTCTCTCGCATCATTTACGATGACAGGGGAAACGAATGGAAGAAATTCCTGCCTGTGACAACAATAGGGTTGGAGTACCAGACTAACGTCTCATACAAGCATAATGACTCCGAGGCATTGTCTGCCATAACTTATGATGCCCTCGACCGCCTAACTTTTGCCACAACTCCTGGCGGCGACATGGGAGGGCGAGGAAAGAAACATGAGTATTTGGCAAACAAGGCTAACAGCGTCAAGAAATATGTAGTCGCTGATGATGGAAGCTTGGTACAAAAAGGTTATTACCTAGAAGCGGCCTTGTCTTGGGAACGCATCACCGACGAGGACAACAACGTAACGGACATCTACACCAACTTGCTGGGACAAAAGGTGCTTGAGCGGCATGTCATGGCACAAGGGGCGGTGGACACCTACTTTGTGTACAATGACTGCTATAAACTGTGCTATGTCCTTCAGCCAATGTACCAGCAGGAGGCAGACTTGGACAAGTTTGCCTTCCAGTACCGATACGACAACCGGGGAAGAATGGTTGAGAAGACCATCCCTGGCTGTGAGAAAATCAGTTATACCTATGATGACGCAGACCGTCTGCTTACCATGCAGGACGGAGAGATGCGCAAGAAGGGCTTGTCAAGGCACTATGCCTACGACGGCCTTGGGCGCATGACGGCACAGGCGCTCTATCAGGGAAACGCCATCTACGGCATCGAGCAAAGGAACTATTACGACGGAGACTAGAGCCTTATAAGCGACAATGGCAATACTCTTGCTGCGGAAGCAAGGAACATGCTTGCTTACTCTGGAGTCATGGGCGTAACAAGTGCCCAAAGAAAAGAGTTAGGCAACACGTTCGCCTGCGTGCAAACGCAACTTGCAAGCGATGGAACAGACATCGTGACAGCGATGTATTACGACCAGAAAGGGCGTGTCATGGAGAAGAATTCCAAGTTGTTGGACAATCATCTCCGACGTGAGCAATTCTCTTATACTTTTACCGGCAAGGTACTCACACATACCATCCTTGACTACAAGGGTGCAAAAGAAGTGTTTCGGAGTGTAACCACCAACAACTATGATGCGGCAACTGGCATTCTCACATCTTTTACGTTTCAAGGTAAGGAATATACAGGCATGAATTTTATGATAAATCATAAAGGTAAGCCAACCAAAACTCAAGTGACAAATTTTCGAGATCAATTAGAAAAAAAATATTTTGGTAATAAAATTGGTGATACACCAACAAATTAAAATAAAAAAATATGTTTTCGTATTATAGTTTTAATCATCGTTTTAAAAGAAGTATGCTAGAAATCACGTCTAAAACTTCTTATGATATTTTGTGGAAATATTTGGATCCGCTTCAAAAGGAAAAACTTCCTGAAAATATTGTTTTTACAATCGCTTCAGGCAAAAAAGCTTATGACATTATCCGCCTGTATGAAAGTGGAGAATATTTCTTTTCGCAAAGGGTTATTTACGTATTATCTAAGTTTATAGATATGACCGATAAATGCTATCCAATAACTATAGAGGGGGTAGAAACACTATACTATGTAATTTATAATTTAGATGCATATACTTTCATCAATAAAGACGATTTACTTTTTAGGTATGACCCTCATTTTTATTATGTCCAAGATAACTCGCTACAAATATTTGGCATCAAAGGAACTTCTTGTATTATTGTTTCAAATGAGATTAAAAACGCATTATTGAAAAATAAAATTACAAATATTGAGTTAATTGAATGTTTTGGCTGTTCATTGGAAGAATATAAAGAAATTAAAAAATCTAAGTTCAAGCCTGAAGTTCATGCTTACAGAGACAGATAACAAATATGACAAATAGAATTCTTTCCACATTAGTATTACTTTGCACCTTAGCATCCATAGATGTCAAGGCACAATCTGATGATAATAATTATGTCATCAAATCCTCTATGCTGGATGACCAAGGACAAAACGTTGTAACCACGATCGAATACTACGATGGACTGGGACGAAAGGTATTTGAGCGACATGTCATGACACAAGGGATGGTGGACACCTACTTCGTGTCAAGGCACTATGCCTACGACGGCCTTGGGCGCATGACGGCACAGGCGCTCTATCAGGGAAACGCCATCCACGGCATCGAGCAAAGGAACTATTGATGCCTATCAGTCTCGCAATGGATTACAAATAGAGGGAATATCCACCCGTAATGCCGAATATTATGGTTGGTCACTGATGAATGTACATTCAAACGGCATAACAGAAGCCGCTAATTTAACAAGATCCATAAATTCTTGTATTCAAACTTTGTTTAATTCGATTTTCGGAGGTTTTTAAAATATGAAATACTTATATATATTATTAATTGGAAGTATACTTCTGTTTGAGGCATGTGGATCAAAGACACATACGTATTATAATGATAAAAATGGATTTACATTCTCTGTTGTAGAACAAGAAAATAACGATGTACTTATCCTAGGTAAAACTGATTCTATTTTTCTACCATGGTCATTACACGGTCAATATCTACCTATAACTTTTTATATGCACGACAATTCTAATATCATTTACTTGCGACAAGATTTCGAGATGCTTCGTTGTACATTGAACAAATATAAAATTAGATATTTAAAAAAAGAAATAAGAACACAATTTTATCCTATATATCCAGAACTAGGGAATAATTATTGGGTATATGATGGTGGGTGTGACCAAAGTAGGTATTGTTTTAATGTATTTCGAGATACTATATTTGTAAAAGGCTTAGAACCATTAGAATGGGAATAATATGGATAGAATTCTTTCCACATTGATATTATTTTGCACCTTGGCATCCATAGATGTCAAGGCGCAATCTGATGATGTAGTCAACTAAATATAGGAAACTACAGTTGTCTGCCATGCTCTTCAAGCGGTCCCTCGGGGATCACGTGATGGGGAACCGATGAACATGAGACGAGCAACTGTTGCTCACGAGACGGGCAACGAGTGCCCAAATAGGTGAACCAAATCTGGGCAATATAGATATGACTTTAATCCATGTGGAAGAGTTCTTCCAGTGGAATGCTGACAGGAGAGTTGTCTGGATTCACTTCCATGATGTCTGCCATCATATCCCACCATTTCTGAGTGATAGGATCCACGTTGGTGGTGTCCTGACTGTTGGTGTCGCTATCACATTTCTGGACGGCAAAGAGTAGGTTGGTGTCTTTGTCCCAGAAGATGCTGTAGTCGCTTACACCCTGGTCCTTGATCATCTGTTTTAACTCCGGCCAAATTGCAGCGTGGCGCTTGGCATATTCTTTTTCGCATCCCTTCTTGAGATACATCTTGAATGCAAAACGTTTCATGTTATTCTATGTTTTTTATTTGTTATACAAATGCAAATTGCTATACGATTGATTTCTGATGGCATAGGTATTTATCTGCATCAGATAAGCTGCGGCAAGAAGCAAGAGACGATGAGTACTAATATACCTACCAGCAGCACGCCAATGGTCTTGCCCGAACAGCCTTTCCATTCTTTCAGGATGATGCCCCATACATTGGAGAATACCACATTGAGAGCCATCAGGATGCAGAAGGAAAGGGTAGTGAGAACGGGTGATTCTGTGAGGAATCCCTTGCCCAATGACAAACCGAAGAACTGACTGTACCAAAGTCCACCTGCCAAAGCACAGAACAGAAGGTTGTTGCCCCATACTTCCTGTTTCTGATAATCGCCCCAAGTATGGTTCTTTGTATTCTGATAGAAACAGTAGATGGCATTGGTTACAAAACCGCCCAGTGTCACGAAGAAAGTGGCAGGGAGTGTCTTGTACATATCGGGAGTGAAACTGCCGAAGTGAATGTCGCTGCCGAAGGCAAGACCTACGTTGAAGCAACCGCTCATGAAACCAGCAAGGAGAGCAATGGCAAGACCCTTAGGAAAGTTGAAGTCCTTGACTGCTGCCTTCTTTTCTTCCTCTGACAGTGATGCTGCCTTCATGCTGCCTGCCACACCGATAATGGCGATACCCACGAGGGTAACCACTACGCCCAAGATGACGCTGAATGTAAGCGAAGAGAGGGCATTCATCTCTGGGAAGAAGATGTTGAGCAAAACGGGTCCCATGATGGTACCCAGACCTGCACAAGTTCCAAGGGCGATACTCTGGCCGAGGGCCACACCGAGATAGCGCATGGAGAGACCGAAAGTCAAACCACCCACACCCCAAAGTACACCGAAGAGCATGGTCATCGCTACATTGAATCCGTTACCATCGAGCAATTCAAAGAAAGAATGTCCGTCTGGTACAGCCAATAAGGCTCCCAAGAAAGGCAGTATCAACCAAGCGAATACTCCCTGTACCAACCAGTAGGATTCCCAGCTCCAATCTTTGATCTTATTGATTGGAACATAGCAACTGGATTGGCAGAAGGCACCCACGGCTATGATTAAAAGTCCTATTAATATTTCCATAATTGTATAATTAAAGTGAAGAGTGAAGAACGAAGAGTGAAGAATTCAAATGCTTTTTTAGACATAAGACTATTGAATTCTTCGTTCTTCACTCTTCGTTCTTCACTTACTTGCGGTTAGCGAGAACTTCTGCCTCGTACTTCTCAATGTCAGCGATGTATTCCTCACCAACAGGGATGTTGTTCTTCAGGTTGAAGTAATCATATACTGCGCCGAATGGCAATGTCTTCTCTTCTTCCAAGAGTGCAAGACGCTGGAAGAGCTTGCCTTCATCCTCGTACTTGCGGAGGGTGTCGAGAGGCTCAAGGAATGCCTGCAACAATGACTTCTGGGCAGCACGTACACCGATGATGTAAGCACCGATACGGTTGATAGAACCATCGAAGTAGTCGAGACCGATATGAGCACGGTCGAGGGCATTGGCACGAACCAACTCAGAGAAGAGATTGCGGGTATTGTCGTCGAAGAGTGTTACGTGGTCTGAATCCCAGTGCATTGGGCGAGATACATGGAGCATCAACTCTGGTACGAAGAGAAGAAGTGCAGAAACTGCATCTGATACGTTCTCTGTTGGCTCATAGTGACCTGTGTCGAGAGTGTACATCACATTGTTCTTAGCGCAGTAGCCAGCGTAGAAGTCGTGAGAACCTACGGTATAAGCCTCCAAGCCAATACCGAAGAGTTTAGCTTCGAGACAAGACTTCATGTTAGGCAACTCCTCTGCCAAGATCTCATCAAGAGAGTTCTTCAAGATCTCACGATAGCGTCCCTTCTCTACAGTGATATCCTTAGAACCATCATGTACCCAGATGTTCATGATACATGGATCGTTCTGGAACTTACCCATAGCATCAGCGATACGGCGGCAACGCTTGGTGTGCTCAATCCAGAACTCACGGATAGCAGGGTCTGGGTTTGATAAAGTGAGGTTGCCACTCAATGGGTGAGAGAAAGAAGTAGAGTTGAAATCGAGCTTCATGTTCTGCTCCTTTGCCCACTGCATCCAACCTGTGAACTGATCTACGGTTACCTCGTTACGGTCGATTTGCTTGCCCCCGAACTCACCATATATCTCGTGGAGATTGAGACGGAAGGTACCAGCGAGGAGAGAGTTTACCTTTTCAATATCTTGTCGGAGTTCATCGATATTGCGAGCCTTGCCAGGATAGTTACCTGTACTCTGGATACCGCCAGAAGCAGCCTCGCCACGCTCGAAACCAACTACATCGTCAGCCTGCCAGCAATGCAGAGAGATAGGAGTTTTCTCCAATGTCTCGATAGCCTTGTCGGTATCTACACCCAGAGCAGCATAGCGCTCTTTTGCAATCTCGTAATTCTTCAAAATCAAATCTGCTTTCATAATTGTCTTTAAGTTTTATATTGTTAATCTTTTATTGTTTATTTCTTTCTTTACCCTTTTACTTTTTTACCCTTTTACCTTTAAAAACTTCTCGTAAGCTGCATCCCAAGCATCCTTGTCCTGTGGCTCGAATTTCTTCAGCTCCAGAGAGTTGGCGATGATTTGTCGCATTTCCCAGATATCCTTTACCAAGCCGGAAGCCTTAGCCTGCAGCATGATATTTCCGATAGCTGTACCTTCCTGTGGACCAGCCAGTACGGTTACGCCACAACTGTTGGCTGTAAACTGGTTGAGGTATTGGTTGAGAGAACCGCCACCGATGATGTGGAGCACGTTGATATCGAAATCTGCAAATTCTTTGAGCCATGTGAATACCTGACGGTAGCGAAGGGCAAGACTTTCGAAGATGCAGCGGCAGAACTCGCCGTAGCTCTCAGGTACATGCTGACCGGTCTTTTCACAATATTGCTTGATAGCTTCTACCATGCTGGATGGGTTGGCAAAGACAGCATCGTCTGGATTGATGATACTCTGGAAGGCAGGCTGCTTCATTGCTTCAGCAATCAGTTCGCCATGTCCCAGACAAGTCTGGTCACTGTTATTAGCAGCTGCCGCATCTTTCCATTCCTTACGGCAACGCTCGTAGATCCACATACCACAGATATTCTTGAGGAATCGGGTAGTACCCTCGATACCGCCTTCGTTTGTGAAGTTGAGCTCATAGCTATGTTCATTGATGATAGCCTTCTGAGTTTCTATACCCATGAGGCTCCAAGTGCCAGAACTGAGGTAAGCGAACTTTTCATTCTTGGCAGGAACGGCAGCTACAGCGCTGGCAGTATCATGCCCTGCTACAGCGATGACAGGTACTGCATTCAATCCAGTTATCTTCTGTACTTCCTCGGTGAGTGTGCCGATGATGGTAGCTGGTGCTGTCATTTCTCCAAACTGTTCGCGCTTCAATCCGAGACTCTCAACAAGATCCTGGTCGAGGTCGCCTGTCATCGGATTGAGAATCTGCGAGGTGGAGGCTACAGTATATTCGCAGATAGCGTTACCGGTAAGCATATAGCTCAGCGCATCCGGAATAAAGAGTATTTTGTTTGCGTTCTCCAAAGCCACATTGCCAGCCTTGCGCATAGCGTATATCTGGAAGAGGGAGTTGAAGTTCATGAACTGGATGCCCGTCTTTTCATATACCTTTTCCTTGCTGATTTGCTCGTCGAAGTATTTCTCCATCATGCCCACTGTATGTGGGTCTCGATAGGCGAGAGGGTTGCGGAGGATGGCTCCGTCTTTGCCCACATATACAAAGTCGCATCCCCAGGTGTCGATTCCGATGCTCTGGATGTTGATGCCTCTTTGAGCCACGAGTTTCAAACCCTTGATGATTTCCAGATAGAGCGCATAGATGTCCCAATAGAAGTGATTGCCCGTCTCGATGAGATGGTTGTCGAAACGTGTCAGTTCTTCCAGATTGAACTTTCCATCTGATAAACTACCGATAATGGTTCTTCCGCTGGTGGCACCTAAATCCACTGCAAAGAAGTATTTTTTTTGTTCCATTTTGCTAGGTTTTTAAGTCTAATTTTATGTTATTGATTTCTAAGTTTAATTTCTGTTGATTCCGAAGTTCCTTATGTGTTACTTCAAAGTCTTTGTTGAAATTTTCGGTGCAAAGATAGACCTAAATCGTGAAATGCAACAAGGGATTTTGATTTTCAGCCCTTGATATTTGGCGGCAGTATAAAATTGGGGAAGTGATGGATGTTTTTTGGGGGAAGTGATGAAAGTTAAAGGAGTTAAAGGAGTTAAAGGAGTTAAGACGTATGTCTTGCAGCTTAATAACTGCGCCAAAAAGACTATTGTCTTAACTCCTTTAACTCCTTTAACTTCTGAACTATCGAAACTTGAATGAATTATCTGTTCATGTTTCTGAAATCTGAAGGCTTCATGCCCGTCTGACTCTTGAATTTTGAAGAGAAGTAGTCTGGCGACTCGAAATTAAGGCGGTAGGCTATCTCCTTGATGCTATCATCGGTAGTGGAAAGCAGTTCCTTTGCCCTCTGCAGTTTCAGATTCTGCTGGTAAAGGGCTGGTGCAAAACCGGTATGCTCCTTGAAGAGCTTGCGGAAGGAAGAATAGCTGATGCCGAGTTCCTGCGCAATCTCCTGAATGGTAAGGTTGCCTTCCAATGATTCGCGGATGCGAAGACGGGCTTTATTGATGATATCCACATGCTTTGAATCTTTATTCAATTCAATATTACGCTCCAAGGAGTACATCAGGCCGATGAGATGGTTGGCGATACCTGCCAAGGTTTGCTGGGCGTATGCAGCTTCCTCCTGAGCAATGTATCGTGCTTCCTCATATAGATTGATGATTTCGTTGCTAAACCCCACGTGATAGATGGGCTTCTCTGGAGAGAGGAACTTATGCTTCACTCGGTCGTTAATGTTTCTTCCCTTGAATCCTATCCAATAACTTTTCCATCCTTTTCCTTGAGTAGGGTGGTAAGTATGCCATTCGCCAGGGAACAACAGGAAGATGTCGCCAGCTTTGATGACGGTCTCTGGGCAGTGGGCTGACTGGAAAACACCTTCGCCCTCTGTCAGATAGAGCAACTGAAATTCATCCAGCGTTCTGCCTTTGTTGATATCAAAATAGTAGCCGTCAGCATGTCCCTTGGTAGGGTAGCTGTCGTGTGGCTCTATCACCTCATATCCGATAGTGCTGATGGTGAGCCCCCATTGTGCATCCCGTTCTGAGGCGAGCAAATATTTACTTGTTTGCATCGATCTTTTGTTATAAATGGTAGTTGTAACTTGTTTCTTTTGCAAAGTTACTAAAAAAATGGCAAAATGCAGAATTTTTCTGCGATTATCATTTCTTATATACCTATTTATATATAATATTATAAGCAATTTTAAGAAATAGAATTCGATATTTTAGGTTTGTTGTCAAAAAATTAGGGTTAATAATCAAAATTTAAGGTAGCAAAATAAACCGATTCCGTACTTTTGCAACCGAAATAATTCTAAAACAAGACTTAAACGAAGTTGGTAATAAACTAAATCAAGAGCTTATGCGGATTGGTGGTCTACTAAAATTAATTAGTGATCGACTAAAACAGAAGCATTCTTAAATTAGCTTTGTACAAGATGAACCTATTCGTTGCCTAAAGGAAGTTGAAACTTATATGCAATTTCAAAATCATTCTGCAATAGCATTCCATGCTTTCAGATGAATATTGTTGTTGTCATTAAGCAAATTGACTTTTTGGGTATATAGGGGATTGGACAGAACATAAAACCTATATAAAATATGAGCAAACAAAACAAAATGATGAAAAAGTCTGTGTTGCCATTTGCATTGGTATGCTCAGCGCTGATGCTCAGCCCTTACGTGGGGGGGCAAGCTCATGCTGAGGTACAGAACGTGCAGCAGGCAAAGGCTGTCAAAGGTACGGTGGTCGATGAGACTGGCGAACCAGTGATTGGTGCGACCGTACTGGTTGTAGGCGGAAGTGCATCACAAGGTACGATTACCGATATGGATGGTAACTTCAGTATCAACGTCAAGCCTGGTCAGAAACTCAAGATTACTTATATTGGTTACGACGAAAGTATCGTGGCAGCCAAGGATGGAATGAAAGTTCAGATGAAGACTTCTGGTGCTGTTTCTCTGAATACCGTTGAGGTTGTTGCCTATGGTGTACAGAAGAAGGTAACCATGACGGGTGCCATCTCCAGCGTGAAGAGTGAGGATTTGGTCCGCACTTCCGTAGGTTCTGTCAATAATGTACTGGGTGGTCAGCTTTCTGGTGTAACTACCGTTCAGTATTCCGGTGAGCCAGGTAGCGATGCCGCAGAGATTTTCGTTCGTGGTAAGGCTACATGGGGCGATTCACAGCCTCTCATCCAGGTGGATGGTGTAGAGCGTACGATGGCTGATATCGACCCAAATGAAATCGAAAGTGTAACCGTTTTGAAGGATGCCTCTGCAACAGCCGTATTCGGTGTGCGTGGTGCCAATGGTGTTGTCCTGATTACTACCAAGCGTGGTTCACAGGGTAAGGCCAAAATCAGCGTATCTACTTCTTGGACAGCACTTTCACCTACCAAGATGGTAGAGCAGGCTAGTTCTTACGAGTATGCCAACTTCTATAATCAGATGTCTCTGAATGATTATGAGATGCGTGCAAACAAGAGTGTGGCAATCGGCAAATATCCAAGTTTGGATGCATATGCTTCTGAAAACCCCTTCTCTAACAGCTTCACTGATGGTATCATTCAGAAGTTTGCCACTGGCTCAGACCCTATCCGTTTCCCAAGTACCAAGTGGGCTGATTACATCATGAAGGATGTAACGCTTCAGCAGCAGCACAACTTGAATATCTCGGGTGGAACTGATCGTGTGAAGTACTTTATCTCTGCAGGTTATTACTCTCAGGATGGTCTTTTCAAGGAGTTTGATGCTGGATACAACTATGGTTATCAATATCATCGTTTCAACTACCGTTCTAACCTCGACCTCAAGGCAACCAAGACTACAACCTTGTCGTTCAATGTGGCAGGTAACGTGAGCAATGCTGATAAGCCTTATACAGGTTCTGGTGCAGCCGGCTTGATTAAGCAGATTTATTATGCAACCCCATTCTCCAGCCCTGGTATCGTGGATAATAAGTTGGTTTATTGTACCGCCGACTATGATGATCAGAAGTTGCCGTTCGTAGGTAATGCAGGTATGGGTTACTATGGCAATGGATTCATGCAGACCAATATCAATAAGATTCAGATGGACCTCGTTCTCGACCAGAAACTTGACTTCATAACCAAGGGATTGAGTTTCAAGGCAAAGGGATCTTATAACTCTGCCTATACCATTAATAAGCAGGGTAAGAGCGTCGTGGCTTCATTCAATCCGCTCATACAGTATGAGAAAGACGATCAGGGTCAATTTATCTTGGATGCTGAAGGTAACAAGAAAATAATCTTAAATGCTGATGGTACACCATATATTGTATATCGTCAGAATGGCAATGATACAGATCCTTCTTATTCGGCATCTCAGGCTAAGGCTCGTGACTGGTATCTGGAGGGTAGCTTCAACTATTCCCGTGTATTCGATAAGCATACCGTTAATGCACTGCTCCTTTACAACCAGTCGAAGCAGTATTACTATTCTAAAGATTCTTATCCTGATGTACCTCGTTCTTACGTAGGTCTTGTGGGTCGTGTTACTTACGATTATGCCAACCGATATATGGCAGAGTTCAACATGGGTTACAACGGATCAGAGAACTTTGCGCCAGGCAGACGCTTTGGTGTCTTCCCTGCAGGTTCCGTGGGATGGATTCTCAGCGAGGAGAAGTTCTGGAAGCCAATTTCCAAGGTGGCATCTTTCTTCAAGATTCGTGCATCTTGGGGTCTCGTTGGTAACGACAAGACCAAGGACGCTATCCGATTCATGTATCTCGCCGATCCATATATCACGGGCAGCTATGGCTTGACAAACAATATGAGCAACTGGGCAGATACATACGGTTATCTTTTTGGTAACGCTCAGTCGGGTACCGTTCAGGGAACCTCTTCTATAGCAGGTGCATACGAGTCTATCAAGAACAACCCTGATATTGGTTGGGAGAAGGCGTTCAAGCAGGACTATGGTTTCGACCTGTACTTCTTCGGCGACCGCTTTAAGACTACTTTCGATTATTATCGTGAGCATCGTACCGATATCCTTGTTCGTGATGAAACAGTTCCATCAACCATCGGTTTCACCATGCCTTATACCAATGCCGGTGAGACCAAGTCATGGGGTTGGGAGCTTTCGCTCGGTTACAATGATAAGATAGGTAAGGACTTCCGCTTCTGGGGCAAACTGAATCTCTCTTACAACCAGAATGAAATTGTAGAGATGAAGGAGGAGCCTAAGAAGAATGAATACATGATGGCAAGGGGTCATCGCATCGGTGCCCGTTCTATGTATAAGTTCTGGAAGTATTACGAGGGCGAACAGACCAAGGTAGAGTATGAGAAGACATTTGGTCAGCCATTCCCAGCACAGCTGAAGGATTACCTTATGCCTGGCGATTGTGTATATGTCGATCTTGACGGCGATGGCAAGATAAATCCTAATGATAAGACCCGTGACAATGGTTATACGGATGATCCTGAGTACATGGCAGGTTTGACACTTGGTTTCAACTACAAGCGCCTGACCTTCAACATGCAGCTCACTGGTGCATGGAATGTAAGCCGTTACATCACCGATGTGTTCCGTCAGCCATTCTACTGTTCTTCCAATACAACCCAGGGTGGACTTCTTTCATACCATGTTAACAATACATGGACACCAGGAAGCTATGAGTCGCAGAATGCGCTCTATCCACGTGCCACTTGGGATAATGCTGAGCAGAACTATACAGAATCTGACCTTTGGGAGAAGGATGCCAAGTATCTTCGTCTGAAGACAGTCTCTTTGTCATACGATTTCATCAATCCTACTTTCAAGAAGATAGGTATGAACAAGTGCGAGGTAACCCTTTCCGGATACAACCTCCTTACCTTTACTCCTTATAAGTGGGGTGACCCGGAGACCAGAGCTTCTAATGCTCCATCTTACCCATTGCAGCGCACCTACACCATTAGTTTGAATGTAGGCTTCTAATCAAAAGGTAATGTAAATAAATGAACAAAGAAACAATGAAACATAATATACTATTACATAGTGCAGTAGCAATGCTCATGGCAGGTGCAGCGTTTACCGCTTGTACTGATACCATTGCCGTGGGTGATGCCTCTCTTGACAAGGCAACCAGTTCTACTGCCACTATCGACTCTGTATTCCAGAATGCAGAATATACACGTGAGTTTCTTGTAGGTATCTACTCCAAGCAGTATTATGGCTTACCTTATTATAATGGTGGAACCAATATGCCTCATGCGGGTAACCCATATGCTGGTAAGTTTGATGCACTCACCGATTGCTGGCACGACTTCTTTAACGGACCTGCCGTATATACCAAGTACTATACAGGTTCTCTGACTGCCAATGTTGACCGTTCTGATGGTCTGGATGGTCCGCTTTATTCATACGATAAGGAATTTCAGTGGAAGTCGATTCGTGCTGCCCAGATTTTCCTGGCTAATGTAGATCGTGCTCCTGAGGCTGATATGACTCAGGAAGAGAAGAATCGCTTGAAGGCTGAAGCCCGTTGTCTGATGGTTGATGCCTTCTTCAATACCTTCCAGCATTTTGGTGGTATTCCTATCATGGATCATCCTTTGGAAATCGGCGAGGTGAGCGAACAAATGCCTCGTAATACGGTAGAGGAGTGTGTAAACTGGATGGTAGCTGAGCTCGATCAGGCTATTGCCGAGAGTGCTTTGCCATGGAAAGCCACGGCTACAATGAACGGTCGTTGGACCAAGGCAGGTGCGATGGCTTTGAAGTGCAAGGTCTTGCAGTTTGCTGCCTCTCCTTTGCTGAATCCTGAGGATGGAAAACCATATTATGATGGTGCTTCAGAAGAGGTGAAGCCATATATCATGTACACAGATGCTTCTAAGTATCAGGAACGTTGGGATGCCTTTGCCAAGGCCTGTGATGATTTCTACAACAAGTTGCAGCAGGAAGGCGAGTATCAGCTTGAGGAAGCCAATATTCCTGCCAACGTTACCAAGGCAGAAGCGAAGGTGCCTTACTATCGACTGGCTTATCGCCGTGGTTATTACCTCAATGCTTCTACCGAGGTATTGCACACTGTGCGTGTACAGGGTAATGATATGACCGGTGCAGGCCGTTATTGCTGGCACTCCTGGTATTCTAAGACTGTGCCACGTAATGCTTATTGCCCTACACAGGAGTATGTGGAGAAGTTCTCTTGGAATGATGGCGAGCCATTCAACTGGGACAATGCTGCCAAGAAGACCTATAAGAGCCAGGCTACTCAGCCAGACTCTACCATGGTATATCATAAGGATGGAAGCTTTACTGTGAATGTGACAAACTTCGTAACCAACAAATATACAGGTGCAGTTACCCGCAATAAGAAGTCTCTGCATACCATGTTCGTAGATGGAACAGTGCCTGCAGGTAGCCGACAGATTACCACTGTGCTTACCCGTGATCCACGCTTGTATGAAGAGTGCATCGTGAATGGTCAGAACATGAACCTCGACTGGAATACTGCTTCTATGACCGGTTATCCTTGGGAGATTTGGTATAGTGGAAATGATGGTGGTACAGGTGTCTTGACCCAGCAGAATACCATGTTTGGTTCCGGCTACGGATTCAATAAGTATTACTTGGGTGCTGGTGGTTATCCTACTGATGATGCCGCAGACTCTTACCGTTTCCCAACCCAGTGGGTTGCCTTGTCATTGCCTGAGTTCTATCTGCAGTATGCAGAGGCTCTCGTGAAGCGCAGCAATAAGGATGTAAATAAGGCAGTGGAGATGGTAGATAAGGTTCGCTCTCGTGTAGGTCTTCCTACGATGGCTAGGGTTTGGATAAATTCTACATACCGCAAGGCAAAAGGTTATACTGCAACTACAGCGGAGGGTGCTTTGGGTACGACAGTAACATTGAGTAATGGTGCAACTTCCAATGAGTTTATGGAGGAACTTCTCGATGAGCGTGTGCGTGAGTTGGGTCTTACCAATGCCCGCTGGTTCGATATGGTTCGCCTGAAGCGTACCGATTGGATGACCAAGCAGCTCCATGGCTTGATGCAGTATCGTCTGATTCAGACTAGTGATGGTTTCCAGAGCCGTAATGCAGCCTGGGTAGGAGCAGACCGTGAGAATGACCCTTCATCAACACAGCCTCTGTTCTTCTTGAGTTGCATCAAGACAATTACTGCCAACAGCCGTTATCTCTGGGCTAAAGATCCTAAGAGTAACGAGGTGAAGAAATGGCTACTTGACCCACTTCCACAGGCAGAAATTAATAAGAATTATGGTCTTGTTCAGAATCCTGGTTGGGAGTAATGAACTCTTTGGGACTAACAAACTAAAATGAATTTGTATATGAAAACAAAGAATATATATATGTTGTCATTGCTTGCAGGCATGAGCCTGCCTGCAATGGCGCAGCAGGACATCGTGGACTCTGTGGCATATAAAGACCAGACTGTAGATGTGGGTGCCAATCACACCTTCACCCGTGAGCAGTCAACTTCTGCCGTCAGCGTCATCACCAACAAGGATGTCAACAAGCGTGGCGCACGCAACATTGGTAATAATATCTTGGGTTCAGGCTCAGGTCTTGTAGGTCTTGATGGCGCAGGCCTGTTTCATGCCCAGAATCCTACATTCTATATTCGTGGCGTCCAGTCTTCAAGTGGCAGCACTCCTCTTTTCATTGTGGATGGAGTGGAGCGTGCCATTGAGAATGTGGTAGCAGAGGATGTGGAGAGCGTATCTATCCTGAAGGATGCAGCCGCAACGGCTCTCTATGGTTACAAAGGTGCCAACGGCGTGGTTCTGATTACTACCAAGCACGGTAAGTATAATACCAAGTCGATTACTGCCTCTTATGATCACGTGTTCTCTTTCCTGACCAACAAGCCTAAGATGGTAGATGCCGCTACATACGCATCAGCTGTCAACGAGGCTTACCATAATCAGAATGGTGGCGATGTCTATAGTGCAGATGTCATCAATGCCTATAGAGACGGTTCCAATCCGCTCTATTATCCAAATGTAAACTGGGCTGATGAAACTTTCCGTAATGTATCGAACAACGATCGTTTCAACATCGAGTTCAAGGGTGGTACCAATAACTTCCGTTATTATACCAACGTGCAGTTGCTCACCAACAAGGGATTCATCAAGAATTTCCAGAACGACGGTTATTCTACACAGAATAAATACACCCGCGGAACCTTGCGCTCTAACATGGATATTGACCTGGGTCCTAAGACCAAGCTGCATACCCACCTGTATGGCTTGCTGACAGAACAGTCGCAGCCAGGAGCTCAGGCTGATCTTTGGAGCATGATTTACAAGGTGCCAGCCAATGCTTTCCCAGTGAAGGTTTCTGAAACGGTTTGGGGTGGTAATTCTGTATATACTACGAACAACCCAGTGGCTCAGAGTCAGGGTGCTGCCTATTACAAGAACCACCAGCGTGCTCTTTATGCTGATTTGGTATTGAATCAGGATCTCTCTTCTATTACAGAAGGATTGAGTGCACAGGCTCAGTTGGGTTACGATACCTGGTCGAATGTATATGAGGATCATTCCAAAACTTATCGATACAGTTATTACGAGGTTCCAACCAATGGTGCTGTGATAGCTGATGGACAGGCAAAGATGGCTTCAGTGTTGGGTACCGACTCAAACATGGGTACTGGTTCTAACAACAACAACTGGATTCGCCGTTGTGTATGGAATGCAGCCATCAATTACGATAGAACTTTCGCAGAGAAGCACAATGTGTATGGACAGTTGAAGTACGATTACGAGTACAACGACAAGACGGGTACTAACACCACCGTTTATCGTCACAATGTATCTCTCTTCGCTCATTATGGCTTCGATAGCAGATATCTCTTGGATGTAGCGCTCGTTGAGTCGGGTTCCAGCCGTCTGGCTCCTGGCAGCAAGTGGGCTTTCTCTCCAAATGTTTCTGCAGCATGGAACCTCTCTAACGAGGCTTTCATGAAGAATGTGAAGTGGGTTGACTTCCTGAAGTTGCGTGCATCTTGGGGTAACCAGTCACTCGACGTGCTCCCTGGCGATAACGTATGGACCTATTACGATCAGTTCTATCTGATGAATGGTAATTCTTATCCATTCGATGCCACTTATACTGGTACACAATGGGGTAATACTTATCTCGGAACAGCCCGTACTCAGGGTCTCGGCCATGAGCAGTCTAGCAAGTTCAATGTAGGTTTCGATGCCACTCTCTTTGGCAGTTTGAATATTTCTGCTGATTACTACTACCAGCACCGTTACAACATCTGGTATTCTACAGCAGGCAGCTATTCTGGAGTCTTCGGATTGGACGCTCCTTATGAGAATGTAGGTGTCATCAACCAGAAGGGCTTTGAGGTATCTGCTGATTACAGCAAGAAGCTCAACAAGGATCTCACCATCAGTTTGGGTGCATCCATGACATTGAACAAGACCATCGTTGAGGAGCAGGCTGAGACACCGCAGCTCTTTGCCAATACCTCTTCTACAGGTAAGCGATATGGTCAGGCTTTCGGTTATGTAGCCAATGGCTTCTTTCAGAAGGGCGACGACCTGAATGGCGATGGAGTGATTTCTGCCGCAGAAATGAAGCAGTTGGGCTATCCTGTACAGAACTTTACTACGGTTTATCCTGGTGATATCAAGTATGTGGATCTGACAGGTGACGACAAGATTGATACCAACGACCGCAAGGCGATAGGTTACAGCACTACAGCGCCAGACCTCTATTACAACTTCCACCTGGGTGTGGAGTATAAGCGACTGGGTATTGATGCGATGTTCCAGGGAGTAGGCAAATGGACCGGATTCATGACCACCAATGGTCTGTACCGTTCGGCTGTGGCAAGCAACACCTTGTCGCAGTATCTTTACGAGAACTCCTGGTCTGCAGAGCGCAACAATACAGAGAATGCCAAGTTCCCACGTCTTTCTGCAACAAGCAATGCCAACAACAATACAAACAATACGCTCAATATGTTTGACCGCAGCTACCTGAAGCTCCGCTATGTTGAGATGTATTACTACTTGCCGGAGGCATTGTTGAACAAGGCTGGATTTATCAGCAACGTGAAGTTGTATGTACGTGGTACCGACCTCTTTACAGCTGATCATCTCGATAAGGCAGATGCTGCAGCATACGGCACAACGCAGCCTCTTACAAGAAGTCTTCAGCTTGGAGCTGCAGTAACATTCTAAATTTAAGGAATTACGATTATGAAAGTAAATAAAAAACTATTTTGCTTTGCATTGGCTGCTATGGCGTTGTCTTCTTGTAACATGGACTACAATGAATATACAGCTTACGACAAGGAGTATATACAGCGCTCATTCAGCTATGTGGGTGGATTGATGACCACGATATACACAGATATCGATACAGACTGGGGCAATCTTTCGGGTGCCATGCTCTCTTCTGCAACAGATGAGTCGGAGTATAGCCACGATGGTAACTCCGTGGAAGATTTCTTCAATGGCAACTGGAGTGCATCTAATGCACACCAGACCATCTGGTCTTCTGCTTATCAGGGCATCACCTATTGCAATGAGGTTATTGACAACTGGTCTAATCTTGAGTTTGACCAGTTCAAGCTCAATACCGATTACGAGAAGCAGATGTTCCTCTACAATAACTATCAGTATGAGGCTCGTTGGGCACGTGCTTACTTCTATTTCACCCTGGTTCGCCAGTATGGCGGTGTTCCTTTCAAGGACCATAACACCACAGGTACAGAAGAAACAGCTCTGCCACGCACCAGTTCTGATGACATCTTCAACTTCATCATCAAGGAGTGTGATGACATCAAGGATAAGATTATCGAAGACTATGCCGGTAAATCGGATATGATTCTTTCTAAGGCAGAAACCGGTCGTGCCAACAAGTATGCAGTTCTTGCCTTGAAGGCTCAGGCAGCCCTCTATCATGCTTCACCTCTCTTCACCCAGGGTAAAACCGATGAGGAGAAGAAGAATCTCTGGGCTATCGCTGTGGCTGCCAACAAGGAACTGATTGATGCTGCTGAGGCTAAGGGTTATGGTTTGGCTACCAACCTGGAAGATCTTTGGGGTAAGGAATACTATTCAAATGTTTCCAGCACTAAGGAGATTCTCTTTGCCCGTCGTACTGCATCATCCAATACCTTCGAGGGCTACAACTTCCCTGTTGGTTATTCATCTGGTCAGGGTGGCAACTGTCCAACCCAGGACCTTGTAGATGCTTTCGAATGTACAGATGGTAAGAGCATTTCAGAGAGTCCTCTCTATGATGCGAATGATCCATACGCCAACCGCGATCCTCGACTTGCCAAGACAATTGTTGTGAATGGTGAGAAATGGCCAAACGACCTTGCCGATTACAATAGTGAGCATCCTACTATCGAAACCTATACAGGTGGTTATCACTCCCGTACAGGTAATGCGGCAGGTAAGTCATACGCTACTACCACCGGTTACTATCTGAAGAAATTCTGTAATGCCGATCAGATTCTCCGTGCCCGTTCTGGCGTAGCTGTTACTACCTCTCCTCACGGTTGGTTGACCTTCCGTATGGGTGGCATGTATTTGAACTATGCCGAGGCTCTTTATGAGTACTTCAAGGCATGTGGCAATGGAAATGCGGCAGATGCCAGTGGCGTTGTGGAATATACAGATGCAGAAGGCAATGCGCAGAGTGTGACAGTTCCTGCTTCTCAGACTGCAGCCAAGATGGCTAGCAAGACCCGTGAGCGTTCAAGCATGCCTGCTTTCGCTACAGGTATGACCAACGATGAGTTCTGGGCTGAGTATAAGAATGAGCGCCGCGTGGAGCTTGCCTTCGAGGGACACCGTTTCTACGACGTGCGTCGCTGGATGGAAGATGGCGATAAGTTCATGAACATCCACCGCATGGAAATCACCAAGAACGAGGATGGTACCTTTACTTATAAGAAGGTGGCTGTGACTCGTGGTGATGGACAGTGGCAGAGTAAATGGAATCTCTTCCCATTCAACCAGACAGAAATCATGAAGTCGGGTGGTGCCATTACCCAGAATCCTGGATGGTAATCCTCCAGCTTCCCAAAAGAACAAAGATTTTGAATCTCCTGTCAGAAATCATTTCGCCCACCTTCGGGTGGGCAGATGATTTGGGATAAGGACAACATATTAAAATCAAATTATTAACAACTAAACGTTTTAACAATGAAAAAGTTTACTTTTATTGCAATGCTTTTGGCTGTATTCGCAATGACAGCAAAGGCTCAGGTGATGGACAAGTACTTCTTCAAGGTGCCAACTGATAAGATGTCTGAGGGCTGGATTATCCAGGATGCAGGTAACTTCGCAGCAACACCTGGTAAGGACTACCTTGAGGTACAGAACAAGAAGAATGGTGGTCGTATGCTCAACTATTTCTGGAATGAGGCTGCATGGGCTGGTGTAGATCCTGCTACTCTTCCTAATCACACCTACAAGTTCACCATGGACTTGAACATGTCTAACATGGCTGCCCGTGCAGACATGGAGTTTACACTTCTTCCTGTAGGTATCTGTACTTCTTCTGATAATCGTGTAAGTACTCACAACTATCACTGGTACAAGGTTAACGAAGGTGATGACTATTTCTTCCGTTGGAGAGTAGGCGAGAAGCCTGCTGCCGCTAATGGTGATTACACTATTTGGATTAACGAGGAGCCAACAGCAAAGAACGACTGGAATCAGACTACAGAGGAGACTCTTACCCTCTCAAGCCAGAAGACTTACAAGTTTGCTGTTGCCATCAACACAGAAGCTAAGACTGCAACTTACACTATTGCAGATGAAGAAGGTACAGTGTTGAAGACAGGTGTTCATAACTATACATGTACAGAGGATCGTGCCGGTATCTTCGTATTCGGTATGAACGGTACTTCTACTCACCAGCTCTCTAACATCGGTCTTTCTTACGAGGCTGAGGGTCCATTCGCTCAGGAGCCTTCTGTAGATTTGTTTGCTGCTATCGGTGAGCAGCGTGCTTATTACGTAACCTTCCCAGAGGGTCATGTATTGCATTGGACTCAGCTCGGTGATGCTGAGGACCTTAGTAGTAATGCTTATGCTGATGGTGAGGAGTGTTCTGTAGCTTATGGTGATGCAACTGATACCCGCGAGATGGAGACCACCGGCGAAGGCGGTTCTAAGATTATCTTCTGCAACAAGTCTGGCCAGTTGAAGGTTTGGACAACTCTTGAGGATGACGAGACCAACAAGTCTAACGAGGTTGTCAACGACGTAGTTTGTGAGCAGATTACCATGCCTACACCATCTGCTTCAATTGTTAACGTAGAAGAGGGCTACAAGAAGGTTTATCAGATTGTGGCTGATAACTCTGAGACTTTGATGAAGCCTACAGTTACTATCCACTATAAGAAGACTGTTGATGGTCAAGTAGAGGAGGGTAAAGTGTTGACAGGTGAGACTATCACATTGGAAGGTAAGGGATCTTTGGAACTTTATTCATACGACGGTACCCACCCTGCAGATATGCCTTGGTATGCTCCATCAGAGAAGGTTACTGTAGAAAACGATGTTGAGTACGTAGTAGCTGATAAGAAGAACTACGCTTGGTCTAAGGAGGAGTGCGATGCAGCAAAGACTGGCTTCACTGTAACTGAGATTGTTGATAATGCCAACAAGTCACATTGGGACCGCGCTTATTCAACCCAGATGTATGGTTATGATGAAAATGGTAATGCTACAGCTTGTACAGATGCAGATGCTTCTAACTATGTATCTACCAAGAAGGGTCATGGTTTCTATGGTATGGAAAGTATTGGTACTAATGATGCCAAGTGGAATGTTCAGGTTCCTGAGGATGCAACAACAGCATTTGCTCCTTTGGCTCCAACTGCAGACTTCATTGCCAACTCTAAGTATGTAGCTTCTGCATGGAGCATCTTCCCACTCGAGGGTATCGTTTACTACAACACTGCTGTTACCAATGCTACTTTAAGTCTCGACGCTAAATATACATCTGATGATGCTAACAAGCCAAACTTCTACATCGTTCACACTCGTGGTGGTTACGACCGTCCTGACAAGGGTGATTGCAACAAGACAACTGTTTGTGTAGCAGGTGAGAATTTCAATCTCTTCCGTTACGATACAGCTCTCTGCGATGTAAAGGTAATGACTTATAAGGGCTTTGTGCCAGGCGTTTCTGGTATCAAGAATGTAAATACAGCAGAGACCTCAGCTTCAGCAGTGAAGAAGGTTGTTACTAAGAATGGTGTTGTTATCGTCAAGGATGGCAAGACATTCTCTGTAGCAGGTGCTCAGCTTAAGTAATTTGTTTCATAGATAAAGCATTGGCAATTATGGTTTCTATAATTTGCCGAGATTGAATCAATCATTTTCATGTAAAGGGATGCAGGGATGCATCCCTTTCTTTGTCTCTCTTTCTTGTCCTTCTCTTTCCTCTTTCCTTTTTTGTCTTCTTTCCTTTCTCTGTCTTCTTCTCTTTTTTGTCCTCTTTCCTCTTTCCCTTCCTCTCTCATTTCTCATTTGTAATTTCTAATTTGTCATTTTCTTGTCTTTCTCTTTTTCTTCTTTCCTTCTTTCCTTTTTTCTTATACCTTCTCATCTTTTCATTTTCTTTCTCCCTTTCTTCTTTTCTTCTTTCCTTCTTCCCCTTTGTTCCCTATTTTTTTGTTTTTCTCAAAATAAAAAGGTTAAATATCATATTTTATGGATGCTTTCTCAAATATTCTGTGTACTTTTGCCAACAAATCAGTTAAACCTGAATAAACAACAATAATCGACAAGAATCGATAATAAACAAGAATAAAACAATAAAACCTACAATAATGAATAAAAAACTACTCGCAACATCTGCTTTAGCATTGTTGGTAAGTATGGGAGCAAATGCCCAGCGCTTTACCGATAAGTTGGATCGTGGACTCATTGCAGTGCAAACCACAAATGGTGTGTACTGCTCTTGGCGTATCCAGGCCGATGAATACTATGATGTAAAGTACAATCTTTACAGAAATGGTATGAAATTAAATTCTGAACCCCTCGATGTTTCCAACTTTACAGATAAGTCTGGTTCATCAAGCAACACTTATACCGTAAAGGCAGTAGTGAATGGGGTAGAGCAGGCAGCTTCTAAGGCTGCTACTGTATTCAACTCAAATTATAAGGAAATAAAAATCCAGTATCCTGCTGCCCTGAAGTCAACTTATATCCCTAACGATGCCTGCTGCGCCGATGTGGATGGCGATGGCGAGTTGGAGATTCTGATGAAGTTCACCAACCAGCAGGAAGGTGAACAGCTTTATCCTAAGAATGGACCTACCATCAATGGCGTTGAGACCAAGGAATATACTATGCTGGCCTGTCTGAAGCAGGACGGTAAGATTCTCTGGTGGGTAAATTGTGGTCCTAACATGGGCGACTTCCAAAACAACGAGCAGAATATCGTAGGTTACGACTGGGATATGGACGGTAAGGCAGAAGTCGTAATGCGTCTCGAAGAAGGCTCTACCGTCCACATGGCTGATGGTACCACTTATACCATTGGTGCTGACGGCAAGAATGGTTCTACATGGACTAACTATCGCCAGCCAAAGGCTGAAGGAAGCGTAGAATGGTTTACCCACTATGGCAAGGAGTTCCTCTGGTATTGCGAGGGTGCTACGGGTAAGCCATACCAGTGCATAGATTTCCCATTGAAGCGTCTGGAAGCAGGCGAGACTGATTTGAAGACAGCTTGGGGTGATGGTTATGGTCATCGCAGCAGTAAGTACTTCTTCGGTGCTCCTTATCTGGATGGCAAGCATCCAAGCATCTTCCTGGGTCGTGGTATCTATACCCGCCACAAGTTTATCGCATACGATGTGGATCCTAATACTCATGCGCTGAATGTTCGCTGGAAGTGGACCAACAACCAGCCGGGTTCTCCTTGGTATGGACAGGGTTATCACAACTATATCATTGCCGATGTGGATTGGGATGGACGTGATGAGATAGTATGGGGTTCTATGGTTATCGACGATAATGGCAAGGGACTTTCCACTACTGGTCTCGGTCATGGCGATGCTCAGCATGTAAGTGATTTTAATCCTTATATCCATGGTCAGGAGATGTTTGCCTGCAACGAGGATGCTCCTTCCAACAACTATCGCGATGCAACTACCAGCAAGATATATTATCGCAAGACAGATACCAATGATGACGGTCGCTGCCTGGCTGGTAATTTCTATAATGACATTCCTGGTGCCGTAGGTCATAGTGCGCATGATACGCCTATATCTACCGTTACCAATGAACATGTATCTCCGAATACGAATGGTCTGAGCATGAACTTCCGTATCTACTGGGATGGCGATTTGCAGGAGGAATGCTTCAATAATACAGAGGTAACCAAGCCTGGACAGGGCACTATAGCAACCTTCACGGGCGCTTATTCCAACAATTCAACCAAGGCAACTCCTTGTTTTCAGGGCGATGTGTTCGGCGACTGGCGTGAGGAAGTTATTGAGCGTACTGCCGATAACAATATCCGCATCTATACCACTACGACTCCGACTCCTTGGCGCAACTACTCTCTGTGGTACGATCATCAGTATCGCAATGCGATGGTATGGCAGCCATGCGGTTACAACCAGCCTCCTCACGCTTCTTACTTCCTCGGTGAACTGGAAGGCATCACGATAGCTCCTCCACCACTCACCACTAGGGGTCGTGAAGAGGTAGGTTCTTCTATCTCTAAGTCTTTGGACGGCAAGCACGCTTTGCTTTCTACCAATGGCGATGCCACGGTAGCTGTGGCTGATGGTGCTGCTCCTGCTATCTTTATCGACAATGCTCCTTCATGGGTGCAGGGTACGGCTGCCAGCGAGTGCAAGGTAAAGGATACTGAAATCAAATATACCTACTATACTCATACCCTCACTGGCGGTGCTTTCTCTGGCAATATGCGCTTAGTGAAGCAGGGCGACGGTACACTCGTTCTTCCTAACGTAACCCAGACCTACACTGGCAAGACTGATGTATGGGCAGGTACGTTGCAGTTTGACGGAACGATGGAGAAGAGTCCGGTATGGCTGAACCGCTTTGCGGAGTTGAATTCCAACGGCGGTAACTTCAAGGGCGGTATCAAGGCCGACTATGGTTCTATCATCCGTCCGGGCGGTAAGGACCAGGTGGGTACGCTTATTACTTCTGATCTCCAGCTCGGTTTCGGTGCTCGCGTCATCTTCGATGTGAACGGCGGGAATGTAGATAAGCTCGTGGCTGGCAAGATGAGTATCGAAAAGAAGAACTGGGCGAACGGTCCTCAGTATTCAGCTCCAGTATTCGAGTTTACATCGGCTCCTCAGCCTGGTACCTATACACTGGCAGAGGTAGGCGAACTGACTGGCAAGTTGGCTGACATCACCGTGGAAGGCCTCTCTGGCGAGAAATACAGTTTAAAGTATGCTGATGGCAAGTTGACTATTAGGGTGAGCGATTCACGCGACAGCGAGTCTGTAGTCTGGACTGGTGCCAACGGTTCTATATGGGACCTGATGGAGTCTGAGAACTTCGCTTCTTCCGATAATAAATTCGTTTCAGGTGATAACGTAACCTTCAATGATGCAGCCGTTAAGACTGACGTAGAGATCAATGAGGACCTCGCTCCTGGCAACATCGTCTTCAACAATAACAGTAAGGTATATACCTTGTCTGGTAAGGGCGCTATCGAGGGCAATGGCTCTGTCACTTTGAAGGGTAAGAGTGCAGTCAATATCAAGAATACCAACCGATATACGGGCGGTACCTATATTGATGGCGGTTATCTCCGTCCAGCAACGCTTGCCAATAAGGATGGTCTCGAATATGGTTCGTTAGGTGCAGCCGACAATACCATTACCATGTCCAACCAAGGTAAGTTGTGGGTAAATGCTTCCATGACTTCTTCTCATCCGATTGTATTGGGCGAGAATGGCGGTCAGATAGAGACTTATACTGGTACAAACCTGATTGTGAATGGCGGTATCAGCAAGATGAATAAGGGAGCCAACCGTGATCTCTACAAGTTGGGTAGTGGTACACTGCAGCTCAACTGTGCAGCCGATTTCGACAAGCTCTATATCAATGCCGGAACAGTCTATGACTTCCAGGATGCCCATTTCAATGGCAAGACGATTGTGCTGAATGGCAGCAAGGTGGTGCTGCAGGCTTCCAACAGTATCTACAGCAACAACTCGGATAATGTGAATATCGAGGTGCCTAAGGGTAAGTCGGGAATTTGGTATCCTGATGGGCGTTGTGACTATACAGGTAAGCTGACCGGCGAGGGAACCATCGACATCTATGGTACTTGGATCCGCTGTTCTTTCAAGGGCGACTGGAGCAAGTTTGCCGGAACCATCAATGCAAAGCGCGGCACCAAGAATGCTTACGAGCCAGTATTTGATTTCAACAATGCTTATGGTATTCCATTGGCAACGCTCAATGTAGATTCACGTTTCACCAAAGACTATGCATTCTGTACCAACGGCAAGAGTTTTGCTATCGGTGCCTTGACAGGTTCCGGCTATATCAGTAATGGTGGAAACTTCGGTTCTGGTACCAATACTTTGACGATTGGTGGCAAAAATACGAACTTTGAGTTCAAGGGTTCTATCAATGGTAGCCATGTGGTGAAGAATGGTACGGGTATCTGGACCATCTCCAGTGAGAATGTACTTGCCAATGCCAAGTCGCTGAAGATTCTTGATGGATTCGTGAAACTGAACAAGGCAACTGCGACTACATCTATGACTTCTCCAACCATCCTCAATATTCAGGGTGCCGGTGAGCTTTGTGGCGTGGGTTATGCATACGGTATCAACCTTTTGAATGGCGGTACCTTGCGCCCAGGAACTAATAAGCCTACAGCTCAGACCAGCAATACGGGCGTTATCAATATCCAGAAGAACCTGGTAGCCTACGATGGTTCCAGCATTTATGTGAACAGGGCCAAGGCTGATTCTCTCGTTGTCAATGCATATACAGGAAGCAAGAGTCTCGGCTGGGCATATCTGAAGGTAGGTGGCAATGCTACTCTGAATGGTACCATCTATGTCACATACAATGCGAATGGTTGGACTCCAGCTGAGGGTGACTATGTGCGTGTTGTTGACTGTGCTGGCACAATCAGCGGTACTCCTACATTTGACTTGCAGGCGCTCCCTGCTGGTTTGGGTTGGGATACAAGCAAGTTCCTTACAGAGGGAGTAGTCTATGTAGCCAATGCTACAGGTATCCGTGAGATTGGTTTTGATGCTGGTTCATTCCAGGCAGAAGTCTATACGCTCAACGGCTTCCGCATGACAAGTTTGCAGACTTCTATGGCTACCTTGCAGAGCGACTTGAAGAGTCGTGGCTTGGCTCCTGGCTTGTACATTGTCCGTACTGCTAAGGGAACTATCAAGGTTACCTTGAAGTAATCCAAGAAAAATTTTCAGTAAAGACTTTAGTTTGCTGGTTATAATATAGTTAATGAAATCTAAACGAGGGTGTGTCATAAGTCTATGGCACGCCCTCTTATTTTCTCATTTCTCCTTTCTCATTTTATCGTCTTTCTCACTTCATTATCCCTTTTTACTTTTTTACCTTTAAAAAACCCTTTTTACCTTTTTACCTTTAAAAAAGCCCCTGCCAAAAAATAGAGAAAAATAAGCAAAATATAAAGCGAAAATTGCATTATTTTTTTTACTTTTGCAGAGAAATTCTAAATTTATAATAAATGTCTGAAAAGACAATCTACTGATGGGAAAAAGACAATTATATATTTTTTCGCTTCTTTCTGTCTTCAGCGCATTTGGAAATAATTGCGCTTATGGACAGGAGAGTAGTGTCTATAGACAGGAGAGAAACGTCTATGAACAGAATGGTTTCGCTTATGGTCAGCAAAATAGTGCATTTGGGCAGAAATCTTCACAATTTCCGATGGAACGTCTCGACCGTGGACTGGTAGCTTTGCCGGCTGCCGGAAAGGGGATTTTTCTCAGTTGGCGACTCCTCGGTACAGACAGCAAGAATGTCTGTTTTGATATAGAGCGGGATGGAAAAGTGATCGCTCATCATATCCGGGCAACCAACTTTACTGACGTAAAAGGTTCTCCTGCACATTCTTATCGCCTGATCAGTTATCAGGATGAGCCGAAGATGGGTGCCCCGATGCAACGGGAGGTTTCTAAACCAGTGAAGCCTTGGACGGATCTGTATAAGTCGCTGCCCATCCACCGTCCTGAGGGCGGGACTGCTCCCGACGGCAGGGTCTATACCTACTCTCCAAACGACTGTAGCGTGGGCGATGTGGATGGCGACGGCGAGTATGAACTGATTGTGAAATGGGACCCTTCCAACTCCCATGACAATTCCCACGATGGCTATACGGGCGATGTAATCTTCGACTGTTATAAGCTCGACGGAACCCAGCTTTGGCGCATCAATCTTGGCAAGAATATCCGTGCCGGTGCCCACTATACCCAGTTCTTGGTTTTCGACTTTGATGGCGATGGAAAGTCTGAAATGATTTGCAAGACTTCTGCTGGAAGTGTCGATGGACAGGGCTCCTTCGTCAGCGAATCGGCTACTGATGCAGAGATCCGTTCGCTCGATAATGCGGTAGATTATCGCAACAATCGGGGACGTATCAAGAATGGTCCGGAACTGCTCACGGTCTTCAATGGTGAGACGGGTAAGGCGATGCATACCATCTGGTACAATCCTAACAGGGCTTTCGGTGTGGGCAGGCAAGTGGCTGAGGGTGAACGACTTGAGGCTGATGGGTTCCCTGCTTATTCGTCTGTTTGGGGCGATAAAGACAACTATGGCAACCGTGGCGAAAGATACCTCGCTGGCGTGGCTTATCTCGATGGGGCAGCCCATCGCCCGAGTGCCGTGATGTGCCGAGGATACTACACCCGCTCTTATCTCTGGGCAGTGGATTTTGATGGTAAACATCTGAAGACGAAGTGGTTGCACGCCTCTCTTACGCCTCACGACTGGGTGGTGATGGATGGCGATGGCAAGGTAATCAAGGAGGCGCATGGGCTCTCGGCGACGGCCTTTGCACAGGGCGCCCATAGTCTGGCAGTTGGCGATGCGGATGGTGATGGATGCGACGAGATAACCTATGGTTCGGCAGCCATCAATCACGATGGAAGTCTGTTGTATTCCACGGGGCTCGGTCATGGTGATGCGCTCCATCTCTCTGATCTCGACCCAGACAGACCGGGGTTGGAAGTCTTTATGGTACACGAAGAGAAGCCTTATGGTTCTGATTTTCGGGATGCCCGTACTGGCGAGATTCTCTACCGTACGCTGGATAGAGACGATACCGGAAGGGGTGTGGCTGCGGATATTGACGGGCGTCATCGGGGCTTTGAAATGTGGAGCTTAGACAGTAAGGAAGTAAGGGATTGTCATGGAAAAGTGATTGCTAACGACCCTTCCAAAATGCCGGCGATGAACTTCAGAATCTACTGGGATGGCGACCTGCAGGACGAACTGCTTGCCAATGGTCGCAGACCGCATTTTGCTCCGTACCTGCAGAAGTGGAACGGAAAGAAGGCGGTGCCGCTGCCTTTGAGCAATGGCAAACACCTCTGCGATATGGGGCATTCTGTGAGCAACAACTGGACGAAGGCTACTCCTAATCTGCAGGCTGATATCTTCGGTGACTGGCGTGAGGAGGTGATCTATTGGGACGAGAGCGATGCCTCTCATCTGAATATTTTCACTACGAATATCCCGACGGAATACCGCATCCCTACGCTCATGCACGATCACATCTATCGCCTGAGTGTGGCTTGGCAGAATGTGGGGTACAACCAGCCGCCACATCTCGGTTTTTATTTAGAGGAGAAAGATTGGAAAATCAAATAAAGTCTTTAAAGGGGAAGCCTAAGTGAAAAGATGGTGAACTCTGATGAAGCCTAAGTGAAAAGTTGGTGAACTCGAAAGGGAACTAAAGTGAAAAGTTGGTGAACTTGAAAGTGAGCCTAAGTGAAAAACTGGTGAAAATAGAAAATAAAAATATAAATAAATAATGAAAAAAATATTGTTTGCAATGTCGCTGATGGCGGCAACAACTGCTTCTTTTGCCCAGGTGGCAAAACCGATGGAAGATGTTAACCATGTGATTGATAATACGGTGGACAGTCTCAACAAGGCGATGACCGCCCGAATCCAACCGGGAACCAGCAGAAAGGGCAATAATCCTGTGCTCTTCCTGATAGGCAACTCTACCATGCGCAACGGTACGCTCGGCAATGGTAACAACGGTCAGTGGGGCTGGGGCTACTACGAACATGAGTTCTTTGACGAGAATAAGATTACGGTAGAAAATCAGGCACTCGGAGGCATGAGCAGCCGTACTTTCTACAACCGTCTCTGGCCGGATGTGCGCAAGGGAATCAAGGCTGGCGACTGGGTGATCATCTCCATCGGCCATAATGATAACGGTCCTTACGATAGCGGTCGTGCGCGTGCCAGCATCCCTGGAATCGGCAAGGATTCGCTCAATGTCACCATCAAGGAGACGGGCGTGAAGGAGACTGTCTATACCTACGGCGAGTATATGCGCAAGTATATCAACGACTGCAAGGCGCTCGGGGCTCATCCTATCCTGATGTCGCTTACTCCTCGTGATGCCTATGATGAGAATGATAAGATTGTACGCGTGAATAAGACTTTCGGTCTCTGGGCGAAGCAGGTGGCAGAGCAGGAGGGCGTTCCTTTCGTAGATCTGAATGAGATTTCGGCTGCCAAACTCGACAGTTACGGTCATTGGAAGGAAAAGTATCACTTCTTCAAGGACCATATCCACACCTCCCGTTTCGGTGCGATGATGAATGCCCGTTCGGCTGCTGAGGGATTGGCAGAGAGTAAGGACCCAAGTCTGGCTCCGTTGCAGGCGATGATGATCAATGTGGCTCTGCCGGTGGAGAATTTTCAGCGAGAGAAGGGCAAACCGGTGGTTTTCTTTACTGGCGACAGTACCGTAAAGAATGCTGACAAGGAAGAGGATGGTATGTGGGGCTGGGGCTCTCAGGCTTATACCATTTTCAATCCTAAGAAGATTACTTGTGTGAATGCTGCCAAGGCGGGTCGCAGCAGCCGTTCCTACCTCAATGAGGGCAGATGGGAGAAGGTATATAACAGTCTGCAGCCGGGCGACTACGTGCTCATTGAGTTCGGTCATAACGACATCTGTTCCTTGACCGATAAGAAGATGCGCGGTTCCATCCCTTGTGCTAAGGATACCTGCAATGTCTATCAGATGCAGGAGAGCAAGCAGTTTGAGGTAGTTTATTCTTTCGGCTGGTATCTGAAGAAGTTCATTCAGGACGTTTACGAGAAGGGCGCTCATCCTATTTTGGTTTCCCTGACTCCTCGCAATGAGTGGCCACATGGCAAGATGGAGCGTCGCAACGATACCTATGGCAAGTGGTACAGAGAGGTGGTGGCTGAGACCGAAGTTCCTTTCCTCGACCTCCACAATATCGCTGCCGATTCTTATGATAAGATAGGTAAGGAGAAAGTGAAAGAATATTACAAGAAAGATCATACGCACACCTCTCTCAAGGGTGCTCGTCATAATGCAAAGTGTGTGGCGAAAGGATTGAAAAAGATGAAGAGTCCTTTGGCTAAATATTTGAAATAATAATTTTGAATGAAATATATGACAACAAAATATTTTTTCTACTCTGGCCTGCTGATGTTGGTTTCAGCTGCTGGTAATGCTTCTGCTGGCACTGCTTCTGCATTTACTGGCACTGCTTCTGCATCAGTCCGAGATACGATTTCTCTCGACAGAGGTTGGCAGTTCCATCGTGGGGATGTTTCCGACGTGAATATGTTGAAGAATTTGCAGGCTAACGATGAGGTGGTCAACCTTCCTCACGATTTCCTGATCGGACAGGACTGGGTGGCTCCTGATGCCAGCGAACGTCCTGATAATAGTGATGCTGGTAGCAATGTTCGCAGCCGTTTGAGTCCACGTGGCTTCAAGGAAATGGGTATCGGCTGGTATCGCTATGAACTGACTCCGAAGGCTGAGTGGAAGGGCAAGCGCATTCTCCTCGATTTCCAGGGCATCATGCTCGTGGGCGATGTTTACCTCAATGGTAAGCGGATAGGTGGTACTGACTATGGTTACCTCGGCTTTGATGTAGATGTGAGCAAGTTGCTCAAGTTTGGCGAAGTCAATGAGATTGCAGTGAAGGCAGATACCCGCAATCCGAACAACTCCCGCTGGTTTACCGGTGCAGGTCTTTATCGGGATGTCAATCTTATCGTCACCGACAAGGATTTGTATTTCCCTCGCCATCCACTCTTCATCCGTACCGTCAACAATCAGGAAGTAAAGATTCGTGCAAACATCTTCAACCAGCAGAAAAAGGTGAAGGCTCCTGGAACTTTTATTCCTGTAGAAGTCAGAATCTTGGATGCTGACGGCCATGTTGTGGCGCAGCAGAAAACGGATGTGGATTTCAATGCCAAGTGGCGTGACAGAGAGTATGAACTGCCGGCTATCAAGATAGAGAATGCCAAACTCTGGTCGTGCGATACACCTTATTTATATACTGCCGAGGTTACGCTTTACGATAACGAGGGAAAGGTGGCTGACCAGATACGAGAACCCTTTGGTGTGAGAACCATCGAGATGAATCCGCAGCATGGTCTGCTCGTTAATGGCAAGAAGGTGCTCCTGCAGGGTTTTGCCAATCATCATACGCTCGGTGCGTTAGGTGCAGCAGCCTATCCACGTGCCATTGAGAAGCGACTCAAGATGATGAAAGAGTTCGGATTCAATCATGTGAGAACTTCCCATAATCCCTATAGCGAAGACTTTCTTAGACTTTGCGACAGATTGGGTATTCTCGTAGTGGATGAACTCTATGATAAGTGGTTGGCGCAGTATGCCGGTGGCAGAGTAGATTGGGAGAGTCTCTGGCAGAAGGATATTCCTGAATGGGTGAAGCGAGATAGAAATCATCCGTCTGTGGTGCTCTGGAGTTTGGGTAATGAACTGCAGCAGTATTCCAATCTGCCTTTCAATGACTGGGGTGTGACGGCTTATGAACTGCAGAAGCAACTGCTCCATCGCTACGACGACACCCGTCTCACTACCGTGGCCATGCATCCGCGCTATCGCAATCTGGATACCGATTCCATTCCAGCTGATCTGGCTGTGGCAACCGAGGTGAATTCCTATAATTATAGGTATATGTACTTCCCTGGCGACATGAAGCGCTATCCGGAAAAGACGTTCTATCAGAGTGAGGCGAGCACGGCTGCGATGGGTCCTAACTTCTATGAGATGGACCGCGATAAGGTGCTCGGGTTGGCTTACTGGGGTGCCATCGACTATCTGGGCGAGAGTATGGGATGGCCTGTTAAGGGCTGGAATCAGGGTGTTTTCGACCTGTCTCTGCAACCGAAACCGGATGCTTATTTCGTGAAAAGTATGTTCTCTGACGAGCCTACTGTGCATATCGGCATCATCGAGAAGGCTGGTGGCAATGTGCAGTGGAACGGCATCAATGTTTCGGCTGGTAAGCTTTCTGAGAACTGGAACCGGGAGGCAGGTGAGAAGGTTTCGCTCTATACCTATACCAATGGTGACGAGGTGGAGCTATTCCTGAACGGTAAGAGTTTAGGTGTGAAGAAGAACAGTGACGACCCTAAGTTGCGTGCCCGTATCAAGTGGGACGGCATCGCTTATGCGCCTGGCACTCTGCTGGCTGTGGCTCGGAAGAATGGCAAGGTTGTGGCTCGTCATCAGATAGAGACTACGGGCGAGGCTGTGGCGCTGAAGATGGTGCCTGATGCTGAAACCTGGCATGCTGACGGACAGGATCTGATGCACGTGAGAGTGTATGCCGTAGATAAGAAAGGCAGGAGAGTGATGAACCTGAAGGATAAGAACGCCTTCAGCAAGTTGACTTTCACGGTGAAGGGCGACGCGGATATCGTGGCGGTGGATAACGGAAATATTAATTCGGATGAGTTGCACGTGGGCAAGAAGCAGTTGAACAAGACTGCCGAGCGTGCGCTCTATCAGGGTTCTGCGCTTGTAATCTTAAGAGCTGGAACTCAGCCGTCTAAGGTTGAATTGACAGTTGCTTGCGAGAATGCGGTGTCTGGCGTTCAGTCTGCTGCTTCTGGTCATCAGTCTGCTGCATCTGGCGTTCAGAAAAGCAATCTTAAAACAAAGAGAATCGTATTAGTCACAAAATAGTGTTTTGAAAAAGTTCCTTGAAATCTTTTATTAAAAGGTTTTTTGGAACTTTTTTAATGGTTCCTGTTTTTTTTATGGTTCTTGATTTTTAATGGTTCCTGATTTTTTAATGGGGTTCCTGAACTTTTTAATGTGGTTCCTGAACTTTTTCAAAGTGGGGACTATAACTTTCAAGGGGTTCTTGAATATCTTTCTTTAGCCTTTATTCGCTTGTTTATGCACAAAAAAAACTGAATAAACTGAAATTGACATCGCTTAGAGTAGTAAAAAACTGTTTTTTATATCTAATTTTGTCCCGATAGGGTATAAAATTGGTTAAAAAATATAGGCTACTCCCGATAGGGTATAATTTTAAGAGCACAGTATTAGGATACTCCCGATAGGGTATAAAATGGTTATAAATGTGGGCATTTATCATGATTTTCGTGATTTGTGCCCATTTTTTATTGATAGTTATTTGCTTTGTATTGAAAGTTTTATTATTTTTGCATCCGAAAACGATTTGTGTCAAACTTACACCTTTTTGAGGGAGTTAGTTTTTCAATCGTATATATATCACAGAAGTTTCGCATGTGGTTTAAGTACGGGCTGAAGGCCCAAAAGCTCCTACCCAGGGCAAGGGGCTTCTGTCCTTTACCTTTCCGCTATGCGCCGGTGACCGTTGGTTCTAGGCGTGTGGAGCTTACAAACGAAACTTGAGTATATCAGAATAATTAAATGCAACAATATAACTATAAAATACCTAATAAAATGATGAAAAAAAGAATTTTTTCTGCAGTCTTACTCTCTGCCGCAATGTTTGCTCCTGCTGCGTTGCAGGCTTCGGCTATGGCTGCCACGGCTTCTTCAGCCAAGTCTGCTGGTGCTTCTACCAAGGCTTCTTCAGCGAAGTCTAAGAGTTCAGCATCCCAGAAATCCAAAGTTCTGGACAATGGTTATCCTTTTGTTCAGGTACCCTTTACCAGTGTGAAAATCGCTCAGAATACCTTTTGGGGTGCGCGTCTGAAGGCTGCCCGAGAGGTGACTGTGCCGTTGGCTTTCAGCAAGTGTGAGAGCGAGCACCGCTACAAGAATTTTGAGATGGCTGCCTATACCTTGCAGCATCCCGGACATGCCGGTCTCGATACCAAGGAGTGGGACGTGAGCAAGTTTATGGGCTTCTCTTTTGATGATACCGATGTCTATAAGACCATCGAGGGAGCCAGCTATATCCTGCAGACCTATCCCGACAAGAAGATGAAGGCCTATATCGACAGTGTGCTCAATGTGGTGGGCGCTGCGCAGGAGCCTGACGGATATCTCTATACCGCTCGTACCATCAATCCGAAACATCCTCACGGCTGGTCGGGCGCTACCCGCTGGAGCAAGGTGGAAGTGCTGAGCCATGAGCTTTATAATCTCGGTCACATGGTGGATGCAGCCTGCGCCCATTATCAGGCTACGGGCAGCAGAAAATTCCTCGATATTGCCAAGCGATATGCCGACTGTGTGATCAGGGAAGTGGGTCCTCAAGCCGGTCAGCACAGGGTTGTGCCGGGTCATCAGATAGCCGAAATGGCACTTGCCCGCCTCTACACCCTTACGGGCGAAAAGAAGTATCTCGACGAGGCTAAATACTTCCTCGATGCCCGCGGTACTACCTCTATCCACGATGCCTATAGCCAGAGCGATAAGCCTATCCTGAAGCAGAACGAGGCTTGGGGACATGCCGTGCGTGCCGGATATATGTATGCCGGAATCGCTGATGTGGCTGCCCTGACGCGTGATTCGGATTATATCAAGACCATCGACCGCATCTGGAACAATATCGTTTCCAAGAAGTATTATCTCACGGGCGGTGTGGGTGCCCGTCATGCCGGAGAGGCTTTCGGAGCCGACTATGAGTTGCCTAACATGACTGCCTACAACGAGACTTGCGCTGCCATTGCCCAGGTGTATCTCAATGAGCGCATGTTCCTCCTGCATGGCGAGAGCAAGTATATCGACTGTCTGGAGCGCACACTTTATAATGGTGTGATTTCGGGCATGAGCATGGACGGAGGCCGCTTCTTCTATCCGAACCCATTGTCGAGCGATGGCAAATACAAGTTTAATGCCGACGGTACCACCACCCGCCAACCTTGGTTTGGCTGTGCCTGCTGCCCGAGCAATCTGAGCCGTTTCATCCCTTCATTGCCGGGTTATCTCTATGGCGTGAAGGACAAGGATATCTATGTGAATCTCTTTGCCGGAAATACTTCTACCATCCAGGTGATGGGCAAGGAAGTGGTGCTGGAGGAGACTACTGAGTATCCTTGGAATGGCGATATCAAGATTGTGGTAAAGAAGAGTGGTGTGAAGGGTGCCAATCTGCTGGTGCGCATTCCTGGATGGGTTCGCAATCAGGTGGTTCCGAGCGACCTTTATAAGTATAGTGATGCCGAGCAACCTGCTTATAGCGTGAGCGTGAACGGCAAGGCTGTGGAGGCTGATCTGGCTGCCAACAAGGGTTATCTGCCTGTGAAGAATATCAGGAAGGGTGATGTGATCCGCATCCATTTTGATATGCCTGTACGCACGGTTGTGGCTAACGGAAAAGTGGCTGACGACAGAGGCAAGGTGGCAGTAGAGCGTGGTCCATTAGTGTATTGCGCAGAGGCAGTGGATAATGATGGTGCTCCTGTTCTTCGCTGCGTTGTAGCCAAGAATCCAGCTTTTTCTGTGATAGATGGTTATAGCATTTCAAATACAGAGACTAAGGGTGCTCCTGCGTTCTCAGTGAAGGCTATCCAGACCGCTGCTCAGGTGCTCGATCAGGCTGCTGATGGCAAGGTTTCCGTGAAGAATCAGAAGCTCACTTTGATTCCTTATTATGCTTGGAATCATAGAGGAGCCAATCAGATGAATGTCTGGTTCTATCAGGATTTGCAGGCTTTGGAGAAGTAGGTCTCATCGATTCATTTTTTATTCATCGGATGACACGGAATTTATTCGGAGGTTTCCTGCTGCGGCGATTACTCACGGATTTTCGCGGATGCGACCTGTTCGGTCGATACAGATACCCCCTGAGAGTGGACAAAGCGATTCACCAGAGATCCCATAAAAATCTGTGAAAATCTGTGAAATCTGTGGGACAAAAAACTTCCACGAAGAAAAATCTGCGTCATCTGCGAAATCTGCGTGACAAACTAATAGCAGCTCCTTTGGGGCGCCAGCTATTGGCCAGCGGCCAAATATCTGCGAAAATCCGTGAGTAATCCGAAGAGCAAGAATGTTCCGATAACTCCGTGAAATCCGATGAAGAAAAATCGATGAAGAAAAATTTTGATGAAATAAAAAAAAAGAGGATGTGTCATGAATTTCTGACACACCCTCTTTTGGTTTTCAGCCCTTTTCGGCTTTGTCTTTCAGCCTTTGTCGGCTGCACTCATTTGATTTTACAGACTGCACGAAGTAATACCCAAAGTGGTAGCCAATGCAGTGAGTACGCTGATCGCGATTTGCAGAATTGTTTTCCAAGTTTCTTTCTTCATTTGTTTAGTTTTTAAAGGGTTAATAATGAATGAATTAGCAGTTTATGCTGCGATTTTGGTGAGAAGGAGAGGTAGGGATTACTTCAAATCATAGGATCCGTCGTCACTTCCGCTTCCCTCAGTGTTGCCACCGGATGGGTTGCTTCCGCTTCCCTGAGAACCGCCCTGAGAACCGCTTCCCTCGGTTCCTGTGTTAGAACCTCCGCCTTGCGTTGAGCCGCCCTGATTTGGGTCTCCGCCCTGATTTGGGTCATCGCCATTAGTATTACCGGTATCTTCGGTGTTTTCGTAGGCGTTGTACTCCTCGATACGACACTTCTTGCGAAGTTCTGTGTTGCTCCAGGACTTGGTATTGCGCAGGATGAGGTGAACGCCCTCTACACTGGCAGCAGAAACCTTGTCCTTAGACTCCACACCCTTGGAAGTCATGCCGATGGAGAAGAGACCGAGGTCGGCGAAACGTACGCTCTTGCCGTCGAGGATGAGTTCCTGCAGGCAGTCGAGTGTGTCCATCAAAACTCCGTGGACAGTGCCTCGGGAGTAAGGAGAGTTGTGCTCGGATACGTGGGTCACGAAATCCTCAAAGCTCACTTCTCGGTCGGTTACGGTGGTGGCGTACCACATTTTCTTGTTTGCATTTTCTCCACTCTGTGGAGTGCGAGTAATTTTACGATACTTCAATGTTCCTCGTTTTGCCATAATTTTTTAGTTTTTAAAGGGTTAATAATATAAATATGTGAATGAATTTTTCTCTTTCAGACAGAAGAACCAGTCATGCTTCTTGTTCTGATTTCTGATGCAAAGGTACTGCTTTTTTCTTTTGCAGCCAAATTAAATCGCCGAGTTATGTGAGTTTTGAAAATAATCAAATGTTAAAAACTGTAAAGTATAGTTTTGTGGGGCGCAAATCTATATTTTTCCTTTTCTTAAACTATGTTTTTTCATATTGTAAGCATTGTTATGTGCCTATATATCAGAATTATACCATCTTGATTATTCCTTTCTTATCTCATTTATCTTTGATTTTACTTTCAATCTGTAATCTTCTCTGAAAAACTCCTTAGAAACTCAAAAAATCCTTTTTAAAGATACTTGTTTCTTTTTCTCAGATCAAAGCCTGATTTTCTGAAATTCTTTCCTGTTTTTCAAGAAAATCTTGGTTTTTACTTGAAAATCTTGATTTTTTTCCAAACAAAGAACAGTCTTGAGCGATGTCAATTTCAGTTTATTCAGTTTTTTTTGTGCCTATTATTTTTCGAAACAGAATGTATATTATATTATTATATATATATAATATATAATATAAAAAATATCATTTCAATTAGTAAGTAGAGAGATATACCCCTCCGAAAAAAAACTGAATAAACTGAAATTGACATCGCACTGTTTCTATAGTTTTGTAGCTGTGCGATTTCTTGAAAAGTTATTTTTGCTATAACATTCAGTCTCCTATCTATCAATGTCAATTTCAGTAATGTCAGTTTATTTTTTTTAACCAGAAAAGCATGGTCTTTAACCAAAGTCTGTCTTGAACAGGTTGGCATAAGCATAGTTGTCTGAATAAATGTTCAATACGTACCTACGTGACGTCTTAATCCATTTTGCAGGAACAGAGATGAACTTGAACACAAAGGTCTTGATTCTGCTGGTGGCACGCAATCCAATTCACGGGTTTTCAATCTCTGCATAATAGCTTTGTAGAAGTTACGTTCATGTCATCGAAGATGCGTTCCTTGCCACCACAAAGATATACGCACATCAGAAGATAAGTGAAATTTCTGACATGGCAAAATCCTGAGCAACTTTTTTGTTGCTCAGGTGCTTATAAAAAACATTTAAATTATAGTGTTGCGGAAATAAGGAATGTATCAAAGTTTTAAAATGATATTTTGTGGGATGAATTGCAAAAACTTGGCAAAAAGTTTGGAAGATACCAGATAATTTCTTATATTTGCACTGTTTAAAGATAGGTGTTATGAGAACAGTTCAAGATTATATAGCAATAATAAGGCAAAATAGTTCCAAGATTACTAGAGATTTTGGAATCAAGACCTTGCGCATTTTTGGTTCCGTATCACGAAATGAGCAAACAGAGCAAAGCGATTTGGATATTTGTGTAGAAACAGAAACTCCTAATCCATTTTTATTGGCCGACTTGAAAGAGTTTTTAGAGGGCTTGTTCAAGTGCTCAGTTGATGTAGTGCGTATTCACAAAAACATGAATCCTTTCTTTAAATCAAGAATTGAACGGGATGGAATCTATGCAATTCGATAAGTATGTAGCATTGGATATACTTAATAGAGTGCATATTTCTATTGAGCATATAGAAGAGCGTTCACAACCTTATCATTGTGGCGATGATTTTCTGATGTCTTCTACTGGTGTAGCAATTCTTGATTCCATATGTATGCAATTTATTGCTATAGGAGAAAGTTTAAAGGGACTTGATAAGGTTACTAGAGGAGAACTCCTTACAACTCATCCTGAAATTGATTGGAAAAATGTGAAAGGGTTACGTGATATCATAGCTCATCATTATTTTGAGATTGATGCCGATCAGATTTGGTGGATTATAGAAAATGAGTTGCAACCTTTGAAAAAGGCAATTCAGGAAATGATAGAATCTTTAAAACGGATACTTGATGAGTAATGTCAGGTAGCCGTTTTGTCATTTCGTACTTTCAGCCCCCCATTTCATACATTTATCCCCTTTTTAAGGGACTATTTGAGTGTAAAGGTAAAAGATTAATTAATGTGTCCAATTTTATTGGCCACTAATTTTTCTTTATAGAAAACTGATTATTTTTCATTCTAAAAAACAGAAAAAACTGCCTTAAGACTTGCAAGTTTAGAAAATAAACCGTATCTTTGCCCTCAGAATGCAATCAAGTGCGTACAAGCGCGAACAAAATTTAAAATATTAACAAATTTGATTGTTGGATATATATAATTAAGAATATGGAAAAGTTGAAGGAAATGCCTTTTGTGGACAAAAATCCAGTCTTCCGTATGCTGGCTGAGATAGGTGACCTCAGAAAGCTCACTCCTGAGGAGCGAGAGCTATATGACGAGGACATCAAGGTGATGCGTGACCTGTATGCCACCCAAAAATGGGAGGAGGAGCAGAAGCGCATGGAAATAGAAAAGGGAAGAGCTGAAGGAAGAGAGCAAGGTAGAGCTGAAGGAAGAGCTGAAGGTAGAGCTGAAGGAAGAGAGCAAGGTAGAGCTGAAGGCAGAGCTGAAGGAAGAGAGCAAGGAAGAGCTGAAGGAAAACTCGAAATTGCCAAGAATCTTCTTGCCATGGGTATACCTATGGATAAGGTTGTTCAGGCTTCGGGGCTGACAGAGGAGCAGATATCTGCCTTGATGAATTAGAAATTTAATGAATTTGAAATATTAATAGACTGAAATAAAGATGAAGAGGACGCATCATAGTGATGTAATATTATATCTTTTGGTGTGTCCTTTTCTGATAAAATTATTTGTTTTTTTAGATGTTTTTATAGTGCTAATGATTTATTGCAAGACTCCACTTTTTAAAGTGGAGTTATAGATAAAATCATATAGAATAAAGATGAAGGAATTAGTGGGTATTATATTATTGACAGTTTTGGTAGTATTTGGTTCATGCAACTCCAATACTAATGTGTCTCTTGTGGGAACATCTCCGCAACTATTTGATGTATGCCAAGTAAGCACAGGTAATCCTGACTATAGAAATAAAGAGTTGTTTATAAACGAATTGAAAAGAAAATGTAAATATCCTATTGAGTTTCAAAAAAATAATTTGGAGGCATACGTTGCTGTTGAATACAAGACAGACCAACGAGGATATATTGTAAAAAAAAGAGTGGTTATTTGCGACAATAAAAAATTCAAAAAGATAACATTGGAAATATTCAATCAAGTTAAAACTCTCAAAATAGCCACAACAGAGAAAATAGATACAATCTACTTCCAATACAAGATACAAGGTTCACCAACTTTAATCCATTCAAAAGTAGATGTCAAGATTATCGGCTATGGCAGCAGTAATAAATCAGTTTTAATGAAGTAACTCGATTTGTCATAATTCACTACTGTCCAATAAAAAAAGGCAATTCAAAATTGCATTTACGAGCCTGTTTTTGGCTTATTTTTGCTGTTTAACTTTCAAATTGATAGTGCTCTGACTTTTCAAGTGGGCTCAGTCAATCTTTTAAAATTAAGATAATTAGAAACCCTATAAATATACCATTATGAACAACATTCCGACCGTATTTTGGCTCATCCCGATAGCCAGTATCGTAGCATTGGGCATGGCCTGGTTCTTCTTCTGCAGCATGATGAAAGAGGATGAGGGAACCGAGAGAATGAAAGAGATTGCGATGCATGTGAGAAAAGGTGCTATGGCTTATCTCAAGCAGCAGTACAAGGTGGTAACCATCGTCTTTGCGGTGCTCGCCATCATCTTCGCCTTCATGGCCTATGTGCTCAAGGTGCAGAATCCATGGGTGCCTTTCGCTTTCCTTACAGGCGGTCTCTTCTCCGGACTGGCTGGCTTCTTCGGTATGAAAACGGCTACTTATGCTTCTGCACGTACTGCCAATGGAGCGCGTACGGGACTGGACAAGGGACTGAGGATAGCCTTCCGCAGCGGTGCCGTCATGGGACTCGTCGTGGTGGGGCTCGGATTGCTCGATATCGCCATCTGGTTTATTGTTCTTAATGCCGTATATCAGGGCGAATCCACAGCCCTCGTCACCATCACCACTACCATGCTTACCTTTGGTATGGGTGCTTCCACGCAGGCGCTCTTTGCCCGTGTGGGCGGCGGTATCTATACCAAGGCTGCCGATGTGGGTGCCGACCTTGTGGGCAAGGTGGAGGCGAATATTCCGGAGGACGATCCGCGCAACCCTGCTACCATCGCAGACAATGTGGGCGATAATGTGGGCGATGTGGCTGGTATGGGAGCCGACCTCTACGAGAGTTATTGCGGCTCTATTCTCTCTACGGCAGCCTTGGGTGCTACGGCATTTGCCATGAACGGCGATATGCAGTTGCGTGCCGTCATCGCCCCTATGATCATCGCTGCCATCGGTATCTTCCTTTCCCTCATCGGTATCTATCTGGTACGTACGAAGGATGGTGCTTCTATGAAGGATTTACTACATTCGCTTGGATTGGGAACCAATGTGAGTGCCCTGCTCATTGCCGTGGCCACCTTTGTGATTCTCTATCTCTTGGGCATCGAAAACTGGCTCGGACTTTCCTTCTCTGTGATCAGCGGACTGGTGGCTGGTGTCATCATCGGTCAGGCTACTGAGTATTATACCTCTCAGAGTTACAAGCCTACGCAGAAGATAGCCGAGGCTTCGCAGACGGGTCCTGCCACCGTGATCATCAAGGGTATCGGTACGGGCATGATTTCCACGATGATACCTGTGGTCACCATTTCTGTGGCCATCATGCTGAGTTATCTCTGCGCCAACGGATTTGATATGTCGCTCTCAGCCAAGTCTATCAGCACCGGTCTCTATGGTATCGGTATAGCAGCTGTGGGCATGCTATCTACGTTGGGCATCACCCTTGCCACCGATGCTTATGGTCCTATCGCCGACAATGCGGGCGGTAATGCCGAGATGAGCGGGTTAGGCAAGGAGGTGAGAGAGCGTACGGATGCACTGGATGCCTTGGGCAATACCACTGCTGCTACCGGAAAGGGATTTGCCATCGGTTCTGCAGCTCTCACGGCTTTAGCGCTGTTGGCTTCTTATATAGAGGAAATCAAGATAGCCATGATCCGGGCGGTGGAGAATGGAAAGCAGTATGTGGATGCGGCTGGAAATGTCTTCGACCCTATGAATGCCTCTACCATCGACTTTATCAATTTCTTCCAGGTAAACCTGATCAATCCGAAGGTGCTCGTGGGAGCCTTCCTGGGTGCGATGGCAGCCTTCCTGTTCTGTGGACTCACGATGGGTGCCGTGGGCAGGGCTGCGGAATCGATGGTGCAGGAGGTGCGCCGCCAGTTCCGTGAAATCAAGGGAATCCTGGAGGGCAAGGCTACTCCCGACTATGGCAGGTGTGTGGAAATCAGTACGCGCAGTGCCCAGCGGGAGATGATTATTCCTTCGCTGCTGGCCATCGTGATACCCATCGTGGTGGGGCTGGTATTAGGTGTAGCGGGCGTATTAGGTCTGCTCACTGGCGGATTGGCAGCCGGATTTACGCTGGCTGTGTTCATGTCTAATTCGGGTGGTGCCTGGGATAATGCGAAGAAGATGATCGAGGAGGGCAGTTTCGGCGGCAAGGGTAGCGAGCATCACAAGGCTACCATCGTGGGCGATACTGTGGGCGATCCGTTCAAGGATACTTCCGGTCCTTCGCTGAATATCCTCATCAAGCTCATGTCGATGGTGAGCATCGTAATGGCGGGACTTACTATCGCCTTCCTGTAGGATGAAAAAGCTTGAATGAAATCTTATTTGTAGGATGAAAGCTTGAATGAAAGATTTCCTAATATTGATATCCCCCTGCAGTTTCCGATTTGCCTCGATACTGTGAAGGGGGATTTTTATTGGATTGAATCTTTTCAAAAAAAATCCTTGATATGTTTGTTGATTTCAAAAATAATTATTACCTTTGCCACAGAAAATTAGCCTAAGATATTGTGTGCGGTATAAATAACCGCTTTCAGATATACAACAACTGTTTTCAATAAAATAACTACGTTAACGAACCGACAATTAGACATCAGGTTTATCTTCACTTCGGTGCAGGAAGTATTGGCTCATACCAATAGTATGGTGGAGGAGCTGTTGCGCAGAATTGTGAAGAAGTACGCAGCGCTCAAGAGGCGTTGCGAGCAGAAGAAATGTCTGTTGGCTTTGAGTGTGGCTTGGGCCTTGGCGGGCGAGGCTGCAGGCGGTAATGAGGCTGTGTTTGAGCATATTGACGAGTCGATTCATGCCCGTCAGAGTATGGATGGACAGTATCTGCTGCCTTCCGCTTCGCTGATGGGTTGCTATCCTATTATGGTGCAGGGCGATCCTTTCGTGTTTGATTCCGAGGGTACTACGATGGAGATGATCATGTGGGATTTCTATGCGGTGCTGATAGAGCATGCGTGGGCGCCAGGTACCATCGGGCAGTTCTTCTATGATGTGGCTGATGAGCATCAGTGGAAGGCTTACGAAGTGGAGTCTCAAATGCTGCGCGAAAAGGCTTCCTCTTCTGATGATGCCCGGACTTCTGAGGCTTCTTCTGTTGATGTTCCGTCCTCTGAACTTTCTTCTGTTGATGCCTGTTCCTCTGAGTTTCTTTCAGATGTTTCTCCGTTCCCTGAATCTCTTGCGGTAACTCCTGTCTTCAGCTCTGAGCCTCCTGCGGCTTTTGATTCATCTCCTCGCTTGGGTTCAGAGACTTCTCCTTTTGGTTCAGAACCTTCTGATCCTCTTGCGTCTTTTGATTCATCTCCTCGCTTGGTTTCAGAGGCTTCTCCTCTTGGTTCAGAACCTTCAGAGCCTCTTGCGGTTCCAAATATTTCAGAAAGAATAACTTTGGAATCCTGGAGCGAAACTCAGGAATATCTGATGGAGATGAGAGTGCAACTTGTAAATAATATTCAAAATATCAATCAGATTATAGAAAACATCAATCATTATATCAAAAACAATACAATTATGATGAATGACAACGCACAAGTAAACAATCAGGTTTCAAGCGATGCCCTGGGCGGCATCCACATTCATTTCGGCGGTTCCTTTACCAATTATGGTACCTTGACCGGCAATGTAGTGAATCACAACTATCCTTCTGGTCAGCAGAATCCGTCTCAGAACGAGCAGCAATCTCAGAATGCTTCTCAGTCTCATAATGAGCCGCAGAATCCGTCTCTGAACAATCAGCAAACGGATTATGCCGGTTCTTCTGTATCTGTTCCATCTTCGGTTTCTGATGCATCCTCGACTCCAGCTCCATCTTCAGCTTCTGGTGCATCCTCGACTCCAGCTCCATCTTCAGTTTTTGATGCATCCTCTATCAATTCTGTGCTTATGAGTGCGAAAGGCAGGCGCATACTGGATGCATTGCGCGATATCCATATTCTCGACGAGCATTATGCGCCCGTAAATCTGTCGTGGGCGGAGATGGGGTATCTGGCTTATCAGATAGCATTCACATTAGCGATAGACAATCTCTGGCAGGTGATGGGAGGCTTCTGGGGAAAGAATTCCAATTCGCTCAGAAGCGGATACAATCGGGCCAGACAGATGCCCAGCATTTCTGCTTTTGACGACCGGATCAAGGAGATTTTCAGATAATCCAGCCTGATATAGCTTTATCGAGCCTGTTTTTCGATTTTTCAGCCTGATTTTCATAGTTCGGACAACTTTTTTTTAGTACTATGTAGTACGACCGTACCAAGTACGTACTAAATAGCTTTGATTTTTTCGCAGTACCTTTGCCCACGGATTTCAGAACAAGCCGAGTTCTGAGGTTCGTGGGCTTTTCGTGTTATGCCTTGTTGGCAGAATTTCGGAGAGTATCCACCCGCTCTTTTACAAGGTTGATACAAAATAAAAAAAATAAAATGTGATGACATATCTTTTATGTTTTCATATTTGTAATAACATGAATTATTCATACATTAAATTTCAATAAAGCTTATGACAAAATATCATTTTATTGCTCGCGGCAGTCTGGCCGTGGAGCTCAACAATGCCATTCATGTGATGGTATTCGATAATCCTGAGTTTGGTCAGGTACGTACGATACTTAATGAAAAGGGAGAACCGCTTTTCTGTAGTAAGGATGTTTGCGATGCGCTTGGGTATTGCAGATCCAATCAGGCTGTATATCAGCACGTTAACGAACATGATGCAGTGAAACACTGTATCGCCTCCAAGATCCGGGTGAGCTATAGCCACCGCAGAGAAGTGATTCAGAACCGACTGATGATCTTCGTGAATGAGAATGGACTCTACTCCCTCATCTTCGGTTCTAAGAAGAAGAGTGCCCAGCGATTCAAACTCTGGGTTACCTCCGTGGTGCTGCCCCAGATACGCAAGACGGGCGGTTATATCCCGGTGAACCAGGGTGACACCGAGGAGGAGATGCGCCAAAAGGCGGAAAGCGTCTTCAGAAACACCGAAAATATCCTGAGGAGCACCATCGAGGAGAAGACGAAACTCATCGCCGAACAGGATGAGCGCATCAGGCAGCTCAACGAGAAGGTGGGGCAGCAGGTGGTGAAAATCCAGAAGAGTGCCGAGGAGATTCTCTCGCTCGAAGGGGATATCGACCGACTGATGCCGAAGGCTTTCTATGCCGACAATGTGCTCGACTCCATCTCCTGTTTCACCACCACTCAGATAGCCAAGGAACTCGGGATGACTGCCCAGGAACTGAACCGTGCGCTCTGTTCCCTCCATGTGCAGTACTACCAGAGCGGTCAGTATCTGCTCTATGCCCACTATGCCCATCAGGGTCTTGCCAAAAGCCGTACGAGATATGGCACGGAGGATGTTTATGGGGGCTGCGGCAGGTGTGCTGCTGAAGCGGAATCTCGCGTGAAAACCCAGATGTATCTCGTCTGGACAGAGAAGGGTCGCCGCTTTATCCACGACCTGGACCGAAGTCGCCTCCGCCTCTTGGGTTCCTATTCCGATAAGGGTTAAATCTTGTTAGTTTCATTCATTGGATTTTTTATTCATCGGATGACATGAATTTTTTATTCATCCGTGAAATCCGATGAAGAAAATCTATGAAGAAACGAGACTTATACCCCTCACTGTCGTTAAAACTTGCAAAAAGGGTGGTGGGTTCTATATGACCCCCCACTTGCGTTAAAACTTGCAAAAAGGGTGGTGGGTTCTATATGACCCCCCACTTGCGTTAAAACTTGTGAAAAGGGTGGTGGGTTCTATATGACCCCCCCCACTTGTGTTAAAACTTATAAAAAGGGTGGTGGGTTCTATATAACCCCCCAAGTATTACTAAAACTTCTAAATAAATGATGAAAAAAGAAAATGAAAATCAGCGATTCCGTATCGCTTTCAATGGATTCCGGGGCGGCAATAAGGGGAGCATCACTTCCCAGCCTCTTTCGGAGTACGACAAAACCATCCGTTACCCCTGGGTACACGATGCGATATTGCAGATACGAGGCGAAAAGCCCATCCGCAGTATCAACAACCATGATGCTACAGCACTTGCCAAGGCTCAGCAGCGCATCAAAAGCCAGTTGCCCTTCCGCAGTGCCCATTATTACCAGTTCAAGGATAATAAGCGCCGCCAGGCAAACATCATCCCTGAAAGCTTCCTCTTTCAGACCACCATTGATGTGGACGAAAAGGAACTCGTAGAAAAGGCTTTGGAGCGGGCGAAGCTGCTGGATTCCCTCGATTTGATTCCTGATGATACAGGAGAACAAGGAGCAACGGCTGCTGCTGGAGGTTCTAATGATGAGACTGGAAACAGAGCTGCTGCCGGGGGTTCTGATGCAGAGAATGAAAACAGAGCAGCTTCTGGAGGTTCTAATGATGAGACAGAAAACAGAACTGCTGTTGGGGGTTCTGATGCAGAGAATGAAAACAGTGCAGCTGCCGGGGGTTCTGATGATGAGACTGGAAACAGAACTGCTGCAGTGGGAAATCATGACGGGGATGAGGCTGTGACGGCAGACCAAAAAATCGAGAAAGGACAGAGAAATCCCGAGAAAGGACAGAGAAATCCCGAGAATGGACAGAAAAATCCCTGGAAGGGAATGCTCCTGCATTTGGAGTATTCCGCCCGCAAAAAGCTCCATATCGACATTCGTATGCCGATAGGCATGACCATCGAAGAAACGCAGCGAGCCTATTGTCAGGCGCTTGGGGTGCCGTGTGACGAGAGCTGCTTCTCGCCCGAACGCATCATCTTTATGACGGATGCCGACTCGGAAATCTACCGTTCCAGCGATTGGTATGCCCTTCTGCCAGAAGACGAAATCAATCTCCGAAGAGAAGCCTTCCGCAAGCGAGGTCTCGACATCGACGGACGGGCTTTGAAACAGGGAACTTTTTCTTCTTCCTTCGTCCACTCGTCCGGAAATCCCTCTCTTTCAGGAAGCAGCCAGTCTTCCGGAAAGGCTCCTCTTTCAGGAAGCAGTCAGTCGTCCGGAAATCCCTCTCTTTCAGAAAAAACTTCACAAAATCAAAAACATTCAAATTCAGAAAATCATGACAATCAACCGTTACTTTCCGGTGATAAGACCGGAGAAAAACAACCAGCTGTGGGAGGCGCTCAAGTTCCTCCTCATCCTGCTCCTCATCCTGCTGATAGCCACACCTCAACTGGTGTTGGCAGTGCTCCTGCTCATCCTGATGGGAGCCATCATGGAAATGATAAGAATCTTATCGCTTTCGACCTCTTTAGGGCGCAGGCTGGGTTGGCAGAAGTAGATATCAATGCCGTAGGTTCGCGCCACTCCTCGCTCCTCGCCATCATGAGTGCCGGAGCCAGCAGGATGATGGGCGAAGAGGAACTCAGAAGGGTGGTGGAGCAGCGCATGCCCGCCTTTGCACAGGAGCGTGACTGCCAGCAGCTCATCAGCGACTTCTATGCCCGCTATCACGACAGTTGCAAGCCCATGTCGCGCGAGGTGATCCGCATCAATGCGCAGGCTGAAAGGCTCGGCAGTAAGGAGATGGCGCAGCAGAACCAGGAGGAGGACTATCCCGCACCGCCTCCGATGCCCGAAAAATTGCCCGCTCTCATCGCCCTGCTCGTGAGTCGCACGCCCGAAGTCTATAAGCCAGCCGTGGCACATGCCGTGTTCCCGTCGCTCGCCACGCATCTCTGGAAAACCCGCTTCAAGTATATCGACAATGTGGAACATGAGGCCACGCTGATGACCTGTCTGCTTGCCGGAACAGGAGCCGGAAAATCGTGCGTGCAGATGCCTATCAGTTATGTGATGGAAGACATCCGCAAGCGAGACCGGGAAAACCTGGCAAGGGAGAAAGCATGGAAGGACGAGGTGACCCGGAAGGGGGCCAACAAGGACAAGAGAAAGCGACCGGAGAATCTCGTGATTCAGGAGATAGATGCCGACATGACCAATCCTGCTTTCGTGATGCGAACGGCAGAGGCACAAGAGCATTTTCTCTATACTTCGCTCAATGAAATAGACCAGTTTGATGCACTCCGTGGTCAGGGCAACCAGCAGTTCCGCATCATGTGTCTTGCCTTCGATCCAGCCAACCAGTATGGTCAGACCCGCGTGGGCACATCCAGCGTTACGGAGCGTGTCACCATCCGCTTCAACTGGAATGCATCTACCACCATCCAGAAGGGTTTGCGCTACTTCTCCCGTGTGCTCACCGATGGTCCTATCTCGCGTATCAATTTCTGTACGATACCCGAAAGAGAGATCGGAGCCGAGATGCCCGTCTATGGCTATTATGGTGATGATTTCCGTGAGGCTCTGCGTCCTTACATCGAAAATCTCTGTAAGACGAGCGGACTGGTGGAGTGTGATCAGGCCTTCCAGCTTGCCCTGAAACTGAAGGAGGAGAATGCCGATTTTGCCCGCATGACGCAGAATCGCATCTACGAGAATCTCAGTTTCCGAGCCAATGTCATTGCCTATCTGAAGGCCTGTGTGCTCTACGTGGCCAACGGTTGCAAGTGGGAGCCGGAGATGGATGAATTCATCCGCTGGAGTCTGCGTTACGACCTCTACTGCAAGATGCGTTTCTTCGGAGATGCCATTGCCAAGGCCGAGGATGGGGGCGTGAAATCAAGCCGCCGTGGACCAGCCAATCTCCTGCAGTTGCTGCCTGATGAATTCTCCTATCAGGAGGCAATGGCCATCCGATTGGAGTATGGATTGGGACAGAAGGGAACACGAGTGATGATCAACAACTGGGTTCATCGGGGATATATTGAGCGGAAATCGTTCCAGTCTGCCAGTCAAGCTAAGACCGATGTCAATTTCAGTAATGTCAGTTTTGAAAATACCTATTTTATCAAACTAAAATATAGAAAAGATGGAATTAATATTGAAAAGAATTGCTAAGAAAAAAGAATATACCATCGGACGACTGTATATTCTGGGCGATGAGGATATGGAAGTGGGTGTCAACAACCGCGGAAAGTCGGTGAGGACCCTGAAGAATCCCGACCAGCTCAATCGCCAGACCTATTTCTGTGATACATTGGAACCTACCTGGCGCAATCTCTTGGGCGTGAAGTTGCCGCCGCAGCTGGTGAACGAGTCGTTGGGACGCCAGTCGAGCAAGAAGGCTCGCAAGGTAGTGGGGGTGACGGCCATTCCCGAGGGCAGTTATCCAGTGGTCATAACGAAATCGCCCCGCTTCCGTCGCTGGCTTCCGCTGCTGGTAGGCGTGCCGGGTTTCACTGGCATACGCATACATAGCGGCAACATGGCGGCAGATACGCGGGGCTGCATTCTTGTGGGTGAGAACACGATAGTGGGCAGGTTGACCTCCTCTCGTGCCACGCTGACGAAGCTCATCACCACCATCATGGCGGCGAGCGATCAGGGCGAGGCGGTCTGGATCACCATCGTTTGAATCTTATTGTTTACTTCACCAAAATCTTCTTGACGGTGCCGTTGCTCATCTTAACGATGTTGATGCCCTTGGTCAACTGGGCTTTACGGGTACCGTTGGCGCTGTAGATAGAAGTAATTTCTGCATTCTTGAGATTGTCAGAGGTATTGCTGATACCGTTAGTGATGTCCTCAATCGCTTTCTTGGCAGCTGCAATAGCTGTCTTGAGCGTATTGATGTCATCATTGGAGGTATTGAAAGTACCTTTGGCAGTCTTCTGCAATGCAGTTTTGATAGCGCCCAGAACAGATTCCTGATCGTTCAGCTTCTCGTTCTTGAGCAGGTTTGCAGCCTCAGTGAAGAGGGAAGTATATTCTGCATAGACATCCTTCTGGTCTGTAGAAATGAAATACCAGTCGTTGTTAATAGAAGGCTCCAGACTTACCTCGTAGTTTTCACCGCTGACGCTGAAGTAGGCAGTTTCAGGACCTGATATAATTTTATTTCTGCTTTTAGTGAGTTTATAACTATTCTCTGTAGAACCTTCTACGATGGTAAAATATGTTGCTTTTCTCTTGTCGTTAGAAGAAACCTCTGCATGCCACTTATAGATTGGAATTACAGCATAGATATATTCCAAGAACAGATGTTCTTTTGTCTCGTTATCGCAAGTGAAACTACGAGTTTCATCGCCATTAATCGTCCAGACGTCTGCATCCTTGATATTTTTCACGGTAGCAGTCTTACCGGTGATAAAAGTCTTAGTAGCCACGTTGTAGATGTAAGCCTTCTGACCATTACCACCGAGTTTTACAGGTTGGAGCCAAGAACTTTCAGCAGCAGGAGCGAAAGTTTCATTCTCGTTGCTACCATTTCCTGTACCTTCAACAGTACCATTTTCATTGCCTTCAACAGTACCGTTTTCTGTGTTACCTGAAACATTCTGCGCAAGAGCAGTTGTGCCTACTGCCAGAAGGGCAGCGAGCATCATACCTTTGGCCATATTAGCCAGTGTGTAAATTTTCTTCATTTTTACTTGTTTGATTATTTATTATATTGAATACAATTCTTACCTGTGCATGGGATATCATTCTTTCCTGAATGGGGAATGCAAATCCCTTGATATGGACAATAAATCTCTGTTTACTAAGAACTTAAAGATTATGTCGTTTACTTTCTGGCTGCAAAATTACGAAAAAAACTCGGAGAAACCAAATAGTTTCTAAAAAAAGCTCTTTTAAAGGTAAAAAAGGATAATGAAATGACAAATTAGAAATGAGAAATGAGAAAGACAAATGACAAATGAGAAAGACGATGAAATTAGAAATGAGAATGGGAAATGAAGAAAGAAATGGAAGGGGGAGGAAAGAGAAGCAAAAAATACTCCCAGAGAATTCTCTGGGAGTATCGCCTCGCATAAAAGCTGTCTCACGACAGCAATACGCCAAAAAACAAAATGCTATATTTTTTAAACTTTATGCTTATTAAAGAGAAATATCTTACAAATCCCAGCCCACTGCACTGGCACCGAGTACCGCAGCAGAGCTGCCATCGAGAGTAGAAATCAAGAACTTAGCCTTGCCCCTGAAAATCTTCAATACGCTCTTGTCGTAAGATTCCTTGAGAGGCTTCATCAGGAGGTCACCAGCCTTGGTAAGACCACCGAAGAATACGAATGCCTCAGGAGAACTGAATGCAGCGAAATCAGCGCAAGCCTCACCCAGCATCTTACCAGTGAAATCATATACTCGCTTAGCCAAAGCATCTCCCTTACCAGCAGCTACGCTGACATCATAAGAAGTAATGTCTTCTGGCTTCATATCGCGAAGTAAAGATGGCTCATCACTCTTCTCGAGGAACTCACGGGCTGTGCGAGCCACACCAGTAGCAGAGCAGTAAGCCTCCAAGCATCCCTTACGGCCGCAACCGCAGAGACGACCTTCCTCGCCGCGAACCATGACGACATGGCCCAACTCGCCTGCGAAACCATCGCAGCCATAGACCATCTTACCATCAATCACAATGCCGGAACCAACACCCGTACCGAGTGTCACGTCGATGAAATTCTTCATACCACGAGCCACACCGTAGGTCATCTCGCCCAATGCAGCAGCGTTGGCATCATTGGTAAGAGCCACAGGCAGACCACCCAGCGCATCGCTGAAGAGCTTAGCCAAAGGCACTACACCATCGTGAGCCCAAGCCAGATTAGGAGCGAACTCGATAGTTCCGCTATAGTAATTGCCGTTAGGAGCACCGATACCCATCGCCTTGATCTTGTCGATACCACCCACGGTATCGATGATAGGCTGGAGAGCCTCCACGGCAGCTTTTACATAATCATTTACATCATCATAACCACCTGTCTTGATAGCAGTAGTAGCTTTTATTTCGCCACGTGCATCTACGATGCCGAATACGGAATTGGTACCTCCCAGATCCAAACCGATTACATATGGCTTAAGTGCATTCTCTGTCATGTTTTTCTTTTATTTAGTTAGAATTATGGTGCAAAGATATAAAAAAGTTTGTAACAAACAAAGTTTTACTCGAAAAAATTACAAGATATGGCCTTTTTTTTGTAACTTTGCGCCTTGTTATGAATTTAGTGTTTCCGATTCAGATAAATATACTTGATTTTATATTCAAGGGAATTATCATAGGTGTGATCGCCTCAGCCCCGATGGGACCTGTTGGCATCTTGTGTATCCAGCGCACTTTGAACAAGGGCCGCTGGTTTGGTTTTGTAACGGGTGTCGGTGCCGCTTTCAGCGATATCGTGTATGCCCTCTTCACGGGTTTGGGAATGAGTTTTGTGATGGACATTGTCAATAATGCCCAAAACAAGTTCTATCTGCAGATTTTCGGAGGCCTTCTGCTCCTGGTGTTCGGCGTATATTGCTTCAAGAGCAATCCTACGAAGAACATGCATCAGAGCAGCAAGAGGCAGGGCACGCTCTGGCACAATGCCATCACCGCCTTCTTCGTCACGCTCTCCAATCCGCTCATCGTGTTCCTCTTCATGGCCACCTTTGCCCAGTTTGCCTTCGTAGTGCCGGATATGCCGCTGGAGATGGGCGTGGGCTATCTGAGCATCATGTTCGGAGCGCTGCTGTGGTGGTTCGGTCTCACATGGCTCATCGACAAGATCAGGGGCAAGTTTGATACCAACGGCATCCTTATTATTAATAAGGTAATAGGAAGTATCGTGATCATCTTCTCGCTCATCGCACTCGTCGGAACCGTGTTCAATCTCTATCATCTCCCGGAATTCTAAGGGAGCATGCCCAATTTCACATTTCACATTTTACATTTCACATTAAAAAAAGATGTTTGTAGCTCAGGAATTAAAGAAGAAAAGTATAGCAGAATACCTTCTGTACATGTGGCAGGTGGAGGATATCATCCGTGCCTGCGGCTGTTCGCTCCCGGTTATCAAGAAGCACTATATCGAAAATTTTGATTTCACTCCGGAACAGAAGGAGGAGGAAATCGACTGGTTTGGCAATCTCATCCGCATGATGAATGAGGAGGGAAAGCGCGAATCGGGACATCTCAATATCAACAAGGTGCTGCTCCAGGATGTGATCGACCTGCACGGCATGCTGCTGCAGAGCACCAAGTTCCCTATCTATAATGGCGAATATTACAAGGTGCTGCCATTCATCGTGGAACTGCGCAACAGGGGCGACAAGGACGTCAACGAGATAGAAACCTGTCTGGATGCCCTCTACGGAGTGATGCTGCTCCGACTGCAGAAGAAGCCGATTACCCCGGAAACAGAGCGTGCCATCAAGGAGATAACCACCTTCGTGGGACTGCTCAGCGACTACTATATCAAGGATCGCACCGAGGGATTGAAATTTGACGACGACATGTAGTTATACATTATTATATATACATTTTAAAATCATATAAATCATAGATGAAAGAAATAGAAAGAAGAAGAACGTTTGCCATTATCTCTCACCCGGATGCTGGTAAGACAACATTGACCGAGAAATTCTTGCTTTTCGGTGGACAGATACAGGTGGCTGGTGCCGTAAAGAACAATAAGATACGCAAGTCTGCCACTTCCGACTGGATGGACATCGAGAAGCAGCGTGGTATCTCTGTATCTACTTCTGTGATGGAGTTTGATTATCTCCCAGACGGACAGTCTGGCGAACCATATAAGGTGAACATCCTCGATACTCCGGGTCACCAGGACTTCTGCGAGGATACCTACCGCACACTTACTGCCGTGGATTCTGCCATCATCGTGGTGGATTCTGCCAAGGGTGTGGAGGCGCAGACCCGCAAGCTGATGGAGGTGTGCCGTATGCGCAATACGCCGGTTATCATCTTCATCAACAAGATGGACCGCGAGGGTCGTGATCCGTTCGACGTGCTCGATGAGCTGGAGGAGGAACTCAAGATTTCCGTTCGTCCGCTCTCATGGCCTATCGGACAGGGCGCCCGATTCAAGGGTGTGTATAATATCTACGAGCATCAGCTCAACCTCTTTACGCCTAACAAGCAGCGCGTAACCGAAAAGGTGGAGGTGGATGTGCAGTCTGAGGAGCTCGACCAGCGAGTAGGCGAGCGCGAGGCTGCCCAGTTGCGCGAGGAACTGGAACTGGTGGATGGCGTATATCCTGAGTTTGACGTCGAGACCTACCGCTCTGCCGAGGTGGCTCCTGTGTTCTTCGGTTCTGCATTGAACAACTTCGGTGTGCAGGAACTCTTGGACTGCTTCGTTCAGATAGCTCCATCGCCAAGACCTACCAAGGCAGAGGAGCGCATGGTGGAGCCTGAGGAGCCTAAGTTTACGGGTTTCATCTTCAAGATTACTGCTAATATCGACCCTAACCACCGTTCCTGCATCGCATTCTGCAAGATCTGTTCGGGCAAGTTTGTGCGCAATCAGCCTTACTATCATGTGCGCCTCGACAAGACCGTGCGTTTCTCTTCGCCAACCCAGTTTATGGCGCAGCGCAAGAGTACCATCGACGAGGCTTATCCGGGCGATATCGTAGGTTTGCCAGACAATGGCATCTTCAAGATCGGTGATACGCTGACCGAGGGTGAGAAGATTCACTTCCGCGGTTTGCCATCCTTCTCTCCACTGCTCTTCAAGTATATCGAGAATGATGATCCGATGAAGAGCAAGCAGTTCCAGAAGGGATTGGAGCAGCTGATGAACGAGGGTGTGGCACAGTTGTTTGTCAACCAGTTTAATGGTCGCCGCATTGTGGGAACCGTGGGTCAGCTTCAGTTTGAGGTGATCCAGTACCGTCTGGAGAACGAGTATAATGCCAAGTGCCGTTGGGAGCCAGTTCACTTGCATAAGGCATGCTGGATAGAGGCCGACGACGAGAAGGAATTGGAGAGCTTCAAGAAGCGCAAGTACCAGTATATGGCGAAGGATATCGAGGGCAGGGATGTGTTCCTGGCCGATTCTGGCTATGTATTGAGCATGGCGCAGCAGGATTTCGAGCATATCAAGTTCCACTTTACTTCGGAATTCTAATAATATAAAAGGATAACTTTTAAAAAATAATAAGAGATGATAGATGAAATGGCAGAAAAACCGGGCGCAATAGCCAAAATGGTAGCGTGGCAGAAGGAGCATATCTCCGATCGCCAGATGACGCTTATCCTGGCTTTTGTCATCGGTCTGCTTGCCTCCGTTGCCGGATTTTTCCTGCATAGTATCGTGCACGAGATACAGATATTGCTCACTTCGGGTTTTGAGAAAAGCACCTACAATCTGCTTTTTCTCTTGTTTCCTATCGTGGGTATCTATCTTACCTCGCTCTTTATCAAGTATGTGGTGCGAGACAATATCTCTCATGGTATCACGAGAGTGCTCTATGCGATTTCTACCAAGCAGTCGAAGCTGAAGGGCCACAACTGCTGGTCGTCGGTAGTAGCTTCTGGTATCACCATTGGATTCGGTGGATCAGTAGGAGCCGAGGCGCCGATTGTGCTCACGGGTTCAGCCATCGGAAGTAATCTGGGACAGATATTCCGCATGGACAAGAAAACGATGATACTGCTCGTAGGATGCGGTGCGAGTGCCGCCATTGCTGGTATCTTCAAAGCCCCAATCGCAGGTCTCGTCTTCACGCTTGAGGTGCTGATGGTAGATCTCTCGATGGCATCATTGCTGCCTATCCTCATCTCCTGTGTTACGGCCACCTGTTTCAGTTATATCCTGATGGGTGAAAAATCGCTCTTCGATTTCACGCTTACCGACCCATGGGAGCTCGACCGTGTGCCGGCGTGCATCCTGCTGGGCGTATTCTGCGGTTTCGTGAGTCTCTACTTCATGAGAACCATGTCGGCCTGCGAGGGATTCTTCGCCAAGTTGAAGCAGTATCCGTATGTCAAACTGCTCTTCGGAGGCATCATCCTGAGCAGTCTCATCTTCCTCTTCCCATCGCTCTATGGCGAGGGATATTCGGCAGTCAACATCCTGCTGAAGGGTAGAACAGAGGCCGACTGGGACATGGTGATGAGCAATTCGCTCTTCTATGGTCACAGTCAGTTGCTCGTGCTATATATCGGACTGGTAACCTTCACCAAGGTGTTTGCCACCTCAGCAACCAATGGTTCCGGCGGTTGTGGTGGAACCTTTGCTCCATCGCTTTTCATCGGCGGTTTTGCTGGCTTCTTCTTCGCCCGCATCTGGAACATCTACAAGTTAGGCGTCTATATCCCCGAGCAGAACTTTACGCTGATGGGCATGGCAGGCGTGATGACGGGCGTGATGCATGCACCGCTGACGGGCATCTTCCTGATAGCCGAACTGACAGGCGGTTACCTGCTTTTCATCCCACTGATGATCGTGTGCATCTGCTCGCTGCTTACCATCAGCATCTTCGAGAGCCACAGTATCTATGCGCTTCGACTGGCAAGGGAAGGCAAGTTGCTTACCCACCATATCGACAAGGCTGCCCTCACGCTGATGGGTATGCAGAGCGTGGTGGAGAAGGACTATCATCCGGTAAGTCCCGACCTGCCGATGGGCAAGTTGGTGTCAGAAATCAGTCGCAGCAACAACAATTTCCTTCCGGTAGTCAATCAGGCTGGCGTCTTGCTGGGCATCATCGATATCACCCGCATCCGTCACATCATCTTCCGTTCGGAACTCTACACGCGCTTCAAGGTAAAGCAGCTGATGCTCCAGCCTTCAGCCGTGCTCAGCGATCACGAACCGATGCAGGAAGTGATGAAGAAATTTGACGAGACCGATGCCGCCCAGTTGCCTGTAGTGGATGTGAACGGCGTGCTGAAGGGATATATCAGCCGTACCCGCCTTTATTCGACTTATCGCCAGATTGTGGCGGATATGTCGGCGGAGTAAAAGGTTGCTTTCAGAATGAGATAGTCTTCAGAAAAAGAGATAGTCTTCAGGGGGCAGTCTTTTGAGAGTTTTGGCCTTCGGCAAAGCGCTCCGATATTTGTAAACTTGCATTTTTTTAAAACAATAGGAAAATGGAGAAAAAAGATTTAAGAATCGTATTTATGGGAACCCCGGAGTTTGCGGTGGAATCCCTCAAGAGCCTTGTAGAAGGCGGATATAATGTGGTGGCTGTAGTAACCCAGCCCGACAAACCGGTGGGTCGCCATCAGGATACTCTTCAGCCTTCGCAGGTCAAGCAATATGCCTTGTCGAAGGGCTTGCCAGTATTGCAGCCGGTGAAGATGAAGGATCCGGAATTTGTAGAGCAGTTGCGCAGTTATCAGGCCGACCTGCAGGTGGTGGTAGCTTTCCGAATGCTGCCAGAGGTGGTATGGGATATGCCTCGCTTCGGCACCTTCAATGTGCATGCAGCCCTTCTTCCTCAGTATCGCGGTGCTGCCCCTATCAACTGGGCTGTCATCAATGGTGAGACGGAGACTGGTGTCACCACTTTCTTCCTCGACCACGATATCGATACCGGTCGCATCATCATGCAGAAGCCATTCGCCATCCCCGACGATGCCGATGTAGAGTATGTTTATGACGGACTGATGCACTTAGGCGCTGAGATAGCCGTAGAGACCATCGACCGCCTGATAGCATCCGACGGTAATATCGACTCTATGCCGCAGGACGAGATGATCACGACAGACACCGTGCTTCATTCTGCTCCGAAAATTTTCAAGGATACCTGCCGTATCGATTTCAATCAGCCAGCCAAGAAGGTGTATGACTTCATCCGTGGTCTTTCGCCATATCCAGGCGCCTGGACCGAGATTCAGAAGGAAGGCGGTAAGGCGCAGGTGCTGAAAGTATTCAAGACTTCCAAAACCGGAAAGGCAGTTGCCGGTTCTTCTGCAAACGCCGCTGCAGTAGAGAATGTCGCTTCTTCAAAGAATGTCGCTTCTTCTGTAGTAGGAACTTTGAGAGTAGAAGGCAAGAGCCTGCAAATAGCTTGTGCAGACGAATGGCTCCAGCTCGACACAATCCAGATTAGTGGCAAAAAGAGAATGGAAGCCCGTGATTTCCTCAACGGAATGAGAGATATCGAGCAGTACAGAAGTATTTAATAATAAAGGAGAATAAAAAATGACTCAACAGGAAGATATTAAGAATGCAATAGAATGCATGCGCAAGGGTGGAGTGATTCTCTATCCTACAGATACCGTTTGGGGTATCGGTTGTGACGCTACTAACCCAGAGGCAGTGGCAAAGGTTTACAAAATAAAGCAGCGCGACGACAGTAAGGCGCTTATCTGTCTGGTGGATAGTGCAGACCGTATGGCGCGTTATTTCCGCAATGTGCCTCAGGTGGCTTGGGATTTCATCGATGTAGCCATGCCTGTGAAGCCAACTACCATCATCCTCGATGATGCTACGGGTGTAGCCAACAATCTGGTGGCAGAGGATGGCAGTCTTGCCATGCGAGTAACTTTCGAGTCTTTCAGCAAGGAACTCTGTTATCGCTTCCAGAAGCCTATTGTGAGCACCAGTGCCAATGTGAGTGGTGAGCCTGCAGCGCAGAACTATCGTGATATTGTCCCAGAATTGTTGGAGCAAGTAGATTATGTATGCTGGACCCGTCGCCAGGAGCATAAGCCTCACACTCCATCCAGCATCGTGAAGATAGCCAAGAATGGAGAGGTGACGATTATCCGATAAAGAAATCTGTGAAGTTTCTTCATCGGATTTACGCGGAGTTATCGGAACATTCTTGCTCTTCGGATTACTCACGGATTTTCGCGGAAATTTGGCCGCTGGCCAATGGTTAGTGCCCGAAATGTGCTCCTTATATTTTTTGTCACGCAGATTTCGCAGATGACGCAGATTCTTCTTCATGGGATTTTTTTTGTCCCACAGATTTCGCAGATTTACACAGATATTTTATGGAATCTCTGGTGAATCGCTTAGTCCACTTTCAGGGGGTATCTGTATCGACCGAACAGGTCGCATCCGCGAAAATCCGTGAGTAATCGTCGCAGCAGGAAACCTCCGAATAAATTCCGTGTCATCCGATGAATAAAAATCTGCGTCATCTGCGAAATCTGCGTGACAAAAAACTCCGATGAAAAATCTGTGTATATCTGTGAAATCTGTGGGACATATTCTACTCCCAAGGGGTATCTGCAACGACCGAACAGGTCGTCTCCGCACAAATCCGTGAGTAATAAATATTTATTTTTACGGGAATCCCTTTACTTTCGGTTTCCCTTTTCGTTTTCGTTCTGCAAATCCTGCTTTTCCGAAGAGTCCTTGACTTCTAGATATTCTTCTTCCGTCACCTCTTCTTCCAATATCTCCTCTTCTTCCGTCATCCCTTCTTCATCATCATCCGTCATCTCCTCTTCATCCTCCTCCTTTTCCTTTTTTCCGAAGTCAGGATCTATTTTGAGGTAGTTGGTAACCAGGAAGGTGATTACGCAGCATGCCATCACGACGATGAAGAAATGGCGGTATCCCAAGATGTCTTTCAGATAACCCGAAACCATGCCCGGAAGCATCAGGCCGAGATAGGAAATACCGGTACAGATGGAGTAGTGAGAGGTCTTGAACTTGCCCTGACTGTAGAATAGCATGTAGAGCGTAAGCACCGTGAAGCCCAGTCCATAACCGAACTGCTCTACGAACAGGCAGGAGGACACCATCACGATATCAGAATTGAGCGAATAGCTGAGATAGATATAGACGGCATCCGGCAGGGTGATGGCGCAAACCATTGGCCACAGCCACTTCTTCATACCGTCGCGGCTCACTAAGATACCTCCGATGATACCACCCAGGAGAAGACCGATGAGACCAACCGTACCATTGGCAAGTCCGTATTCCTGCGGTGACATGCCCAGACCACCCTGCGAGTTAGGGCGAAGGATGAAAGTCTTGGTCATTGTATTGAGCAAAGCCTCCGGGAAGCGGTAGAACAGCAGGAAGAGCATCACGATGACCGTCTCTCTCACTCCGAATTTCGTAAAGAAAGTGCGGAACATATTCTTCAGTTCGTGAGTCACTTCGCCCACAGTTCTCTCCGTCTGCACATCCTCTTTCGGCGTAGGCATCAGGCGGCTATGGTAGAGCCACAGACCGATGAATATGCCAGCTAATCCGTAGAAAATCAGTGCCCACGAGAAGCTTATCTGATTGCGGAACATCACCTGCAGCACACCAGCCAGCATCACTAAGAAACCATTCACAAAGATGATGGCGAGGCGGTAGAAGGTGTTGCGCAGACCCACAAACTTCGTCTGGTTGTGCTCATCCAGCTCTATCATATAGAAGCCGTCGGCAGAGATGTCGTGGGTGGCGCTGCAGAAGGCGATGAGGAAGAAGAAGCACATGGTGGCCTGAAACCAGAAGGCCGTAGGCAGCGAGAACGCAATGCCAGCCAGTGCTGCTCCGATGAGCGCCTGCATCGTAAGTACCCACCAGCGCTTCGTTTTCAGCAGATCGATGAACGGGCTCCACAAGGGTTTGATCACCCAGGGAAGCGCCAGCCATCCTGTATAGAGACCCACTTCGGCATCCGTGAGTCCCAACTGCATATACATCACTACAGAGAGAGTTGTCACGATCACGTTGGGCAGTCCCTCTGCAAAATATAGGGTAGGGATCCATGCCCATGGATTCCTGCTATTCTTCTTTGTTACCATTTTATCCATTAGATATTATTTATCTTTTGTCCATTAGATATCGTCCTGTTTCTTAGACATCGCTTGTCTATCAGAAATTAGACCTTACTTGTAGATCAGAAAGGACTCTATCCTTAGACCTTACTTGTAGATTTTCTTGATTTCTGCTCCCTGATAGTATCTCAGCAGGATGTCATCGTAGGAGTATCCTTCGTTGCCCATCACGGCAGCACCTATCTGACAGAGACCCACTCCGTGTCCCCATCCGGCTCCGATCAGTTCGAAGCGCTGAGGAACCTGGTTCTCGTCCAGATCAAACTTATCTACCACGAAAGCCGAACTGTAGAGATGGCTGTCGCTCAAGGCTCTGCGTATTTCCAGCTCCTTGCCGATGGTGAAAGTCTTTTCGGTACCGATAATCTGCAGTTTGCTGATGCGTCCGCTCGTACCGCGTTCCACAGCCTTCATGTCGAGGATGCAGCCGAAGTTCATCTTCAGTTTCTCTTCGAGTAGGTGCTGCAGTTTCTCCTGAGTCAGCGTCACCTTCCAGCGGTAAAAATCAGCAGTCTCCTGGTCGTAGTCGTTTAATACTTCCGAGAGCACCTTTCTGTCTGTAGTATTGCAGAAAGCAGGCGGGTTGGAGCGGATCCAGCGGTCAGCCTCTTCCTCCTGAGTCAAGTCAGGAAGTCTGTATTCAGAATCCATCAGAGCCTTTGAACCCTTCAAGTTCTCAGTATCTCCATCCTTCAGTCCCTCTGTATTTCTTGCGTCCTTCAAGCACTCGGCATTCATAGAACTCTTCAGTCCTTTCGGCTTGATTCCCAAAGCAATATCCCTCACAGCAGAGAGATAACTCTTAGGCGTGTTCTCCCAGCAATATTGGAATTCCTCGGTGATACCGCCGCAGCACTTGGAGAATCGGGCATCGCAGATTTCCTCGCCATCCATCAGAATCTGTCCCTTGGTCTGGCGGATAGCTTCTGCCACATGCGGAGAAGTCTCCTTGGTGATGCCCTGGTAGCGCTGGCAGTGGTCGTCGGCGCAGACATCAAAGATGGTGTGGTCTTCGCGGTCGTACCAGCGGATGAGCATGTCGTCTTTCTTGACAAAAGAGAAAAAATTGTTGCCGCTCTCAGCCACGTCTCTGCGCTTTTTCATCTGTGCCAGGAGCCATGAACGGGAAATCACGGCATGCGCCTTGAGGAGTTCAAGACTGGAGGTGGCACTCATCTCGCTGGATATCACGCTCTCCAGATACTTCTCTACAGGAAGCTCGTTGATGGCGCAGATCTTGTCTGATTCTACCACAAAATGGAGCGTACCTAAGAAGGTCTGTGTTTCCTTGCGTTCCCAGTGGAAGTTGACACCGATAGTGACATCGCTCAGTGAGAAGGAGGCATCGCAGCTCTGCGGATGGAAGGTAAGCGAACTGTACTGATTGCCGTTCCAGAGCACACCTCCCTCGGAGAATTCCACTTCCTGTTCGCCCGTAACCACTTCGCCCTTGGCAAGGTAAGGCTTGTTGAGCGAGAAGTGAATCTTCTGACCGCTCACGATGCCCACAGAGACATTCGGCTGCTTGCCGTTATTATATAATGTGGAAGTAGTGACGGTACTTTCCTCAGCCTCCTTGGCAGCCTTCAGCTTATTGATGATGCATTCCATCTTCTCGCCGGAAATGCCGCATTCCTTCAGGATAGCCTCAGCCTTCTCCTCGGTGAGCTTGCGGAAATCCTCTTCGCGTGGCGTGATGATGAGTCCCGACATATCGAGGGCTCCTGGAGAAACCATGGTCTGGGCATCGCCATCGGCAAAGTAGGCTTCCGGACGGTGCTTCTCTCTTGGAATCACGATACTGATATATTCATCACCTTTGCGCCAGGCCACGATGTTCATCATCGGCTCAGTCTCGTCGCCGCGCTGAGGCATCGCACTGTAGAGGCGCTTGAAGAGCATCTCGTCGCATTCCTCGCTCTTGGAGATAATCACGAAGGCTGGAACGGTATAGTCGCGGATGGCTGCTATCTTCTCCTCGTCGTTCAGACAGATGATATCTGTCAGGTTGCGTGAGAGGCGCTGCCAGTTGTTCTGCAGGGGAAGTATGCCGCTGGTTCCTGCCTGGAAATGCAGATGGTCTGGAGCCGAGGCACCGCACTTCGGACCGTTGTAGAATACCATCAGTTCGCTGTGCAGACTCAGGAATCGGTGCATCTCGCCATAGTTCTTGAAGATGGCCTGTGGCTGATGCTTGCGTGCCGGAATCGTGAAATGTACCGGAAGGATAGGGAACGGATTGACCAGCAGGTAGAAACGTTCGTCTATCTGCTTGGACATCTGTACCTTCGGACGGTTCTTCTCGCAGAGGAAGCATGGACGCTCATCGAGGGTCTTCTTGTCTATCTTGGCACCTGTGCTCACGATGCGGGCAGGGTTCCATTGCAGTTTGAGAAGATCGGAGAGAGTCTGGCTCTCCACGTGCTTCAGGTCGCGGTAGCGATGGCGGGCATCCTCCCATCTCTCCAACTGGCGGTTGAAGAAGCGTGAGATACTGCTGTCTTCCATAATGTCGGCCTTGCCCTGCAGCATCTGCTGGCGTGCCTTCAGTTCCATCGTGCGCAGACGGTCTTTATAGAGATTGTTGGCATTCACCTTTTCGATACTCAGAGCGGCATCACTGTTGCCTCCCCAGCGGCGGCAGAGGTACAGTTCATCATAGATTCTTCCGATTCTGTATCGGCGAGAGAAGGCAAGTCCTAAGGCGTAGTCTTCGCCATAAGACGTGTTAGGGAACTGTATCTGTCTGACGAGCGGTGTGAAGAATGCTCTCGGAGCACCCAATCCGTTGATGCGCAGTGCGTTGTTGCAACCGTTTTCCTCGGTCCATTCCTTATGGTCTATCAGTCCTGGAGGCAGGGTGTTGAGGTCGAAGTCACACATGCGGTACGAGCCGATCATCATCGCTGCCTTCTGGTTGTGAAAGGCATCTACGATTTTCTGGAGAGTCTTCGGAGACGAATAGAGGTCGTCGCTGTCCAGCTGGACTGCAAACTTGCCACAGTACTCGCTATTGATGGCTACATTCCAGCAGCCACCGATGCCGAGATCGTTTCTCTCTGGCACAATCTGTACGAGCCGCCCCGCCTGCTTGTCGTTTCTGGCTTCCATCTCACGAGCGATTTCATCAAGAATCTCGCCAGTGCGGTCGGTAGAATGATTGTTGACCACGATGACGTTGAACTTGAAATTGGCTTTCTGGCTCAGCGCACTCTTCACGGCATCCGCGATGGTTTTCTCTCTGTTGAAAACTGGGATGATCACAGAAGCCTCGTAGAAGAATTCCTGTTCGCCGAAATCCGGCTGGCGATAAAAGCTGGTATCGATGAGGGCTCCCACCTTGTTGAGATGCTGTGTGCAAGCCTTTTCCATCTCTATCTGCACCTCTCTGTTGCGAGGGTTCACATAGTCGAATTGCTTCTCGCCGCTCTTTCGGTTATCGAGTTCATCTTCTGTATAGAGGAATTCATTGAGATGGAAAATCTCTCCCATGCGACTCAGGTAGAGACGGAGGTCGTAGAGACCCGCATATTGATAGTCAGCTCTGTCCTGCTGGGCGATGAAGTCATGGAGGGCTTGCGCCTTGATGAACCAGAGGCTTCCGAAATCGAAGTCGTCGCGAAGGCTACCAGACTGGTAGTCAATAACCGGATGCTTGATCAGCTTGCCGGTATTCGCTTCTTGTTCAGCTTTCAGTTTATGAGTTTCTGCTCCATCCGCTTTTGCTTCATGAATTTCTGTTCCATCTTTTTCTTCTTTTCCTCCAACTTTTGCAGCCTCTTTATCTTCTTTGATCAAGGAATAATAGTCGGAGTAAACCATAACGGCTCCTGTATCGTCAGCCGTGCGTAGGAATCGTTCCAGGGCATAAAGTCCCCATCTGATCGGAGTAGTCTTTGTGCAGATCATCACATAGTCGGCATCGGTGTTTTCAGCAATGCTTTCTACCGTGTTGCTGCTTTCCAATCGGTCAATGACTACGAAGGTGCATCCATCAGGCACTTGGTGATGGGCTGCAAAATCAGCGCTCACCAGGAGATTGATATGCTGAACCGTCTTGTTGTCATGAAGTTCCAGAAGTGCGCTTTGGGCTACTTCAATGTCTTCACAAGGTAAGAAAAGGTCTATTTTTTCTCTCATTTCTTTGTGTTATGTTTTTGCGTTTCGGCTCCCTTTCCGGAGGTCAAAACGGTATTTTTTATCTATATTTTAGCTTATTATATTAAAATATGTGGCAAAGATAACAATTTTTCGCCAAAAAATACTATCTTTGCACTATGAATGATGAAAAAAAATATCTTTTGGGGCTTACCCTTGCTGAATTGAAGCAAGTGGCTAAGGACTTGGGTATGCCTGCCTTCACGGGTGGGCAGATGGCTAAATGGCTCTACGAACAGCATGTGAAGAGCATCGACGAGATGACTAATATCTCGAAAGCTAACCGTGCCAAGCTGGCCGCAGAATATGAGATAGGATGTGCCGGATATACCGATGCACAGCACTCCGTAGATGGTACCATCAAGTATCTCTTCCCTATACGCAGCGGAAAGTTTGTAGAGACGGTCTATATCCCCGACAAAGACCGTGCCACGCTCTGTGTATCATCACAGGTGGGATGCAAGATGAACTGCCTCTTCTGTCAGACTGGTAAGCAGGGGTTTGAAGGAAGTTTGCCTGCTGGCGATATCCTCAATCAGATCTACTCCCTGCCAGAGGTGGACAAACTCACCAATATCGTGTTTATGGGACAGGGCGAGCCGATGGATAATCTGGATAATGTATTGCGGGCCACAGAAATCCTGACCGCTGACTATGGTTGGGCATGGAGTCCGAAACGCATCACAGTAAGTTCGGTGGGCGTCAAAAACAAGTTGAAGCGATTCCTCGAAGAGAGCGAGTGCCATGTGGCTATATCGATGCACGATCCGATACCTTCTGAGCGAGCAGAACTGATGCCTGCCGAGAAGGGTATGGGTATAGAACAGGTTGTGGAGCTGCTCCGCAATTATGATTTCTCTCACCAGCGTCGCTTGTCTTTCGAATATATCGTGTTCAAGGGAGTGAACGACAGTATGCAGCACGCCAAGGCAATCATCAAGTTGGTGAAGGGTCTCGACTGCCGTTTCAATCTGATTCGTTTCCATCAGATTCCGGACATCCCGTTGCAGGGCGTCAATGATGAGAAAATGGAACAGTTCCGTGATTATCTCACTTCTCATGGAGTCTTTACGACCATCCGTGCCAGTCGCGGACAGGATATCTATGCAGCTTGTGGCTTGCTCAGTACATCCAAGAAAATCGGAGAAATCAGAGAGCACGAGGACGAAGAACGTTCTTTGCGGTAAGACAATTTCCTGAGATGGAAATCTTTCCCTCTCGTTAGGACCCGGTTCTTCCTTGATTGAGAGTTCTTCTCTTCGACAGAAGCAGTCCTCTCATTAGGATTCATTCTTTAGTTAGGACCTTCCTCTCGTTAGGACCCGGTTCTTCCTTAATTGAGAGTTCTTCTCTTCGACAGAAGCAGTCCCTTTTAATCCAAGGCGTTTCACTCGATCGAGAGACTTTCCTTAGAACGGAAAGGACTTTCCTCAACTGAAGAACTTTCCTTCGAAGAGATAAGTGAACAAAACGATGATAGAATAATGATGAATTGGAAATATCTGAGATTATTTCTTGCAATCTGCTTTGTATTCATGCTGGCTTGTTGCAAAGACGGAAAGAGCAATCGGCTTCCTGAAAGTATCGGTCAGCCCTATGAAGTGGTGCTTGAAGGAGATACAAATCACATCGTAACTGCTATCTTGCAGGAGAGTGTGCCAGATATGCCTCAGCCGGAACCCATGTTCAATATCATACAGGTGAGAAAAGGAAAACTGACAAGCCTGTATCAGACGGTAAGAAACCGGGTAGTCGTGGATGTGGATAAGAGAAATCGTGACTTTGAAGTGAAAATCAGCAAGGATGTCAATGCTGCTCCGCAAGTCATTATCCGTATCAAGGCGCAGACCGTAGAACAGTTGAAAAGCCGCCTGGATGGAATGAGACTCCGCCAGATACTGGACGAATCGGAACTGAAGCATCTGGCGTCTGTCATCCGGCAGAATGTAGAGAAGCAGAAAGAGGTAAAGCGCCTCTTCGGCATCGACATGAAGATTCCTGCTGACATGCAGTCAAGTAAGCGTGGTAAGGATTTCCTGTGGCTGTCAAATAATGCAAACTCGGGTATGCAGAGCCTCCTCATATTTAAGTTGAGAGATTTTTGGCGAGGGAATCCCTATCTTCCATCTGCTCTCAAACCGAAAGTTGACAGCGTACTACGTGTCAACGTGCCAGGTGAGGAGGATGGCATGTACATGCAACTTGCCTATATCAGTGAATATTTAAATGGATGCTGGGAAATGAAGGGGGATGCCATGGGTGGACCCTATGTGATGAAGCTGATGTCTGATGCCGACTTCACACAAGGGCGGAACGTCCTTGGAAAATATAATGCATTAGTCATCATTGGTTTCGTCTATGCGCCCGAAATGAAGAAAAGAAATTTAATCAAGCAGTTGGAAGCTGTGCTGACAACTATCAGATAAAAAACTCGTAAGCTGAAGTTGAAACCATCGCGAGTTTCAGATAAATATCATAAGATTCAAATAAATACATCAAAATATAATATATGGACAATCAGAAAGTAAGGGTGGCTATCACCCACGGAGATACCAATGGTATCGGATATGAACTCATTTTTAAAACCTTTGCAGAGCCAGAAATGCTGGAACTCTGTACACCTATTATATATGGCTCGCCAAAAGTGGCAGCCTATTATCGCAAGGCCATGAACTTGCCAGGTCAGTTCTCTATCATTCAGCAGGCTGAGGATGTACAGGATGGAAGAATCAATCTTCTGGCTGCTGTAGATGACGAGGTGAAAGTGGATATGGGTATGCCTACAGCTGACTCAGGACTGGCTGCAGTAAAGGCGCTCGATCGTGCCATGACCGATTATCGTGCCGGTCTCTACGACGTGCTGGTTACCGGACCTGTAAACAATGCCAATGCGCAGATGGATAACTATCCTTTCCCTGGTCATAGAAATTATATTGAGACCTGTCTTGGTGAAGGCAAGAAGGGACTGTCTATGCTGATTGGCGGTGATCTCCGTATCGCATCGGTCACAGAAAAGACACCTCTGAAAGATGTACCTGCAGCTATCAGTCTGGAGGCGATCGTAGAAAAAGTAACCCTGATGCAGCAGACTCTCAAGCGTGATTTCTATATCAGCAATCCACGTATCGCAGTACTTGCTTTGAATCCAAAGAGCAATGAGGACAGCAGTTGTGGTACAGAAGAGCGCGAAATCATTATCCCTGCTATTGATGCTTTGGCAGAGAAGGGCGTACAGGCGTTTGGTCCGTATGCTACAGATGAATTCTTCGGAAAAGGCTATTTCAAAGACTTCGACGGCGTAATGGCTATGTATCATGACCAGGCAACAACTCCTTTCCATTCACTATATACGGAAGACGGTGTAGTCTTCACTGCCGGCATGCCAATCATCCGTACTGCGGCAGATGTTACACCGGAGTTCTGTATCGCAGGAGTAGGAGAGGCTGATGAGACTTCTTTCCGCCATGCAGTCTATTTGGCTGTGGATGCTTATCACCATCGCAATGAGTATGATGAGGCTCGTGAAAATCCGCTTCCAAAGCTTTATCACGAAAAACGTGATGAGAGCGAGAAAGTGCGTTTTTCTATCCCAAAGAAGCATTCTAATGCTCCTTTTAACCCAAAGCCTGAGGTGAAAAGTTAAAAAAATGACTATTTTATGCCATTTTTGCAGATTATTCAAAAAAAATGCGTAATTTTGTCAGCTAAATGGACACAAGTGAACTTCAGAAAGTAAAACAACGGTATAACATCGTGGGTAATAGCGATGGATTGAACCGTGCGCTCGATGTCGCCTTGCAGGTGGCACCGACAGATCTTTCTGTGCTTATCATCGGTGAATCGGGTGTGGGTAAGGAAATCATTCCGCGTGTTATCCACGATCATTCTCCACGCCGACGTGAGAAGTATTTTGCTATCAACTGCGGTAGTATTCCTGAAGGTACTATCGATAGCGAACTCTTCGGTCATGAGAAAGGTTCCTTTACGGGAGCTATCGGAGAAAGTGAAGGATATTTCGGTATCGCCAACAAGGGAACCATTTTCCTTGATGAGGTGGGCGAGCTGCCTATCCAGACACAAGCCAGATTGCTCCGTGTGCTGGAAACCGGTGAATATATTCGCGTAGGTGGACAGGAGGTGAGAAAGACTGATGTGAGAATAGTGGCTGCTACGAATGTCAACATGCGCAAAGCCATCAGTGAAGGTCGCTTCCGAGAAGATCTCTATTATCGTCTGAATACCATTCCTATCCAGATGCCACCGCTCCGTGAAAGAGGAAATGATATCCTTCTGCTCTTCAGACTTTTTGCGATGCAAATGGCTGAAAAGTACAGGTTGCCTAAGATTTCGCTCAGCGAGGATGCAAAGGGCATCATGCTCAAATATAAGTGGCCAGGAAATGTAAGACAACTCAAGAATATCACAGAACAGATGTCTGTGCTCAGCCAGGAACGGGAAATCAGTGCAGAAATGCTCTTGCATTATATTCCGATGGATGAAGAGTCAACCCAGTTGGCTACGATTCCTTCCCAGACGGGCGGTGCTCATAGCTACGAGAGCGAGCGTGAACTTCTCTATAAGATTCTCTATGAGTTGAGGGGCAATGTGAGTGATCTCCGTCGTGATGTCAGTTCTCTGCGCAAGCAATTGGATGAAGCCCGCCAGCTCAATGGTGTCAGTGGATTTACAAGTCCTAATGCTATTACTCCAGTAGAGTCTGTAAGCGACTTCCCTGCGAGAATGGATAAGACACCAAGTATCCGTCCGGTCATTCCGCATCATGCGACAGAAGATGCTATCGTTGAGGAAATCAATGAACCGGAAACGCTGAATCTGAATGATTTGGGGCGCCAGATGCTCGAAAAGGCTTTGGAACGAAATAACGGAAATCGCAAAAAGGCTGCTCAGGAACTTGGTATTTCCGACCGTACCCTGTATCGCCGTCTCAAGCAATATGGACTCAATGGCGATGAGGAAGAAGAAAAAGACAAAAATAAGTAAGACAATTGGAATATGAAGCGTTTTCGCAAACATATATATATAATAGGTGTCATCCTTACTATTGGCATTCTTGCTGCATGCTCCGTGAGCTATAAGTTCAATGGCGCAAGCATCGACTATACCAAGACCAAGACCATTCAGATAGCTGAATTCCCTATTAGAAGTACCTATGTGTGGGGACCGATGGGACCGATGTTCAACAATGCCTTGAAGGATGAATTTGCTAATCATACCCGCTTGCAACAGGTCAAGAGAAATGGAGATCTGAAGATAGAGGGAGAGATTACACAGTATAGCCAGCGCAACAAGAGTGTTTCGAGCGAAGGCTATTCTGCACAGACCGAATTGTCTATTACTGTAAATGTGAGATTCACCAATAATGTGAACCACAATGAAGATTTTGAACGCCAGTTTACTTCTTCAAAGAGTTATGAGACCACCCAGAGTCTGGCTTCGGTTCAGGAAGAACTGGTCAATCAGATGGTGAAGGATTTGGTGGAGCAGATTTTCAACGCTACTGTTGCAAACTGGTAATTAGGCATTCTCTCAAGAAATATGCATTCTCTCTGGAGTTATAATTCTCAGGGGAGATATTGTTCTCATGAGAGATATATGTAGGCAGAATAGAAGCATTTTGTCTGAAAGATGAATTTCTTCTGAAAAGTTGAATTCGTTAGAAAAAAAGTTTTTAAAAATTATAACTGTTAATATTATTAGAGATTCGTGGAATTAACAAGATTGATACAACATCCGGAGGAGATGAATAAAGAGACTCTTTATGATCTCCGTGAGCTGTTAGCACTCTATCCGTACTATCAGACGGCTCGATTGCTGATGTTGCAGAACTTGTATTTGCTCCATGATGCCAGTTTTGATGAAGAACTTCGCCGGGCAGCTATCTATATTACTGACAGAAAGGTGATATTCCAGATGGTGGAGGCAGCTCATTATCAGCTCAAGAAAGAGTCGCATGCTGCGGCTGGAAAGAAAGATAATACGGCTGATAGAACTTCAGATTTGATAGACAACTTTCTGGAGTCTATACCTGCTGATAAGGAAGACGAGGAAAAGAAAAAGGAAAAAAGAAAACCAACTCCTGCTGATGCAGCCGTCGATTATGTGGCTTATCTTCTGGAAACAGAAGGGGAGACTGAGGAAGAGAACTCCTCACGTACCATCTCGCTCATTGATGATTTCATGGAGGATGGAGGATTTAAACTTCCTAAGATTGATGTTTCTGCTGATTATCAACCTGAGTACAAACCTGAGTTGGATGACAACAACAAGGAGGAACAGGCTGAAAATAGTGGAGTCTTTACTGAGACTTTGGCTCGTATCTATATTAAACAGGGAAAATACCAACGTGCACTCGACATTATACGTCGCTTGCATGAAAAGCATCCTGGTAAGAGCATGCATTATGCTGACCAGATGCGATTCTTGGAAAAATTGATCAAAAATAATAAATAAAACTAGTTTTAAAATGTTGTACACATTATTTGTAGTATTAATCGTTCTGGTAGCATTGCTGATGATTTTCATCGTGCTTATCCAGGAGTCAAAGGGAGGTGGTCTTGCATCCAACTTCTCTTCTTCAAACGCTATCATGGGTGTTCGTAAGACCACTGATGTAGTAGAGAAATTAACTTGGGGCCTTGCTGCTGCTATGGTTATCATCAGCGTAGCTTGTGCTTATGTAGCTCCAACAGCTGTTGGTGAAAGCAGTGTAATGGAAAATTCTGCTACAACTGAGCAGACTGCTCTCCCTGCTATGCCAGGTGCTAACAATGCTGCTGGTGCTCAGACTGCAGCTCCTGCTAAGGGTGCTGATGCTCAGAAGGCTGCCCCTGCAGTTCCTGCAACTCCAGCTAAGTAATTTTTCTACATTACTGCGAGAAATTTAAAAGCATTTTATGAAGAGGGTGTGTCATGAATTCGTGACACACCCTCTTCTCATTTCTTATCGTCTTTATCTCATTTGTTTTTTGAGTTGATTTGCATTAATGAGGAAGGAGGAAAATGAGAAGTGAGAAGTGAGAAAGGAGAAATGACAAAGAAGTAAAGGGGGAATGGATGACTAAGAATTAGTAAAGTAAAAAATAGAAAAGAGGAAAAGAAGGTGAAAATAGAGCGAAATTCAACAAAGCGGGCTAAAAAACGGCTTAATTTGAGAAAAAATGAAGTTTTTTCGAAAAAAGTTCGCTAAAAATTTGGTGGAATCAAAAAATAGTAGTACCTTTGCACTCGCTTAAAAGAAATAACAATTAAGCAAGCTAACATGGTGGACGTAGTTCAGTTGGTTAGAGCGTCAGATTGTGGTTCTGAATGTCGTGGGTTCGAGTCCCACCTTCCACCCAAGATAAACCCAGTAAATCATTGATTTACTGGGTTTCTTGTTTCTACTTTCTATGAAATGGTTTATCATTTGTCTTTTTTATTCCCCCATGATTGTGGCGATGAGATGTCTGCTGCCGCCACCTTCTCTAAACTCGCATAGGTATATTCCCTGCCAGGTTCCGAGGTTCAGTCTGCCGTTTGTGATAGGAATCGTCAGTGAAACTCCTACCATACTTGATTTGGCGTGGGCAGACATGTCCGTTGGACCTTCATCTTGGTGCAGGTATCTCGGATCTCCATCTGGCACCAATCTCTCAAAGATTCCCTTCAGGTCGTATCGCACATCTGGATCGAAATTCTCGTTAAGTGACAATCCACAACTTGTGTGTCTGACGAAAAGATTTAGTATTCCAGTCTTTGGCAATGTTGGTAATTGACGAAGTACTTCGCTCGTGACGAGATGAAAGCCACGAGGAAAAGGACGCAATGAAAATTCAACTTGTTCTATCATAATTTTTGGATTTAATTTTTTCTTTTTAGATATGTATCTTGCAAAGATAATGATATTCTGATGATTCTCTTACTCTTTTCATGTAATTATAGTAAAGTTTAACCCTTACCGAGTTTGTTAGAAATTGAAAAATGTTCCCAGATGCTACTGCAACGGCAGAGTGAGTACTACTGCATGGGTGAAGTAAGTACTACTTACTAAAAAATCTTCTTCTTTGAAGAAGGAGGAAGACATTAGAAAAAAACTTGAGAAAAATTTGGTGGTTTCAGAATAAAGATGTACTTTTGCAATCGAAATAAGCATTAAGAGTTGCCCAGTTGTGGCACACCAACCGAGTTTCGCATAGAGATAACCACGGTGGTAAAAGAATGTGTAAGTGTTTAACAACTTAAAATAATTATCTTTATGAATCCAAATTCAGATTTAAAGAACAATGAGGATGTGATGGCAGCTACTGCCGAGTCAAGAATTTCAGAGTATGCAGCCCGCTTTGCCGCATATAGCGATGAACAACTGAAGCAGACCGTAGATCACGAGCGCAAGGTTCGTGGTTGGGGCAGCGAGCGCAGTTACTTCCTGGCAGCTCTGCGTAAAGAGTGCGAGAAACGAGGGATACCATATTGCTGGTAATCGTATCAGGAGATTGCAAAAATGCGATTATCTTTGCGATCTCCCTGTTTTTTTTTATTATTTCTTTCTATATTTTACTTACTTGTTTTTGTCAAGTGGCACTCACAAAGTGGATGAAAAAAACAGTTTGAGAAAAAGTAGAACTAAAGAAAAGGGGGAGCTATTTGAGGCGGTGTTTTTTGATTTTTTTATACAAGAGCAGTTAAAGGTCATTAATTTATGGGGCTATTAGGTTCTTATTCTGAGGAAAATACTTAATTTTGCAACCAAATAAAAGGAAGGTGTGCAAAAAATAGGTATGAAACGTTCGCTCAACATATTGATGGCTTTGATGCTCTCGTTCATGGTGGTTTACCTGAGCGTAGGCACTACAGTCATGCACTGCCTTCGTTCAGACAAGGTGATGGTGGGTATGATGGCTGACTGTTGCGTGGGGCATGACTGTTGCCAAGGTAAGCTGGGCGCACAGGTGAAAAAGCATTGCATGAACGTAAGGCAGGTGAAGCTATCGCCTACGGTCTCTGTCCAGCATGTGGATTTCGATACAGCACCAGTGTTTGCTGGCATCGTGCCAGCTCTTTGGAAGACATTGCCTCGTCCTGTTATCTGTAGCATTTAGAAGGCAAGATATTGGAATCAGAACGTTCCGCATTCGCCTCCAAGGGCTTATCTTGCCCTCCTTAACATCCTGATTATTTGATTTTTCCATATTTGCAAATAGGTTGCAAAAGTTTGTTTGTACTTTTGCAACCAAGATTGTCGTATGCCTATCCCTATCAGTAAAATCTTAGGGTTGCATACATATATTAAAAAGGTAAAATCATCCGGAGCGAAGATTTAAGATTCGGATAAAAGGAAATATATTTATGTATTCAAGAAATCTGTTGCTCAGTGCCTTGCTGGTTATTGGTGCTGAGACTTATGCAAAAAATAATAAGACAGAGGTTGAGTCTCTGTTGTCATATCACAATTCTGTAAGAAATAACTCTGTAGATTCCTCCTCTCATGATTCCATCTTCAAGGACGAGACCTTGCAGGAGGTGAAGGTGGTGGCTCGTAAGTCGGGCAGTTCTCGATTGGCTGGTGCCGTGAATGGCATTGCTGTGAACAAGGATGAACTCTTCAAGGCGGCTTGTTGCAACTTAGGCGAGAGTTTCACGACCAACCCATCGGTTGATGTGGCTTATAATGATGCTACGACGGGCGCAAGACAAATCAAACTCCTCGGTCTTTCGGGCACTTACGTACAGATGCTCACCGAGAATCTGCCGAATTTCCGTGGTGCAGCCATCCCATACGCCCTGGGCTATGTGCCGGGACCTTGGATGAAAGGCATTCAGGTATCTAAGGGTAGTGCTTCGGTGAAGAATGGCTATGAGTCGATTACAGGTCAAATCAATGTGGATTACTTGAAACCAGAGGATGAGCAACAGGTGGAGGTGAACCTCTTTGGTGATACCAAGAGTCGAATCGAAGCAAACGCCGATGCCAACGTTCATCTATCGGATAAGTGGGCAACGGAAATCTTGTTGCATCATGAGAATATCCTCAAAAACCATGATGACAATGGCGATGGTTTCTATGATATGCCAGGCAGAGAACAATATAATGTACAGAACCGTTGGCTGTATAAAGGCAAGCACTACATCTTCCATGGTGGACTTGGGGCTTTGAAGGAGATTCGTACCAGTGGGCAGGATGAGGAACATGTTCATAGTGATGATATTTATAGAATCAAGCTCCATACCAACCGTTATGAGGGTTATATGAAACATGCCTTCATCCTCAATCATGAGCATGGTACCAATATTGCCTTCATGTCCTCAGCTTCGATGCACCAGTTGAATGCTCAGTATGGCAACAAGTTCTACGACCTCAATGAGAAGAATCTCTATGGCTCGCTGATGTTTGAGACCAATTTTACTCATCAGCACAATTTGTCGGTAGGTTTGAGCGTCAACCATGATTACCTGGGACAGCGTGCCAATGTGAATGTTTCTCCAAGACCGACAGTAGGGTTAGAAGACTCTCCTTACCTTTTGTCGGACATGCAGAGAATGAACGAGAAGGAGACGACTCCTGGAGCATACGCCCAATACACCTATACGTTAGGCACGAAGTTGACGGCAATGGCAGGAGTCCGTTTCGACCATAGTTCGCTTTATGGCAACTTCTTCACCCCTCGTTTCCACGTGAAGTATTCGCCTGTCGATGCCATCAGCATCCGCTTATCAGCAGGTAAGGGCTATCGCACGGTATTTGGCTTGGCTGAGTACAATTACCTCTTGGCGAGTGGCAGAAACCTCAATATCGGCGAAGACCTCCAGCAAGAGGAGGCTTGGAACTATGGACTGAGCACGGCTTTCTATATCCCTATGTTTGGTAAGACGTTGAAACTGAACGCCGAGTATTACTATACCGACTTCAGGAATCAAGCGGTAGTGGATTATGATGCCAACAAGGGGTTTATCTCCATCTATAATTTGATAGGTAAGTCTTATTCGCACACTTTCCAGATAGATGCCTCTTATCCATTGCTGAAAGGCTTAGAGATAACAGCGGCTTATCGTCTGAACGATGTGAAGTGTACATACGATTATGGCAAAACCTTGAAAGAGAAGCCATTGACCAGTAAATATAAGGCGCTTTTCACGGCTTCCTATAAGACCCCACTTGGACTTTGGCAATTTGATGCCACCGTGCAGTTGAATGGTGGAGGCAGGAATCCAGAGCCTTACCAGTTGGCAGATGGAAGCCAGTCATGGTCTCCTCGTTTCCATAGCTTCGAGCAAGTGAGTGCGCAGGTTACGAGATGGTTTCGTCATTGGAGCATCTATGTGGGAGGCGAGAACCTGACTGGTTTTAAGCAGAAGGCTCCTATCTATGGTGCCAGCAATCCATGGGGAAGCGATTTCGAGCCAACCTTGATTTGGGGACCTGTAGAGGGACGGATGTTCTACGCAGGCGTGAGAGTACACTTTTAAGTGGAAATATTTAATGTTGAATTATTTAAGCAAATAGAAAAGTTATGAAGAAAATTTTAGTAATGTTCACAATGATGATGGTGGCAATGGTAACCTTTGCCAAGGACATCAAGACCGTAGTGTTCACCACAACACCACAGATGCACTGTGCGGCTTGTGAGAACAAGATCAAGAGCAACCTTCGCTTCGAAAAGGGTATCAAGAGCATAGAGACCTCTGTGCCAAACCAGACAGTCACAGTACGGTATAATGCCGACAAGACAACCCCCGAGAAACTCCAGAAAGGTTTTGAGAAGTTTGGCTATAAGGCTCGCATCCTGAAAAATGGCGAGAAGGTCAAGAAGAACACCGAGGAGAAGTGTGACTTGATGTAATTCTATATGCTGATGTGAAAGAAAAATGATTATCATAAAATGATAATGAAATAAGAATTTTTATCTTTTGCAGACTACTTATCGTCTTGATAATGAAAATCCCGGTAAGAGAATAGCTTCAAGCTATCTCCTGCCGGGATTTATTATTTTATGAAACTACATATCCTCCATTGACAACCCTTGGTATCCGATAGTGAATTTCTTGAATTTTCCTGTTGTCTGGAAGAAATGCTCGGCTTTATCTTTTAAAATGCCGAGATTTATATCCTTGGCTTGGCGTTTCACCTCATAGAAAATGACTTTCTGTTCCAGTTCATCAGCAGCGATAATATCAATTTCATTCTCTCCCTTTCGGTCCCACCAAGAAGCGATTTGGGTATATTCTTCGCTTTCTATCATTTTTGCAATGAAATATCTTTCCAGAACCTTGCCTGTGTATGTGGTGTAGCTCTTATCCATAACCATCTTAAGTTTTTTATTGGCGCCAACCTCTATCATGTATCCATATTTGTAGATGTAGCGAAACCAGATGCGAAGGAAGTTATCTTCTATCTGATAGCGAATGTTGCGATTGGTCTTTTGAAACATCGGTGTATAACGAGAAATCAAGCAATAGTCATTCTCCAGTTTAGTGAGATAGCCTGAGAGTTCTATTTTCATAATGCTTTCTATTTCACCACGAGTTGTGTAGCCAGAAGCAATAAGTTGCAATATTTCGAAATAACGGGCATAGTCTTTACCAAATTCTTCTATCAGCATATTTTTTCCTTCGTATATGAAATAAGAATTCTTTGCAACAAACTTCTCTGTCATTTTTTCCTTTGTCGTGGCTCCAGCATCCATCATCATTTCTACATATTCTGCAACTCCGCCTGTATAACTGTAGAGAGCCAGTAGGTCATCGTTGGTGTAGGCAGAATTATATGTTGAGAGAATTTCCTTGATAGCAGAAGGAGGAAATGGAGTGACTTTTATTTCTCCAGTCTGCCTACCATAAAGTGGTTGCTTGTTGTTTTTAAAGATGATGTTCATAAGTGAATAAACAGAACCGCAAACCACGAGATTAATATGAGCTTCCTGTTTGTTAAGATCCCATATCTTTTGCATATCTGAAAATATAGATGGATTAACCCGTTTGAAATCTTGAAATTCATCAATGATGAGAGTGATAGGGCGAATCTTGGATAGTTGAAGCAGATATTTAAAGATATCTGCAAAGCGTGTTACTTCTCCGAGAATAGGAAGCTGAAGTTTGCTTGTTATCTCTTCGATAAAATCTCTGCAGAGTTCAACTTCTGATTTTCTTGCAACAAAGAAATACAGCATATCTTGAACATCCTCGTATGCTTTTATCAATAAGGATGTTTTTCCGCTACGTCGGCGTCCTGTTACGATTGTGAAACGAGCCGTTTGCAAAGATAGATTTCTTATCTCTTGCAATTCTTTTATTTCGTTTTGTCTTCCAAAGAACTTCATATTTCTATAATTTTATAGTTTCTTTTTATTTATGTTATTTTTCGAAACCGCCGTTTCCGAAATGACGGTTTCGAATGCAAAGTTAATAAAAATGCTTGAATATCAGTCTATTTGTTTGCTAATTTAAGTTTTTTTTTGTTTGTATGAATGTTGTCGATGTTTTCGAAATAGCGGTTCCGAATATAGTATCTCTACAGCTAAGTATGTAATCAACAGTGATTAGCAATAGTTTCTAAAGACCAGATTGAGTGATAATCCGATAAGAAAGATTCAAGCCGGCTTTATGTCCTTCTTTAAATTAAATCCTAATACGAGTTACAAATTTTTGAGTTTTCTTTGTAACTCCCAAATTTTATTGCATAAAAACAGGGATAATCTCATTTATTTTTTGTAACTTTGCCCTCGAAAAGGGGATTGGTTGCTGCAGGCAGCTGCTCCCTTGTAACATAAGTTGAACAAATAAAATAGAATAATAAGAAACAGAAAGAATAAAACTTTAGACATATAACATATTAATATACAAAGCGTTTACGATATTCGGAATACTCTCGAAATTTGGCGATTAACAGATGTATTTCCCAACAATAGAATAAGTGAATGCCTGCGCTATAGCGTGGGCTGAACTTATCTGTTGGGAGGGCCACGCCAAATGCCTGAGAGTATGATAAGTGAAGCTCACGCTTCTTTTATATCATGCTCTCAGGTATTTTTTTTGCTTGTGGCTCGTACTTCCAGAATAAAGTTCAACGCTCATTTTTTCTATAGCGACGATGAAACAGAAAATCCCTTATTCATCTGCGCAGCTCTTGTATTATGCCTGGCAGTTGTCACGCAATAGGGGCGGTGCAGATGATGATAAGTTGACGGGTGTCTTGTCGGAGGCACGTGTCGATCTGAACCCCCATCAGGTGATGGCGGCTCTTTTTGCATTCCAATCTCCTTTCTCCAAAGGTGTTATCCTTGCCGATGAGGTGGGATTGGGAAAAACAATAGAGGCTGGTATTGTTATCAGCCAGTTTTGGGCTGAACGTAAGCGTCGTATTCTCATCGTTGCTCCAGCTACCCTTCGCCGACAGTGGAGCATGGAGCTGGAGGAAAAGTTCTTTCTGGATTCTTTTATTCTCGAAAAGAAAAAAGGGATTTCTTTAGACCATCTTTCCGATGGCAAGCAAATCTATATCTGCTCTTATCAGTTTGCTTCCAGACAAGCCGAAATCTTGTCGCGCACTCATTGGGACCTGGTGGTTTATGATGAGGCTCATAAACTGCGCAATGTTTATAAGTCAACCCCTTCGATGGCTTCCCGTCTGAAATCAGCTTTTTCTGATAGTCATAAACTCCTCCTTACCGCCACTCCGCTTCAGAATAACATTGAGGAATTATATGGTCTGGTAAGTATCATCGATGACCATTACTTTGGTGACTTGAAGAGTTTCAAGGCTCAGTATTGCTATAGTAACAAAAACGATGATATTGCTTTTGGTGATCTTCGCAGGCGTCTTCGCCCCATCGTGCATCGCACGCTTCGCAAACAGGTTACGGAGTATGTAAAATATACTTCCCGTATCCCGATGGCGCAGGAATATTATCCTGCCGTTGAAGAGCAGAAACTCTATAATCAAATCAGCGAGTATCTTCGCCGTGATGATACTTACGGATTACCAACCAGTCAACGTCAGTTGATTACGCTGATATTCCGCAAACTCATGTCTTCATCAACCTTTGCCATCGGCTATACGCTCAAAACGCTTATCGACCGTTTGCAGACCAAGATTGCTCCATATTCTGCCGATAAACCGCAAGGCTGGTATGGGGAAGATGGAAAAATAGCTATGGTTGCCGAAGATATGTTGGGCGATGATTGGGATGAATGGAATGAGCAGGATGAGAACGAACAGGAAGGAGAAATCCTTACTCCTGATGAGATAGAAGGCATCAAGGATGAAATCAAGGAACTTCAACGTCTATATGATCTTGCCAATGGCATCAGTAGCAATAAAAAAGGTGATTGCCTCTTGTCGGCACTCCATACCGGCTTTCAGAAGATGGAAGAGTTGGGAGCCAACCGCAAAGCATTGATATTCACGGAAAGTACCCGTACCCAGCTCTATCTGAAACAGCTTTTAGAGGAGAATGGTTATATGGGCAAGATAGTCCTCTTCAATGGTTCCAACAATGATGAAACTTCCCGGAAGATATATAAGGCATGGAAAGAGCGGAATATAGGCACATCAGCCTTTACCCCTTCTTTGTCGGCAAACAAGCGCCAGGCTATTGTAGATTATTTCAGAGACGATGCCGAAATCATGATTGCTACCGAGGCGGCATCCGAAGGTATCAACCTTCAGTTTTGTTCGCTTATTGTGAATTATGATTTGCCGTGGAATCCTCAGCGGGTGGAACAGCGCATAGGTAGATGCCATCGTTATGGACAGAAGAATGATGTTGTGGTTTTCAACTTCATCAACAAGGCAAATGCAGCTGATGTGCGTGTGTTCCAACTGCTTTCTGAGAAATTCCATCTCTTTGATGGTGTCTTCGGTTCGAGTGATGATGTGTTGGGCAGCATCGAGTCGGGGGTTGACTTCGAGAAGCGGATGCTCAACATCTATCAGCAGTGCCGTACTCCTGAAGAAATCAATGCAGCCTTCGACCAGATTCAGCAAGAGATGGATGCAAGTATCAAGGCAACGATGCAAGATACCCGCAAGCAACTGCTTGAAAACTTTGATGAGGATGTGGTGGGACTGCTGAAGATTCGTCAAGGCAAGGATATGGGAAATCTGAATAAGTTCCATCGCTGGCTTTGGACGATAACCATTGCTACGCTTGGTAAGGAGAATGTAGAAGTAGTAGATGAAACTAATCTCGTCTTTCGCTTGAAGCACAATCCTTATCCTGATGTGGCAGCAGAATGTGGCATGTATCAGATAACTACGCTGCAATCGCAATACATCAATTATCGTTTGTCGCATCCTTTGGCTCAAAAGATCATTGCCTTGTGTAAGCGGAATGAGCAAAGTCTGCAGAATCTCCTCTTCGATTATAGCCTATACCGTTATAAGGTAGCAGATATAGAACAATGTGCTTATGAAAGTGGATGGCTACAGGCTCATCTTGTTTCTTTTATATCCGAAGGGCAACAGGAACAACACATTGTGCTGACGGCACTTGCGGAAGATGGAACGGCTTTGGGCCAGGAGTTTGCAGAAAAACTATTGAATGTTCCAACGATAAGTACCGGAAATGTTCGTGTGCAGGAGGAAGCAAGCCAGAAGCTATCTTCCCTGTATGATAACCGGCGAGCAGCCTTGACCGTTCAGATAGAAGAACGAAACAAGGCTTTGCTTGATGCTGAAATCCAGCATATCGAGAAGTGGGCAGAAGACCAGCAGCTCACTTTGGAGAATGAACTGAAAGACATCAAGGCTAAAATCAAGGAGAAGAAAAGACTTTTGAGTCGTTCGGAGAATGCACAGCAAACATTGACCCTGGAAAAGGATTTGAATACCCTTACTCGTCAGCAGAAGCGTAAGCGAGCCGAAATCTTTAATCTGGAAGATGAGATAGAGGAGAAGCGAGACGGAATGATTGATAAAGTGAAGGCATTTATCCAGCAGCATATTACGGAAGAAGAACTCTTCTGCGTGCATTGGGCATTAAAGAAATGAATCGGAATCAAAGCAAAAATAATATAACTAAGGAATAAACAATGACACTATACGAACAGAAATTTAGAGATATACTTGCAGAAATACTGCAACTCGACCAAGCCGAACTCGACTTTGGTATATATCGCATCATGAATCAGAAGCGTAAGGATATCGAGGCGTTCTTGAACAATCGCCTTGTTCCTGAAATTACAAAGATTTTGAAGACTCAAACTTCTGCAGGAACTGATATTTCTGCCATGGAGAATGAGGTGTTTTCTCATTTGGCTAAATTCTTTAGCCGTTATTATGAGGGTGGCGATTTTATCTCTAAACGTCGCTATAAGGACGATGCCTATGCCATTCCTTATAGCGGAGAGGAAGTGAAGTTGTATTGGGCAAATGCCGACCAGTATTACATCAAGACTTCTGAGTATTTCAAGAATTACTCGTTCGTGTTGCCGACCAGCCGTCGTAAGGTACACTTTGTTCTTCGTGATGCGGATACAGAGCAGAACAACAACAAGGCTGCCAACAATATGGAGCGCCGTTTCCAACTTTGTGAAGCGGACTGTATCGCAGAGGAAGATGGTGAGCTTAACATCTTCTTTACTTATGAGTTGATGCCGAAGACTACCAAGCAGGATGCACTTATCAAGGATGCTGAGGCTAAGATTATTTCTTCGTTTGCAGAAGGAAAATATGCCGACTTTGCAGAGTTGGTCAATGAAAAGGTGCCAACAGAAAAGAATAAGGAACGCACTTTGCTGATGAAGCATCTGCAAGACTATACGGCAAAGAACAATTTTGATTATTTCATCCACAAAGACTTGGGCGGCTTCCTTCGTAGAGAACTTGATTTCTATATCAAAAACGAGGTAATGTTTTTGGATGATTTGGATGCTACTCATATCATGGAGCATTTGGCACAAGTGAAAGCCATCAAGTTGGTAGGAGAGAAGATTATCACCTTCCTTGCCCAGCTCGAAGATTTCCAAAAGAAGTTGTGGCTCAAGAAAAAGTTTGTAGTCGGTTGTGATTATTGTATCACACTCGACCGAATTCCTCGTACCCTTTACCCAGAGATTATTGCTAATGATGAGCAGCGTAAAGAATGGGTTCGCCTCTTTGCCATCGATGAAATCAAAGGGGATATGATGACCGAGGGCTATTGTGAGCCATTAACAGAAAAGTTCCTGGAAGACAATCCGTTCCTTGTGCTTGACACTAAGTTCTTTAGTGTCGAGTTCAAGCATAAACTCGTGGGAAGTATGGAGAAAGTAGATGAGGAGTGTAATGGATTGCTGATTAATAGTGAGAACTTCCAGGCTCTGGAACTGTTGCAGGAGAAGTATCGTGAGACTGTGAAATGTGTTTATATTGATCCACCTTATAATACTGGTTCTGATAATAGTTTCTCTTATAAGGATAATTATCAGCATTCGTCTTGGGCTTCTATGATGAATGATAGGAGTGAATTAATGAAGAATATGATGATAGGAACATCAACGTTTTGGGTTAGTACTGATGATGGTGAATATGCGAATTTAAAACACAATTTGGATATAGTTTTTGATGAAGATAATTTTGTTGCAGATATAATATGGAATAGTAGAAAGTCTGTATCTAACGATGCATTGGTATCTAATTCTATTAATCATACGACTGTTTTCACTAAAGATATGATAGCTCTAAAAGCTAATAAAACGGATTTTAAGGTTGAAGCGAATGAGGAGGGTTTTATAAATCCTGATAATGATCCTAATGGTCCATGGAAATTAGATCCTATGGATGCGCCGGGTATTCGTGAAAATCTTTCTTATGGTATTATAAATCCCAAAACAAATGAAACTTTTTATCCGGCAAGTGGAAGACATTGGCGATTCGAACAACATGATACTTTGAGATTATTGGAAGAGGGAAGGATTTTATTTGGTAAAAAGGGAAATACAAAGCCTGCTTATAAAAGATATAAGTCTGAAGCTTTAGAGAAAGGTGATGCCATAACATCTTTATGGGATGATGTTAAGACTACCGCAGAAGGTACGAAATTGTTGCTCAATTTATTTGGAACATCATTGCCAAAAGAATTTATTGATGGTATTAAGCCTAAGCCAGTTGAGTTTATCAATAAGGTTGTTAACGTTTCAACAAAGAATGAATCTATAGTTATGGATTGTTTTTGTGGCTCAGGTACAACAGGGCATGCTGCAATTAATCAAGGGCGTAAGGGTAAAATGCATAAGTATATACTGTGTGACGTCAATTATTATTTTGATATACTTCCCAAGCCTCGCATGGAAAAAGTAATCTATTCCGAGGATTGGAAGGATGGCAAGCCTATTTCCCGTAAAGGCATTTCTCAATGCTTCAAGTACATCCGTCTGGAGCAATATGAGGATACCCTAAATAATTTGCAGCCGAAGAACCAGCGACTCGACTTCGATAACGAGAATGGCAAGGGAGATTTCGAGGAAACCTATTTCCTCCGTTATATGCTCGATACAGAAACCAAGGGAGATCTCTTCAACCTGGAATGGTTTAAGAACCCGTTTGCCATGTCTATCAAGACAACCAAGGATAATGAGTTGGTAGATACCCATGTTGATATGGTGGAAACATTCAACTACCTTATCGGTCTGAATGTAGAGACGCTCCGTTATCCTAAGGATGGCTACTGTGTGGTGGAAGGAACTACCCATATCGGCAATGAGCGAACTCTCGTGATTTGGAGAAACTGCAACAAGGTGAGCAACGAAGACTTGAATGAATTCTTCCGTAAGCAAGCCTACTGCACCACAGACTCAGAGTTCGATAAGATTTATGTAAATGGTGATAATACATTACCGAATATCAAGACGGATGAGGAGCATTGGAAAGTAGTACTCATTGAGGAAGAATTTAAGAAAAGAATGTTTGAATAGGTCTTATTATGGCTAAGAAAATACAGAAAAAAGGAAAACTGCAGCAGGCACTGGTCCTGTTTCATTATATCTTGCAGCTGTTTGGCTGTAAGGACTTGGAGGCTTTGTCTCGTGACCTCAAGGATCCTGCATACGAAGGATTGAATGATGACCACGAGTCAAAACTCTATCATGAGCTTTGTCATAAGCTCTATGCTACAGGTCCTTTGTCCATAGAACAGTTGTACTTTTACGACCAGCATATCGTGAAGTTTACTGATGAGATTAACGAGAAGCGAAGTGAACCAATCAAGTGGAAGTACTTCCAGTATCTATCCCTCTTGTTCACGGAAATCTATCTCGACCAGTATTTCAGTAATCCGCAGGCACTTTGCGACAACCTGAATCGTTTTCTGCATGATGACTTCAATCATCGTGCAGAAACCTGGCACGAGTTGCCCGACTTTACGGTTGATGACTTGAATAAGTTGGCTTATTGGAATGCAACAGGTTCGGGTAAGACTCTGCTGATGCATGTCAATATCAAGCAATATCAGGAGTATGCCAGGATTCATCATGCCAAGAAACTCAACCGCATCATCGTATTGACTCCAAATGAAGGATTGAGTCGTCAGCATTATGAAGAGTTGAAGGCTTCTAATATGGATGTTGCAATGTTCAGCAAGCAAGGTGTTGGTGGTTTGTTTCAAGGTAAGGCTGTAGAAATCATCGATATCAATAAATTGGCAGATAAGGATGGAGATAAAACGGTAGCTGTTGAGGCTTTCGAGGGCAACAACCTGGTATTGGTAGATGAAGGTCACAAAGGTTCCAGTGGCGATGTCTGGATGGGGTATCGCCAGAAGTTGACCGAGGAAGGCTTCTCTTTTGAGTATTCCGCTACCTTTGGTCAAGCCATTTCTGCAAAGAGTAATGCCAAAGACCGGAAGGCGATGTTTGACCAATATGGTAAGGCAACACTTTTTGATTATTCCTATCGTTATTTCTATGCCGATGGATATGGCAAGGATTATCGTATCATGAATATGAACGATTGGAATGATGATGATTTGCTCAATATGTATCTCACGGCATATTTGCTATGTCTTTATGAACAGACTAAAATCTATCAGAGTGATATGCGGATTCATAACAGGTTTCTGGTGGAAAAGCCTTTGGGAATATTTGTGGGAAGTAGCGTAAAGGCTGTGAGCAAGGAAAATAAGAATCAGGTATCGGATGTAACTCAGATACTCTTGTTCTTGCAGGATTTTATCCGGAATCGTACTGAGTTTTCTGGTTATATCCGTCGTTTGCTCAGTTCGGAAGATGGATTGAAAACAAAGAATGGTTATTCTGTATTTGGCAACTCTTTTCTGGCGCTTAAAGGTGGTTATCTCGTAGAAGATGACAAACAGAAGTTTGCCGAGAACATCTATGATGCTATTTTGCGGGATCTTTTCCACTCCAATATCCATGGTGCCCAACTTCATATAGATCTTCAAAAAGGAGGTTTTGAGGAGATTGGATTGAGAGTAGGAAGTACTAAGGATTATTTCGGCGTCATCAATGTGGGTGATGGTAAGGAATTGCTGAAACTTTTGCAGGATAAAGGATTCCTTTGTGAAACGAAAGCATTCGGAACTTCCAGCCTCTTCAACAATATCAATTCTCAAGATTCAACAGTCAATATCCTGATTGGTTCCAAGAAGTTTACTGAAGGATGGAGTAGTTGGCGAGTTTCCGTGATGGGGCTGATGAATGTGGGACGCAGCGAAGGTTCTGAGATTATTCAGCTTTTTGGTCGTGGTGTTCGTCTGAAAGGATACAAGTATTCGCTGAAGCGAAGCAAGATGCTGGATGCCTGCTATCAGGACGAGATGATTCCAAAGAATTTGTCAACCATAGAGACTCTGAATATCTTTGGCGTGCGGGCTGATTATATGGAAGCCTTCAAGGCATATTTGGAGGATGAAGGTTTACCTACCAATGAGATAGACTATGAGAAGATTGTCATCAAAACCATTAAGTCTGTTGATTTAGATGCTCTTCATCTCTCATTGCCGAAAGTCGTGGATGGCTATAACTTCAAGAAGTCTGCCGTGGTAGAACCTGCCGACGAAAGCCTGATGAAAAAGGTGAATGTAAAACTGGACAAATATCCAAAGGTGGATTTGCTGAGAAGCAAGAATGTTCAAACTGCTAATGCAGCAAGTCGCTATATTGGTGTTTTGGGCCAGGAGCATCTGAATTGGATAGACTGGACGGAAGTGTTCTTTGCCTTGCAGGGTATGAAGGCAGAGCGAGGTTGGTATAATCTGGAATTGCGATTGGAAGACTTGAAGTATCTGATGGCAAATCCTTCCTGGTACGAATTGTCAATTCCTGAAGACCGTTTGAACTTTCATGATTTCGGAAAGAATGTGGAGTTGTGGCAGGATGTTACAATCAGTCTGCTCCGTGGCTATATGGATATGGCTTACAAGAAGGCCAAGTCGAAGGAAGAGCAAAAACATCTGAAGGAGACACGCGTTACCTATTATAATATAGGTATGCCTGACGAATATGAAATAGAGGTTCGTAACGACTTGTATAATGTGGTGGATTATTTGAAAATATTGCAGGAGCAGGTGGAGACCAATGAATTTGGTAAAGACTTAGTTCTTGATGCTCCTTATTTCAAAGCATTGAATGTGGAGGAACATCTGTATAAGCCTTTGGTCTTCCTTGCAGAGAAAAATACCAATGGTAATCGTCCTTATGTAGATGTTGTAACTGGTGAGCCAAAGTTGAAGGTGTCTCCTGTGGCATTAAACTTAGGAGAACAGAACTTTGTTACTTCCTTCCGTGAATATTGTAGGGTTCATCAAGACGATGTGCTGGCTGGTAAGCAGGTTTATCTGCTTCGCAATGAGAGCAAGAGGGGATTGGGTTTCTTTGAAGCAAACAACTTCTATCCTGATTTTATCTTATGGATATTGGATGGAGAGAAGCAATATATCACCTTCATCGACCCGAAAGGTATTCGCAATCTTAAAGGATTGGAGGATGATAAGATTCAACTCTTCAAGTATTTACAGACAGAAGTGGCTTCTCAGTTGGGCAACGCTCATCTGATGTTGAACAGTTTCATTATCAGCAATACGCCAATGGAGCAGGTTGAGTTTTGGTTGAAGAATCCATTTGAGAAAGGGGAATTCCAAAAGAATCATGTGTTGTTTAAGGATGATAAAGGCTATCTGGAAACGATGATGAATATGATTTTGCAGTATATGTAGGAAAAAAGTTTTTCTATTTTAATGCCACATCTACCACGCAGAAGCGCAAGTGGCTGATTTACAGAAAATAATGCGTGGTAATAAGCGGTGCTTTTATTGCCACTTATTACCACGCATTGCCACGCCTTATTCTTGCTTATTCTTCTGTAAGCTTCTCAGAATCAAGAAGTTGCTTGATTTGCGGCATCAAAACAGGTATATCCTTCTCTATGATATTCCAAAGCTGTTTTGGCTTAATAGTATAGTATCCATGCACCAAAACATGCTACCTTTCTAGTTTATAAAGTAAAAAGTATCTATTGATAGAAGAAAAAGGCACGCTAAGGCAGGTGGTCAACTATAAATATGACTAAGTTTCAGGAAAGTCAACGTGAATTATAAATAAGTTTTAACCGAGTCAACTCGTCTTACAAATAAAACTAAAAGTGGTCAACTAAAATCGTTAAACCACAATGCCCGCCTGTGCCCGAGGCGTTGGGCAAATTTGCCCAACTACCTTGGTCATCTTTACCCATCGTCTCGGTCACTCGTACCCATCGTCTTGGTCATGCGTACCCGTGTACGTGGTCACGGATACCCGTGTACATGGGTATAGATGCTCATGTACGCGGGTAGAAAATGATGTGGATTTCTAGAAGACGCAAGGCAATGCAGATAGCTGCTGCATAATGGTCTTAGCCATGCGAGAGTGACCGGCATCGTTTGGATGAAGACGGTCGGTATCCGGCTTGTTGAACATCTGGGCACCAGCATCGTAAAGAGGAAAGAGACCGGAAAGGGAGTTGAGGTCGATGACCGGAACCGCCCAGATATTGCCTGTTTCCTTGATAGCTTTCACGTATTCATCGAAGAAGATGCCACGCGCATTCTCGTACATCTCATCTGGCTGGATGTTCTTGTCACCACTGGCAAAGAGGGCACGATGCACAGGAGTCATCACCACGATTTGCTTGGTAGGATACATCTGCTTCAGCTTCGACATGGCGATGTTGATGCGACCTTTTAATGTATTCTTGTCCATACAGAAGTGGCGGTGGCGGCGCTGTACCATTTCGCTTGGCTTGTGGCGGGCTACTCTCACGCTGTCAAAAGTTTCTGTATACCATTCGCCTACAGGCACACCATTGTTGTAATCGTTGGTACCCATAAAGATGAGAATGGCATCAAAATCATCGCCATGCTCCTTCTGGAGCTGGTCTGCCTGTCGGGGAATGTCGTTCCACTGTCTGCCGCTCACGCCATAAACGTATGGAGTGATGCCGAGCCAATCCTGCAGGAATCCCCAGTATTTCACCTTCGATGCCTTGATTCTTGGGTCGGTGATGGAGTCGCCGAAGTAAGCCACTTTCTTTCCCTTCCAGGGATGCTGAAGGTTCTTGAATGCCTTTTCTTTTTCGGCGATTTCTTTCTTGCTCATCGCCTTTTGGGCGAAGGCGGGCATGGTTGGCATCGCCAAAGTCAAGGCGAGTGCCAGGGTAATCATTGTTTGTTTCTTCATTGCTAGTTTGTTTTTAATTCTTTTTCTGAGTGCAAAGGTACGGCAAAAATCTCAAACGGCGCAACATTTTTTGTTCAAATATCTCTCTTTTTCTGCTTTTTTTTGTAATTTTGCAGCCGCTAATAGAAATGAGTATTTATAATAGGTATATTATTAAGGATGACAGTCAGTTTGAGTAATTTAAGTAATTTGAGTGATTTGGCGCGCAAGCGAGTGGCAGTTGCGGCTTATTATTTTGTACCGGGAGTGGTGTTTGCCAGTTGGGCAAGCCGTATTCCGGATGTAAAACAGATGTTACATCTGAGCAACGGCCAGTTGGGAACGGTGCTCTTTGCCATCCCTATCGGTCAGCTTCTGATGATGGCTTTCTCTGGTATCCTGGTGAGTAGATTTGGCAGCAAGAAGATGCTGGTTCTCTCTGAGGTACTCTATGCCCTGGTTCTTTTCTGCATCGGTAGCAGTACTACGGTTTTTCATCTGATTTTGAGTCTTATTGCTTTCGGAATGATGGCGAATCTGATGAACATTGCCACCAATACACAGGCCTGTCTGGTAGAGAAGATGTATGGGCGCAACATCATGTCATCGTTTCATGGTCTGTGGAGTCTGGGTGGATTCTCCGGTGGTATCATCGGTGCCATCTTTGCCAACACTTTGCTCCCGATAGATGTCCACTTTGGAACTATCCTGGCTCTGAGTATTCTCATCGTTGCTGTCGGTTTCCGCTTTCTGATTAATGATGCCATGGCGAAAGCAGAAGAGGAGGATGTTCCGAAGTTCTCTTTCAAGACCATCGACCCGATTCTGTTCCTTTTAGGATTGATGGGATTTGCAGGCATGTTCTGTGAAGGTACCGTTTACGATTGGAGTAGCGTATATTTTTCATCAGTAGTAAAACCCGATGAGGCTTTTATCCGTGCGGGATATGTGGCTGGCATGGGTGCGATGACGTTGGGGAGATTCATGGCTGATGGGTTTGTTACGAAATACGGCCCAGCCAGAGTATTGAAGGTTTGTGGTGGTTTGATATTGGGTGGTTTGTGGCTGGCTGCTGCCTTGCCTTATCTCATTCCTGCTACCTTTGGTTTCTTGCTGGTAGGTTTCGGCATCTCTTCGTCTGTTCCTATCTGTTACAGTATCGCCGGTAAGTTGGGCACTATCAAGGCCAGCATTGCCATCACGATTGTTTCGAGTATCAGTTTCTTCGGTTTCCTGGTAGGTCCTCCGGTTATCGGATGGCTTGCTGAGGCTACCGGACTTCGTATCGCCATCAGTATTGCCGCCTGTTTAGGCTTGATGATAGCGTTTGTTGCCGCAAAGGTAGGAAAGAGAATATCCTGAATATCCTGAAAATGAGATGAATATCAGAATAAAAATACAAAAAACAGTGGATGTAAGGAAGCATCCACTGTTTTTTTTATTCAATTGTTCTTAGAAAACCAATGAAAAGGGTGTGACTCATCGAAGAGGCACACCCTTTTTTAAAAAAATCATATTGTTGTGTTAGATAAACAAACTTCCTATCTGGAAGACCAGAGCTGATACTACCCATGCCAATAGCGTGGTGTAGCTAGCGGCAAAGCCTGCCCATTTCCAACTGCCCGTCTCGCCCTTGATGGCGGCGATAGTGGCGATGCAAGGGAAGTAGAGTAATACGAAGAGGAGAAAGCAATAGGCGGTGAGCGTTGCCTTGGATTCCGCCTCGGCATCGCTGTAACCGTAGGTCTTCTTCAAATCAGAAGTCATCTGCTTCTTCAAAACCTCATATTTTCCGTCTTCATCGTTGTAATCCTGATCATCAGAGAAACTGTCGTTGTTGCTGTAGAGCACGCCCATTGTTGAGGCTACAATCTCCTTGGCACCCACACCGGAAACCAAGCCCACATCCAGTTTCCAGTCGAAACCCTGTGGAGTGAAGATAGGCTCAATGGTCTTACCGATTCTTCCGATATAGCTCTGCTCCTGCTGAGCCTGGTTGTCAAGTTCTTCATTATGAGGGAAGTAACCCAAAGCCCAGACGATGATACTTGCCACGAGGATGATACCACCCATCTTCTTCAAGTACTGCTTACCCTTTTCCCAGGTATGACGGCCTATCGCCTTCCAGGTAGGGAAGCGGTAAGGAGGCAGCTCCATCACGAATGGGGTATCTTCGCCTTTCACTACGAAACTGGCAAAGATGCGGCTCAATATCACGGCAAGGAAGATGCCGATGAGATAGAGCGATACCATGATGAGCGAACGGTATTGGATGGCAAAGAATGTTCCGATAACCATGATGTAGATTGGCAGACGAGCCGAACAACTCATCAATGGCAAAATCAGCATCGTTATCAGACGGGAACGGTGACTCTCGATGGTTCTCGTTGCCATCACGGCAGGCACGTTACATCCGAATCCCATAATCAGCGGAATGAATGATTTGCCATGCAGGCCCATCTTGTGCATCAGTTTATCCATGATGAAGGCGGCACGAGCCATATATCCCGAATCCTCCATGTATGAGATGAAGAAATACAGAATCAGAATCTGTGGCAGGAACACAATCACGGCACCTACACCACCGATCACACCATCTACCAGCATATCCTTTACAGGTCCATCCGGCATTGTATTGCTGATGAATTCGCCCAGCCATGCCACGCCGTCCTCAATCCATCCTTTAGGAATCTCGCCCAGTACGAAGGTGGCTGAAAACATGATGAACAGCAGCAGGATGAAGATAGGGAAGCCCACATATTTATTGGTCAGGATGCTATCGATGAGGTGGGTTACCTGATAGGTGTCCTTTGCTTTGCCAGGTTCATAGCCTGCTTCCTGCAATGCTCCATGAATAAAACCATATTTGGCATCCATGATGGCTGTTTCACTATCTTCCAATGTCTCTTCCTTCACACGCTTGGCTGCCTCATCGCGGGCTGCGAAGATTTCCTTAGCCGATTTCAGATGACTTACGTATTCCTCGGCGTGTTTGTCGTTCTCCAATAATTTGATAGAAAGATATCGTGTGGAGTAGCGCTGGCGGATGGAATCATCTACCTTCAGATACTTCTGGATATGTTCGATACCATGTTCTATCTCATGTCCGTGGTTGATGTGGATGTGGCGGTAGTGAGCGTTAGTGTCTTCTTTTCCTTCGTAAAGTTCGATGATGGTCTCGAAGAGTTTATCCACGCCTCGACCATTGGTGAAGACGGTAGGTATCATTGAAATACCGAAGAGTTCACCGAGTTTGTCATAGTCGATATTATCGCCACGCTTCTCAGTTTCATCAAACATATTGAGAGCGCAGACCATGCGGATGTGCATATCTATCAGCTGGGTAGTGAGATAGAGGTTGCGTTCCAGATTACTGGTGTCGATTACATTGATGACGATATCTGGCGTGTGCTCGATGAGCTGTTTGCGCACATAAAGTTCTTCTGGTGAATAAGCAGAAAGAGAGTAGGTGCCTGGTAAATCAACCAGATTAAAGTGATAACCGTTAAAATCGGCTTCACCTACCTTGGCATCTACGGTTACACCACTATAGTTGCCCACACGTTCGTGAGCACCTGAAGCGAAGTTGAACAATGATGTCTTACCGCAGTTAGGGTTACCTACCAAAGCTACGTTGATGACATGGTGAAGTCTCTCAGCCTCTTGTTCTGCAATAGCCTCGTTACTGGCATTGTCTTTTTTTTCAGCCACTAACATCTTATCACCGAGTGCCAACTCATCGTTATCGTTGGTATCTACTATTTGCGAGTTCATTACCTGTTGGCGGTCTTCTGCATCCGCCTTGCTCAGTTCTGCATCATGCTTAGCTTCATCGATGGAAACAACTTCGATATGATCAGCTTCGCTGTGGCGAAGTGATACCTCGTATCCCATGATTTTGTATTTTACTGGGTCCTGGAGTGGGGCATTGAGAAGTACATCAACTTTTTTGCCTTTGATAAATCCCATCTCGATGACTCTCTTACGGAAGCCACCATGACCGGATACCTTGACGATAACGCCACTTTCACCTGTTTTAAGTTCTGATAATTTCATATATCTTTCCTCGTTTTATCTTTTCTTTGAGCATGTCCTTATGATATGCTCTTATTCTTTTAGACTGCAAAGTTACTAATAAAACTTTGCAACTTGATAGCAATGATGATATTAATAACAAAAATACCTAGAAATGATGAGAGTATCATCAATTCTAGGTATTCTTATCATTATTTCTGATGATGTGTATTCTTATACCTTATTATATATATAAGAGCATCACCATTTCTTGTGATTACAAGTTTCTGCCGTGGCAGTTCTTGAACTTCTTGCCGCTGCCGCATGGACATGGATCGTTTGGACGAGGCATGCGCTCTGCACGGTAAGGAGTGTGGTTTGCCAGGCTTGCGCCTTCACGAGTGTCTTGGTTGGCTGCAGCCTGTTGAGCAGCACGCTCTGCACGTTCACGCTCTTCGTCAATGTCAACCTTAGACTCTACATAGTTCTGCTGTGTAGGCTGTTCTGGAGCAGCCTCTTGTACAGGCTGTTGTTCCATTACAGGAATCTGACCACGCATCAGGATGCTTGAAATACGATCGTACATCTCGTTGATCATTGCGTCCCAAATCTTGGCACTCTCCAGTTTGTAGATCAACAATGGATCTTTCTGCTCGTAGCTGGCGTTCTGTACTGAGTGACGGAGTTCGTCCAGTTTGCGGAGATTCTCTTTCCAGTCATCATCAATGATATGGAGCAAGACGCTCTTCTCGAATTCCTTCACAACACTCTTAGCCTCAGACTCGTAAGCTTCCTTGAGGTTGCATGGTATCTGGTACATACGCTTACCATCTGTCAGTGGCACCATGATGCGCTCGTACATTGCACCCTGGTCTTCAAATACTTGCTTGATGATAGGGAATGCAGTAGCCTGAATGCGGTCTGTCTTGCGCTTGAACGCTGCCATTGCCTCCTGGAATGCACGCTCTGCCAAATCTTCACGTCTGCCAGATTCGTATTCTTCCTCGGTAAATGGAATCTCCATAGCAAGAACCTTGAGGAACTCTTCCTTTGCACCATCGAAATCATTGTTATTGATGATATTCAAGCAGCGGTCCCAAATAATGTTGGTGATATCCATGCCGATACGCTCACCCATCAAGGCGTGACGACGCTTTTCATAGATAACGGTACGCTGACGGTTCATCACGTCATCATACTCCAGGAGGTGCTTACGGATACCGAAGTTGTTTTCCTCAACCTTGCGCTGGGCACGCTCGATGCTCTTGCTGATCATAGGACTCTCGATACGCTCGCCATCCTCGAAACCAAGACGGTCCATTACCTTTGCAATACGTTCAGAAGCGAACAGACGCATCAGCTTATCTTCCAATGATACATAGAATACAGATGAACCTGGGTCACCCTGACGACCTGCACGACCACGGAGCTGACGGTCAACACGACGGCTCTCATGGCGTTCTGTACCGATGATAGCAAGACCACCTGCAGCCTTTACTTCTGGAGTCAGCTTGATATCGGTACCACGACCTGCCATGTTGGTAGCGATGGTTACGGCACCCTTGCCATTTGTTGAGCGACCAGCCTCGGCAACAATCTGAGCCTCCTGCTGGTGCAACTTAGCGTTCAATACGTTATGAGGAATGTTGCGCATCTTCAACATCTTGCTCAACAACTCTGAGATTTCTACAGATGTTGTACCCACCAAAACAGGGCGACCAGCATTGCGCATTTCTTCAATCTCATCAATGACGGCACGATACTTTTCACGGGCTGTCTTATAGACGCGGTCGTCCAAGTCGTGACGTGCAATAGGACGGTTGGTAGGAATCTCAACTACGTCGAGTTTGTAAATATCCCAGAACTCACCAGCTTCTGTGCTTGCAGTACCGGTCATACCAGAGAGTTTGTGGTACATACGGAAATAGTTCTGGAGTGTGATAGTTGCGAATGTCTGAGTAGCAGCCTCAACCTTTACATGCTCCTTAGCTTCGATAGCCTGATGCAAGCCATCGCTCCAGCGACGACCTTCCATGATACGACCAGTCTGCTCATCGACAATCTTCACTTCGCCATCCATGACAACATATTCGTCGTCCTTATTAAACATGGTATAAGCTTTCAGCAACTGCTGAAGTGTGTGAACTCGTTCACTCTGTACACCATAGTGTGCCAACATCTCGTCTTTCTTGTCGAGACGTTCCTGGTCAGAGATGTCTGTGCGAGCTTCCAACTCACTCATCTCTGTAGTGATATCAGGCAATACGAAAAGTTCCTTATCGTTTACCTGTTTTGCCAACCAGTCTGTACCCTTGTCGGTAAGGTCGGCTGAATTCAATTTCTCATCTACCACGAAATACAAAGGTTCTACAGCCTTAGGCATCTCACGGTTGTTGTTAGCCATGTAGTATTCCTCGGTCTTCAACAAACCAGCCTTGATACCTTCCTCAGAAAGGTACTTGATCAATGGCTTATTCTTAGGCAATGCCTTGAATGAACGGTAAAGAGCCAAGAAACCAGCCTCAAGTATTTCCTGATTCTTGGTCTTGCTTCCTTCGCTAATCTTCTGCTTAGCTTCTGCGAGCAATTCTGTTGCCTGTTTGCGCTGTACTTCATAGAGACGCTCTACCAATGGCTGGTATTCTTCAAACATCTGATCGTCACCCTTTGGGATTGGACCGGAAATGATAAGTGGAGTACGGGCATCGTCAATTAAAACGGAGTCAACCTCATCGACGATTGCATAGTTGTGCTGGCGTTGTACCAAGTCTGCAGGACTTGTTGCCATGTTGTCGCGCAAATAGTCGAAACCAAACTCATTGTTTGTACCAAAGGTGATATCTGCCAAATATGCTTTGCGACGCTCGTCAGAATTAGGGCGATGCTTATCGATGCAATCTACAGAAAGACCATTGAACATATAGAGAGGTCCCATCCACTCAGAGTCACGCTTTGCCAAGTAATCGTTGACAGTAACGACATGTACACCATTGCCAGTTAAGGCATTCAGGAATACAGGACAGGTACCAACGAGTGTCTTACCCTCACCGGTAGCCATCTCGGCAATCTTACCTTGATGCAAAACGACACCACCGAAGAGCTGAACATCGTAGTGAACCATTTCCCATTTCAGGTCGTTACCACCTGCTGTCCAATGGTTGTGATAGATAGCCTTATCACCATCAATGGTGATGAAGTCATTCTTAGGGTCTGCTGCCAACTCACGGTCAAAATCAGTAGCTGTAACGATGGTCTCCTCGTTTTCTGCAAAACGGCGAGCTGTATCCTTTACAATACTGAATGCAGTAGGGAGCACTTCATTGAGGGCAATCTCATATTTGTCGAGTGCTTCCTTCTCCAACTTATCAATCTGGTTGAAGATACCTTCACGCTCGTCAATAGGAGTTTCTTCTATCTTAGCCTTGAGTTCTGCTATCTTAGCTTTCTCCTCGTTGGCATACTCCTGTACATACTTCTGGATTTCTTTTGTCTTAGCACGAAGCTCGTCATTGCTCAAGGCCTTGATATTAGGATATTCTGCCTTGATTTTCTCTACGATTGGCTGGATCAACTTCATGTCGCGAGTTGATTTGTTGCCAAACAATGACTGAAGAATTTTGTTAAAGTTCATTGTTATATTTATTTTTTTTGTTATTCGAAATTTATCGGGAGTAATTGAAAATAAAGGAGTTATGAGTCATTTGACAAGTACTTGTCGTTCTCTTTTTCTCTATTTCTTTCTCCACATTATATTTATTGTCTGCAAATTTACAAAAAATATCTGTAAATCAGCAATGTTTTGTTAATTAATGCTCGTTTGCAAGTAATATTTGTGAGATTCTGTCCTTATATGACTTGCAATGGGATTAAAAACAATCAGGTCCTCGAATAACAATACTACCATAAGGAGCCTTGTATTTATGCTCCAGAATAGGGTGGAAATAAATATTAGAATGAATGTCTGTCAGAATGTCAGAAGTATCTGCTGTTAATGAAGCAGATACTGAGTGAAACTGAGGTCTTGAATGGTTTTCATCAGAGGCTTCTTTAATAGCCTTGATGACATAGAGAATGTCTTCCTCTAATGCCTTCGCCTCAGGTTGCTGGATAAATTCGTCATAGGATATATCTGTCAGCGCAAACTTCAGTGCCTGCTGATAAGTCTGCGCTTCCATGCCTGTTGCCGCTAAGACAACCAGGAGGGCGGTAATATATCTGTTGACAATCATAAATCCTAATTTATTTTATTTGTTTAATTGTTTTTCTGTTTACGGAGATCATATACTATGGATCTTATGACATATCGCATTAGCAAAGATAATGCCAAAATTTCCATACCTTCTGCATAGTGCTGCCAGATTTGCATAAAGAGGGACACGAAAAGAAGTATTCCCCATATATTATAGTACCAATATATTTTACCTTTATACAGATTTCTGCAGGTTTTCCATGCAAAGATGAGATTGAGTGGATTCAATATCAAAATCTGGAAATTGATCTGAACGGTAGGGTGCTCTGAGAACATCATCGCCAGAAGTATAAATCCTGGAATACCTGTAAGTATCAGAAGAGTCATCTCTAACCACCAGAAGTTCTTTCGCTTGAAGACTTCTATGATGGATAATAAGAATATGACTGCGCCCAGAGCGAGCGCTACTCTGAATGGAGTGATGCTTTCGCTTTCTGTTGCATGGTCTGCTTGTACCGGTATCAGGTAGAATGTACTATCTACTAATTTGATATATCTTGTTTTAGTTGGATATACTTCCGCCATCGTTTTTTGAACGGTTGTGTCCTTTCTCGCTTCTGTAGCAAAGTCCTTACTGAGGTTTTCTGGCAGGAACTCCCATTCTTGTTTACTGATAGGGCGGTCTGCCATGAATCCTAAAAGTAAATCATTTCCGAATCTTGCCCATTTGTGATTTCCGTTCAGGCGATGGATTTCTTTACGATAGGTTGATTGGGCATCAACGTCCTTGAAATCTGTGATATGTTGTCCGAGATTTCTGATAATCATATCACGGGCTCTGGTAGTACAGTTGTCAAAGAAGAAATTGTAGCGGTAAGTGCGATTCTCTTCTTTGTTATTCTCGTCAATAGCAGAGAGAATCTTTATCTTCTCCTCTCTGGTGAGTGCCAGCCTTTGTTGTCTTACCCATCTTCCTTCGCTTGAATATTCTGCTATGAAATGCTCCATAGGGAATATACCTATCTGATAGTCGGTCATGCCGAACACAAACCGAAGAATGAAAAAGGCCTGCTTGAAGGAGAACATTCCCCAGTTGACTGCAAGGTCTGTACCGTGGACATGGTCTTCGATGCGAAGAGCAGTATGGCCATAGTATGACCATACTTCTTGTCCTGGTCCGCACGTCAGGAGAGATATATCTACAGAGTCGAGCCATGCTTGTGACTCTGGGGATGACATATAGTTTCTCTCAGAATTTTCTTGAGGTCTGTTACCCTGAAAATCCTGTGCGTTAGCCAAACTCGTTAAATTGATTAACAAAACGGCTAAAAAAGCTCTAAAAATATACTTAAATCGTTTCACGATGCAAAAATACCTTATTATTTTCAATTATCCTTCTTTTTTCTAATTTTTTTTAATACTTTTGCACTCTGAATATAAATTTGAATGATAATTATCAATGAGAAAGCTTATTTTAGCAACCCTTTTGTTGGGTACAGTTATTTCGGTTAATGCCCAAAGTGGTACTAATTCTCCATATAGCCAGTATGGTCTTGGCGTGTTGTCAGACCAGACTTCTGGTTTTAATCGTGGTATGAATGGTGTAGGTCTCGGTTTTCATGAGCATAACCAAATCAACTACTTGAACCCTGCCTCATATTCAGCTATAGATTCCTTATCTTTTATTTTTGATGCAGGTATCTCTGGTCAGATTACCAATTTCGAAGAGAATGGAGTCAAGAAGAATGCTAATAATGCTAACTTTGAATATGTGGTTGCCGGTTTTAGAGCTGCCAAGCATTTAGGTGTTAGCTTTGGTGTGCTGCCTTTTACTAATGTAGGTTATAACTATACTTCTACAGAAAAAGTAGGCTCACAGTTTAATGATGCTACTTATACCAATACTTATAATGGTGAGGGTGGACTTCATCAGGTTTATCTTGGTGTCGGTTGGGTTCCTGTTAAGGGTTTGGCTGTGGGTGCTAATGTGGCATATATTTGGGGTGATTACAATAAGTATGTTTCCAATGCTTATAGCAATTCCAATTACAATACGTTGATTCGTACTTATTCTACTCAGGTCAACAGCTATAAGTTGGATTTTGGTATTCAATATACAGCCAAGCTTTCCAAGAAGAATTGGGCAACAATCGGTGCAACCTATTCGCCAGGACATAATCTTGGTGCAGCTGCCGACATGAATATTATATCTAATAATTCTCAGACAAATGCATCGGATACAGCCTTTTTCTCTATTGATAAAGCATTTGAACTGCCTCACATGTATGGTGTGGGTTTGATGTGGAATCATAATGATCAGTGGAAAATAGGATTTGATTATACCTTGCAGAAGTGGGGTAGTCTCAAATATCCTCGAAGATATGTAAATGTCAATGACAAGAATCATGTCCTTGATGTGGATGGTGCTTACTCTGACCGCAGTAAGTTCAATTTAGGTATGCAGTATTGTTATGGAGAATATAACCGTCATTTCTTCAAGCGTTTGAGATATCGTGCCGGTGTAAGCTATGCAACTTCATATTATAAGGTAAATGGTATTGATGGGCCTAAGGAAATCTCTGTCAGTGCAGGTTTCGGTATTCCAATTATGAACAATTACAACCACCGTTCTTTCCTCAATATCAGTGGACAGTGGGTGAAGAGTTCTGCAAAGGATTTAATTAATGAAAATACTTTCCGCTTGAATATAGGCTTTACTTTCAATGAGGAGTGGTTTAGAAAGTGGAGAATGAAGTAATATATAATAATGTATAAGATAAAAAGCACTTTTTTAGGATTATTGATGTTCATTTGTTTGGTGGCTTGCCAGGAACAAGTGGAACATACTGCACCTGCAATCTTGGCGCGTGACTCTGTTGCCATGATGACTTCGTATGGTGTTAATACGCTCATCAGTGATTCGGGTGTAATGAAATATCGTATTGTTACGGAACGATGGGAAGTGAATACCAGTAAGAATCCTTCTCAATGGATTTTTGAAAAGGGTATTTTGCTGGAACAATTCGATGAGAAGTTTCATGTGAATAGTTATATTCAGAGTGATACTGCTTATTATTATGACCAGCAGAAGATATGGAAACTTTATGGAAGAGTCCGTATCTTGACTAAAGATGGATTGAAATTTACAAGTGAACAGCTCACTTGGGATCAAAATAAGCATGAGCTTTCGAGCAATGTCTTCAGTAAATTAGTTACTCCTGAACGTACCCTGCAAGGGTCATATTTCAGGAGTGACGAGAAGATGACGCGTTATTTTGTTAGTAATTCTAAAGGTAGCTTTGAAAAGGGTGATGTGGCTGGTACACAGAGTGATACCATCTCTTCTCAGCCAGATTCTGTAAAGCAGAATTTACGTCCGCAAGCTACTCCGCGAAGTGCAACAAAATCGATTCCGCTTATGCACTAATATTGAATAAAAAGAAAATGGAAGAAATAGGGATTAGTCTCATAATTGGAATCTTGGTGACAATGGTTTTTTCTGCCTTTTTCAGTGGTATGGAAATAGCCTTTGTTTCATCCAATCGTATGTTGGCTGAGATGGATAAAGAAAAAAACGGATTTACACAACGTATTATTTCTTTGTTTTACTCTCATCCTAATGGTTTTGTCAGTACCATGCTTGTGGGTAATAATATTGCCTTGGTTGTGTATGGTATTCTGATAGCCCGACTCTTTGATAATACGATTTTCAGTGGCTTGGATGATGGACTGAAGGTTTCTGCTGATACGATTTTATCTACATTAATCGTGCTTTTCACGGGTGAGTTTTTGCCTAAGACTCTTTTCAAGTCCAATCCTAATAGATTGTTGTCTCTTTTCAGCCCTTTAGCTTACTTATGTTATGTCATCCTTTGGCCTATCAGTAAGTTCAGTACTTTTTTGAGTAAGATACTGTTGAAGATTCTTGGTGTTAAAATGGATGATGAGACTGGGGATGAAGGATTCTCTAAAGTGGATTTGGATTATCTTGTCCAATCCAGTATAGATAATGCAGAGAAGGATTCTGATATTAACGATGAGGTCAAGATATTCCAGAACGCTTTGGATTTCTCGGATACCAGAGTAAGGGATTGTATGGTTCCTCGTACTGAAATTCAGGCGGTTGGACTGGATGCAACGCTTGAGGACTTGCGTCAGAAATTCGTGGAGAGTGGTAATTCTAAGATTGTGGTATATAAGGATGATATCGATCATGTAGAAGGCTATATTCATAGCTCCGAATTATTCCGTAATCCTAAGAAATGGCAAGACCATATTCGTACGATGCCTTTTGTTCCTGAGACGATGCAGGCGCAAAAGCTGATGCAGATTTTCCTTCAGCAGAAGAAAACATTGGGTGTTGTCGTAGATGAATTCGGAGGTACCAGCGGACTGGTCAGTTTGGAGGATATTGTGGAGGAAATCTTCGGTGATATTGAGGATGAGCATGATTCTGCTAAATATGTAGCCAAACGGACCCCAGAAGGTGATTATCTGTTGTCAGCTCGTCTGGAAATAGATAAGGTAAATGAGATGTTTGATTTAGACTTGCCTGAAAGTGATGAATACATGACTGTCGGAGGCTTGATACTTCATGAATATCAGAGTTTTCCAAAGTTGAATGAAGTTATCGAAATCGGTAAGTTTGAGTTTAAAATCATAAAATCAACCTCTCGAAAAATAGAATTAGTTCACTTACATTTGTTGAAGTGAACTCCTAAAAATATAGCAAAAAGCACTTGTCATTTGCGATAAGTGCTTTTTTCTTGCTATTTTTTACTCTTTTTGGCATGTATGTCCAAAAAAGACATTAAAAAATTCCCTTATTTCCAATTTTCTTTGTATTTTTGCAAACAATTGGCTAAAGTCTTCCCTTGCTTTCATCGATTCGAAGCTTGGATATGGAAAGAAAAGTCTATATAAATAGAGAAAATAAACAAAAAATAAAAATAAAATTAAAACGTAATGGCAGCATTAGGAACAATTAGAAAAAGAGGCGTCATTCTGGTTTGCATTATCAGTTTCGGTCTCTTCGCCTTTATTGCCGAAGAAGCTTTCCGTTCTTGTGATTCTGCGAAGAACAACGAACGTCAGCAGATTGGTGAGGTATTTGGCGAGAAAATCAGTGTACAGGAGTTCCAGAAACTCGTAGATGAGTACACCGAAGTAATTAAAATGCAACAGGGACAGGACAATCTCCCTGAGGAGCAGATGAACCAAGTCAAGGATATGGTTTGGAATTCATATATCCAGAACAAGATTGTTGCTCATGAGGCAGAGAAGTTGGGTCTCACAGTTACTGATGCAGAGCTTCAGGATATCTTGAAGACAGGTACTAGTCCAATGTTGGCTCAGACTCCTTTTGTTAATCAGCAGACAGGACGCTTTGATGTTTCTGCATTGCAGAAGTTCTTGGCTGATTATAAGGCTCAGAAGGCTAATCCATCTGCAAATGCCCAGATGATGGATCAATACACTAAGATTTACAACTATTGGTCATTCATCGAGAAGACTCTTCGTCAGCAGACTTTGGCTCAAAAGTATCAGTCTTTGCTCGCACACTGTTTCCTTTCAAATCCTGTAGAGGCTAAGATGGCTTTCAAGGAGGAAAACGAGGAGAGCAAGATTCAGTTGGCTGCTTTCCCTTATTCTGATATCCAGGATGACAAGGTGAAGGTTGTTGAAAGTGATTTGAAGGCTAAGTATGATGAGATGAAGGCCCGTTTCAAGCAGCCTGTTGAGAGCCGTGATATCAAGTTCGTTGATATTCAGGTAGAGGCTTCTCAGGCAGACCGCGCTGCTCTTAACAAGGAATTTGCTGGTTACCATACTCAGTTAGCTGCTGCAGCAGATCCTACAGAGGTTGTTCGCAAGTCTGCATCTACAGTTGCTTACTTGGGTATTCCTGTTGCTAAGGATGCTTTCCCTTCAGATATCGCAGCAACTCTTGATTCTATGGCTGTTGGTGCTACTACTGCGGTGAAGGCTAATACTGCTGACAATACTTTGAATATTGTCAAGTTGGTTAACAAGCAGCAGTTGCCTGATTCTATTCAGTATCGTGTTATTCAGGTTGCCGCAGCTTCTGTTGCTGAAGCTAAGACAAAGGCTGATTCTATCCAGGGTGCTATTTCTGGTGGTGCTGATTTCGAGGCTATCGCTAAGAAGTATGGTCAGACTGGTGAAAAGGCATGGATGACAACTCGTCAGTATGAGTTTGCTCAGTCTATGGATAAGGACAATAAGGCATTCATTAACGCTTTGAATACTCAGGCTGTCAATGCAACTTCTCAGTTGCAGTTGGGACAGGGTTATGTGATTCTTCAAGTTTGTGACCGTAAGGCTATGATCGAGAAATATACAGCTGCTGTCATCAAGAAGAATGTTGATTTCTCTCAGGATACTTATCGTACTGCTTACAACAAGTTCTCAAGTTTTGTCAGCGCCAACCAGACTGCTGATGAGATTGTGAAGAATGCTGCAAAGAGCGGTTATAAGGTTCAGGATTTGAAGGATATTACAACAGCTACTCACTATGTAGCAAACATCCATTCTACTCGTGAGGCTCTCAAGTGGATTTTTGAGGCTAAAGAGGGTTCTGTGTCTCCTATGTATGAATGCGGTAACAACGATCACCTTTTGGTTGTAGTACTTGATAAGATTAATCGTATTGGTTTCCGTGGCTTAGATGATCCTCAGGTTAAGGAGATGGTTAAGGCTGAGGTAATCAAGGACAAGAAGGCAGAGATGATTGAAGCTAAACTGAATGGTGTTAAGAATATCGCTGCAGCTAAGTCTAAGGGTGCTAAGGTTTCTGTGGTTAATCAGATTACTTTTGCAGCTCCTGTATTTGTAGCTTCTGCTGGTGCAAGCGAACCTGCTCTTTCTGGTGCTGTTTCTGTCACTAAGAAGGGTGTATTCTCTGCTCATCCTGTAAAGGGTAATGCTGGTGTATATCTCTTCTTGGTTACTAATAAGTCTAACAGACCAGTTAAGTTTGATGAAAAGGCACAGGAGCAGAAATGCCGTCAGAAGTCTATGCAGTATGCTGGTAACTTCATGAACGAGCTTTATCTCAATGCAAATGTCGTAGATAACAGATATCTCTTCTTCTAAGTATAAGAGAATTTCATATAAAAACAAAAGAGCGTGGCTTCATTTCGAAGCCACGCTCTTTTGTTTTTATATATCTTATGATATGTGATATAGTTTATCCTCGACTCCACCAATGCTTTTTCTTGGGTGGTTCTTGGTTCGCTCCCATGCTTTCCTTGATGATGCTTCTATAGCTCTTTCCCTGGCTTATTATCTGGTAAATTTGTCCCCAGTCGGGAAGTCCGCCTATATTTCTGTCATCAATGAAATAGTCAGCTTTCAGTTTTCTTGAGAAGTGATTGTTGTTTTCAAAACGTTCTTCAGGATAGTCTTTGTTAACTGCCCAGAATTCTACTCCTCTCTCTTTGCACCAGTCAACTGCTTCCTGCAAGAGTTGCCCTTCACGGACACTCCACAGGATTAAGCGGTGATGGTCTCTGATCAACATTTTTAAGGTTTCGATGGCAAATGGTATCTCGGTACCAATCTTTGGGTATTCATGAGTTACAATTGTGCCATCGAAATCAACTGCAATAGTTGCCATTCTTTACATTTATTTCTTTACGCTGTCGTCATTGATGTCGCCATAATGACTCTTGCTGTAATTACCATAGCTACCATAATATGAACCATAGCTTCCATAGCTGTAGCTCTTGTAGCCATATTTTCCCTTGCTGCCGTACATACCGTAGTTGCCATACTTTCCGTACTTTCCGTACTTTCCGTATCCGTAATAGTAACCATACTTCTTCTTAGACAGGTCAACGCCATTGAGAACAATACTCATATTAGGCAATTTCTTCTCCATGCTCAAGCTGTTGATGAGACCAAAACTTGCCTTCTGGGTGAAGTCTGCACGACAAACATAAACAGTAGCATTTGAGATTCGGCCCAATGCCAATGTGTCTGTTACAAGGCCTACAGGAGCTGTATCGAGCAAGATATAATCATAGTGCTCTTTCAAGTGCTCTATAGTTTGTTCGAGGCTTTCTCTTGTTACCAATTCACCTGGGTTAGGAGGTACAGGACCTGCCATGAGGATATCCAGGTTGTCATTAATGCCAGACGGGGTAATCTGTTCTTTTACGTTATTCCAGTTTACTTCGTCTTTTACGAGCAAATTAGTAATACCATGGTTGTAATTGTCTATCTCGAACAATTCAGCCAGACGAGGCTTACGGATATCCAAACCTACTAAAACAACCTTCTTGCCAAGGAGTGCGAAACTGATTGCCACATTGGAAGCAATGAAAGTTTTACCCTCACCAGATGTAGTAGAAGTAAACATGATCACCTTGTCATGTTGCTTGAGTAAAAACTGCAAGTTAGTACGTAAGCTACGGAAAATTTCCTCCATTAAGTTGTTCTTATTCTCATGTACTACGATATCAGCCTTGGTCTTAGCTCGTTCACTTGCGATGGCTACATCAGCGATGATAGGCAAGTTTGTCAATTTTGCAACATCGTTATGTCCCTCAATCTTGTAGCGGAAGAATTCCAAGAGGAAGAGGATACCTGCAGGAATAGCCAAACCAAGAATCAAAGCAATCAGCATAATCATAGAATTCTTAGGAGTTACCTTACCTGCAAACACAGGGTTGTCGATAAGCTTACCTTTATCTGCTGTAGCTGCTAATGAAATAGAGTTTTCCTCACGCTTCTGGAGCAACATCAAATACAAGCCTGATTTTACTTCCTGCTGGCGACCAATCTGTGTCAACATTCGCTCTTGTTCTGGAGTATTGTTGATTTGTCCTTCATACTTGCCTGCTTGAGCTGCAATGCTGTTACGTTGAATTTTCAAACCAGCACGGGCTTGTGTCATTGCACGCTTGATAGATGAATTCAAGTCGTCCAATTGGGCTGTCAATGGTGTTACTGTAGGCGAATTCTCACTTGCACTATGGAGTAACTGATTGCGCTGCAAGGCAATTCTGTTATATTCGTTGATAAGGGAAGTAGCACTCGCATCAGACAGACCTACATTTGATGGGATAGGCTGGTGACGGTTGCTTGGCTCATTCATGTACTTAGTCAATTCATCCAACAGAGCCACCTGTGTATTGGCTTCGTTCAACTTCTGGGCATATTGGTCTGCGTTTGCAACAGCCTGAGATGCATTCATCTTCAACTCAACCATATTGTTACGCTTCTTGTAATTCTCCAATTGTCCTTCTGTATTACCCAATTCTGCGTTGATTTTTTCCAATCGCTGATTGATAAACTGCTCGGTGCGTACTGCAATTTCGTTTTTGTCTTCGTTGGCTTGTCTGTTATATACGATAGCCAACTGCTTCAGATAATCAATAGCTCTTTGTGGAATCTCATCGTTCAGCACCAAATCAACAATGGTCGTAGTTTTAGAGGCCTGTGCTACGTTCAGGCTTCCTACATATTTGCCTGCAGCTATCTCTGGAGCAATCATGGTAGCTTTGAGAGATTCACCATCTCTCAACATATAGTTGCCGTTTAGTGTGAATTTTACTATGCCTACTCTTGTACCGATAGTAGCAGGAAGTGCTGAGAATGTCTTGTCTATATTGACAGCTTCAGGGTTGAATGAGTTGTTATCTATCGGAACATAGTAAGAGCCTGTTACATGATAGTTTCTACCTTCTCTTGTAATCTTGAAGTTCATCGGTGCATTCAGTTTCTTCAAATGCTCCAAGTCCATATCAATGTTCACTTCCTGATCACCATAAAGAACATGGTCTTTCAACTTGCCTTCATGTCTGTAATTCACATAAAGTTTCAAGTCATAGACAGCTTGTTGAGCCAGGGTTCTGGACTTCAAAATTTCCATCTCGTTATCAATACCATTGGAGTTTGATATGATACCCAAGTTTGTGGCACTCTGGATAGAATTACCACCTCTGCGGCTTCCTGAGCCTTCGTCATCCTTGATCAAGAGTTTGGCTGCAGATTGGTATATTGGCGTTGCATAGCGCAAATATATGTGGGCTGCGCCCATACAGATGATAAGGGAGAGTACAAACCACTTCCAGTTGAGTATGAGAACCGTGTAGATAGTGGCAAAGTCAAAACTTGACTTTTCCTCGTTCTCCTGGATACTCTCCAATTCTAAGTTCTTGTTTTCTTCCATTATTCAAATGTCGTTTATTATTATATTATTATATGTATGATCTCTTTATGCAATTTGCCTATTTAGTAGTGGCCAATTCCATCAAATATTGTCCATAACCATTTTTGAGCATTGGTTTGGCTAATTCCTTGAGTTGTTCAGCGTTAATCCATCCCTGTTTGAATGCGATTTCTTCCAGGCATGCAACTTTCAACCCCTGACGCTTTTCGATGACCTCAATAAAGGTGCTGGCTTCTGAAAGGCTATCATGCGTTCCGGTATCAAGCCAGGCAAATCCACGCTGTAAAGTTCTTACCTTCAGTACCTTTTGCTTGAGATATTCTTGGTTCACGGTGGTTATTTCCAGTTCTCCACGAGCACTTGGCTTAATGTTCTTGGCGATTTCTACTACGCTGTTAGGATAGAAATACAGACCAACTACAGCATAATTGCTCTTAGGCTCAGCAGGCTTTTCTTCAATGCTGAGGCAGTTGCCTTCTTTGTCAAATTCTGCAACTCCATATCTTTCTGGGTCGTTCACATAGTAGCCGAAAACACTGGCCAGACCATTTTCAGCTGCCTTAACACTATCTTTGAGAAGGCCTGTAAATCCTGCACCATAGAAAATATTGTCTCCTAAAACCAGGCAGACATTATCTTTTCCAATAAATTTTTCACCAATGATGAAAGCTTGAGCCAATCCGTCTGGTGAAGGTTGTTCTGCATATTCGAAATGAATGCCAAGTTCACTGCCGTCACCTAATAATCTGCGGAACCCAGGTAAGTCGAATGGGGTGGAGATAATCAGGATTTCCTTGATACCGGCAAGCATCAAGACTGAAATCGGATAGTAAATCATCGGTTTGTCAAAAATCGGAATCAACTGTTTGCTGATACCTTTTGTGATGGGGTAAAGGCGAGTGCCTGATCCACCTGCTAATACAATACCTTTCATATTTTTATGTGATTTTATTAATACGCATTCTTATCGTGTATGATTATACTCTTGGCTGTCAGGTAGATAATGCGCAGATCTAGCCAGAACGACCAATTTTCAATATACCATATATCTCTTTTTATTCTTTCTTCCATCTGCCAAAGCTCCTTGGTCTCACCACGGAAACCTGTCACTTGTGCCCATCCTGTAATTCCTGGCTTGGAGAAGTGGCGTACCATGTATTTGTCGATGATAGAACCATATATTTCAGTATGATGGAGCATATGAGGACGTGGTCCAACTATGCTCATGTCTCCCTTGAGTACATTGAAAAACTGTGGGAACTCATCTATGTTGGATTTTCTCATAAAGTTTCCGAAAGCAAACTTTCTTGGGTCGTTTTCTGTAGCTTGAACTGTATCTGCATCTTTGTTGACATGCATTGAACGGAACTTCAGACATTGGAATGTGTTACCGTTGAGACCCGTTCTTGCCTGTCGGAAGAAAATCGGACCAGGACTTTGTATCTTAATGATGATAGCTATGATAGGTAAAAAAGGTAAGATACAGAGACAAATAATAGAACTTACAGCGATATCAAAACAGCGTTTAATAACTCTGTTGCCTAATTTCGCCAAAGGCTCACGGCGATTGGTAAATACACTTTTCCCAAGATAGAGTTGTGAATCCAGGTGCAAGCTATATTCTCCGAATTGGCGTGGCATATAATAAAAATGAATAACGTTCTTGTCACAGAACTGCATAATTCGTACTATCTCATTGGAGAAATCATGAGATAGGCAACAGAAGACTTCTTCAATATTGTTTGGAATACCATTGATGGTATTATTGATGCTTTCTGCCATCACTTTATTGAGGTGTTCCATATCCCCCAGCCATTTAAACTCTTTAGGAGCATTAGCTATCGGTTCATTTGCATAATATCCGTGTACACGATATCCGGCAGATGGGTCTTCCATCAGCGTATTGTACATTTCTATGACTGCAGGGTCGTTTCCGATAAATAAAACTGTTTTGATGTTTCTACCTCTTGATCTGTAATATTTAAGAATGTTCAATTCTGCATATCGAGAGAGAATTAAGCAGATGTATGTAGCAGCTGCAAAATAGATGCTGAATTTAATTAAGTCGTAGCCACCCTTCAGCAAATAGGACATGGTAAGATTGAAGATAAGTATCGTGGCGAAAATCAATTTGAAAGTTCTGCCCAATACCTGTATAAACCTTATCTTACGAATGTGGATAATGGATGCAAAGAGTAGTTCACCTAAGAAAAGTGAAACGTTAGCTACAAAATAACATATCTTGCTTGCATGGAAAAAGACTATTGGAACAGAGATCTTATCCCAGTTGATAGCCAGAAAAAGAACAAAGTTGAGAATGATAAAGTCTGCGACTATTACCAACCATCTTACTATATCACTACCTTTATAAGCTTCTTTCATGTGAATGTGGTATTTCTTTTATTGCTAAGTTAAAAGATGCATCATTTAAACGTGCGCAAAGTTAGCGTTTTTTTTTCATATTTTGAAACTTTTATGGTTAAAACTTTGTTTTTGGACACAATTATTTCATATTCTTGCAAAAAAGAAGCCTTGAATTTTGATATTTTGCGATTTTATTGTATTTTTGCAGAACAAATTAGTAAATCAATTGAAAATTTAAAAGTTTAAAAGAATAAGAAATGGGAATATTTTCAAAATTATTCGGTCATAAAAATGAAGAAAAGGTCGGAGGAATGGAAGACTACATGACTTTGGTGCGTGTCTATTTCCAGGCAGCCTTGGCTTCTCAATTAGGTATCACCAATTTGGCAATGCTTCCTGACCTTCGTGTTTTCAAAAATACCTTCCATGTTCCTACTGTCAATAATCGTTTAGGTATTGGCGAAAAAGCTCATGTGAAGAAGATGATGAAGGGCGTCTATGGAACTGAAGAGGATTATTTCAAGGAAATAGACCAAAGTATTCGTAAGAATTGCCGCAAATTGCAGGATGTCAATGTTTATCTGATTCAGTTCCAAACATTTACACAGGATTTGATGATGTTGATGGGTAACTTGATGAAATTTAAGTTGCGTTTGCCTTCTTTCATGAAGAAAGCATTATACAACATGACTCAAAAAACGGTAAATGATATTTTCAATAAAAATGATTTCAATGATGCCAGCGTCTTGAAGACTGTGGCACAGTTGAGACAGTTGAACCAACGTTTGGGATTCAGCCAGAAGTGGGTAACTGATTTTACTTACCAAGTAGTCATGTTGGCTAAGAAAGAACCACGTCCTTCTGATGAAGATGTGGAAAAAGCCAAGGCTAAAATGGGTAAGTAATACCACTTTTTCATTAAATTTAATAAAAATATAGAGGAATATTTGTTCTTTTCAAATTATTCCTTTATATTTGTAGCCAAAAAAGAAGTGTAATGAGTGCTAATGAGAAAAACATCAATACGTTTGCTACAAGAGTAAGGCAGATGATTCTCCAGTTTGAAGAACTCAAAAAGGAGAATGCTGAACTATACTCTATGGTGGATGAGCGTGATGCAAAAATCAAACAGTTGGAGGATAAGTTATCTCAGTCTGAGCATGATTACAATAGTCTCAAAATGGCTAAGATGATGACGATTTCTGATACGGATATGGAAGCTACGCAAAAACGTATAGCTAAACTTATCAGGGATGTTAACAAATGTATCACGTTATTGAGTGATCAGTAAAACTATAAGCGTTATGGCAGATCAAGGTGAAGAGAAATTATTGATTAGATTACATGTCTATGACACAGACCTCTCTGTGAGAATTCCCAGAGAGGATGAAGAATATTATCGTAAGTCTGGAAAACTGATTGATGATATTGTCAATTCATATAATAAAATTTTCAAGGGAAGAAAAAGCGACAAGGAAATCCTCTATATGGCGCTTATTGATATTGCCTTGAGATATGAGAAAGAGGTTGGGCGCAATGATACCGAACCTTATGATGATCTTCTCAAAAAGCTGACTGCCGAAATAGAAGATGCATTAAAATCATGATGCATGTTAGAAAGAATGTTCTATAAATACATAATTAATATATAAATGGTAGAAATAATTATCGCCGCTCTTGTGGCTCTTATCTTAGGTGGAGCTGCAGGGTTTTTCATTTTCCGTTATGTTATTAAGGGAAAATATAATGAAATGATAGAAGCAGCCAATAAAGAGGCTGAGGTAGTTAAAGAGAAAAAACTTCTTGAGGTAAAGGAAAAATTCCTGAACAAGAAGGCTGAGTTGGAGAAGGAAGTGCAACAGCGTAATTCCCGTATCCAGCAGAGTGAAAACAAGCTCAAGCAGCGTGAGATTTCTCTCAATCAGCGCCAGGAAGAACTGGGTCGTCGCAAACAGGAAGTGGAGCAGAACCAGCAGCGTATTGACAATGAGAAAAAACTCCTCACCGTCAAGCAGCAGGAACTCGAGAAGATGCAGAAGATGGAGCAGGCTAAACTGGAGGAACTCTCTGGTTTGAGTGCTGAGGAAGCGAAACAGCGACTGGTGGAAAGTCTGAAAGATCAGGCTAAACTGGATGCTGCAAGTTATATCAATGAAATCATGGATGATGCTAAACTGAATGCCAACCAGCAGGCTAAGAAGATTGTAATCCAGACCATCCAACGTGTGGCTACGGAAACTGCTATAGAGAATTCCGTTAGTGTCTTCCATATTGATAATGATGAGGTGAAGGGACGTATTATCGGTCGTGAAGGTCGTAATATCCGTGCCTTAGAGGCAGCTACTGGTGTTGAAATCGTTGTTGATGATACTCCTGAGGCTATCGTTATTTCAGCTTTCGATCCGATCCGTCGTGAAGTTTGTCGCTTGGCTCTCCACCAGTTGGTTGCTGATGGACGTATTCATCCTGCTCGTATTGAGGAAGTTGTGGCTAAGGTGAAGAAGCAGTTGGAGAATGAGATTATCGAAACGGGTAAGCGTACTGCTATTGACCTGGGTATTCATGGTTTACATCCAGAGTTGATTCGTATTATCGGTAAGATGAAATATCGTTCTTCATACGGACAGAACCTCTTACAGCATGCTCGTGAGACAGCCAATCTCTGTGCTGTAATGGCTTCTGAGTTGGGATTGAATCCTAAGAAGGCTAAGCGTGCTGGTCTCTTACATGATATTGGTAAGGTGCCTGATGAGGAGAGTGAATTGCCACACGCATTGTATGGTGCTAAGATTGCTGAAAAGTATAAGGAGAAACCAGATATCTGCAATGCCATCGGTGCTCACCATGATGAAATGGAGATGAATACGCTCTTGGCTCCTATTGTTCAGGTCTGTGATGCCATCTCTGGTGCCCGTCCTGGTGCCCGTCGTGAGATTGTTGAGGCTTATATCAAGCGTCTGAATGACCTTGAAGCTATCGCAATGAGCTACCCAGGTGTAACCAAGACTTATGCTATTCAGGCTGGTCGTGAACTTCGTGTGATTGTGGGTGCAGACAAGATGTCTGATGATGAGAGTACAAAACTTTCTGATGAGATTGCAACCAAGATTCAGAATGAGATGACATATCCTGGTCAGGTGAAGATTACTGTCATCCGCGAGGTTCGTAGCGTTGCTTATGCTAAATAATGAAAGCTAAGTATATTGATTAAGATACAAAGCCGCTGTTCTTTTGGGCAGCGGCTTTTTATATCTTAAATGTTCATTTACATCTTATTAAATTTGAAGTTATGATGGTGGAACGTAAGGTTTTAAAACAGTTCAATAAAGGTTGTGTGGATTATCATCTTCTGGAAGATGGTGATCGCATTCTGATTGCTTTGAGTGGTGGAAAGGATTCTCTGGAACTTGTTCGTTTACTTGCACAACGTTCTCGTATTTTTAAGCCGCATATTGAGGTAGAGGCGGCGCATATCATCATGGATAACATTCCTTACGAAACCGACCGTTCTTATCTCCAGGCATTCTGTGCAGAGAATGGCATCAAGCTCCATATCCTGCATAGTTCCTTCGATGAATCCACCGACCCCCGCAAGACCCGTTGCTTCCTCTGTGCCTGGAACCGCCGCAAGACGCTCTTCGAGTTTGCGGTGAGCCAAGGGTTTAACAAGATAGCTCTGGGTCATCACATGGATGATATTCTTGTAACGCTTCTGATGAATATTACCTTTGAGGGTTCACATTCTACGATGCAACCCAGTCTTTCTTTAAAGCATTATCCGCTAACTATTATCCGTCCTCTCTGTCTGGTTCATGAAGCTGATATCAGGCTGGTTGCCGAGGAATTACATTTCAGCAAGCAGAAAACATTGTGTCCTTACGAAGAGACTACTCGTCGTGCTGATATGCAGGCTATCTTCCAGCAGTTGGAGCAGATGAACCCCGAAGCCCGCTACAGTCTTTGGCGCTCTGTTTTTGTGAATAAAATATAGTAGAATTGCTGAAAAAACGAAAGTACTTTCATGTTGACATGAAAGTACTTTCGTTGGACAATGAAACTGGCTTCATTTGCCATCGAAGCCTATTGTATTTGTTCCTGGGGTAGATCTAGTAAATGGCAGTTACTAATTTTGGGGAGCTGCCCAGAAACGTGAAGCATCTGTTGTCAGTACTGAATGGTCGGGAAGTTCAAAACCTTTGAATCCAGAAGGAACAAGCACGATATGGCGATTCTTGTTTCGATAAGCAGGATTATTATCTTCGCGACCATAGCCTGTTGTCTCCCAAGTATCAAACCAGTATAAGTTTTTTGCCCAATATGCCCTGTAATAAACAAAATCATTATCTGAATTCAAGAGAGGACGGTAAACGATTTCTCTGCCGTCAATATATCGCTCACGCATTTCTGTAAGAGAAAGTGGAGTGCCTTTTTCATCTTCTGCCCAAGCTTTCATATCCGAGTCTAGCATAGCCCATTTCTGTAATTCTGGCAGCCACACCAGGTTAACAACATGGCAGTCGGAATCCTCGGAATCTGCGGGATGACAAGTTACAAAGCGGTTTACAATACCCTCAGACAGCAATAGTTCGTGTAAGAGGATGGAGTGTAATCGACAGTTGAATGCAGGCTCTATCGATCGAGTGTATTTCCAGAGATCTACAGCATTACGTCTCTTAGGATAAATCTTTTGATTGGCATGAGGAATGTTTTCCGCTACAAAACGTGCCAGTGAAATGGCCTTGTCCCATGTTGGCATTGTGGAAGATACAACTGTATCGAGTTTGAAATATTCACGGATTTTTTGTGATTGGACAGAATCTTTCTGATATGCAAAATGATAGGACGTAGTATCTGGTACATATTTGCCAGCGTCTTTTAATTTTTCTACCATTTCATTCTTCAGCGAATTGCAAAGATAAGCTTCCACTTGTTTATTGAAAACAAAGCGTGCCAACAGTAATGTTGCTACAGCTATGAGCAGGATTCCTAGGATGCTCCAGCCAACCAACTTGATTTTTTTCTTCATTTTTTTCTTCATTTTTTTATTCTATTAGTTATTTCATTTATGCTCTGGGGATATGTTATCCCCAGCAACCAGGATGTAGTCTACAATGTTCATTCTTGCTTCTTATTTCATGTCATCCGAGTTGAGTATGGTGATGGTCTTGCCATCAATCCTGATGGCACCCTTCTTCTCGAATTCGGACAGGCAGCGGAGGAGCGAGAACTTCTGGATACCGAAGATATCCGCCATTTCCTGTCGGCTGACATCCAGCCGGATGGTTCTGCTCTGCTGTTCGGTGGCCATCTTGATGAGGTATTGCGCCACCTTCTCCTTGACGGAGAAAAGGGAGAGCATGCGCATTTTCTGCGAAAGGAAGATATCTATCCTTGACAGGTGCTGGATGAAGTTCCAGCGTATGCGCTCGTCGGTATCTATCAGCAGTTTCAGTTCCGAAGGCCTCATGCGCAGGAGGGTAGTCTTCCTACTTGTCTCCACGCTTACGGGCATCTCGTTATTATGTGCGAAGATATAGGCAGGGGCTATCAGCATCGATTCTCCTAGCCGCTCTATCTGGGCCTGTTTGCCCGACAATCCCGACATGCGGGCTATCATCTCCCCCTCGACGATGATGTTGGCATATCTGCAGGGCATTCCTGCCAGCACATAGGTTTCCCTGGCAGCAAGCTCCACCATCCGGTAGCTTACCATCGATAGCGCCCCTCTGATTTCCTCAGAGGTAAATCCCTCAAACACCGTACATTTCTGCAAGGTAACGAATATTGATTCTTTCATACATTTAAGTTTTATATTCAATAACGCATTTTCCCCCGATTTATTGTTCGCTCAAAAAATAAGGCACTTTGCAACACTATCGAGAGTGTTATTGCAAAGTGCCTTTTAAACATGAAAACTTATCTTTTGATTTTTTCCCCGAGTTTTACAGATTCTCCCTTAACTCAGTAGCTGTTGTTCTTATCCTATATATTTTTTGATGTCCTCTTCTACCGTTCCGTTTCCGGCAATGCCAAAGGTATCTACCAGAACCTTCAGTACTGCTGGTGAACAGAAGGCTGGGAGCGTAGGACCCAGATGGATGTTCTTTACGCCCAGATGCAGCAGGGCAAGAAGTACGATGACAGCCTTCTGCTCGTACCAGGCAATATTGAAGAAGATAGGAAGTTCGTTGATGTCGCTGGCTCCAAAGATCTCCTTCAGCTTCAATGCCACAACCGCCCAGGAATAGGAGTCGTTGCACTGACCGGCATCCAGCACACGAGGAATGCCGTTGATGTCGCCCAGATTGAGCTTGTTGTACTTGAACTTGGCACAGCCGCTGGTGAGTATCACTACATCCTGAGGCAGCGCCTTGGCAAACTCCTCGTAGTAGTTGCGGCTCTTCATCCTGCCATCGCAGCCACTCATCACCACAAACTTGCGGATGGCTCCGCTCTTCACTGCCTCTACTATCTTGTCTGCCAGGGCAAAAACCTGAGCATGCGCAAAACCGCCGATGATCTCGCCTGTCTCTATCTCCCTAGGTGGCTGGCAGGTCTTGGCAAGCGCAATCACCTCGGAGAAGTCCTTGTGGCCGTCGGCACCCGCCTGGATATGCTTCCAGCCAGGGAAACCGGTAGAGTTGGTGGTGAAGACGCGGTTCCTGTAGCCTGCCGATGGCGATGGCGGTACGATGCAGTTGGTGGTGAAGACTATAGGACCGTTGAAGCTCTCGAATTCCTCCTTCTGTTTCCACCACGCATTGCCGTAGTTGCCCACCAGATGCTTGTACTTCTTGAGCTGCGGATAGTAGTGGGCAGGAAGCATCTCGCCATGGGTATAGACGTCGATGCCCGTGCCTTCGGTCTGGATGAGGAGATCTTCTATATCCTTCAGGTCGTGACCGGAGATGAGGATGCCCGGATTGCTGCCTGTGCCGATGTTCACTCTGGTGAGTTCCGGATTACCGTATGCCTGGGTGTTGGCCTTGTCGAGAAGTGCCATCACATCCACGCCGTACTTTCCTGTTTCGAGCACTACGCCCAGCAGCGTGTTCATATCAGCATCAGGGTTACTGATGGTGGCGAGTGCACGGCACATGAAGCTGATGATCTCGCTGTTCTCTTCTCCCAGATGGGCTGCGTGCTCGTAGTATGCCGCCATACCCTTCAGGCCGAGCATGGTGAGTTCCTTGAGCGAGCGGATATCTGCATTCTCGTGGCGGAGCACGGATTCACGGGTGCTCTCTGCCTCATAGTCTGTCTTCTCGCCACCCCAGGTTACCTCCTGATAGGCAGGGAGGTGGATATTCATGCTTGCCGCCTTTTGCAGCAGCTGTTTCTTCAGTACGATGCCCTTATCTACCTTTTGCAGGATATCCTGGTCGTTGAAGTTGGCGTTGGTGATGGTGGTGAAGAGTGCATCCGTGAGGAAATGGGTTACCTCTGGTGTCGGCTCTTCGCCTATGCTATGCTGTATGGTTCCTATGCCACGAACCACGCTGAGCAGCAGATCCTGCCACTTGGAAGTTGTAGCCTCCTTACCGCAAACACCCTTGATGGTACAGCCTGTACCCTTAGCTGTTTCCTGACACTGGAAACAGAACATCTTGTTTTCTGCCATATTGCTATAAATTAATGAGTTATTTTAATGTTTTCTTCCAGGCGGCAATCTGCCATTCCTGGTTTCCGGCTGCAAAATTACGGCTTAAAAAACGATCCTATGGTAACAATTGTGACCGTAGGGTATTAAAAAAACATAAAAAGAGTGTGGGGGAATGGATTTTTTCTATCTGTTCCTGGGTTAGTCCGGAATACTTCTTGATTAGATTGATGTCAACACCATCATATATTTATCCTTAAGGGAAAATAAAAATATCCTTAAGGGAAAATAAAAATATCCTTAAGGGAAAATAAATTTTGCCTTAAGACTAAATATATTCTGTCTTCTGACGGGCTATGCATACGAGTGCATGCCCGTGAGGAAATAGTTCACACCGAAGTAGGTCATGGCGATACTCAGGAAGGCTAGGGTGATGTAGATGTGATACACCAGCGGCTTGCGGAAAATCGGTAGACTCTGCGTATGCACTACCACGGCATATATCATAAAGGTGATGAGCGCCCACGTCTCCTTGCTATCCCAACTCCAGTAATTACCCCAGCTCACGTTAGCCCAGATGGCTCCGATGAAGATGCCGAATCCCATCGTGGTGAGGGCAGGGTATAGGAAGATGCGGCTCAGTGCCTGAAGCTCTTCGCCATGAGAGCGAAGGCAGATACCCATGATGCCACAGATGAAAGTCAAGGATAGCAGAGCATAGCTCATCATGATGATGCTGACATGGATGCTGAGTAACGGACTGTTCAATACCGGCATCATCTGTCCGATAGCAGGATCCATCTGGTTGATATGGCTTACCAGAAGGAAGAATCCTGAAATCAGGAAGCCGAATACCATGACGATGCGGATGCGCAACTGCATCAGAATACTGATAAGCATCACGAACCAGGCTACAGTCAACATACTTTCATATCCGTTAGACATAGGTATGTTGCCGCTGATAATCCATCTCAATGCCAATCCGAAGGTTAATGCAAGGAAGGATACGCCAAGCAAGATAGGCAAAGCGATGTTCAATGCCTTGATTTCTCTCTTCTTCGTCATGCGATAGATGGTGTAGAAGAGGGCAATGAAGCCCAATGTGAGGTTTGCCATGAAGAGAATGGTGGCAAAAGGAAAGGCATTATTGATGCGTTCTGCCTTATACTGTGTAGCTGTTGGTAGCGAATTACCGCTACTAACCTCCTGATATTTCTTCATCTTGACGAAGAACTCATTTACACGGCTGATATTTCCTGCCTTTACATCGCCATTCAGCAGGGAGAATACGTTCTTGATATAGAGTGCATGCTGCTGCTCTACGGCTTGCGGCAACTTATCCACCGGTGAAAACCAGGTGGTGGTACCCGCCTTGATGAAAGGATGATCCTTGGTAGCTTTCACGTTCTTGGTGAAGGTGTAAGGAAGAACTTTCAATGAGATACCTTCCCGCAATTCCATGATGATTTGTATTTTGCTGTCGATATCAGCGGCTTGCTGATGGAACTTGTCCTGCTGACCATTGTAGTATTCCTGAACATACTGTCCGATGGTATAGCCACCCATCTCACGATTGAAGAAAGTATTGAGCGAAGCATAGTCTGGCAGATTCATCGCCGTTTTCATTTCTCCGCTCTTGATCTTAATGAAAGGCTCGTTTGCCCAAGTATTTCCATAAAATACCCAACCAGAGAGTACCTGTTCTGCAGTCAATCCCTGATAGCTCCTGGCTCCATATATCTTCTTGCAGAAATCGAGGGCAAAGGTCTGTACCGGACAGATGCGGTCGTTGTAGAGAATATGAAGCTCGCCAAACTTCTCAGCAGTTTCCTTTGGCAATACAGCATTTTGGAGATTGCCTGTTGCAGATTCTGCATACAGTGTCTGTATATTGCCCATGCTAAGGATGAGTGCTGTCATCAAGGCTCCCTTCTTGAGCAAAGGACTCTTCAGTAGTTTGCGATAACCGCCCTTAGGGTCGAAGAGCATCCATACGAGGGAGATGAAGAGCAGCGCATAGCCAGTATAGGTGACTGGTATGCCGTATGGATCGGCATTGATAGCGAGCACACTTCCCTTACCGTCTTCATCGTAAGATGACTGATAAAGACGGTATGACCGGTGGGAATAGATGTTGTTCATCGAAACTTCGCCTTCGCTCTTATCATCTCCGTCTATTACGGTGAATTTTGAAGAATAGTCAGCCACGGCGTTGGTTCCATCGTGCATCTTCGCTTCAAACTTTTGCAGGCAGAGCGAGAAAGGGAGTTTCTCTTCCTTCATACCCTGCTCTTCATCCTGAGCCATATAAGTATCTGTAGGCTGACCGATGCGCAGATGAATCATGCCCCGTTTAGCCGATATATGTGTGAGCAATGCCCCGGCAAGGATGATGATGAAGGAGAGATGGAGTGCCAATGTAGAAGCGCACTTCACTTTTCTTTTGATGATGTAGAAAGCACCGAGGGCAGCAAGTACTGCCCAGATAAGAATGAACCACCATGCCCCATAGTAGTGGGCATGGGCATAATCTGTGCCCTGGCTTTTTTCCACGATGGTGGCGGCAGCCATGCATACGAGCACAAGAATGTAAAGAATGAATATAATCTTTTTAACCATACTTAGTTGGAACCTTGATAGAATTTCCGCTGCAAAATTACGATATTATTCGGAGACGAGCAAGATTTTATACGTATATTTAGAGGTTCTGATAAAAAAAGCTGCCAAATGCTTTTGATAGCCTGGCAGCTTTTCTTATTTTTGTTTCTTCTTGTAAAGGCTTAGATAGCATTGATGAATGCCACTACAGCATCACGCTCTTCCTTGGTTGCATTGTAGAAGTTGAGTGCTGAGTTGTAAGCATCACTGCGTTTGTCATAGCAGTGCCACATGATAGACTCTACTACGTTGCGGGCACGGCAGTCGTGCAAACGGTCGCTGCGACCAGTCAACATGCTTGACAAACCACGTCCCCAGAGTGGAGTAGTGCGGCACCATCCTGTGCGGATGTCGTTAGCCATGAACAGACGGTGCTGTACCAAATCGGTGTATGGATAAATAGTCTGGTTTGGATACTTTGGCAACATGGTGTTAGGATCCTGACCAATGCTCTTAGCGTAAGCCTTGATAGCATTATCTACCCAATAGTTGTCAGAACCAGTCTTCCATGATGGCTTGTGGCAAGTAGCGCAACCCCACTGGGTGAAGAGCTTCTTGCCTTCCTGAACCTGTGCGTTGTCGAGGTTACGAGCTGCAGGAACTGCCAGACCACGATGCCATACCATGAAGTCATAGTAATCCTTGTCGCTCATTTCTTCCTCGCCATTGTATGGAGCACCCTTCAAAAGGTATTTCTCGAAAGTAGCTGACTTGGCTGCATTGTTACAGCTCAGAATCTCGTTTACTCTCTCCTTGATACCTTCGTCAGTTCCATCTGCATAGTATGGGTGGAGTACAGAAGATTCGTCAGCACCATGCTTCTTGATATAACTGATTACTTCTGGGTCTTCGCTCTGATACTTTGCCCAAGCTGGAGTGGTATAGAGGTAATGACGGTCGGAACGTGTTACGTTGGTAATGTTCCAGATGGCATTGGCACCTGCACCATCCTGTAGGGAAGCACGGGTCATGGCATAGGTAAACTTCTTCACCTTCTTGGTTCCATCTGCCAACGTGTACCAGGCACCTGAAGCCCAATCGTTAGCAGTCTTGTCCCACATGCCTGGATTCAATTCTACGTATTTCGCCTCATTCTGATAAACTTTCTTCATATCATCCTGGTCGATGGCATCAAGCAAGCCTGTACCATAGATACCGATGGTTGATTCCAAACGTACTTCATAGTTGTCTGGCTTAGGATTGGTATTGAATGCAGACTGAGGGATGGTAACCTCTGGATACTGCAAAGCAAAAGCCTCGCCATCCTTAGGGAACTTCATAGCCAAACCGCTAGGCATGGTTGTAACCTCATTCCACTGGATGTTAATCTGCTTCTCGTCGATAGGAGCAGAGAATGGAGTCATAGCCTTGGTCTGTGGCATACCTGTTACCTCAGAAATGTAACTGTTAGCCGCATAAGCCTTTCCGTCAGCGGTAGTACCTGCTGTAGGGTGATAAATAACAAGTAGGTAGCCGTTACCAAACTGGTCTGCCTGATACTGGTTCTGGAACTTTCCATGACCATAGTTTGGATGGCAGTGAATACAGCTGCTGCGAACCCAAGCTGGGCCAAGACCCTTACGTGGAGCCTCTGTGATGGTGTAAAGGTGCTCGAAGAAATCCTCACCTTTGTTGAAACTGGTTGACAATCCCTGATTGGTGGTAGCTGGAGTTTCGGCCGAATAGCTCATGCCTTCGTCTGTACCAAGTTCACCACCTGGATACCATTCTGAGGCGTCAAAAACATCGTTTGCCTTACCAAACTGAGAGTCACCATTTAACTTGTCATTGTTTACAACACTGTTATCGTCAGAGCAGGATGCCAATGGCAATACAAGCAAGCCGAGCAATAACATTTTGCTAATTCTTTGATAAATCATAATGTTATTTTGTTTTATAATGTTTTATTTTCTCGTTTTACGCAGAATAGCATCTCACCAAAAAGAGTATGGTGAGATGCTTCCTGTATGTTTGTTTACCCAAGATTACTCTGGGTTAACTTCATCAAATTTCTTACCCCAAACGGTACTTACATACTTAACGAATGGGTAAGGCATACCACCAATCTTGCTGATAGCATTAGCGATAGCTGTCTCTACACGCTGACCTTCTGCAGATGCATTATCCTTGAAGAACTGATGGAAGCTATACTTAGCATTAGAGCTTGTACCATTAGTTCCACCATACCACAAGTTCTCGATAGAACGGATGTTGTTCTGGAAGTCGGTGATAGAGTTGTAGCTATATGGAGACTCTACGTAGCTGATATCACCAGCCTGGAATGGGTTGGCAATCTTGGCTGTACCTACCTCGTTAGAGATGCCCCATGCTGAACCTTCCTCCAAAGAGAGAAGCTGCTGGATGGCTGCCTTCAGTGTTGCAAACTTACTGATAGAATTGTTGCCTGCATTCTTCAGGTTGGCTGCGTAAGACTGGTTTTTGTCTGTCAGGTACTCAAGACCTGCTGCCTTTACTGCTGCGAGGCGAGATTCGTTAGGATTCTCAGACCATGCTACCTCCAGCTCATATACGTGATTTACCAAGTCCTCGATAACAGCCTCGGCATACTTCAATTCCTCAGAACCCTTTACGTCTGTAAAGCCTTTGTAGGTATCGTTTCCCTTGAACTCTGCAACCTTACGTGGCTGTCCATCACGGAAGAGGATAAACTCAAGTGCATGGAAACCAAGGATAGAAGCATCCTCAAGCGCATCATCACTATACTTGCCTGTAGCAAAGTAGCTGTGGAGGAGTGTACGGTTCAATGGCCATGAGTCGATGTGTGGGTCAATATCGAAGTCTGATGCTGCACCACCGAGGAAAGCCTCGCTCTTCTCCCACAAGGCACGTGCTTCCTTGAAAGCTTCGCAGGCATTGTTGATGTTCTCCTGAGTCAGGTTGTTGGTATCTACACTCTTAGGAAGAGCTGTGTGCAACTTCTCTACAGCGTCAGCCAGTGACTTGTATGTTGGCTGGATGGTATTGTCTACAGCGTTAGCACATACATTCTTCAGGTATGTTTCCTGATCTGCACTCAAATTTGCGTTGTTTACTTTGCTGTAAGCTGCACGGAGCGCATTGCAAAGTTCATCGCAGGCATCCATGGCATCCTGACCATACTCCTTGTTTGTAAAGTCATTGTTCTCTACAGGATCATCATCACTGCTGCATGAAGTGAAACCTAATGGCAACATGAAAGCTGCCATGAGCATTACTGCACTTTTAAAAACCTTTTTCATTTTTTATATAAATATTTTGTTATTGATATGTTTGTTTCTATGTTTCAATCACTTTATATTAAGTTCTTCTGTGAGAATCTTTAGAGAAACCATCCTTCATAAGCCACACCGATGTTGATGGCTGGCTCATTGTTGTACTGGCTCTTCAGGAAGCGATGTGAATATTCTGCCTTCACTACAATCTGTTTCACAGGATAGTAATTGATACCAACTGCCATACGCTGTACGTTTGTGTAGTCGTATGATGTATTTTTGGTTTTGGAAGCATATGGATTATAGTGCTCATAACGTCCAAAGAGATACAGTTTCTGGTTGTCCTGACGGAGTTTCTCAATTTGTGAGAAGATATTATATCCTGCCTCGATACCATAGGCAAAAGCATTCTTGCTGACAAATGCAGAGTGATGGAATGGAGAGAGACCATTTAGACGATTAGTAAAGTACTTCAACTGTTTTGCATCACTCAGGTAACCATAGTCTGCCTGACCGCGTACAATCCAGTTATAATTATTGTATGTGAAGTCGATGGCTCCGATAGCTACCACACCTTTGTACTTAGATTCTGCTCCATCCTTGTTGTTTGGATAAGAGTTGCCGATGGCATGACCATAGTATCCGCTCAGACCGATGCGTAAGCCCTTGATGCAGTAGTTGTCGATACGGAGGGCTGTACCATATTTTGTTGCAATTTCACCTTCGGTAGGAGTGCCTGGTCCCTTATTGATCCAACCTGTGTTGGTAAAGTTGTCAGAGTTCAAGCCTGCCAGGAATTGCAATTCATATCTCCAGCCCTTTGTCTTACCCCAGAAACTGACACCTGTCTGATGCCAGGTGCTTGGAAGAACCGTATTCTCACCTTCAGGACGATAAACAGTGAAGAAATTCAATGGCTCATGGTAAGCGTTGTTCAAACCAACGGGAACAACGATGTGACCAGCCTTGATGTTTGCCCAACGACCGAATGACTTCTGAATCCAGAACTGTTCGAGTTCGACCTCTCCGCCTTTTTCTACTTCCTGTTCCCATTCGCCACCTTCTTCATCTTCTTTCTCATAGGCCATTCCTACGCCACCATGCTCAAACTCAATCTCGGTACCCATAGTCCAACCCTTTCCGAAGTCGTAACCTAAATAGATAACTGCATGAGGAATATCAAAACGACCATGACTTGGATCTTTTTTGTGCTCATCTGCCAAACTGTAACGGCTCACGTGGTCGCTATAGAAGTTGCGACTCAGAGCTACCTCTCCATATCCTCCGACGCTAAGTCGTTTACCATTTACGTGCTGCATAACACTGTCAGCAGCAACTGTCTGTGCGTTTGCACTGGCCAAGCCGGCAATCAAGGCAGCAGACATGAATCCAATTCTTAAATTGTTCATTTATTTATTTATTTTGTTATCTTTATAATCTTTTTCCTTATCATCCTAACCTAATATATAGAGCTGGAACGGACAAAAAAGGAAAAGTGCGGTTGTCTGCTTGCGGTCTCGACTTCAAGTGGGTTATCCTTATATATAATAGGAACACAGCACTATCCACTCGGGAGTGGCAAGCATCACCGCACTATTCTGATTTCGGGTGCAAAGGTACGGAGTTTTAAAAAAACTTGCAATACCTAAAAATCGGTAAACTTTAGCATCCCCATTTTTAGGTATTGCATGTTTCAGAGTTTTTTTGTATCTTTGCCGCCGAATAGCAGAATGAGAGTTTTGCTGTTGGGATACTTGACATTATGAATGTTTTCAAAATAGGTGACAAAGATGAAAAATCAAAAGATGTATGAAGCTGATGATAAGATGATCAGCATCATTAGAGACAATTATAACATCTTGCAGAGTCTTGGTAGCTTCGGCATCAATCTGGGATTCGGCGACAAGACGGTAGAAGAGGTATGCGCGGAACAGGGAGTGGATACTTATACTTTCTTGGCTGTAGTTAACTACGCTATGAATGGGTATAAGGAATATGATAATGCTGAACGTTTGTCCTTGTCAACTTTGTTGCATTATCTCAAGGCTTCTCATGCTTATTACATTGATTTTCAATTACCTTTCATCCGTAAGGAATTGGTTGAGGCTTTGGATGAAAATGACAATTTAGCGCGTCTCATCCTCAAACTTTATGATGAATATGCTCATAGTATCATCAATCACATGAAGTATGAGGAAAAGTCGGTATTCCCTTATGTACAGTCACTTATAGAGAGTAATCCACTTGCTGATTTCAATATAGAAACGTTCTCCAAGCATCATGTTCAGGTGGACCAGAAGCTTAAGGAATTAAAAAATATCATCATCAAATATCTTCCTTCTGATGGGTTGCACAATAATCAGCTAAGTGCTACACTTTATGATATATACAATAATGAGGAATGGCTCAGGCACCACTCTGAAGTGGAGGAAGAAATCTTTATTCCTGCCGTAAGAAATGCAGAACGGAAGTTGAAACAGAATGATGTAAGTGCGAAGATTTCTAATATGATATCCCAGACTCCACAGAATGACGAACAGTTGAGTGATCGCGAGAAGGATGTCATTGTAGCTTTGGTTCAAGGTATGACCAATAAGGAGATAGCTGATCATCTCTATATCTCTATTAATACAGTGATTACGCATCGAAGAAATATAGCACGAAAGCTTCAGATTCATTCACCAGCAGGTCTTACCATCTATGCGATAGTGAATAATCTCGTAGATATTTCAACGGTCAAACTATAATTCTTTCAATAGAAAGCTCTTGGATAGATTCTTACGATCCCTATTTTTAGGTATTGAAGATATACAATAAAGCCTCCTATCAAAAAAATGATGGGAGGCTTTATTGTCTCTTTTACAGTTGATACCTACTTATAATGATGGCTTATATATGATTGATATCCACAAAACCGTGCATGACAGCATAAATGGTAAGAGCAGATACCGATTTGATACCTAATTTTTCTTGAATATTCTTTCGATGTGTTATCACAGTTGTCAATCCGATACATAGGAGGTCGGCAATTTCTTTGTTAATCTTTCCTTTTGCCACCAATGAAAGTACCTCAATTTCCCGGTCGGTGAGTGTTTTTTCCTGTGTATGCTCCAATGTTTCTGGCAAATACTCTCCATGAGGATGTCCTTTTTTTTGTAAACTGATGAGTTCTTTGATGAGTATTCCTTCTGATACATTGACGCAAAGACAATGGAAATCATTCAGTTGTGACATAGGATCATTGCTGGGAGTGAGGACGATGGTCTTATGTTTAAAATTCAAGAAGAAATTTCGATTAGCGAGTACAATATGCATAGATACAAAAAAGTGGATGAAATGCTCTGGATTGGAAGCTTGCAATTCACCAAATGTGCCAAATGCCTGAATTTGTGCAGAGGGGATGGCAGACTCGAGCAATTGCCTGAGTCCCATTACTGCCAACGTGTTGCTTTCTACTATAGCAAACGCTGGTATTTGTCTGCCAATTTGTTGTTTCTTCATTTCTTCTTTCATTCTATATCTCTGTTTTTTCTCCTTGTTAGGAATTTATAAAAAAGGTGTCAGCAGTTTGGCTGCAAACCATCCTTTGAATCTTTGCCAGCCTGTTCTCCATTCCCGCCAATTTTTCTCATTGAGCAGGAAACTATCTTTCTTCTCGCCATCGAAGAGATCTACAAGCTGGCGGGTTGTATGTGGGTCGATGATAACTGCATTTTCCTCATAATCCCAACGAAGACTTCTCGCATTGAGGTTGGCGCTGCCCACTGTACAGAATCTGCCATCTACCATGATAATCTTGGTATGATGGAAGCCCGGGGTGTACATCCAGATATTGCAACCTTCTTTCATCAACTTATGGGCATTATAAAATCCACAGTCGGGTGTCAGCGGTATATCACTCCTTGTACTGAGCATAATCTCAACCTTCACTCCTCGTTTTACCGCATTCTTTAATGCTTTCTTCAATTTGCGGCTTAAAGTGAAGTAGGGACTGATGATTTTGATACTGTCTTGGGCATCATTGATGGCATTCACGTAGAAGTATCGGATGATGTCCTTGGAAATGTGTGGTTCACGGTTGATGATGCCCACCATCTTATGATAGGCTGTTGCGGTAGTGTCTGGTTTCAGATTCTCTACCAGATATTCCTTTTTGGCTGCCCGATAGTATTCTGCACCATGTATGTTTTGTCCACTTACTTTGTTCCACATCTTGAGGAAGATTTTCTGCAGGGTATTCACTTCACTACCATCAATGCGGCAATGCATGTCGTGCCATTCACCTACAACTTTTGTACCTTTTATATAATAGTCGGCAACGTTCATGCCACCTGTATAGGCGATTTGTCCGTCGATGACTACAATCTTTCGGTGATCACGGTTGAACACTCCATGTACCCATGGGAATTTCATCGGTTTATATTCATAAATCTCGATGCCCATATTGCGTATTTTTTTGAGGTGCTTCTTTCTGAGCGGTTGATTGTTGGAAGCATTTCCGAAACCATCATAGAGTGCCCTTACCTTGACACCTTCCTTGACTTTCTCGCCAAGCAGATCAAAAAGAAGTCCGGCAATACTATCGTTTCTGAAGTTGAAGTATTCCAAGTGTACGCTATGTTTGGCCTGTCGGATAGCCTGGAACATATCATCAAATTTCTCCTGACCGCTCATCAGAAGTGTAACAGAATTATCGTGAGAAAAGCGGATGCCTTTCCCGCGAAGCTGATTGACGATCAATGAATCGCTTGTCTGTGCGCTGCACAGCGAACAAGACAGCCACAAAGTCGCAATGAATAATAAATATCTCATCTTATTAATCAATAACCTCTAAAATCAATAATCCATGAAAGAATCCCTCACAAAAGGAATCCCCGCGTAAAAAATCCGTGTAATCTGTGCATAAATCCCTTATACCATACAAGCATAATGATCGACGATTCCCATGAGATGGTTTTCCTGATCTACTACGAGTACAGTATGAACCTTGTACTTGTGCATGATGCGTTGTATCTCGGAGATTTTGGTGTTTGGATTTACCATCTTCGGAGTAGTTGTCATGATGTCGCTCACAGTCTTGTTGAAGAATTCTGCCTGCCATTTTTCCATCGCACGACGGATGTCACCATCGGTAATCAATCCGATGACCTTCTTGTCCTCATCGAGCGATATTCCTAATCCTAATTTGCCCTTACTTACATGGATGATAGCTTCACCGAGATGCATTTCCTTAGGAATAATAGGCAAATCGTCGCTTCGCATGACATCCTCTGCTGTTGTCAGCAATCGTTTTCCTAACTCACCGCCTGGATGGAATTGCGCAAAATCACGAGGTTGGAAATGGCGCACCTGCATCAGCGCAATAGCCAAGGCATCACCCATGGCAAGAGCTGCTGTTGTGCTGCTTGTTGGAGCGAGGTTTAATGGGCACGCTTCCTTCTTTACCTTTACTGTGATATGAAAGTTGGAGTATTTTGCCAACAGTGATTTCGGATTACCTGTTATGGAAATGATCGGGATGTTCATGTGAAGAACCATAGGAATGAATCGGAGCAATTCGTCTGTCTGACCGCTATTACTCAAAGCTAATACCACATCCTTATCTGTCATGACACCCAAATCGCCATGATATACATCGAGTGGGTTGATATAGAAAGCTGGTGTTCCGGTTGATGCAAGTGTAGCTGCTATTTTAGCTCCTACATGTCCACTTTTGCCTACACCGGTTACGATGATTTTTCCCTGGCAGTTGTACATCATGTCAACTGCTTTTTCGAAGTTCTCGTCCAGGAAAGGGATTTGGTCAAGAATGGCCTGTGCCTCTTCTCGAAGTGCCTGTTCACCATAGGCACGGACGGTTTTGTCCTCTATATGGTTGTTCTTTTCTGTCATGATTGATGATTCTTAAACTGAAATGTTATGTGCTAAGCCAATAGGTCTGCGATTAATGCTTCAAGCTTGTCCAGTTCCAACATGTTAGCGGCATCGCTTTTTCCATGGTCTGGGTCAGGGTGTACTTCAAAGAAATAGCCTGTAGCACCGAATGCTTTAGCTGCTTTAGCCATGGCTGGTACGAACTTACGGTCTCCAACGGTTTTTCCGTCACCTGCACTTGGGCGTTGTACGCTATGGGTACAGTCCATGATGACATTAGGTACAATCTCCTTCATATCTGGAATGTTACGGAAATCAACTACAAGATTATTGTATCCGAAACAGTTGCCGCGTTCTGTAAGCCATACTTCCTTGGCACCACTATCCAGAGCTTTCTCTACAGGATAGCGCATATCTCTTCCGCTCAAGAATTGAGCCTTCTTGATGTTAACAATTTTACCGGTCTTTGCTGCTGCTACTAAAAGGTCGGTCTGACGGCAGAGGAAAGCTGGAATCTGAAGTACATCGCATACCTCACCTGCAGCTTCTGCCTGATAGCTCTCGTGAATATCCGTGAGTACGCGTAAGCCGTATTTCTCCTTGATGTCCCCGAGCATCTGCAAGCCTTTTTCTATGCCTGGTCCACGGAAAGAGTGGATAGATGTGCGGTTGGCCTTGTCAAATGATGACTTAAATATGATGTCTGTTCCCAACTCCTGGTTGATGCGTACCAACTCCTGGGCTACTGTTTCCAGTAACTCCATGGATTCAATGACGCATGGACCTGCTATAAATGTTGTTGCCATATCTTATTATTTTAAAGTATCTAATTTTAATCTCCTAACTCTTGTTTCTTGACTCCTAATTCCTCTGTCGTTACGTTCTTGATTGTTATTTCACGTTGTGGGAAAGGAATCTCAATATTGTGCTCGTTGAGTGTATCGTAAATGCATTCCATGATGATACCATCGTCTGCATACTGTGTGAGTACGTTGACCCATACCAATATCTTAAGCGTGATACAGTTGTCATCAAAACTCTTCAAAACGATGCGTACACCTTTTTCATGATAGATGCAATCGAGTTTGTTGAGTGCCTCAATGAGTATTTTCTTAACTTCTTTTACGTTGGTACCATATGCCACACCTACTTCTAATATGTCCAACTCATAACCATGATTTCGGGTCATATTTTTGTAGTTCTTGGCAAAGAGTTGAGAGTTCTGGAATGCTATGACGGAGCCGTCTGTAGCCTCCAGCATCGTGGAAGTATAGCTGATACTGCTTACGCGTCCACGGGTTCCTTCACAAATGATGTAGTCGCCAACTTTCACGCGACCCATCATGAGGGAAACGCCATAGTAGATGTTCTCCAAGATGTCTTTCGATGCAAAACCCAGACCCGTTGATAAACCTGCGAAGATGGCCAATAACCAGGATTTGCCTACATGGAATATTGTGAGAGCTATCATCAGCCAGATGCCCCAGACCACTACCTGCAGCACATTCTTGAACATCATAATCTTGGAAGCTGCAGACGTCGGATCAGACTTCTCGAAATGATGGCGCATGATATCGGTGGTTGTGATATTCAGATAGTTGAACAGGAAGTAGAGGCATGCTACAAGACTTAAACTGTATAGAGAGGCCGAGAAATTCTCACTGTCGATATAATGCTTGTTGAAAATCATCCAGGTTGTGTCGCTCATGTTGAATACCGCTGCCGCCCAGTAGATGGCAATAATAAATGAGAATACACCGGCTACAGGTAAAGCCACCTTATTGATAAAGCGGAAGAACCACTTGTCTGTAATAGGTTTGTGCTTTAAATTCTTGCGCTCTGCATATACCCCCAGCCAGTCTTTGATACAGGTGATACTTAGAATACAGGTAAGCTGCATCATCCACCAGATGATGATCTGTACGGCAAGCAGGGTAAAACCAATCCACGAACAGAATGTACTGACGGTGAATACTGCCAGTGATATCCATGTGTAAATCATGTCCAGACGTGGTACTTTCTTGTTGTGTCTTTGTATGACATTCCACTGCCATAAAGTGCAAAGCAACAGAATAGGTGGAAATATGAAGTTGACCAAATCGTTTGGAATCAGGATAATACGGAACGTAATGACGAAGAAGCCTATCAGCATCAATGGAGAATAGATGCGGAAAGCACTCTTGATCTGGTCATTGCCTACACGGAGTAGGAGAGAGATGAGAATAACACCCACCAACCAGGAAAATTCTACCAGCAAATCGCTTGCCATGATGATGAAATTCTGCTTGGTAATCATTCTAATAATCCCTAAAATAGCAGCAAAGGTAACAACGGTCATTGCCATGATGATACATGGACGCTTGGCCATGAAACTCTCCTTGATGCTTTCAAACCATCCTTTCTTGATGAGGAAAGTCATCAGACAACGAATGGTCAGCAAGTTGAGGAAGACGGAAATGAGTCCATAGAAAATGATGATGCCGAAAAGAATGAAGATGATGCGTACATCCCATTGTGACATCATATCTGGTGCTGGCTTGTATTTCTCGGTGACTGAACTTTTTGCTTCTCTATAGTTGTTGCCTAAGTTGCCTAATATCTTGAAATAGTTTTCTCCTCCATTATTGAAGATGCTGGTTTGTATTTCGGAATATCTGATATTGGCATAGTCGTTGAGAGCTTTCAGCTTTTTGTCGGTTACATCGTATGCCTTGATGTATTCGTTGAGTTGCTGTTGCTTTTCTATCAGTTGCCTCCTGATATTAACAGCAAGGGTCAGATCCACATTGCGATTCACTTGGGCTTCCTTGGTCATGAATATGGTGTTCATGCCGTAGAGATAGTTGATGAGCGAGTCAAACCGTGCCACCTCAATATTATTTTGGTTGATCATATTGCGGAATGGGGCTGCTTTAGACTTAAATTTTCTGAACTGTTCTGTAGCTTCGTTGCAGGCATAGGTCAAGTCAAATATATAACCATTTCTTTGTGAATAGAGCATAATGGAGTTCTGGTCTGCTTGCATCATGATATGAATAAGCTCTTTGATGACAGCTTGCTGCTGAGCCTTCGCCATTCTGTTCTGCTTTTCCAGGTCTATGTGGTATTGTGTCAATTCTGTACGAAGCATGAAGAGTGTCGTGTCGAGGTTAGCTTCCTTCAGCACGGCATGAGTTGGCAATAAACACACAACCAACAATAAAAGGATAAACAGAATTTTCTTTTTCATAACAAATTTCATATTTGAGTGCAAAGTTACTCAAAATCAGAGATAATGCAAAATAATCGATAAACTTTTTCGTCTTTTGTTTGGTAATATTTGTTTCTTTTCTTAATTTTGCATAGAGAAAGTGCCTGATGAATTTAGAATATGGGTGCTTGTCGTATTATTATAGTAAGTGAAATATTCAAATTAATCATATAAGTATGTTGTATTTGATAGCTGATAGTGGCAGTACAAAAACTGATTGGAACTTGGTGGAAACTGATGGTCGTGTTCTGATAACCTGCCAGTCGCAGGGATTGAATCCTTATCATCTTCATGAGGATGAGATTCTCCGAATTTTGGATGAGGATGTGAAAGTTCCTCTTTCAAATAAAATAGGTGAAGCATTGGCAGGTCCGCTGATGGTCTTTTTCTATGGTAGCGGAATTACTGATGCCATGAAACCGAAGATGGAGGCATTGCTTCATACTTCTTTTCCTGGAGCATCTTGTATAGCGGAGAGTGATATGTTGGGTGCTGCCCGTGCTTTGTTGGGCAGAGAGCAAGGTGTGGCTGTCATCTTGGGAACGGGTTCCAACAGCTGTTTCTATGATGGAGTAAATATTGTTCGGGGAGTTCCTCCGTTGGGTTATATCCTGGGTGATGAGGGTAGTGGTACTGCAATAGGAAAGGCTTTCCTCAGATTGATTTTGCGTGAACCTGTCATGGCTGCTGTAAAGGAAAGATTCTTTGCGTGGGCAGGTATGGACTATGCTGGTATTATTGATAGGGTTTATCGACAACCTTTAGCTAATCGTTTCCTGGCTTCCATCTCTACGTTTGTCGGTGAATTACTTCAAAGTAAGGCTGATGCTAAGGTTGGATTAACGGATGAGGAGTATAAACTCTTGAAAGAGATGTTGGTTCAGGTGTATCGTGATTTTGTTTCTCATATTTTATGTTCTTATTCCTTGGCAGAAGATGCTGTTGGATTTGTAGGCAGTATTGCTTTCTATTTTCAGAAGTTTATCTTGGCTGCAATGGAAGAAACTGGAATGAAAATGGGAGTAATTATGAGGTCTCCTATGGAAGGTTTGATTCGCTATCATTCGTCTAATTCCCCAAAAAGTTGATCACTCAATAGTTGCTTGATTTTCAGGATGGCCTAGGGCTTTTATTTTTGCGTGGGCAAGCAAGAATTTCTGCGTGCACACGCAAAAATAATTATATCTAATGTTATTTTTTGTTTTCTGGATGAGTACGTTTTCATTTCCTTCTCATGTTTATTTGTTTCTTTTAAATGAAAAATACATGTTTATTTGTTTAGTTTATTACATTTTATACACTATTTATTAACCAAAAGATACAAATGTGTGCTTCTTTTTTATGTACTTTTGCCACCGATATATTATAATCACAAGGAATCATCTGTGTTTTATAGTGACCTAATGATCCTAAAAATCATCACATTAGAACATGGTATAAACCTATACTTATTTAAATTTAAAACCTAAGTAATTATGAGAAAAACATCTCAACATTTCTCGCAGAGTCCAGTGCTCTGTAAAGTTGCTCTGGTAGCCATCATGTTGGCTTTCCAGGCACTGTTAGGAATCGGAGCGGGTGTCCTCAATGCTCAGACGGTGAAGGGATCTGTTATCTCTGGCAGTGACAATGAACCATTGATTGGTGCAAGTGTCATGGTGCAGGGTACAAAGACGGGTGTCGTTACTGACCTGGATGGTAACTTTACCATTGAAGCAAAGAATGGACAAACACTCGAAGTTTCTTACCTGGGCTTTATCACCCAAAAGGTGAAGGTCACAGGTTCTGTAATCAACGTAACCTTGAATGAGGATAAGCAATCTCTTGATGAGGTCGTCGTCGTGGGTTATGGTGTTCAGAAGAAAAAGCTGGTGACGGGTGCCAATATCAACGTGAAGGGTGATGACATCGCCAAGTTGAACACTTCCAATCCGCTTCAGGCGCTCCAGGGACAGACTCCTGGTATGAGCATCATTTCTACATCCGGTCAGCCGGGTTCCGGTTTGAAGGTAAACATCCGTGGTATGGGCACCGTGAGTGGTTCTGATCCGCTTTACATCATTGATGGTGTACGTGGTGACATCGCTTCTCTGAATCCTGCCGATATCGAAAGCATTGATGTGCTGAAGGATGCGGCATCGGCTGCCATCTATGGTTCGCAGTCGGCCAATGGTGTGGTTCTGATTACTACCAAGGGTGGTAAGGAAGGCCGTGCCGTGGTTAGCTTCGACGGCTATGTGGGTTGGCAGAACAAGCCACGCAGCATTGATATGCTCAATGCCAGGGAGTATATGACTATTCTGGATGAGGCTGCCATCAACTCGGGTAAGAACGCCTACGACTGGAGCAAATACAAGAGTATCTATGATGCCAATGGCGATTTGATTGATACCGACTGGGTAGATCAGATGTTTGTGAAGAATGCCAAGACTTCTTCTTATAATATAGGTGTAAATGGCGGTAGCAAGACAGCTAATTATGCCATGACGCTGGGTTATATGAACCAGGAGGGTATTGTTGGCGGCAAGGACGTCAGCAATTATGAACGTTACAACTTCCGTGTCAATTCCGACTGGAAGGTGAAGGACTGGTTGAAGGTGGGTGAGCAGATCAGTTTCATCTATACCCAGAATACGGGTATCAGTGTGGGCAATGCTTACAACAACTCTCTGCGCAGTGCCTTCAATACCTCTCCATTGTCGCCTGTATATAGCGACAACAACAAGTATGATTCTCCTTTTAATGATACCAGCAACAGCGACTGGTATAATGCCGATGGCAACCCATACGGCTTGATGATGACGAACAATAACAATCAGACGAATGCAGCCCGTTTCACCGGTAATGTGTATGCGGAGATTGAGCCTATCAAGAACTTGAAGTATCGCACCGTAGTAGGTTACGAATATTATGCAAGCGATTACCGTTCGTTTACTCCTCTCTATCAGTTCTCTATCTATAGTTACAACACAGCCAACCGTACCAGTGTGAACCAGAATATGGGACATAACTGGCAGTTGACCTGGACCAACACCCTGTCTTACGACTTCAAGGTGAAGGAGCATAGCTTCACAGCCTTGGCAGGTATGGAATCCTGGCGCTTTGATGGCGTAGGCGTAAGTGCATCCAATGCCACCCTGAAGAGTGGCTTTGCCGACTGGAACCATGCTTATGTAAGCAATGGTACTGCTGCCACCGCTACCGATGGTCTGGGTGCCAGCGGTGCTCCTTCTCTGTCACAGCGCATGGTGAGCTACTTTGGTCGTGTAAGCTGGAACTGGAAGGAAACCTATATGGCAACAGCTACCCTGCGTGCCGATGCTTCTTCTAAGTTTGCCCGTGGCAACCGCTGGGGCTACTTCCCTTCTGTTTCTGCCGGTTGGATTGTAACCAATGAAAAATGGGTGAAGCCTCTGCTCAAGGTACTTGATTATGCCAAGGTGCGTGCAAGCTGGGGACAGGTTGGTAACCAGAATATTGGCGACCTGATGTTTATTTCTCCTATCTCAACATCGGGTGCTTACTATAACTTCGGTACGGCTTTGGGTGCTGACGGACAGTCAAATTACTATGGTGCTTACGAAAGCCGTCTGTCTAACGAGAATGTGAAGTGGGAAACTTCAGAGCAGTTGGACTTCGGTTTGGATCTGCGCCTCCTGGGCAAGTTGAATATCAACATCGACTGGTATAAGAAGACCACCAAAGACTGGTTGCTGGTTAAGCCTATCCCAGGCACAGCCGGTACGGGAGCCCCTTATTTCAATGGAGGTGACGTAGAGAATACCGGTATAGAAATCGGTATGGGCTGGAGCGACAACATCGGTAGAGATTTCAACTACTATGTGAATGTCAACGGCGCCTATAATAAGAATAAGGTGGGAAGCATCCCTACATCAGATGGTATCATTCATGGTACCGATGGTAATGGTCAGCTCTATGATAACTCTACCGAGTTCTACCGTTGCAGCAATGACGAACCAATCGGTTATTTCTGGGGTTACAAGACCGCTGGTATCTTCCAGAACCAGAAAGAAATCGACGAGTGGGTAGCAGCAGGCAATGGCGTACTTCAGGGATCTTCTGTAAAACCAGGCGATGTGAAGTATTACGATGTCAACCACGATGGTACCATCAATGATGCCGACAAGGTAAACCTGGGCAATGGTATGCCAGACTTTACCTATGGTTTCTCATTCGGTTTCGACTACAAGGGACTCGACTTCTCTGTAACCGCCAACGGTTCTGTAGGCAACGACATCGTTCAGAGCTACCGCAATGTAGGTGCCAAGACAGCCAACTACACTTCAGCCATCCTGCAGCGCTGGACAGGTGAGGGAACATCCAACAAATATCCACGTGTGACAGAGACCAATGTGAACTATCAGTTCTCCGACCTCTTTATCCAGGATGGTGACTTCCTGAGAATCAGCAACATCACCTTAGGTTATGACTTTGCTAAGCTTCTGCATCAGAAGTTCGTATCTCAGGCCCGTTTGTACTTCCAGGTTCAGAATGCGTTTACCTTTACCAAGTATGACGGCATGGATCCAGAAATCGGTTATGGTGTCAACAGTTGGGCATCAGGCGTAGATTTGGGTTACTATCCACGTCCACGTACCTTCATGGTAGGTTTGAATCTTAAGTTCTAATTTAAAGGAGATATCATTATGAAGACAAATAAAATAAAGATAGCCGCTTTGGGTATTTTGGCTATGGGAGGTCTGGCATCTTGCAGCGACAGTTGGCTGGATGTGGCTTCCAAGACAGAATCGAATTCCGGCAATTACTATAAGAGTCAGGAGGATGGACTTCGCTCGCTCTATGCCTGCTACGACGGTTGGCAGCGTACCGTTTCGGACGGTCCTTCGTTCACCGTCTATCAGTTGACCGAGACGATGAGTGACGAGTGTTTTGGCGGTACGGGTAACAACGATGGACGCAATACCCAGATCCTCGACCGTTTCGATATGAATCAGGCACCATCTTATACCGATATGCACGAAACCTTGTGGAAGAGCTATTATGCAGCCATCTTCCGCTGCAATGAGTTTATCGATAAGGGTGAAGGCATTACCTGGGATGATGAGAATGCAAAGAACACCTATCTGGGTGAGGCTCATGCCCTTCGTGCCCTGTGCTATTTTGATATGCTTCGCCTCTGGGAGAATATCCCGTTGCTGGAACATGCCACCAGTGATGTGGTTCCCCAGGCTGTTCCAGACTCCGTATATAGTCTGGTGTTCAGAGATTTGAAGTATGCCATTGAGCACATTCCTGCCAATGCCTATCCTAAGAAGGATGCGGCTACCAACGATGGACATGTCACCAAGTATGGTGCCGAGGCCATTCTGGCTCGCGCATACCTCTTCTATAGTGGCTATTATGGCAAGGAGCCTGATCAGTTGGGCTTGACCAAGGCGGATGCACTGGCTGCCTGCGAGGATATCATCGCCAGTGGCGAGTTCAGTCTGGTACCTCGATTCAGAGATTTGTGGCCAGCTTCTTCTGATGACAAGAGCGGTGACCACGTAGGACTTTGGGCACATGAGAACTCTTCCTGGGCTGGTCCTGGAAACCCAGAGACCATACTATCGATGAAGTTCAACTACACAGCCGACTATAATGGCAACAATGATGGAAACCGTTTCCAGGTGATGGTAGGAATGCGTACCGGTAGTCTGGTTTACGAAGGCTATGGCCAGGGTTGGGGTGCATGCACCGTTACGCCATCCATTGCTTCAGCCTATGCTACGGGTGATACCCGCCGTTCAGCCTCTATCATCGATGCTTCACAGTTGAAGGATTACGAGAGCACTTATCTTGCCGACCAGCGTGAATACACCGGATATTTCGTGAAGAAATACACCCCTTTGTCTAAGCACGAAACTGCTGGTGATGGCAAGTTGCAGCATTACACGGAAACAGTGGGTGCAGGCGATTTCCAAATCAGTCAGTTCCAGGATTGGGTACTCGTCCGTTACGCCGATGTCCTGTTGATGGCAGCAGAGTTGGGTAGTCCTAATGCCCAGTCTTACTTCGACCAGGTTCGCAAGCGTGCTTATACAGAGGATGATGGTACCACCCTGAGTGGCAACTATTCTCAGCAGACAGCCACCAAGGAGAACATCCTGAAAGAGCGCAAACTTGAGTTTGCCTTCGAGGGAATCCGCTATTGGGATCAGCTCCGTCAGGGCGTGGAGCAGGCAGCCAGGGAGATTGCCGGTTCCTGGGAAGTGAAGGATGGCGGCGAGAAATCCACCGTATCCATCAGTGCCGAGAATATCATCAAGAAACGTGGCTTGATTCAGATTCCTATCACCGAGATCGGACTTTCTCATGGTCTCCTGAAGCAGAATCCAGGTTGGTAATTCTAACTTTTTAAAGTATTGGTTTTATGAAGATTATAAATAAAATATATTCGCTTTTGACAGCAGTCATGATTCTCTTCATGGCGAGCTGCTCTCCAGACGAGTTTGGTCTGGGCGATAAGAACTTGTCTTCTGAGGATTTGGCTGAGAACATCGCCTTCACGATTACTCACGACGAAAACAATCCTAATATCGTCAAGTTCAAGAGTCTGTTGCCATCGAGCTATTCGGTGGTCTTTGATACTCCTCAGGGACGTTTCCAGCAGGATGAGGTGAGCTTGAAGATTCCTTTCAATGGTACCTATCAGGCACGTATTGGTGTTGAAACCCGCGGTGGTTTCCTCTGGGGACCCTACGCCGAGTTCAAGGTAGATGAATTCTGTGCCGAATTCGTTACCGATCCTCTTTGGACCTACCTGAGCGGAGGTGTAGGCAAATCGAAGCGATGGAAGTTGGATATCGATGCCAATACCATCACCAAGCATTCTGACCTCTGGGCAGGTCCGCTCGGATTCTGGGGTATGGATGATGACTGGAGTACCTGTATGATGGGACAGACCGCTTCTGCCGGCGACCATTGGAACTGGACTCCTGATATCGCAGGCAACTCCTGGGTGATGTCGGCTATCGACTATGGTTATATGGAGTTCGACCTGATTGGCGGTGCCCATGTCACCGTATATAATGCTGAGACAGGTGAGACCTTTAAGGGTACTTACATGCTGGATACAGACAATCATACCATCACCTTTTCGGATGCGGAGCTGCTCCACAATTCGGGTCATGATAAGGTTGCTACCAACTGGCGTAGCGGTTTGAAACTGATGGGACTTGCTGATGACCGTTTGCAGATAGCAACTGTTCGAGACAATTCTGATGAAGGCAAGTGCTTGCTTTGCTACAACTTCGTTTCAGAGGAATACTGGGACAATTGGACTCCTACCGTGGTAGTGAATACCCATGTGAAGCCAACGCTGATGGCCGACTGGCGCGACTGGGTAGAGCAGAAGACTAATAAGGAAATCACCTACAAGTTGGCTAACCCTGATAATGAAGAGGGAAAGCAGTTTGACTATTGCAACCTCGACGGTAGTGCCAAGGGCATTCAACTTACAGCAGCTAGTGGTATCGAGGATGCAACCCTCGTGATGAACAGTGAGTCAAAGAGCTATATCTATACAGCTCCTGATGGAAGTCAGGTTTCTGGTAAATATACCTTGACCGATGAGGGCGTGTTCACCTTCGACAAGGGCTTCGGAAATACCCAGCTTTCTGCAACGGGCAATTACAACATGCATGCCAATGCCGACAACACCCTGCGCATCCTGAAAGTCAGCAAGGATGATTATACCGGACATCTGAAGGATCTGTGGCTCGGTAGCCAGTGTCTTGATGACCAGGGCAATCTCTATCAGTATCAGGCATACCACTGGGTAGCCCAGAGTGCAAGTTCTGCATCTGGTCCTAAGTATAAGGCAAACCTCTTCTTCAACAACTCCGGTTGGGGCTGGAAACACGATGGCGATGCCGCCAACTATATGAGCACCAATGTTTTCATCACAGGCGATGGCGACTATTCCTTGAAGTTTGAGGGTGCAGAGAGCAATCCATATCTTCTCTACATCGATGTCAACAAGATTCTGAAGGACAATCCAAACTGTGATATCACCATCAAGAGCATCAAGGTAGATGGCAAGAGTGTTGATTTTGATGATACACTCATTTCAAGAGGATATACAGATGACGACCCAAGTACCAACTCTTTCCGTCGTTATGTATTGAACCCATGGGGACCAGCCGCATGCTTCAAGTTTGATTCCGGCAACAATGAGTTTACCGACTTCAAGTGTTCTTCAAGCATCGAAGTGGTTATCACCGTGAAGATGGATACAGGTGCTCCTGTAGTGAAACCATCAGAGGGTAAATAAGATTAGAAACTTTAATGTGGATTAGATTATGAAAATGAAATATTTAGCAGGTGTGATGCTGCTGATGGCCGGTCTTTGCTCGCTCTCTTCCTGTAGCGATGATGATGACTACTCTGCAGCCACAGGAAATGTGATTAGCACCATTGAGACGGGAGATGCTTCTGTTACTGCTATTTCGGCAGTAGTCAGCGGCAAGGTCTTGGACTTGAGTAAGCAGGATGCAGGTGCCTATGCGGTGGGTGTTGTTTACGGTACCAACCCCGATCCTACCACAGCCGGCACCAAGCAGCCAGGCGTTATTGATGCCGAAGGTAATGTAACCGCTACTCTCTCGGGATTGACCAAGGGTAATACCTATTATTATGCCACCTACGTACAGTTGCAGGGCATAGTAACCAAGTTTGGTGAGGTGAAGAGCTTCGTGGCTACCGATGCCCAGATTGCTACAGCTGAAGCCACAGATGTTACGGCAACCAAGGCCACCCTGAGTGCTACAGCTAATGGCTTGGAAGGCATCCTGATAGAGGGAGAGACCCAGATGAACTACGGTTTCAAGATTTCTACCTCGGAGGCGGATGTAGAGAATGGTATCAATTATCCAATCTCAGCCAGTAACAAGACAATCAGTCAACGTGTGGAAGGATTACTTCCTGGTACTACTTACTATTATACAGCATATTTTGAGTTGGGCGATGGTTTTGTTTATGGTGAGACCAAGAGCTTTACCACTCCTGCTCAGAAAATGGAATATGTAGACTTGGGTTTGAGCATCCTTTGGGCTAAGTGCAACCTGGGTGCTGAATCTGAGGAAGAAACAGGTGCCCTTCTGGGCTATGGTGATCTGACAGGTGTGAATCAGAGTACTTATCTCATTGATTACAATACTGTGGAGGATATCGCCGGTACGGATAAGGATATCTTGAAGAAGGTGAATGTGGATGCAGGTGCCTTGATGCGCAGTTCTACTCCTACCGCCGATCAGATGAGTGAGTTGATTGCCAATACCACTCAGACAGAAGTTGAGGTAAAGGGCGTGAAGGGTATCAGATTTACTGCAGCCAATGGCAACAGCATCTTTATGCCTTACACCGGTTACCGCAACGGTACTGCCAAGGTAGGCGAGGGCAACCAGGGCTTGTATTGGAGCGGCAATAACTATAGCATCGCTACGGATTATAGCCAGACGCTCAATCTGACCAATGGTACTGCTTCATCAGGTGTTTCAGCCCGCAACCTGGGTTTGGCAATCCGTCCTGTTCGTATGTCACCTGAGTTGAAGGTAGATAATTCCAAGTTGGTTGTCGGCGACCTTGAGAATAATGGCAGAATCCGTATCGAGATTTTCAACCAGTATGGTTCTACGGGCAGCAATCCTGGCATCAACCAGGCTCAGATTAAGTTTACCAAGAACATGGTGGTTACTTTCCGTCTTTCTGGTTTGAAAGATAACATGAAGGAAGGTGCGGGTAGTCATGTGGCTGGTTTGGAGTATGCTGATGCTTCTTGGGATCCAAATCGCTGGTCAGCCTTTGATGATTCCAAGTATGATGCCAACGTCACTGGCGATGGTCTCTATACGGTTTGGATGGAGACTGGTGGTGCTGAGGCTGAAGGTGCAGCGGTATTCTGTGTGGATATCAACAATCTGGCAGCTGATGCCATCGATGCATCCAAGATTAAAGCAGAGATTGTGAGCATCAAGTTTGATGTGGATCCTGAATTCTCTATGGATTTCTCTAAGACTGAGTTCAACAACAAGGATGGCAACGGCACAGACGGTCGTATTGAAATCTACAATGAGTATGGTAATACCAAGGCAAATGGAGTGGATGCTTCAGCCTTGTCATTCGTAGGTAATCTGATAGTCAACTTCACCATCACGGGTATCGACGGCAACTTGAAGGATTCTGCTTCCAAGAACTACAAGACAGAACTTTCTTATGCCACACCTAGCTGGTATCCTAGCTACTGGGGCGGTTCTGAATTCGGTCGCACTTATGTGAAGGGCGATGGCACCTACGAGGTTTCCGCTTCTTTGGCAGATAACTGCTCGGGTGCAGTGGTTTGGACCATCGAACTCTACGATTTGTGGAAAGACCTGGTTGATCCTACCCAGGTTAAGGTCAAGATTAATCATGTATTGACTCCAGGTAAGTAATCATACGTATTATTTTGATATTCTATGAATATGAAGAAAATAACAATTTTATCGTTTCTGATCATGGCTTTTGCCATGGTCAGTTTCTCAGCCTGTTCTAATGAGGATACCATCGGAGGCGGTGAAGGACTCTCTAAGGATTTCGTGGTTTCCCGTTCTGATATGGCGTTTACGAAGAATGGTGGTGAGACAGACTTATATGTCAAGGCGGCTCAGGTGCCAACGGTTTCTACCGAAGCGGCTTGGTTGGCTGTAACTCCTGTGGCTGGCTCTTCTAGTATCACCCATCATTTCCTCATCAAGGCAGAGGCAAATACGGCCAATGATGACCGTTCGGCAACTATCACCGTAGCGGCTGGTTCTGATACCAAGACTATCACCGTAATCCAGAACTCTACCGAGGGACTGCTCATAACATCAGGTAAGACCCTGAATGTGGGGGCTGCAGGTGGTAAGGTTACTGTTACCCTGAAGGCAAATGCAAGTTATTCTCAGGTCATCAGCAATGAATGGGTGAGTGAGATTACTACTCGTGCCAACATGATGGAATACACCCGCAACTATACGGTGGCTGCCAACATCAGCAATGCCCGTTCGGCAACCATCAGCTATACCATGGTGGTAAACGACAGTACTTCCATCACCGAAGCTGTTACCGTCAACCAGGAGCAGGGTACTTCTTCTAGTGATATGAGTAAGACGGCTATGGATATTGCAGCCTTGATGTATCCGGGTTGGAACTTGGGTAATACGATGGAGGCAGGAAATGCTGCCAATAACTGGAAGAATGCCGGTATCGGTTCTGAAACTTCATGGCAGTCGGCAAAGACTACCCAGCAGCTCATCGACCTGGTGAAGGCTTCCGGTTTCAATAGCGTCCGTATTCCTTGTTCTTGGGTGATGGGTCACATCACAGATGCTGAGGCTTGCACCATCGATGCCGATTGGCTGGCTCGTGTTCACGAGGTGGTAGATTACTGCATCAAGAACGATCTCTATGTCATCATCAACCAGCATTGGGATGGTGGATGGATTGAGCATGATGGCTTTACTGCTGCTACTGATGTGGATGCTACCAAGGCAAAACTCACCAAGATCTGGACTCAGATAGCCAATAGTTTCAAGAATTATGACGAGCGTCTTATCTTTGCCGGTATGAATGAGCCTGGTGTGGGTGGCGGTGATGCCAATGCATTGCTGGGCACTGCGGATTTGGCCAATAGAATTGCAGAGTATGAGCAGACTTTCATTGAGGCAGTGCGTGCTACTGGTGGCAACAATGCCAAGCGAGTTCTGGTGGTTCAGGGTCCTAATACCAATATCGACAACTTCGTGGCTCATAATTATATGAATAAGATCCATGATTCAGCTACCGACCGATTGATGGTAGAGGTTCACTTCTATGATCCATATCAGTTTACTGATTTGAGTGAAGACAAGGATTGGGGAAAGTACTATCTCTATTGGGGTAAGAACAACAAGGGTGGTGATGCCGACCGCACTGCTGATGCCAAATACAACGAGGATTATGTAGAGGCTCAGATGGAGAAGATGAAGACCCACTTCTTCGACAAGGGTTATCCCGTGTTGATTGGTGAGTTTGGTGCCAACCAGCGTCTGGCTATCGGTAAGGATGCGCTTCATGATGCATCCGTGAAGGATTACTATAAGGCAGTCGTTACCAGTGCCATCAACAATGGATGTGTGCCAGTAGCTTGGGATACAAATTCAAATTTCCCAAGTATGACCATCTTTAATAGAGCTGGTGCTAATATCAGCAATGCGAATATGATGGAGAGTATCAATGCTGGAGTTGCTGCTGCTAAGTGGCCTTCTAAATAATATGATGAAACTGTTTGAATTTCTCATCCTGCAGAGATTTTTAACCTCGCTGGTCAGAAGATAGACAAGTCTTATAAGGGTATTGTTATTCAAAATGGCAAGAAATTCGTTCAGAAATAGTTCATAGATTAGATTGGTATGTATAATGGGCAAAATAGTATCATACTTTTTTGCCCATTTTTCGTAATTTTGCAAACGAAAGTAAATCTTTCGTGAGTTTTTACTCATGGAGATATGGCAAGTAACAATCTAAACAATGTATAAATGAGGAAAATATTCTTTTTACTGATGATGGCTTTAGCTACTGCTGGCAACATTTCTGCTAAGTCTAACTTTGTGAAAGTGAAGGACGGACATTTTATCCGTGATGGTAAACCATATTATTATGTAGGGACCAATTTCTGGTATGGTGCCATTCTCGGTTCTGAGGGACAGGGTGGTAATCGTGAACGTCTTTGCAAGGAACTTGACGAGATGAAGGCGATGGGTATAGACAACCTTCGTATTCTTGTAGGATCTGATGGCAAGAGAGGAGTAAAGACTAAGGTGGAACCTACTTTGCAGGAGGCTCCTGGAGTGTATAATGATACGATTCTTGCAGGTCTCGACTATCTGCTGATGGAGATGGGCAAGCGCAAGATGCTGGCCGTGCTCTATCTTAACAATTCCTGGGAATGGAGTGGCGGTTATGGCTATTACCTGGAGCAGGCTGGGATGGGGAAGGCTCCAAGGCCTAATGAAGATGGATATCCTGCTTTCATGAATTATGTGGCTAAATATGCAGCCTGTGAGAAGGCGCATCAGTATTTTTATGATTATGTGCGATTTATACTTACGAGAACAAATAGATATACAAAGAAGAAGTACAAAGATGATCCAGCCATTATGTCATGGCAGATAGGTAATGAGCCTCGTGCTTTCAGCAAAGAGCAGTTGCCTGCTTTCGAAAAGTGGCTGGGTGAAGCGAGCAAGCTGATTCGTTCGCTCGATAAGAATCATCTGATTTCTATCGGTAGCGAAGGTAAATGGGGATGTGAAGGTGAACTGAACTGTTGGGAACGGATCTGTGCCGATAAGAATGTAGATTATTGCAACATTCATCTTTGGCCATACAACTGGAGTTGGGCGAGAAAAGATCATTTGCTGGAAGATTTGGGAATCTCCTGCAAGAACACCAAGGAGTATATTGATGAACATCTTGAGGTATGCGGACGTATTAGGAAACCATTGGTGATGGAGGAGTTCGGCTATCCTCGTGATGGTTTCTCTTTTTCAACTTCTTCTACAACAGAAGCACGTGATGGATATTATAAGTATGTGTTCAGTCTTGTTGGCGACAATGCTGCATCCGGCGGTTACTTTGCTGGTTGCAACTTCTGGGGATGGGGCGGCTTTGCCAATCCTAAGCATGAGCAGTGGCAGGTAGGTGATGACTACACCGGTGATCCTGCTCAGGAAGCGCAAGGTCTGAACTCCGTCTTTTCTACTGATAAATCTACATTGGATGTAGTGAAGACGCAGGTAGACAGAATGAAGAAGATTGGTAAGTAATAAGTTAGGTGAAATTGTTAGTTGTTTTAGGAGGGTGTGTCATCAGTTCATGGTGCACCCTTTTTTTGTTTGACTTTTTATAATAATACTTTTATGTTTTTTCGTAAAAGAATTGCCATATTGCCATATAATTCGGTAACTGTTTGATTATGAGAATGTACCGATATTGCAATAGCTTTTTAATTGCCATAATCTGCCATATATTGCCATAAAAATAGCGATACTTAGGAGTTTTTGGTGATTTTAGCGGTGTTTTTGAGGCAAAAGGCAGGAGGCATTGAGTAAAAAGGTGTTTTTTCGGTTCAATGCCTATTGTTTTTGATGCTGTTTTTCCCGTATAATCTCCAATGCTGTTCCCGAAAATGCGTCCCGACGTAGCATCTGGTACGTCCCGACGCAGTAACAGATGCATCGCGATGTAATTTCAGATACATCCTGCCCAGAATCAAGTAAGCCTCATTTGAACTCCAGATAAGCCTCCTTTGCATATCAAGTAAGCCCCTTTTGAAGTTCAGGTGAGCCTCACTTGAACATTACGTAAGCCTCACTTGAAACGAGGGAACCATAGGAATATTGGCTATAAAAATAGTTTATTTTATACTTTTACTAAAGTTTCGCAAGTGAAAATTCACAAGCGTGATTTAACGTAATTTTGGAATAAAAAAGGCTCTGAAGTTTGTATAACTCACAGAAAATGAGTATCTTTATAATCGCTAAACAATAAAGATAAAACTTCAAAGCCGTGAGCAAATATACAAAAATTATTTCAGATCTGCGAAGCTTTTTCGCAAAAAATGACGATAATCGTGCAATTAAGTGCATTATGGGTGTGATGGAACATATAAATATACGCTCCAGCCAGATTGGAGTAGAGAAGAAAGAGAACTGCAAGTTCACCACTTTGCAGGTACTCAACCTCCTCATGCTCTTCCCGTTCTTCGTAGTCAAGAATGCGAGTCGATACTCCAACTCGTCCTTGAGTAAATTGTTCAATTGTGATAAAGACATGTTCTATCGTTTTATGAATGATGGCAACGTCAAGTGGCGCAAGTTACTATATGCAATGAATCTTCAGCTGATAAAGAAGATATCAAGCAGCACAACTGTTCATCATGACAAGCCGGTTTGTTTGATTATTGATGATACTGATGCACCTAAGACTGGTATGACGACCGAACTCATAGGAAGAATCTGGTCTCATGTTCATCAAAAGAGCATCCTTGGTTATAAGTGTCTGACCATGATGTTGTCCGATGGCGTTAGCCAGCTCTTTCTCGATTTTTCTCTTCATGGTGAGGAGGGAAAGGACAAGCAAAAGGTTCAGGGACTTACTGCTAAGCAACGCAAAGCTCGCTATACCGAGGACCACGAAGGGCAAGCGGTAAAAGATCGTGTGGATGAATATCTGATGAAGAAGACAGACAAGGCCATAGATATGGTCAAGTATGCCATCAAGCGAGGTGTTCGCTTTGATTACTTGCTCGTAGATAGCTGGTTTACAAACACTAAGCTTGTGCGTTTCATTTCCAGCAGACATATCAAGTGTCACCTGTTGGGCATGATTAAACTGGGCAAAACCAACTATGCAACGAAGCATGGCAAGATGAATGCCAAGCAAATCATCAAGCACCTGCAAAAGGAGAAGGCATGCAAACACAACAAAATACTTCGCTGTACCTATTGTACAATGGACGTTAAGTTGGATGGTGTGCCAGTCCGTTTGTTCTTTTGCAAACGAGGACGCAAGGGAAACTGGAATGGGTTGTTGACCACAGACCTTTCTCTTAGCTTCCTTGAAGCGTATCGTATTTATGCCAGACGATGGGCTACCGAAGTTGCATACAAGGATTGCAAGACCTTGCTGAACTTTGGTAAATGCCAGTCTGTACATTTTGCCGCTCAAATTGCTAGCTTCACTTTGACAATGATGCAGTATAACATCTTGTGTACAGTGAAGAGATTTGAAGCGTATGAAACCATCGGTGGTCTCTTTACAGAGGTTACCAATGACACTCTCGAGTTGTCCGTAACGGACAAGATATGGGCTATCATTTTGGACTTCGTTCTGGAAGCAGCAGAGCGTTACTCTATAGATGCTACAGAGTTGCTGGCAGATTTCATCGAAAGTAATCCTGTTGCCCATACGCTACGTAATATGTATATTTATAAACAAGCAAGTTGATATTTATTCACTTGCGAAACTTCAGTACTTTTATAAAATAGTATCGGAATTAGATAACAAAGTATCATTAGTTTTGCTGTTTTTGTTGTACCTTTGTCATCGAAAAGAATCAATATTTAAATTTGATTCATAAAAACAATTTTTAAACCTATAAATTAATAAAGAGCTTATGAAAAAGTTATTTACTTTAGTAATTGCTGCATGTGCAAGTCTTAGTGTTTGTGCAGTTGAGAAAGATGTAGTTACGACTCCAATAACCATTGAGGCCACTCAAGGTGATGATGGTCTAAAATGGGCAGAAACTGAAGCTATTGTTCTTAAGGCTTCAGATGTCACAGTGAATGACTTCTTGAAGTTGACCATTACTGATGCAGAGGCAGGTTCTGGTGAACAGAATGTTTTGCAGTTTAAAAAAGCAGATAGTAGTGACATGTATTATGGAAGTACATTTAATCCTACTCCAAACTCTGTTGTCACGATACCAGTTACAAAGGAAATTTTGGCACAGATAACAGGCGAAGGCTTTAAACTCGGTGGTGCGGTTCAGCAGAAGAGTGGCTCTTGGCCTGCAGTACTTGGCAAGAAAATAACAGTTTCTAAAATATCAGTTTTGCCTGCTAGTGATTTTATGACATTGGATTTGTCTTCCGCAGATAAGCCAACAACGGCTGCTTGGAGTGGAGTCACAATTCCAAGTGCTAATTTTAAGTTAGCTAAAGCTGGTGATGTCGTAGTAGTTACGACTACAGCTAAGGATGCAATTAGAAATGAAGGTAATTTCCAGTATAATATGGGTAAACTTCAGTTCAATGGTTGGAATATCCCAATGTTCTTTGTTCAGACTTTGTCGGCAGCTGATATTGAAAATATCAATTCAACCGCAAACCCTCAGTGGTATTATCAGGGTGCAAAGTTCCCTGTTTCTGCTACGGCTATGTTGTATCGTCAGAAAGCTGATTTACCTTCAAACAAAACTGTTATAAATGTAGAAGAGACAGCTTTAGGTGTTTGGGAAAATGGTGTTGTTTTGGCAAAGGAGAACTTTGCAAATGTACAAGCAGGTGATGAATTGCATATAGCTATTAAGGATTTTAAAGAGGTGAATAAGGAGGGCGAGTCTTGGACTCGTCGTGGCCAGATTCAGTTGGCTTCAGCTGATGAGAACTGGCCGTCTGTTTCCGGTACTATAGATGTCTTTGATGTATCAGAGGCGGTAGTTGTATTTGATGATAAGATTGTTGCTGCAGCTAAAGAGTTTGGTTTGGTAATTAAGGGTGAGTGCTTGACAGTTGCAGGTGCAAATCTTTATACTAAGGCTGTTTCTACTAGCATCTCTGGCACTGTTGTAGCTCCAAAGGAAAACACTAACGCTCCAATTTATAACCTCGCAGGTCAGAAGGTGAACAAGTCTTACAAGGGAGTTGTTATCCAGAACGGTAAGAAGTTTGTTCAAAAATAATAAGGACAACTTTTAAAATAAAGTAAAATAAGGAGGGTGGAGGAATTTCTCTACCCTCTTTTTGTTGCTTTTTTTTAGAAAACTAGAAAAATGTAAAATGCTATATAAAATCAGCAAAAAAGTATCATAATTTGTGATAATAAAGTAGTATCTTTGTACTCGAATAACAGAATTACTTCCCTTTATTCTAATGGGTAAACAACTAATTTTAAAATAAATATAAACTTAACAGATAACAATTATTATGAGTCACAACAGATTAAATTCTAAGTGCAAGTCTGTCATAGGCAGACCTCTTGCGCTCTCCTTGATGATGTTGTTGCCATTGACTGCTTCCGCCCAAAGTAAGGTGACAGGTACTGTTACCGATGCTAATGGTGAAACCGTAATTGGTGCGACCGTTAAAATCAAGGGTGTTAATGGTGTGGGTACTGTAACTGACTTGGATGGTAAATTCTCTATCAATGCCAAGCCAGGACAGACTCTTGAAATTTCTTATGTTGGTTATTCCAATAAAACCGCTAAAGTACCTGCTAATGGTAAAATCAGTATTGTGATGACCGAAGACACTCACTCTCTCAACGAGGTAGTTGTTGTAGGTTATGGTACCATGAAACGTTCAGATTTGACAGGTTCTGTATCCAGCATTGATGAAAAGGCTATTAAACAAGGTGTTAATACCAGTATGGAACAAGCCATGCAGGGACGTATTGCCGGTGTTCAGGTAACCCAGAACTCTGGTGCTCCTGGTGGTGGTATCTCTGTGCAGATTCGTGGTATTAACTCTTTTAATGGTAATGAACCTCTTTATGTCATTGATGGTATTCCTGTAAGTGGTAATACCAGCAGTAATACTTCCGTATTGGCAAGTATCAACCCTTCAGATATTACCTCTATTGAGGTTTTGAAGGATGCGTCAGCCACAGCCATCTATGGTTCCCGTGCCTCTAATGGTGTCGTTCTCGTAACTACCAAGCGTGGTCAGGATGGTAAGGCGCAGGTTTCTTATGACGGTTATATCGGTTGGCAGGCTATTCCTAAATACCTTGATGTGATGAACCTCAAGGAGTATGCCGATTTCTATAATGCTCGTCAGGAAGCTCGTGGTTATGGTATACGCGAGGACTTTAAGGATCCTTCACTTTTGACCGATGGTACCAATTGGCAGAAGGAACTCTTCCAGACTGCTTTCATGCAGAATCATGCAATAAACGTAAGTGGTGGTAATAAGGACATGCATTACTCTCTCTCTGGCGGTTTCCTCGATCAGGATGGTGTAGGTATAGGTTCCGGCTTTACACGTGCCAGCTTCCGTGCAAACTTTGATACCAATATTAATAAGTGGGTTCAGGTTGGTTTTAATACTGCCTATTCTAATACAAAGCAGACCTTGACTTTCTCTGAGAATGATGTCATCAATACTGCTTTGAACCAGTTCCCTGATGTTGCAGCCCGCAACCCTGATGGCAGTTATGGTGTGCCTGAGGCTAACGATTTCAATACTTCATACAGCAACCCAATCTTTGAGGCTAACATGAAGGAAAACCGTACAAACAACTATCAGTTGGATTACAATGTATTCGCTAACATCAAGCCTGTCAAGGGATTGAATATCCGTATCGAATATGGTGGCAACCGTGGCTGGGGTAACTCTTACTACTTTGTTCCAGACTATTCCGATGGTAATATTAAGGTAGAGAGTCAGAGTACACGTACCAAGACCTTGAGTAAATATAGCTCATTCAAGCAGTATGCTACATACGACTTCGATCCATTCAAGCACAATCACTTCCAGATCATGTTGGGTCACGAGGCTCAGTGGGGTAACTGGGAAAGCCTTTCTGGTAGTCGTAAGGGATATATCTCCGATTCTCTCCACTCTTTGGGAATAGGAGACGCTTCTACCGCCACCAACTCTGGTGATGATGGTACACCATGGGCTATTGAGTCTTACTTCGGTCGTTTGAACTATAATCTCCTGGAGCGTTACCTGTTGACAGCTACTCTGCGTACCGATGGTTCTTCATCCTTCGGTAAGAACAACCGTTGGGGTTGGTTCCCATCTGCAGCTTTGGCTTGGCGTATCACCCAAGAGCCATTTATGAAGGATGTGAAATGGTTGAACAACTGGAAACTCCGTCTTGGATGGGGTCTTGTCGGTAACCAGAGCACAGGTTCTTTTGCTTATGGTGCCACAATGAACAATGTGGCTACCGCATGGGGTACAGGTTATTATCCTGCCCGTTTCCCAAATCCTGACTTGAAGTGGGAGAGCACTAACTCATGGAACGTGGGTATGGACTTTGCCTTCCTAGACAACCGTATCGAGTTTATCGTAGATGCTTACTTGAAGAAGACAGACAACCTCTTGATGGAGGCAGCTCTTCCTTCATACGTCATCAATAACGATTGGCAGGGTATGAGTGCTCCTTGGGTGAACACTGGTTCTATCGAGAATAAAGGTATTGAGTTTACCTTGAACACCGTGAATATCAATAAGGGCGATTGGTCTTGGCGCACAGGTGCCACGCTCTCTATCAACCGCAACAAGTTGACTGCCCTCAACAGTGACGATGCCACCATCTCTGGTAAAATCGGTACAGAGACCTTGACTTTGTCAAAGATCGGTGGACCTGTAGGGCGTTTCTATGGATATAATGTAATCGGTATGTACAAGACAGCCGACGACTTCTATCAGAAGAACAGCAAGGGTGAGTTCTTGCTTGATGCTGCTGGCAACAAGGTTCCTACTCCACGTCCTGCCGATGGCGATGGCAACATGTATCCTATTGCCCCTAACAGCATTTGGGTAGGTGATTATATTTTCGAGGATGTCAATGGCGATGGTAAGATTGATAACAACGACCGTACCTTTATTGGTGATCCTAACCCAGACTTTACCTTCGGTTTGAACAACACCATTACATGGAAGAACTTCGACTTTAGCTTCTTCATCAATGGTAGTGTGGGTGGTGACATCTATAACTATGTTCGCCAGGGACACACCAACCCAGAGAAGTATGGCAACATGATGAAGGAAGTGGCTGGTTATGCCAAGATTGGCTTGATCGACCCTAACGGTTCTGCTACAGATATTAATAATGTATATGTAACCAACCCTACCACTGCTACCACCCAGCGTATCAGTACAGCTGGTCAGAGCCAGAATGATAACAACCGTGTAAGCAGCCGCTTCGTAGAAGATGGTTCTTACCTCCGCTTGAAGTCAATCTCATTGACCTACAACTTCCCTAAGAAGTGGTTGGCTCCATTGCAGATTCAGAGCTTGTCTATCTATGGTAACATCCAGAACTTGTTTAGCATCACAGGTTACGACGGCTATGATCCGGAAATTGGTGCTAGCGGTCAGAGTGTGATTCTCCAGAACATCGATAACTACCGTTATCCATCCCAGAGAATCTATACCTTCGGTTTGAAATTGGCATTCTAAGTAATCTCTGGAAAAGGTTAATATGTAATTATAACGTATATATATATATTAAATAGGATATAATATGAAAACAAAACATATATTGATGGCTTCTGCCTTGGCAGCTACTGCGCTCATGACTACCAGTTGTGGTTCAGACTTCCTTGACAAGACCCCTTCTGGCAATTACACAGCGCCTACTTTCTATTCTTCGGATGCTGCTGTAAGAAAGGGTGTTGAGCCTCTTTTTAACAAGGCTTGGTTCAATTTCAACCGCCGTGCCTTGATCGGTATAGGTTCTTTCCGTGCTAATGATGGATGGAATCCATATGTAAACGCTGAGTTTGCAAACTTTAAGGTTACTGCTTTGACTGAAGAGTTGGGCTTAGCTTGGTCTGCTCTTTACAATGTCGTAACCATGAGTAATGCTACTCTTGCCAACTTGGAAGAGTATTGCACCAATGGTGTAACTCCATCCGTTAAGCAGGCTGCCGAGGGCGAGTGCTACTTGATGCGTGGCTGGGCTTACTTCTATTTGCTCCGTGGTTGGGGTGACAATATTCTCTTTGAGGACAACAACAAGTTGGTTCAGACTCCTATCCAGCCTTTGAACACAGAGGCTGACGTATTGAAGTTTATCGTTCGTGACTTCCGCAAGGCTGCTGAGTTGTTGCCAGAGACTGGAACCGATCATCACCCATCCAAGTATGCAGCAAAGGCAGCCTTGGCTAAGGCTCTCTTGGCTCAGAGTGGTTGGGAAGAAGGCTCAACTACAGACCATCAGCGCAATGAGACAACCTTGAAAGAGGTAAAGAAACTTTGCGATGAGGTAATCAATAGCGGCCAGTATTCTCTGATGAATAACTATGAGGATCTGTTCAAGGCTCAGAACAATGACAATAGCGAAACCGTTCTTGCCATGCGTTGGGCTAGTCCAAATTCTGGAGAGTGGGGCGCCATGAATGCTACTTATTCCGATTTGGCATTCCCAGAAGTAACAGATGTGAATGTATGGGGTGGTAACTTGTCACCTTCATGCGATATGCTTGACTATTACAATGAAGATCCAGCTGATTCTATCCGTCGCAAGGCTACCTGGTTCTCTCCAAATTGCTATTATAGCTATATCAAGAAGGCTGATGGTGGTTATACCTACAAGCACAATTGGATGCAGTGCAAGAAGGGTGTGCTTGGAACTAAGAATGATGTAGAGCCGGCAGCACTTGCTCAGATGGCTTCACCATTGAATACCTATATCCAGCGTTTGGCTGATGTATACCTGATGAAGGCTGAAGCTATTCTCGGTAATAATGAGAGTACCTCTGATCCTGAGGCTTTGGCTGCTTTTGATGCCGTTCATAATCGAGCTCGTGTTGAAGCTGTTCATCCTACAAGCATCACATTGATGGATCTTATCCGTGAGCGTCGCATCGAATTCTGTATGGAGTATTTCAACTGGTGGGATATGGTGACATGGTATCGCTGGAAACCACAGACTATGTTGAACTTCTTCAACCATCAGCAGCATCGTGCTTTTGAAATTCGTGAAAATTCTCTTTATAGAAATTCTAACGGCACATTCTCTTATCGTGTGATTCCACCTGGTACAGGAACCTGGTACATCACTGATGAGGAGGGACATGTATATTGGAATGATAAGTTGGCAGAGAGCGAGAATGACAATACAGCCATTAAGGTTGATGGCGGTTATACATATAATGTCAACGAGTTGGTATCTAAGTATGTAACTGGTTACCAGGCTGTCGTTCTTAATGAGAACAATATCTTCATGCCTTATCCTGAGAGTGATGTTATCCAGAATAAGTACTTGAGCATGCCTGCCCAGCCTTATGATTTCACCTGGGATGTAGAAAAATAAGAGTAAAGACAATATTTAATAGATAATTATCTTATGAATAAGAATATAATTAAACATAGATTCGGCTTGTTGGCATTGCTTTTGCTGGCAATGTTGTCCATCACCATTACTTCTTGTAAGGATGATGAGGAAGGCTATGGTACTCCTGAGATTACAGGTATCCGTGCTTGTGATCCGGCTAAGGCTGACAGCTTGTTCAGCAAGGCGGGTTGCGGTTCGGTCATTGCTGTAATGGGTCATAATCTCAGTGATGTACGTAATGTATATATCAATGACCAGAATGTAAGTTTCAACTCTACAATGAATACTCCTCACAGTCTCATTGTTACCATTCCTACAGAGGAAAAAGGTTTTAAGTTGACTGCTTTCAACAGCGATTTGAAGGATGAGCTTCGTATCGAGACCTCTCATGGTTCTGCTACCTACCAGTTCAAGGTGTTGGCTCCTGGTCCTATTGCTTCACGTATTGCCGCAGTCTATCCTCGTGAGGCTGGTAATGTGATGAAGGTTTATGGTTACAATCTCGTGGATATCGAGAAGGTATATATCACTGATGTAACAGGCGATGAACTTGATGAACAGGTTTGGGAAGATAATGAGGTTCCTGGCAATCATATTGCTTGTGCTTTCAATATCGAAAAGGCTGATCATGCCATCAATCCTGAAAACCAGGCTTATCGTACAACTTCTATCGTTGATGTAACCGTTCCTGAGGGTGCACCTGAGCACGGAGCTCTGGTTTTGCAGTGTGCAGCTGGTACTGTTTATCTTAACTTCAACTACTTGCCAGGCAAACCTGTAATCAATAGCTGTTCTAACGATATGCCAGAGATTGGTGAGACCTTGGTTTTGACAGGTCGTGACTTTACTCAGATTGACCAGATTACTTATGGTGATGTGGTATTGAAGCAGGCTGATGGTGACTATACTGTTGCAGAATCAGAAGACTCTATCTTTATTCCATTCAAGCAAAAACCAGCTGTAGAGGGTAATAATATGGTATTGACTGTAACCAACCCTGCAGGTTCTGCTAGCGTAGACCGTTTCTACGATTATTCAACCATCCTGACCACCTTCGATGGCGATGCAACAGATAATGGTTGGAGTCCAGATGCTTCTTATGTAGATGCTGGTAATGCCGATGGTAAGTATGCTCACATTAATATTGCTACAGAATATCAGCAGTGGTGGGGTACCATGATCTATTTCCGCAAGGATTGGAGTGGTAATTCTTTCTCATTCTCTGATAACATTCCTGCTTCAGCTACGGCTGACGAACTTTATTTCACCATGAATGTTTATGATGCAGGTGATTACAACAATGGTTCTTATTGGGGTTATCTCCGTTATCTGATACAGCCATTGGGCGATGCAGAAAACCAGTATGACAACTTTGGATGGCCTGATGGTGGTTATGACGCTAATCCACAGGTTGGTAAATTCCCTGATGGTCCTGTACTCCAGGATATCAATGGTAAGTTCTACAAGAAAAAGTGGTATCGTGCCGTTGTTCCATTGAGCAAGTTCAATTGCTATGCAGGCAAGGATTTCTCTGCTATCAAGTCTGTTGGTTTGAATCAGTTCCGCATCCAGAGCATCAACCAGAGTACTACTTCTGGTAAGCTTGATGTGAAATTTGATAATATCCGTGTGATTTACATTCCAAAAAAGTAAAAACTGAAAAATTATGAAATTAAAAAATATATTTAGTTTCGCACTCCTCTTCGTTGCAGCTCTCTTCATGAGCTGCAGCGACAGCGATGATAATAATGCTGCCACAGGATTGACCATCACCAATGATGGTGTAACAATAGAGTCTCTCTCTATGCCTTTGGGTGAGTCGTCTGTAATGCTCGGTGTCAATACTGATGCAGAATGGACAGTTTCTGTTCCCGAGGCAGATGCCAGCTGGATCAGTGTGACTCCTCACGAAGGTTACGGATGGAATATTTCTGATTCTACAGCATCCAACTACCGTTCTTATTTCAAGGTAACAACCAAGAAGAATGTAGAAGCTCCACGTACTTCTACTCTTACCATCACTGCTGGTGGTCTGACTAAAGTTATTACCGTAAATCAGGCTGGTATTTCCGGAAATGATGACGGGCATGAGAGTGTATGGGAAATGGTTGAGAATTTTGTTCTCGGTTACAACTTGGGTAACACCATGGAGTCTAATCCTTATGGAAACTGGTGGAAGCCAGAGGAGAAGACTGTTGCCGACTGGGAAAAGGCTTGGGGACAGCCACAGGTAACTAAGGAAACTATCCAGACCCTCAAGGCAAAGGGATTCAATGTGCTTCGTTTGCCTGTAACATGGTATCCTCACATTGCCAAGTTCTCTAAGACCTATACCAAGGATGAGGATTATGCTATCGATGCTGCATGGATGGCTCGTGTAAAGGAAATCGTGAAAATGATTAATGATGAGGGTATGTACTGCATTGTTAATATCCAGCACGATGCCGGTGCTAACAATGGTAGCGGTGACCCTAACTCAGCATGGCTCCACGCAGATAATGACTATGAGAATGTAACCAAGATCTATCAGGCTATCTGGAAACAGATTGCTACAGAAATGAAAGATTTTGATGACAAGGTTATCTTCGAATCGTTTAATGAAATTCTGAATGCCAAATCTAGCTGGACTGCACCAGCTGCAGGAGATGTTGCATACGAGACGATCAATAAATTGCAGCAGGATTTTGTCAACGTGGTTCGAGCTACTGGTGGAAACAATGAGTATCGAAATCTTTTGATTTCTAATTATGCAGATACTGGTACTTCTGATGTCGCTGTCAATGCACTGTCTGTTCCTGCTGATACTCATCCAAACCATATCTGTGCTACATTCCATAGCTATGATCCATATTGGTTCTGTAATGGTAACCGTCATCATGAAGGTGAAAGTGCTGAAGAAAAGAAGAAGATTGATGAAAACGAGAAGTATTATATCTATGATTTAGGTGATGACCAGAAGGCTGAAATCAAGGCTGTCTTCAATCGTATTGATAAGAAGTGCGGTTCTCTCGGCATTCCTTATTTCTTCGGCGAGTTTGGTGCTATCGGTGATCATCCGGAGATGACGGAGCGTGCTAAGTATGCGGATTATGTCACTTCTTTGTGCAATGAGTATAAGACTGCTGCTTTCTGGTGGATGGGCTTGCTCGACCGTAGTACTAATACATGGCTTGAGGACGAGGCTCCAATTGTTGATGCATTGGTGAAGAATCGTGTTAAGTAAATCGTATTTAATTTAATAATAATTGGGTGGAAATATCTGGCGGCGGCTAGATTTTCCACCTTTTTTTTATGCTTTGAAAAGAAAGTGTAATCATTTAGCAAAATAGTACAAGGGTTATAGAAAGAATTGTGTTAACTTTGCAACCGTAAAACAGAATGTTTAACTAACAAGATTAACAACGACAATATGAATCATCGGATTGCAAATATTTTTAGGTTAATAATTATAGGTGTTCTGATAAGTGTGCTGGGGGCTTCAAGTCTCAGCGCACAAATCAGGGGAAACAACATCGTGGTAACGGTAACTCCTGACCATCAGGACTGGAATTACCGGGTAGGCGAGAAGGCTAACTTCACGGTGAATGTGAGAAAGAGCGGTACGCTACTCAATCAGGTGAAGGTAGATTATGAAGCCGGACCGGCAATGTTTCCGGAGGTGAAGAAAAGTACCACTCTCAAGGACGGAACCATGAAATGGTGTGGCAGTCAGAACAGACCGGGCTTCTACCGCCTCAAGGTTATCGCTCATGTTGATGGCAAGGATTATGAGGGACTTTGCACGGCAGGTTTCTCTCCAGAGAAGATTCAGCCTTTCGCACAGGAACCTAAGGATTTCGATGCTTTCTGGAAGAAGGCGCTGGATGAGGCAAGACAGAATGACCTCAATCCTACCAAGGTGCTTCTGCCTGAGCGTTGTACCAAGGATAAGAATGTATATGAAATCAGTTATAACAGCAACCGCTGGGGCTCTAAGATGTATGGCATCCTAAGTGTACCGGTAAAAGAAGGCAAGTATCCGGCTTTGCTCCGTGTGCCTGGTGCGGGTGTGCGCCCTTATGCCGGCGATACTTATACGGCTCCTGCTGAGTGCATCGTACTGGAAATCGGTATTCACGGTGTTCCTGTTACCATGCAGCAGAAGATTTATGATGATCTTGCCAATGGCGAACTGAATGGTTACTGGGATACCAATCTCGAGAATCCTTATCGCAATGCTTACAGACGAGTAGTAACCGGTGCTGTCCGTGGTGTGGATTATATCGCTTCGCTCCCTGAGTGGAACGGAAAGACTATCGGTGTAACGGGTTCATCACAGGGTGGATTCCTTTCCATCGCTGTGGCAGCTCTCGATAAGCGCATCACCTTCCTGGCTCCTGTTCATGATGCCATGTGTGATTATGAGGCTGAGATTCACGGAGTTGCTGGCGGCTGGCCTCACTATTTCTATAAGGAAGACAAGGCGCAGGGGGCTGCATGGAAAGAGCAGAAACTTACTTATTTGGAAAAGGCAAGACTCGAAGGTGCACGCTATTATGATGGCGTCAACTTTGCCCGTCGCATCACTGTTCCTGGCTGGTACAGTTTCGGTTATAATGATGAGGTGGTTCCGCCAACATCATCTTACGGCCTTTATAATTCGGTAAAAGCGCCAAAGACATTGAGTCTGTATCAGATGACTGGTCATTTCTGGTATCAGGAACAATGGGATGAGTGGCAGGAATTTCTTACTAATCATCTTTTGGGTAAGTAGTATGAACGATTTTTTTGTTACTAAATTACGAGATATTTCCAAATTGAATATTTACTAAACTACGAGATATAAAAACATGAAAATTAAAAGCATGAAAATTAAAAGAATGTTGATGGGAGCAGTTTGTTGCCTTGCTTTTGAAGGCGCTTTTGCGCAGTCTCCTGACAGTAGCGCTTCAAAGCATGGCATTGCAACTTGCAGCCCTGGTTGTGCTTCGGTTTCAACTCAAAAGTGTGGTAGTTCATCTGCCAAACAACTTTTGGATCGCTTGAGATTGTTGCAAGATCAGGGAATCATGGTGGGGCATCAGGATGATCCTGTCTATGGTACTACCTGGAAATGGGACGAGGGAAAGAGTGATGTGCTTCTTACTACGGGTGATTATCCGGCAGTAATGGGATTTGACCTTGGTAAATTAGAACTGGATAGTAAAGAAAACCTGGATGGCGTGCCTTTTGATAGAATGCGTCAGGAAATCATTGCTCAGTTCAAGCGCGGAGGTATTATCACTTTGAGCTGGCATCCATGGAATCCGGTGACAGGAGAAAATGCCTGGGATCCGAAGGGTGATGCTGTGAATGCGATACTCGAGGGGGGTGCCCAACAGAAGAAATTTGAGTCTTGGCTGAAGAAGGTTGCTGATTTCATTAATTCTCTCCAGACCTGTTGCGGGAAGAAAGTTCCTGTGATTTTCCGTCCATGGCATGAGATGAATGGCGGCTGGTTCTGGTGGGGTGCCAATAGTTGTACTCCTGAGCAATACAAGATGCTTTACATCAAGACCTATGTGACTTTGATGAAAGCTGGTTGTGATAACATCGTATGGGCATGGTCTCCTAATCTGAGTGACAAGAAGGATGTGGATTCTTTCCTGAGATGTTATCCAGGTGGTGATTTTGTTGATCTCATCGGTGTTGATATCTATGAATTTGACGACAGTGATGTCAACTATCAGAAGAATCTCGTCGAGACTTTAGATGTGATGAAGCTTGCAGCAGAGAAAGTGGGAAAGATGGCTGCGTTGACAGAAACCGGTTGCCGTGGTATTTCCAAAAAGAAAGACTGGTTTACCAAGACGCTTTGGCCAGTTTTGCAGAACTATCAGTTGAGTTATGTGCTCTTCTGGCGCAATGCTTGGGATAAACCACAGGAGGAAGCCTATCTTCCTGGGGTGAAGGATGGAGCCATTGTCAAGGATTTCAAGAAATTCTATAATGAATCAAAGGTTCTTTTTGTAAAGGATATAGTAGGTAACGAGTGAAGAACGAATAGTGAAGAATCCAATATATTTACTAATCATCAAACTCAAAGTATAAGAAACAATAAAATAAAGATAGAATATGACAACTTTTCAAGACAAAGTAAAAGCTTTGCGTGCTCATCATGAGGAATTGCTGTGCCGCAAGAATGAACCTGTAGAGTGGGGAAACGGAATCTACGAGAAATATAAGAACCCAATCCTCACCGCAGAACATACTCCATTGGAGTGGCGATACGACTTCGATGAGAAGAGTAACCCATATCTGATGCAGCGTATCATGATGAATGCTACCCTCAATTCGGGTGCCATCAAGTGGAACGGAAAGTATCTCCTCGTTGTCCGTGTAGAAGGTGCCGACCGCAAGAGTTTCTTTGCTGTAGCAGAAAGCCCTAACGGTATAGATAATTTCCGTTTCTGGGATGAACCTATTACAATGCCTGAGGACGTCATTCCTGCTACCAATATTTATGATATGCGTCTGACTGCTCACGAAGATGGATATATTTATGGTGTGTTCTGTGCAGAGCGTCATGATGACAGCCAGCCAGGCGATTTGAGTGCTGCAACTGCAACTGCTGCTATTGCACGTACCAAAGATTTGGTAAGTTGGGAACGACTTCCAGACTTGAAGACTAAGAGCCAGCAGCGCAATGTTGTGCTTCATCCGGAATTCGTAGATGGCAAGTATGCTTTCTATACCCGTCCACAGGATGGCTTTATTGATACAGGTTCTGGTGGAGGTATCGGCTGGGCTTTGGTGGATGACATCACTCATGCAGAGATTACAGAAGAAAAGATTATCAATGCCCGTCATTATCATACTATTCAGGAGGTGAAGAATGGAGAAGGTCCTCATCCTATCAAAACTGATAAGGGTTGGTTGCATTTGGCTCATGGCGTACGTGGTTGTGCAAGCGGTCTCCGTTATGTGCTCTATATGTATATGACATCTTTGGAAGATCCTACTAAGGTGATTGCTGAACCTGGTGGATACTTGCTGGTTCCTGAAGGGGGTGAGTATATTGGTGATGTAATGAATGTGGTCTTTGCAAACGGTTGGATTGCTGATGAGGATGGAACAGTCTTCATCTACTATGCTTCTTCTGATACAAGAATGCATGTGGCTACTTCTACTATCGATCGTTTGGTAGATTATTGCATGAATACGCCTCAGGATGGCTATCGTACAGCTCTGAGTGTAGAGACTATCAAGAAGTTAGTGGCTAAGAATAAGGCAACTTTGGGAAAGTAGTTAAGTAAAAGATGAGATAAAGATTGTAGGGATTCTTTTTCCTCAAGCGTATTATAAAGCGCTTGGGGATTGAGTCCCTATTTTTGTGGTGAAGTGTTTTTGCTTTGCCTCATATATCTCATAAAGACACTTAACGCTTTATAAATAACTTAATAACATATTAAATTAATGGCAAGTATAAAAGAAAAAATAGCATACGCATTGGGTGATGCAGCTGCTGGTGGTATAGTTTGGAAGGTAATGTCTATTGCTTTCCCTTTGTTTTTTACAAATGTCTTTGGACTTTCATTTGCTGATGCAGCAGTATTGATGCTTGTTGCCCGTATGTTTGATGTGGTGACAGATCCATTGATGGGTAGTCTGGCTGACCGTACCCAATCTCGTTTTGGTACCTATCGCCCATGGCTTATTTTTGGTGCGATTCCTTTTGGACTGATTTTTGCATTGCTACTCTATACTCCAGATTTCGGTCCTGTGGGTAAAAGAATCTATGCATATACTTTGTATCTCCTGATGATGGCAGTATATACCATGGTGAATGTACCTTATGGTTCCTTGTTGGGTGTGATGACCGATGATGCCAATGAGACAAACCAGTTTTCTTCTTTCCGTATGGTAGGAGCCTATGCAATGGGATTCATCACATTACTTTCTTTCCCTTATCTGCAGAAAATGGTGGGTGGTACAGATGCACATCAATATGCTGTGATAGGTGCAGTTCTTGGTGTTGTTGCAGCCGTGATGACTTTGGCTTGTGGCCTTATGACAAAAGAACGACTGAAACCAAAGCGTGCAGAGAAGTTCTCTTTCCATCAATTTGTGGATTTGGTACACAATAAAGCCTGGTTGTATATGACGGCCATTGCTGTATGTACCAATTTCTTTAATGGTTTCCGCTATGCTGTAGCCGGATATATGTTTGATTATTGCTTGCATGGTAATGTGACTGTAGAAGGGCTGATTATCAATTATACCGTTTTTATGGCATTTGGTGAGGTTACCTGTATGATTTTTGGTGGAGTGTCTCCTTGGTTTACCCGCTTGGTTGGTTCTAAACGTATGGCTTTCTTCTGGGCTGCGGCACTTTGTCTGGTACTTTCCATAGTTTTCTTCTTTATCCCAATGGATCCGTCTTATATTTGGGTTATGATAGTTTTGGTTGTACTCACTTCTATAGGTATTGGTATTTATTCACCATTGATGTGGTCTATGTATGCTGATGTGGCTGATTATCATACAGAACACTTCGGGACATCCGCAACCGGACTTATCTTCTCATCTGGTACCATGTCTCAAAAGTTTGGTACAGCCATCTCTGGTTCATTGATAGCATTATTGTTGGGTATGGCAGGAGCTAATATGATAACTGATGCGATGGGTAATACGATGATAGACCCTAAGTCTGTGACAGATTCTGTGCTTACCATGGTATGGTCTCTGTTCTCTCTGTTCCCTGCTGTCATCGCCTTCTTGCTGATGGTATTAAGTTGGCTGTTCCCAATCAAGAAATAAAAATGATATTAAAACTAAATACCTCTATGGGAAATTTGAAACTGACAATGAAGGATATTCTGGAGAATAATATCCTCAACTATTGGATTGACCGTGTAACCGACCATGAGAATGGCGGTTACTATGGTCGTGTAGATGGTCATGAAAATGTGCATCCTCAAGCAGAAAAGGGTGCTATCATGAATGCTCGAATTCTATGGGCATTCTCTGCGGCTTATCGTGTATTGAAGAAGCCTGAGTATCTGGAGGCAGCTACAAGGGCTAAGGAATATGTACGTGATCATTTCCTGGATAAGGAGTATGGTGGTGTTTACTGGAGCGTCGATTTCAAGGGCAATCCATTGGATACAAAGAAACAGACTTATGCTATTGGTTTTACGATCTATGGTATGTCTGAATATGCTCGTGCCACAGGTGATAAAGAAGCATTAGATATTGCTATTTCTCTTTATCATGATATAGAGAAACATGCTTTTGATAGTGTGAATAATGGTTACATTGAGGCGCAGACTCGTGAGTGGAATCCTATTGCTGATATGCGCCTGTCTGATAAGGATGAGAATGGAAGCCGTACAATGAATACTCATCTTCACATCATTGAACCATATACCAATCTATATCGTGTATGGAAGTCTCCTGAATTGGAGAAGAGTATCAGAAACCTTCTGGATATCTTTACAGACAAGTTGCTCAATAAGGAGACTTATCATCTTGATTTGTTCTTCAATGATGAATGGGTAGGTAAGCGCAATATTGAGAGTTATGGTCATGATATCGAGGCCTCCTGGCTGCTCCATGAGACCGCTTTGGTTCTCGGTGACAAGAAGGTACTTCTCAAGATAGAAAAGATTATCCGTCGAATAGCAGATGCTGCTGATGAAGGTTTGCGTCCTGATGGCAGTATGGTTTATGAGCATTGGAAAGATAATGATAAATATGATTTGCAGCGCCAGTGGTGGGTGCAGTGCGAGAATATTATTGGTCATATAGACCTCTATCAATATTTCCATACAGAGGAGTCGTTGGAGACGGCCATCCTGTGCTGGAATTATGTAGCTAAGCATTTGCTGGATGGAAAAAATGGAGAATGGCATTGGGCTGTGCTTGAAGATGGTAGTCTGAATCTTGATGATGATAAGGCAGGTTTCTGGAAGTGTCCTTACCATAATAGTCGTATGTGTCTGGAACTTATTGAGCGTGAATACTAATACTACTTTTTATAATAGAATCAAATGTCTGGAGATTTTTATCTTCAGGCATTTTTTTATAATATGCAAAAATAGTATTTGTTTTTTTTCTATTTTTATCATATTCATCTTTTTGGATAAGTTTATTGGATTGCTGTTAATTGCATGAATATACTTTTATGTAATAACAATAAAATCATAGTTTTTTATATATTTCCAATAAAAATGCGATTATTATAGTTAAATACACTTAATTGTGTCTGCTATATCAAGATATATTTGGATTTTCTGAATATTTATACTAACTTTGCATATAATATTATATATATATTGTTACACACTATTTTGTTTTAACTTTTAATAAAAGAACGTCTTTTAAGTATGGATAAAGAGTTTGAGGACTATTGGAATTTGCATCAGCGGCATTTGATATTAAGTGCACCTGAGAAGCTGCGCTCAGAATATATGGAAGCCGGCCGTTTGGACTCTCCTGCAGATTGGGTTTGTTTTATCCTTCCTGTTGGAGTGGGTATATTGCTGCAGCCATTTCTGAGATTTACAAGTGAAATTCTGTCATGGGCAATAGTTTTAGTCGTCGTTGTTGTATTGTTTGTTCTCATGCAAATGATAAAGCCATACATATCCAAGAAAAAGACCGAGGCTGAAGCCTTGGAAGAAATTAAGAAATATTATTATGAGCGTTATAAGAAAACAGGAAAGTTAGATACATTGGAACCTTGGAATAATTAGCTTCCTTGTGGTTCATATGTTTAAATATAGATTTCATGATTGCTTAACATTGTCGTTAAACAATCATGAAATCTCCCATAATGTCGTCTGAAATATAAATTCCTTCTCTTGTCAATGACAAACGATCGTTTTGTTTGTCTATTTTCATGAGTCCTCTTTTTATTTTGTCGTTTGCTTCGTCGAGCAATTTCTCCAGATAGCATTTTCCAAATTCCTTTTCTGTCTTTTCCAGATCAATACCATCACTTGTTCTTAAGGCTGTCGTTATCAAATCATTATAACGTGTAGCAAGGCCAAGGTGTTCTTTTTCCGAAGGTAAGATTCCTTGATGGATGCTATTGATATATTGTTGAATGTTATTGATGTTCCAACTTCTGATTACTTCCATCTTGCCTGATTGATTCCTTGCTCTACGATAGGAATGTGCTGCTGCGCCCAGTCCTATGTATGGAGTTTCGTTCCAATAGCTGCTGTTGTGTCGTGAGCGGTAGCCTGGTTTTGCAAAATTACTGATTTCGTAATGTTCATATCCAGAAATAGTAAGCATATCAACCAAGGTGTCGTACATGTTTCTGCTTAATTCTTCATCAATTTCTTCTATCTTCCCTTGTTCCAGCATTTTGTATAATGGAGTTCCTTCTTCATACATGAGGCTATAGGCGGATATGTGTTCTACACCTAATTGTAAAGCCTGTAGAATATCATATTTCCAATCTTCTATGTTCTCTTTTGGAAAACCGAACATGAGATCGATACTGATGTTTTCTATTCCAGTTTTTCTCAATAGAGATACAGCTTCTTTTACTTCAGTAGTATTGTGGCGCCTGCGAAGGAATTGAAGTCTTTGGTCAGAGAATGTCTGTGCTCCCATGCTGACTCTGTTGACTGGTAGTTTCCCCAGAGTCTTGCAATAGTCGGGTGTAACATCATCAGGATTGCATTCCATGGTGATTTCCATATTCTTGGAAAATAAATCCCCATACGTCTCTTTTAGCTTCGTGAAAATCTGCAGCAGATGTCCATCTGAGAGTTGGCTTGGTGTGCCACCGCCCAGATAGATGGTTTCAATAGGGTAGTTGTCGCCCAATGCCTGGATTGCTGGTCGCAGTTCCATTTCTTTGCATAAAGCATCTACATAATCATCTTTCCATTTGAGAGATGTAGTACTATAAAAGTCGCAGTAAATGCATCGACTTTCGCAAAAAGGGATATGTATGTAAATTCCTGCCATGATTTTTATATTTTAATTTGTGATATCATCGTCTTTTTGTTCAGACGTGAAGTCTCTTGTTTACATTCTGTGTTTCCTTATATAATAAGGTGTAAGCACGAAAAGAGTATTTAATAAGGTGCAAAATTACTAATATGTTTTAAAAATAGAGCATTTTTAGGTCGAAAATTTTGCATGGGTCAGAAAAAAGTGGTAACTTAGAAAACGAATTCAGGAGAAGATGCCTTGGTGTCCTCTCCTCGCTAACAATTATGTATAACCCTTAAAATCTATAAGCGTCATGAGAGTTTATAAGACTAATGAGATTAAAAACATTGCGCTGCTGGGCAGTGCGGGTAGCGGCAAGACTACACTTGCCGAGAGTATGTTGTTTGAAGCAGGCGTTATCAAGCGTAGAGGCTCTGTAGAAGCGAAGAATACGGTGAGCGACTACTTCCCAGTTGAGTTGGAATATGGCTACTCGGTGTTCCCTACTGTTTTTCATGTTGAGTGGAACAACAAGAAGCTTAATATCATTGATTGTCCTGGTAGTGATGACTTTGTGGGCGGTGCGATAACTTCAATGAATGTAACCGATCAGGCTGTTATCCTTATTAATGGTCAGTATGGTCCTGAAGTAGGTACTCAGAACAACTTCCGCTATACAGAGAAGTTGGGCAAGCCTGTTATCTTCCTGGTCAATCAGTTGGATTCTGATAAGTGTGATTTCGATAATGTCATCGCTACGATGAAGGAAATCTATGGTCCAAAGTGTGTTCAGATTCAATATCCTATTGAGACAGGTTCTGGCTTTAATGCTCTCATTGACGTACTTCTGATGAAAAAATATTCTTGGAAGCCAGAGGGTGGTGCTCCTATTATTGAGGATATTCCTGAAGAGGAGATGGATAAGGCTTTGGAATTGCATAAAGCTTTAGTTGAAGCTGCTGCTGAAAATGACGAGGGCTTGATGGAGAAATTCTTTGAAAGCGAGAGCTTGACTGAAGATGAGATGCGTGAAGGTATCCGCAAGGGTCTGGTTACTCGTAGCATCTTCCCTGTTTTCTGTGTTTGTGCAGGTAAGTCTATGGGCGTTCACCGCTTGATGGAATTCTTGGGTAATGTTGTTCCTTTCGTTGATGATATGCCTAAATTGCATAACACTCGTGGTGAGGAGATTGTTCCAGACTCTAATGGTCCTGAAAGTATTTATTTCTTCAAGACAGGTATGGAACCTCATATCGGTGAAGTAAGTTACTTTAAGGTAATGAGTGGTTGCGTGAAGACGGGTGATGACTTGACAAATGCTGATCGTGGCAGCAAGGAACGCATTGGACAGATTTATGCTTGTGCTGGTGCTAATCGTGTAGCTGTAGAACAGTTGAATGCCGGTGATATCGGTTGTACGGTGAAGTTGAAGGATGTGAAGACCGGTAATACCCTGAATGGTAAGGATACAGAATGGCGATTTGACTTTATCAAATATCCTAATCCTAAATATTCACGTGCTATTAAGGCCGTTAATGCTCAGGATACAGAAAAACTGATGGCTGCTCTCTTGAAGATGCGTCAGGAGGATCCAACTTGGATTGTTGAGCAGAGTAAGGAATTGCGTCAGGTTATTGTCCGCGGACAGGGTGAATTCCATCTTCGTACTTTGAAGTGGCGTTTGGAAAATAATGAGAAACTCAATGTTGTCTTTGAGGAGCCTCGCATTCCATATCGTGAGACTATTACCAAGAAAGCCCGTGCTGAATATCGTCATAAAAAGCAGAGTGGTGGTGCTGGTCAGTTCGGTGAGGTTCACCTTATCGTGGAGCCTTATGCAGAAGGTATGCCAGATCCTACCTCATTCACTTTCAATGGTCAGGAGTTCAAGATGAATATCAAGAGCCGTGAGGAAGTTGATTTGGAGTGGGGTGGAAAGTTGGTCTTCCTCAACTCTGTTGTTGGTGGTGCTATTGATGCACGTTTCATGCCAGCCATCTTAAAGGGTATCATGGATTGTATGGAGCATGGTCCGTTGACAGGTAGTTATGCGCGTGATGTACGAGTTATCGTTTACGATGGTAAGATGCACCCGGTAGATAGTAATGAGCTATCATTTATGTTGGCAGCACGACGTGCATTTAGTGATGCGTTCAAGCAGGCTGGTCCTAAGATTCTGGAACCAATCTACGACTTGGAAGTTTATGTGCCTGCAGACTTCATGGGTGATGTGATGAGCGACTTGCAAGGCCGTCGCGCTCTTATTATGGGTATGGACAGTGAGGCTGGTTATCAGAAGTTGAGTGCTAAGATTCCTTTGAAGGAACTCTCCAACTATTCGATTTCTCTCAGTTCCTTGACTGGTGGTCGAGCTTCCTTTACTACAAAGTTTGCAAGTTACGAACTTGTTCCTAATGATATCCAGAGCAAGTTGATTGCTGATCATGAGGAGGAATTGGCTAAAGAAGCAGAGTAATAAAGATATAAGTATAGAGAAAGAGGCGAGCGCATTTCGTTCGCCTCTTTTTCTGTTATTTTGTTTGCGGATAATTGCATATATATAATTATAAGTATATAAATGTGTTAATAACGTTAAAAACAGGTGATTTTATTAACGCAGAAGTGTTAACTGATTAAGAAATTTCATATCTTTGCTGCCATGAAGAAAAGAACAATTTGGACTATCGCAATCATTATGGGCTTTTCGTTCCTTGCTTTGCTGTTTCTGCAGTTGAGCTATATTCAGGAAATGGTGAATATGAAAAAGGAACAGTTTGACGAGTCTGTCAACAGAGCCTTATATCAAGCTTCAAGAAATCTGGAGCTTAATGAGACTTTGCGCTATTTGGAAAAAGACGTCAATGAGACGGAGCGTAGAGCCAACAAGAAAGATTCTGTAGGAACTCGCAGTGGGACGCCTGATGGAACCATTCAGCATTCTCATCAGTATTCGGTAGTAGGAAAGGATGGTACAATCTATTCTTCGTTCGAGTTGAAGACCATAGCCACCAATCCTGGTAATATGCCAAAGGCGATGATATTGAGGAGTGATAAGAATTCTATTGATGAGACGCAGAAATCTTTGCAGGAAATCGTCAAGAATAGATATGTTTATCAGAAAGCCTTGTTGGATGAGGTGGTTTATTCAATCCTTTACTCGGCATCAGATAAGCCTTTGAAGGAGAGAATCAATTTCAAGCAGTTGGACCAGGACTTGAAGGCTGAGATGATGAATAATGGCATTGATATTCCTTATCATTTTACGGTAACTACTCAGGATGGTCGTGAAGTTTATCGGTGTCCTGATTATACAGAGGAAGGTGAGGAGTACAGCTACTCTCAAGTGCTATTCCGTAATGATCCGCAATCGAAGATGGGTGTTGTTAAGATTCATTTCCCGGATATGAACAGCTATATCTTCTCCAGTGTGAGATTCATGATTCCAAGTGTCATTTTCACTTTGGTTTTGCTTGTTACATTTATCTTCACGATAGTTGTCATTTTCCGTCAGAAGCGATATACGGAGATAAAGAATGATTTCATCAATAATATGACCCACGAGCTGAAAACTCCTATTGCCAGTATCAGTCTGGCGGCTCAGATGCTCAATGATAATTCTGTGAATAAGAGTGAACAGATGATGAAGCATTTGGGAAATGTTATCAATGATGAGTCCAAGCGCTTGAGATTCCTGGTGGAGAAAGTACTTCAGATGAGTATGTTTGATCGCAAGAAGGCTGTATTCAAGAAGAAGGAGTTAGACCTCAATGAAATGGTGGAGAATATTGCCAACTCCTTTACACTCAGAGTAGAGCATACTGGTGGAAAGGTTTATACGGATATTGAAGCTATTGATTCGGCTATCTATGTGGATGAGGTTCATTTCCAGAATGTGATATTCAATTTGATGGACAATGCTGTTAAATACAGAAAAACAGATGAGGCTCTGAATATTACAATGAAAACCTGGAATGATGACAAATTCCTCTATCTCTCAATCAAAGATACGGGTATGGGAATGAAGAAAGAGAACTTGAAGAAGATATTTGATAAGTTCTATCGCGTTCATACAGGAAATGTGCATGATGTGAAAGGCTTCGGTCTCGGACTTGCTTATGTCAAGAAGGTCGTTGATTTGCATGATGGTGAAATCAAGGTGGAAAGTGAATTTGGTAAGGGAACGAAGTTTACCATTAAGTTGCCTGTCATTCATGATTAGAAAAGATAGATAATAAATTTAGAATATTAACAATTAAAAGATAAAGAATATGGAAGAGAAAATAAAGGTTCTTCTCTGTGAAGACGACGAGAATTTGGGTATGTTGCTTCGCGAGTACTTGGAGGCTAAGGATTACGATACAGTACTTTGCCCTGATGGTGAAGCTGGTTATAAGGAGTTCTCTAAGACCAAATTTGATATAGCAGTTCTTGACGTGATGATGCCAAAGAAGGATGGCTTTACCTTGGCACAGGATATTCGGCAGGCTAATGCTGAGATTCCAATTATCTTCTTGACTGCAAAGACATTGAAAGAGGATATCTTGGAAGGCTTCAAGTTGGGTGCTGATGATTACATCACTAAGCCTTTCTCTATGGAAGAACTTGTTTTCCGTGTAGAGGCTATTCTTCGCCGTGTTCGTGGTAAGAAGAATAAGGAATCTACATTGTATCATATCGGTGAGTTTACATTCGATACCCAGAAGCAGCTCTTGTCAATCCGCGACAAGCAGACTAAGTTGACAACCAAGGAGAATGAACTTCTTGCATTGCTTTGCTCTCATACGAATGAGATACTTCAGCGTGATTTTGCATTGAAGACTATCTGGATTGATGATAACTATTTCAATGCACGTTCTATGGATGTTTATATCACTAAGTTGCGTAAGCATTTGAAGGATGATCCACAGATCGAGATTATCAATATCCACGGTAAGGGATATAAGTTGATTGCTCCAGAACAGGAATAATGCTTAAGTAAGAACATTAGTTGGTTGAAAGATAAAAGGATAGATGCTTCAAAACTGCATCTATCCTTTTTTTAATGAATAAACATAACCGAGGCATCCAGCTATGACGAGGAAAAGACCAGTGAGCAGCAATGCGTTGCTTCTGATGCTGAAAACAAACGTAGAAGCGAAAACTAAGATACCCAAAATCACGAAGGCTATTCCCATAGAAGGAAGTGCCTGGAGTGATGATCGGATTTTCTTTCTTGAAATTTTAGAACCGAATTTCTTCATGACTTGAAAAATTTTAAAATGCAGTAATATATGGCTGATAGTACATAAAATGTGATAGATTATATAGATAAGAGCCACATTTTCTCCCTAAAAATGGTAAAATACTATAAAAGAGAGGTATTTATAGTGCAAAAGTACAAAAAATATTTGGTTAATTCAAGAAAAAGTCGTAATTTTGCACCGCAATTCGCGAAAATAGGTGTTTTGAATACCTTTTTAGTGAAAAGCAAGAAATTTAATAATAACATTTTTAATTAATTAAAGTAGTATGAATCAATACGAAACCGTTTTCATTTTGACTCCCGTTTTGTCTGATGAACAGATGAAGGAAACGGTCGCTAAGTTCAAGAAGCTGCTCACCGATAACGGTGCTGAGATTTTGAATGAAGAGGCTTGGGGTTTGAAGAAGTTGGCTTACAACATCGAGAAGAAGACATCAGGCTTCTACAACTTGATTGAGTTCAAGGCTGACCCAACTGTTATCAATACCCTCGAAGTAGGCTATCGCCGCGACGAGAAGGTAATTCGTTACATGACTGTTAAACTTGACAAGTATGCTGCCGCTTACGCAGAGAAGCGTCGTGCAAAGCTTGGTAAAAAAGAGGAGGCTTAATCATGGCAGATCAGAAATCAGAAATCCGTTATTTGACCGCTCCTTCTATCGATACAAAGAAGAAGAAGTATTGCCGTTTCAAGAAGAGCGGTATTAAGTATATCGACTATAAGGATCCAGAGTTCTTGAAGAAGTTCTTGAACGAGCAGGGTAAAATCCTTCCACGTCGTATCACAGGTACATCTTTGAAGTATCAGCGCCGTGTAGCACAGGCTGTTAAGCGTGCTCGCCAGATCGCTTTGCTTCCTTACGTAACCGATTTGATGAAGTAATTTAAGGAGGATAAAGACTAATGGAAATTATTTTGAAGCAAGATATTATCGGTCTTGGATACAAGAACGATATCGTGAATGTTAAGAGTGGTTACGGTCGTAACTTCCTTATCCCTACAGGTAAGGCTGTTATCGCATCTCCATCTGCAAAGAAGCAGTTGGCTGAGGATTTGAAGCAGCAGGCTCACAAGCTTGAGGCTATCAAGGCTGAGGCTGTTAAGAAGGGCGAGGCTCTCAATGGCGTTGTTCTTACTATCGCTGCTAAGGTAAGCGCTACAGGTCAGCTCTATGGTTCTGTAAACGCTGCTACTGTTGCTGAGGAGCTCGCTAAGAAGGGCATCGAGGTTGATCGCAAGATCATCACTATGAAGGATGCTAAGAAGGTTGGTGAGTACGAGGCTACAGTTCACTACCACAAGGAGGTTGAGGTTAAGGTTCCTGTTGTTGTTGTTGCTGAGAATGCTCCTGTTGCTGCTCCTGCAGCTGAGGAAGCTCCTGCTGCAGCTCCAGCTGAGGAAGAGGCTCCAGCAGCTGAGTAATTATACTCAACTATTGAGTAGGTTAACTACTCCGTTTTTTAGTACGATAATTTTCGCACTGTAAAGCAAAACAATATAAATCCCTTTTGTCGAAAGACTTAAGGGATTTTTTTGTTTTCCTATGTAGCATATCTTGTTGTGGACAGTCGAATTATCGAACAATCTCATAGTAAAATTGAACAATTTCGTCTGAAATGTCAATACAGCCATTAATTTTTAATTAATCTCTGCGAAGTCTCGATTTTTTGTTGTATCTTTGCAGCCGAATTGAGTCGATGATGACATCTTCTATTTTGATATTGAAGATGGTTAAGCGACATTTCTGATAGAAAATATTAATATTAAACTTAAAATATAAATAAAATGAAAGCATTTGTTTTCCCTGGTCAGGGTTCACAGTTCGTAGGTATGGGTAAAGATCTCTACGATAACAACGCATTGGCAAAAGAACTTTTCGATAAGGCTGACGAGATTCTCGGCTTCAAGATTACTGATATTATGTTTGCTGGTACTGATGAGCAGTTGAAGGAAACTAAGGTTACTCAGCCTGCTGTATTCCTCCACTCTGTTATTTCTGCACTTTGCTTGGGTGATGAGTTTAATCCAGCAATGGTAGCAGGTCACTCTCTCGGTGAGTTCTCTGCTTTGGTAGCTGCTGGTGCGATGGCTTTCGAGGATGGTTTGAAACTTGTTGCTGCTCGTGCCAACGCTATGCAGAAGGCTTGTGAGGCTAATCCTGGTACTATGGCTGCTATCATCGGTTTGCCAGATGAGAAGGTTGAGGAAATCTGCGCTGAGGTAAGCACAGAAGGCAACGTGGTAGTTGCTGCTAACTACAACTGCCCTGGTCAGCTCGTTATCTCTGGTAACGTGGATGCTATTAATGCAGCTTGCGAGAAGCTGAAGGCTGCCGGTGCTAAGCGTGCATTGCCTTTGAAGGTTGGTGGTGCTTTCCACTCTCCATTGATGCAGCCAGCTAAGGATGAACTTCAGGCTGCTATCGAGAAGACTACATTCTCTGCTCCTAAGTGTCCTGTATATCAGAATGTAGATGGTAAGCCTCATACTGATCCAGCTGAGATTCAGCAGAACCTCATCGCACAGCTTACAAGCTCTGTACGTTGGACTTCATCTGTACAGGCTATGATTGCTGCTGGTGCTGATGACTTTACTGAGTGCGGTCCAGGTAAGGCTTTACAGGGAATGATTGGTCGCATCGATAAGACTGTTGCAGCTCACGGTATTGCTTAATCGTTTAAAAAAATAATCCCACGTTTTATCTTCTTGGCAAAGGCGTTGCCGAGAAGATAAATCGTTTCATTTTTAGTAGAACCGCTAAATGAAGGAAAAAATTGTAATTTATCAAGTTCTCCCGAGGCTCTTCGGTAATCAGAATACCACACGAAAGGAGAACGGAACAATTGAGGAGAATGGTTGCGGCAAACTGAATAATTTTACCGATGATGTGCTGGCTCGCATACATGATATGGGTTTCACTCACATTTGGTTTACTGGAGTTATTCGTCACGCTACCCAAACAAACTACTCATCTTATGGTATTCCTACCCAACACGCAGAGGTGGTGAAAGGAAAGGCAGGCTCTCCATACGCTATAACTGACTATTATGATATTGATCCAGATTTAGCGGAGAATGTAAGCTTGCGAATGACTGAATGGGAACGTCTTATAGACAGAAGCCACAAGGCTGGTATGAAGGTTATCATGGACTTCGTGCCTAACCATGTGGCCCGTGAGTATCATTCTATTTGCAAACCAGCAGGTGTACGAGATTTAGGAGAAGATGATGATACGAACATGCACTTCTCTACAAAGAATAATTTCTATTATGCCTGGGGTGACTTAGACCTGAATGAAGTCCGTCATTCCAAACCGGCAATGGTTCCTTTTTCAGAGAAGGATTCTAAGATTTTTGAACCATATACAGAAAGTCCGGCTAAGGCTACAGGAAATGATCGTTTTGATAATCGCCCAGGTTGTAATGACTGGTATGAGACCGTGAAACTCAACTATGGTGTTGATTATTGTGATGCAGGAGGTAGAAGTTATCACTATGAACCAGTACCAAGTACATGGGGCAAGATGACAGATATCCTGCTTTATTGGGCAGGCAAAGGTGTGGATGGTTTCCGCTGCGATATGGCGGAGATGGTTCCTACAGCCTTTTGGTCGTATGCTACTGAGATATTGAAATCCCGTTTCCCTCATATCATTGTGATAGGTGAGGTTTATGATCCAAGTCAGTATCGCAACTATGTGAAGGCAGGTTTTGATTATCTATATGATAAGGTGGGTATGTATGATTGTCTGCGTGGAGTAATCCGTGGTGAGCGTCCTGCTGCCAGTATCACTCATGAATGGCAGGTGGTGGATGATATCCGCGAGCACATGCTCTATTTCCTGGAAAATCATGATGAGCAGCGCATCGCCAGCGATTTCTTCTGTGGTAATGCTATGAAGGCGATTCCAGCAGTAGCCATGAGTCTCTTCTTCCAGAAGAATCCTTTCATGCTTTATAGCGGACAGGAATTTGGCGAGAAGGGTATGGATAAGGAAGGATTCAGTGGCAGAGATGGTCGCACCACGATATTTGATTATTGGAGTCCTGAGACTTTGGCGCATGCTTATCAGGAAAATGCTGAGGAAGTATATACCCAAGAACAGAAGTATTTGACAGCCACTTATCGCCAGCTTCTTCGTCTCGCCAATGAGGAGAAAGCAATTCGTGAGGGTGAAACCTTCGATTTGATGTATGTGAATCCGTGGTCTGAAGGCTTCGATCCGCGTACCAACTTTGCTTTCCTTCGCAAGAAGGATGATGAGGTGATGCTCATCGTGCTCAATTTCTCTCAGGAGACTCGTCAGTTGCAGGTTTGTATTCCAGGTCATGCCTTCGATTTCTTCCAAATCAAGGAAGAAGAAGTCCTTGTCACAGAACTGTTCTCTGGTGGTAAGAAGAAGGTGGAACTGAAGAAGGATGGCGTGTTCCCAATATCAATGGATGCCAATGGAGTAAGAATATATAAATTCAATGTCAAGATGGAGGAGATTGATTTCATATTGAATGAGCACCACAAGGAGGAGTTCCCTCCTGCTCATACGGCTGAGCATCTGCTCAACCAGTTGATGGTTCGCATGTTTGGTTGCGAGCGTAGTCGCAATGCCCATATTGAGCGTAAGAAGAGTAAGATGACTTTTGTTGTCGATCATAAGCCAACTCGTCAGGAGGAAAAGGCGATAGAAACGGAAATGAATCGCTTGATAGAGGAAGATATGCCTGTGACCTATGAGTTTGTGGATCGCGACCATATTCCTGCAAATGTTAAGATTGATCGTTTGCCGGATGATGCAAGTGAAACCTTGCGTCTGGTACGCATTGGTGATTACGATGTTTGTCCATGTATTGGCAAGCATGTACGTTCTACGGCGCAGATTGGTAAGTTTGTATTGCTCGGCACCAATTGGGATGAGCATGCCCATTCATTGCGTATCCGTTTCAAGATTGTGCAGTAGTGATAAAATATAGTAACGATATAAAAAAAAGCAGCAATGGCTATACTTTTCAGTAGTAGCTATTGCTGTTTTTTTCTTATATAGCAAGATGACTTTTTTCTCTTGATATAAATTGTTTATGCACTAGGGAGAATTCTTTGTTCTGCGTCTTTGAATGTCCGTTCAACGTCGTTGAATGGAAAATTATCCTATAAGAGAGAAACATTTATTGAGGTATAGATGCTTTTCTATGTCTTTTGACATCTTTGTTAGTGTCAGTCTTATCCTATAAATACGTTTCTTTGTCGGTGCTCGTCTGATGGGCACATACGGACCAACTGATGGGCATCGATGGATCAACAGACGAGCACTCACTGCTCGTCACGTGAGCATTGAGTGCCCATAGTATAGAGTGATTTTTGGGCACTTTGTGCAAAAAGAGCATCAAAAGTACGTCATTTATCAGAAAAAATAGAAAGGAAAAAAATAATCTCTTGAAAGCTTGCCAGTCTCATTCCTTTTTATTATTTTTGCAACCATAAATATCAGTATGTTGAAGATAAAGGCTGATATAAAGGGTAAATATCATTATAATGATAGATAAATGAATAGAAGATTATGGCAGATTTATATGAATATTCTACTCCAGAGTTGGTACGCTTGCTGGGAATGAGATTCAAAGAATATAGAATGAGATGCAATCTCACCCAGAAAGAGGTTGCCGAGCTTACGGGGCTTGGCTTGACCACCATCCACAAGTTTGAGAATGGAACAGCGGGCAATCTTTCGCTTGCCACTTTTCTTCTCTTGCTGAAGGTGGTGGGGCAGATTGATGCCATCAACGATGTGCTTCCTGAACTACCCCCTTCACCTTATTTGATGAGAAAGGATGAGAGGAAAGCGCAGAGAATACGTCATACTAAATAATAACTGGTTATGGTAAATACGTTGAGAGTAATGCTTTGGGACGAAGAAATCGGTCGCTTAGCATGGGACGATCGCCGCAGGTTATCGTACTTTACATATAATCCTGAGTTCTTGAAGAAGGGAATTGATGTTTCTCCTCTTCAAGCTCCTGTGCGTGGTATTCGTGCAATGACACCCGTGTGGGGAGAGGATGCCAGAATGTACCAAAAACTTCCTGCTTTTTTGGCTGATTCGTTGCCGGATGCCTGGGGTAATCAGCTTTTCGAGCTTTGGCGAATTCAAAATCATATTCCTAATGCTGATATAACTCCGTTGGATAAACTTTCCTTTATCGGTAAGCGAGGCATGGGGGCATTGGAATTCTTACCAGAGGTGGCAAAGACGGATAAGGTTGAAATGATAGATGTCAAGTCGTTGGCCGATTTGGCAGAGCGCATATTCATCGAGCGTGAAAATGCCCACATCATGCCAGAGGAATCTATCACTATGCAGTCTTTGCTTACTGTGGGAACATCGGCTGGTGGACGTCAACCTAAGGCTATCATTGCCATCAATAAAGATACGGGGGAAATACGAAGTGGTCAGGTGGCTGGGCTTCAGGATTATGATTACTATATATTGAAATTTGGCGATACGAAATATAGTTCTGCCGAGATAGAGATGACCTATTACGAGATGGCCATCAAGTCGGGAATAGATATGATGCCATCCAGACTATATGAGATTGATGGAAACAGGAATTTCATAACGAAGCGTTTCGATCGTGATGGTGAGCGGAAATTGCATACACAGACCCTTGCTGCGATTTCTCCAGAAACCGATAGTTATGAGGGACTTGTTGCTGTCTGTAGAAAAATACATTTGCCAGAGACTGATTGTCAGGAGGTATTTCGCAGACTTGTGTTCAATGTACTTTCCAACAATACGGATGACCATACAAAGAATTTCTCTTTTGTGATGGACGAGGCGGGTCTTTGGCGTTTGTCGCCAGCCTATGACCTCACTTATATTATAGATACAGGAGGCTATTTACCCAATACGGGTCATTGTATGTATGTAAGGTCTAAGCTGCATCATATTTCTTACGATGATGCCATTCTGTTTGCCAAGGACAATGGCATTCGGCGTGCTGATGCAATCATCAGGGAAGTAGCTGATTCTCTGCGGCAATTCCGTGACATAGCCAAGCGGTATGCTGTTCAGGACAGATGGATCAGTTCCATAGAATCAGCGATAAATGCTCATCTCGTTTCATGGGGGTTGGAGGATAAAGACAACAGTTCTGCTTCTTTTGAGATAGATGGTAAAAGTTGTACTGATGTTCGCATAGAGCAGGCTTACAAAGGCAACTTCCATTTGTATGCAAGCATAGATGGGCGAGACTGTAAGTTTATTATCGGAAAGAACAAGCCCGAATATGCTACGATTCAAGAGACGGGATTGTCAAATCTTTCTAAATCGATGCTCATGGATTTGGTTGCGAAATATCTGGTGAGATAGAAGAGAAGTGATTTTCTGTGACCTTTATCAGGTGTAATCACTTTATTGCTTAAACAAATCATCCATCGTTATCTCGCTCTGTATCATGCCATATTGGGCATTTTTTGCCACTCCATAGGTCGTAACGAAGGTGAGGTGCAGAGCCTTGCTGGTACCGGTGGTTTCTCTGAACAACTCACGGCGATAGATAATATGTTCCAGATAGGAAAGAGTAATCTCGAAGGGTTTCCGCCAGAGTATGAGGATACAAAGATAATGCTTTTATTTGAATTCCGCAAGAGATATTAGATAAAAATATGCTTGAAATGGGGCGGTAACAGCCTAAAAAATCGAGTTACCGCCCTGTTTCAAGCATATTTTGTTCTATTTAACTGTCGCTGAACTTAGATAATTACCGCCGTTCCGCTGCAAGTTACCATCAGCATAGAGCCGCTGTTGCCTACGGTTTCGTAATCCAGGTCTATGCCCACGATGGCGTTGCAGCCTAAGGATGCAGCACGCTGGCTCATTTCTCTGAGCGCAGTATCTTTGGCTTCGCGGAGCGTACTTTCGTAAGAACCGCTTCTTCCGCCAATCACATCACGAATACTGGCAAAGAAATCCTTCACAAAGTTGGTACCAATGATGGTTTCGCCTGTCACAATGCCACGATATTCACGGATAGGGTGACCTTCTATGGTTGGAGTTGTGCTCAAAATCATAATCTTTTCCTTTCTTTTTATGTTATTACTCATGTTATCTTATAGCTTAGACGATGAAGGAATAAAAAAGGTTGCATGGAATTTTAAAAAAAAAGCAAAATAAAAGCTCCATTCGTCATCATGATACGAATGGAGCTTTTATTTATTATTCTATGCATGAGAAACCCCATTTGGTTTCAGACAACTATTTAGTTTCCTGTTCTTCCTGCATATCCAGATACTGGTTGTCCTTATCGTAGAATTCATACTGAAGGAATGCCAGTTTCTGTGAAGCAATCACATTAAATCCGAAACCATACTTGAACTGCCATTTGCGCTTCAATGAAATGAAGCCCTTATTGATAAAGGCAGCTACATAAGGATTCACATACAAAGTAAATTTCTTGACGCCAATCTTGTTGACTAAGCGGTCAATCTTTCTTTCCAATTGGTCGGTGAAGAGGATGCTGGATTTTATTTTGCCCGATCCGAAACAGGTAGGGCAGGTTTCCTCTACGTTTACGTCCATAGCAGGTCGTACACGCTGACGGGTAATCTGCATCAATCCGAATTTGCTCAATGGAAGGATATTGTGCTTGGCACGGTCCTTCTGCATGTTCTTGCACATGCGTTCATAAAGCAATTGTCGGTCTTCCGCCAGATGCATATCAATGAAATCGACCACGATGATACCTCCCATATCGCGGAGTCTCAACTGTCGTGCCAACTCATCGGCAGCACCCAGGTTCACATCGAGAGCATTTGCTTCCTGACCTTTCTCACGAGTGCGGTTGCCACTGTTTACATCAACTACATGCAGAGCCTCTGTGTGCTCGATGATGAGATAAGCACCATGTTTGTAGTTGACAACTCGTCCAAATCCAGCCTTAATCTGTTTGGTAATGCTGAAATTGTCGAAGATAGGCACCTTACCAGTATAGAGCTTAACTATGCCCGCCTTTTCAGGGGCTATTAGAGAAACATAGTTTTTCACCTCGTTCATCACATCCTCGTTGTTTACGTAGATGTTCTCGTAAGATGGGTTAAACAAGTCACGCAGGAGAGCGACGGCTCTTCCGGTTTCCTCGAATGCCAGTTGCGGGCGTTGCTGTGTCTTCTGTACCTTGGCGATAGCATCCTCCCATCGCTTCACCAGAACTTTAAGCTCAGCATCGAGTTCTGCGACTCGTTTTCCCTCAGCTACAGTACGTACGATTACACCACAATTCTTAGGTTTGATACTGTGGATGAGTTGCTTGAGTCGTGAACGTTCTTCACCGCTTTTGATTTTCGACGAAACAGAAACTTTTTCTCCAAATGGCATGAGCACCAAGTATCGACCTGCAAATGAGATTTCTCCCGTCAGTCGAGGTCCCTTGGTTGAGATGGGTTCTTTTACGATTTGCACCAACACTTCCTGTCCTGTCTTCAGAACATTCTGTATGCTACCTTCCTTCTCGAGGTCAGGTAATTTGGTGGCTTTAGAGAATGGGAAAAGTTTCTTTCTGTCGCTCTGTACTTGTTTAAGATACTTCTGGTAGGAATTAAATTGACTTCCTAGATCAAGATAATGAAGAAAGGCGTCGCGTTCATAACCTACATCCACAAAACAAGCATTAAGTCCCGGCATGAGTTTCTTAACCTTGGCGATGTAGATGTTGCCCACAGAAAAGGAAGCCTCGCGTGGCTCATTTTGATATTCTACTAATTGCTTATCCTCCATGAGCGCGATGGAGATGTCTTTCTGTTGGACGTCAATTACAACTTCGCTTGTCATTTTCTTCAAAAAATCTTTTAAATTAGTACTTACAGAAAAGGGGCATGTCAACACTTAAGAGCTGACATACCCCCTCAGTCACGAACTGACTGGGAGCAAAATAGGCTATAAAAGCTTACTTGCTCTTATGTCTGTTCTTACGTAATCTCTTTTTACGCTTGTGAGTAGCCATCTTGTGGCCCTTCTTTTTCTTTCCGTTTGGCATGATTTTAAAATTTTAAAATATTGTTATTTATAAATGTTATGTCCAAAGACTTAATTAATCCTCATTTTCAACAGCTTCACCCAACATCAAATCTACAAAACTCTTTGCTGGTTTGAAATTTGGAAGGTCGTGAGCTGGAATGGTGAGAGTAATGTTCTTGGAAATGTTACGCGCAGTCTTTGCAGCTCTATGCTTGATGTTAAAGCTTCCAAATCCGCGAAGGTAAACATTCTCTTTTCTCTCGACAAGACTGGCCTTAACCTGATCCATAAAAGCTTCTATTACTACGCCAACATCTTTCTTTGGTACTCCAGTTGCTATAGACACCTCGTTGATGATATCTGCTTTAGTCATGTTATTCTTACTATAATTATTTATTTATTAATCTAAATCGGTGTGCAAAGATACAAGTTTTTTGCGACATAACAAAAAAGTTAGCGATTTTTTTGCAAAAATAATGCTCTAAGTATTTGCATATAAGGTTTTTATTGTGTATTTTTGTACCAAAATTGAAAAAATAATGAGATTTAAGCGTTTTTTTATATTGCTCTTGATGATAGTTTCGGTATTTTCTTCTTCATTTGCTCAACGCGAGTGGAGTGCTGAGAATGTGCCGATTCCATATCTGAAGGATTCTACACAATATGTTTCTGATCCAGATGGTTATCTGTCTAAGGACCAGAAGGATTCTGCCAATTTTTATCTTCAGAAATTGAATCTTGAATGTGGTGTTCAGAATGTCTTGGTCATAGTGGGACATGTGAAGGATCAGGATGCTTTCCGTATGTCACAGGATATCGGTGAGAAATATGGTATTGGTTACAAGAAAACCCGAAGGGGGCTTGTCATGGTGATTGCCGTGGAGGATCATAAGTACTTTATTGCTCCCGGTATGGGACTGGAGGGCGAGTTGACCGATGTGGATTGTGATGATATTGCCAGAGCATGTATCGTGAAGTATATGCGGCTGAATCAGCCGGGGATGGCAGTTGTTACCGTTAGTCGCTCTATATATAATAAGGTGAAGAGTGGTAGAACTGGTATTCCGGATGTGGATGATGGCCCTATAGGTGAGGATGAATGGGGATTTATTATCTTTTTTCTTATCATCTGTTTCGGCATTCCTCTATATTTATTAATAAGGTATATATTGGAGGAATGCGGCGTTATCAAGAAAAAGCCATCTTCCGGTAAATCCTCTCGTCAGCATAAAAGACATGATGATGATTGGTTTCCTCCGTTCTTTCTGGGTGGAGGAGGTGGCTTCTCGGGAGGCAGTTCTTCTGGCGGAGGCTTCTCTGGAGGTTCTTTCGGTGGTGGTTCATTTGGCGGAGGTGGCTCCGGCGGTGGATGGTAAATCAAGGTTGTTGGGAAAGAAAATATTCTCAAGTGAAATAAATATAGTATTAATTATAACATTAAATTTTGAAAGTTATGAAAAAATCTGGATGGATTATTCTGGGTGTCGTAGTACTTCTGGTACTATGGGGTTTAAGTTCTTATAATGGTATCATTGGAGTACAGGAGCAAGCTACTACTGAACTGGCTAATGTGCAGACTCAATATCAGCGCCGTGCAGACATGATGCCTCAGTTGGCAAAAATCGTGAAGGCGTATGCTAAGCATGAGAAGGAAACGTTTGAAGCCGTGACCAAGGCACGTGCAGCAGTAGGACAGGTAAAACTTGATGCAAGCAATCTGACTCCAGAAAAATTGAAGGCTTATTCTGACGCGCAGGGCGAGTTGGCGAATGCTTTCTCCAAATTGATGGTAGTGGCTGAAAAGTATCCGGAACTGAAGGCGAGCGATAATTTCAAGTCACTTCAGATACAGGAGGAGGGTACAGAAAACCGAATCAGTGAAGCACGCCGCAAATATAATGATGCTGTGCAGCAGTATAATCTGAAGGTACGTAAGATGCCTACTGCCATCATAGCAAATCTATTCGGCTTCCAGACTATGCCTAAGTTTGAGGCAGCTGCTGGTGCAGAAAAGGCTCCCGATCTTGATATTTAAAAACGAGATAAATTGCAATTCGTAATTTCAGTTATCAGAATCAGGTTAAAATTTTGTTTAGACCCGCTCAAAGCAATACTTCTGGAATGATATTGGAAGTTTCTCAATAAAAAAATAAAAAAAAAATCTTTTTAATTTTGTATTGTCTTGCTTTTGCAGTATCTTTGCAGTCAAATTGCAGAGAGCGTGTCTTTCTAGAGGAAAATTTGAGAAAAAGAATAAGGTAATAAAAGATATGAAACAAACAAAAATCGTCGCTTCAATCAGTGATCGTCGTTGTGATCAGGATTTCATCCGCAAATTGTTTTTTGCAGGCATGAACGTCGTTCGTATGAATACTGCACATGCTACAGAAGAAGGTGTTCGCACAATTGTCAAGAATGTAAGAGCAGTGTCTCCTCATATTGGTATTATGATTGATACCAAAGGACCAGAGGTGCGTACCACAGGTGTAGCAGAGCCTATTCATTATAATGTGGGTGATGTAGTCAAGATTTTCGGTCGTCCTGAGATGGAAACTTCTCATGACATTGTCAATCTGAGCTATCCTGATATCGCTGCTGATGTGAAAGTGGGTGATGATTTGCTCTTCGATGATGGTGAACTTGATATGAAGGTCATTGATAATCAGGGTCCGATGCTCGTAGCTGAAGTTCAGAACGAGGGTTTCTTAGGTTCACATAAGAGCGTGAATGTACCTGGCGAACATATTGATTTGCCTGCGTTGACCGAGAAAGACCGCCGAAATATTGAACTCGCAATCGAACTGGATATTGATTTTATTGCTCACTCTTTTGTGCGCAATGCAGCCGACGTGAAGGCAGTTCAGGATATCTTGGACGCTCACAACAGTGATATCAAGATTATCTCTAAGATTGAAAATCAGGAAGGTGTAGATAATATTGACGAGATTATTGATGCTTGTTATGGTATCATGATTGCCCGTGGTGACCTGGGTATCGAGGTGCCAATCGAGAGAATTCCTGGCATCCAGCGCCGCATCATCTCTAAGTGTGTGAAGGCGCAGAAACCGGTAATCGTGGCTACACAGATGTTGCATACCATGATTAAGAATCCACGTCCTACCCGTGCTGAGGTAACCGATATTGCCAATGCTATCTTTTATCGCACCGATGCGCTGATGCTTTCTGGTGAGACAGCAAGCGGTAAGTATCCTGTAGAAGCTGTGCAGACCATGGCACGTATTGCTGAGCAGGCAGAGAAGGATAAGTCTCCACTGAATGATATTGATCCAATGGAAGATGGTAAGATTGACCAGAAGCTCTTCCTGGCTCATGCTGCCATTGAGGCTACTAAGAAGTTGGGTGTTGCTGGTATTATTACCGATGGCGAGAGCGGTCAGACTGCACGCGACCTGGCAGCCTTCCGTGGCCCAAATCCGGTATTGGCAATCTGTTATAAGGAGAAACTTCAGCGCTGGTTGAATCTGAGCTATGGTATTATTCCAATTCATCAGAAGGATCAGGTTTCTACCAAGGCTATGTTTACCGCAGCGGTACGTATGCTTCGCCAGAAAGGCTACTTAGGTGAGGAGGATAAGATTGCTTATCTGAGCGGTAGCTTTGGAGAGGGTGGAGGTACTACCTTCGTAGAAATTAATAAGGTGAAGAAGATTTTTGATAACAGTTATACTTTCAACTTGCCATCTAACGGCATTGAGGAATAATTGTCTGACAAATATAAAGGAATCAGCAAATGTTTTTGGCTTAAATCATTAATTTTTGCTATAAACATTTGCTGATATTAAAAAAAAACATTATTTTTGCACCCAAATTTCAAAAATAAATTGTCAACGATGAAAAAACTATTATTTGCAGTCGTAGTCGCTATGACTATGGTTTTAGCGCTGAGCAGTTGCGGAAGTGCTAAACAGGTGGCTTATTTTCAAAATATTGATTCTTTGAATTTGAGCGCATCGAGAATGTTGTATGATGCTAAAATTATGCCAAAGGATCAGTTGTCTATCATCGTGAAATCTTCCAATGAGGATTTGTCTGAGCCTTTCAATCTTTATTCGAAGTCCATGGGAGGTTCTTCCCTAAACCAGAACCTTCAGTATTATTTGGTAGATAATGCTGGCTACATAGATTTTCCAATTGTCGGCAAAATCAAAGTTTTGGGCTTGACTGCAAGAGAGTGTGAGAATTTGGTAAGGTCTAAGATTCAGCCCTATTTCAAAGAGAGCGAGTTGCCTTTGGTCACAGTTAGAATGTCTAGCTTCCGTGTTGTAGTGACAGGTGAGGTAGGTAGCCCTGGCGTCGTAACAGTGCCTAATGAGAAAATCAGTATCGTAGAGGCTTTGGCGCAGAGTGGTGACATGGGTTTGCAGGGTAAGCGTAAGAATATCTTGCTTATTCGTGAGGATGCTACAGGTCGTAAGGAAGCACATCGTTTGGACATGACAGATGCCAATTTGATTAACTCTCCATATTTCTATTTGCAGCAGAACGACATCGTGTATGTTGAACCTAATGGAGCGAAGAAAGGTACAGCTGGCTTGAGTAACTCGGTTACATTCTGGATTGGCTTGGTGTCGTCGATTATATCCTTGGCGACACTTACTGTTAGCTTGTGCAAATAAGGAAGGCTTAATTTTGAATTATTATTTTTATTATGTGTGGTATAGTTGGGTATTTAGGAAAACAAGATGCTTATCCTGTTTTGATCAAAGGATTGAAACGCTTGGAGTATCGAGGTTATGATTCAGCAGGTGTAGCTCTCATCAATGATGATGGCGCACTGAATGTTTATAAGACAAAAGGTAAGGTTGCAGATTTGGAGAATTTCTGCTCCGATAAGAATATAACAGGCTCTGTTGGTATAGCACATACCCGATGGGCAACTCATGGAGAACCTTCTTCTGTGAATGCTCACCCACATTATTCTTCATCCAAGAATTTGGCGATTATTCATAATGGCATCATTGAAAACTATGCTGCCATTAAGAAGAATCTGATAGCGAAGGGTGTGACTTTCCGCAGTGATACTGATACAGAAGTATTGGTTCAGTTGATAGAATATATTCAGGTTAAGAAAAATCTTGACCTCCTTACTGCCGTTCAGGTGGCTCTCCGTCAGGTAATCGGTGCTTATGCCATTGCTTTGCTTGATAAGCGTAATCCTAATCAGATTATCGCTGCCCGCAAGCAAAGTCCATTGGTAGTGGGTATCGGTAAGGAAGGTGATTTCTATCTGGGTTCTGATGCCAGTCCTATTATTGAATATACCGACAAGGTGGTTTATCTGGAAGATGGCAACATTGCTGTGATGCGCCTCGGAGAAGAACTTCAGGTGGTTAATATCCAGAATGTAAAGCTTAATCCTGAGGTTCAGACTGTGGATATCGACCTCGGTCAGATAGAGAAAGGTGGTTTCCCTCACTTTATGTTGAAGGAAATCTTCGAACAGCCTGAATGTCTGCGTAATTGTATGCGTGGACGTGTCGTAAGTCGTACGGTTGAAACCCGTGTGATGACAGACGATAATGAAGCTACTACAGATACTAAGACTGAAATGGGTGTGGTGCTGAGTTCTATCACCGATCACCGTCAGCAACTTCTCAATGCCAAGCGTTTCATCATTGTTGCTTGTGGAACCTCTTGGCATGCCGGACTTATCGGCAAGCAGATGATAGAGAATTACTGTCGTATTCCTGTGGAAGTGGAATATGCTTCTGAGTTCCGTTATCGCAATCCTGTTGTTACGAAGGATGATGTCGTGATTGCTATCTCACAGAGTGGTGAAACTGCTGATACCTTGGCTGCTATTAAGTTGGCTAAGGAGAATGGTGCATTCATCTATGGTATCTGTAATTCTATCGGCAGCAGCATTGCACGTGAAACCAATACTGGTACTTATATCCATGTTGGTCCGGAAATCGGTGTGGCTTCTACGAAGGCATTTACCGGTCAGGTAACCGTTCTCGTTCTTCTGGCTCTTGCCATCGGAAAGGAGAAGGGTACTATCAGTGATGTGGATTACCAGAAGATTACAGAACAGCTTTGGAACATCCCTTCAAAGATGAAGGAGGTTTTGAAGTTGAATAATAAGATTGCTGATTTGAGCCGTACTTTCACTTATGCCCGTAATTTCATCTACTTGGGTAGAGGTTTCCAATATCCAGTAGCCTTGGAAGGTGCATTGAAGTTGAAGGAAATCAGTTATATTCATGCAGAGGGTTATCCTGCTGCAGAGATGAAACATGGACCTATTGCTCTTATTGATAGTGATATGCCGGTGGTAGTTATTGCCACCCATAACTTCATGTATGAGAAGGTCTTGTCTAATATCCAGGAGATTAAAGCCCGTAAGGGACGTGTCATTGCTATTGTTAGCAAGGGCGATGAAACTATCTCTAAGATAGCTGACGAAGTGATTGAACTTCCTGAGACATTGGAGTGCTTGGAGCCATTATTGGCTACCATTCCTTTGCAGTTATTAGCTTATCATGTTGCTGTATGTAAGGGTAAGGATGTTGACCAACCAAGAAACTTGGCCAAGTCTGTTACCGTTGAATAATATATAAAGGGAATCGTCGTTTTTTGACGTTTCCCTTTTTTTAGAGGGGGACGCTAAAATGGATTTATTTCCTCAGTCCTCATAAATGAATATTCAAATTTAACTAATAAGATAAAGGATAATAGTGAGATGGAACCATTAAAACATGAATGTGGTGTGGCCATGATCAGGCTACTCAAACCGTTGGAATATTACCAGCAGAAGTATGGCACTTGGATGTATGCCCTCAACAAGCTCTATCTGATGATGGAGAAGCAGCACAACCGTGGCCAGGAAGGTGCTGGTATGGCTTGTGTCAAGCTTGGTGGCAAACCTGGACATGAGTATATGTTCCGTGAGCGTGCTGAAGGTAAGAATGCCGTTACCGAGATTTTTGGTAATGCAAATGCCAACTTCAAGAATCTGACTCCAGAGCAGTTGGCTGATGCCAAGTTTGCTAAGGAAGAACTTCCTTTTGCCGGCGAACTCTATATGGGACATCTGCGCTACAGTACTACTGGCAAGAGTGGCATTCAGTATGTTCATCCTTTCCTTCGCCGCAACAACTGGAAGGCGAAGAACCTCTGTCTTTGCGGTAACTTCAACATGACCAACGTAGATGAAATCTTCGAGGAACTGACCAAGCAGGGGCAGAGTCCACGTATCTACAGCGACACTTACATCATGCTCGAACTGATGGGACACCGTCTGGATAGAGAAGTGGAGCGCAACTTTGTGGCTGCTAAGGCGATGGAGATGGAAAATACCGACATTACCAACTATATCGAGGACCACGTGAAGATGAGCAATGTGCTCAAAACCACGATGAAGGACTTCGATGGTGGTTATGTGGTTTGTGGTATCACTGGTTCTGGAGAGATGTTCTCAATGCGTGACCCTTGGGGTATCCGTCCTGCTTTCTATTATAAGAACGATGAGATTGTGGTAGTGGCAAGTGAACGACCTGTGCTTCAGACAACTTTCGATTTGGAAGCAGAGGAAGTACAGGAACTCATGCCTGGTATGGCTCTTCTTGTAAAGAAGAACGGTGAGTGCACCATTGAGCGTATCATGGAGCAGAAGGGTGATTCTGCCTGCTCATTCGAGCGCATCTACTTCAGTCGTGGTTCCGATAAGGATATCTACCAGGAGCGCAAGCAGTTGGGCGAGCAGTTGACCCAGCCTATCCTGAAGGCAGTGGATTACGATGTAGATCACACCGTGTTCAGCTACATCCCGAACACAGCCGAGGTGGCTTACTATGGCATGCTGAGCGGTTTCAAGAAGTATCTCAACGAAAGCAAGATAGAGAAGATAGCCAGTCTCGATCACATCCCTTCGAAAGAAGAATTGTATGATATACTTGGCGACTTTGTGCGTTCTGAAAAGATAGCATGGAAGGATATCAAGCTCCGTACCTTTATTACCGAAGGAAATAGCCGCAATGATTTGGCGAGTCACGTATATGATGTGACCTATGGTAGCATTGAAGCTGGAGTGGATAATCTTGTGATTATCGATGACAGTATCGTGCGTGGTACTACTCTGAAAGAGAGTATCCTCCGCATCCTCGATCGTCTGCATCCTAAGAAGATTGTTGTAGTATCCAGTGCTCCTCAGATTCGTTATCCGGATTATTATGGTATCGATATGGCGAGACTGGAAGAATTCTGTGTGTTCCGTGCGGCTATCCAGCTTCTCAAAGAGCGCAATATGGAAAGTCTCATCGACCAGACTTATGAGGCTTGTAAGGCTGAACTTCAGAAACCGAAGGAAGAACAGATCAATCCTGTGCGTGCCATTTATAAGCCATTTTCTATTGAGGAAATCAATGAGAAGATTGTAGAGATGCTCAGACCGGAAGGCATGACAACTCCTATCCAACTCGTGTTCCAGAGTATCGAAGGTTTGCGCAAGGCGATTCCTAATCACAAGGGAGACTGGTATTTCACCGGTCATTATCCAACTCCTGGTGGTACTAAGCTTTGCAACCAGTCTTTCGTGAACTACATTGAGAATGTGTATCATAAATAAGTGAAAAAAGAAGAATGAAGAGTTCGTTTATTCTTATTAGTATGAAATAAAGAAATTATGTCAGATATGAAAAATGTAACCTTAGTTTTGAGCGATGGAACCAAGTTCCATGGTAAATCTTTTGGATATGACGCTCCTGTAGCGGGCGAGGTTGTGTTCAACACAGCCATGATGGGATATCCAGAGAGTTTGACCGACCCTTCTTACGCCGGTCAGTTGATGACACTTACATTCCCTCTCGTGGGCAACTATGGTGTGCCTCCATTTACTTTCGAAGCAAATGGTTTGCCTACCTTTATGGAAAGTGACAAGATTTATGCTTCTGCCATCATCGTGAATGATTACAGTGAGCAGTACAGCCACTGGAATGCAGTGGAGAGTCTTGCTGACTGGTTGAAGCGTGAAAAGGTGCCAGGAATCACAGGCATCGATACCCGTGAGTTGACTAAGGTGCTCCGTGAGCATGGCGTGATGATGGGTAAGATTCTCTTTGATGATGAGCCTGACAACATACCTGAAGCTAACTACGAGGGTGTAAACTTTGTTGACCAGGTAAGCTGCAAGGAGATTATCCGCTACAATGAAGGTGCCGGTAAGAAGGTGGTTCTCGTTGACTGCGGTGTGAAGGCAAACATCATCCGTTGCCTCATCAACAGAGGCGTAGAGGTGATCCGTGTGCCATGGAATTACGATTACACCGATATGGACTTCGACGGATTGTTCCTGGCAAATGGTCCTGGCGACCCAGATATGTGCGAGGATGCTGTGAATATTATCCGCAAGCAGATCAACCAGAGCCGCAAGCCTATCTGCGGTATCTGTATGGGTAACCAGTTGCTTTCTAAGGCTGCCGGTGCTACCATCTACAAGTTGAAGTATGGTCACCGTTCACACAACCAGCCAGTGCGCATGGTAGGAACCAACAATTGCTACATCACCTCTCAGAACCACGGTTATGCCGTTGACGCCAAGACATTGGGCAACGATTGGGAGGAACTCTTTGTCAACATGAATGATGGCTCTAACGAGGGTATCCGCCACAAGGTGAACCCTTGGTTCTCAAGTCAGTTCCACCCAGAGGCTTGTTCAGGCCCTGTGGATACAGAGTTCATGTTTGATAAGTTTGTAGAAACACTCAAGTAAGTGAAGAGTGAAGAATTCGATTGATTTTATTGTAATTTAGGAAAATAATGAAAGACGAAAATATAAAGAAGGTGCTCCTCTTAGGTTCTGGAGCCTTGAAGATCGGTGAAGCAGGTGAGTTCGACTACTCAGGTTCGCAGGCCCTGAAGGCATTGCGCGAGGAAGGTGTCGAGACTGTGCTCATCAACCCGAATATCGCAACCGTACAGACATCAGAAGGTGTTGCCGACCAGATTTACTTCCTGCCAGTGCAGCCATACTTCGTAGAGCGTGTTATCCAGAAGGAGAAGCCAGACGGAATCCTCCTCAGTTTCGGTGGTCAGACTGCCCTCAACTGTGGTGTGGAACTCTATCGCCAGGGCATCCTGGAGAAATATAATGTCAAGGTATTGGGTACTCCAGTACAGGCTATCATGGATACAGAGGACCGTGAGCTCTTCGTAGAGAAGTTGGATGAAATCAACGTGAAGACCATCAAGAGTGAGGCTTGCGAGAACATCGAGCAGACCCGCAAGGCTGCTGCTGAGCTCGGCTATCCTGTCATCATCCGTGCTGCTTACGCATTGGGTGGACTCGGTTCTGGTTTCGCAGACAACGAGGAGGAGTTGAACAAACTCGCAGAGAAGGCCTTCTCTTTCTCTCCACAGGTATTGGTAGAGAAGAGTTTGAAGGGTTGGAAAGAGATTGAGTATGAGGTAGTTCGTGACCGTTACGACAACTGTATCACAGTTTGTAACATGGAGAACTTCGACCCATTAGGTATCCATACCGGTGAGAGTATCGTCATCGCTCCATCTCAGACCCTGAGCAATTCTGAGTATCATAAGCTCCGTGCCCTTGCCATCAAGATCATCCGCCACATCGGAATCGTGGGTGAGTGTAACGTGCAGTATGCCTTCGACCCTAAGAGCGAGGACTATCGCGTGATTGAGGTGAATGCCCGCTTGAGCCGTTCATCTGCCTTGGCTTCTAAGGCTACCGGTTATCCTCTGGCCTTCGTTGCAGCCAAGCTCGGTATGGGCTACGGCCTGTTCGAGTTGAAGAACTCTGTAACCAAGACCACATCAGCCTTCTTCGAGCCAGCATTGGACTACGTGGTTTGTAAGATTCCTCGTTGGGACTTGTCTAAGTTCCGTGGCGTAGATAAGGAGTTGGGTTCATCTATGAAGTCAGTAGGTGAGGTGATGGCTATCGGCCGCAACTTCGAGGAGGCTATTCAGAAGGGTCTTCGTATGATTGGTCAGGGTATGCATGGTTTCGTAGAGAACAAGGAGCTTGAAATCGATGATATCGATGCAGCTTTGCGCGAGCCAACAGATAAGCGTGTGTTCGTGATTTCAAAGGCAATGCACAAGGGCTATACCGTAGATCAGATTCACGACTTGACCAAGATTGACAAGTGGTTCCTGGAGAAACTGAAGCACATCATCGACATCGACGAAGAGATGAAGAAGTGCAACATCAATACCATCGGTCAGGATCTGCTCCGCACCGCTAAGGTTTACGGTTTCACCGACTTCCAGGTTGCTCGTGCCGTGGGCTTGGAGCAGGAGTTGGGCAACATGCACAAGGCAGCCCTCCTGGTTCGCAACAAGCGCAAGAGCTATGGCATTCTGCCTGTAGTAAAGCAGATTGATACCCTGGCAGCAGAGTATCCTGCTCAGACCAACTACCTCTATGTAACCTACGCAGGTGTGAAGAGCGACATCAACTTCGAGAACGATCACCGTTCTATCATCGTACTCGGTTCAGGTGCTTATCGCATCGGTTCTTCCGTAGAGTTCGACTGGTGTGGCGTTCAGGCTTTGAATACAATCCGCAAGGAGGGCTGGCGCTCAGTGATGATCAACTACAACCCAGAGACAGTTTCTACCGACTACGATATGTGCGACCGTCTCTACTTCGACGAGTTGACCTTCGAGCGCGTGATGGATATCATCGAGATGGAGCAGCCTCATGGCGTCATCGTATCTACCGGTGGTCAGATTCCAAACAACCTGGCTATGCATCTGGATGCACAGAACGTGCCAATCTTAGGTACTGCTGCCAAGGACATCGATAACGCTGAGGACCGTGCCAAGTTCTCTCAGATGTTGACCAACAACGGTATCAACCAGCCAGAGTGGAGTGCCCTGACCTCTATGGAGGACATCGACAACTTCATCGAGCGTGTAGGCTTCCCTGTATTGGTTCGTCCAAGTTACGTTCTTTCTGGTGCTGCGATGAACGTATGTTCTAACGAGGAAGAGCTGAAGCGATTCCTGCAGTTGGCTGCCAACGTGAGCGAGGACCATCCTGTGGTAGTTAGTAAGTTTATCGAACATGCCAAGGAGATTGAGATGGATGCTGTGGCAAAGAATGGTGAGGTGATTGCCTATGCGATTTCCGAGCACATCGAGTTTGCCGGTGTTCACTCAGGCGATGCTACCATCCAGTTCCCTCCTCAGAAGTTGTACGTTGAGACAGTTCGTCGTGTGAAGCGAGTAGGTCGTCAGATTGCCAAGGAGTTGCACATCAACGGTCCGTTCAACATTCAGTTCATGGCTCGTGACAATGATATTCTCGTTATCGAGTGTAACTTGCGTGCCAGCCGTTCGTTCCCATTCGTAAGCAAGGTATTGAAGATCAACCTCATCGAGTTGGCTACCCGTGTAATGCTCGGTTTGCCAGTAGAGAAGCCACACAAGAACCTCTTCGATCTCGACTATGTAGGTATCAAGGCATCTCAGTTCAGCTTCAACCGTTTGCAGAAAGCAGACCCAGTATTGGGCGTGGATATGAGCAGTACGGGTGAGGTAGGTTGCTTGGGCGACGATACATCTACCGCACTTCTGAAGAGTATGCTTTCTGTGGGTCATCGCATTCCAGCCAAGAACATCCTGCTTTCTACAGGTTCTGCCAAGCAGAAGGTAGATTTGCTCGATGCAGCCCAGATGCTGGTTAAGCATGGCTACAAGTTGTTTGCAACTGGTGGTAGTAGCAAGTTCCTTACCGAGAACGGCATTGAGAACACCCGTGTACTCTGGCCATCAGAGGAGGCAGAAGGCGGTGCACCAAAGGCTTTGGAGATGCTCCACAACCACGAGATTGATATGGTAGTGAATATTCCAAAGAACTTGACCAGCAGCGAGCTTTCAAATGGTTACAAGATTCGTCGTGCAGCCATCGACCTGAACGTGCCATTGATTACCAACAGCCGTCTGGCGAGTGCATTCATCTATGCATTCTGCACCACCAAGCTCGAGGATATCGATATCAAGGCTTGGGGCGAGTATAAATAATGTTTAGTGATTATTTATTAGTGTTTAAGAATTGACAGTTATGTCATTCTTGACGATTCTCAATAGAAAAATCCCTGCTGTAGGAAAGGCTTCCTATGGCAGGGATTTCTTATTTGAAAAAAGCCGTGATAACTTTGGTTGTTTCAAAATAAAATCGTAAATTTGCAGCAAAAACTATAATAATGAAGAGTTATGGAAGAAAAATTATCGACTATATATTTAAGAGATGGGCGGAACGCCCTGCAATATAGGAACTGAGATGGCGGCTGCGCAGAGTGAATTGTTATCACTCGTAAGCTAGCTTATAGGCGATGAGTATGCTATCAAGGGTTTGACAGAACTGATAAACATGGGAGATTAAGTTATGGATGAATTGACAAATACAAGACTATATACCGATGTCTGTTCCATCATAGAGCAAGGCAGGAAGGAAGCTTATGCCTCCGTCAATCATAAGATGATAGAGACCTATTGGAACATAGGGCGACGCATCGTGGAAGAAGAACAGAATGGTGAGGCACGTGCAGAGTATGGGGCTCAGATCATTGCGCAATTATCTGAGCAATTGACACATCAATATGGTAAAGGATTTAGCAAAAGAAATTTGGCTTATTTTCGCCAATTCTACTTGACAATCAATGATATACGAATTTTGCAATCGCGATTGCAAAATCTTACTTGTACACATATAACAAAAGTTCTTCGTGTGGAAGACTCTATTGCCATTCGTTGGTATCTCGAAATGGCTTCAAAGGAAATGTGGGACAAACAAATAATAACAAAACTTCCACCATTATGATACCAAGAATTAAGAAAATGTCAGTTCTCGATGACTATATCCTTTTCGTTGAATTCGATGATGGATATAAAGTGTTGTACGATGTGAAGGATGACATCAAGACGCTTCCTTCGTTTCGTGCATTAGTGGATGTATATGGCCTTTTTAAACAAGCTCAGTTGGACACCAGCCGAACTTGTGTATATTGGAACGACAAGATAGATCTAGCCAGCGACAGTATTTATGAGTGAAAGGCAGCATAATTAAAATCCCGGTTTCGTCATTCTTGATGATTCCCAATAGAAAAATCCCTGCTGTAGGAAAGGCTTCCTATGGCAGGGATTTTTTTGTAAAGAAACATATATAGGTTTACTTGTCAAACAACTCCTTTCTGTTTGCAAAAATACAACCAATATTTTGATTATGCAATTATGGTTTCACGAAGAATGTTGTTTTCTCAACATCAGATAATTGACTACGAGAATCAGTAATCTTGATCATAATGGCTCGTATGAGTCTGATAACTCTATCTTTTATCACAAAACACCCATTTATAACTCTATCTTTTATCACAAAACATGTCTTTATAACTCTATCTCTTAGCAAAGTTAACATAAAATAATTGCTTATCTCACTAATAATCAGTATTTTTGCGCATAATCTTTTACAGGATCAAAAAAAACTAAGAATATGGCTAGAGCAACAGGTTCAATCAATTATTTGGAGCATCGCACGCCCTTGAAAGACGAAAGCGGTAAGTATCAGATACATCCGATGTTCGTAAAACGGGATATCGTTGACCGGGAGAAGATGGAGACGCGTGTTCGCGATCATTATGCGATGAACGTTTCGTCCTTTATCTCCGCATTGGAAACGCTGGAGGATGAAACGCTTTACGCCTTGGCTGAGGGCAACGAGGTGAGGGTAGGCGATATGTTTATCGTCAAGCCTAAGCTGGGGATGGTGAAGCATAAGGACAAGAATGGAATCGAATGGAAAAGAACCTATCATGAGGGTGACCTGATTCCAGCCAACGAGGTGGATATCTGCGGCTTGGAAATTCAGCCCACGAAGGAGTTTCTGGAAAGGCTGAAGCGCCACTCTAATGGTTGCAGCCGACAGTATTGGAGTGTGAAATCTACTCCAAAGGAGGCGGATAAGGAGTTTGCTGATATTGTAGAGATTTGTCAGCAGCAGGGTTATATTACGGTGAAGGATATGATTCGTGAATTCGGTGTCACCCGCTATCATGCCAATAAGGTATTGAATGATCTCTGTGAGGAACCGGCAGCCAGAATGTATGCTACCAAAGAAGGTCCTGTTACGATCTATCGTTTGAGAAAGAAGGAATGATGATAGGAAGTTGAAGTAAACGGCTTTTGGGGTTCAAGTAAGTATCTTTTGGGGTTGAAGTAAGTATCCTTTTGGTTTGAAGTAAGTATCTTCTCGGGTGCAATCAAGTATCTTCCCAACTGTTGCTACTAGGCTCAGCACCTCTGCCGAGCCTAGTCAGCAGGTCTGCTGACTGCAGTCAGCACCTCTGTCGAGCTTAGTGGCAACCCCTTGTTATCGTACAACTATACATCTTTTAGTTGTACGACCATAATATGATGATACTTCCATGATACATTGATGATACTTTTTGCTGCATTTTTTTAAGAAGTGTTATTGGTGTTAAGTTGTTAATTATCAGAAAGATAACTGGTATTTTGAGGGCAAAGTAGAAGGTGTATTGGGTACATCTCCAAGACCCGTGTTCTATGAAGAACTTGATCTCTTAGGATTAGAGTGATAGACCTTATGATATCGGAAGATAACGTTCAAGGCCTATGGAAAATAATTCTCTCAATTATGAACGGTTAGAAGGAAACAAAGAAGGATTGTCCTCGGTAAGAGTGAATGATCAGTATCGAATAGAATTTGAGGATGGTAAGACTATTGATGAATTTCTTGCCGCAGTCCCGTCGGTTGATGTAAACAGCGAGGGAGAAATATCATTGCGTGGCAATGCCGATGTCCTTGTGTGGATAAATGGCAAAAAGATGGGGATGAACGATGACAACCGTGCCCAGATACTTCGTCAGCTTCCTGCTGAAGCCATTGCGAGCATTGAGGTCATGACGAATCCGTCTTCCAAGCATAGCACGGAGGGAACTGCCGGAATCGGACTTAAAACCCAACATGTACCCGGAGGCTCGGCATCACGCTGCAGTTATGACAATGGAACATATCTCAACTCTGACGGCGATAGCAAGAAGCATGAAAACAGCATGTTCCTTCGTCTGGGCACGAATTTCAGACCTGATGACAGGAATGATGTTTACCTGAGTGCAATCGGAACGCTCGGACACAAATGGGGACGTACGACAACCATTCACCTTAGCAATGTGCCGGGGCAATGGATCGGCAATTAAACTCCGGGGTGGAGATTATATCCCGCAACCTGCTGTTCAGACGGCTGACACTCACCACCACATTGAACCTTTACAATAGTCATCTCAAGGCTAGGAGTGCAGACTATCCGTTGCACGACAGCTTCTATGCCGTACATGGTGACAAACAGAACCGTTTGGTGTGGGATGTGCGCTGTATGGCATCGGTACGTCTGCCGTGGGACATGACTTTCCAAGCCGAGAAGAGCATCATTAGAAAAGACAAAAAAGAGGGAGGTTCTTTGTATGAGAATTGCCGTCATAAATTGAAGCATCGTGCAAGACCTGTAGGCGGCAAACATATTTATCAGTTCCTACATCATTTTCCTTATCATTATCTTGTCCATTCCCCAACTTTTTGAGGAATAGTTCCACACTATTTCCCCAATTTCCACAACCCTAATTTATGGCACAAAATTGATAACTATTTGTAAATCAACGGTATCATGATTTTATCTGTTTTTTGGCACGCTGGTTGCAACTATGAATAGCGGGTTCGATAATGAATCCACAAAACAGAGTAAATAACAATAAATTAGTAACAATTTAAAATAGATAAGATTATGAAGAAGTTCGTTTTTGCAGCTATCGCAGCTATGGTAATGGTTTCAGTAAGCAACGTATTTGCATCAGGCAAAATGATGATAGATAATTCTGAAGTAGTTCCAGTTGATACAGTAGCACCTGAAACTCCTAAGGATTCAGCAGAGGTCAGCACTCCTGTTTTGCCACAGGCTGGTGCAGAGGATTCTACAGATCAGGCTACTCCTGCAGAGACAACATCTGAAGCAACAGAGGCTACATCTGAGACTCCAGCAGAGTCTGTAGATACTGCTCAGGCAGAGCAGCCTGCAGCACAGGCAACTGTTTCTGAGTAAGCAGCTCTGATATAACTCAATTCTAGGCATACACAAATGCAATACATTTTGCAGTACATATATATAGATAGATAAAGAAGTAGAAAGAGTTTTCATCAAGGTAAAAGTTTATATTTAGGTTTAAATTGCAGTTTTATTATCTCAAAAGATAAGTAGGATTTTAGGTTCGGTTTATGAAAAGTGAAGAGGGTGTGTCATAAGTCTAAATAATGGCAGCCGAAGACGGGCTGAAAGCCCAAAAGCTCCTAGCCCAGGGCGCTGCCCTGGGCTAAGAGCTTCTGCCCTTTCAGGGCGTATGGGATGTGGCTTATGACACACCGCCTTCTGCGTTTTTAGGGTAGGATAGGGTAGGATGTATGATATAGAATATCTTGCTTGTATCCGTAGAAATCATGCACATTGCAAGTACACAGGGGTGGTTACTCTCTTTTAATCTGTGCGATGTCCTTCAGGCGCACGATGTTGCCCTTGGGGTCGGAATATACGATTTGTTCTGCCACATCCCGCTCGTTGAGTCGATTACAGAAGACAATGTGGAGTCAAATTGCTCCATGACCCGAAAAAATCCTCCAAAAGGAGTGAGTTTCTCAGATTTAATTTGTATCTTTGCCATGTTATGTCAGAGTTTTGCTTGTTTTCTTTTCGCAACACTAAGATAAGTGAAAATTCTCACATGGCAAAATCCTGAGCAACTTTTTGTTGTTCTGGGGCTTAAAAGGTTTGATTTATAATAGTGTTGTGGATTTAAGGTAATAACAATATTATGACATCGTTATTCATATTGCAACTTGTATGTTGCGTCATTACAGCCATGCTAGCATTGCAATTAGCCATGGCAAGTTTGCAGGTGAGATGGAAGGTGTGGCGCTACGAAATATCAAGATGGCTTCTCGTTGCATCCATGCTATTCTTCTCCGTCCACTACCTCTTACAGATGGTTCATGGACTCCGTGCACAAGGTACCGATGTGGGCGCAGCATTCAACATACTGTTCTATACCCCAGTGGCATTTGCCATCACTCTCTCCATCATCAACATAGAGAGCACAGGCAGCAAAGTGCGCCGTTATTGTTTACGTAGTATAATGGCATATATACTCATCGCCCTAGTTTTCGTCATTGGCATATTCAAAAGTCATAGTTTACACATTGGCAATATGCTCTATGTGATGCTCGGTCTTTTTGTGGTTAGCATGGCATATTTTATTTTTGTCATTCGCAAAGAAACAAATACCCAAAGGCAGAAGCTCATGGAAAATTTCGGAAGTGACTTGATTCCATACGTGCGCTATTCGCAAGCCAGCATCATTTTGCTATACCTCACTGCTGGACTCCTGCCTGTAGCAATCCTCTTCAATACCTTATTATATATAATAGGTCCCTTGATGTTACTCTCTGTCATCTTTTTCGTCCACACTTTCATTGCTATGGGCTATTACATCACACCCAAAGGAGTCATTTCTGATGAAAATGATGCAGAGGCAAAAGTCACGGAAGCAGAAGACATAAATGACGATAAGAACACTCATAGCACAAATATCTTGACAGCTAATAGAAAGATGGAAATAGAATTAGCCCTCAAGAAATGGTGTGAAGAGGGATGTTATAAGGACTATGAAGTTAGCATCTATTCGCTAGCTACCAAGTTGGGATACAAGAAAAACGAATTGACAGAATACTTCAATCAGTCAGAATACACCAATTTTAGAACCTGGCTTAGCGATATTCGTTTTAATGAGGCAGTTCGCATGATGAAAGCCAACCCCGAATATAGCATTGACGCTATTTCCACAGAGTGCGGTTTCTCATCCCACACATGGATTTATCGTATATTCAAACAAAAAACGGGCATGTCGCCTAGCCAATGGCGCAAACAGTTTGCCTCCATCTAAATATGAATTTTTGTAATTTTACATTAAATACTATTTAAAAAGTAGTAGTTTTCCTAGGAAAGCTACTACTTTTTTTGTGGAAAAGCTACAACTACCATAGGAAAGCTACTATCACTTTCAAAATAAAAAAGCTATTTTTGCAATCGAATCAATAACATAACAGATAATGAAAATGACAAGAGCAGAACCAACCATTTCAATTTCAGATGAAAATCTCATCATGATTGTTGTAGTGATCGTGACTGTGATTATCATAGTGTTCATCCTTGTGATGATACGCGACTACCGTCTCTATCTTGGGAATCATTGGAAAAAGAAATTCAGTTTCGCTGATTTCGTCAAGCAAGAACAGTTTTATATTTATATACTGTTGTTCTTCCTTCTTTTGGTAGGTTCGGAATTGTTGTTACAAAACGAGTATTCATTTTAAAACAATAAATAATTATGAAAAAATCGTATCTATCATTATTCATCCTCGCAATAGGAGCGGCGATGTTTACTGCTTGTTCAGACGATGACAACAATGGGGAAAACGGAAATCCTAACATTCCTCTGGCAGAACTATCCAAGCCAAAGGCAAACCCTTGGCTGGCACAAGAGGAATACAGCATCACCCATTTCAATTCGGCTCAGACCGATGCTTTCACTGCAAAAGTGAAGGACGGCACGTTCTATGCCGACCTGACGAAATGCAAGGCAACAAGCAGCGGTCCTGTGAACCTCATGACGCTCGCATCCACTTCCCCAAAATACATGTGGGGAATGAGCAGCGACAGAGTGTCTATCATAGACGTATCCAACGGCAACTTTGAAAGACTCGCAGAAGCTGGTTTGCCTGGAATAACAATGAAAACTCAAGAACAACTCAACATCTTGACAGCCAGCTACTCGTCTTACTCAGAACTTGCAACAGCCGTAACCGGAGTGCTAGGTGCTGCCCCACAGATGTCTATAGCCAATGGAAACTATGTGTTGTGCGACAAGGACAACTATGTATATACCAATGCTGGACACATCATGGCAAGATACAAGCTGAAGAACCCAAATAATCCAAAGGAAGGCATAGAGCTAGACAGTCAGATTAAGCTCACACCGTATATCAACAACTCTTACACGCTGGTGGGAGCTACCATGACATACGATGGACATTTGCTCGTGGCGGCACAGAATGCTCTTGTTGTACTCAACCGTGAGTTGACCACGGTAGAAGATACCTACCCACTGGCAAGCACCCAGATATTGACGAACTCAATTGCAGTGGATGAGAACGGCGGGGTATATGTGGCAAGCAACGCCAAGGAGGCCAACGGCAAGGGACTCATGCAAAAGCTGATATGCAAGAATGGAAAGTTCTCTGACAGCGAAAGTGATGGAGCATGGAAAGCCGAGTATGACGGAGGTCCAATGGCACCATGTATCAAGCTCGGATATGGCACAGGAGCAACCCCTACACTAATGGGATTTGGCAACGACGAGGACAAACTCGTGGTGATAACAGACGGAGCAAAGAAAATGAAACTCGTAGCTTTCTGGCGTGACGCCATACCTGCCGATGCCAAGCCTGTAGATTCCGGCAACAAGCGTTTGGCAGGAACGTTCGACATAACGTGCGGATTACCAGCCTCTACCGAATGGGTACAGTCGGAGCAATCCGTAGTAACCGCAGGATACGACGCTTTTGTGGTGAACAACATCAGCCAGACAACGGAAAAGATAAACGACAAGATTATAGGCGTGCTGGCAATCGGTCCTACCATAGAGACTCCTAGAGGTGTTGAATGCGTGAGCTGGAACACAAAGGAGAACAAGTGGGAGACTAAGTGGACACGTGCTGACGTCAGTTCACCAAGCATGATTCCTGCTGTAAGCACATCGTCTGAAATGGTATTCGTAAGTGGATGGAACGATGCCACAGGATGGGAAGTAACCGGACTCGACTGGCGCACAGGCACCACACGCCACCGCACAATCCTAGGCAAAGACAATCGGGCCAATGGAGCATATGCCATCATACAGTTCTTTGACAATGGTGACTTACTCTACAACTCGGTGTCTGGACCGTTCAGAGTGGAAATCAAGTAAAACAGAGTGAGAACAAAAAGTATATTAATTAAAAAAAACAGGAAGTATGAAAATCAAGCAAATTATCATGACCTCATTGCTAAGTTTTATCACGGCAATGACATTCATCGCATGTTCCGATGACGACAGCAACAACGATATAAAAATCCCTACCGTGTCACCTAAGGAGCAATGGGGCGCAACCCTGAAAGGCGATGGTGAAGTTCTCGGAGCATACCCGGACTTATACTCCAATTATTGGGAATACACCTATGAGATAGACAAAAACAGTGACAAGATTCTATGCCTGAAAGGAGAATATCCTCATTGCAGATATTTCAGCATATCACTATACAATGATAAGACAGGAGACGTTTTTGCAGGCATCGATGACCAGGACATCTCGGCAGATAAAGGAAGCACAAACCCTTTCGTCGCAACCACTTCTGGAAAGAACTATTTCACCCTCTATGTGGTGCCAAACGGAACGTCACAAAGCGTAATAGACAAACTTGGAGAGAATGTGGTGAAAGTTAAAGAAGGTGTGAACAAAGTAGCTGTAGTTCTCAGACATTACCTGGGCACTACTGCCGATGGAAGCCAAAAAAATGAATACGCAGGAGTAGAACTGCCAGCCATCACTGCACTCGACATGAAATTGCATGAGACCTTCGTGCCAGAACACGTTGTATCAAATGTCTATAAGATAACATCGAAGGTGTTTACACAGAAATCCGACGAAAACAGGGAGATGCCATTCTTCCTTGCTCCAGTTAGCATGTACTATCCAAACAACTCCACGGCATACCTTTATGGAAGAACGCACTTGCGCGAGGACTCTGTGCTCACATTCTCCTTCATACCGGCCACAGTGCCAACAAAGCCTGAGGAATACAGAAAAGCTGTGACACGTTACTGGTCTATCTGCATTGGCTCAGCAAGCGACACACGCTCATATATGTCTATATATGATGCGAAGGCTCGCTATGCCGATGGCAAGAAAGCAACATTTGTGGTTTGCCTGAAAAAGAATCCTAAGCTATCAGCCATACAGAGCAAGGTGAACGAAATGAATGCCAACGGAGAGTATGTCAATCTCTTCGTTTGGGACAGTGAGAAAAAGAACATAGACGGCAATCCTATCGGAGAGGTTGTGGCTGTCATGTACAGGAACATTCTTCCAGACAGGAAATGGAAACACTCCATCGCAACCATGACACCTACTGCTTACAAGGATAAGACTGGCGAACCTATCGACCATGTGACCGATCCCGACAAGCAGCTTGCTCACAAAGCTCTTGGCGACTATGGACCACTTGGTGTAAAGGTAAGCAACGATGATTTCTTGCAGTAATGACCCCAAAGGCACAAAAAAAGGGCTAGCCCATTATCAGGACTAGCCCTCCGTTTTAATTATTTTCTAGGGTGCAATGAAATGTCATCCCGAAAGCTGCTTAGCACGTTATGAGTGATTACTTTACCTCAATGTGCTTAACATCGTCTTTCTTCTCCTCCTTGGCTACCTTAGGAATCTCAATCTTCAAGACACCATCGCTGACCTCAGCAGAAATCTTCTCGTGGTTGGCATCCTCAGGTAAAGCATAGCTCTGAGAGTAGCTGCTGTAAGAGAATTCACGACGCAGGTAATGCTCTTCCTTCTTTTCCTCCTTCTTCTCGTTCTTGTTCTCGATAGATACATTCAGATAGCCATCCTTGTCGATGTTCATCTTAACCATATCCTTCTTCAAGCCAGGAGCTGCAATCTCCATTGTGTAAGCTGTAGCATCCTCCTTTACGTTAACTGCAGGAGCTGTGGCGTTCATGTGTGGCATCAATTCGGTATCAAAGAAGTTATCATTAAACCAACTGTTCAACCAATTTGAAACACTGTTATTTCTACGAGCTAACAACATAATGTAAAACCTCCAAATTATATTTTTCTCGTCCTCTCTTCGCCTTCCGGCTCTGTCGGGATTTCTAATTGTTTATTAATTTATCCTTTTTCTTAATGAACGCTTCGGCTTTCAGGAGTCAAGGATTTCGAGAAACCCTCAAATGCCATTGCTTAGGGTTCTTAACGTTCCCCTTGTCCTTTCGGCTTCCGCTTTCATCTTAGGTATTAGCAAGTTATGTGCCAGGTGAATTTTTATATCAGGAGTGAACAGTTTTTGCCAGAACTGGCAATAAATGCTGCAAAAGTGGCATGAAAGTATAATTAATTTAATCATTTCTGCCAAAATATTCCGTTTTCCCTCCTCAGTCATTCCCGTCTGTTGCTTGAAGAACGAATGTATGTTAAACTTTTAATGAGAATACTTTTTCAAGTGAACTCTATCCTTTCAAGTCCTTATCCACCATGGCGCAGACACAGGAGTCTGACCATACATTCTCTGCCGTCTCTACCATGTCGATAATGGTATAGATAGGCAGGATGATACCCATGATGCCGATAGGAGCATTGATGCCGGACATCAGAGATAGGGTAAGGAAATAACATCCCATCGGCACTCCTGCATTACCCACTGCTGAGATAACTGAAATGAAGAGCCAGAGAATCATCGTAGTCCAAGGTAAAGGCATTCCTCCATTCTGCATCAGGAACAAGGAGGTTACGAGGATAAACGCAGCGCAACCATTCATGTTGATGGTAGTACAGATAGGCAATACGAAGCGGGAAACCTGATTGGAAACTCCCAGTCTATCTTCTGCTGTCTGCATCGTCACCGGCAACGTAGCAGCAGAACTCTTTGTAAACAGAGCCATTAATACTGCCGGCATCATCTTGCCCAGTGTACGCACAGGATTTAAGCCTCTTGCCAAGAGGAAGAGCGGAAGGATGATGAAGAATTGAATGACATTACCTCCCAGGATAACAGCTACGTACTTTCCTAGAGAAGCCATCACGATACCCGCAGAGAACTGGGCTGAGAGTTGTGCTGCAAAGGCAACGATACCCAGAGGCAAAGCCCAGATTAATCCATGAATCAGCATGAAGAGCAGATCTTGTAATCCAAACAATCCCTTCATCACGACTTCTTTCTTATCGCTTGATGGCATTTTGGTTAATGCAATACCTGCAGCTGCCGCCAAAATCAATATAGAGAGTACATTTCCTTCGGCAAACGGCTTGATGATGTTGTTGGGTATTACCCCAAGAATATGGTCATAATAGCTGGTTTCTCCCAGCTTTTGGGGAACATCCGCCATACCGCTCTGTACCAAGGCTGTAGGTAAATTGCCTGGAGAAACGATGTTGTAGAGCACCAGTCCCACTGCTGCAGCTGCTATTGTCGTAAGCAGGGTGTAGGTGATGGCGTGGCGGAATATCTTACCGGTATCTGCCTGGTTGCCCAAGGATGCCAGGGTTGTGATGACAGCCAAGGCTATGGTTGGTACTGCCAGAAGCTGGAATAAGCGGGTATAGACCGTGGCGATGAAATTCATCAGGCCATCCAGCCAGCTGATGCCGAACATACCCAAAACTGCGCCTACTATCAAAGCGCCAATCCATAGTACCAGCTGCCGGGTTTGCTTATTCTTCACTTTCTTCACTCCTTTTTGCTTACTGCTGCCAGCATTGCTATCCGGCTGTCTATTTCCCATATCATTCATTGTTTTTCCCATGATTTTAAATTATTATTTTTTTGGACAAAAGTATTCTCCTTATTCCAGTCCCCACATATCATTCAGCATACTGATCGCTGACTCCGAGCGGAATACATGATCGCGGAAGGTGATGATGCCTTCGGGAGCAAGTTGGGCTTCGAAGGAATTGACCAGGAAATCAGCTTCGAGCAGAATGCGGTGGTCGAGGCTGGTTACATCCTTATAAGTATGATGATGGGCAATGAGCCAGCAGATTCTTTCTATCTGTGCGGCTGTGAATCCATCTACTTCTGACAGTACTTTTCTTGCCTCATCAGGACCCAGTTCTTCCTGGTGCTTGCCATCGCAGTTGCCGTATCTGGCTTCTGAAACGTGAATGCCTACATCGTGAAGAATGGCTGCAGCTTCGAGCACGAAGAGGTCTTCCTCGTTCATTCCCTCTGCTATCGCAATCATACGGGCAAAGTCGTGTACCTTTACGAAATGCTGGATGCGTGGCGCATCGCCACCATCGTATTTTATCATCGCCCTCATCAGTTGGGCGAGTATCAATTCCTTGTTTGTCATAATCTTATGTTTTTTATCAATGTTTTTATGTCTATTGGATGGAATGGCTTGTTTTACAGTGGATTACGCCCATAGAAGGAAGGTTAATCCGCTGATTCCGATATAGGCATAGATGATGTATTTGAGCAGGGAGCCGCTGAGGTGTCTGAACACCCAGGCGCCTATCAGGTTGCCGATGAAGACTCCGGCTATTCCATACACATAACCAATGGAGACCGTGGTGGTGAAGAAACCATTGTAGGCTCTTGCTAAAGTCATCATCAGATTGCCTGCCAGGAAATAGGTCTGCGTCATCGCCAGATAATGTTCCTTGTCTGGCTCTGAACTTACGAAGTAGAGCACGGCTGGGGGACCCTGCATTCCGAAGAATCCTCCCATCAGTCCGCTCAATGTTCCTGCCGTAACCTGCACGGGCAGCGTAGTCTTCACCTTGATGCGCTTGCTGAAGAAGGCGAAGTAGATGCTCACGATGATCAGGGTAATACCGAGCAATATGTTCAGTATGTGATATTCCATCCGCTTGAGCACGAAGATGGCTCCGATGGAGATGATGATGAAGGTGAACAGTATGGGCAGCAGCCGTCTCCAGGTGATGTACTTGTATTTCTGAATGACGATGATCAGCGAGGTGGTCATCGCCAGGATGCCCGAGAGGGTTGTTGCCTCACCGAAGGAAGGCATGATAGAGGGGAGCATCGTCATGATGAAGATGCCAAAACCGAAGCCAGTGGTGCGTTGTACAAAACTGGCTCCGATGCTCAACAGAAAAAGTTCGATGACAATATTGTCCATTCTGCTGTAGGCTTATTGATGGATGTAATCCAGAATCTGCTCAGCATGAATCTTGGTCTTGATTTCCTTAGGAGTGAAGATTTTTTCGATGATGCCTTCTTCGTTGACGAGATAGGTGGTGCGGAGGATTCCGATGGTCTTTCTGCCGCAGGTAACCTTCTCACCCCAGCAGCCGAGTTCCTGCAACAGGGTGGTCTCGGTATCAGCAATAAGAGGGAACTGCAGGCCCTTGGTTTCTGCAAACTTCTTCTGCAGTGCCTGCTTGTCCTTGCTCACACCGATAATCTCGTAACCGGCAGCTGCCAGTTCCTCCTTATGAGCCTGCAGGGAGCAGGCTTCGGCAGTGCATCCGCTGGTGTTAGCCTTCGGATAACTGTAGAGTACTATCTTGCGACCACGAAAGTCGCTTGCCTTGATTTCACGTCCGTCCTGGTCAATGCCAAGAATCTCAGGTATTTTATCTCCTACATTCATAATTGTAATTTTTAAATTTGTTTTCTGTTCTTTTTATCACTAACTATTGATGATAAATCAAATGCAAAAATACAATATTTATTCTGATGGATGAATGAATTAGTCTTTTTTAATTTAATATGCCAACATGATTTAACGATACCCATACGTTTTTGCCATTTTTCCTTTGTCATTTCGAATAAAATGGGCAATACAAGATTTAAAGCTCTTGAAGCCTTGAGGGAATTTTATGACGTCTATTATATATTATCATCCTGACTGAGCATGAGCGCCCATAATAAGAAACTTATACATGAAACTATGCCTCTCTCCTCTGTCTCTGACAGTTTGCTTTGGAAATCTGTTACAAATACCCCATTATAACTCTATCTTTTGTCATAAAACGCTCCTTTATGTACTTCCCTGAAAAAGGTTGTCACTTAGGAACAAACAGAAGTGACAATGAAACGTAAGACAAGAATTGAACGTGTGTATAATGAGGACACTGGTTGGTTTGAGACCCGTGAGGTAGAGTTGAATAGCTACTCTTTTACAGATGATGATCGTATCATGATAGTTCGAGAGTATATGGAGAGTGGGCTCCCAGCAGAAGAAATCATCAAGAAATACTATATAAGCAGTCGTACAGTGCTATTTTCTTGGATGGATAAGTTCTTAAATGAAAAAGATTTGTTATCTTTGCCGCCAGAAGACCAAAACCGTGACGATATGGCAAAGACAACAAATGAACAGTTGAAAGAGAAAGATGCAGAGATTAAGCGTCTCCGCAAGGCTTTGGAGTTAGAGAAGCTTCGCTCTAAGGCATTCTCCACCATGATTGACCTCGCAGAAGAAACCTTCAATATTCCTGTGAGAAAAAAATCTGGTACCAAACAGTAAGCTTGCTCCGCACAGAGTGCCAGAGCCAAGGTTTAGGCACTCTATGCGGGCTGTTTGGTTTTACCCGGCAAGCATATAATAAGCGCAATGTCTCTGACGGCTTTGCTGAAGAGGCCATTGAGTCTATCATCATTGAAAAGGCACGTGAGTATCGTAAGTCGAATCCTGGCTTAGGAGCTGCAAAGTTGCATGTCATATTGAAACAGATGTTTGAGGATACAGGCTGCTTCCCTGGTCGTGACGCATTTATTGAGATGCTGCGTAAGCATGGACTCATGGTACGTATAAAGCGCCGTAGGCGCTATAAGACAACAGATTCCGACCATAATTATCGCAAATACCCAAACCTGATTAAGGGAGTCGTTCCTACCCATCCGAACCAGATTTGGGCAAGTGACATCACCTATGTTGAAACCAATGAAGGTGTGTGCTATCTCTCGCTTATAACAGACCTGTATTCCCATAAAATCGTTGGATGGGCTGTTGGTCCAACATTAGAAACTGTATATCCATTAGAAGCGCTTAAAATGGCATATAAAAGCATTGATGAAGAAACAGCAAAAGGACTCATTCATCACTCTGACAGAGGAAGCCAGTATTGCAGTCAGAATTATGTATCTATCCTAAAAAGTCATGGCTCACAAATAAGTATGACTCAAACAGGAGATCCTTTGGAGAATGCTATAGCAGAACGTGCAAACGGCATTTTAAAAACAGAATGGCTTTATAGAATGACAATTCCTACTCGTAAAGTATGTAAGAAGGAACTGACCAGGATTATTGCGTTTTATAACGACGAAAGACCGCATATGAGTATCGGTAATCAAACACCATCAGTTGCACATACTCAAGTGGGGCCACAGCAGAAAATGTGGAAAAATCCTTGGGAAAAATCTTCTAATTAGTTGAAAATGTGTATCTTTGCATTTGAAAGAATATCATCACCGTAACCTTTCTAGGGATAGCTCCTTAAAAAGAGTAACCTAGTTAGGTATAATGGGTATTCGCTGACAACCCATATAGTGATAAAAATAAAAATGCGTAACTCATTTAGTGATAAGAAAAATAGATAGTAACAAATTTAGTTTAACCATCCTAAAGGTGACAACTTTTTCACGTATAAGACATTATAACTCTATCTTTTGTCATAAAACGCCCCTTTATAACTCTATCTTTTGTCATAAAACGCCCCTTTATAACTCTATCTTTTGTCATAAAACACCCCATTATAACTCTATCTTTTAGCAAAGTTAACATAAAATAATTGCATATCTTGTTAATAATCAGTATTTTTGCAGCCATATAATCATTAAGACGCAAAGATATGGATAAATACTTGTCAAGAAGCATCGACCAGGCTTTACTGGAATGGAAGGATAATCCTCGAAGGAAACCGCTTTTGGTGAGGGGCGCCCGACAGGTAGGCAAGTCGAGCACCATTCGGCATTTAGGCAAGAACTTCAAATATTTTTTGGAAGTTAATGTGGAAAGAAATCCTGAGGTGATGGAATTCTTTAAGGGCAGTCGTGATGTGAAGAGCATTGCTGCTAAGCTCTCCGACTTCTTTAATGTGCCAGTTGTTCCGGGCGAAACCCTTCTTTTCCTTGATGAGATACAAAAGTGTGAAGACGTCATTCATAGCCTTTGGTTTTTTAAGGAAGATTATCCCGAACTTCATGTCATTGCTGCAGGTTCGCTCTTGGAGTTTGCGCTAAAGAATTTGTCATCATTTGGAGTGGGCAGAGTAAGTTCCCTGTTTGTCTATCCGATGTCTTTTGATGAATTCCTGACAGCAACGAGACAAGAGGGGCTTCTTAGAATCAAGCGAAATAGCAGTCCTACGAATCCGCTTCCCGAGGCATTCTATAATAGGTTGGTGGAAGCCTTCCGAAGTTATATGCTGGTTGGCGGAATGCCAGAAGCCGTGGCAACCTACACGGAGACAGGATCTTATCGCTATAGTAGTGACATTGTAAACGAAATCATTCAGGGCTATCAGGACGATTTTGCCAAATACGGAGCCAAGGCAAATCCTCTGCTTTTGCGCCAAACTCTCATAAGTGTAGCGCATCAGGCAGGAGCCAAGTTTGTTTGCAGTAGGGTAGAAGGGCAATATCGTTCGGCAGAAGTAAAGGTGGCTTTGGAGATGCTGAAGGATGCCGGGCTAATCATACCGACCTATCATACGGATGCCAATGGGGTGCCGCTTGGAGCTGAAATCAATGAGCGGGTAGTAAAATATCTGATTCATGATACTGGCGTGCTACTTGGTATCTTAGGAATAGATGATGATATCGATGAGCGCATCAAGGAGATGATGGTGGCAGACTCCATCGATCTTGTTGACAAGGGGCATGTGGCAGAGATGATGGCGGGTTTGGAACTTATCAAATATTCTTCTCCGCAGACGCGGCACCAGTTGTACTATTGGCAAAATATGAACAAAGGTACTTGTGCCGAGGTGGATTATGTGATAGCTCGCAGTGGCAGCATCGTTCCGATAGAAGTAAAATCGGGCGTGAAGGGTTCTATGAGTAGTATGTATTCGCTGATGCGCAATCCGCAGAAGCATATAGAAATGGGCATTCGCTGTTCTCTCGAAAACTTTGGTACATTCGAGAGTCCCGATGGCAAGAAGATAGACATCATTCCTCTTTATGCAATCTCCAATTTATTTGCGGAGAAGTAGATGGTTTACTCTATTCCTCTTCTCACATCCCTTGGCGTAACTCCATACTTTTTACGGAAGGCGTGATAGAAGCTGGAAGTATGTTCAAAGCCGCAGCAGAAGGCTATATCGTCTATGCTCATTTTTGGGGCGGTTTCGAGCAGATGGCGAGCACGCTTCATCTTGATATTCAGAATGAAAGAGGCTGGCGAACTGCCCGTGAGCGTAACGATCTTGCGATGGAACTGTCGTGGACTCATGCACAGCTTTTCTGCGAGCGTATTCACGTTGAGCTGCTGTTTGTCCATAAGCAGATAGATATGATCCACCGTCTTGGCGAGGAAGCGGCGCTCAGTATCCGTCAGCTGTACCTCATCCTGCTGTTCCTTCGTATGAGTAGCATTGTCGCTAAACTTGTTGCGCAGCGAGCGCTGGCGGTCGAGCAGACGTTCCACTACAGTGCGCAGCTCGTCCACGTTGAACGGTTTGGCTAAATAGGCATCAGCACCAGCCTCAAAGCCTTCGATGCGCTCTTGGTCTGAAATCTTTGCCGTGACGATGACGATAGGTATGTGATTCACTACATCGTTGGAGCGTATGCGTCGGCACAGTTCCAAACCGTCCATGCCCGGCATCATCAAGTCGGTTATAATCAGGTCGGGTACGAGGTTGATGGCCTTCTGCCATCCGTCCTCTCCATTAGTAGCGTAAGCCACAGCATAGCGTTCGCTAAGCACTTCACCGATGTACGTCGCAATGTCGCGATTGTCCTCTATCACGAGCATCGTGTACTGGTTGTCCTTTGCATCGGTATCTGTTAGTGTTTTTTCCTCTGTAGGCAGAACAGGCGTGTTGTCTATAGGCTGTTCGTCGAGCTTCACGTTGCACTCGTTTGTTATAGGAATTTCGATGTGAAACGTCGTTCCATAGCCCTCCCTGCTCCTGACATTGATCTTGCCGTTCAATGAGTCAATCACCTGCTTTACGAGTGCCAGTCCAATGCCTGTACCAATATTCATAGAGTCGGTTACTCCCTGATAGAATGGATTGAACACTTTGTTGGCAGTCTCTTTGTCCATACCCTCTCCCGTATCGCTTACCTCTATAAGGAGGTTGCTGCCTTCGCGCCACATGGCAACGATGATTTTGCCATATTCGGGCGTGAATTTAAAGGCATTGGACAGGAGGTTGTTGAATACCTTGTTGACAAAGTCGGGCACGAAGTCCATCGTCACGGGTTCCTTCACATGCAGCTGCAGGTCGATGTTCTTGCTGCAGGCATAGTTGCGATAGGTGTCCACCAGCATCGAAACGTAGGTGGTGATGTTGCCGTTGCGCCAATCGAAGTTGCCCATCTTCGACTTAATTTTCGAAATATCAAGCAACTGGTTGATGAGCGCCAGCAGGTTGTTTCCCTGCTGCTCGATGGCATAGGCGCTCTGTTTCAGTTCGTCTGGGGATTTATTAGGCAGGTCGCGGCTCAAACCGAGAATCACAGTGAGTGGTGTGCGAAACTCATGGGTGATGTTTGTAAAGAAACTCTCGCGCATTTCGGCAAGGCTTTTCAGGGCCAGGTGGTTGCGACGGTGTATGCGCTGTACGAAGTAGAACACCACCAGTGTACCAATCAGTATTATCATAATGATTATGAAGACGATGGTGTTGGTGAATCGTGCCGACCGCTCGTTCTTTAGGTTTGTATTGACCTCGTCCATCGCCCGAGCCTGAATGTTGCGTTCTATGAGCAGTCCTGCGTTCTGTATGCGGTTCAGTTTCTCCATATCGACGACGCTGTCTTCCATGGCTGCAGCCTTCTCGTGCGCCGTCAGCGCCGCACTGTAGTTGCCCTTGCGTTTGTATAGTTTATAATATAAGTTATAAACCTCAGCTAAATGTTCGTGCGACTTGATGGCGCGTGCAGTGTGCAGCGCCTTGTCCAGATATTCCTGTGCCTTGGTGTCGTTGCCCATTTGGGTGTAAATACCAGCCAGGGCAATGAGCGGATTCATTGCGTGCCACTCGTCTTGTGACGACTGCAACTGCTGATAAGCCTTGTCATACTCCGAAATGGCTTTTTCATAGTCGTGCTCTTTCTCGTGTAGCTCACCGAAATAAATGTGGCATAGTGCCACACCGAGTGTGTTGCCAGCCTGCAGATTCAGTCCCATGGACTGGCGATAGTACCTCCATGCCGAGTCCAACTGTTCACGGTGGCTGAATATAGAACCGATGTTGGCATAGTTGATGGCTTGTCCTAAGGCACTGTTCAATTCTCGTTCGCCTGCTAATGCCAGTCGCAGCGCACTGTCGGCACGTGCGTAGTTGCCCAGGGTGAGATAGATGTTGCCCAGTCCATTGAGTGATACCACGCGGTTTTTCGTGGTCGTAAAAGATGTGTCGGCAGACTCTTTGCTGATAGCGAAAGCGCGGTAATGGTAATCTTGAGCCATGTCGAGCATTCCCATTCTCCGATAGACGGTGCCGATATTGTTCAGAGCCTGCACGATCTCTAATGTATCGCCTAAGGTCTCCGCCTGCTTCAGTCCCTCGCTGTGTACCTTCAGTGCCTCGTCAAATCTACTGTCGTTGCGCAACTCTTTTCCCATTACTCTGTAGGCAACGATGCTACCTAACATATTTCCCTCACGCTCCATGCGTTTCTGTATCATGGAGAGTGTGTCAATATTATGAGAAGAGGAGACGATACTGTCCATAGCTTTGCGCTCGGCAAGGGATATCTTCGCTGGTTTCTGTCCACAGGAAATCAGCATCACTAATATAATAAGGTACCACACAAGAGTGGCAGTGTTATGTCTTAGGTTGTACATAGGCGAGGATTATTGGGTTTTTGTGCAAAGATAACGAATTAAATGGAATATCGGTGATTTTTACTGATATAGACCGATTTTTTAAAAATTAATTAATACAAATTGTTTGCTAAACCCAAAATAAAATAGAAAGAAATATAGTAATGAGGGTAAAAACTTATCACTCTGACACACCACAGACATCACAACGATTCTACGTTTTTTGTGTTCTTGATGTTTTGCTGAAAATCAGCAACTTACGCTGTTTTTATGTCCGATTAGAACAATCCTGTTCATGTTAAAAAGTCGGATTATCACATATTTTTGTCCGATTTTCATAAGATACTTAGCTGAATTTATTCCTAAATTTGCAGCACCAAGACTAAGACAGATTGGTAGCATTAAAAGAGAAAACTTCATGGAATGTGAAACTTGTAATACTTAGGCTATGGGACAGAAAGATAATAATATTGGATATGACGACCGCCGACGCAAGACAGACGAGGCGCAGCATTTTATGGAGGATCGCACCCAACTGCTTGATACAATCCGTGAGATGATAAACGTGGAGATAGACAGGCGGGGAGGCTGTATTGAAGGTGAAACGATGCATAGCAAGATGCCACCCGAACCTCATATACGAAAGCGCTTTTTCCTGGAATGGCTCAGGAGTTTGATATAGCAAAACTTTCACAATATATAATTAATAAAAAAGGCATAGTATGGATACAAAACGAACCAAACCGCTCATTGCGCTATCAAATAGCAGATGGGCAAGAGTAGGGCTCAGCATATTGATTGCATCGCTCTTCACGGTAGGCGCTCAGGCGCAGACCGAGGGTGAGGGCATAGCTGATCCGCCATGCGATACTAATAAGGAACTGCGCACTAATACTTGGAGCATTTACGCTCAGGGAGGATTGTCGTGGGCTAACGGTGTGTGGTATGAGAACTTCGACGCCAAGAAGAGCTATAAGCAGTCGCCCGCAGTAGGCGGTGGCATCGACTTCACCATTCGCCCGTGGGTTCGCATTGGTGCCGACTACATCTGGTCGCGCTACCGCCGTGAGCAACGCTTCTCGACTATCAATACCCAGGTGATGCCTGTAAAGACCTATGGCAACTATGTGATGAATACCCACAGCGTGAAACTTGGCGCACAGTTCAACTTCATGGAGTTCTGGCCTGCACGTAAGGCACAGTGGTTCAACATCTGGATAGGCACAGGTGTAGGCGGAATATTCGCCCGTGGCAATGAATACGGTATGTGGATAAACAACACCATGACCGAGAACGGTACCAACAAGCCGATAGGTAGCAATACCAATATCAATAATGACGGTACCGTCACCATTACGGGCAACGTGAGCACACGCAACCGCCACGAGAACTTCGACAAGCTCTACATCCCTGCCACACTGCACATCGAGGCTGACGTGAGCCGCCGCTTCACCGTAGGCGTTAAAGGCGAGATGGACTGGCTGCTCAACCGCAAGGAGGTGGCTCCGAAGCATCTCATCTACGCTATGGCAACCGTTCGCTACAACTTCGTACAGAGTCGTGCACGCAAGCTGCGCAACTATTACGACGGCGAGTTGGCTGCGCTCAACGACCGAGCCAACAACCTGCGCCAGAAAGCTGATGCCGAAAAGACCCGTGCCGACCGTGAAGCTGCACTCCGACAGAAGGCTGAACAGCAGAACAGCGACCTTCAGCGACAGCTCGATGACTGCCAGAAGAGCAAGAAGGCTGTAGTGGCTACACAGGAGCACTTCGTACAGTTTGCACACAACAGCTCGTACATGAGCCGTGAGGAAATGGACCGTCTGCGCACGTTTGCACGCAGCGTAAAGGGCGAGAAACTGTCTATCCTTGCCGAAGCAAGCACTCCGGGCCTCCGAGAGTACAACCAGACCCTCTCTGAGCGCCGCCTGAAGCGGGTAGTAAAGGTACTGTTGAAGGAAGGTTTCGCTCCAGAGGATCTCCAACCACAGACTGCCATCGGAGCCAAGAACGGCAAAAAGACGTTTGAAGGCAGAAGAGTAACTATCAAGGTAAAAAAGTAATAACTTAAAAAACATACGATTATGAGAACATTAAAATCAATCTTGTTAGCTGGCGCAATGCTGCTGACTATACCTGCGTTCTTCAGTTCTTGTCAGGAAGACGCTCCCCAGATCGACTATACAATGAGTGTTACTGTGGTCAACGACTTCAGCAAGGTGGTGGATGCCATCAACAATGGTACGCTTAAGAACGAGCAGGCCATTGCCCAGCTTACGGCTGCCATCGACAAGATGAATGCCGACCAGCAAACCAAGTTGCAAGCCATCAAGGATGTGCTCAACTCTGTCAATGCTACTATCGACGCCAAGCTCGCTGTCATCGAGGCTGCCATGACGGCTCAGACCCTCTCATTGGAAGGCAAGCTGGCTCTTATCGAGGACGCCATGAAGGCTCAGACCCTCACGTTCGAAAAGAAATGCGACGCTCTCGTGGCTGCTATCAAGGCGCTGCCGGACTATACCGCTAAGCTCCAGGCTATTGAGAAGGCTATCAGCGCGCTGCCTGATTACACAGCGAAGCTTGAGGCTATAGAGAAGGCGCTCACATCGCAGACTCTTGAACTCGCAGAAAAGCTCGGATTCATCCAGGGTGCTTTGGAAGACCAGACCATCGCCATGAAGGAGAAGATGGATATTCTCAAGGGTGTGATTAATGACCAGACAAAGGCTTTAGACCTCAGACTCGGTGCTCTTGAAACAGCCATGAAGAATCAGACATTGGAACTCAAGGACAAGCTCGCCTTGCTCAATTCTACATTGGAGACTCAGACTTTGACATTGGCAAACAAGCTCGAAGCTATCAGTAGTGCAGTTGAGGCTATGCCTGACTACACCTCAAAGCTCGCTGCCATCGAGACTGCCATCAAGGCACTGCCTAATTATGAGGCACAGCTCAAGGCTCTCAACACTCTCATTACGGACCAGAATAGCAAGCTTGATGATCAGATTGCTGCACTTGAGGGCATCATGAACGCTATTCCAGACTACAGCAACAAGCTCGACGCCATTGAGAATGCTATCAAGGCTATGCCTGACTACGACGCTGCCATCAACGGCATCAAGGACGAAATTGCCAACCTCGTAAAGGAGGTGAAGGCCGGAAACAAGAGCAATGCTGACGCTTTGGCTGAAATCGCTAAGAAACTGGAGGAACTGAAGGCTGCCGGAGGCTCTACAACAGTGGTAAAGGATTGTGTAGACCTCGGCTTGCCAAGCGGACTGATGTGGAGAAAATACAACGTAGGTGCAAATAGCGAGTATGAAAAGGGCAACTACTATGCATGGGGTGAGACTGTAACAAAGCAGAAATATGATATAACTACATACAAATGGGTTGAAATTATAGGAGAAAAAACAGACTACACTAAGTACAACGAGACAGATAAGCTGACATTGCTCCAACCTGAAGATGATGCTGCTACTGCTAATCTCGGCAACAATTACCGCACACCTACCGTGAAAGAATGGGAAGAACTGTTGGCTGAATGTACTTGGGAGGTCGCAACGACAACAAATAAAAATAACAAGACAGTTATTGATTACTGGAAAGTGGTTGGACCGAATGGCAATTTCATCATCTTACCATCTGCAGGTTATTATTATGTCGATAAATGGAAAAATTCCGGTTGCTATCAATCAGCTTCAGAAGAGGCTATTAATTGGGAAATCGATGAAACGAATGTAATGCCTAGTATGTATAAAGTAATACGTGAAAATGGTTACCCAGTACGCCCAGTATTTGAAAAAAAATAAAGATTTAAAATTCCCGTCAGCCTCAGTGCTGGCGGGGATAAAAAGCCCTCAATAAGAAAAGGGCAGCGTAACAAACCGCTCATTCCGCTATCTTATAGCAGATGGGCAAGAATAGGGCTCAGTGTATTTCATCATCTTGCCATCTGCAGGTTGGTATGATGGAGCAGCATTCATTGCAAGAAAACAATCGGTGTAAGTTCGGGGCGATGTACCTCCGTATCACTTCCGGCTATGCAGCGACATAAACATTCAAGTAACAAATGGCATCGGGGGCTGCCAACAAAAACCAGAAGTATTATGAAAACTATTTACTCAACTCTCTTCGTGAAAGGACAACATTCCTTTTCTCTACAATCATTGATGCGAACCTTGTTGCTTTGCTTTGTCATCGCTGTGACAACTAATGGACAGGCTCATGAAGTTGACAACATCGACTATGAACTCCGCACCGACGGAACGGCATGGGTGGATGATGGCGAGAAGGCTCAGGGCGACGTTACGATTCCGTCGAAAATAGAAGTTGACGGCAAGGAATACACGGTGGTTGGGATTAATAGAAAAGCCTTCTATTCCAACAAGAGCATTACCTCTGTCACATTGCCCGACAATCTGAAGTACATTAACGACGGAGCTTTTACATACTGCCGGAATCTTGAAAACATCAACAATATCCCCAAACATATCGAGAATCTTGGTGAAGAGGGGGCGGTATTCTCCGGAACAAAGTTCCTTACCAACGGCATCAAGAATGAATTTTTTGTTTTCTCCGACTGGCTTATAAAATACACACCCCAAGGCGAAACAGTCAAGGTGACAGTTCCCGAAGGCATATTCGGAATATCTGCAGACGCACTGACAGATGCCGATAACACGGTAGTCTTGCCAAAGTCGTTGCGAGCAGCGTCGGTATTGGCATTCAACTCCAACCTGAAGCACATTGACACTGGCGACAATCCCGTGTACGCCTACAAGGACGGCATACTCTTTTGCGAAGGTACGGTGACCTTCTACAAGAACGGACGTGACGCAAATGACGAAGTATCGGTAGATGGCATGTGGGCGGATGTCATTTTAAGCAATGCCGTGAAGAATGGTGTCCTTCTGATTCCTGGCAAAGTGGAAACGGCAGGCAACGTCGTTAAAACAGTTGGGGGTGTGAGAAAAGGTAAACTGCCTAGATTGACCTGCGAGAAACTCATCGTGGACGAAGGTGTGAAATATATCACCGACCATGCTTTCAGATACTATAAACCATTGCAATATGTTGACCTCCCTTCTACGCTTATAAACATCGGAGACTGGGCGTTTGTTGACGCAAAAATCGAGTCGTTGGTATGCCGCATGCCACAACCCATGAATGTGCCTTATTACTTCACTTATTATATAAAGAAGTTCAATTCTAAGGTGTACGTTCCAAAAGCATTGCTCGACACCTACAAGACGACGAAGACCTATTGGAATTTAATTCCTGCCGAAAACTTCTACCAGATAGAGGGGAACGTGCCAGAATCTGGCATATTGGCATCGGTGAAGCCAATAGAGAGTGTCGGCAAAGCTACCGTGAAAGCCATCTATACGCTAAACGGCACAAAAGTGAACTCTCTGCAACACGGAATAAACATCGTGAAAATGAGCGACGGCACCGTGCGCAAGGTGATGACCAAAGGTTATAAAAATCGTTGATTATAAAACCCGAACATAAAAGGTTTGGCACGCGGATTTCGCAGATACAACAAGGGTCTATATGCCACAATCAATAGGTGGCATATAGACCCTATAAGGAGGTTACTGTTCACTGAGCGCATGGTAATACTGTAGTTAATCATACTTTGTGTGTGTTTATATGGTTGATATTTCAATTCCCCAGAAGCCTCATTTCTTGCCCTTATTTTGGTCGTCATTGATGTCCGGCGCCTGACATCGAATAAGACCAGGATGTGTCGTCTATGAAGACCGACTTTCGGTACAAGAGAAGCTTTCTTTCGATTGCTGGTGCAAAGGTACAACAATTTGGAGTTGAAAACAAATTTTTCCGCTATAGATTTTTTAGGGGTGTCTGTAAGTTCCTAACTGATAGTGCTTTACAATGATATTTCGGAAATCAATTGCTGCATTTTGACTGATTTTGAAGAAAATGAAGGCTTGTGACTCAGAATTTTAGAAAAGCGGTCATTTCCGGTCATGGTCATTTTCGGTCAAAATCATTTTCGGGGGCGCTCGGTCATTCTATATTATAATATAAATATATTTATATTATAATATAGCCCATTTTGACCGATTTCATTTTCATTTTGACCGAAAATGACCATGACCGATTTTGACCGGATTTTGTTTTCTTCATAGCAAGTGTCTTAGTGTATAAGATGTAATTAGAAGTGCTTGACTATCAGTGTGTTATGTGATTATTTGAACCCTCTTTTTCTCTCCTAAAAAATCTTATTCTTATATGCTCCTGTCTCTCAAATTCAAAGAAAATCCATGTTCAATATCCATTTCTTGCCTATCATTTTGTTGCGTTTCTTTACTAAAACTGTATTTTGGGGTACTTGTTTTTGCATTTATGCTTCATTTTTTCGCCATTTTCGAGGTCTTAAATCGCAAAAATAGCCTCAAAAATAACTTTTACGTTAAAAAAATAATAAAATTCGATATTATATAAAAGATTTATTATCTTTGCCAAAAGATATGAAATACGGAACATTTTAGATGCTGATAAACATATAGAGTGAATTAGAATTACCCCCAAGTGGCGGAGTTAAGTACTTAATTATGAGTGATTTATAAATCCTAACTCATGGGGGTTGAATCAACCATGGGCAGTAATACGTAAATTAGAGAGGGAACAATTATTGTGTATTTATACTATGATAAGAAATCCCTATTTATGGAGCGTTTTTCGGCTTATTCTTTCACTTAAGAGCTCAAAACTGCGGATTTTTTCACAAAAACCCCTTATTTTGAACTCAAATATATAGGTTTTCAGGAGCGAATTCGAGTGATAGACCTTATGATATCGGAAGATAACGTTCAAGGCCTATGGAAATATAATTCTCTCAATTATGAACGGTTAGAAGGAAACAAAGAAGGATTGTCCTCGGTAAGAGTGAATGATCAGTATCGAATAGAATTTGAAGAAGAATTTGAGGATGGTCAGACTATTGCAACCATATGTAATATAACAGAATTGTCAAACCATTATAAATGATACAGTTATGAGCAACGATAAAAAAACAATAAAGGGAATGCAAGCAAACGAGATGACTCCGGCTTTTCCTACGCATCCTGGAGATGTTTTGAAGGATGAAATAGAATATCGTGGAATTTCTCAGCGACAGTTGGCGGAGGAAATGGGGATTGCCTATTCTGCTCTGAACGAAATTCTGAATACACGTCGCCCTGTGACGGAAAAAACAGCTCTGCTCTTTGAGGCTGCACTTGGAGTGAATGCTGAGCCTTTGTTGAAAATGCAGATGAGATATAATCTGCAATCAACAAAAAATGATTCAACCTTTATGGCCAGATTGGCAAAAGTTAGAAGGGTGGCTGCAGCCTTGTAAAATAGCAAGTTTTTAAAGGATGCAGAAGTATAAACTTTAACGAAGCGCTTTATTGAGGTCTAATGATGCGCTTCGTTAGGTGTTAATGATGCGCTTCTTTAAGGTGCAATGATGCGCATCTTTAAGTCATGTTGTTTCTCTATAAGCTATATCCTTGAAAATCAATAACTTTCGGCAAAGATTCAATATGACTTGAGCACTATTTCTGCTACCTTTTCCAACCATTCTTTATCAATACTATCGAAGGTGTTGAGGTGTTCGCTGTCAATGTCCAGTACGGCGATGACCTCACCATTTCTAATGACAGGCACTACTATCTCTGAGCGAGAAGCACTACTGCAAGCTATATGACCAGGAAACTTTTCTACATCTTCTACAACGATGGTTTCTGCCTTGTCCCAAGCTGTGCCACAAACTCCCTTGCCCCGTTTGATGCGGGTACAAGCCAAAGGTCCTTGGAAAGGTCCTAATACAAGGTTTTCATCAATGACGCGATAGAAACCTACCCACCAGAAATGAAAGGTATCCATGATGCATGCTGAAATATTTGCCATATTGGCGATGATGTCGCTTTCGCCCTCTATGAGCGATTGAAGCTGAGGGATGAGAGTGGCGTAAAGTTCTGCCTTCGTTTCTCCTTTTATTATAAGATGTTTTGCCATGATGAAAATGTTTTGTCTTGTTGATGTCTATGCAAAGTTACTGATTTTCCTAAAAATAGGGGGCTAAGAATGGGTTAAATCTTCTAAAAAAGTAAAGTCTATCCGCTAAGAAAGTAGATGGTAAGCTGGCAAGTTCTCAATAAAAATGCAAAAAACTAAGGGGTAGGCTTCATAATGATCAACTCATAGCCTGACTTCACTAATTTTTTCGTCCTAAAATTTGTGAATATCGAATTAAAATGTTATCTTTGCCATGTGTTTTTTAAAAATATGATTATGGAATATCAATGGTTTGAAGAATTGCCACCGAGTTGTCCGCCATTTGACTCTGTTGAATGCAATGGTACTTATTTCCGTGTATCCTATGGAAATCCTGCGGAATCAGAGGACTTTTTCTCTCAAAAACGATTGGCACCAAATAAAGTTTTTAAAGGAGAAGGTATTGATGATTGTATAGTGAGAGCAGTATCTGTCTTTTCCTTATTGGAGGATGCAAAAAGACTATTGAAACTCCCAAAGTTCAAGCATGCCAATATAGCGGAGGTAAGCCTTCGGACAATGGATGGAAAAATTAAGAAGACATTCAAAAACTCTCATTATTCTTGGTGGAGAAGCAAAGCGTTTGATATTAAAAAGGCAAAAACAATAGAATTATGAATATGAAACAATCCAAGCTAAAAGTAGATAGCATACTGGAGTACTACGACAATCCTCAATTGCTAACCGCAAGGGATTGTTTTGATACGTTGTATTTGTGTTTGCTGTATGAAGATACTCCCGAATGCAAATATACGGCAATTCGTATTTCCAGTAAGAGATTGCAGGATTTCTGCATGGGAAAGAAAGACCTGCGCTCCTTGTTCTTGTCTCCTGAAGGAGATAAGGAGTACTTTAATGTGAGAGGGGCTGATAATAACCTTGTGCTGGATTTGAAAATCAATACTACAATACCTGAAGATCGTTTGCCAGATGAAGGTTATTATCTGGAAACTTCAGGTAAGGAAAGCATTGTTGTTAATATCCCAGTTAAAGATAAAGGTCTGTTTACTGAAATAGTCAGAAAGTTTGGTTGGGCTTGTATGTAGTTGTATAGAAGTGTCATTATTTAAAGAATGGAATATATGGCAGATAAAGATATGAAATGGAAGACGCTCTCGCAGAAATATCTGATAGAGAAGCCTTGGCTCACGGCGCGTGTTGATAAGGTGCAGTTGCCAACAGGGGTTATCATTGACGAATATTATGTGCTGGAATATCCTGATTGGGTGAATACCATTGCCATTACGAAGGACGGAAAGTTTGTGTTTGTTCGACAGTATCGTTATGCATTAGGAAAGACGGTGAACGAACTTTGCGCTGGAGTGGTGGAGAAGGGGGAAGACCCGATGGATGCTGCCAAGCGAGAACTGCTGGAAGAAACTGGATTTGGTGGTGGTAACTGGCAGAAGTGGATGACAATCTCTGCTAATCCAAGTACGCATACCAATCTGACTCACTGCTATTTAGCCACGGATGTTGAACCTTTAGGTGAACAGCATCTTGATCAAGGTGAAGACTTGGAACCTCGTATGTTCTCCCGTGAGGAAGTATTGGATATGCTACAGAAAGGGGAGATTTGGCAGGCTTTGATGGCTGCTCCACTATGGAAGTATTTTGCAAACTAAACGTTGTTTTTGTGATATGGATTTACGTTTGTCGGTTATATCAATAGTTGCGATGATTGCATTGCCTGTCTTCTCTCAGGAAGATAGCATCAAGACCGTTCATCGCATTGCTGCAGATGCTGTTCCTGCTACCATCTTCCATACCAACGAGTTTCTGCGTGGTGGAAATGAGGAGATTAGGACGATGAACCACGATATGACCTTTACGCTTAAATATGCTTTTATGAATAGAGATGAGGTGCGACCGGGGGCTATTCATCAGGGAGTGTATCAGGGTGTGGGCTTGGCAAGGCATGAGTTCAACCGATGGCTGGCAAACCCTATCTCTGTTTATCTGTTCCAAGGTGCGCCTATCGTGAATTTCTCGCGCAGGGTTTCGCTCAATTATGAATGGAACTTAGGTATGGCATTTGGGTGGAATGGATATGATGAACAGAACAATCCAGAAAACAAGGTTATCGGTTCGAAAGTAACTGCTTATATTGATGCTGATCTTTACGTCAGATGGATGCTCTCTAAGGCCTTTGACTTGAATGCCGGTATCTCGTTGAGTCATTTCTCTAATGGCAATACCACCTATCCTAATATGGGACTGAATACGGGTGGTATCCGGTTGGGATTGGCTTATTACATCAACCGGCAACCATTGACTGTGCCGAAGGTGGAGCGGGAAAAGTTGCCAGACTGCCGTGGTTTTTATGCAGATGTGATTCTGTATGGTGCCTGGAAGCAGGGCGTAGGGTATGATGGTTATGATCATTATCTGTTGCCTGGAAAATATGGCGTAATGGGCTTCAATGTCAATCCGATGTATCGGCTGAATCCGTGGCTCAGTTTAGGAGCATCGCTTGATGGCGTGTACGATCGTTCGGCAGGCAGGGAGAATGATCCCTGGGGCGAGGATGTGAATCATAAGTTTAGTACTCAGGCTGGTTTGGGTCTTTCGGCTCGTGGCGAATTTGCCATGCCTTATTTCAGCATCAACTTCGGTGCAGGAACCTATCTGCTTGGCAATCGCAACGATTTCAGAGGTGTATATGAAGTACTTGCCTTGAAGATTCATGTCACCAAACGTGCTATGCTCCATATCGGCTATAGTCTTGTGGATTTCAAAACTCCCAATAATCTGATGCTCGGATTGGGGTGGCGTTTTGGCGGCAAGTAATGCCGCCATCTTTCGCCAGCTATGTAGTTTGTTTAGATTAATTGTATAAGAGTGTCGTAATGTATTGATAATTAAGTATAAAAGTGCTAGTTTTTCTAAAATTAGGGGCTAAGAATGGGTTAAATCTTCTAAAATTAGGGGGCTAAGAATGAGTCAAACCTTCTAAAATTAGGGGCTAAGAATGAGCCAACCTTCTATAATTAGGGGCAGTCCAACTCGGATGCCTCTCTTATAAAAAGACTCCAAGCTGGACTTTCGTCATTCTTATCTCTCTCTCTTATATTACTATAGGCATCTGTTTTTATCTAAAAGAATATGCTGCTGATTAGAGCTTTTCGCAGAATTCGATTTTCTCCTTGTTAGGACCCTCAATAGTGAAGAACTTTACGCCGTTCTCCCAGAAAGGAAGACCATTTACCTGCTGATCCAGCATCTTGAAGGTGCCGGCTTCCTTCACTACCTGGAAAAGATCCTCTATGTCCTTTACATCAATGGCGATGTGGTCGATGGCTCCATATTCCATCTTTGCCTGATGGTTCTGATAGGTCTCGATGATGAGATTGTGGAGCTGGAGGAAGGCTACTTCCTCGGTGCCGTTTACTGTGCGAAGGGCTGTCTCGAAGCCTAGAGCATGATAAAACTCAATGGTCTTGTTGATGTCGTTGGTAGGAATGCCGATGTGCTGCACGCCTGTTGTAAAATCTTTAATCTTCATAAGAATTTGTGTTTAGATGATTGTTATGATAAAACTTTCTGTGTTTTTTTGAAGATTTAGAAGCGGATGATTTCTGCTCCAATCTGGAAATAACTCTGGTTGCTCTGCGGATTCCACATGCCCTTTACGTAAACCGGAACGGTGTAGTTGCCGAGCTTGAGGTCGTGGGTGGCTTGCAACGATACGTGAACGATGCCTGCCGTGGTTCCGAAGAAGTGAGCATCCTCGCCAGCTCTGTTCAGGGCGAAGGCTCCACCTACTCCTGCATCAATCTTCCAGCCATCCTTCTGGTAGATAGGGTATTCCGCATAGGCGAAGGTGGAATATTTCTGCTCGGTATTGTCGCTGTTGCGGTCGCGTCCGAAGACTACCGTTGACCAGCTCAGGAGCAGTGGAAATTTCTCGTCCTGAAACCGGTAGCTCAATGTTGCATCGAGGAATCGGCCCGTGGTATGGGCAGAGTAGTTCCAGTATTCCTTATTATTATAGTTGGCGCCAGGGGAGAAGTTGTAGGTATCCCACAGGGCGAATCCCCAACCGCCAGCCTTCAGATTCAGATAATGGTTAAACTCCTTGTAGGAGCCTTCCGAGTTGCAGCCACCCCAAAGTCCTATGGTAACGTGATCGTTGACCATCGTATAGCTCAGGTCGGTGAGGAGGACGATGCCGTCGGAAACTTCCATGCCACGCCACAGATGGTTGTTCTGCACGTTGGCTTTCAGATGGAGCTGTGCCTGGGCATTTCCCAGGCAAGCAGCCATCATCAAAACAATAACTACAATTCTTTTCATGGTTTAACAACAAAATTCCTTCGGTAATACAGGCATGGCTCCGTTCTGTGTGCAGACGTATGCCGAAACCTTTACTGCCAATTCATGTGCCTCTCTGACGCTCTTGCCCTTCAAGATGCTTGCCACGAATGCGCCTGTGAATGAATCACCGGCACCCACAGTATCAGCTACTTCCACTTTTGGAGTCTCGATAAACGAAACCTCACCAGGAGTGAATACATAGCTGCCGTTTACGCCACAGGTAAGGATGAGCATCTTCAGATTGTACTTGCCCAAGAGGAGCCAGCATTTATTCTCCAAGTCGATGCCCGGATAGCCGAAGATGCGGCTTATGGTAATCAGTTCCTCGTCGTTGATCTTGAGGATGTTGCATCGCTTGATGCTCTCGGTGATAATCTCCTTGGTATAGAATCCTTGACGGAGATTGATATCGAAGATTTTGAGGATTCCTTCTTCCTTAGGCATGTGATCGAGGAAGCGATAGATGGTGTTGCGGGAAACCTCGTTGCGCTGAGCCAGCGAACCGAAGCAGGCTGCGGTGCAATTCTTTGCCAACTTCTCCAGGGCTGGGGTGTAAGGTATGTTGTCCCAAGCTGCTCCTTCCTTGATGTCGTAGCAAGGAATACCGTTGGCGTCGAGTGAAACCTGGACGGTGCCCGTAGGGTAGGCTACCTTGTCTATCTGATAGTTGAGATGGTGATCGTTGAGTTCCTTCTCCAGTTCCTTGCCCAGCTCATCATCGCCCATTGCGCTGACTGCACAGCTATTGAGTCCGAACTGCGAAACGTGGTAAGCAAAGTTGGCAGGAGCACCACCGAGTTTTTTACCTTCAGGAAGCACATCGAAGAGAGCTTCGCCGAGACCTATTACTGATTGTTTCTTTTCCATTGTCATTTTTACTTTAAGAATGTTAGAGATGTTACTTGGTTTCTGTTGCAAAGGTAGCATTTTTCAGCTACCTTCGCAAAGAAAAAATCATCTAAACTTTCTGCAAACGTTCCCGCAATCGTTTCCATTTTCTGCAATCGTTTGCAGTATGTTTCTTCTCTTCTATCCTTTACTTCTTCTCTCCTGGTTTCTGTTCGAAATCGATGAGAACCTTCATGCTGGTTTCGCGATGAGCGTCGATAAACTTGTAGGCGTCATCGTATTCTTCGAAGGCGAAGCGATTGCTTACAAGTGGCTTGAGGTTGACGATGCCCTTGCTTACGTAATCGATGGCTGTGAGATAATCTTCGTGGCGATACATCATCGAACCGATGAGTCTCAACTCGTGCTCGCCGAGATAGAACATGCTGAGGGCTGGGTCCTTGGCAAAGACTGCCACAACCACGATGTCGCTACCTTTCTCGATGGTCTCCATCAGTGAACGGATGGAAACTTCTACACCTGCTACCTCGAAACCTACCTGATAGCCTTCCTCACCGAAAAGTTCCTGAGCAGCTTCCTTCAAGGTCTTCTTGGTGATGTTGAGGGTATGCTTGATGCCGCACTCACGAGCCTTGGCCAGGCGAAGGTCGCTTACATCGGTAATGAGTACATTCTTGGCACCACGTGCAATGCAGAACTGGGCAATGAGGTTGCCGATGGTTCCTGCGCCGCTTACTACTACATTCTTGCCCTTTACATCGGTGCGGTTGCTGGCATGGGCACCAACGGCTGAAGGCTCAATCATGGCACCATAGTCGAGGCTCATGCCTTCCGGCAACTTAGCCACGCGGTCGTCATCAACTACAAAGAAATCCTGTGCTGCACCATCTGCCTGGAAAGCCTGAACACGCAGGTGCTCACAAACATTATACTGTCCGCGCTTGCAAGGGTTGCACTTGCCGCAAACCAACTGTGGGCGAGCGGTGATGTGGTCGCCAGGCTTGCAGACGGTAACTTCGCTGCCTACAGCCATAACCACTCCTGAGTACTCATGTCCCTGAACCACTGGATAGAAGGTGGCTGGGTGAAGACCGTGGTAAGAGTGAATCTCGCTACCGCAGATGCCGATGCGCTTGATGTTGACGAGAACCTGATGAGCAGTTAAGTCTGCTGCCTTTGGTTCTGCTACTTCCTTGAACTCGATATGCTTTGGTTCTACCAATATTGCCTGTCTCATAATTATAATGTTTTAAAAATGTTATTGTTATGTTGGTGGGATAAAAGATCCCGGTTTATCTTTATTTCTTTTTATTTTCCAAATCAGCCATAATCTGCTTGTATTGCTTCTTGTTGAGCTTGTAGAAGCAGAGGCATCCTGCGGTGATAATCCACAAGACTCCCGGAATGGTGCTGAAGGCGTGGTGCATAATGCTCAATACTTCCGGATTCTGCATGGCATTGCTTACGTATCCTGCGCTGCCCAGAGCAATGGCGAGGAGCGATGTGCCGAGTGCCATTCCTATCTTGTTGCCCAGCGAGATGAAGGCGTACTGGAATCCGTCGTTTCTGATGCCCGTCTTCCACTCGCCATACTCCACACAGTCGGGGATGATGGCATAGATGGCTGTATTGAAGCCTGAGAAGAAGAACCACGACAATGCCGAGAACAGATAGAACATGATGGCGCTGCCGTTAGGGCTGAAGAAGTACAGACCTATCATCGTAATACCAGTGAGGAAAGCGAAGATGGCTGCTGTGAAACCCTTGTTGCCCGTTTTTCTGAATACCAGAGGGAAGCAGGCTGCACCTATGATGCTTGGCACGATGATAGCCATGGAATAGTAGGAGAAGAGTGTTGCTGAACCTTCCACATAAGTGAAATAGTAGAGCATGTCGGCGTTGCGTCCGTAGTGAATGAAACCGAAGAGCAACTGTCCTAATAGGGCAAGCAGATAGGGCTTGTTCTTCATCACGGAACGAAGCTGCACCTTTAGAGGGAGCTTCTGTCCTACAGGAACTTCTACCACTTCCTTGGTCTTGTGGAAGCAGAACAGATGGCAGGCGGCGAAGATGATGCCGTAGAGTACAGCCACAGCCAGATAACCATATTTGGTATCGCCTGCGCCAAACCAGCTGATGAGCGGAACGGTTACGATGTTGATTACTCCGATGGCCATCATGGCGCTCACCGAACGGCTGGTATTGAGCTTGGCTCTCTCATCGATGTCTTGTGTCATGGCTCCGCAGAGTGTGCCGTAAGGCAGGTTCACGCAGGTATATCCCAGCACCAGGATGCAGTAGGTTACTGCCATATAGATAATCTTGGCGGTCTGGCTCCATTCTGGATGTGCCCAGAAGGTGAGTATCAGTACCAGTGCCGTGATAGGAGCTCCGAAGAGCAGCCATGGGCGGAATCGTCCCCATCGGGTGTGGGTTTTATCGGTAAGTGTGCCGATGATGGGGTCGTTGATGGCGTCCCAGAATCGGGACACAAGCATCAGGGTTGCTACGGCACTCATGCTGATTCCGAATACATCGGTGTAGAAAATCATGAGGAAGTTGCCCACGAACATCCAACTGAAGTTGCAGCCTACATCGCCCATTCCATAGGCGAGCTTGCTGATGAAGGGAACCTTTCCCTGTGAATGGTTCTCCTGCGAGTTGGTCGCTTGAGATTTTGAATCCTGTTCCATTTTTTTTAGGTTTGATTGTTATGTTTGTTATTATTTATTTATATTTCTTATGAAGATAAAAAGCGATTTGAGAATTCGTTTTTTTTCTTGTTTCCATTGCAAAGATAGAGCTATTTTGCTGGAAAAACAAGAAAAAAAACGATTGTTTTTTCGCAACCGTTCCCGCAACCGTTCCCATTTTTCGCAACCGTTCCCAAAAAGATTTCTTAGTTTTTTGTTGTACCTTTCTTAGAAAATAATTATCTTTGCAATCATATTCAACAAAAAAATAAAAAGAGATATGGCAAAGTATGTAACGATCATAGATATAGCAAGGGAGTTGGGTATTTCTAAGTCCACTGTTTCGCGTGCTCTTTCGGGAGATACAGGTAATGTGAAGGCAGAAACCTTGCAGAGGATATTGGAAACAGCCGAGAGGATGGGGTATCATCGCAATGAACTGGCAGTGAACTTTCGTCAGCAGAGTACTCATAATATCGGTATTATCATTCCTGAAATCGTTACTACATTCTATATGACCTTCATCAATGATGCTCAAGCTATCCTGCGTAAGCAGGGATATAAGGTGATGATTGCCATTTCTAACGAGAATCCAGAACAGGAACGGGAGAACATCATGATGATGGAGCAGCTGCGTGTGGATGGTATTCTGATGAGTGCCTGCGATAAGGAGCATAATGTGAATTTATATAATAAGGTGATAGAAAGAGGCATTCCCATCGTGTTTTTCGATAGAACCGTGGAGGGGGGAAAGGCTTCTCTTGTGCATATGGATGATTATATCATGTCGTTTTTCATGGTGGAGGCTTTGTTGCGCAAGGGATATAAACATATTATTCATATTCCAGGACCTGCCTATATCCGAAATAGTTATGAGCGGTTGAGGGGCTATCGGGATGCGCTGGAGAAGTTTCATATAGAGTTTCAGTCGCAAGATGTGTTGTCGCCAGCTTTATCTGCGGAGGAAGGTAGTTGGGTGATGGAGCAGTTCTTGAATAAGAATGTGCCCTTTGATGCAGTTTTTGGTTTTACCGAGACTGCCGTGTTGGGAGCTAAGAGTGCCATCCAGAAGCATGGCTTGCGTATTCCGGAGGATGTGGCACTATGCTGCATGTCGGGCACAGCCCTGTCCACCTTGGTTCATCCCCAGCTGACGGCTGTGGAGCAACCTGTAGAGAAAATGGCGCAGGAATGTTGCCGACTGCTATTGGAACATCTTGCCGATGCTGATAAGAAGGTTGAGGAAATCGCATTGAGAGGTGAAGCCATAATAAGAGAATCTACATAAAGAAATCGGTTCCCAAGAACTGCATAAAAAGATAAACGACATTGAAGAATCTACATAAAAAGCGGGTATGTCATTGTATTTGAATGACACACCCGCTTTTTTATATTATATCTCTAAGTATTATTTAATCTTCTTCATTCTCCAGCAAGTCGGTGCCGAGGTGAGTGGTCTGTTCACGCTTCAAACGGTCGCGCACCTCTTTAGGCTTGGTGGCGTAGGTAATCATTCGGATAGAATCGTTATAGCTTACGTACTTCCAGAGCCAGTTGAGCATTACCATTACCTTGTTCTTTACGCCAAGGATAGAGCGGAGGTGAACTACCAGCCACAATACCCAGGCAAAGAAGCCCTGGCTGTGGAACTTGCCAAGCTCTACCACAGCCTTGTGTCTTCCGATGGTTGCCATAGAACCCAGGTTCTTGTAGCGGAAAGGCTTGAGTTGGGTATCGTCTGCTCCCTCTGCTATCTTCTGGATATTCTTGGCCAGAAGCGCAGCCTGCTGAATGGCTACTTGAGCCAACTGTGGATGACCGCCAGGATAAGCTGGGTCTGTGGTCTGAATACACTGGTCACCGATGGCGAAGAGACCGTCCATGCCAGGGATGCGGTTGAACTCATCTACTACGATTCGGAAACCACGGCCCAGATGGTCGCCATCAATACCCGTGATAGGCTGTGCCTTTACACCGGAAACCCAGAGGAAGGTACGGGTAGGAATCTCCTGACCGTCCTTCATCAGAACCTTGTGATCCTTGTAGTCGGTTACCATCTTACCGAATTGTACATCTACACCCATGCTGGTGAGAAATTCGTATGCTTTCTTAGAAGAGTCCTGCGACATTCCTGCGAGCAGTCTGTCGCCGGCTTCCAGAAGATAGATATGCATCAGAGATGAGTCCATATCAGGATAATCGTAAGGAATCACGTAGCGCTTCATCTCCGAGAGAGCTCCGGCAATTTCCACACCAGTGGCACCACCGCCCACAATCACTACGTTCAGAAGTTCCTGTCGTTCCTCTTCTGTAGCACAGGTCAAGGCACGTTCCAGATTACTCAGCACGGCGTTGCGTAATCCCATTGCCTCTGAAACGGTCTTCATTGGAATCGCCCATTTCTCGATATTGGCATTACCATAGAAATTGGTAGTGGTACCGGCTGCGAACACCAGATAATCGTACTCGATTTTACCGATAGATGTCTGCAGAATCTTCTTGTCTGGGAACACGGCTCTCGCTTCTGCCATGCGGAAGTAGAAGTTCTTGCGCTTGCGGAAAATCTGTCGGAAAGGGAAGGAGATGGAACTTGGGTCGATACCTGCTGAGGCAATCTGATAGATAAGCGGAGGGAACTGATGGAAGTTATTCTTATCAATCAACACTACCTGAAGGTTTGCCTTGCTGAGGTCTTCTGCCAAGCGAAGACCACCGAGTCCGCCACCTACAATCACAACTCTCTTCAACTGATTTCTCTTGATATTAATACTCATAACTGCTGCTGTTTTTTATAATTACTAATATTTGCTGATTTTTTCTCAATGGACATATAGCCAAGGTTATAGCTGTAAAATCATCTGCAAAGGTATAAATTTTTGATAAGAATGAAAAATAAATGTGTAGAAAAATACTATTTAAATCTGTTGCAATCGTTCCCATTTTTTAAAGTTAGAAATCAATGCTATAAATTGTAATATTCAGATAGCATTTTGAGGAGTCTTTTCTTCTTTTTTCGAGAATTGTTTTCTTTTTTCAAGAATTTGTTGTATTTTTGCATCATAATCATCAAAATCTTAACCATTATAATGTAGCATCATTATGAAACATGTAACTATTAAAGACATTGCCCGTTCGCTCTGTATTTCGGTATCTACAGTTTCCAGAGCCTTGGCTGATGATAAGAATATTCGAAAGGAAACACGTGATATGGTTGTAGAGGAAGCAAAGCGCCTCGGCTACAAACGCAACCCAGTGGCGATGAACCTGAAGATGGGACGTACGAATACGATTGGTGTCATAGTACCAGAGATGCATACTCCTTATGCTTCTCTGGTGATTAATGGAATACAAGAGGTACTCTATAAGCGCAATCAAAAGGTGATGATAGCTGAGAGCGACGAGAAGCCGGAGCGGGAATTGGAAAACTTGAAGATGATGGAGCAGTTTATGGTGGATGGATTAATTGTAAGCCTCTGCAGTTATCGCAAGAATATTGAAATGTATCAGCAGTTGGCAGCAGAAGGTATGGCTATTGTCTTCTATGATCGTATTCCATACAGTTTGCAGATGCCACAGGTGCTCGTGGATGATAACATTGATTCTTATTTCATGGTGGAGCATCTTATCCGTTTAGGTAAGAAGCGCATCGCCCACATTCAAGGTCCTGATGATATCTATAATGCTTATCAGAGAGGTTTAGGATATCGTGAGGCGATGGAGAAATTCCATCTTTTTGATCCTTCGTTGATAGTAAAAACGGGTATGACCTTCAAGGATGGTGCCGACGCCATCGACCGCCTTATATTTAATAAGGTGGAATTTGATGCAGTATTCGCCTTCACCGATACTTTGGCGATAGGTGCGCAGAATCGACTCCGTGCCTTAGGCAGACGGGTGCCAGAAGATATATTTGTGGCAGGATTCTCGGGTACGGAACTATCTACTATCGTTTCTCCGCAGATTACTACCATGGAGCCGCCTCTGGAGGAAATGGGAAGAAAAGCTGCAGAATTGGTAATGGAGAAGATTAGTAATCCTGAGATGGAAAACCAAATAGTGGTACTGAAAACCACAATGCGATGCCGAGAATCGACAGGAGAATAGTTGAATAGTATGTATTCATGCGCTTCTTTTGGCTTTTAAAACGTTTGCAGAAATTGGAAACGTTTGCGGGAACGTTTGCAGAAATATATCAGAAAAAAATAATTGTTATGTTGTAAATTTCATCTATCTTTGCCATTGAAAACGAGACGGACTACATAGAAAACCTAAATGGTCTGTTCTTGTAGAATGACAATAATTTATTTATAGAACTAACAATCAATACAATTATGGCAAATTTAGTAAATGCAAACGCAGCAAATGCAGCTCAGGTAGTGAATGGTTATGCTTATAACCGCAGTTTGGTAAAGGCAGGTATCCTGCACTTCGGAGTAGGTAACTTCCATCGTGCTCATTTGGAGTATATGACCAATAAACTTCTGGAAAATAATACCCAGCAGAACTGGGGTATCTGTGGAGCGATGATTCTTCCTGGTGACGAGCGTCTCTACAATGCCTTGAAGAAGCAGGATGGGGAATACACCCTTACTGTGTGTGGACGTGATGATAGTATTCATGTCTATCAGTTGGGTGCACTCGTAGAACTCTATTGGGGCGTGAAGGAGCAGGAGCAGATCTTGAATAAGATTGCGTCAAAAGATATTAAGATTATTACCCTTACTATCACGGAGGGTGGATATAATATTTCTCGCCAGACAGGTGAATTCATGCTCGATAATGCACAGGTGGCTCATGATCTTGAAAATCCAGCCAATCCTATAACGGCTTTCGGATATGTTGCTGAGGGTTTGCGCCGCCGCAGAGCAGCAGGCAATGGCCCTATCACTATCCTTTCTTGTGATAATCTTCAGCATAATGGCAATACTGCACGTAAGGCTTTCATGACTTTCGTAGGTGCTCAGGACAAGGAACTCGCAGCCTGGATGGAGGAAAACGTTACTTTCCCTAACTCTATGGTTGACCGTATCACACCTGCTACACGACCAGCCGACATCGAACGTTTGAATGCTCAGAATGGTACTTGCGATGAGGCTCCTGTATATTGCGAGGATTTCATCCAGTGGGTAGTAGAGGATAATTTTGTAGCAGGTCGCCCAGCATGGGAAACCGTTGGTGCTCAGATGACAGACGATGTGACAGCATTTGAAAATATGAAGCTTTCTCTCCTGAATGCTTCCCATACATTGCTCTCTTATCCTTCTTTCCTCGGTGGTTATCGCAAGGTAGATGCTGCCATGCACGATGAAAGAATCTGCAAGTTTGTACGTGCTTTTATGGATAATGATATTACTCCTTACGTGCCAGCTCCAAAGGATACTGATTTGGAGGAATACAAGCAATGCCTCGTTGAGCGTTTCGGCAACCGTATGGTTAGCGATCAGGTGGCTCGCCTTTGCTTCGATGGTGCCAGCAAGTTCCCAGTTTATGTGATGCCTAACTTGGAGAAAATGATAGCAGATGATGCTTCGGGTAAGCGTCAGGATGTGGAGTTCAAGCGTGTGGCTTATCTCTTTGCTGCCTACCGTCATTATCTGAAGTACCAGGTGGATGATAACGGGGATGCTTTTGAAGTAGCAGATCCATGGCTTACTGTAGATGATAGAAAAGTCATTGATAGTGATGATGCCCTCGAATTCCTTGCCATCTCTCCTTTTACAAGCACAGATTTGAAGGCTGCTTCTCATTTTGTAGAACTTTACCTGAAGATGGTGGAGGATATCAAGGCGAAGGGTGCCATGAAGGTTTTGGAAGAAGAAATCTTATAATTTAGTTTAGCGTTTTTGCGTTAGTGATTAGGTGCTTTCGATGGATTTTGATATCCGTCGGAACACCTAATGATAATTAAATCTCTTATAAAAACCTAGATGAAAATGAAACAATCGATTACACTCAAGAGTACAGGACCTTTCCTGCTCCTGACATTCATATATTTTATCGTGGGATTCCTCACCACTGTCAATGGACAGTGTCAGGGACCTTTGCAGGTAGCTTTCCTTTCAGAAGTAACCGCTACCAGAAATTTCTTGGCGACGCTCATTTCTTTTGCTTTCTTTATGGGATATTTGCTCAATAGTGCAAAAACGGGACGTTTGCTGAATAAGATAGGTTATAAAAAGACGCTTATCCGTTCGATGATGGTCATGGTATTGGCTCTTGCTTTCTATCTTGCATCTGCAATCATAGCAGAATATTGGGGTGGAGCAGGCGTCAGGATTTCACAGGATTTCGTGCCTTTTGGATATTTTGTCTTCCTACTCGGAGCATATCTGATGGGTACTTCTGCAGCGATGCTTCAGGTGGTCATAAATCCTTATATCGTAGCTTATCCTTTGCCGGGAACTCAGCCTGTGCAGCGTATGAATTTTACTTGTGCTGTGAATTCTTTCGGTACAACGATAGCCCCTTTCTTTGTTACGGGAGTGATGTTTGCTGGTGTTTCTTTGGAAAGTGTTTCTGCTGATCAACTAACAATTCCTTTTTTGGTTATGATGCTCGTTATAGCCTTGACTACTTGGACTACTTCAAGAGCCAATCTTCCTGATATAGAAGGTACAAGAGATGTTACTGATGATAAGGAAAATGAAAGAAAAACAGATGCTTCAGTACAGACCTCATCTGCTGTTGAAGAGAAATCAAAGCAACGGAGTATTTGGTCGTTCCGTCATTTGAAATATGGTGTGATTACTATCTTTTTCTATGTGGGAACAGAGGTAGGTATCGGCAATAATATGAATCTTCATGCGATGGATTTGATGGGACAGGGATATGACTTCTCACCAGCCCTTCTTGCTACCCTTTATTGGGGAGGATTCTTGGTTGGAAGAATGGTTTCGGCAGGTTTGAAGAATGTGGCACCTCGTCCCATGCTCCTCTTTGTTTCAGTTGCGGCTATTGTCCTGATGTTAACCTCTATGTTTACAGAGAATCTTTGGTTAATGGCTGCTGTTGGATTATTTCATAGTGTGATGTGGAGTTGTATATTCACCCTTGCTGTTGATGGCTTGAAAGAATATACTTCCAGAGCTTCGGGCGTATTTATGATTGGTGTGTTTGGTGGAGCTGTTTTTCCTGTTCTGCAGGGCTTGTTGGCTGATTATGTAGGTTCATGGCAGTTCACCTGGCTCATTCCACTTTTCTGCGAGTTTGTGATACTGTGGTATGGACTTGTGGGCTATAAACAAGTGGCAGAATGATAAGTGCTTAAAAAATAATTTTTTTTTTCGTGCATTTTATGGTGTGAAATGATGATTTTTTCTTACTTTTGCAAATTAAAAACAAGATAGCATCAATTTACATTATAATTTCAGAAAAAATGGTCATAGATTTTGAAAAGATTGCTGAGGCTCATTTGGAGGGCTTCAAGGGTGGAAAGGGTAAACTCGATACCCGTAATTATGTGGACGATAAGGTGAAGATTATGTATTCTACCTTGCGTCCGGGTGCATCAACTGGTCTTCATACTCATGAGGGCAACTGCGAGATTATCTATGTGGTAAGCGGCACTGCTACTTTCCATTATGACGATACCGTAGAGGAGGTTCGCCAGGGACAGGTGCATTACTGTCCGATGAATCATGCTCATTACATGGAGAATCTCACAGACCATGATCTGGTCTATTTAGCTATCGTACCAGAACATCATTAAAAAAACTACGTTTCTGAAGTTATCTTTCTAAAATTCAGAACGTGTAAAGGGGGGAATGGTAATCATTCTCCCTTTTTTCGTGTTTTTGAAACAATTTTTTTTAAAAGTTATGTCTTGTTTCAGAAATAATTGTTAACTTTGCAACCGCTTAGAAGCATTTAAACAAAATAACGTTATAACAAATTTATGAACTTTACACTATTTATCACCGTTTTGCTGACGGCTGTAACCTTGGTGGTGGCTGCTTATGTCATCGCAAAGTTGATCGGTCCTCGTTCATACAATCCGGTAAAGGGTGAACCTTTTGAGTGTGGTATTCCGACACGTGGCAGCTCCTGGTTGCCATCACACATCGGCTACTATCTCTTCGCCATCCTTTTCCTGATGTTTGATATTGAGACTGTAATGCTTTACCCATGGGCAGTCGTAGTTAAGCAGTTTGGATCTATGGCTCTCGTGAGCATCGGGTTCTTCCTGTTGGTATTAGTATTAGGCCTGGCTTATGCTTGGCGGAAAGGAGCATTGGAATGGAAGTAAACAAAAGAGCCTCTATCAAGAGTATTCCTTACGACGAGTTTAAGGACAATGACACCCTCGAGAAAATCGCACAAGAGCTGAATGAGGGTGGTGCTAATGTGGTAGTTGGTTCTCTCGATGCCGCCATCAACTGGGGACGCAGTAACTCACTCTGGTCATTGACATTCGGTACCTCTTGCTGTGGTATCGAGTTTATGGCTGTAGGTTGTGCTCGTTATGACTTCTCCCGTTTCGGTTTCGAGGTAACACGTAACTCTCCACGTCAAGCCGACTTGATTATGTGTGCCGGTACTATTACCAATAAAATGGCACCTGTTTTTAAACGTTTGTATGATGAAATGGCTGAGCCAAAGTATGTGGTAGCTGTAGGTGGATGCACCATCTCTGGTGGACCATTCAAGAAGAGCTACAATGTAGTTCGTGGTATCAGCGAGTTAGTTCCTGTGGATGTCTATATCCCAGGTTGCCCTCCACGCCCAGAGGCAATCCTTTACGGTATGATGCAATTGCAGCGTAAGGTAAAGGTTGAGAAATTCTTCGGTGGTGCTAACCACAAGATGAACAGCGAGGAGAAGGAACTGTCTATGAGCAAGGGCGGTCTTCGTGGCTTGAGCAACGAAAACCTCTCTGATGCTAATCTGCTCGGACATAAGGAACCAATCATCGTAACAGAAGTACCTGAGGATTTCGACCCTCAGAAAGGTCTAACTGATTAATATAATAAGGTATAAGAATATGAAACTGAATAATATTGAATTGAGTTTTGATAATTTCGCTTCTGAAATGGCGAAGTTGAAGAACGAGAAGCATTTCGACTACCTTGTTACCATCATCGGTGAAGACTTCGGTGAGGAAGGTCTCGGATGTATCTATATTCTTGAAAATACTCAGACTAACGAACGTTGCTCTGTCAAGACTATCGCCAAGAAGGTGGATGGTTCTGATGTGATTCCTACAGTCATCAATCTCTGGAAGGTTGCTGATCTGCTGGAGCGTGAGGTGTTTGATTTCGTCGGCATCAAGTTCTTGGGTCACCCAGATATGCGTCGTCTTTTCCTCCGTACTGATTTCCAGGGCTATCCTTTGCGCAAGGATTTCGATATGAGTCCAGAGGCCAATAAGTTCCCTTGTACTGATGAGCCTGAGGATGATTTCACTGTAGAATACAGTCTTAGTGCTGATGGTCATCTGGTAGCTACTGAAAAGCGTCGTTTCGATGAGGATGAGTATGTTGTCAACATCGGTCCTAACCACCCATCTACCCATGGTGTGCTCCGTCTTCAGACCGTTATCGACGGTGAGACCGTGAAGCGCATTTATCCTCACCTCGGATATATCCACCGTGGTATTGAGAAGATGTGGGAGAATATGACTTATCCTCAGACTTTGGCTTTGACCGACCGTCTGAACTACCTCTCTGCCATGATGCACCGCCACGCTTTGGTAGGCGTTATCGAGGAGGCTATGGGTATCGAACTTTCTGATCGTATCCACTACATCCGTACTATCATGGATGAGTTGCAGCGTATCGACTCTCACTTGTTGTACCTCGGTTGTACCGCACAGGACTTGGGTGCTTTGACAGCATTCCTCTACTGTATGCGTGACCGTGAGCACGTGTTGAACGTGATGGAGGAGACAACTGGTGGTCGCTTGATCCAGAATTATTACCGTATCGGTGGTCTTCAGGCTGATATCGATCCTAACTTCGTTCAGAACGTGAAGACTCTCTGCAAGTATCTTCGTCCGATGATTCAGGAATATCTCGACGTATTCGGTGACAACGTGATTACTCACAACCGTCTCGAAGGCGTAGGTCCTATGAATTATGAGGATTGTATCAACTATGCTGTTACAGGTCCTGCAGGTCGTGCATCTGGTTGGAAGAACGATACTCGTAAGCGTCATCCATACGATATGTACGACAAGGTAGAGTGGAAGGAAATCACTCTGACTGGTTGCGATTCTATGGATCGTTATTACGTTCACATCCAGGAGTTGTATCAGAGTTTGGATATCATCGAGCAGTTGATCGACAACATTCCAGAGGGTGAGTACTACATCAAGCAGAAGCCAATCATCAAGGTTCCAGAGGGACAGTGGTATTTCTCTGTTGAGGGTGCCAGCGGTGAGTTTGGTGTATATCTCGACTCAAAGGGTGACAAGAGTCCATACCGTATGAAGATGCGCCCAATGGGCTTGTCTTTGACAGGTGCGCTCGATCCAATGCTTCGTGGACAGAAAATCGCTGACTTGATTACAACAGGTGCAGCAATCGACTTCGTAATCCCTGATATTGATAGATAATTATGTTTGATTTTAGTATAGTAACAACATTCGTCGACAATTTGCTTCGCCAGACTTTGGGTCTGGGCGACTTCCTGTCGATTCTGATAGAGTGCGTGCTCGTGGGTATCTGCATTTTGACAGCATACGCGCTGATAGCTATCGTACTTATCTTTATGGAGCGTAAGGTGTGTGCCTACTTCCAGTGCCGTCTCGGCCCTATGCGTGTAGGTCCTTGGGGTATCTTCCAGGTATTCGCCGATGTGCTCAAGATGTTGATCAAGGAGATCTTCGCTGTTGATAGAGCCGACAAGCTGCTCTACTACATAGCACCATTCCTCGTGATCATTGCCTCTGTGGGTACTTTCTCATTCCTTCCATGGAACAAGGGAGCTCATATTCTAGACTTCAACGTAGGTGTATTCCTCATCACTGCCGTAAGTTCTATCGGTGTGCTGGGTGTATTCCTCGCAGGTTGGGCATCTAACAATAAGTACTCTGTGGTATCTGCCATGCGTGGTGCCGTACAGATGATTTCTTATGAGATGTCTCTCGGTCTGTGCCTGATTTCTGCAGTAGTTCTTACTGGTACTATGCAGGTGAGCGGTATCGTTGAGGCTCAGACTGGTGCTTGGAACTGGTTGATCATCAAGGGTCATGTTCCAGCTATCCTTGCTTTCCTCGTATTCCTCGTAGCAGGTAATGCTGAGGCTAACCGTGGTCCTTTCGACTTGGCTGAGGCTGAGAGTGAGTTGACTGCTGGTTATCATACAGAGTATTCTGGTATGGGCTTCGGTTTCTACTACTTGGCTGAGTACCTCAACCTCTTCGTGATTTCTGGTATTGCTTCTACCGTATTCCTCGGTGGTTGGGCGCCATTGAATATCGGTATTGAGGGCTTCGACAATTTGATGAACTTGATTCCTGGTTTCATCTGGTTCTTCGGTAAGACCTTCGCTGTGGTATGGCTCCTGATGTGGGTACGTTGGACTTTTCCACGTCTCCGTATCGACCAGATTCTGAAGTTGGAGTGGAAGTATCTGATGCCATTGTCACTCATCATTCTGATTATGATGACCGTGTGCGTAGCATTTGGAATCCACGGATAATCTTTAATACACATTATTATAATAATAAGAAAGTATGTCTAACAATTCATATTTCGGCGGTATTGCTGCGGGTTTGAAGACCCTCGCTACTGGTATGAAGGTCACCATGAAGGAGTACTTCACACCTAAGAGCACTGAGCAGTATCCTGAGAACCGCAAGACTACACTCCACGTATCTCCACGTTTCCGTGGTCGTCTGGTTTTCGTCCGTGACGAGAATGAGGCTTACAAGTGTGTGGGTTGTACATTGTGTGAGAAGTCATGCCCTAACGATACCATCAAAATTCAGACCGAGATGGTGGAGGACCCAGAGACAGGCAAGAAGAAGCGCAAGTTGGTAGATTACCAGTACGACTTGGGTGACTGCATGTTCTGTGAACTCTGTGTGAACGCATGTAACTTCGGTGCAATTAAGTTTGTCAACGATTTCGAGAATGCAGTCTTCGACCGCAGCAAGTTGGTGATGCACCTCGACAAGGAGGTTTACAAGGGCGGAAGCCTTCCTAACCTCATTGATGGTGGCGCTCCACTCGAAATCGGTAAGTTTAACACCAAGACTAAGTAAGGAGGACTTTAGACAATGATAACAGCTAATTTATTTATGTTCGTCATCTTGGCAGTAGTCATCCTTGGCTCAGCCATCATGTGCGTAGCTACCAAGCGTATCATGCGTGCGGCAACTTATCTGTTGTTCGTGCTCTTCGGTGTAGCTGGTGTATTCTTCCTGCTCGACTATACCTATCTGGGTGCAGCTCAGATTGCTGTATATGCAGGTGGTATTACTATTCTTTATGTCTTCGCCATTCAGTTGGTTTCCAAGCGTACCCTTCAGGGTCTTTTGGAGCACGTGAAGGGTAGCAAGGTCATTGGCCGTGCACTCGTTTGCCTTGTAGGTTTCGTAACCTTGGCAGTCATCGTGTTGAAGAATCACTTTATCGATTTGGCTGCAACAGTAGCCGACACTGAGGTGCCAATGGAGCAGGTAGGTTCTGCCCTGGTAGGTGCAGACAAGTATGGCTATGTATTGCCATTCGAGTTTATCTCTGTATTCCTGTTGGCATGTATCATCGGTGGTATCTTAATCGCAAGAAAGGAGGATAAGAAATGATTCCAGTACAGTATTTCTTCGTGCTTTCAGCACTCTTGTTCTTCATCGGAGTATATGGCTTCTGTACACGTCGTAACCTCGTTGCTATGCTCATCTCCATCGAGCTTGTATTGAATGCAGCCGATCTGAACTTCGCTGTGTTCAACCGCATTCTCTTCCCAGGACAGTTGGAAGGTTTCTTCTTCACATTGTTCTCTATCGGAGTAGCAGCAGCCGAGACAGCCGTAGCGCTCGCAATAATTATTAACGTTTACCGCAACTATCACAGTGACCAGGTGAACAGTATTGAAAACATGAAATTCTAATTAAGACAATGAATTACAGTTATGCATTTTTGATACTTCTTCTCCCATTCCTGAGCTTCCTGGTTCTGGGACTTGCGGGTATGAAGATGAAAAAGCAGGTAGCAGCCATCATCGGTACCATCCTGATGGGTTGTGTATTCGGTCTGTCTATTTATACAGCATACGAATATTTCTTTGCTATCGGCCGTGATGCTTCAACAGGTTTGTATCCAACTGTTGACTCATTCAATTTTACTTGGTTGAAGTTTACTGAGTTGCTGACTTTCAACATTGGTTTCCGTCTGACACCAATCTCTGTATTGATGCTCATCGTGATTACCACCGTCAGCTTCATGGTTCACATCTACAGTTTCGGTTATATGGCTGAGCGTGATGAGAATTACAAGGTTGAGGGTTATGAAAAGGGTATGCAGCGTTTCTACGCTTACCTCAGCCTCTTCACCATGTCTATGTTGGGTCTGGTAGTAGCTACCAATATTTTCCAGATGTATCTTTTCTGGGAGTTGGTGGGTGTCTGCTCATACTTGCTTATTGGTTTCTATTATCCAAAGCATGCAGCAGTACATGCCAGCAAGAAGGCGTTCATCGTAACTCGTTTCGCTGACCTCTTCTTCCTCATTGGTATCTTGTTCTACAGCTTCTATGTAGGTACATTCAACTATGACTTGAATGCTCAGCCTGAACTTCAGAGTTCTTTGGCTGGTGCGGCATGGGTAATGCCAGCAGCATTGTTCCTTATGTTCATCGGTGGTGCAGGTAAGAGTGCGATGTTCCCATTGCACATCTGGTTGCCAGATGCAATGGAGGGTCCAACTCCTGTTTCTGCGTTGATTCACGCTGCTACCATGGTTGTAGCTGGTGTTTATCAGGTAGCCAGCCTCTTCCCAATCTGGGTAGAGTATGCTCCTAACACACTTCACTATGTAGCTTATATTGCAGCTTTCACAGCATTCTATGCAGCAGCAGTAGCTTGCTGCCAGCGCGATATCAAGCGTGGTTTGGCTTTCTCTACTATTTCTCAGATTGCTTACATGCTCGTTGCACTGGGTGTTTGCTTTGCTGTAGATAACCATCATGGTGGTTTGGGTTACATGGCTGGTATCTTCCACTTGTTTACTCATGCTATGTTCAAGGCCTTGTTGTTCCTCTGCTCTGGTGCTATCATCGTCATCATCGGCAGCAACTTCAAGGAGTACATGGGCGGTTTGCACAAGTACATGCCTATTACCAACATCTGCTTCCTCATCGGTTGCTTGGCGATTGCAGGTATTCCTCCATTCGCAGGTTTCTTCTCTAAGGATGAGATCATTACTGCTTGCTTCCAGTTCTCTCCATTCATGGGCTGGTTTATGACAGTGGTAGCTGGTATGACAGCATTCTATATGTTCCGTCTTTACTATGTTATCTTCTGGGGTCAGAGCTATTATGAGTTGGACCCAGAGAACCGTCGTAAACCTCAGGAAGTTCCTTTTGTAATGTGGGGTCCATTGGTATTCCTCGCAGCAATCTCTTGTGTTTGCGGTATGATTCCTTTCGGTCACTTCGTTTCTGCTACAGGTCAGAGCTATGATATTCACATCGATACTCAGGTAGCTTGCACCTCTATCGTTGTTGCTATTATCGGTATTGCTCTTGCTACTTATATGTATGCACCAAAGAAGACTCCATTAGCAGACGGTTTGGCTAAGAAGATGCCTAAGTTGCACAAGGCAGCCTTGAATCGTTTCTATATTGATGATGCTTGGCAGTTCTTTACACATAAGATTGTCTTTGGTTTGTTCTCAAAGCCTATTGCATGGTTCGACCGTCGTGTCATCGATGGTACCTTCAATTTCATGGCTTGGGGTGCACAGGAGGCAGGCGAGACTATCCGTCCATGGCAGAGTGGCGATGTACGCAGCTATGCTATCTGGTTCCTTACTGGTACAGTAGCGTTGACTTTGTGTCTGCTCGCTCTTCTTTAATTAAAGTCTCACAATTAAGTAAATAGAAAAGAAATGAATTTAAGTATATTCGTCATAGTACCACTCCTGATGTTGCTCGGCCTTTGGTTGGCTCGCAACGACAAGCAGGTTCGTGGTGTGATGGTAGCAGGTGCCAGCGTGTTGCTTGGCCTCTCCATCTATTTGGTGTTTGCATTTCTCGAGGCTCGTGAGACAATGCCAGCAGACCAGGTTCCTATGCTCTTCACTTACAGTGTGCCTTGGTTTGAACCATTGCACATCAACTATTCACTCGGTGTGGATGGTATTTCTGTAGTGATGCTTCTCTTGACTTCCATCATTGTGTTCACCGGTACATTTGCTTCTTGGCAGATGGAGCCAATGAAGAAGGAATACTTCCTCTGGTTCACTCTCTTGAGCATCGGTGTATATGGTTTCTTCATCTCTGTCGACATGTTCACCATGTTCATGTTCTATGAGGTTGCGCTGATTCCTATGTATCTCCTCATCGGTGTATGGGGTAGTGGTGCAAAGGAGTATTCTGCTATGAAGTTGACTTTGATGTTGATGGGTGGTTCTGCTCTTTTGATTATCGGTATCTTGGGTATCTACTTCTACAGTGGTGCTCAGACATTCGAAATCCTGGATATCGCTCACCATACCCATGGTGCTCACGCTATTCCTGAGAGCGTTCAGAATGTATTCTTCCCATTGCTCTTCATCGGTTTCGGTATTCTTGGAGCTTTGTTCCCATTCCATACATGGTCTCCTGATGGTCACGCAAGTGCGCCAACAGCCGTATCTATGTTGCATGCCGGTGTATTGATGAAGTTGGGTGGTTATGGTTGCTTCCGTATCGCTATGTTCCTTTTGCCAGCAGCTACTCATGGTTTCTGGATTAAGGTATTCTTGGTATTGACAACCATCTCAATCGTTTATGGTGCTTTGTCAGCTTGTGTACAGACTGACTTGAAGTACATCAACGCTTACTCTTCTGTATCTCACTGTGGTATGGTGCTCTTCGCACTCTGTATGATGACCCAGACAGCTGCAACTGGTGCTATTCTCCAGATGTTGTCTCATGGTTTGATGACAGCCCTCTTCTTCGCCGTTATCGGTATGATTTATCATCAGGCTGGTACACGTGACGTTCGTTACTTGGGTGGTTTGATGAAGATTATCCCATTCCTCTCAGTAGGTTATGCTGTAGCAGGTTTGGCTAACCTCGGTTTGCCAGGTTTCTCTGGTTTCGTAGCTGAGATGACCATCTTCGTAGGTTCATTCCAGAATGCAGATATGTTCCACCGTGTATGTACCATCATCGCATGTACTTCTATCGTAGTAACAGCGGTTTACATCTTGCGTTGTGTAGGTAAGATCCTTTATCAGAAGGTTCCTAATCCAAAGTTGGAGAAACTCCACGATGCAACATGGGATGAGCGTATTGCAGTAGCAGGTCTGATTGCCTGTGTAGCAGGTCTCGGTATGTTCCCACTCTGGGCAGAGGAGATTATCATGGACGCAGTAGGTCCTATCTTTAGTGTAATCATGTAATAAATATCAGAAGAAATGAATTACAGTCAATTTTTAAATATGATTCCAGAAGCTACCCTGATGGTAGTTCTGCTGATCACTTTCTTTGCTGACTTCTGCAGTTCCAAGAGCGCAGACCGTAAGTGGTTCAATCCTCTGGTATGTCTCTTGATGGTGGCTCACATTGCCATCAATATCTTCCCTACAGAAGCTACAGAGGCATTTGGCGGCATGTACACAACAGGTCCTGCTGTCGGTGTCTTGAAGACTATCCTTGCTCTCGGTACCCTCATCGTGTTGGTACAGGCCAAGGAGTGGTTGAGCCGTAAGGACACAGCCTTCAAGGAGGGTGAGTTCTATATGTTGATTATCTCTACCTTGCTCGGTATGAATATGATGGTAAGTGCCAATCACTTCCTCCTGTTCTTCCTCGGTCTTGAGATGGCATCTGTGCCAATGGCTTGCTTGGTAGCATTCGATAAGTATCGTCACAATTCAGCTGAAGCTGGTGCTAAGTTCATCCTTACTGCTACATTCTCAAGTGGTGTGATGATTTATGGTATCTCTTTGCTTTATGCTGCTTGTGGTACTTTGTATTTCGATGATGTTGCAAAGGTTATCTCTGCATCTCCATTGACCATTGCTGGTATGGTATTCTTCTTCAGTGGTTTGGGCTTCAAGATTTCTTTGGTTCCTTTCCACTTCTGGACAGCTGATTCATATCAGGGTGCTCCAACTACAGTTACAGGTTATCTCTCTGTAGTTTCTAAGGGTGCTGCTGCATTTACTCTCTGTGCTATCCTCATGAAGGTATTTGCTCCAATGGTAGAGTACTGGACAGTATTGCTTTACATTGTCATTGTACTTTCTATCACTATCGCCAACCTCTTTGCTATCCGTCAGAGTGACTTGAAGCGTTTCATGGCATTCTCTTCTATTTCTCAGGCAGGTTACATCATGTTGGCTGTGGTTGGTAACTCAGCAATGAGCGTGACCGCTCTGACATACTATGTATTGATTTATGTAGTTGCCAACTTGAGCGTGTTTACCATTATCTCATCTGTTGAGGAGCACAACAATGGTACAGTTATGATGGACAGCTACAACGGTTTGTACAAGACCAATCCACGTTTGGCATTCCTGATGACCTTGGCCTTGTTCTCATTGGGTGGTATTCCTCCATTTGCAGGTATGTTCTCAAAGTTCTTCGTGTTTATGGCAGCCGTTCAGGGTGCAGATATTCACACCACTCTTGGAGCATGGGCTTATGGCGTAGTATTCATCGCTTTGGTTAACACCGTATTGAGCTTGTACTACTACTTGCTTATCGTGAAGGCAATGTTTATCAAGCACAGCGATAATCCGCTGCCTACTTTCCAGAGCGCTTGCTCAACCAAGTTGGCGCTTGCTATTTGCACAGTAGGTATCGTAGCATTCGGTATCTGTTCATATGTATTCGATTGGATTTCTGTAGCAGCTAATGCATAACATCATTAAGGTATAGAATTCTTATCAAGAAGAAAATACTGATTTAATATAAAAAAGGATGGGGCTCCATGATAGAGTCTCATCCTTTTTTTGTATTTTTGCACCATGAAAAAGATTTTTAGATCATTACTATATATTATCATGATGCTGGGGTTGGCATTACTTCCCGACCTCTGGCTGTGGTTTGATGCTGTTTCTACTTGGCCTTTAGCTTTGGTAATAGCATGGTGGATACCATCAGCTTTGCTTCTTCTGGCAGAAACAGGACTGCAATTTGGCGTATATCATAGACTTTCAGTAAGGGTCCTTTTTACGATGATTCTTTTTTCTGTGATGCCAAAGATTGTTTATATCCTTTTGTCTCTATTTTTGCCTTGGTGGGTAGCCATTCTTCCTGCCTTGTTTATGATAGGGGGATTCATATTTGGTTTCACGAAGGGATGGAGAAAGTTGGAAGTGAAACAGATAACCTATTCGTCACCGGATTTACCTCCCTATTTTGATGGTTATAAGATACTGCATTTCACGGATTTTCATTTGGGTACTTTTCCCAAAGATACGGATTTCGTAGAAAAAGTGGTGGAATGTGCCAATAATGAAGATGTAGAACTGATGGTTTTTACAGGAGATTTAGTCAATAACTCTGCTACAGAAGTCGCTCCATATCTGGAAACATTAAAACAACTTCATGCTCCCGATGGAATCTATTCTGTATGGGGAAATCATGATTATTGTGAGTATGATAACAATCATACCATTGGAGCTTTGAAGCGAAACCGCAAAATGCTTTTCGGATTTCAGAAGGAGTTGGGCTGGACTCAGTTGATGAATGAGCATGTTACCTTATCGCATGGACTGGCAAGTATTGAGATAATAGGTGTAGAGAATGCAGGAAATCCACCTTTCTCTAATCGTGCCAACTTGAAAAAGGCAATGAAAGGAATCGTAGATAAGAAAGCTTTCAAAATACTGTTGACCCACGACCCACATCATTGGCGCAAGGAGGCTCTGAAGGCTGGCATACATCTTACCCTTTCCGGTCATACTCATGCTGGACAGATTCTCATAGGTAAATTGACACCAGCCCGTCTGGCTTTCAAGGAGTGGGGAGGTATTTATAGGCGGGGTGCCCAGATGCTCTATGTATCCGCAGGTATCGGTGGCTCTTTCCCTTTCCGTTTGGGAGCATGGCCTGAAATGACCGTCATCACATTGAAAAGAAAGTTATAAAATAGCGATTTCCTTTCAAAAAGTTTATCAATTGTTTGGAAGTTATTTAGAAAAACATTATTTTTGCATAAGAGTAGAGTTATATCATATAATTCAGTCAATTTAGGAGTTTTTAAAATCAAAGAGAAGATGAAAAGTTTAAAGAATCTTGCCCTTGTGGCAATGACATCATTGGTGTTGGCTTCCTGTGGAACCACCCAGCAAGTACCACTGACAGGTCGTACTCATCGTATTTCAGTTTCTGATGAGCAGGTGTTGAGCCTCTCTAATCAGGAATATACAAAGTATATGGCTTCGGCTAAAAAATCCACGAATGCTACTCAGACAGCTATGGTCAGAAGAGTAGGTCAGAGATTGGCAACTGCCGTAGAAACATATTTGAAGCAGAATGGTTTTGCTAATGACTTGAAGAATTATTCCTGGGAATTTAATCTGGTGAAAGATAATAGTGCCAATGCTTTCTGTATGCCTGGCGGTAAAATCGTAGTTTATGAAGGATTGCTCCCTTATACCCAGAACGAGACCTGTCTTGCCATTGTTCTTGGTCATGAAATTGCACATGCTGTGGCTAAACATAGTGCTGAGCAGTTGAGCAAGCAGCAGAATCAGCAGATTGGTACTAATATTTTAGGCAGTGTTCTGAATCAGGCTGTAGGAAGCGGTGTAGGTGATGTGGCCAGTGCTGTTGCCGGTCAGTATTTCTCATTCCGTAACTTAAAGTATTCCCGTGACAATGAGACTGAGGCTGATTATATGGGTCTGATTTTTGCAGCGATGGCTGGTTATGATCCTCAGCAGGCAATTCCTTTCTGGAAGCGCATGTCCAGCGGTTCAAGTTCAAACAAGAGTGATATCTTCAGTGATCACCCTTCTGATGCTAAGCGTATTGCTGCTTTGCAAAAAGAAATGCCTACAGCTTTGCAATATTATAAGGCCGCAACTCCTGCCGTTACTTCTGTTAAGACAGTCAGAGCTTCGCAATTGACAAAAAATAGAAAGACTGCAGCGAAGAAGACTACAACAAGAAGACGTTAGACAATATAAAAATACTAACCATTCAAAATCATTGAATCATGATAGACTATATTTCTCAAAATCTTTGGCTTTTCTGGACCATTATTACAGTAGTGTGTCTCATCATGGAACTCTCATCTGGTGATTTCTATGTTACTTGTTTCGCCCTTGGTGCTCTGGTAAGTATCTGCCTGGCAGTGGCAGGTTTGCCTTTCTGGGTGCAGGTTATTGCCTGGGCAGTCTGTTCGGTATTGAGTATTTGGCTCATACGCCCTCATCTGGTTCATGCCATCCATCAAGGAGCTGATGACAGGAAAAGCAATGCTGATGCCCTCTTGGGACAGGTGGGTGAAGTGACGCAAACCATTGTTGCCGGTGATTACGGAAGAGTGAAATTGGATGGTGACGACTGGAAAGCAGAGGCGCCATCTTCATCTGTGAACATCGAAGTGGGAACAAAGGTAAAGATAGTCGGAAGAGAGTCTATTATTCTGGAAGTTGAAAAGCTGTAAAAAGCAATTTTAGTCAATTTTCATTTATTATTAACTAATCAAAACATACAATTATGAGCATCGGTATCTACGTGTTAATTGTTATTGTGGTTCTTGCACTTATCATCGTCAAGAAGACCATTGTCATCATTCCTCAGAGTGAGACCAAGATTATAGAGCGTCTCGGTCGTTATTATGCGACTTTGAAACCAGGTATCAATATCATCATACCTTTTATCGATCATGCCAAGGATATCGTTTCCCAGCGCAACGGACGTTATACCTATAGTAATAGCATCGATTTGCGTGAGCAGGTTTATGATTTCGCCCGTCAGAATGTAATCACGAAGGATAATATTCAGATGCAGATTAATGCCCTCCTGTATTTCCAGATCGTAGATCCATTCAAGAGTGTGTATGAAATCAATAATTTGCCAAATGCTATCGAGAAGTTGACACAGACTACACTCCGTAATATTATAGGTGAGATGGAACTTGACCAGACTTTGACATCCCGAGATACCATCAATACCAAATTACGTTCTGTATTGGATGATGCTACCAATAAGTGGGGTATCAAGGTAAACCGTGTTGAGTTGCAGGATATTACTCCTCCAGAGAGTGTGCTCGTTGCCATGGAAAAGCAGATGCAGGCAGAACGAAACAAGCGTGCTACTATTCTGACTTCTGAAGGTGAAAAGGAAAAACAGCGTTTGCTTTCTGAAGGTGAGAAGGCAGCTATTGTCAACAAGGCTGAAGCTGCAAAACAGCAGGCTATCCTGAATGCCGAAGGTGAAGCTACTGCACGTATTCGCAAGGCAGAAGCCGAGGCGATTGCTATCCAGAAAATAACAGAGGCAGTAGGGCAGTGTACCAATCCAGCCAACTATCTCTTGGCACAGAAATATATTCAGATGATGCAGGAGGTTGCTGAAGGTAAGAACAATAAGGTGGTTTATTTGCCATACGAGGCCACAAACCTGTTGGGTTCAATTGGTGGAATCAAAGACCTCTTTAAGGGATAAAGCCCCTTTCCTCAGATAACTTATAATTTTATACTTTATATCAAGCAATACTGCGTTAAATTAATATTTAATCGTCTGTAAATCAATAACTTATATTAAGAAATGCTTATGAATACTTAGCTATAAAAAGTTGGTCAAGTCGCTGATTTTCAGTAACTTTGTAGATCACGACAAATACAATATTACATGAATACAGGACTTGACCTATATATGGATATCTTTAAAGATGCAGTTGAAGATTCGGCTGCAAAGTTAACAAAAAGTTTCGAGAAAATACTCATCGAGGTGATAATTTTGTTCATGGTAATACCAAGAAAGATAAATTTCACCCAAATGGGTAGGTATGGCTCGCATGTTGAGCAAACCTATCGCAACGCATTCGGCTTGAAAAAGTCGAAGTGCATTGACTGGCTCAAACTTAATGTCTCACTTGCCAAGCGCTTCTTTGGTAAACAGGGAAGATGGGCTATTGCCATTGATCCCAGCTACATCAGCAAAGCTGGCAAGAAGACTCCACATATCGGTCGTTTTTGGTCGGGATGTGCACAGTCTGTTAAACATGGTCTCGAAATCATGGGTATTGGTCTCGTTGATATCGATGCCAAAGACTGCATGATGTTAAGAGCCCACCAGTCGCTAAGTAATAAAGAACTGAGTCTCAGAAATAAGACTATGGTAGATTTCTATATCAGCGTCATTAAGCGTTATCGCAAGGAACTTCTTAAACTCTCAACCCTCATAGTTGCAGATGCTTACTTCTCTACAAGTACATTTGTTAATGGGATAAAGAAAGAAGGGTTCTCTTTGATAAGCCGCTTTCGTGACAATGCTTGTCTCTTTTATGTCTATGCAGGTCCACGTACAGGAAAACGTGGTCGCCCCAAGACCAAGGATGGCAAGATTGATATGAAGAATCTTGACCTCACTCGAATGGAGAAGATGGAGATGAAAGATATAGAAGGAACAGCTTATACTTTGATTGCCTATTCCAAGGCACTCAAGTGTAAAGTTAGACTTGTCATCTGGCAGATGCCGAATGGCAAGAAGAAACTATTCTTCTCTACAGACACCTCACTTTCGGGTGAAGAGGTACTTCTTTATTATAGAACTAGGTTCCAGATCGAATTTTGCTTTCGTGACGCCAAAGGCTATACTGGTCTTATGGACTGCCAAGCTCGCGATAAGTGGAAACTCGATTTTGCTTTCAATGCTTCGTTCACATCACTAAATGTTGCCAAGGTAACTATGAAGGAGATGGGAATGGAATATTCTATGTCTTCATTTAAGTCACTGATGACCAACATTTATCTAGTGAAACGAATTTTTAAAGCAAGTGGGTACACCCCGAACCGAACTTTAATTAGTAAGATTTTCAAAGATCTCTCGTGCTTACAGCGTATAGCTGCTTAGCACATTATTGAATTATTAACGAACTATTGATCAAGTAAAACTTTATGAAAAAGATTTGTATTGTAGCAGGAGCAAGACCAAATTTTATCAAGGTAGCTCCACTTATCAGAGCTATCGTATCTGCAAAAAACAGTGGTCATGATATCGGCTATCAACTGGTCTATACAGGAATGGAAGATGATCCTACGTTGGAAAATTCTCTGTTTGAAGACTTGGAGATAGCGAAGCCGGATGTTTATCTGGCTGTGGACTGTGAGAATCTGAATGAACTTACAGGTCATGTCATGGCTAAATTTGAAAAATATCTCCAGGAAAATCCTGCGGATGTGGTTGTCGTGGTGGATGACTTGGCTTCTACTATGGCAGTAGCCATCGTAACTAAGAAACAGGGCATTCAATTAGCTCATATCGCAGCGGGTACCCGTAGTTTCGATATATCGATGCCTAAGGAAATCAATCGTCTTGTCATTGATGGTCTCTCTGACATCCTCTTTACTGCAGGTATTTCAAACAACAGTATTGCCAATAAGGAAGGTGCTGAACTTTCCAAGGTATATATGGTAGGAAATATCCTTATCGATAACATCCGTTTCCTGAAGAACAAGATGTCTCGCCCATCACTGATGGATGAGCATGGATTGGAAGATGGGAAGTATCTTGTTTTGACCATCAACCGAAAAGTTTTGCTTGCCGATAGAGATAAGTTAAATGCCTTACTCTTTGTGATTGATGCGGAGGCGCGAAAGGCTGGTGTCAAGGTGATAGCTCCTTTGAGAGGTAAAGCTTTGGAGGCAGTACTGTCTTTCCAAACTCATCAGGCATTACATGATCACCATACAGGAATAGAGATTGTTTCTCCACAGGCTTATCTCGATTTCTGTTATCTCACAGCTCATGCTCAGGGTGTCATCAGCGATTCTGGTAATGTGGCAGAAGAGGCTACGTTTAATGGTGTTCCATGTATTACGCTCAATGACTATACAGAGCATATTGAGACGGTAAAAGTGGGAACCAATGAACTGGTAGGAGAAGATGCTGAGATACTTGCTGCCATGTTGCAGAAAATCTTCAAGGGCGAATGGAAGAAGGCTGGCATTCCTGACCGCTGGGATGGTCGTTCTGCAGAACGTATCCTTCAAATCCTTTGTGATTAAGTATAGAGATAAGTTATGTAGGTTTTACATCATTGATTTTCAAATCAATATGAACAAAAAAATAAGAGTGTGATGAAGTTTTTCATCACACTCTTATTTTTTTTGTCTTTATAATGAATTTTATATTACTGTTTGGAACGGTTTTCATTCGGGTTCGGATAATTGTATCTATCAAAATAATCCATTCCCTTATTATTATACCATACACCCTCCACATTGATTCCGATGGAGAAATTCTTGTTGACATTGTACTTCACGCCTGCACCTAAGACATTGGCTCCAGGCATTCCCATACCATATCCGAAAGGCATGGTTCCTCCCATTCCCCATAAACCGGGATAATAGCCTAATCCGTAGCCACCATATCTTCCATAACCATAGGGGCCATATCCAGCATAGCGATTGTAGAAGTTATCATAGTTGTTGCTGATGCTGAGTTGTCCATATACATAAGCTTCCCAATGCTCATTGAATTTATAGCCCATGATGGCATAAAGTCCAACGTCACGATAGCTGTCGCTTCCCCAGAAAGTATTGTTGAAATATCCGCCTCCTGCAATCCAGAGTTTTCCATCTTTAGAGAGAGGAGCCAGATAAGTGGCATTGATATTCTGCGAGAATCCGCCTTTATGAGGCAGGCCTTTTCCGAAAGTTGCAAATGCTGAAGCACCTAAGGAAACATTCAGTCCTTTGTGCAGACCATAGCCGTACTCCAATCCCTTGTTTTCATCTAAACTGCTTAGAGGAGATAAGTTGGATTTTTCTTCAGAGAAAGATTTCTGTTCTTCATTCCAAGAAGGTGAACTGACTGTATATTTCACGTTCTTCATTGGTTTTCCCTGATAAATCATCTTTTGACCGGCTTGCATGATGGTGTCACCAGGCAATAACCAGTCTGCTCTCGGACTATCTGCGCTGTGCAGTGGACCGAAAGTTAAGGTTTGTGCCTGTGCTTGAGCAATGCAGAAACCAAAGAGTGATATCAGAGTTATGATATATTTCTTCATATTCCGTACTTGTTTTATTCTGCAAACTTACAATTTTTTCTTGTATTTCTATCAGGCTTTAATATAAAACAACAAAAAATAGGCTTGCTTTACTTAAAAAACAAGCCTATTATATAATAATGTAAAAATCAGGAACTTTTCCGGACCTTTACTTTCCGTTTATCAGAAGAATTAGTAAGCGAACAGAGGATAGTCCTTCATTGTCTCATTTACTTTTTCGCGAACTCGAGCGATGACCTTTTCGTCCTCTGGGGCATTCAAAACTTCCTCGATAAGTTCAGCAATTAGGTGCATCATATCTTCCTTAGCACCACGAGTAGTCATGGCAGCTGTTCCGAGACGGATACCTGATGTCTGGAATGCAGAACGAGAGTCGAATGGAACCATGTTCTTATTGACAGTGATATCTGCTGCAACAAGTGCATTTTCAGCAACTTTACCTGTCAAGTCAGGATACTTAGAGCGCAGATCGACAAGCATAGAGTGGTTGTCTGTACCACCGCTGACAATACCGAATCCACGACCGATGAGGTCTTCTGCAAGTACAGCTGCGTTCTTCTTAACCTGAAGTGCATAATCTTTCCAAGATGGTTGCAGGTTCTCATTGAATGCAACTGCCTTGGCAGCGATGACATGCTCCAAAGGTCCACCTTGCTGTCCTGGGAATACGGCAGAGTTGAGCAACATACTCATCTTCTTCACCTCGCCCTTCTTGGTAGTCAGACCCCAAGGATTATCAAAATCTTTACCCATCAGGATGATACCACCACGAGGACCACGGAGAGTCTTGTGTGTAGTAGAAGTAACGATGTGGGCATACTTCAATGGATTATCCAACAAACCAGCTGCAATCAAACCAGCAGGGTGAGCCATATCAATCATCAGCAAGGCGCCTACCTCATCAGCAATTTTGCGCATGCGGGCATAATCCCACTCACGGCTATAGGCACTACCGCCACCGATGATCAACTTAGGTTTATGCTCAAGAGCCAATTTCTCCATTTCGTCGTAATCAACTCGGCCTGTCTCTTTGTTGAGGTTGTAACCGATAGGGTTGTAGAGAATACCAGAAGTATTGACGTGGCTGCCATGAGAAAGGTGACCACCGTGGTCGAGATTCAATCCCATGAAAGTATCGCCAGGTTTGAGGACAGCGAGCAGAACGGCAGCATTAGCCTGTGCTCCAGAGTGAGGCTGAACATTGGCATACTCAGCACCGAAGACTTTCTTGACACGCTCGATGGCAAGGTTCTCTACGATATCAACAACTTGGCAACCGCCATAGTAACGTTTGCCAGGGAGACCTTCTGCATACTTGTTGGTCAAGTATGAACCCATAGCTTTCATCACTTCTTCACTTACGAAATTCTCAGAAGCAATCAGCTCCATACCTTTCAACTGACGCTGATGCTCTCTCTCAATCAGGTCGAAAATCTCTTGATCTTTTTCCATTGGCTCTTATTGTTAAGTTCTGTATTTATGAATTGCGGATGCAAAAATAAGCATTTTTCTTCAATACTCCAAATAATATGGAAGAAAAAGAAGAAAAATGCTTTCAAATTGTTACTTACAAAGTTCTACCTTGCCTAATTGTTGCTCTTTATCGCAATAGTGGCAGCGGATAATTCCGAGTGCAGCATCTACTGTGTGGAAGATAGTTGCCATAGGCTCATTATTGGTGATACACTTAGGATTGTTGCATTTTACGATGCCTTTGAGTGTATCAGGAGTCTTCACGGTCTTTTTCTCCACGATTTCATAGTCCTTGATGATACTCAGACCAATGTTAGGAGCAACTACAGAGAGGCGGTTGATTTCCTCATCAGTGAAATACTTGTTGGCAACCTTGATGATTCCCTTTTTGCCGATTTTCTTGGAAGGCAAGTTGTAGCCGATAGTGACAGGAGTGTCCATCTTTTCCAACTGGAGCAGGTTGACAACCTGATAGGTCTTCTCGGCTGGTATGTGGTCGATTACGGTACCGTTTTCGATAGCCGCAACTACGAGTTGATTCTTATTGTTTCCCATAATTACATTAATCACTAAACATTAAACATTACTCAATCACGGTCTTGTCATTCTTGACGTCATCGAGTGTGATGCCGAGGCAGTGACAGAAGATGGCTTCTCGTGCATAGAGACCATTTTGAGCCTGCTGGATGTAGTATGCATGTGGGTCGTCATCCACATCGTATGCAATTTCATTCACGCGAGGCAGTGGGTGCATGATCTTCATGTTTTCCTTAGCCTTGCTGAGCATTTCGCGTTTGAGGATATATACGTTCTTTACTCTTTCGTATTCCATCAGATCACTGAAACGCTCCTTCTGTACACGTGTCATGTAGAGAATGTCGGCACCAGCGATGACATCCTCGTTGAAATCTTCGTGCTCCACATACTTAATGTTGTGCTGCTGGCAGTACAACTTATATTCCTGTGGCATAGCGAGTTCCTTAGGAGCGATAAAGTGGAATGTAGGATTGAAATGGCGCATGGCCGTGATGAGGGAGTGAACTGTACGTCCGTACTTCAGGTCGCCTACCAGATAAATATTGAGGTTCTCCAAAGTACCTTGTGTCTTGTAGATTGAGTAGAGGTCGAGCAAGCATTGTGATGGGTGCTCGTGGGCTCCGTCTCCGGCATTGACGATTGGCACAGGAGCAACTTCGCTTGCATATATGGCAGCACCTTCGATGAAGTGGCGCATAGCGATGACGTCAGCATAGTTGCTTACCATCAGGATGGTATCCTTGAGAGTCTCACCCTTTGTAGTGCTGGATGTCTTGGCATCAGAGAAACCAATGACACGTGCGCCAAGGCGGTTGGCTGCTGTCTGGAAACTGAGTTGGGTACGAGTGGATGGTTCGAAGAAAAGGGTTGCTACAACCTTTCCCTTCAACAGCTCCCTGTTAGGATGCTTTTCAAACTCTTGTGCCATTTCCAAGAGATACATGAGTTTCTCCTTGGAAAGGTCTGCAATCGTCACAAAATTATGTTTTTCCATTGTAAATTTGATTGAATTGTTTTGAAATCGCCTCCAAAGTTACATATATTTTTTGGTTTTTCATTCATTTCCTCTGAAAGTTTTAGGTTATTTTGCACATCGTCTTTCATTGTTATCATGTTTTTCTCTAATTCCTTTTCAAATCTCAAACTTTTTGTCTATCTTTGCACTCACATGACGAATCAAAACATAGCATCATGAAGATGGTGAATATGTTTACCTATTTATATATATAAGAGATAGGAAATATTCGGTAGATATTAACATCATAGAGTACAAGATAACTATGCCAAAAGCAACAGGTTCGATACATTATATAGAACACCGTTCTCCGATGAAAGACGAGACCGGCGAATATTTGATTCATCCTCAGTTCGTTTATAGCGATATTTATGATTTTAAGGATATGACAAAGGGAATGCGGCATCATCACCAGATGACGCCAGCCCAATTTGTGGCAGCCATCGAATCCATCAAGGACGAGACGATGTTGGCTCTCTCCCAAGGTATGGAAGTGAAGATAGGAAATATGCTTGTCATTCGTCCGAAGCTAAAGTTACGGGAACACAAGGATGAAAATGGTAATTATTATCACAAGGTTTATCATGAAGGTGAGCGCATACCTGCCAGTGAGGTAGTATGTTCCGGTTTTGAGGTGCGAACAACCAAGGAGTTTGACAAGGACTTTTTCATTGAGTATGATAGTAAATGCAGCCGTAGTCCTTGGAAAACAAAAGCTTTTGCGCAAGCCCCAGAGCAAGAATGGCTGGTTATCACCAATTATTGCAAGGAACATGGTTTTATAACAGTCAAGAACTTCCGTCTTTTGTTGGGCGTAGCAGACTATCATGCTCGCCAAGTGCTTGATGGTTATTGTGAAGGAGATTTTCCGAAGATGGTTCGCGAGAAGGTGGGTGCCACTTATTTGTATCGGGTAATAGGGGAGTGAAATTACGTGATTGTAGAGTAAAAAGGTATATTGTTTAAGAGTAATTACCAATACTTATGGGCTGAAACGTATGCTCTCAACCTTTAGTACATACGTAAAAAGAGTTTTTGACGGCTGTCAAAAACTCTTTTAGTTATTCTCGAAAGCTCTTTTGACGGTAGTGAAAAACTATCGGAACTTTACTTCTTTATGTGTGAACCTCTTCTGCTACGCTTGTGGCATATTGCTCAACGTCTGGAATCTTGTACGGGCGAAGTGTATGTGTGGTAGTGATGATGTCGTCTCCAAGAACGGTTGCCATTTTAGCGATAGAGGATAGTGTGAGATTATGCGTGCCGCTTAACCATCGGCTCACTTCTGTTTCTGTCTTGTTTAGGGCTTTAGCAAAATCACGTTGGGTCATGTTGCGTTCCTTCAGCAAGTCATACACTCTGTTGGCAATAGCTACACCAAAATCTACTTGCTTGTTTGTGTTTTCAGGAGTAGTCTTGCGGATAGAATCCATTATCTTATTTGTTTTCATATAATTTTTCAATTCCATATTGTTCACAAGTGTTCCAGTAAGCCTCTGTACATAGTTTATGGACTTGTTTGTTGTACTTATCTTCGTTTTGACTCTCAATCCAGTGAAAACGTACTTCTGCCAGGTGAGAAGAACATTCTCTATACAAATTGGCTTCTCGCTTAAAGCGAAATGCTGGGGGTAGTTCTTGAAGTTGATCTGCTGCATTGCAGTCTGGGCATCCTGATTAAGTTTCAATTCTATGAGGTCGAGATTGGTCTTGGTCAGGAGAACAATGCCAACTCTGCCTTTTGGGGTATGTACCTCCACATCTACAAGATAGTCAGTGAGCAAAGTTTAAATGAAGAATAACATCTTTTACCTCTTTGTTTGGAATGTCGAGGGTATAATAATTATACTCCTGGTTGTAATCTTTGATGGTGATGTAACCACTTTGGTAGAGTAATGGCATGATGGTAGTCATGTTCTCCGTTGGTGCATCAAATTCGCTTGCATCAGCTTCTACTCTTGTGATGTCCGATGGTATAACGTCGAATTTTCGCATCATATTGATGAGGTATGTAGGAGTGCCAGAGGCAAACCAATATGAACCGAATTTCTTCTCATTGAAGCAATTCAGCAAACTGTAAGGATTGAAAATGTCTGGTGATTCGCCAGAGAAGTGATAACCATCGTAATGCTCTTTGAGTTTTTCGATGGCTTGCTCCTTGGTTATGCCTATTTTCTCAGCCAATTCTCCTATGTCCTCCGACATTTGGGTAAGCAGTTCTTCTTTTGTGATACCACAAATACCAGCATAGTCATCATTCATGGAGAGAAGGGTGATGTTGTTTAGTTCACTGAAAATGCTGACTTGCGAGAACTTGGTGATGCCTGTGAGAAAAACAAAACGGAGAACAGGTTCTCTGTATTTCAAAGGGCTGTAGAAATTGCGCATAACATCACGAAGAGCTATCAGTCTGTCATTGTCATGAGCAACGTCTAACAAAGGCGCATCATACTCATCAATGAGAACGACCACTTGTTTGCCGCTTTTTTGATATGCAGTGTTGATAAGGTCTATCAAACGATTGTTGTTACCTTTTGCAGGGTTAGAAATTCCCCATTTCTTTTCCTCATCTTGGAGGCGATATCCCAGGTACTCTTCCAGCTGTTCCTTGTCCATGTGCTTTCCACCGCTCATGTCAAAATGCAGTACAGGATATTCTGTCCATTCTTTCTCAAACTTTTCGATGGCAAGTCCTTCAAACAAATCTTTCTTGCCTTCAAAGTAGCTTTGGAGCGTTGAGACAAGTAGTGATTTTCCAAAACGGCGAGGGCGAGCCAGGAAGAAATATGTACCACTGGTATGAGTCATGTGGTAGATATATTCCGTCTTGTCTATATAGAGTTTATCTTCCTTGCGGATTCTCTCAAATGTCTGTATTCCTAAAGGATATAGTTTTCTTGCCATAAGCATCTAAGTCTTTTTTCTGCCGACAAAGTTAACATTATTATTTGGAATATGCAAAATTTCCTTGATTTCTTTTGCGTAACAACTTTTTTTGTGTAATTTTGCACAAATTATCAAGAAATGATATTTGAAATATAATTTAATTAGTGATGAGAAAACGTTTCATACATATTTTGTGGGCGCTTCTTGCTGGAGGTATTGTTTCTGCAATTATTGGATTCTTTGCCATTTGGTTTGGCTGGATTGGCTATATGCCGGATATTGAAGATTTGCAGAATCCGATCAACCGCTTTGCGACTCAGGTATATTCTTCTGACGGTAAGGTTATCGGTACATGGAATCTGAATAAGGAAAACAGAATTGTGATACCTTATAAGAAAATGTCACCTTATTTGGTTCAGGCTTTGGTGGCTACTGAGGATGAACGATTTTATGAGCACTCTGGTATTGACTTCAGAGCGCTGGGTCGTGCTATTATTAAGCGTGGTATTTTGGGACAGACTAATGCTGGAGGTGGTTCCACCATTACTCAGCAGTTGGCTAAACAGTTGTATAGTAGTACTGCGCAAAGTGCTGCTCAGCGAATGCTCCAGAAACCAATAGAGTGGGTCATTGCCATCAAGTTGGAACGTTATTATACCAAAGAGGAGATTATTGCTCTCTATCTCAATTATTTTGATTTTCTGCATAATGCTGTCGGTATCAAGACGGCAGCTAATACCTATTTTAATAAGGAACCGAAGAATCTGACGGTGTGTGAAGCTGCTACTTTGATAGGTCTTTGCAAGAACCCATCGCTCTTCAATCCGGTACGTTATCCTGAACGTGCCAAGGAGCGTCGTAATGTTGTTCTCTCGCAGATGGTGAAGGCTGGTTATATGGACCGTGCTGAGTATCAGAACTATTCAAGTGAACCTTTGACGCTGAACTTCCATCGTACTGATCATAAGGATGGTACGGCTACTTATTTAAGGGAATTCTTGCGCCGGTACATGATGGCAAAACGCCCTGTTCGTACAGACTATCCTTCGTGGAACAATGTGCAGTTTGTTGCCGATTCCATAGCCTGGGATACAGATCCTCTCTATGGTTGGTGCAATAAAAATTTCAAGAAAGACGGTTCGCCATACAATGTTTATTCTGATGGACTGAAGGTGTTTACTACCATCGATAGTCGTATGCAGAAGTATGCAGAAGAGGCTGTTTATCAGCATGTTGCCCGTTATCTTCAGCCAGCTTTTGATAAGGAAAATAAGCCAAAGCCAAGTTCTCCTTATTCAGATAAGTTGACTCCTCAGCAGATACGTTATATTCTGAACCGTTCTATTACCCAGAGTGAGCGCTGGCGTACGATGAAGGCCGCGGGATGCACACCAGAGGAAATCAAAGAGGCTTTCCGCAAGAAAATTGAAATGACGGTGTTCACTTATCATGGAGATATTGATACCTTGATGAGTCCGCTCGATTCCATCAGATATTACAAAGGCTTCCTGCGTAGTGGTTTCATGAGTATGGATCCGAAGACTGGAGCTGTCAAGGCTTATGTGGGCGGTTTGGATTATCCTCATTTCATGTATGATATGGTAAGCTTAGGTAGGAGACAGGTGGGTTCTACTATCAAACCATTCCTCTATAGCTTAGCTATGGAGAACGGATTCACACCTTGTGATTATGCTCCTAACAGACAGCGGACATATATAGTTGGCGGAAGGCCTTGGACTCCTCGTAACGTGAGTCATGCCCGTTATGGACAGATGGTGCCATTGAAGTGGGGATTGGCGCAGAGTAACAACTGGATTAGTGCTTATCTGATGAGCAAGTTGAATCCAAACCAGTTTGTTCAGATTCTCCATGACTTCGGTATTCATAATCCTGATATTCATGCATCCATGAGTCTCTGTCTCGGTCCTTGTGAAGTGAGTGTGAGCGAGATGGTGAGTGCCTATACGGTATTTGCCAATCATGGTATCCGTACAGCTCCTATGTTTGTGAGTCGAATAGAGGACAATGAAGGAAATACCATTGCTACATTCCAACCTCGAATGAATGAGGTGATTGGTGCAGCCAATGCAATGAAGATGCTTACGATGCTGATGGGTGTAGTAGATAATGGTACTGCTGGGCGTTTGCGCTATCGTTATAATTTCCAGGGACAGATAGGTGCCAAGACTGGTACAACCAACAATAATAGTGATGGTTGGTTTATCGGTTTCACTCCGCAGTTGGTAAGCGGCTGTTGGGTGGGTGGTGAAGACCGTGATATTCATTTTGACAGAGGACAGATGGGACAAGGTGCTACGATGGCGCTTCCTATATGGGCTATCTTCATGAAGAAGGTGTATGCTGACAGGTCATTAGGTATAGATCCAATGGCAAAGTTTGATCTTCCGGAAGATTATAATCCTTGTGGTCGGAAGACAGAAGAGGATGATTTTACTGAAAATGGAATTGATGAGGTTTTTGAATAATACCTTGTCTTCCTGATAAATATGTATCCCACGATTATGCAGAAATAGATGAGGCATAATTGTGGGATATTTATTTTTATCCCATCAATGCTTGCTCCTGGCAGCATAGTTGTGAGTTTTAATGCCGTATTCGTTGCTTGGGTGATACTAATGAGTCCATTTGCTGCAAAGTGTAGAAGCGGTTCTGACAGTAAACTCATCAGGGGTATATGGGTAAGAAGTGTAAGCAGGAGAATGGCGGCAGATAACCAAAGGATTACTGTGGCTGCAGGGATGGCTATGAAACCGGTGAAAAGTGCATAGCATGAGATGCGGCCAAAATAATAGATGATGAGTGGCATGGTGCCGATTTGAGCAGCTATGGAAATGCAGAGCATACTCCAGGGCCATCGGGTATAAAAATGACTGGTACTGCATAGGCCTTCAAGAGGCTGGTAGAACAATAGAATCGAATAAACTGCCATAAACGACATTTGGAAACTGATGTCGAATAAGTAGAGCGGATTGTAAATAAGCATGATAACATAGGCAAACGTGAGATTGTTGATAGACAGTGCTTTACGATGGGAAAGCATGGCAAAGCAGCAGATGCTGATCATGGTAGCAGAACGTATAGCACTGGCGGGCATTCCGATAAAAATGACATAAGCCCAAATGGCGGTGATGGAAAGTATGATGGTAGGGATACTACGTCTTCGTCCTCCTAACAATAGAATGAATAGTTGGAAAATAATTCCGATATGTAATCCGCTGACAGCCAGTATATGACTGGCTCCTGATATCGAATAGATATCTTTGGTTTCTTTTGTCAATGAGGTCTTGTCTCCGAGGGTCATGGCAGAGACGATGGCGAAGTCCTGTTCCTGAATGTTGAGGCTTCGCAATCGTTTTTGGATTGTGTTTCTGCATTCTTGAGTGACTAACATGGTTTTGTCAAATGATGAAAGGTTTTCTTCAGTGATGATTTGCGGCTTATCCTGTTTCTTGTCCAGCTGGTGAGAAGTCAGGACTCCTCCCATACAGAATATGCAGATAAACAGGGAAAGGCATTGGACGTTTATTGTCGATGAAGAGCGTTTGAGAAGATAGAATGAAATACCCCATGACAGCAGTGCTGCCACCAGCCAATAGATGGTGTCAATGTAGCCGTATCCCATCTTTGCGATGAGAATTCCGATGGTTAGGATGATGCTGATGTGCATCAGGGGTGTTATCTGTGGGGACTTTTTCTTTCGCATGTTATTTTGCTTTGAAATCTATCTTCTAAATGAAAAAGTTTCTGTTTTCGCTGGAAAAATCGCATTAAACTTTTAATAAGTGCAAATATACGAATATTTTTTCGTCTAAGTCTGTTTTTTTTTGTATTTTTGCAAAGTTTTAGAGAAAATCATAAAAAGTCGAAGTGCAGGAGGTGCTTCGATGTGAATTTTGAGAATACAAATAAAATCATTATAATGAACGTTTCTTATAAATGGCTTAAAGAATACGTCGATTTCGACTTGACTCCTCAGGAAGTTGCAGACGCGCTGACTTCTTGCGGTCTGGAAGTTGACGCTTTGGAAGAAGTTCAGTCTATCAAAGGTGGACTGAAAGGTCTTTACGTGGGTAAAGTGTTGACATGCGAGATGCATCCTAACAGCGATCATCTTCATGTAACAACTGTTGACCTGGGCAAGGGTGAGCCTCAGCAGATTGTCTGTGGTGCGCCAAATGTTGCCGCTGGTCAGAAGGTTATCGTAGCAGACTTAGGTTGTGTACTTTACGATGGTGACCAGAGTTTTACTATCAAGAGAAGCAAGCTCCGTGGAGTTGAGAGCCTTGGTATGATTTGTGCTGAGGATGAGATTGGTGTGGGTACAGACCACGCTGGTATTATTGTTCTCCCAGAGGATGCTCCAGTAGGTCAGCCTGCTGCTGAGTATTATCATCTTGAGAGTGATTGGCTGATTGAGATTGATATCACTGCCAATCGTGCAGATGCACTGGGTCACTGGGGTGTTGCCCGCGACCTCTATGCTTGGTTGAAGCAGAATGGTTATCAGACCAGTCTTCATCGTCCTTCTTGCGCTGAGTTTGTCGTAGATAACGAGGACCTGCCTATTGACGTAGAGATTCAGAATGCTGATGCTTGCAAGCGTTATGCATGTGTAAGTATCACAGATTGCGAAGTAAAGGAAAGTCCAAAGTGGTTGCAGGATAAGTTGAATATCATCGGCTTGCGCCCAATCAACAATATTGTGGATATTACCAACTATATCATGATGGCATATGGTCAGCCATTGCACTGTTTTGATGCTGACATGGTAACCGGTCATAAGATTGTAGTTCGTACCCAGCCAGAAGGAACTAAGTTTGTTACCCTCGATGGTGAGGAACATACACTTGGTGAGCACGATTTGAGCATCTGCAATGCAGAAGAGCCAATGTGTATCGCTGGTATCTTTGGCGGTAAGGGTTCTGGTACATACGAGACCACCAAGAATGTAGTTCTGGAGAGTGCTTATTTCCATCCAACCTGGATTCGCAAGAGTGCACGTCGTCATGGTTTGAGTACAGATGCCAGCTATCGTTTTGAGCGTGGTGTTGATCCAAACGGACAGATTTATGCTTTGCAGCAGGCTGCTATTCTCTGTAAGCAACTTGCAGGTGGTAAGATTTCCATGCAAATCAAGGATGTTTATCCAGAGCCTATTCAGGATTTCCCTGTTCGCTTGAACTATGAGTACGCTCATCGTCTCATCGGTAAGGAAATCGGTGTGGAGACTATCAAGAACATTGCTACATCCCTGGAGATGAAGATTGTGAAGGAGGATGCTGAAGGCATCGATCTCCTTGTTCCTCCATTCCGTGTAGATGTTCAGCGTCCTTGTGATGTAGTAGAGGACATTCTCCGTATCTATGGTTATAATAATGTAGAAATTCCTACCCAGTTGAAGAGTTCTTTGACAGTTCAGGGAGAGGAAGATAAGCATTATCATACTCAGAATATCGTAGCAGAGCAGTTGGTGGGTGAAGGTTTCATGGAAATCCTGAACAACTCTCTTACCAAGGCAAGCTATTATACTGATTTGGAACTCAATGCTTATCCTGATGAGCATACTGTTAAGATCATGAATCCATTGAGTACTGATCTCGGTGTGATGCGTCAGACTATGCTCTTTGGCGGTTTGGAGAGTGTTTCTCGCAACATCAATCACAAGAGTCAGAATCTGAAGTTCTTCGAGGTTGGTAACACCTATATATATAATAAGGAGAAGTGGGATGCTGAGAATCCTATCAAGGGTTATACTCAGGAGGGTCATATTTCTCTTTTCATTACCGGTAAGCGCGTAGAGGGTAACTGGGCTCATGCTGATGAGCAGAGTAGCATTTACGAGTTGAAGGCTGTGGTAGAGAATATCCTTCGTCGTGTTGGCATGCCTGCCAATAACATTGTGATTAAGCATAGCGACAACAATATCTTCTCTAAGGGTGTACAGTATGAGACACGTGCAGGTAAGGTATTGGTAGAGTTGGGTATCTTGAGTCTCAAGTTGAAGAAGGCTTTTGATATTGAGCAGGATGTATTCTATGCCGATGTACATTGGGACAACCTGATGAAGGCCATCAAGAAGGTGAACCTCACCTATACTGATATCAGTAAGTATCCTTCAGTAAGCCGCGACCTGGCTCTCTTGGTAGATAAGAGTGTACAGTTTGAGCAGATTGAGCAAATCGCTCGTCAGACAGAGAAAAAACTTCTGAAGAGTGTCGTTCTCTTTGATGTCTATGAAGGTAAGAACTTGCCAGCTGGCAAGAAGAGTTATGCTGTCAACTTCATTCTTCAGGATGAAGAAAAGACTTTGAATGACAAGCAGATAGACGCAATCATGAAGAAGTTGATTGCCAACCTGACAGGCAAGCTCAATGCAGAGTTAAGATAATATTTTAAACAAAACGATAAACATTTTTAAAATTTATTCCAATGGGAAGAGCATTTGAATATCGTAAAGCTACAAAGCTGAAAAGATGGGGCCACATGGCCAAGACATTTACTAAGTTAGGTAAGCAGATTGCAATTGCAGTAAAGGCTGGCGGTCCAGAGCCAGAGAACAATCCTACTTTGCGTGCTATCATCGCTAACTGTAAGCGTGAGAACATGCCTAAGGATAACATCGCTCGTGCCATCAAGAACGCTTGTGGCAAGGATACCAGCGATTACAAGGAGGTAACATACGAGGGATATGGTCCTCACGGTGTTGCTGTATTTGTTGACACATTGACAGACAATACTACTCGTACTGTAGCTGACGTTCGTTCTATTTTCAATAAGTTCAGCGGCAACTTGGGTACTACAGGTTCCCTTTCTTTCCTCTTCGATCACAAGGCTGTGTTCACATTCAAGAAGAAGGAAGGTCTGGATATGGACGAGTTGATTCTCGACCTGATCGACTATGGTGTAGAAGACGAGTTTGATGAAGATGAGGAGAACAATGAAATCACTATCTATGGTGCTCCTACAAGCTTCGGTGAAATCCAGAAGCATTTGGAGGCTGAGGGCTTCGAGGTAACTGGTGCTGAGTTCACTTACATTCCTAATGATTTGAAGGATGTAACTCCTGAGGAGCGTGAGACTATCGACAAGATGGTTGAGAAGTTGGAGGAGTTTGACGATGTTCAGACTGTCTATACCAACATGAAGCCAGAAATTCCTGCTGACGCTGAATAAGTTTCCTATGATCAGCAATGAGAATGCAAAGCATCTTACCAAGGTGACTTATCAGACTCATGGTACCTGCTCCAAGTACATCTGCATCAGTGTAGATGAGAATGGAGTCGTACAGGATGCGCAGTTTATCGGTGGTTGTGATGGCAATACCAAGGGCGTTTGTTCCTTGATAAGAGGTATGAAGGCGCAGGAAGTGATTGCCCGATTGAAGGGTATTACCTGCGGCAACAAACCAACAAGTTGTCCAGACCAGTTGGCAACTGCACTTCAGGAAATGGGGTACTAAATGTAAAAGACAGCAATACTGGTCAGTTTCCCAGTAGAAACAATATAAAAGTCCCGGAGAATTAAATCTTTCTTCGGGACTTTTTCTGCTTGTAATCTTTGTCTTATTCTGCTTTTAATCTACGATCTTTTCTGTCTTAATATTTAAAGGTGTCATCCAATAGAACTTCTTTTGGATTTTTAGCAGAATGATAGATGAATCTGAAAGCGAAATGGGCTTCTTTATATTTCTGAAGTCCAGGATTATTGTCTAATGACTGCTTTTGTACATCATAAAGTTTCTTGTGGTTCTGTTTGATGAGTATGACATTATCTGCCTTGTTTCTCAAAGTCATATAATAAATATAGGTACGGGTATTCTTGTCGAATACCGTACTGTCTGTGCGCCCATCATTCACGAAAGGAGTAGGGCATACTTTCTCTGTATATTCCTTAGCCTCTCTTGCTGCTCTGTCTTCAATGCTTTCTGAGCATGAAGCCAACATTGTAATCAACATGATTGGAAAAATAATCTTTTTCATATCTTTCTTTTTAATATTTGTCCTTTATCGTATTTATCCTTTTAATTCTTTTTATTCACAAGTACAATATGCTGTTCTGTATTTGAATTGTACTGAAATTCGGGCACAAAGATAAGTTTTTTTGATGGAATAGCAAAGCAATCTGCTACGTTTTTGTGGGGAAGATTCATCAAATTATACTTTTTCTCATTTTATTTTCTTTTTTCTCTGGTTTTTGCAGTACCTTTGTATTTCAAAATATAATATCTTCAAAAGTATAATATCTTTGAAAGCAATGAAATTTTTTAAGAAAACAAAATCATTAAAGTCAGCTTGTTTGTTGATGTTGATGTTGCTCATCCTGCCTTTGCAGATGTTGGCAGCAGAATTGGGTGAAGCTGGTAAACGGTTAGCGGCTCTTCCTGGTGTGAGTAAAGTGGAACCGCTGCAGAGTACTTGTTTCCCAGAAAAATACGTGTTCTTTATCAAGCAGCAATTAGATGCTAAGAACCCGCAGGCTGGTCAGTTTGAGCAGCGAGTTGTGCTCTGTCATCGCGGTTTTGACCGTCCAACAGTACTTGTTACAGAAGGCTATGATGCCAATTATGCGTTGCATGAGGGATATATAGAGGAACTGTCTAAGCTCTTCGATACCAATATCATTACCGTGGAGTACCGTTATTTTGATAAGTCCATGCCAAACCCTTGCAACTGGGATTATCTGACAGTGGAGAATTCTCTTTATGATTTGCATCATGTGAATGAAGCATTACATGCTTTATATAAGGGTAAGTGGATTGCTACAGGCATCAGTAAGGGTGGTCAGACAACCATGTTCTACCGTTCCTACTTTCCAAACGATGTGGATATTTCTGTTCCATACGTAGCTCCACTCAACAGAAGTGTTGAGGATGGCAGACATGAGAAATTTCTCCAATATGAGGTTTCGACTCCTGAAAACAGACAGAAAGTGCTCGATTTCCAACTTCTGCTCTTTAAGCGCAAGGCAGCTCTTCTTCCTCTGCTTGAGAAATATTGCAATGACAAGCATTATACATTCAATGCACCTTTGGCTGAAATATATGACTTCTCAGTCTTTGAGTATGCGTTTGCTTTCTGGCAGTGGGGCTCTGATATCCAAAAGATTCCTACAAGAGAGGCTGATGATTTAGCAGTATTCAAGTATTGGATGAGTCATTGTGAACCCGATTATTTCTCCAATCAGAATCCTTATTTCTCATTTGATGTGCAGGCAGCTAAAGAATTAGGTTACTATGGCTATTATACAAAACCATTCAAAAGATATCTGAGTATTAAGACGGCAAAGGGATATTTGCATCGGTTGATGTTGCCGAAGGATGCGGAGAACGTGAATTTTTCTCCTGTATTATATAAGCACACAGTAGATTTCTTGAGTAAGAATGATCCTAAGATGGTTTATATTTATGGTTCTATCGACCCATGGAGTGCTTCTGGTATTTATGGACTTCCATTTACGAAGAACAAACACAATTTGCATGTTTATATGTGTCCGGGAGGTTCTCATAAGACCCGTATTCTTTCCTTCCCAGAGCCTACTCGTCAGGAAATTATTGATCTGATTGGTCGTTGGTTGAAAGAATAATAAATTGTCAAGGAAAGTATCACTATCTGAATTGTTTAAATAAAAATCGGCTATCATTAAATTGTCCTATAAAGGAATCGAATTATACGAATATAAAAATCAAACAAAAACGTGTAAGTAATGATGTTTACTTACACGTTTTTGTTGTTTTTGAATATCTGGCTCTGCTGATGTGCCATTTCTATTAAACTCTCGAAGTCATTGCAGAACTCGGTCATCTGATGGTAAAGAAGATTACTGCCTTTATCAGATAACTCATTATCTGGTAATGGACCGGAATTGATAGCTACCGTGAAGATGTTAGCAGCAACACCCGCTCTGACTCCTAATGGAGCATTCTCTACAACGATGCCTTCCCATGGTTGAAGATTGCCCGCTTTCTGCAATCCCATCAGGTATGGGTCTGGGTTTGGTTTTCCACGTTTCACGTCATACGCAGTTACAATATGTTCTTCATCCAGAAAATCGCCGAAGTCATTGAGTAGGCGCATGATGAGAGGGCGCTGGCCGCTACCGGTAACCACACCCACTTGCATACCAGCATCCTTAATCTTCTGCATGATTTCCTTAACACCAGGGAAGATTTCTGCCGTTGGCATAGAGTGGAAGATATCCGTCTTTACATCATACATTTTCTGAGCTTCTTCCAGAGATATATCGATACCTTTCTGTTTTTTCACCATCATCTTGATGGTATCAATACCTCGTGCTCCCTCTGTAGCATAAGCATCAGCGGCAGTCATGTGGATGTCAAACTGCTTCATCGATTCCTGCCAGGCTACGGCATGATTAGGCATACTGTTGTATAGCACGCCATCCATATCAAAAAGAACGGCTTTAGGGTTGAATTCCCCAAAGCCGTGGTCTTTTAAGTATTTTGAAATAATTTCTTTCATCAATAATGAAATGATTTCTTAATATCGATTATTTCTCGTTAGCCAAACGCTCCTGGATTGCCTTGCTTTCAGCCTCATAACCAGGCTTGTTGAGCAATGCGAACATATTCTTCTTGTATGCCTCAACACCAGGCTGGTTGAATGGGTTTACCTCTTCCAAGAGACCGCTGATACCGCAAGCCTTCTCGAAGAAGTAGATCAACTGACCGAGGTAGTAAGCGTTCAACTCAGGTACGTTAACCAAGATGTTAGGAACACCACCGTCAACGTGAGCCAAGCGAGTACCGAGTTCTGCCATCTTGTTCACCTCATCCACACGCTTGCCCTCCAAGAAGTTCAAACCATCGAGGTTTTCATCATCGTGAGGGAAGAGCAACTTCTCGTTAGGAGTCTCTACGCTGATAACAGTTTCGAAGATAGAACGCTCACCTTCCTGAATCCACTGACCCATAGAGTGAAGGTCGGTAGTGAAGTCGCAAGCTGCAGGGAAGATACCCTTCTGGTCTTTACCCTCGCTCTCACCATAGAGCTGCTTCCACCACTCAGCGAAGTAGTGAAGTTTTGGCTGGAAGTTGCAAACGATCTCAATCTTCTTGCCAGCCTGTGTATAGAGTGCCTGACGAGTAGCTGCATAGATAGCAGCAGGGTTCTCATCGAAAGCAACGTCCTTACCGCAAGCCTTTTCCATGTCAGCAGCACCAGCAACGAGCTGTTTTACGTCGAAACCAGCAACTGCGATAGGCAACAAACCTACTGGAGTAAGAACTGAGAAACGACCACCTACATTGTCAGGAATGATGAAACTCTTATAACCCTCTTTGTCAGCGCAAGTACGGGCAGCACCTTTCTTAGCATCGGTAACGGCTACGATCACATCCTTAGCCTCTTCCTTGCCACGCTGATCCTCGCACTGCTTCTTCAAGAGACGGAAAGCGAGAGCAGTCTCTGTTGTGGTACCAGACTTAGAGATATTGATAACACCGAACTTCTTGTCCTTCAAGAAAGTAGTCAACTCGTAGAGGTAATCCTCACCGATGTTGTTACCTGCGAAAAGGATAGTTGGATTCTTCTTATCATTTACGAGCCAAGCGAAAGAATTGCTGAGACCTTCGATAACGGCGCGAGCACCAAGGTAGCTACCACCGATACCAGCAACAACAACAACCTCACACTTTTCACGCAATGTGTTGGCAACAGCCTGAATCTCATTCAAGAACTCAGGAGTGATAGAAGATGGCAAATGCAACCATCCCAAGAAATCGTTACCTTCACAAGTGCCGTTCTCAAGAGCTTCCTGAGCGGCTTTTACCTTAGGCTCGTAAGCCTTTACTGCACCTTCTGCGAGGAATGATGCAGCCTTAGTAATGTTTAAGCTGATACTTTTCATTTTCTTATTTAAATATCTAAATGAATGTGTTAATGTTTCTCCATTATCTGAACGAATCAGTCAAGAGTTTGATTTCGATTTGCGGACTGATGCGCTCGTACAGTATATTATATACAGCATCGAGAATTGGCATGTTGACGTGCATGTGGCGATTGATTTCCTTCATACACTTTGTACCGAAAAATCCCTCGGCAATCATCTCCATCTCTATCTGTGCACTTTTCACGCTATAGCCTTTACCTATCATGGTACCGAAGGTGCGGTTGCGTGAGAAATTACTGTAACCTGTAACGAGCAGGTCACCGAGATATACTGAGTCGTACATGCTGCGGTCGATAGGGTGGACGGCAGTGAGGAAACGGTGCATCTCCTGAACGGCATTCGACATGAGCACCGCCTGAAAGTTGTCGCCATATTTCAGACCGCCACAGATGCCTGCAGCAATAGCATATACATTCTTCAAGACCGATGAGTATTCGATACCGATGACATCGCTTGAAGTCTTGGTCTTGATATACTCGCTTGCCAAACAGTCGTTGGCAAAGGCGCGAGCCTTATCTGTGTCGCTACAGCCCACGGTGAGATAACTCAGACGCTCCAGCGCAACTTCTTCTGCATGAGAAGGGCCACCGATACAAGCCAGGTTTTCATAAGGCACGTCATATACCTGATGGAAATATTCCGAACAAACGAGGTTTTCGTCAGGTACGATACCCTTGATGGCTGTGATGATAAACTTGTCGCTGATGCGAGTCTTGAGTTTCTTGAGATGATTCTTAAGGTAAGGCGATGGGGTGACGAATACGAGTGTGTCGTAGTTCTGCACAATCTTATTGATGTCTGAAGAGAAGAAAATCTCATCCACATTGAATCTTGCCGACATCAGATAGGCAGGATTATGCCCCAAGCGCTTGAAGTCCTCGATGCGGTCGTCGCGTCGCATATACCAACCTATGTGATGAGTATGCCCCACCACAATCTTGGCTATTGCCGTAGCCCAGCTACCGCCGCCAATAATAGCAATTTTTCCGCAGTTGAACACTTCGTTTTATGTTTAATGTATAACTAATAATGTATAATTGGAGTATGCTGCCCCAATTATACATTAATATATATTACTTATTTGCTGCGTCAATCCAGCCCTGGATATCATCAACAGAAGGCTTCTCATAGCCGAGTTTGTACTTCTTGTTGATTTCACCGATCTTCTGCTGAAGACCCTGAGCCTTCTCTTCACGGATGTCAGAAATCAGGTTGAAACCTGCCTTGCGGAGCACGTATGCCCAATCCTCTGGCACGCCAATCTCAGCCCATTCCTTGATAGTACTCTGTGGCATCTTCTTCTCTGGCTTCATCTGAGGGAAGAACAATACCTCCTGGATGAAGGTCTTGCCTGTCATCAACATGACGAGACGGTCGATACCGATACCGATACCTGATGTAGGAGGCATACCATACTGGAGGGCACGGAGGAAGTCCTGATCGATGATCATTGCCTCATCGTCACCCTTGTCAGCCAACTTCATCTGGTCGATGAAACGCTCTTCCTGGTCGATTGGGTCGTTGAGCTCTGAGTATGCGTTAGCAAGCTCCTTACCGTTGACCATCAACTCGAAACGCTCTGTCAAACCAGGCTTAGAACGGTGCATCTTAGTCAGTGGAGACATCTCAACAGGATAGTCGGTGATGAAAGTAGGCTGGAGGAAAGTACCCTCGCAGAACTCGCCGAAGAGTTCGTCGATCAACTTACCCTTACCCATGGTCTCATCTACATCCATGCCCTTCTCCTTGCAGAATGCGCGGATTTCTTCCTCTGTCTTGCCGTTGCAATCGAAACCAGTCTTTTCCTTGATGGCATCGAGGATAGGAAGACGGCGATATGGAGCCTTGAAGCTAATGATGTTACCATCTATCTCGCGTTCTGGCTTTCCATTGACTGCGATACAGATCGTCTCAAGCAATTTCTCAGTGAATGACATCATCCAGTTGTAGTCCTTGTACTGAACATAAAGTTCCATACAGGTGAACTCTGGGTTGTGGTTACGGTCCATACCCTCGTTACGGAAGTTCTTGCCAATCTCATAAACACCCTCGAAACCACCTACGATAAGGCGCTTCAGATAAAGCTCAGTAGCGATACGCATATACATATCCTGATCGAGCGCATTGAAGTGAGTAATGAATGGGCGGGCAGAAGCACCACCAGCGATGCTCTGGAGAGTAGGAGTCTCCACCTCTGTATAACCAGCGTTGTCGAGAACGCTGCGGAGTGTACGGAGAACAGTAGCACGCTGCAAGAAAGTATCCTTTACGCCATCGTTGACGATGAGGTCAACATAGCGCTGACGATAGCGCAACTCAGGGTCGTCGAACTTGTCGTAAGCAACACCATCCTTATATTTTACGATAGGGAGTGGTTTCAAACTCTTAGAGAGCAGGCACAGTTCCTTGGCATGAACTGAAATCTCGCCAGTCTGTGTGCGGAAAACAAAACCCTTTATACCGATGAAGTCACCGATGTCGAGAAGTTTCTTGAAAACAGTATTATAAAGGTCTTTGTTCTCGTCTGGACAAATCTCGTCGCGTGCGATATAGACCTGGATTCTTCCCTTTGAGTCCTGCAACTCTGCGAAACTGGCTTTACCCATTACGCGTCGGCCCATCATACGACCTGCGATGACTACCTGGCGTGGCTCTTCCTCATCTTTGAATTCAGCTTTGATATCAGTGCTGAATGCATTGGTTGGAAACTCTGCAGCTGGGTATGGATCAATGCCCATCTCGCGCAATGTTTGAAGACTTTGTCTGCGAACGATTTCCTGTTCGCTTAACTCTAAAATGTTCATATTCTATTTAGATATATCTAATTTTGTTATTCTGTCTGCAAAAATACAAATAATTTTCTGAACTCCACCTTATTTTTATGCTTTTTAATATAATAAGTCGGAAATAGTTGTGCAAACATTTGCATTATAGCTTAATGAAAATCTTCTTTTGGTACATCCAGATGCCCATCGCTGCATGAATGGCAACAAAAAACAGGGCATAGGTGAGGGAAACCAGATACTCGTCTGAAATGACATTCCTGATGAGGCCTAACAGGTCGTCCTTGATGCCGTATGTTCCGAAAACGATGGCAAGGAACTCGCTCAGGACATAAAGAAAAAGTGGATTCATTCCGAAAGACAGAAACAGAACTGTTATCGGATTCTCCTTTGTTTTTATCGTCTTTCCTTCTGCATTTGCTTCATTCTTTCCTTCTGCACTGATTTCACCCCTGTCAATCCATTGGATGAGCAGACTCAAGATCCAGGCAGCAAAACCACAGGTCACAAATACATAGCTTGGACTCCATATTCTCTTATTGATGCCGAAACCAATCAAGGAAAGGAAGAAACCAAGAATGAGCATGACAAGACCACTGATTTTCAAAAACTTAATTTTGGAATGAACGTTCTGACCTGCAATGCTGATGTATTTGCAACAGAGGAAACCTATCATCGTATGGGCGATGGCTGGCAATGTGCTCAGCAGTCCTTCGGGATCTACCGGACTCTTATGATAGAGGTGATCGTAGCCGAAAAAATGGAGATCTGCCTGGGCGATGATGTTGACTGATGCATCGTAGGCATAACCGTTGCCGAAAGCTAAGATGCTCATATAGACTATGATGATGCCGAGGATGATATGGACAAAATACCGTTGGTTGATATGGATGGCCAACAGGGATACAATGCCATAACAGAGGGCTATGCGCTGTAAGACTGCCCATATACGCAGATGCGCAAAGTCTAATCCATTACCCGAACAAATCATATCAAACCAGTTGATACTGAGTCCGATAAGGAAAAGCAAGATGGTGCGTTTTGCGATTTTTCTGTAGATAATTAGCGAGGGCTTAAACTCCGTCTTTCTCAAAGACAAATAGGTGGACATACCCATCATGAAGAGGAAGAAAGGAAAGACCAGGTCGCAGGGAGTCAAGCCGTTCCACTTGCTATGCGTCAGAATATGATAGTTCTGTTCACCGCCATTATTGACCAATATCATGAGGGCTACTGTGAGCCCTCGCATGATATCCAGAGATTTGAGTCTGATCATAGTTTTCTGGGTGTTTTATCTTGTTCTTAATAGTTCTTATCTGATAAAATTGATAACTTCCTTCGCCACTTCCACACAGTCTCCTTCAGGTTGATCACTGTAGGTATTGTGCTGCAAAGTCCATGGTTCCTCTATAGCATACCAGTCAATTACCGGACCGCCAGGCAATGCCATTTGGAATAGTTCGGCAGCAGTCTTGTTAGCATTCTTGCCACCGCCTAACGCTTCGTAATCCACTTGGGTGCTGGCTTTCATCTGGTCTTCTAATGCCTTCATATAGGTACTCCATCTCTTGTAGTAGAAGTCTTTCAGTAAACCTTGCCATTCCTTGTGTGCATAGTCTCGGAGCCCTCCCTTATCAGCACAGGTGCGGTTTCCCCATGTGGTAATCTGTACACGAGCATTCCATTCATATTGGTCTTTCTCTGCCGTAGTCTTGCCGATTTTGCGTGCCTGTTCTGTCCAATGTCCCAGACGGAATTCAGAACGGGTGCCTAAGAGTTTGTCCTGCAGGAGAATCATCTTCAGGAATCGGTCTGCATTCTTGTCAAAGTCTTTACGGGCAAAGGCATTGTAGTCGGCAATCGTCTGCAGGTACTGTTTTCTGCCCTGATCGGCGAGAGCCTGTCGGCAGATATCCACGAGATCATATTCGTAGTTGTTGTTTCCTTTGTATTTATCAGCTACTTGTGCGAAGAGGATGGCAGCCTGTCGGGTGTCTTCCGGATCATAGTAGTTGTGCATTTTCGACCAGCTGGAAACCTGGAAATTGTTTAATGATGGACGTCCGCAGAAGATGCTCTCATGGGGACCTTGCTGGTTGTTGCCGAGCGGACAGTTGTAGATGCTTTTTGCAAGCAAAGTCCAGGCTTTCACGATTGTGTCATCGTGGACGCCATATCTGGCAAAGCAGTATTCCTGGATCCATTCTTCCTTGGTCATCTTCTCCGCTCTCCAAGGCAGTTCGCTCATCAGTTCGAACATCACCGGGTTGTTTTCTGAACCTTCCATCGTAAAGCCCCAGCCCTTCAGTGAAGAGTTAGTGATGAGTGAAGAATTCTCTTGCTTTTGGGTGTCCGTTTTCCCCGTTCCGAGATAAAAGTTGTTGAGAAGCTGATCCATTCTTCCATGAAGACCCACGTTTCCGCCAAAGTTCTCCAGAAGACAGAAGAGCCATTGATGCTTGCCGTATCCACCTTCCCGTTTCCAGATACTCGGACTTCCGAACATCGGGCGGCATTCAGAGAAGAGGTCGAGTATGAGGAGGTCGCCAACCTTCAGATTTTCTATCATCTGTGGACGTGGATTCTCGGTCCATCCCTGAACCACCCACACTGCCTTAGAATTGGCACGCTTCATGGCATCCATCAGCACCTTTCCTGCTTTTCCGTAATCAACTGCAGCATCATCATTGCTTTCGTGGAAAGGATCCATGGAGTAATAGGAAGCCTTACCGAAGAGATGGGTGAGCTCCTTATAATATAGGTCTGCGATTTCTGCAAATCGGGCATCCGTAGGCGATAGGTTGGCAGGGCGCTGATAACCATTCCAGCGACCACCATCAGTCACGTTGAGTCCTAACTTTTCTTTGGCGTCATGAGGCATCATACCGCAATAGCCCGGCAAGACAGGTTTCATACCAAGCTCTTTCATTCTTGCCAATATCTTCTTCTGCAATACTTCCTGTTGCTTGTACCAGTTGAGTGGCAGCGGACCGCCCCATCCCTCGAGGTTGTTCATTCCCCACCAAGCCAGGAAAGCAGGACCGGCAATGAATTTGCCGACTTCTTCCTCTGTATAGCCTAACTTGAGGAGCATGTTTCTCCATACGCATTCTTCGCCTACGATGGCAAGCGGCATGTTGATGCCATGCAGAGCCATCCAGTCGATTTCTTTCTGCCAACGGTTCCAGTCCCAGAAAGCCATCGAGTAGGAGAAGGTGCAGTAGTTGAAATCATAGCGCAATTTGAGATCTGTCTCATGGCGCTCCTTTTTCTCAACTCGTGGCAATACGGCAGGTATTTTAGCCGTCATATTGTTCCAGGAGATATGGATGCCGGCATAATGTTTGAGATACCAGTTGACACCCACGGCAATATTCACCCAAGAGTTGCCTCGGATGATGATAGGAGATGAAGTTTTCCTGCTGTTGGAGGAAGGATGAGACTTCTGGTCAATCTCAAAAAAGTCTTTGTCTGATTTTACCAGTATGGTCTGAAACTTGCGTGAAGCGCCTTTGTCAATGCGTTCCAGGATGTCATCTACAGGATTTGCCTGTATGCCCGTAACGGTCAATAGAAATAGGTAGAATAATATTTTTCTCATATACATTATATAAATAAAGGTTTAACATGATGATGAAAAGGTTTCATATTTGAATATAGAAAAGGTCTAAAATATAAATGTTGAAGAGTTTGTGTATCTTCATTCTTCCTTCTGCTGATACACATTCTCTCCAACATTTCATAAGATTATCCTTCTCTGAAGAAATCCAGTGCTTCCTTGATTTCGTCCACGGAAGCCGTCTGGTTGATGCGGATGTCACCGATGCCTCCCAAGAGGGTGAAGTTGATGATGCCGTTCTGGTTTTTCTTATCGTGGTGCATCAACTCTATCAGTTCATCGTAGTCATCACAGGTGATAGGCAATGTGCCGTAGTATTCCTTGATGAAACTTACGGTCTGTCTCATCTTTTCGGTAGGGAAACCTGTATGTGTGGCACTGAGATATAGTTCGCAGATCATACCGAAAGCAACCGCATGACCATGCAGAATAGGCTTGCGCTTCAAGGCCCAACTCTCAAAGGCATGACCGAAGGTGTGTCCTAAGTTCAGTGCCTTGCGGATACCCTGCTCATGAGGATCTTCTTCTACGATGCGTTCCTTTACCTTCACGCTGTCAGCCACCATTTGCTGCAGATGCTTTAAATCAGGATTTGCCAAATCGAAGGTAATCAGTTCCTTCCACATATCCTCCGTTGAGATGAGTCCGTGCTTCAACATCTCTGCATAGCCAGAACAGATGTTCTCGGCATCCAGACTGCGCAGGAATTCCGTGTCGAGGATGACAAACTTAGAATCGTTGAATACACCTATCTCATTCTTCAGTCCGTTGAAGTTGATACCCGTCTTACCGCCAACCGATGCATCCACCATGGCAAGCAGGGTAGTAGGGATATTGATGAAGTTGATGCCGCGTTTGAAGGTGGAAGCTGCAAAACCGCCGAGGTCAGTTACCATGCCGCCACCGAGATTGATGAGACAAGAGTGTCGTGAACCGCCGCCATCGCCGAGCGATTTCCATACATGTGCTATTGTTTCCAGGTTCTTATGGGTGTCTGTAGCACCTATCTTGATGACCTGTGCATTTTTCAGCGTAAAGAATCCCTGGATAACCGGAAGGCATTTTTCCTTCGTCACCTCATCGACAAGGATAAAAATCTTGTCGTGCTCGCATTCTGTGAGCGCATTGGCAATCTCACTCTCCAGATGAGTAGATATGATAATTCTCTGATTCATAACAAAAACGTTTAATAATGTTGCAAAGGTACGTTAAAAAACTGACTTATACGGCAAAAAATCCTATTTTTTTTGATTGTTTACTCTATATTTGGCATAAAAATAGTATTTTTGTTTAAACCTTGTATAATTATGTACGTCAAAAAGGCAAATCAAAAATTATTTATTAGAAATGAAGAAATCAATTTTGACGATGCTGTTGCTTTTGGTCTCAATAGCATCGTTTGCTCAGGAACGCTTGGTAAGCGGAGCGATTATCGACCGGGATACCAAGGATCCAGTGGAGCAGGTGACCGTCCAGTTGCTCAAGACCGATAGTACCTATGTGACGGGTGCCATCAGCAACGAGAAAGGTCTTTTCCATCTGAATGCGCCTGAAAATGGCAAGTATCTTCTGAAGATTACGAGTGTAGGATATAAGCCTACCGTGAAGCGCGTGGTCATCGAACAGGACAAGAATCTGGCGTTGGGTAATGTCGTTGTCGGTGCTGATGCCATCATGTTGAAAGGTGCTGTAGTTACTGCTATGGCTCAGAAAGTAACGCTCAAGGAGGATACTTTCGTATATAACTCAGCTGCCTATCGTACACCGGAAGGTTCGGTGGTGGAAGAACTCGTGAAACGTCTGCCGGGTGCAGAGGTGAGCGACGACGGTACCATCAAAATCAATGGTAAGGAGGTGAAGAAAATCCTCGTTGACGGCAAGGAGTTCATGACGGGAGATACCAAGACTGCCCTCAAGAACCTGCCAACTAGTATTATTGATAAGATCAAGGCTTACGATGAGAAAAGTGATCTCTCGAAGGTGACGGGTATTGATGATGGTGAGGAACAGACCGTGCTCGACTTCAATGTGAAGAAGGGTATGAACAAGGGTTTAATGTCTAATATCGACCTCGGTATAGGTAATAAAGATAGGTATAGTGCCAGAGGTATGGGTGGATATTTCAACAGTAATAACCACTTCATGCTTTTCGGTAATGCAAACAATACCAGCGACCGTGGCTTCGGTGGCGGTGGGCCAAGACGTGGCTTTGGTGGTGGCAATGGATTGAATGCAAGCAAGATGCTGGCAGCCAACTATAATTATGAGGAGAAGAATAAATTTAAATTTAATACATCTCTTCGCTGGAATCACAGTGATGGTGATGTATGGAGCCGTCGTTCCAGTGAGAACTTCATGGGAAGCAGTTCCTCTTTCTCCAACAGTCTGAACCAGAATTTCTCTCGCAGTGATAGTTGGAATGGTAATATCCGTCTGGAGTGGATGCCGGATACAATGACCAACATCCTCTTCCGTCCTTCTATCTCATGGACTACTAATGATAGCCGCAGCACGGGTATTTCTGCATCCTACAATCAGGATCCATACCAATATACCGAAGACCCTCTTTCTGATGAGGGCATAGAAAAGATGGATGAAGTGGATGCTGTGATCAACAGACAGAAGTCTGTAAGCTTGAGTAATTCCAAGAACAACAACATCCGCGGCATGCTCCAGTTGAACCGCAAGCTCAACAATAAAGGACGTAACGTAACCCTCCGTATGGATGCCAAATATACCGATAAGGACAGCAAGAGCATCTCCTTGCAGAATGCTCATCTTTATCTGGTACAGAATGAAGCAGGCTTGGATTCCACATATCAGACCAACCGCTATAATCTGACTCCTTCCAAGGATTACAGTTACAGTGCGCAGGCCACCTATAGCGAACCGCTCTGGAAGGCCACCTTCCTCCAGTTCAGCTATAAGTTCACCTACAGCTACTCCAAGAGTGACCGCAGCACTTACGATTTCAGCAAATACAGTTTTGATGGAATCTCTCCAGAATACGGAGCGTGGGGCAATTACCTCGGCCGTTTGGATGGTGAACTGGGTGACTATCGAGATGACAAACTGAGCCGCTATTCAGAGTATAGAAACTATACCCATGATATTCAGGTGATGATGCGCTTCATCCGTCAGAAGTATAATCTGAACTTCGGTGTGATGATCCAGCCTCAGCGTTCCAAGTTCATACAGGATTATCAGGGCAAATATGTAGATACGGTGCGCACGGTGACCAACGTCAGTCCGACCCTTGATTTCCGTTACCGATTCTCCAAGATGAGCAATCTGCGTGTCAACTACCGTGGTACCACAGCGCAGCCAAGCATCTCTCAGTTGCTTGATATCACAGATAACAGCGACCCGCTCAATGTCTCTATGGGTAATCCTGGTTTGAAACCTTCGTTCACTCAGAACTTCCGATTGTTCTACAACAATTTCGTTCAGAATCACAACAAGGGTGTGATGACCTATATCAACTTCTCTACGACCAGCAATAGCATCAGCAATAAGGTGACCTACGATGAGACGACTGGTGGAAGAATCACCCGACCTGAGAATATCAATGGCAACTGGAATGTGATGGGAGCCTTTATGTTCAACTGTTCTATCGACAGTGCTGGTGTATGGAATATCAATACTGATACGAATTTGGGGTATAACCATTATGTGAGTTATCTGAGCCTCGACAAGTCGCAGGATTCCCAAAAGAATACCACCCAGAATACCACGTGGAATGAGCGTCTCTCTCTGAGTTATCGCAATGATTGGTTGGAATTGTCACTCGATGGAACATTGGCTTACAATCATGCCAAGAACAAGTTGCAGCCTAACAGCAACCTGGATACCTGGCAGTTCTCTTACGGACCTTCGATGACATTGACTGCTCCTTGGGGCACAAGTTTGAATACCAGTCTCTCCTGCAGCAGTCGCCGCGGCTATTCCGATGAGTCGATGAATACCGATGAGTTTGTGTGGAATGCTCAACTTTCACAGGGATTCCTGAAGGGTAAGCCTCTCACCGTGATGCTTCAGTTCTACGATCTGTTGCACCAGCAGAGTACCTTCTCGAGAGCGATTTCATCCGTTTCGCGTACGGATACGGAATACAATGCCATCAACTCTTATGCGATGCTTCACGTAGTATATCGCATGAATCTCTTCGGAGGCAAGGATGCACGCAAGGGAAATCGTGAGGAAGGACCAGGTGGACGTCCTGATTTCCGTGGTCGCCCATTTAATGGAATGGGTCGTCCAATGGGTCCTCCTCCAGGACGTTTCTTTTAATAGAATTTTTTAGGAGATAACTGAACTTTCGAGTCTTTAAGGCGATAAGAAATAATTTAGGTATGGCTTTATAAAAGCTGAACAGCCGCTTTCTCATGTGTTCGAGAAGCGGCTGTTCTTATTTTTTAGTTGGCTTGATCCAATATTTAATTGGCTTGCTCCAACTTATTCTGTGCGATGATTTCCTCAGCTCGTTTGAGCGCCTTGCTAATATGGTCGGTGATATTCTCCTTACTGAGCATATTGTAGAAACCAGCATGCTCCAACTGGAAGTTTACTTTCTCGCAAACACCGGAGAGAACGATCTGGATGTTTTCCTTCTGACTCATTTCGCAGAGGTTGGTGAGGTTGTGAATACCTGTAGAATCTACGAAAGGAACCTTGCGCATACGGATGACGCGTACCAGTGGGCGATCACCGAAGGCAGCCATCACTTCCTCAAATTTATTGCCGGCTCCGAAGAAGAAAGGACCATTGATCTCATATACCTCCACACCCTTAGGAATGGTATAGTGCTCCAGGTTGGTAGAAAGGAAGTCGAACTCCTTGTTGAGGTCAATCTCATCGTCGGTAATAGCCTTTACGTCGGTCGTCTCAGACATACGTTTCATGAAGAGCAGACAGGCGATAATCAGTCCCACCTCGATAGCTACGGTAAGGTCAAAGATGATGGTGAGGAAGAAAGTAATCAGGAGCACAGTAACATCGCTCTTAGGATTCTTCATCAGTGCTAAGAATGAACGCCAGCCAGACATACCATAAGAAACAACTACCAATACACCAGCCAGACAAGCCATAGGGATAAACTTAGCTAATGGCATCAGGAAGAGGAAGATGAACAGTAAGACGATGGCATGGATGATACCGGCCACAGGAGTCTTACCACCATTATTAATATTGGTCATCGTACGGGCGATGGCACCTGTAGCTGGAATACCGCCGAAGAGAGGAGAGGCGATATTGGCCAATCCCTGTGCCACCAACTCTGTATTGGAATCGTGGTGGTCGCTGATTACACCATCAGCCACGGTAGCAGAAAGCAGACTCTCGATGGCACCGAGAATAGCGATGGTGATGGCAGGAGACACCAGGTTCTTGATGGTTTCCCAGTTGATTTCAGGCACCTGTGCCGCAGGCAATTCATTGCTGATAGAGAAACGGTCTCCGATGGTCTCGATGCTTGTCACACCGGCATATTGTTTCAGAATGAGCGCTACTACCGTCATCAGGATAATGGCGATGAGCGAACCCGGAATCTTCTTGCTGAAACGAGGAGTGATGGCAATGACAATCACGCTCACCACACCGATGAGGGCACACCAAGGGTCGATGGTATCGAAACTCTGGAAATAAACGCCCCATTTCTCGATAAAGTCAGAAGGATTGCTGGCTAAGGTCAAGCCAAAGAGATCCTTGATCTGTGTGGTGAAGATGGTAACAGCGATACCACTGGTAAATCCCACTACGATCGGGTAAGGAATGTACTTGATGATGGTGCCGAGTCGGAGCAGTCCGAAGAGTACCAGGAAGAGACCCGCCATCAATGTGGCGATGGTCAGTCCCTCCATGCCATACTTCTGGATGATGCCATAGATGATGACGATGAAGGCTCCCGTAGGACCACCAATCTGCACTTTGCTACCGCCAAAGACGGAGATGATAAGACCTGCCACAATGGCGGTGATAATTCCCTTCTCTGGGGTCACGCCTGAGGCAATACCGAATGCGATGGCCAGAGGCAGGGCTACGATTCCCACGATGATTCCTGCCATGAGGTCAGACATGAATGTTTTCTTGTTGTATGTCTTCAGACAAGAAAACAAGCTTGACTTGATTGCTATTGCTTTCATTACCTTTTTTAAAAAATTATATTGTATTTTTTTGTTATCCAAAAATAGCGTTTGCAAAGGTACGACAAATATCTTAAATAACAAAATGTTTTTTAATGTTTCTTAATTGTTAATCTCGTTTCATTGATTTAGCGTACTTTTGTACGTCATCTAAGGTTTAGATAGCATACAGATTATGGCAAAAGACAAGATAGCATACGTTTGCAGCAATTGTGGACAGGAATCAGCCAAGTGGATTGGCAAATGTCCGAGTTGTGGACAATGGAATACTTTCAAGGAAATCCGAATCGCCGGAGATACGGGAACCCAGGCTGCCCGAAATGCGGGCATGACGATGAGACATGGTGGCGCTGCTACTATGTTTGGCGGCGTGCGTGCTTCGGACGGAGCAGCCCAACCCATGAAGCTTCGTGATATCTCTGCCCACGATGAACCCCGTATTGATATGCACGATGAGGAACTGAACCGTGTACTCGGTGGTGGAATGGTGCAGGGCAGTATCACTTTGTTGGGTGGTGAACCGGGTATCGGTAAGAGTACGCTCACACTGCAGACCATTCTCAATATCCCTGAAAAGAAAGTGCTCTATGTGAGCGGAGAGGAGAGTGCGCATCAGATCAAGTTGAGAGCCGACAGGTTGGCTTCTTCGATAACGACCGTTGGAACGGATGTGAATCTCGACCATATTTCTATCCTTTGTGAAACTTCCTTAGAGAAGATTTTCTCCCATATCCAGCAGGTGGCTCCAGAAATAGTGGTCATCGACTCCATCCAGACCATCGCTACAGAGGATGTGGATAGCAGTCCGGGCAGTGTCTCGCAGGTCAGAGAGTGTGCTGCAGCTTTGTTGCGATTTGCCAAAACCAGTGGTATTCCAGTTATCCTGATAGGACATATTAATAAGGAGGGAACGCTTGCAGGACCTAAGATACTGGAACATATCGTGGATACCGTCATCCAGTTTGAGGGCGACCAGCATTATATGTATCGCATCCTCCGTAGTATCAAAAACCGATTTGGAAGTACTTCGGAATTGGGAATCTATGAGATGCAGCAGGGAGGACTCCGACAGGTCAGTAATCCGTCAGAACTCCTCTTGACAGAGGATCACGACGGACTTTCGGGTGTGGCCATCAGCAGTGCCATCGAGGGTGTGCGGCCATTCCTGGTCGAGACTCAAGCCTTGGTTTCCACTGCCGCCTATGGAACTCCCCAGCGCTCAGCTACGGGTTTCGACCAGCGCCGACTCAACATGCTTTTGGCGGTATTGGAAAAGCGTGTGGGATTCAAGTTAATGCAGAAGGACGTGTTCCTGAATATAGCAGGAGGACTGAGAGTCACTGACTTGGCGATGGATTTGAGCGTGATAGCCGCTGTCTTGAGCAGTAATGTAGATACAGCCATAGAGGCTGGCTGGTGTATGTGTGGCGAGGTAGGTCTGAGCGGAGAAGTGCGCCCCGTAAGCCGTATCGAACAACGGATAGCTGAGGCAGAGAAACTCGGTTTCCAGCACATCGTCATCCCCAAATACAACTATTCGGGATTTGATCATTCGAAATACAAGATAGAGATTCACCCGGTCAGAAAGGTGGAAGAGGCGCTGAGATGCCTGTTCGGATAGAGGCTTTTTGAAAAGTAAAAAGGTAAAAAAGTAAAAATATATAGAGGAAATGAAAGATTCAGTGATTATTGTGAGCGGTGGTATGGACAGTATCACGCTGCTCTACGACAAGAAGGACGAGATAGCTTTGGGTATCAGTTTCAATTATGGTTCCAATCATAATGAGCGTGAAATTCCCTTTGCCAAAATGCATTGCGAGCGTCTTGGCATCAAGCATATTACTATCGATTTGGGCTTTATGCACCAGTATTTCAAGAGCAGTCTCCTTGAAGGTGCCGATGCCATTCCAGAAGGACATTATGCAGATGACAATATGAAATCCACGGTGGTTCCTTTCCGTAATGGCATCATGCTGAGCATCGCCATCGGCATTGCAGAGAGCAATCAGCTGAAGAAGGTGCTCATCGCCAATCATGGAGGCGATCATACGATTTATCCCGACTGTCGTCCTGAGTTCATTGATGCCATCGACAAGGCGGCACAGGCAGGAACTTTCGTGGATGTGCAGGTGAGTGCTCCTTATACCAATATCACCAAGGCAGATATTGCACGTATCGGCAAGAAGTTGGGAATCGACTATGCTGAGACCTGGAGCTGCTACAAGGGCGGCGAAATCCATTGCGGTAAATGCGGCACATGCGTAGAACGCAAGGAAGCGCTTGCCGAGGCAGGTATCGAGGACACAACTGTATATGAAGCCTGATAGCAACGTGTATAAGATAAAAATTAGTAAATAATAAAATAACAACAAAATGAAAAAGAATTTGATTTTGAGTGCAGCTCTTTTGCTTTCTGCAACTGCAGCGATGGCACAGAGTGGCACTTTCACGTTGAAGGCCAACATGAAGAACTTCGGTGATACCGTGATTGTCTTTAAGAACAGAGGTGTGAAGAACGATACCATCTTGGTAAAGAAGGATAAGTTCACTTATACTACAACTTTGGACAAGCCAATGTCTATCATCTTCGCTACTCCAGGTACCTTCCGCAACACAGAGTACAAGATGGCTCGCATCGTAGCAGTGCCAGGTGAGAAGGCAGAGCTCGTAGGTGATGTTCTCACCCGTTACGATATCTCTGGTAGCAATTTCTATAAGCAGTACCATTCTGTGGATCTGATGCTGGAAGAGGCAGAGAAGCCTTTCACTGAGTTGCGTAAGTCTATCGAGGACCGCATGAAGAACGGTGGCGATCAGAATGCCCTCCGTAAGGAATATCAGGAGAAGGCTATGGAACTCGAGAAGGCACGCAATGAGAAGATAATGAATTACATTTCCCAGCATGCCAACGAGGAGGCAACTGCAGCACTCGTTCCTCAGTTCCAGGAGTATGACGTCATGCAGAAGGTAGTCAATATGCTTTCAGAGTCAGTTCGTAACGGTCGTATGAAGGCATTCTATCAGCCAATGTTGGATCAGGCAAAGGCTCAGATGGAGGCAGAGGAGAAGGCAAAGAAAGTGCAGGCAGCCGGTGTTGAGGCTCCTGATTTCACCTTGAAGGATATTGAGGGCAACGACTTCACCCTTTCCAGCTTGCGTGGCAAGTATGTAGTTCTTGATTTCTGGGGATCATGGTGCGGTTGGTGCATCAAGGGTATGCCTCAGATGAAAGAGTACTATACCAAGTATGCAGGTAAGTTTGAGATTGTAGGTATTGATTGCAATGATACCGAGCAGAAGTGGAAGGATGCTGTGAAGAAGCACGAGTTGCCATGGAAGCATGTTTACAATCCACGTAATGGTGCCGAGAATGTTTGCGACAAGTATGCCATCCAGGGTTTCCCTACCAAGATTGTACTTTCTCCAGAGGGTAAGATTGTGAAGACCATCGTAGGTGAGGATCCTGCATTCTATACATTGCTCGACGAGTTGTTCAGTAAGTAAATGTTGCGCACCGTTCATCTGGTGCAGAAACGCAGTAAATATCCCTCTGTTTTCTTTTTAGACGGGGTCGTTTGCTTCTAAATAAGCATAAACAGCCAAATATTTGCAAAAATATTTGGCTGTTTCAATAAAAAGTTGTACCTTTGCACTCGCAAGTTTAGAAATTGCAAATGATTAATTGATGGTTCCGTAGCTCAGTTGGATTAGAGCAACAGCCTTCTAAGCTGTGGGTCTTGGGTTCGAACCCCAACGGAATCACAAAAATCATAGAAAAGAGGTTTGTCAGGAGTTCCTGATGAGCCTCTTTTTCTGTTAAAGTCTCTCCTTGTTTCGATGTGAAGAAGGAGTATTCACAATATTTTGATTAAAAAAGTTTGGGGAATAAAAAAGGCGCACGTTCTCTTTACGAGAACTGTACGCCTACTATAAATGAAACTTAAACTTTAATTCAATTTGTATTTCTTTAGATATTCATCTGCTCTGGTATCTCCCAGTTCCTTGGCTTTCAGAAGATTGCCTTTGGCTTCCTCTTTCTTGCCTTTCTCTGCTTGCAGAATACCGAGGAGAAGATAACCGTCTGCATATTCCGGTGCCAGTCTGATGCAGGCTTCTGCAGCGCTGATTCCCTCATCATATCTCTTCACGCGGAGATCGAGACTTGCCCATTCCGCAAAATAGGTCGGTTCGTTCGGATTGAGATAACAGGTGCGGGCGATGTCCAACAATGCCTGTTGCCACTGGCGCAACTTCATCTCGCATTTGTATCGGGCATAGAAGAAGGTAGGGGCTATCGGACGGGCTATGCTGTCATACATATTATAGTCTGCCAATGCTTCTCTGGTCTTGCCCTGGGCATCGAGGAAATTGGCACGTGCCAGATAATAAGGGGCGGCCATCTTGGTGCGAACTCCTACTGATACGGCACTGTCCAGAAGTATTTTCAACTCATTGTATGGTGCTTTCAGTTGACTCTTAGCCTGAGCAGCCTCATACCATATTTCGCCACTGTTCATCGGGGTCTTGGTCAGTTCCATAAACAGGTCGTATGCTTTCTGATAGTCCTTTTTCAGGTAGTTGATTTTACCTTCCTGATGCTTGTAAAGCGGCTCTGCTTTGATACTATATGCTTTCTGTGCTTCCTGTAATGCCTTGTCTGCATTCCAAGCTGGGTAGATAGAATCGCCTACGTATGCTACTTTCTGATAGATGAGGTCTGCGAAATCGCCGTGAGCCTCATTTTTCTTGCTGCATTTCTTGATGCTTTCCAGCATCACTTTCTCTGCCTCTTCAAATTGCTGTTTGTTGACCAATAAGGCTGCCTTTTCCTTATAACCGAATGAGGATGTAGGGAACTTGCCGATAAACTCGTCTGCATATTTCATGTTGTCCTCAGCCGATTTCTGTCCTTTGCTTAGCGTCATCATCGTGATGGCATCTTCCTCTTTGTCTGGTAAGGCGGTGCGGATTCCGCTTTCTCGAAGGGCTGCGTCCAGGGTGGAGAGACCGGTTACATGCAGTTGTTTGGCATAGTTAGCATCGATGGCCGTAACGGTACCGTTGGAGTGCATGAGTCCGATTACTTGTCCGTCTTTATTGACAAATGGGCAACCGATAGCATTCTCTGGCATGGTATTGCTGAAAATATAGTAGTTGTAGGAGGTGTTAAACTGTTCTACGCTACTGATATCCTCTTGCTGGTATTGTGGTTTTTTGATTGAGTAAGGAACCAGCCATACCTTGTTGCCTGCTTCTGAAGCCTTGCTTGCAATCGGTGCAGCATTGGTATTACCGATGACTCTGAATTTAGCCATATCATACAATTCGTCAGCACCCATGATGGCATCTACTTCCATCGATTTGCCATTGGCATCTACTACGGTTGCCTTGGTAGCACCGATAAATGGCTTGAAGGTACTGATGGCAGTGCCCTTGTTGTCGATGAAGACGCCCTGGGTAGAAGCGATGATGCCTCCATCTTTATTGAAGGTGGTGAGTGAGAATACACTCTTGGCTACCTTCTGCACAGAACCCGGCTGTGCAAGGAGGGATGATGCTCCGACCATCCATCCTATCATTGTTATATATATTCTTTTCATATTCTTAATAATTCCTTGGCATTAGCGAGTGCTGCCTCACTGACATCACTTCCGCTGAGCATCTGAGCGATTTCCTGTATGCGTTCCTGCTGTGATAGTTCTGTCATGCGACTGATGGTTCCTTCATCGGTTTCTTCCTTGCTCACCTTGTAGTGGTGACTGCCCATGGCTGCTATCTGTGGCAGGTGGGTAATGGAAAGTACCTGTCGTTCGTGGTTGCCCATCTCTACCATGATTTGTGCCATCTTCTCTGCTATCTTGCCGCTTACTCCGGTATCTATCTCATCAAAGATGATGGTTGGGAGTTTCACGGCTCCGCTGATCATAGCCTTCAGTGAGAGCATCACACGGGCAATCTCTCCTCCTGATGCTACCTGGGTAACAGGTTGGAGTGGGGTGCTCTTGTTGGCACTGAAGAGGAAGCTTACCTTATCTCCACCATCGTGGCTGAGCGGTTTCTCTGTCAGACTGATGCTGAATCTTACGTTTGGAATGCCCAGCGGGATGAGGCGTTGTTTCATTTCTTCCTCCACCTTCTTGGCAGCCTTCGTACGGATGGCGGTCAGTTCCTTTGCCAGTTTCTGTGCTTTCTCTAACAATTGGGCCACTTCCTGTTCCAAGGCTTCCACATCTTCGTCGCTATGGTCGATGTGTGAGAGTTGTTCCTCGAGCTGATGGTAGGTTTCTATCAGTTCACCCAAGTCTCTGACGTGGAATTTCTGCTGCAGCGAGTTGAGTTTGTCCAGTCGTTCATTGATGGTCTCCAGACGGGCAGGGTCGAATTCTACATGATCTGTCAGGCCATTGATGTCCTGGGCAATATCTTTCAGTTCGATATAACTGGAATCGATGCGATCCAACAGTTCGGTTACTTCGGGATAAACATCCTTGATATTAGCGAGTTGCTCGGATGCCTGTTTCAGTCTTTCGATGATATTGCCGTCATCTCCCGACAGATGGTTGTCTGCCTGATAGAGTGCCGTCTTGATGTCTTCGGAATGACTGAGCATCTCATATTCCTGTTCCAGTTCTTCCTGTTCTCCGTTCTGCAGTTGTGCCTCATCGAGTTCCTTAAACTGGAATCGGAGGAAGTCCTCGTTCTCTCTGTTCTTTTCGATTTCTGCCTTCAGAGCGTTCAGTTTCTGGTTGGCTTGTTTATATTGATTGTACGCAGCCTCATAGTTCTTCCGCTGTTTCTCGTCCTGTGCGATAATATCCACCACATTGAGCTGGAAGTCTTCCTTCTGCAACAGGAGATTCTGGTGCTGCGAATGTATATCGACGAGCTGTTCCCCCAGTTCCCTCATCTTGGTCAGCGATACCGGTGTATCATTGATGAAAGCACGGCTTTTCCCTGCTGCCGTCAACTCACGGCGGATGATGGTATCCGACAAATCTTCATCGATGTCATTGTCGGTGAAGAACTGTTGCATATCATATTTAGACAGATCGAAGTGTGCCTCGATGACGCAACGGTCTCTGCCAGCCTTGATAGACTTGCTGTCAGCACGGTTGCCTAACAACAGACCGATGGCTCCGAGGATGATACTCTTTCCTGCACCCGTTTCACCCGTGATGACAGAGAAGCCTGGGTGCATCTGGATGTTGAGTTCGTCGATGAGCGTGAAATTCTTGATATATAATTGTTTGAGCATAATTATTGCTTGATTTTGTCCCACGAATTGTTCTGTGTAGGATTGATGGAGAAGAGCAGATCATAGATGCTTTCCTTCTCTTTCTGAGTTCCTTTTCCCTTGTAGATATTGGCGAGCTCGTCTTTCTTGTAGTCCGTCCATATCTGTGGCAGGAGACTGAGCGGCTTGTTTTCCCTTGCCTTCTTCAGGTTCTCCTCCAGAGTGGTCGTGATTTCTGTACGTCCTCGTTCTGCATTGTTTGCCATCTCGTCAAGTCCCTTTCTGTAATAATCGTATTGGAGTTGGCGGAATGGTTTCATACCTCCGTCCAGATAGTCGGCGATGATGGCATAGCGGTTTCGGTTGTTGTCGAAAGCTTTCCATCCCGGGAAGTCGAGGTTCTGGGCATTGTTGGTGAGATTCATGCAGCGCTGCAGGATGTCTTCTCCTCCCATCGGGGAGAAGGTGTCGAGATCCAGACCGATGATGAGATAAGCGTAGTAGGCGAAGAGGGCAGTCAACTGGTTGTCGAGGGTTTCCTCATTGAATTCAATCTGGTCGAACTCAGCAAACTTGAAGATGAAGTTCTCGTCCACATTATTATATATAGTAGTGGTGTAGGCGGAGTTATATACGGGGCGGTTGGCCTGTATGAGTGCCTTGCAGGTGAAGAGACCTTGGCTCTTGTCATACTTGCTCACCGTCAGATTGAAGTTGCAGTTGATGCGCTCGTTCTTTTGAAATTGCAGATGCGTCCATTGTCGCTCGTTGACGAATCTCTCTAATGTCTGCTGCAAGTTGTCGAAAACCGCATTTTCCGTACCTGAAATCTGGGCATGGTTGATGGTAATCTTTGCTTGCAGTTCCTGTGCATGAATATAGGATGCACCACTAACAAGCAGGGTGCATCCTATGATTAGTATCTGAAGGCAGAAGCCTTTCATCTTAGAAGAGTTTAGCCAATTCATCGATGATGTCGGCAGCCACTTCAGTCTTTGGCTTTTTCTCATATTCTATCTTACCCTTTTCAGAAATAATCGTGATTTGATTTTCGTCTGTCCGGAAGGTGGTGCCTGGGTTGCGGGTGGAATTGAGCACGATGAAGTCTGCGTTTTTCTTGATACGCTTCTTCTCTGCATTCGTTTCCTCATCATTGGTTTCCAGTGCGAAGGCTACGATGTGCTGGTCTTCCTGTTTCATCTGTCCCAATGCGGCAGCGATGTCGTGGGTGGGTTCCAGACGCAGGAGCAGATCGTCCTTCTCGCGTTTGATTTTCCTGTCTGCCACCTCAGCTGGTTTGAAATCAGCCACTGCGGCACAAAGGATAGCTGCATCCATTTTTCTGCCCGTTGAGTTTCCATCGGTCTTTCCTTCGAAAGCCTTCGTGGAAGCCTGATACATCTCCTCACAGCTCTCCACGTCGATGCGGTGGATGTCCTCATGACAGGAGAGTGATACTGGTCCGGCAACGAGGGTTACGTCAGCTCCTCTCTGTCGGCATTCCTCAGCCAAGGCAAATCCCATCTTGCCGGAAGAATAGTTGCCGATAAAGCGCACAGGATCTATCTTCTCATAGGTAGGACCGGCTGTGATAAGGATACGTTTCCCCGCCAGATCCTTTCCCTTGATACAGTCCTTTATGCCTTCCTTGTTTCCATCCTTCATTCCGTCCAGCAGATCGAAATACTGGTCGATGTAATCCACGATGACCTCAGGTTCTTCCATACGTCCTTTACCCTCCAATCCGCTGGCAAGGAATCCCGAAGCCGGTTCGATGATGATATTGCCGTATTCCTTCAGTCTTGCCATGTTGGCTTGCGTAGAAGGATGCTTATACATATCGAGATCCATGGCAGGAGCCAGGAATACAGGAGCCTTCATGGAGAGATAGGTGGTAATCAGCATATTGTCAGCGATACCGTTTGCCATCTTTCCCATGGTAGAAGCCGTACAAGGAGCGATGACCATTGCGTCTGCCCAGAGACCGAGATCTACATGAGAGTTCCAGGTGCCGTCGCGCTGAGAGAAGAATTCGCTTACCACGGGTTTATGAGTGAGGGCAGAGAGGGTGACAGGGGTAATAAACTCCTTTCCGGCAGGAGTGATGACCACCTGAACCTCAGCGCCCCGCTTGATGAATCCTCGTATAATCAGGCATGCTTTATAGGCTGCAATCGAGCCTGTGATGCCCAATACGATTTTCTTTCCTTTTAACATAATCTGTGATTAGAAGAAATTACTTTCCCATTCGTTTGTTGTACTCACGGAGACGGATGCGGGTGAGTACCTGCTTGGTGTTGTTGGTAAATTCGCTTCCTAATATCCAGGTGTAATAGCCTGGGTCCTTGGAAAGGATTTCTGCCACATCCCAACCTTTGTACTTACCGAAGTTGAACACCTCGTGCTTGAGTGGTTCACCTTTCTCGTCGAGCACTGCTTTTCCGTTGGCATCCACTACTTCTTTCCAGATGATGCGTCCGGCGAAATCTACGTTGTCCTTCTGCTTAGAGAATGCTGCAAGCTCATCCATATCATTGTTGAGTACACGGTCCGGTTCTTCCTGTACGCCTGGAGCATATCTGTCCAATTCACCCATGAGTACACGGTAGGTAGCCTCTGTATCCTGATCGGCACGGTGAGCCTCGAAGTCTTCCTCCATCTTTCTGCCGCAATAGAACTTATAGGCTGCAGCTAAGTTGCGTCGCTCCATCTTCATGAAGATAGTCTGTGCGTCGATGAGGCGGCACTTGTTGAAGTCGAAGTCGATGCCTGCACGGAGAAACTCCTCTGCGAGCATAGGAACATCAAAATGGTTGGAGTTGTAACCGGCAAAGTCGCAACCGGTAAATTCCTGTTCGAGTGTGGCAGCCAACTGCTTGAAGGTAGGCGCGTCTTTCACGTCCTCATCGCTGATACCAGTCAGTTCTACCACCTCTTGTGGAATTGGTCTTCCCGGATTGACAAAGAGGTTCTTTCGAACCTCCGTGCCGTCTGGACTGACCTTAATATATGACATCTGTATGATGCGGTCTTTGATGAAGTCGAGACCCGTAGTCTCCAAATCAAAGATGATCAAAGGTTTCTTAAGATTCAGTTTCATTTTCTTTCTTTTCCTTTCTCTGCGTGATTAGTCGTTGAGCAACATAGGCATGAGCAGCATGAGGACATCTTCGTTTTCAGGCTGTTCGGCTGGAACGATGATACCAGCACGACTTGGGTCTGCAAGTTGGATAATCACCTGTTCGCTGCTGAGGTTGTTGAGAATCTCCTGCAAGCTGCTGCCCTTGAAACCGATGCTCATGTTGGTATTGTTAGATTCGCATACGAGCTGTTCCTTAGCTGATGTAGCGAAATCTACATCTTCTGATGAAACCTCCATGTGGTTGTTGTCGATTTTGAGGCGAACCAACTGGCTGCTTTCGCTGGCGAATGGCATGACACGGCGCAAGGCACTGATCAGGGCACGGCGATCTACAGTCACCTCGTTAGGGTTATTTGGAATCACAGAGTTGTAGCTTGGGTATTTTCCCTCGTAGAGAATACATCTCAAACTGCCGTCTGTAAAGAGAATTTCTGCACTCTTCTCATCAAACTTGATGGTTACGTCACCTTCTTCGCGTGAGAGGATGTTCTTCAGGAGTGTAGCTGGCTTCTTAGGAAGATCGAAAGCAGCAGGAGTATCGCTCTTGATAGTGAAGTTCTTGTTGCGTACCAACTTATGTCCGTCACTGGCTACGATATTGAGTGATTCTGGTGTCAAATCGAAGTAGATACCGTTCATCACTGGGCGCAACTGGTCGTTGGCAGTAGCAAAGAGGGTACGGGTGATATTGTCGATGAGCACAGCTGCGTCGATGGCTACGGTATGTGCAGCATCGTTAACGCTCTGTGTGCGAGGATATTCATCAGCACTTTGCGCAGTGAAGTTATAGAGACCATTCTGGTATAAGATCTTGATAGCCAAGGTGCCCTCTGTATCGATTTCGAAATCGAGTGGCTGCTCAGGGAGTTCCTTGAGAGATTCGAGGATAACCTTGTTAGGGATACAGAATTCTCCTTCACCGTCGCACTCTGTGAGTTCGATGGTAGTTTTGAGAATATTGTCACTGTCGCTGGCTGTGATGGTCATCTCGCCTCCGGCTACTTGGAATAAGAAACAGTCAAGGATAGGCAGAGAGTTCTTTCCACCGATGACCTTGGCAAGCATGTTGAGCTTATTGCTCAACGCAGTACTGGATAATGTAAATCTCATGAGTATTTTGTATTTTTAATATTATCTGTTACTGATATTGTTGTTATTATTCTATTGTTTCTGTTATATGACGAGCCAGTAGGCAACTTGTTGTTTCCTAAAAGCTGTAATATGAGCACAAAAATACAAAAAATATCGGTTATAGGCAAAAAAAACAGAGAAATGTTTTAGTTTTTGAACTATTTTTAGTAATTTCGCAAACTGAAAGGTAACTTTCTTCGTTTTTGAAACAAAATATTAATCGAGAAATATATGGAATTACAAGGAAAGGTCATTGCCGTTTTGCCTGAAAGAAGCGGTGTCTCTGCAAGAGGCGAGTGGAAGTCGCAGTCGTTTGTCATCGAGACTCACGAGCAATATCCTAAGAAATTAGTGTTTGACGTATTTGGCGCTGACCGTCTGGCTCAGTTCAACATACAGAGTGGTGAGGAGATTAATGTTTCATTCGACATTGATGCTCACGAATATAATGGTCGTTGGTTTAACAATGTACGTGCCTGGAATGTAGTAAAGGTAGATCCTAATGCTGTTGGCATGATGGGTGGTGTTCAGCCTGGTGCTGCTCCATTCCCTCCAATGGGTGCTCCTGCTGCTCCTGCTGGTGGTGCTACAGCTCCATTCCCTCCAGCTCAGAATGCAGCTCCTGCTGCTGATGCCACTGCTGGTGGTAGTGCAGACGATCTTCCGTTCTAAATGACGACACATCTAAATAATGAAAAAATCGCTTCTTTCGAGTCTTTTCGAAAGAAGCGATTTTTTTATCTCTGTACTCACTTTTAATTTATTCCTTCTAGATTTTATCCCAAATTGTTAATCATATCTTTGAAGAAATATATAAAGTCACTGAACTTTCGTATATAAGGAAGTTAAAGGAGTTAAGAAAGTTAAGACGTATGTCTTGTTGCTTAAAAAACTACGTCAAAAAGACTATTGTCTTAACTCCTCAGCGACCATAGGGAGTGATAACTCCTTTAACTCCTGAATTTGCGAAACTTGAATTAATTTAGAATTATATTTATATTTTTTCTAAAATTTCGGTTTTCTATTCCATTCTTCTTCTTTTCTCAAAGAATTTCTTGGAAGCGAGGAAAAAGAGGGCTACACTGGCAGCATTTTCTATTGCTACCATCCAGAATGTAGTATTGTAACTGAAATGTTCTGCCACAACGCCTCCTAAAAGACAACCGATACCGAAACCTAAATCCCAACCGGTAAGAATACTACTGTTGGCAGTACCTCGCTGGTCGTGGCGGGCTACATTGATAAACATGTTGAGGAAAGCAGGGTAGAGGTGTCCATTGCCCAGTCCGATAAGGGCAGCAGAGAGATAATAAGCTATCGGATGATGAACGCCTACGAAGAGAAGGAATCCCACAAGAGAAATGCACATACCTTCGGCTGCATTCTGAGTTAACTTACCTTGGCTCAATGCCTTACGACCTTGCAGACGGGAGGTGAAGAGACCGATGGAAAGAATGGCAAAATAGGTGCCGGTTCCTCCCGTAATGCCCAATTCCTCCTTGCTGTAGATGGCAAGGTAGTTGCTGAGTACTCCCCAACAGAAACCAAACATGGCGATATTGATGGCGAGCAACCAGGCACGGGTCAGGAAGAAACGGTCGAAAGAGATTTTCTCCTTGTTCTTGATGATTTCCTTCTCAGGTAAGCGGATGGTTCCTGCGATAACTACAGAGGCTAAAGCCACCAAAAAGGCTATCCAGAAAAGAACCATGTAGCTCCCCACGAAATCGTGGAGATAAATTCCTATGGATGGAGCAATAGCCATGGCGAAGTTATTGCTCAATCCATAGAGACCGATACCTTCATTGCGGCGGCTCGAAGGGAGTACATCGATGGCACAGGTACTGTTGGCTACTGTGACTGCACCGAAAGGACCGCCATGAAGGGTACGGCAAATGGCAAACATGAGGATGGTGCCAGCAGCGATATAACCGGCAAAGAAGATGGCAAAGCCCGACAAACAGAACATGAGTACCTTCTTTCGGGAGAAACTATCGACTACATATCCACTGAATGGTCGGATGATGAGAGCTGCCACGGTATAGCCGCTCAGTACAATTCCAATGGTATCCTTTGTTGCTCCGAAAGTCTCGCTCAGATAGAGTGGGAGCAGGGGAGTAAGAAGGTAGAAGGCAAAGTACAACAGGAAATTGGTTGTCATCACCTTCACATAGTTTGCATTCCAGAGTTTCTCTTTATTCGTTGACATACACCTATATGTTTTACCGTTAATGAATTATTTTTCTTCCAACCAGGCATCAATAAGCTTTCTGGCGATGGAAAGTTTCTCGGGGAGGATAGGGAGATTGTCCTTCCTAAACCATCTTCCGCGGGAGAGTTCTTCTTTCTGAAGATGAATCTCCCCATCTACGTAGTCGGCTGTAAAACCAATCATCAGTCCGCTCGGATAAGGCCACGGCTGGGAACCGAAGTATTTGATATTGGTAATGGTGAGTCCGGTTTCCTCCATCACCTCACGGTGAACGGCTTCCTCCAGACTCTCGCCAGTTTCAACGAATCCTGCTACGAGACTGTCGAAATTACCTTTGAAGTTGCGGGCATGAACAAGAAGCACCTCATCGCCCTTGTGGATGAGTACGATGATGGCTGTGGCGAGGGAAGGCCAAACCTGTTTGCCGCAGTTGGTACATTTCTTGCTGATGTCTGTCGCCATTTCCATAGGCGCACCGCAGACTCCGCAGAAGTGGGTGTTCTGGTCCCAGTAGTTCAATTCCTGACACTTGCCAGCCTTCTGGTAGAGTGCCGGAGAGAGCTTGTAGAAACTGGGACGGAGACCGCACATCTCGTATTTCGGATTGTCTGTGATAGGTTCAGGAATAGTGAACGTTTTCACCTCCGTACCATCTTCCATTGGAGTAATGTTGAGGATATGTGTCCAGGGCTTCGTCTCTATCGGGCACTCCTCACTGCATGGAATCGTGTAGGTTCCGTCTTCTCTCTTTTCCAAGACGATATCCGTCTTGCAGAATATAAACCAATATTTCATTTTTTCTTACCGAATAAAAGTTGATAGTCTCTTTCTGCGGCAGGCTTCACCCAATTCTCTGGCACAAATTTCCAGTTGCCGTTAGCCTTTGCCTCAATTTCGCCCATACGTGAAATCTCCTCCATGAGATAGAAACGCTGGTCTTTCTCACTGCGATATACGATGCGCTTCTCCAGTTCTTCCTTTGGAATACCGGCACCCTTGGTCAGGAGTTCACCACCGCCATTGCCGCGATAACTGTTCACTGCCACATTGTAGAATTTCTTCTCATCGAAAGGTTGTCCGTTGCTCATGCGCAGGATCTTCACCTTCTCTCCGTCTGGTTTGGTGACATCCACCTCGTAGTCGATGCCCGCAGCACTGTCGAAATTAAAAGAGAAGTTCTTGAAACCGAGTCGTTGCTGGTCGCCGAAAGTCTTTTCGTCCAGCAGCAGGAGATGGTCGTCAGGACTCTTCATGGTGTTAACCCAGAGGTCGTAGCTCATTTCCAGATGCTTGCGTATCTCTTCACCGGTGAGGCGCATGGTATAGAGTCCGTTCTCATATTTATAGAGATTGAACATATCGCTGACACGGATAGGTCCCTCCTCAATGACAGCATTCATCTGCAGCGGAGCATTGAAAGCGATGTCGGCCTTGGTAATCTGGAGCATCAGGTTGAGGATGAAATCATTGAAAGCGCAATCGCCGAAGAATGCCTCACGACTGTAGATGGCGTTCTTGAAAGTTCCGATTTCCTTGTTGACATACTTATCTACCGCTTCCATCTGAGGCTTGAAGGCTGCCATGAATTTCTCATCGATAGGACAGTCTGTCACGTCTGCTATCTTGCCATGCACCTGCTTGTTCTGCAGGATATGCGCTGTCTTGTTGTTGATGGTATGCTCATCGATGTTGATGGTGATTTCTGCATCTGCCACGCTGATGGCATTGTTGGCAGGGTCGAGACATACCACCTGCTTGCCCTCATTATTGGTGATGGTCTTGCAATGGCGGGTATGGTCGTGACCGAAGAGTACCAGGTCGAATCCCGGAACCTCCTGTGCCACCTTCTGTGCTGCATCTTCCTCGTATTCATCGGTCTTGATGCCGCCGTCCCAACCGCTATGGAAGAGACCAATCACAACATCCGGGTCTTCCTTCTCCTGCAACTGCTTCATCCAGTACTTGGCAGAAGTCACCATGTTCTCAAAGCGGAGACCGCTCCAGAGGTTTTCTGCCAACCAGTTAGGGATGGCAGGAGTAATCATGCCCAGGACGGCAATCTTCACACCCTCGCGGTTGAGGATGATATAAGGTTTCACGTAAGGAGCCTGGGTCTTGGTGTCGATGATATTGGCACCGATCACAGGACAGTTGAGTTCCTTGATCCACTTGTCGTAAACCGCATGGCCGGTCTCAACGTCGTGATTACCAAAGGTTTGTGCGTCATACTTCAAGTAGTTTACCACATCTGCTGCCACGTTTCTTTCCTTTGTAGCGATGTAGTTGTAATAATAGCAGGTAGGTTGTCCCTGCAGGATATCTCCGTTTTCCAGCAGGATGAGATTATCCTTGTAGGTTTGGCGGAGAGAATCCACGTATGAAGAAACACGAGCGAGCGAACCAGCCTTCGGCTTGCGGTTGATGAAATCGTAAGGGAAGAAGGAACCGTGTACGTCACTGGTTTCTATTACTCTTAGCTTGACAGTTCTTTGTTTAGCCATGATTGCATTTGGATTAAGAGTTAGCGCCATCAGTAGCGCAGCCATTAATTGTTTCATAACTGAAAGAATTTATTAATTTCTGTAAATCAAGTATCAGTGAAGGGGCATGTCACTGTTTCTGACAGATGAGTCGTCTTTTCTGTCAGTCCACATGAAAATTCCCCATTTGGATGCAAAATTACAAAAAAGAAATGAATACGGCATACTTTTTGTAGGATAATTGCTAAAAACTTTAAAAATGGAGGAATTGTAATTATGGCATTTGTAGATTATTATAAGATTCTCGGTGTGGATAAGAATATCCCTCAGAAGGATGTGAGAGCTGCTTATCGTAAACGCGCAAAGCAGTTCCATCCCGACTTGCATCCTAACGATCCGAAGGCGAAGGCAAAATTCCAGGCTTTGAATGAAGCCTATGATGTCATCTCCGATCCAGATAAGCGCGCCAAATATGATCAGTATGGCGAACAGTGGAAGAATGCGCAGGCTTATGAACAGGCTGGCGGTGGATTTGGAGGCTTCGGCGGCGGTGGTGCTGGTGGCGGCAATCCGTTTGAGGGCTTCGATTTCAGTAATTTCGGTTCGGGAGGCAGCGGTTTCAGCAGCTTCTTCGAAAATCTCTTCGGTGGTCGTGGTCGTAGCGCTGGAGGCTTTGGCGGTTTCGGTGGTTTTGGCGGAAACGCTGGGGCTGATTTCGGTGCTGGTGGTTGCAACGGCGGATGTGGTGGCAATGCCCGTCATAGTACTGGTGAGATGAACATGAATGTGAATATCGATATGTACACTGCCTTGTTGGGCGGTGAAGGTATTGTGAAATTGAGCAATGGCTCAAAGATCAAACTAAAGATCAAACCAGAGACGCAGAATGGTACGAAGGTTCGTGTTCGTGGCAAGGGTTATGACCGAGGCGACGGCACATTCGGTGATCTGATTATCACCTATAATGTGAAACTTCCTACAGGACTCACCGAGCGTCAGAAGGAATTGCTGAAAGAAATGAAGGAAGCGAAATAAGCAATGTATCGAAAATAAGCGAAAAAGCTAATTAAGCGTTTCGTCTAAAAAAGTAAAACTCCGATGAATATCAATCACATCGGAGTTTTTTTGTTTTTGAGATTAACCTGCTATCTTCTTACCTTTCATACCTGTTAATTATTCTGTGGTAACCTTCGCCATGTTGAAGGCAGAAACCTTTCCGTCTGGCGAAACGGTAGCGTTGATCTTGAATTTGTTCTCTACTTTGCTGCCATCGGTCTTGTCGATGTCCTGACGTGCAGAGAACTGTACCTGGAATTCATATTCCTGATCGCCTACCTCGCGTTTCTTGATCTGGTAGTCGTTGTTGAGGTGCCAGTTCATATTGCTCACATCTTCCTTGTAGAGTTTGTGCATGAAAGTAGCCACATCTGACTTGGTGGCAGAAGCCTTGCCGAGCAGCGAAGAGAGGATATCCTCGCAAGTCGCAGTCAGACCATCCTCATTTCGAGAGTTGATGCTCTGGAAGAACTGTCGGAAGAGATCGCTTATCATCTGCTTCTCTTCTGGCTGTACCTCACTGCTCTTGATTTTCTTCATGGCAATCTCAGCCTCTTCGATATGAGCACCGTCGGCATGTGCATCCAAGTATGCCTGATAAGCATCCACCGAGTTGTCTTTCTGGGCTAACTGCCAGTCAATGGAGTCAATCTTGTTCCAAATCTCGTTCTTATGCGGTGTGTTTGGATATTTTTGCAGGTATGCCTCCAGAGCTTCTTTGGAATCGCTGACGATGGCGTTGGTCCAGTCCTGATCTACCTGTTGCAGCATGTTGAGATGTGCAGTGATAGAATCGCGGTGAGCCTCATCTGCATCCTTGTATGTATCCAGGTAACTTTTGAGTACCATCGGGTCAGAGCTCTGCATTGCATATTCGTAAGCCTCCTGCTCCTTGTTCTTGTTGGCACTGTCGTAGAAATAATAGAAAATGCCGCATACCAGAATAGAGAAGATGGCTGATATGATGAAGACCAGACCTGGCTTCTTCTGTTTTGGCTGTTCCTTTCCCTCTGCATCTTGCTTGAATCCCTGTGCTGTAGGGCGAGGAGTTACCGGAGCAGTTGGAGTTGCTGATGGAGTAGGAGAAACCGGTGAAGCTGGTGCCGCAGGAGTTGTCGGTGGTACAGGAGTTACAGGTGGAGTTACAGGCTTTGGGTCTGTAACGGGTGGCACCTGAGCCTGATAAGTAGGTCGATGGCAGTTAGGGCACATCTCCTGAACCTTGAAATAAACCTCTCCGCAGTTAGGGCATTTGATAACCTTTCCTGCTATTTCTACGCCGCAGCTTGGGCAAATGGGTGCTTTGTCACTGATTTGATGTCCGCACTCTGGACATTTTATAATTGCCATGTTATTTCTAAATATTATTTATTACAAAAGAATTCTTGCTTTCTCGTTATCGGATTCTGATTCCCCTTTATCGGTGTCGGAATCTGATTTCTCTCAACTTATGTTTTCCCATAAATCGGCTTTTATCTACATAGCCGTTTACACCGTTGAGTCGTCCCTTTCCGGTATATTGCCACATCTCAATATCCCTGCCATCACGGAGCACAGGCTCTCGCTTGGTGTATTGGGCTATCATGATCTTGTAGCTGTTGAGCTTGCCGAGCAGGTAGTTGTCATAGAAGTTGGCACCTGTATAGACGAGCGGTTTCTGCTTGTAGGCTTTCTCTACGAGATGCAGGAACTTGAAGAGTGAGTCACAGAATTCCTTTGTAGGCAGGTTACTCTTGGTTTCCACGTCTATCATCGGCAGCAGATCCTGATCGCCAGGTCGGCATTGTGCCATGAAGTTTTTCAACTGAGTCTGCTGTGGAATGCGGGCACGATAGAAATGATATGAACCAACTTTCAGTCCATATCTGTGAGCCAGATCTATGTTTTGTTTATATTTGCTGTCCACGTTGGTTGCTCCTTCCGTGGCTTTGAGATATACGTAAGCCATTTTGGAGTTATCACCTACAGTTTCCCAGAACACATTGCCCTGATAGTGGCTCAGGTCGATGCCATGTACATGCTGACAGGTATCCTCGCATTGCACTTGCGCCTGGATGCCGAGGGACATGATTATTGCTATGATTACTATAAAAATACGCTTCATAAGTGCAAAGTTACGAAAAACGTCTGATATATGAGTCAGGCGTGCGTTTTTTTTATATTAATTTTATATTTTATTCTTCGATTTCAGAGAGTGATCTAAAGAAACCGTTGAAGAAGTTGCTGGCAGATTCTATTGGTGCATATCCGAAGAATCTCATGCTTCGGCGCAGGTTCTTGCGCATGGAACCGCCTGTGGTATGCACGAATCCTACCTGCGACTGCTGGAACTTGATGTCTTCCATGTCCTTGATGTTGTAGTATAGTGAGCGAAGGGTCAATTTATAGGCTCCTCTCTCTACCAACTTGACAAACGGGATTTCATCCTGTTCAAAGTTGAAGAAGGTGATGAGCACGCTTCCTTCCAGTTGAGCCATTCTCTGCAGATGCAGTTTGGTGAGCCAATTGTCGAGTTTTACGAAATCGACCTTGTCGCCCCGGGTACGAAGATAGAGTCCCAGTTGGATGATGCCCCTGATGCTGATGCCGCCGGAAAGCATGGCATTGGCATTGCTCACAATCAGTCGGAGCAGATAGATTGTTTCCATGGACGTATCAATGACGTGCGGTTCCTCTTTCTGAATCTTGGTCAAGCGTCTGTTGAGAAAACTGTTGTGCATGAGCACCTCACCTGAAGGCACGTTGTTCAGGTTTTTCATCATCTGCGCAATCTTTTTTTTCTTGAAGGTGGTCATCGCCTCCAGTTCCTCCTTTGTGCCGAAGTTTTCCGAGCGCAATTTCGTGAAAAGATTTCTCTGTAAAAAGTCCATCGTGATTCCTATTTTTAAAAATCCTTATTTCCTTCCATTTTCCTCCTTTTCATTCTTCTTCCTCCTTGTTCATTCCTTCCTCTCTTTCATTCTTCCTCCTTGTTCATTTTATCATTCCTTCCTTTATTCCTTTCTTTCATTCCTCCTTTTTCATTCTTCCTTCTCCCAGAAACTGAATTTCCTATTTATTCTTTAACTGAATCTTCTTGGATATCTGAAGAGAATGGCAAACAGGGCTGCTAAGCCGATAGCCATTGGATAATAGAGGTAAGGGATGATGTCGAGCGGACTGAGTCCTGAAAGTCCTGCTGCCAAGAGCATCTGCACGCCGTATGGTATCAATCCCTGTATGGTACAGGAGAAGGTATCAAGTATGCTTGCTGCTTTGCGGTTATCTACCCCAAACTTGTCACCTATCTTCTTAGAGATATTTCCCACGGTAAGAATCGCCACCGTATTGTTGGCAGTACAGATATTCACCATCGAAACGAGGGCAGCGATAGACAGTTCGGCACCTCTTTTGCTGTTTACATGAGCTGTAATCTTGGAGATGATGAAGTCGATGCCTCCGTTTTCACGGATGATCTCAAGCATACCTCCAGCCATCATAGCGATAATGATGAGTTCTCCCATTCCTATCACGCCATTGCCCATGGCAGAGAACCATCCGAAAATGTCGTAACCGCCGTCGATGATGCCGATGATGCCACAGAGAATGGAACCCAATGTCAGTACTGCCATCACATTCATGCCAGCAATAGCCGTGACGAGTACTACTATATAAGGTAGAACCTTCATGTATTGTACCGCATCGATATGGGTCGGTGCCTTGGTTCCTGCGCCCAATACGCCATATATAATCAGGATGATGATGGCAGCAGGGATGACGATGAGGGCATTTACTCTGAACTTGTCACTCATCTGGCAACCTTGCGTCTGGGTAGCTACAACCGTTGTGTCTGAGATAAAAGACAGGTTGTCGCCAAAGTAAGCTCCACCCACGATGATGGCTACGGTCAGTGCCAGGTTAGCATCCACAGAGTGGGCGAGACCTGCCGCGATGGGCACGAGAGCTACGATGGTTCCCACGCTGGTGCCTATCGAGAGCGATATGAAGCAGGCAGCGAGGAAGAGACCGGGTAATATCATGCTGGCTGGCAACAGGCTCAGGGCAAGGTTGACAGTAGCATCTACTGCTCCCATCGCCTTTGCCGATGCAGCGAATGCACCAGCCAGCACATATATCCATAGCATGAGCATGAGGTTGTTGGCTCCAGCCCCTCGACTATAGGTGTCGATGCGTTTTCTGATAGGCATACCGCCCGAGATGGCTACGGCATAAATGCTTGAAATCATGAATGCCACGGTGAGTGACAGGCTCGTATCCTTATGACTTTCCTCTGCGGAATATCCCGTAAAGAGGGCTATCATTGCTATCAATAAAATCAGTGGCGATAAAGCCAACAATCCTTTCTTATTACTCATTCTTCTTATATTTAGTAAGCGTGTAGGGTTCTTCTCTCTACACGCTTCGTTCTTCACTTCTTTAAAGTGTTACTCCATTTTTGAAGATGGAAATCTCGCGATAACCATTCTCCTCGTTGCGAGCTTCCTCTCCACTGGCTATGGAGATGATCTTGTCGATGAACTTGCGTACGAGGTCCTTCATCTCAGTGCCCTCTACGAGCTCGCCGGCATTGAAGTCAATCCAGTTTGGCTTGTTCTTTGCCAAGGTGCTGTTGGTAGAAATCTTCATGGTTGGTACGAAGGTGCCGAATGGGGTACCGCGACCGGTGGTGAAGAGAACCAACTGGCATCCTGCTGATGCCAAGGCTGTAGCTGCTACGAGGTCGTTGCCTGGTGCTGAAAGGAGGTTCAAACCATTTGTCTCCAGACGGTCACCATACTGCAATACACCGCTGACTGGTGCACGACCGCACTTCTGTGTACAACCGAGAGCCTTATCTTCCAATGTAGAGATACCGCCCGCCTTGTTGCCTGGTGAAGGATTCTCACCTACAGGTTCGCCATGACTCAGGAAGTACTCCTTGAAATCATTGATGAGATGAACGGTCTTGTCGAACAATTCCTTGTTCTCACAACGGTTCATGAGAATCGTCTCTGCACCGAACATCTCAGGCACCTCAGTAAGGATAGAAGTACCGCCCTGAGCAACGAGCCAGTCGGAGAACTCACCTACCAATGGGTTGGCAGTGATACCGCTGAACCCGTCAGAACCACCGCACTTCAAACCTACGCGCAACTTGCTGACAGGAACTTTCTGACGCTTGTCTGTTTTAGCCTTGTCGTAGAGCTGCCAGAGTATATCCATTCCCACTTCCAGTTCGTCGCCTTCCACCTTCTGGGTCACGAGCAACTTGATGCGATCCTTGTCATAGTCGCCGAGCATCTCCATGAACTCGTCAGGCTGATTATTCTCACATCCGAGTGAAAGAACGAGCACAGCACCAGCATTTGGATGGAGGCAGATGTCACGAAGCACCTTGCGGGTATTCTCGTGGTCGCCAGAGAGCTGGGAACAGCCGAAGTTGTGGTGCCAAGCATGGATGGCATCAATGCCCTCGCATTTTGTCTCCTCCTTGAGTCGCTCAACCAGTTTTTCCGCTACGCCATTCACGCAGCCTACGGTAGGAACTACCCAGATTTCATTTCTTACGCCAACCTCACCGTTCTTGCGCACGTAGCCCAGGAAGGTGCGGTCTTCCTTCTCGATGTTCAACTGCTCATCTACAGGATTGTAAGTATATTCCAAAGTGCCGGCAAGGTTGGTCTTGAGGTTGTTTTCGTTGACCCACTCACCCTGTTTCAGGTCTTTCTTTGCATGTCCGATAGGGTAACCGTACTTGATGATGTCCTTTCCTTCAGGCGCATCATCGATGAGCACTTTGTGTCCGGCAGGAGTATCCTGCAAGAGGGTGATAGACTTACCATCTACTTCGATGGTCTCGCCCTTCTTCATAGGGCACAAGCAAACCACTACCGAGTCGGCAGGGTTAATTTTGATAAAGCTTGATTGTTTCATCTGTAGTTATGTTTTTTAAATTTATAATTACATAAAATTCTATTTATTCTTATTTAAAAATATCCCCAGAATCTTCCTACAACTGCGTTCTGCGGTAGAAGTCGATATTCTCCTTCATCAGCAGCTCGATAGGCATATAGTTGACCGGTGTTACCTTTTTCTTGAGGACAAGTGCCCGGAAGAGCGTCTCCACACAGTTGTATCCTTGCATATAGGCATGCTGTGCGATGAGGAAGGAGATGCTACCTTCTCTCAGACATTTTGCATTCTTCTCCACCATATCATATCCCATAATTTGAACATCACGGCGGTTGGTCTTCAGCAGGAAGTCACCCACGATATGAGCCTTCGAGGTCAGGGTGATGCAATGGTGCGTATTCGGATTGGTGGCAAAGTATTTCTCCAGCATCTTCATGAACTCGGCGCGGGAACCATTGAGTGGCAGGTCGAGCACATTGATCTTGACGCTTGGGAAATGGTCGTGCATATAGTGGCGGAACCCAACCTCACGGTTGTCCTGCTGCTTGCTGACCACGATTCCGTTCTTTGTCTGTCTCATCAGCATAATCTCCTTTTCTTTGAAAGCAAGCATCATGAGCATCTTGGCAGCGAAGAATCCACTGCAGAAAGAATCCTGTCCGAAGAAGGAAAGCGGACGAAGGTCGGGCATGTAGGAGTCGAGTAAGATGAACGGAATGTTCAACTCATGCAATTGGTCGGTAAATGCTCTGGTAATTTCAAGAGATGAAGGCACGACGATGACACCCTCCGGCTTTTCTTCGACGATAGCCTTTCCCTGTTCGATGAAAGACTCCTCGCTGGAGCGCTCATAAAAGTTGATCTTCACGTTGATGTGAAAATCGCGTTTGCTTTCCTCACATTTGCGTGCACCTTCCTCTATCTCCTCCCAGTAAGCCTCAGATTCATGCTTCGGAAGTAGCAAGTAGAAGGTATATGACTTGTTGTATGCCAGAGCACTGGCATACATGTTAGGCTGATAGTTCATCTCCTTGAGCGCCTGTTCCACTTTTTCGCGGGCAGGTTTGGAGACATTAGGTCGGTCGTGGAGAACTCTATCGACAGTACCTACAGATACGCCAGCCCTTTCGGCGATATCTTTGATTCTTATTTTTTCGGCCATGTTTTAAGCGTTTGCTGGTTTTATGCCAATTTGTTATTAAACTAAGTCTATGATGCACTTTCTTTCACGTGCGTACATTAATATAATATATGTAGATGCGCTTGTTGTACTGTGCGAAGATGGTAATTCAGAGAACTTCCATTTTCCGTGTGTGCGTCCACATATAGAATATTCGGTACAAATTTACAATAAAAAATTGAATTGTGCGAATGCACAGCAACTTTTTTGCACAAAAACTAAAAAAAAACTCGATTTTGTTTCGTTATTTGAGAAATTATGATTATTTTTGCCACGATATTCGGAACAGAATGCAAATTATTTGATACTGAATTCGAAGAACAACTATAAAGAAACAAATTAAAAAACATTTCAAGCAATGGCAAAAATTGTAACATTAGGTGAGATCATGCTTCGTTTGTCTCCAGAAGGTAATGATCGTTTTATCCAGAGTGAATCATTCCGTATCATCCCTGGTGGTGGTGAGGCTAACGTAGCTGTCAGTGTAGCTAACTATGGTCATGAGGCTTACTTCGTATCTAAGTTGCCTAAGCATGAGATTGGTCAGATTGCAGTTAACGCCCTCCGTCGTTATGGCGTGAATACCGATTTCATTGCTCGTGGTGGCGACCGTGTTGGTCTCTATTATGCAGAGACAGGTGCTTCTATGCGTCCTTCTAAGGTAATCTATGACCGTGCTCATAGTTCTATCGCAGAGGCAGATCCATCTGATTTCGATTTCGACAAGATTATGGAGGGTGCTCAGTGGTTCCACTGGAGTGGTATTACTCCTGCTATCAGCGACAAGGCTGCTGAGTTGACCAAGTTGGCTTGTGAGGCTGCTAAGCGTCACGGTGTAACAGTTTCTGTTGACCTCAATTTCCGCAAGAAGCTCTGGACTTCAGAGAAGGCTATCTCTGTTATGCGTCCATTGATGCAGTATGTAGATGTCTGCATCGGTAATGAGGAAGATGCTCAGCTCTGCTTGGGCTTCAAGCCAGATGCTGACGTAGAGGGTGGTAAGACTGACGCTGAGGGATACTATGGTATCTTCCAGGGTATGATGAAGGAGTTTGGCTTCAAGTATGTAGTTTCTACACTTCGTGAGTCTCTCTCTGCTACACACAATGGTTGGAAGGCTCTTATCTACAACGGTGAGGAGTTCTACCAGAGCAAGCATTATGATATCAACCCAATCATCGACCGCGTAGGTGGTGGTGACTCTTTCTCTGGCGGTTTGATCCACGGTCTCTTGACTAAGAATACTCAGGCTGAGGCTTTGGAGTTTGCAGTAGCTGCTTCTGCTTTGAAGCACACTATCCCTGGCGACTTCAACCAGGTTTCTGTTGACGAGGTAGAGAGTCTTGCTGGTGGTAACGCTAATGGTCGCGTTCAGCGATAATTTAAGTGAAGAGTGTAGAATTCATTTGTGCTCTTCCTATTTAACATTTAACACTTAACATTTAATATTTAAATAAAAAATGGCAAAGTTTAGCAAAATGCAGGTCATGGCAGCCATGAAAGAGACTGGTATGGTTCCTGTATTCTTCAATAAGGATATTGAAATTTGCAAGAACGTCATCAAGGCTTGTTATGAGGGTGGCGTACGTGTATTCGAGTTTACTAACCGTGGTGATTTCGCTCACGAAATCTTCGGTGAGTTGGTAAAGTGGGCTGACAAGGAGTGCCCAGAGATGATTCTTGGTGCTGGTACAGTAGTTGATGCTGGTACTGCTTCTCTCTATCTCCAGTTGGGTGCCAATTTCATCGTAGGTCCTAACTTCAACCCAGAGATTGCTCCTGTATGCAACCGTCGCCTGGTTCCTTATTCTCCTGGTTGTGGTTCTGTAACAGAGATCAACAATGCTCAGGCTGCAGGTTGTGATGTAACTAAGGTATTCCCTGCAGGTAACGTAGGTGGTCCTTCATTCGTTAAGAATGTAATGGCACCTTTGCGCTGGAGCAATATCATGGTTACTGGTGCTGTAGAGCCAACTGAAGAGAACTTGACTCCTTGGATCAAGGCAGGTGTCCTCTGTGTAGGTATGGGTTCTAAGCTCTTCCCTAAGGAGACTGTAGCTGCTGGCGACTGGGCTGCAGTTACTGCTAAGTGTAAAGAGGCTCTTGGCTATATTGCCAAGGCTCGTGGTTAATTGAGATTTTAATGGCTTAATGGCCAAAATTAATATCACGCAAAAGTTCAGCGCCTCCATCGTGATGATGTTGGCGCTGTTTTTCTATTCAGCTTGTGGTCCTTCTCATAAGCAGGAGGTGGATCGGTTGAATACACTTTCATATGCCTATCACTACCGTAACCTTGATTCTACTAAAATGTTGGCACAGAGAGCTTTAGCTCTTTCTGATGACTATCGTGCCGGGTATGCTGAGGCTTGCAATAACTTAGCATTCGTAGAGATGGCAAAGATGAATTACAAGGAGGCTCGCCGATGGCTCGGTCTTGTGGAAGAAAAGAGCAACAATCAACTGGAGCTTCTCATTGCTGATGTGCAGATGATGCGCATCTGTCAGCGGGAATCTCACAACAAAGATTTTTATTCCTATCGCGAGAAAGCGATGGTGCGCTTGCGCCGCTTGGGCGAGGAGGCTTCCAATCTGCCACCCCGTGAGCGGCGACGTGCCACCTATGCTCATAGCGAATTTGATATCGTTGATGCCACCTATTGTTATTATGTCGGTCTGGAAGAACCGATGCTGAAGGCTTTGAACGATATTGATGCGGATGCTCTTGAGGCAGATACTGCCCAGTATCTCAACTATCTATATAATATCGGTTCGGGTGGTGCAATCACCAATGGAACGTCTGAACAGATAGCACAGACGGAATTTGACTATCTGATACAATGCTATATGTTGGCTTCAGCCGGACGAGTCATCATGCCCGATGGTACGATGGCCGGCGGTTATCCTTACTGGCAGGCTAATGCCCTTCAGGCTATCAGTGAACATCTGCAGAATGGAAGGATGCGAGATTTCCTCATCCGAAATAACCTGCCGGCTATCCAGTATCTGAATGTAGAACAGATGCCAGATACGCTCTTGGCTGGTAATTTAGCTCAGCGTGCGCTGAACCTTTTCATCTCTTATGGTGATATCTACCAGATAGCGGGTGGTTACCGTACGCTGTCTGAATGTTACTTCGCTATAGAGGATTATAATTCTGCAGGCGACTGTCTGCTTCGTGCCTTACAAGTGAGCAAGAATATCAAGTCAGCTCCCGATCTGGTGGCTTCTATCCGTGAACGACTTTGTTTGGTATATTCTGCGCTCGACAATAAACAGCAGAGTGACTACAACCGCAATATCTATCTTGACTTGCAGGAACGAACCCGTCAGGACAGGCAGTTGGAAGCTCGCGCCACCTTGCTTGATGATAATGCTCTGCAGCTCAATCTCATGATAGCAGCGGTACTCGTCATGATATTGCTCGTGGTCATCCTCCTGTATCTCTTCGACCGTATGCGAAGAAGAAAGATACAGTCTAAACCACTGTCTTCCCTGCTTGAACCTTTAGAGCAGTGGAAACAGCGTAATACACAGTATATCAATGATATAAATGAAATAACAGAAGAATTGAATGAAGAGATATCTATAGCCCGTTTGCATCTTGATGACAATAAAAAACGTAATTTGGAGCAGCGTGCTAAGGTCTCTTTAGTGAATAGCATCACACCTTTTATAGATCGCATGATTCATGAGGTGGATAAGTTGGCAGAGGATGATGAAAGTACCCCGGATGAGGTGAAACAGGAGCGGTATGAGTATATCTCAGAACTGACGGATAAGATCAACCAGTATAACACCATCCTGACCAACTGGATTCAGATGCGACAGGGAACTTTGAATCTCCGTATCGTCTCTTTCCCTCTCCAACCGCTTTTCGATATTGTGGCAAAGGGCAAGATGAGTTTCCAGATGAAGAAGATAAAACTCGATGTGCAGCCAACTGCAGCTAAGGTGAAGGCAGACCGCACCCTGACGCTCTTTATGATCAATACTATCGCCGACAATGCACGCAAGTTTACTCCTGCTGGAGGTAAGGTTACTGTTTCTGCAGAGGAACATGATAAATATGTAGAAATCGTCATCGCTGATACCGGTAAGGGAATGGATGAGGAACAATTGGCTCATGTCTTCGACCGTACCTATACGGGCGGTCATGGATTCGGACTCCTCAACTGCAAGGGTATCATCGAGAAATATAAGAAGGTGAGCAGTATCTTCAATATTTGTCATATTGAGGCAGAGAGTGAAGTGGGAAAGGGTAGTGTGTTCCGTTTCCGACTGCCTAAGGGAATCGGACGGATGATCGTTGGTGTCATTCTTTTGTTGGCATCATCCGTGTCGTCTTTTGCATCCCAGATACATCAGCATTCCCTGGCTACCGGAAAGGTTTCCCGAGAACTCACTTTGGCTGATGCCTTTGCCGACAGTGCTTATTTTAGCAATATCAATGGTACATACCAGCGTACCTTGGCATTTGCTGATTCTGCCATCTACTATCTCAATCAGCATTATCTGCGCCAGTATCCTCAGGGTAAAAATCTGATGGTGAGCAGTCCAAAACTCTCTCAAGCTGCCGAACTGAAATGGTTTGCTGATAGTGTGACGACCGATTACAGCATTATTCTCGACATTAGAAATGAGAGTGCGGTGGCTGCGCTTGCCTTGCATCAATGGACTTTGTATGATAGAAACAATAAGGTTTATACCAAACTCTTCCGGGAACGGAGTACTGATAATACACTGCCTGAGTATGTCCGCACGATGCAGAGTTCGGAAAACTCCAAGACGGTAGCTGTCATCCTGCTCTTTCTCCTGTTGTTGCAGTTGCCGATAGCCTACTATCTGCTCTATTATCGCCATGTAGTGACCTATCGCTTTGCGGTGGATCGCATCCGTGATATCAATCTTCTGTTGCTCAGCGACCAGTCTATACCGGAGAAGTTGAAGCGCATCAGGGAAATATGGAGTAAGAAGTCCCGGCATACCCGTGTCAATTTCCGTTTGGATGAGGTGGTGCATGAGATTGAGGAAGAACTGAAACGTGGACTGGATTTATCGAATGGCAAGGAGGCAGATAATCAACTGCTGGAAGATGAGTTGAGACGGGTGCGATTTGAAAATGATCGTTTGCACGTATCTAATTCTGTATTAGATAATTGCCTCTCTACGTTGAAGCATGAGACGATGTATTATCCGTCACGTATCCGACAGTTGATAGAGGCATCCCCTGATGATGTAGCTTCTCTGAAAGAATTGGTAGATTACTATAAATCCATCTATCTGATGCTGAGTGCGCAGGCGATGGAACAGGTGGAAACCAATCTGAAGTGTGATGCTGCGCTGAAGGATTATCTCTTCCGGCTGATACAGGAAACCGTGAAGGATCTTGCCAAGGCGCATGGTATTGCCATCACGCAAGTGAAACAGGAAATCAAAACTGTGCATACGGCTTATGCCACCTGCCAGTTTGTTTTCTCCGGATTGAGATACGATGACTCCTTGCATCATCTCCTTTTCACTCCGCTTACCGAGGATATGAGATTCTTAGTTTGCCGCCAGATTGTGAGGGAGATGGGAGAGACTACCAATCTTCGAGGCTGCGGTATCCAGGCAAAGTCTTCTGATGATGGATTCCTGGTCATTGAGGTAGTTCTGCCGGGGATGTTGGTATAGAATCAAAGATAGTTAAAACATAAATTCAACATAGACTAAAATAAACGACGATGGACAATTTTAAAGTAATCATAGTAGAGGATGTACCTTTGGAACTGAAAGGTACGGAAGGAATTTTCAAAAACGATATACCCGAAGCTGAGATTATCGGAACAGCTGACAGTGAGGTGAGCTATTGGAAACTCATCAAACAGCAGTTGCCTGACCTCGTGCTTCTCGATCTTGGTTTGGGCGGTTCCACTACGGTGGGTGTAGAAATTTGCCGCTATACCAAGGAACAGTATCCTAACGTAAAGGTATTGATTTTCACGGGAGAAATCCTGAATGAGAAGCTCTGGGTGGATGTTCTTGATGCAGGTTGCGATGGTATTATCCTGAAGAGTGGGGAACTCTTGACCCGTGGCGATGTGGCTTCCTGCATGAGTGGTAAGAAGATGGTTTTCAATCAGCCGATTCTGCAGAAGATCGTAGAACGTTTCAAGAAAAGTGTCAATAGTCAGTTGATGCGCCAGGAGGCTTTGGTAAATTATGAGATTGACGAATATGACGAGCGCTTCCTTCGCCATCTTGCCCTCGGTTATACCAAGGAGCAGATTACCAATTTGCGAGGTATGCCTTTCGGTGTGAAGAGTTTGGAGAAGAGACAGAACGAACTGGTACAGAAACTCTTCCCTGATGGCAACAATGGTATGGGCATCAATGCTACCCGTCTGGTGGTAAGAGCCTGCGAACTTCGCATCTTAGATATCGACAATCTCGAGGCTGATCCAGAATAAGCTGCGGCATCAAGAAAGATATAGAATAGGATTTAATCAGGAAAAGAATAGAGAGAACGATGAAGAAAATGAAGGTGTTTTCGTATTTGGCTTTAGGTTTGGGCGTGGCTCAAATCCTGCTGATGCTGACTTCGTGGCTGTTGACGGCTGCGATGCCGGAGGACTATAACCGTTCGCTCTTGAGTTCTGAGGGCATCCGCTGGTTCTTCGGTCAGTTCCAGGATCATTTAGCTTCGCCCGTATTAGTGTGGCTGGTGTTGGGTGGTATCACCTATGGAGCTTTCTGTAGAAGTGGTATTGTCCATTATAAGCCAGACGAGTATCGTCAGCGCTTTGCGATGGGCGTGGCAAGTTTTGAGTTAGGGGTATTTGTGATTATCATGTTGGCACTCACCCTGCTGCCTCATGCCATCCTTCTGAATGTGATGGGCGGTCTCTTTCCAAGCAGTTTTACGCAGAGCATCATACCTTATACCGCTTTTGCCGTAACCGTAGTCTGCTGCAGTTTCGGTGTTATCAGTGATAACCTGAAGGGAGTGGAGGATATTTTCTGCTGTATGTCGTATGGTATTTCTACGGCATCTCCTCTCATTGTGCTCTATGTATTCGCCGCCCAGTTGTTCTATTCAGTTCTGTATCTGATATAAGAACAGTTTCTTGAACGAATCATCATACGTGTTTTTATTATCTTGAAAGAAACGTTTGATTAATATAAAAAAATGAGGCTTCCCGTATTTTCCGTTGCAGGAGAAAGGGGAAGCCTCTGTAAATAACTCTCTATTGGTCCTTTTACCTATGTTGAACCTATTGAACTTTCATCTTTTACTATACTTAATTATTCAGCATGGTAAATGTTCCGCATTTTCTTGAATTTTATAACTCTTTTGTTTTTATATCTTATGAATTAATGTTTTCAAAATTATCTGCGTCCTCCGAAACTGCCGTGAGAACCACCACCATAACTTCTTGTAGGTCCACCTACAGAGCGGTTGCCACCACCGAAGGAGCGAGAACTGTTTCCGAAAGAAGCACCACCGTTTCCTGGATTAGAGCGAGGAGTGAAACTCCTGGATGGGCTGGTAGTATTGCCACTGCCAAAGCTGCGCATCATAGTAGAACCACTACCGAAACTGCCTCCACGGTTGCCACCGAAAGAACCACCAGGTCTGCTGTTGTTTGATGGATTCTCGCGGGTAACAGTAGTACGGGTACTGCTCTGGCGATTACCAAACTGACGGTTCTGGTTGCCGAAACTGCTGCTCTGGTTGCCGAAACCACCATTATTCTGTGGTCTGTTCACGCTCTGAGGGCGATAGTCATTGTTACGGTTCATATTTCCGAAGCTCTGTCCATTGCCACGACTCATGTTTCCGAAGCTCTGTCCACGTCCGAAATCTCCTCTATTGAATCCGTCACGCATGCCAACTCTTGGATGACCTTCTGGGCGAGGACCACCGAAATCACGTCCGTGATACCAGCTTCTACCACCATTCATTCTCCAACTGTGTCCTCCACGATAAGAAACGTAGAAGTGAGGGCGACCGAAGTAGAAGTAGTCGCGGTGAGGATATCTGGCGTAGATGCCGAAATGCCAGTAACCAGCGTCCCAGTAGAGAGGACGATAGAAATATGAGGCATTGATGAATGTACGATATTGCCAGTCCAGGAGGATATAGCTCAAGTCCATATTGCGCTGTCTCCAGTAGATTCCGTAGAGGTCATCCACTGTATTGACACTCATCAGATAATCGAGGTTGGTTTCGTAAGCAGCCTCATACTGATCGTCTGTGAGGTTCAGCTCGTATGCCATTTTATCTGTCAGGAAGAGAGCTTGCTGGCGAGCCTGCTCGTAACTCATTGCAGATGCTGTAGTGAAGGTCATTGTGACCATTGCTACAAGGGCTAATATAAACTTCTTCATAATCATATCTCTTTATAAGTTTGACTTCTTGTTTTATTTCTGCTGCAAAGATACGGCGAAATATCTGGCAGCGGAAAGGTTTTTCCCTAAAGAGGTGGGGGAAATTCCCTAAAGGTCATTATAGGTTTGGTTTTAAGAGGGATTTGGCAGGGATGATAGTTTTATATTTCCCATATATTTCGCTCAATTCTGTCTTTTGTTTTTTGCTTATTCCTATTTCTTAATATAATAACTTGTTCCTTATATATAATAAAAGGAGAAAAAATCCGTTATTATTAAAACTTTCGAAAGTAATTATAGATGAAATTTAATCAGACTAATAAGAAAAAAGCGCTTGCTTTTGGTGCATTCCTGCTTTTGCCTCTCTCGGTTTCTGCCCAATATCTTTGGCAGGAGGATGTAGATCCGGGTAAATTGGACCTGGGCAAGGACATTCATTACAATGTGGAGATGCAGGGTTCTTTCTCCAAGGGTAAGACTCCGCTCTGGCTCAATGCCAATAAGCATGGACTCAGTTCGCTGGAGAAGAATAATGGGTATCTCCGTGGTAGTGTCATCCGTCCGTTGGGTACTGATTCTGCCCGTCGTTGGGGCATCGGATATGGTTTGGATGTAGCAGCACCGATTCATTATACGAGTAATGTGGTGGTTCAGCAGGCTTTTGTGGAAGCTCGCTGGCTGCATGGTGTGCTGAGTATTGGTGCCAAGGAGTATCCGATGGAACTGAAGAATCAGACTTTGAGTAGTGGTAGCCAGACTTTGGGTATCAATGCTCGTCCGGTACCTCAGGTTCGCCTGGCATTGCCGGAGTATTGGACCCTTCCTTTTGCCCATCATTGGTTAGCCATCAAGGGACATATTGCCTATGGTAGGATGACCGATGAGAACTGGCAGCACGATTTTACCCAGCGCCAGTCCAAGTATGCTGATGGTATGCTCTATCATAGCAAGGCGGGATATCTGAAGATAGGTAATGAAGGTTTTTTCTTCCCGCTGAGCGTGGAGTTGGGACTGGAAATGGCAGCTGAGTTTGGAGGAACTCCGTATAAGAAAAAAAAGGATGGCGTGATGCAGGCTGAACCTACTCAAGGAGGTTTGAAGGGTATGTGGCAGGCTTTTATCCCAGGCGGTTTCGATGCTTCTGATGGAGAGTATCATAATGTGGCAGGTAATATGCTGGGCAGTTGGGTGTTCCGTATCAATTATGATGCTGATTCCTGGAAACTCGGATTTTACGGAGACCATTTCTTCGAGGATCATAGCGCTATGTTCTTCCTCGATTATGATGGATATGGTACGGGTGATCAATGGAATACTCACACCAAGCGCCGTTATTATCGATATAAGTTGAAGGACATGCTTCTTGGATTGGAGTTGAATCTTAAATATGGTACTTGGTTGCGCAATGTGGTCTTAGAGTATATTTACACAAAGTATCAGAGCGGTCCTTACAATCACGATCGTACACAGAATATTCCAGACCATCTTGCAGGTAGTGATGATTATTATAATCATTCCAATTATCCAGGCTGGCAGCATTGGGGACAGGTGATGGGTAATCCGCTTTACCGTTCTCCAATTTATAACACCGATGGTAGCATCCAGGTTTTAAATAACCGTTTTGTTGCTTATCACTTAGGTTTTGACGGTATGCCAACTGAACGTTTCGGATATAGAGTGTTGGGTACATTCCAGAAAGGATGGGGTACTTATTGGATTCCATTCAATAAAATGCATCACAATATCAGCTTCTTGGTTGAGGGTGCTTATCACTTTAACCATGATTGGAAGGTGAAAGGTGCGTATGGTATGGATTTTGGAAGCGACCAGATGTTGGGTCATAATGCTGGTTTCCAGTTGACGGTAAGCAAGTCTGGCATCTTTAAACTTTAATAGCGGAGTATGAATATGTTTACGAAAAAATATAAGATTGTTCACGCCATGATGGTAGCTTTTGTAGCTATTAGCATGTTTGCTTTCTCTTCCTGTGAACTGGAATCCAGTGACAATGGCAAGCTTGATGGCTTCTGGCATCTGGAGAGTATTGATTCTCTTGAGAATGGCAAGACGGTTGATATGTCTAAGTTGCATGTCTTCTGGGGAATTGAGTTTAAACTGATTGCGGCAACACAGTATGACAATAATACTGAGCGGATGTATTTCCGCTTTGAGCAAACTTCTGATAGTTTGAAGATTACTCAGGCTTTTATTAATCATGGCCATCAGGACAATGGTGAAGATGGAGGTGATATTCCTTTGACTGAGGTTACCAACGATTTGCGATACTACGGAATCAATAATCTTCCGGAAGGTTTCGCTAAAGAAGCACTCAGCGGTAGCAAGATGATTCTTCGTTCGAAGACCTTGAGATTGAAATTCAAGAAGTTCTAAACGACTTCTTGTTTTAAAAATATTCAAAAGTCGGATTGATGTCAAAGTCAGTTCGGCTTTTTGGTTGCTTTCTGAAAGTGCTATTTGCTTTTCCATTTTTTCCATTTTTTGTTTGTTATACCAAATTCTGCCACTTCAAGTTCTGAAGGACGCTGCAAAGTTACAGTTTCTCTGGCACTCACTTATCCCTTTTGATGCTTTTCTATCCCTTTTGATGCTTTTCTATGCTTTTCTATCCCTTTTGATGCTTTTCTCTTTTGTATTCGTTTTCTCAAACAAGTCATTTAGGGCCTGTAATCAAGTCGTTTAGAACAGCGAAACAAGTCATTTAGGACCTGTAAACAAGTCATTTAGGACTGCTAATTAAGTCATTTCCTCATTGCAAACAAGTCATTTCCTCATCGTAAACAAGTCATTTCCTTCCTTCAAATGGCTTGTTCCTGAAAAGCGTAAAGTTTTACAAAAAATCTCAAGGGTGTCGGTGACACCTACTTTTCATCTTTTTTTTATGCATTGGAGCCACTACCCTCCAATTTGGATGTCTCCCTCTGATTATCAATCTTTTATCTATTTTCGCGCGGTAAGTCATAAAAAAAGAGTATATAAAAGTGTCACCTGTCACCGTTTTCTGTCAAGCCCTTTATTGGAGCCAGTTTGTTGGGTGACACCAGTGACACGAGTTTCCTGTTTTTTTGTGGAGGGGTCTGTCACCCCTGTCACCCATCGGTATTGCGAAAATATTTGTCGTTATTAAATAAATAGCAAGAATCATTTGGCAGTTTCGTGGAAAAAATGTAACTTTGCGGAAAAATGTGAGCAATATGAAATATCCTATAGGAATCCAGACTTTCGACAAAATAATCGATGGTGGTTACTCTTATGTAGATAAGACTGCCCTTGTGTATAAAATGGCGCATTATGCGCAAAATTTGTTTCTGAGTCGTCCTCGACGATTTGGAAAATCGCTTCTTGTATCTACTCTTCAGGCTTATTTTGAGGGACGCAAGGATTTGTTCAAAGGACTTGCTATCGAAAAACTGGAACAGGAATGGGAGGTCTATCCTGTGATTCATATAGATATGAGTAGAGGTAAGTATTATCAGTTGAAGAATTTGCACGCTATCCTTAATGGAATCTTGTCGAATTATGAGGATTTGTATCATGTGGGGACTCTCTCTGAAAATTCTGATGTCTATAGCGAAAGATTGGCTAACATTATAGCGGCTGCTTGTCAGCAGACTGGCAAGCAGGTCGTAGTTCTCATTGATGAGTATGACGCACCGATGCATGACTCTATGAATGATGAAAAATTACAAAATCAAATCAGGAATGTCCTGCGTGATTTCTTCAGTCCATTGAAGCAGCAAGATGCCAACCTACGTTTCGTCTTCATTACGGGTATTTCAAAGTTTAGTCAGTTAAGTATTTTCAGCGAACTTAACAACTTGAAAATCTTAACCATGAAGAATGAATATGCCACAGTCTGTGGATTTACGGAAGAGGAAATTCTTAAAAAATATACGGAAGACATCGAAGCCTTTGCCGAGGAAAATGAGATGACTTATGATGAAGCCGTGGCTGCTTTGCGCTACCATTATGACGGATATCATTTCTCAGAGAAGTCACCTGGCATCTATAACCCATTCAGTATCATCAATGCATTGGATGATAAAGAATTGAACAGCTATTGGTTCTCCTCGGGCACTCCAACGTTCCTGGTTGAACTTTTACAGAAAAAGGGCTTGGACATGCTCCAGATAGATGACCTCTGGGCATCAGATAAGCGTTTTGATGTGCCAACTGAGAAAATAACGGACCCAATCCCAGTCTTGTACCAGAGTGGCTATCTTACTATCAAAGAGTATGATAAGCAAAGTAGGCTGTATCGTTTGGGCTTTCCTAATGAGGAAGTGCGTCAGGGCTTCTCTACGAGCCTCTTCCGATATTATTCTCCTGATGGTATGGGGAAGTATGATGCTTTGTGCCGTGCATACTATGACTGTGTGGTGCGAGATGGTGACATGGACGCATTTTTGTCTCACCTAAAAACATTCTACGACAAATTTCCTTATACATTGGTCAATAACAATGAACGTCATTATCAAGCGGTGATGTACACGATATTTGCCATGTTAGGAACTGATATTACCCCCGAACAACCAACTTCTGATGGTAGAATTGATATGGTCTTGAAGACAGATGACTATATCTACATCTTTGAGTTGAAGTATGGCAAGGATGCTGAAACTGCCATTACTCAGATAGAGAATAAAAAGTATGCAGCTGCCTTTGCTGATGATAAGCGTGAGAAGGTGTTGGTTGGTATCAACTTCTCTGAGGATAGCCGCACGATTGATGATTGGAGTGTGATAGGAATGTAGTCATTCGAAATCGCTGTTATTCTGCTATTTGTGGTTTTGATATTACCGAACTAACTTCGGTTATGAAATCTGATGTGCAAAGATTAGGTGAATCTTTAGGATTGGCATATTTTTCATATATGTTCTTCTGAGGAATATTTATTGTGATAAATTTTGTTGTGTCGAAGAAAAAGTGTAACTTTGCGGAAAAATGTGAGCAATATGAAATATCCTATAGGAATACAATCTTTTGAGCAAATCATTCAAGGTGGTTTTGTGTATGTTGATAAGACAGACTTAGTCTATCAACTAGTATATAGTGGAAAAATTTATTTTCTGGGTCGCCCTCGGCGATTTGGAAAGAGTCTTCTCGTATCTACATTGGAACAATATTTCCTTGGGAACAAGGAACTTTTCAAGGGGCTTGCTATGGACAAGCTGGAGACAGAATGGAAGCAATACCCGGTGTTTCATGTAGATTTCAGCACAGGCAATTACTTGAATGATGGAGCTTTGGAAGAAAAATTATCGGGGACAATTTCGCGATGGGAGACACGGTATGGTGTAGAGAACACTTATGATGATTTGGGCTTGCGTTTCCAAGAGGTACTTCGTGCTGCTCATGAGAAGACAGGGCTAGGTGCTGTCGTGCTCATTGATGAATACGACAAGCCAATTTTGGACGTACTAGACCTTGACTATCAGGTGGAGCACTTAGGTAAGATGATTAGTTTGGAGGAAAAGCATCGCAACATCATGAAGTCGTTTTATGCTACTTTCAAGGGGGCTGATGCTGACCTTCGCTTTGTTTTCCTCACAGGTGTTACAAAGTTCTCGCAAATTAGCATGTTCAGCGGGTTCAACCAGCCTGATGACATCAGTTTGAATCGTAACTACGAGTCTATATGTGGAATTACCAAGGATGAGTTGGTCAGATATTTTGCTGAACCAATTAAGGAACTTGCAGAAGATTACGATTGTAGTTATGACGAGATGCTGACTATGCTTAAACAGAAATATGATGGCTATCATTTCAGTAAACGCATGACAGATATTTTTAATCCCTTTAGCATCCTGAATGCCTTTAACCAGATGGACTTCGGAAACTATTGGTTTAAGAGTGGCACACCGACTTATCTGGTTCGTTTGCTTTCTCATTTTGACCAAAACATGAATGAGCTGATAGGAAAGTATTATTCCACAAGTCAGTTTGATGATTATAAGGCGGATGTAGAAATGCCATTGCCTATGATTTATCAGAGTGGTTATCTGACTATCAAGGGTTTTGATCGTGACACGCAATCGTATCTTCTTGACATCCCAAACAATGAGGTGCGTGAGGGGTTGTTGACGGTGCTCGCTAACAATTACTTGAAGACGAAAGAGGATTCTGCGAGTTGGCTTATCAGTTCTGTACATCAGTTGAAGCGAGGCAAGCTACAGGAATTCATGGATTCGCTCACAGCTTTCCTCGCCAGCATTCCGTACAGTGTACGCCGCAGGAATGATGAGCGAGAGTATGAGCGATACTTCGATTATACTTTCTATTTGCTCCTCCGTATGCTGAGTTGCTATATGCTCTTTCGTGAGAAGGAGACGAGCAAGGGTAGGGCGGATTGTGTCTATGAAACCCCTAACGATGTCTATATCTTCGAGTTCAAACTGGACGGATCGGCGGAAGGAGCCTTGCTGCAGATAGAGGACAAGGGTTATGCCAAGGCGTACGCTACGGATGCCCGACATATTCATCAGATAGGTGTCAACTTCTCGTCGAAGTCTGGTACGATAGAGGAGTGGAAGGAAAAGTGAATCTGAAACTATAGTAAAGAGAGTCATACAAGAACTTTCAATTGGGCTATCCTAATGAGGAAGTTCGTCAGGGATTTTCAGAAAGTCTTTTCCGTTACTATTCTCCTGATGGGTATTAATTTCTCAGATGATAGTCGAACTATTGATGATTGGAGTGTGATAGGAGGGTAGTCATTCATTCGATGTTGATATGTGCGATCTTTTTATATATGTTCTTCTGAGGAATATTTATTGTGATAAATTTTGTTGTGTCGAAGAAAAAGTGTAACTTTGCGGAAAAATGTGAGCAATATGAAATATCCTATAGGAATACAATCTTTTGAGCAAATCATTCAAGGTGGTTTTGTGTATGTTGATAAGACAGACTTGGTCTATCAACTAGTATATAGTGGAAAAATTTATTTTCTGGGTCGCCCTCGGCGATTCGGAAAAAGTCTTCTTGTGTCAACCTTGGAACAATATTTCCGTGGAAACAAAGAGCTATTCAAGGGTCTTGCTATTGACAAGCTGGAAACAGAATGGAAACAATATCCTGTGTTTCACATAGATTTCAGTACGGGCAATTATCTGAATGATGGAGTTTTAGAAGATGTGTTGTCGGATAATCTCACCGAATGGGAAACTCAATATGAAGTTGCCAAGACCAGTAATGACTTGGGGTTGCGCTTTCAAAAAGTGCTTCGAGCTGCTCATGAGAAAACGGGACTTGGTGCCGTTGTGCTCATTGATGAATACGACAAGCCAATCTTGGACGTAATAGAACTTGACTATCGGGTCGAACATCTTGGTAAGATGATTAGTTTGGAAGAAAAGCATCGTAACATCATGAAGTCTTTCTATACCACTTTTAAGGGGGCTGACGCAGACCTTCGCTTTGTGTTCCTCACTGGTGTTACGAAATTCTCGCAAATCAGCATGTTCAGTGGATTTAACCAACCTGCTGACATCAGCTTAAGCAGAAATTACGAAGCTCTCTGTGGTATTACCAAGGATGAGCTGGTGAAATATTTTGCCGAGCCTATAGCGGAAATTGCCCAGATATATCATTGCACGGAAGAGGAGATGCTGCAAAAGTTGAAAATGAAATATGACGGCTATCACTTCAGTGAGAAAATGGTGGATGTTTTCAATCCTTTCAGCTTGCTCAATGCTTTTTACAACATGAAGTTAGGTGGGTATTGGTTTAAAAGCGGCACGCCTACTTACCTTGTGCGTCTGTTGAATCATTTTGATGAGAATCTTGATGAATTGGTAGGAAAATATTATGGGGTGCCACAGTTTGATGACTATAAGGCGGATATAGAGAAGCCTTTGCCGATGATTTACCAAAGCGGCTATCTCACCATCAAGGATTATGACCAGGACACGGAGTCGTTCTTGCTCGATATCCCTAACAATGAAGTGAGAGAAGGACTTCTTACAATCTTGGCAAATGCTTATCTCCAGACAAAGGAGGATTCTGCAAGTTGGCTCATTACTTCTGTACATCAGTTGAAGCGAGGCAAGCTACAGGAATTCATGGATTCGCTCACAGCTTTCCTCGCCAGCATTCCGTACAGTGTACGCCGCAGGAATGATGAGCGAGAGTATGAGCGATACTTCGATTATACTTTCTATTTGCTCCTCCGTATGCTGAGTTGCTATATGCTCTTTCGTGAGAAGGAGACGAGCAAGGGTAGGGCGGATTGTGTCTATGAAACCCCTAACGATGTCTATATCTTCGAGTTCAAACTGGACGGATCGGCGGAAGGAGCCTTGCTGCAGATAGAGGACAAGGGTTATGCCAAGGAGTACGCTACGGATGCCCGACATATTCATCAGATAGGTGTCAACTTCTCGTCGAAGTCTGGTACGATAGAGGAGTGGAAGGAAAAGTAAATCTGAAACTCAACAGTAAAGAGATTCATACAAGAGCTTTCAATTGGGCTATCCTAATAAGGAGGTAGAGGAGGCTTTGGTGGATTTGCAAAGTAGGTGCATGGAAGGATAAATGTATTCATATAAACAATTAGGGCAAGCAACCAGAATTGTTGCTTGCCCTAATTTCTTAAGTTTATTCTTAGAATTTCTTTCCAAATGCGATGTTGATGAAAGTCTTGATGAGAATCTTAGCATCAAACCACCATGAGCGGTGCTCCAAATAATAGAGATCTAAATCCAGACGTCGCAGCATTTTCTCCATGGTGTCAGTATAACCATTATAGAGCGTAGCGTAGGAGGTAACTCCAGGACGAATCTGATAGAGATACTCATATCGAGGATCGTGCTTAATTATTTGATCGATATAGAACTTGCGCTCAGGGCGAGGACCAATAAACGCCATATCACCCTTGAAAACATTCCAGAGTTGAGGCAGTTCATCGAGATGATGGTCGCGAAGGAAAACTCCAATCTTTGTCATACGAGTATCCTTTTTGTGCCCGAAAAGCTGAGGACCATTCTTCTCTGCATCCACTCTCATAGAACGGAATTTATAGATATAGAAAGGTCGTCCAAATCGTCCGATGCGTTCTTGCTTGAAGATAGCAGGACCTCCATCCTCTCTTCTCACCAGAATGTAACAGATGACAAATAGAGGTGAGAATATGATGAGACTTATGCCTGAAAGCAAAAAGTCACCGATGCGCTTGATATTGCGCTCAAACTCATTCATGCCATCAGCAATGAATCGAGGATTGTTTACATCGGAATTCATCTTGATATAAGATGGTATTTGAGATGTTTCTTCTATTGGAAGCTCAACCTCTTCGTAGGAAGCAAGCTTGTTTATAGGCATTGTGTTCATTCTTTAACTTTTACATTTATTTTATTAACGATAGAGTAATATGAATATTGTATGAAATTACTTTTTTTTTCAATTTTTCTCTCTATTTTTTTAGACTACTATATATTGATATTAGAAAATAGGTAGTTTCCTTAAAAATATGAGTAAAATTTTGGAAAATCCGTAGAAAACCCTTATCTTTGCAGAAAACTGAGTATTATGGCAAAAATAGTTAATTTCTATCCTGTAGGAATACAGACTTTTGAGAATATTCGTGAGGGTAATTATCTCTATGTAGATAAGACAAAATATATCGTGAATTTTCGAGAGAAAAAGATGAAGTTTATCTTTCTGAGTCGTCCCCGACGATTTGGAAAGTCTCTCTTTGCATCTACCCTTCAGGCTTATTTCGAAGGAAGAAAAGAACTTTTTGAAGGACTTGCTATTGCCGATTATGAGAAAGAATGGGTGAAATATCCAGTCTTTCATTTTGACATGAGTGGTGCTAAGCACATGGATGCAGAAGCATTGGACAGTTATCTTAATCTGGAACTTTTACCTTACGAAAAACTTTATGGTAAAGGGGAAGGTGAGACTTATCCTAATGAAAGACTGGAAGGTATCGTAAAGCGCGCTTACAAGCAGACAGGTCAGAAGGCTGTAGTCATCATTGATGAATATGATGCTCCGTTGTTAGATGTAGTGCATGAGAAAGACAACCTGCAACAACTCCGTCGTATCATGCAAAACTTCTATAGCCCTCTGAAAAAGCTTGACCCACATTTGGAATTCGTTTTCATCACAGGTATCACCAAGTTCTCTCAGCTTAGTATCTTTAGTGAGTTGAACAATCTGGAAAATATCAGTATGTTCGATCAATATTCCGCCATTTGCGGTATAAGTATGACGGAACTTACTTCTGTAATGAAGCCTGATGTTGAAGGGTTGGGTGATGCTCTTGGATTAACCTATGATGAATGTTTAGAAGAACTTCGCTTATATTATGATGGTTATCACTTCAGCAAGCATTCCGAGGATGTTTTCAATCCTTTCAGCTTGATTCGCGCCATGAATGGTCAAGCCATAGAATCCTATTGGTTTGGTTCTGGTACGCCAAGTTATCTGATAAAGAGTTTGCAGAAATACCATGTTAACGTGATGGATATAGAGACAAAAGGAGTTACTATTGATGATTTCGATGTATCTCCCGAGCAGATGACTTCCGCCTTACCTTTGCTCTATCAGAGTGGCTATCTTACAATCAAGGGCTATAAGCCCCTTACCAAGAGCTATCAGTTGGGTTATCCTAACAAGGAGGTGAGGATAGGAATGTTGCGAAGTCTGTCTCCTAACTATCTGTCTCCAGTTTCAATAGACAACAATGGTTTAGTGACAGAGTTCATAGATTATCTTTATGATGAGAATATTGAAGGGGCAATGAATTGTCTGAAGGCTTATCTCTCAAGTATTTCTAACCGTTTAAGCAATAAGAATGAGCGTGATTTTCAAACGGTTTTTTATCTGATATTCAACCTGATGGGAGCGTTCATTAAGGTGGAAGAGGAGAGTGCTATTGGTAGGGCTGATGCCGTACTACAGTTGCCTAATACGATTTATGTGTTTGAACTTAAGTATGATGGATCTGCAGAAGATGCATTGCGACAGATTGATGAAAAGGGTTATTTAATACCTTATACTGCAAGTGGTAAGAAACTTGTGAAAGTAGGTGTGAACTATGACAGTACCCAGCGGACGATAGGAGAGTGGCTAATTAGAAAAGGTTAGCATAATTCTAAAAATGTTCAATAAGGGCAAGCAATGATTTCGTTGTTTGCCCTTATTGATACAGGTTCTTTGAAAGAGTTCTGTCTATATTGCGTATTTATTTTTGTGTAAAACTACTATGTTTCTTAAGATATTTATAGCTGTCAATTTTTCTTCTTATGATTTTTTTGAAATATGATGGTATGAAGCCTAATAAGAATGTAGTATAGGCTTTTATTGGATTATAACCTAATATTTCCTGATATACTGCTAAATTGTATTTTATCATTGAAAGTTTATTGCTTGATAAGGATTCGCTTCTCAGACAATAGTAGGCAAGTGGTTCCTCTGTATAGGCATAGCAATCCTTACATGCTTTTATTATTTGTAAGAATAAAGCCCAATCTTCACTTTTATATAATTTTGGCATGAAGTATTTCTTACCTAATCTTTTAATATCATATATCGCAGTAGTGCAGCCAATCTTATTATCATATTTCATTTGATTTAATGTAATGTGCTTAGGAGGGATGTTTATGCCAACGATATTGTTATGAATATCACAGATACAGTAGGCACTGCAGCATAGTGCGCAATTCTTTTTCTCCATTAAATCAATTTGTTTTTCGATTTTTTCGGGATGCCATTTGTCGTCACTGTCACAAAATGCAATGTATCGCCCTGTGGCTTTTTCTATTGCAATATTACGGGCATAACTTGCTCCGTGATTACTTTTCAGATAGGTAACATTTACTCGACAATCTTTCTGTGAAAAATCATTTAGAATTCTTTTTGTTTCCTCGTCTGATGAGCAATCATCTACAATGAGCAATTCTATATTAGAATATGTTTGGTTCAGTACGCTATTGATGCTACCAAATAGTAATTTGCCCGTATTATATGTAGGCATAATTACAGAAACGATATTATTTGCCATTTTTATTATTTTAATTGCAAAGGTACTATAAAAATATTATTAAATGTTATTTTTGGTTCAAAAAAAAACATAAAATATTTATTTTGTGTGTTCTGAATTAATATGATGAAGAAATATGTGATTGAAAGAAACGTGAATAGTGGTTGGTTTTGAATTTTCTGGGTTTAAAAACAATATCAAAAAAAAACTAATTTTTATTGAATAGACCAAACGATATTTGTGTGTTTCAAATAAAAATCGTATATTTGTATTGATTTAGAATCAAATTTAATTTTGGAAGATAATACAAATTTTAAGAAGCATATTAAGTTTGCTTTTAGAATTATCCATATAAATAACATACCTCATGTTATGAAATATGGTTTGGTACATAATAATTCACCTTTTGCAAGTGATAGCTATGTACCTATAGGAGATATGTCGGTTATGGATGCCCGCTCAACGAAGCTGCTGCCAGATGGATCTTTACTATCCGAATATATTCCTTTCTATTTTGGACCAAGATCCCCTACGTTATATAATATTCAGAATGGTAATGGTATTTTGACAAAGAAAGCCCCAGATGAGATAGTCTATTGTGTAATACGTATAGAGGATGTAATTTGTAGTGATTTGCATTGCGTTTTTACAGATGGACATGCATTAAATAATATGAGTAAATTCTAGTCTAAGTCAGATTTGCAACGATTGGATAGTTTTGTAAAACAGGAGGATGTATATGCAACATATTGGTTCAATCAATCGCCTTGGGACGATAGGAAACGGAAAAAAGAGGCTGAATTGTTATTTAAGGATGAGATTCCACCTCAATTTATAGTAGGATTCCTTGTTTATAGTGAGAAAGCTTTAGAAAAAATGATTTCTTTTGGGATTCCTAAAGAAAAAATTATTGTTAAACCAGAATATTATTATTAGATATGATTAGATTTGTAAAAGGCAATTTATTGGAAAGTTCTGCTCAAGCACTTGTGAATACAGTAAATACTGTGGGAGTGATGGGTAAAGGTATAGCTTTGCAATTTAAGGAGGCTTACCCTAATAATTATATTCTATACAGAAAGGCATGTAAAGATAAACTTGTTCGGGTTGGTTCTATGTTCATAACTCATGAACAAAATGTATATGGAATAAATAAAATCATAGTAAATTTTCCTACAAAAACGACCTGGAGAAAGCCCTCTGAGTATTCCTATATAGAGATGGGACTTAAAGATTTGAAAGATAAGATTCTTGAATATCATATCGAGTCTATAGCAATACCTCCATTAGGCAGTCATAATGGTGGCTTGGATTGGAATGTTGTAAAACAGATGATTATTAACCAATTGTCTGAGCTGAATTGTGACATTATACTTTATGAACCAAATGAAGCAATTATAGAGTTGATGAAATCTGAACGAGTGAAATTGACTCCAGCAAGAGCTATGTTGCTATATATGCTCTGTTCCTTGGTTTCTGAAGGTGAATTTGCGTCTGAATTTGCTGCAGAAAAGCTGGCATATTTTCTGCAAAAATTTGGAGCAAAGGATAGTTTTAAATTACAGTTTAGACAGTATTATTATGGTCCTTATTCCGGTAAGGTAAGATTTGTTCTTCATTACTTAAACGGAAGTTATCTAAAAGGTGTAGGACAGATGGAACAAAAACCATTTGATCCTATTTGGTTGTTACCAGATACTTTCAAAGATGTCCAGGACTTCTTTGCAAAAGAAGAGAATAGGCATTATGAGGATATTTGTAAGAAAACAGCAAGTTTCCTCTCTGGCTTTTATTCCAATTATCTTTTGGAGTTATTGTCAACTGTTGATTTTATCTTGCATAACAATGCAGATCTTAAGGAGTGGCTGATAATGAAACCTCAAAAAGTATATGAACTGGTGATTTTGCATATTAATCAATGGAGTGAACGCAAAAAGTATTTATTCAATAATGAAGAGTATGTTCGTCTGGTGTTAAATCATCTGTATCAGTTCGAAAAACAGAATACTGGATTATTATATGTGTGAGTACATTTTATACATGGATTTCTTGCATGACTTTAAGGACGTCATACAAATATAAAAATATTATTAAAAGTTATTTTTTTGTTCAAAAAAATGAGTTTTTTGTGTTAACATTGTAAGAAAAAGATATGAAAGTTAATTGTATTAGGTTATTTTTATTGCTTTTATGTGGATTATTAATTTCTGACTCTATTCCTGTTCAGGCTAAAGAAAAAAGTTGGAAATTGATTTTTTATGATGATTTTAATTCTATAGGAAAGGAACGTTTTGATACGACAAAATGGATAGTCCCAGATCGAGAACCTTATAAGTGGTCAAGATGGATATCTGATTCTAAATCAGTTGTTCTTAGGAGAAATGGTAAATTGATATGTCGGGCTATACCAAATACTGCTTTTGCTGATTCTGCGAAAATGTTAACTGGCGCAATTTGTACTAAAGGTAAGTTTTCTTTCAAATATGGAAAATTAGAGGTGAAAATGAAAACCAATTTTTTGCCGGGTAATTTCCCTGCTGTATGGTTGTTGCCAGAGAATCATGGAAATCCTTATAGATATGGTGAGATTGATGTTGTAGAATTTTTTGGTACTGACCAGAAATCCCATCAAACAGTACATTCTCATAGTTCTTTTATATTAGGTAAAACTGAACAGCAAAATTCTTTTGCTCAGAAAGTGACACCTAATCAGTGGCATATCTATGGAATGGAGTGGACTCCTACTTATATAGCTATGTATGTTGATGGAAGAATAATAGGAACGTTTTTTAAATCAAATGACTCCGAAGAGGTCGAAGAAGGACAATGGACATTTGATCGCCCATATTATATTATCCTTAATCAGAGTGTAGGGGATGAAGGCTGGAATACTCCTATGTTGAATACAATTTATGAAACAGAAATAGATTGGATAAAAGTTTATCAATAAGTTACATTAAGAAAGCTGCTATTCTAATAGTAGCTTTCTTAATGTTGCTATGATTCTAGTCACTGTAAATAAGAAGTTGTATCGAAACGGATGAGAAAAATATGTAGAAGAGTATAAATACAACATTTTTCGTTCCATCTTTTTCTTCTTATTTCTTATTTGAGTATTCCTTGATGCAGAATCCTGTCTTTCTCTCACATAATAAATTGCCTTTTCGGAAGTCGTCTTAATCTTTTTAATGCGATATGAAATCTTATACATGAAAAAGGCATCTTCACCATGTGTGATTCCTTCTACAAAACGTTCTTTACCGATAGAATTTATGTCTATTAGTTTACAGCAAGAACTGGAGAAAAAACTACGAGAATTCAGAATATTATGTTTCTTGTGCTTTTGGCTATTTTTAAAAGCAATACCAAGAAAATGTTCTTTTTCTTCTTTTTTACGTTCATCTACAGATTTTGCATAAGTTTCTACGATAGCATCGTTTTCTGCTTGTGCCAACATTTCTTCCAAATAGCAAGAACTAATCCAGTCATCATCATCAATAAATGTGATGTATCTCGATTTTACAGCTTCAATTCCAATATTTCTTGCTTGTGATACCCCCTTTGCTTTTGAGTATAGCAAAGTGGAATTGAATGTATATGATTTGAGATGTTCTTCTATTTTTGACCAATATGGTTCTTTTTCTCCATTTAATACAATGATGACTTGAAATTTGTCTTTATCTAAGGATTGCTTTTCTATACTATCCAAACAATCCCATAGGTAATCTTTGGGAATATATGTTGGTATAATAACGGTCAAACCATTATTCTCAGGTTCTTTATATTTTTGCATATTCAATTTCAATATTTCCTAATTCTGCTGCAATTTGTGAGTAAGATGAAAAAACACTTCCTATAATTTTTTGTGTTTTGCTTAAACAAAAAAGGTCCACAACCGCAAATTTCATCCCTTCTAATGTGTTGCGATCTACATCTTCTCTAATAGTTATTATGGAATCAGGAAATTTTTCCTCCAATATATCCTTTACATGATCATCATCGCTGGCGAGATAAAATTTAGTATTTGCATCTTTCTTCAATTCTGCATTGATAGAATTAATAAAAGCTTCCAGAGGTGATGATTTTATAGACTCAATGTTGTCTGTTCTGCGAATATGGATTCCAATTGTTCTTTTTGTGAAATTTTGAACAACTTTGTCGATTCTTTTCTGTATATCGAGTTGAGGTACAAATATATTCTTTAGCTCATATTCCTTACACATCGGGTAGCAGGATATCAACAAAAGAGTATTTTTATACTGCTTTTTCAATTTCTCGTAAATATCACTATTGCTTCTGTATATGCTATAGTTGAATATACACTGCTCACTTAAAAGATGCAGAAGTAACGCTCTTTTCAGATAGTCCTTTGTACCATCAATTTTGTATATCCATTTCTGGTTTTCTTTCAACGTAATATGTTTATTATTTATTGGTTGAAACAGGTCTTTGAAATCAGCTTTTAAGCCGATACTGTTATTCCAATATATGATAGCTTCAGATTGATAGCGCTCCGCAACAGCTATTCCTGTTGCGATGGCTCTCAATCTATTGCATAATCCACCTGTTGGTATAATTTTTACTTCCATAAATTTAATCAATAATTGTATTTTTAATTGCGTCTAAATAACCATGACCATATTTAATATCTGGTTCAACGTAATTTCCTTCACCCCATTCGTTCCAAGATCTTAAGAATATGATTTTATGTTCATTTTGTTTATCTTCTACAATCTTTAGAGCATCTTTGATGTGATTCTCAAAATTTTGAGGTGTGGAGTTAACGTAAATGCCCTCATTCTTACCAACTCTTGGAGTTCGATCCCAGTTAGAGATAATGGTTGGAAATACGTTTTCCCAATTGTCTTCTGGAGAGAAGAATTTTTTCACGACTTTTGGATAGTCGTATTTTAAAGCTGGCAAGAAAGGAAATCTTTCCTGAATAGCTTTTCTAATTATTCTCTTGTATTTACCTTGATAAAGCATTTCTGCACGGTTCTTTCCAATTGGGTTGATACCATCGAATCCTAAATCTAAGAAGCTGTTATAGACATCGGCACTACTTTGCAAATTTGGCAATACTCGTGTTATACTTCCATCCGCATTTCTTTTTATAGTTGTAGTGGAAGCACACATTGCAACAAAATATATACCTTTTAGCCCATTATCTTTTGCAAGTTTTCTCCAAAGCTCAATGAAATGAGTTACTTCTGCAAAGTGGTAAGGGTCAAAAATTAAAAATAGTGGTTTACCATCTATTGTTATATATCTGTGATCTTTAAATGCTGGCAAGAGATGGTTGAAATGATTGATGTAGTCTTCATCACCAGGATAAAGTTGCTCACAAATCATTTTGTTTCCACCCTTGTTTTTCCACGTGTTGGTTTTCCAATCATGATTAGCCCATGCAAGGCAAAAAGGAAAATCAGGCTTTCCTGAACTTAGTACCTCTTCGAAAGGACGTTGTAAAAGTTGTTTGCCATTTCCCATCCAATAATGCCAATAACAAAAGCCTTCAATTCCTGCTTCTTTTGCTAATTGCGCTTGTTGTATGCGTGTCTCTTCTAATCGTAAATCATAGAATCCCAAGTCTGCAGGAATCTTTGGTTGATAATGGTTATGGAATACAGGACGGGCTTTGGCAACATTAGTCCATTCAGTAAACCCCGGTCCCCATACATTATCATTTTCTGGAATTGGGTGAAATTGAGGTAAATAATATGCAATAACTCTTGCTTTCATGTTGTTATATTTTTATATTTTTTATATTTTTGTTGTCGTTTAATCGGGCATGATTATATTTCCCAATCCATAATGCGGTATGCTTACATAGAGCAGAATGAGAGATATTATAACTACTATGGTGATACCTATCCACTTCTGTTTGATGGTGTATATAAGATAGGTATAAAGCAGTATATTCACGATACAATATAACTGGCTTGTTCGCAAAGCCAAAACTGGCAAAAAGGAAAGTGCTGAATACAGAGACAATCCTATTGCTGAAGTTTTAAGTAATATCGGGAAATTACTGCATAGTTTTGTCAGCGTATCCTTAAAAAGGAAGAGGTAATAAAACAGCAATATCGACATGATATGCAGCGGATCAAAAATATTGATTGCTACTGTTATTTTTCCCTTCTCTACTGCAGTCTGGTAAATTGCCAGTTTGTTACCGATAAATGGAATTGATGGATTCATCAGAATACTACCCCCTGCATAGAATACTACATATCCCAACGGAATAGCGCATAGAAATAGAATAGTTGTCTTTTTGTTGAAAGGTTTGTTGTTCAGAAATATGATAGGAAGGAGTGTTAATGATGAATAATGTATTAAAGATCCTCCAAGCAAAAGCAAGAAGGCTATTTTCTTTTTGTTCTCTGTTATGAGATGAAGTGCAATAAGTAATATTCCCGATACGACTCCTGCTCTTATCTGTGTAAGGTCATGCAGTACATAGTAGAAGCTAATGTAACATAACAGTGGAATAAAATAGAATTCGGTCAATTTCCTAAATGCAAACATTTTTAAAGACACTCCGAATAGTGCGTAAATCAAAAACAAAATGTGTACATTGTCTGTAAAGCATCTCAAAATGTATGATATGAGCAGAAATGAAGGCTCAACCATCTCGTCTGTTCTATTCTTGAAATAATTCAAGAATGTTTTTTCGTAATTTTCAGAGTCTGGATCCAAGCCGATTTCTCGAAATCCAGCAATAATTATCAGTACAAGACCTATCAGAAAAAATAATGGCTTCTGATATTTCTTGATATATTCTTCTAAGTAACAAAGTATAGCAATGATAATAAACATTGCCAATAAGATGTAACCCATATTGCTTTATTTTTTTATTTTTCTATTAACTAACTCTTTGATAAGTTTCCGTTCCGTTTTTGAAATGCCAACAGTATATAATAGGATGGATATGCTTATTGCAGAAACGGCAAACGACAAGATGAGTTGAAGTATCCTGTTTGTATTCAACGTCTCTACGCAATATACAATCAGCGTTGTTGCAGAAATAATCAGGATGCCCGGTAAAACCAGTCGTGCCATATATTTAAAGATGGTTAAGTAGGATATACTTTTCTGCAGCATGAGTAATCTGATGATATGTGCCAAAATGCAAAGTCCAATCATGGTGATGAACACATAATAGGATGGCATGCCTAACTTGAATAGGATCCAGCAGATAGGCAGGCACAGTATCGTCATACTTTCCACATACATACTGTATTTGCGTATGTTGCCTGTTGCCTGTATGATAGTGGTAATCGGATTATGTAATGCCAAGCATATAGTATAAACCGCATAGAGTCTAGAATACAAAACCATGGTAGGTGTATACTTCCCAAGCCAAAGTTTAAGTAAAGTCTCTGCTTCGAAGATGAAGGGGATAAGTACCATCGTCAGCAGATAGAGTATGGCCTTGCTGCTTGCGAAGAAAAGCTGTTCTAAATATCCATTCTCCTTTGCAGAATATGATTTAATCATTGCTGGTCGGAATGCAATGACGATACTGTTGGTGAGAGTATTGATTGCATTGTATATTTGATTGGCAATACCAAAAGCAGCATTGATAATAGGGCCAAAAAATATGTTTAGGATGATGGTGCTTCCCTGAGTCATGCCTACACCAGCCAATGCTCCATAGAAAGACCAGCCAGAGAAGGAAAATAATTCCTTGTATAGGCTTTTTTTTCTTACTATGGTATATTTACATTCCGAATATTTTTTCTTTGCAATTATGATATAAAGTATCATCACCATTAACGCCTCAAACATCAGGGCTGCTCCGTAAAATAACAGATTATCACCACCTGTCATACCAATACAATAGGCTATTAGAAGTTTTACGATGCAATCAATTGTAGATATCAAGGCATAATATCCCATGTTCTCATTGGCAAAGATTGCACCGATGAATGGTATCTGAAGAAGTGTAAATATGAAAGAGCAAAGGGAAAATTGAAAAATCCATTGAGCTACTTCCAAACGTTCTTGCGGAATGGTAAGTTGGGTAGAAATTAGCCATGGTCCAATCAGCTCGATAATGATAAACAAAATGAGAGCTGTCAGCATAACGATGTTGAGGCTAACCGAGAAAATCTCCTTCAATCGTTCTGTATCTCCTTTACCCATTGCGAAAGAATAAAAACGTTGCGTAGACAAAGCAAGTACGTTACTGAAGCATGTGCTTGCAGTTACTACTCCTGCTACGGCATTGAAGATTCCATAATCTTCAGTGCCAAGTCCTGCCAATACCCAACGTATTGTGTAGAGATTGACGAAGGTTATAATAAGCATTCTGGCGAATAGCACTAATGTATTGGATGCTATTCGCTTAGAACGGTTTTGTATGTTTTTACTACTTGCATACATATTTAATCTATTTCTCCAAATATGACTTTTCTAACAGAAAAAAATGTAATGATTATGAAAGCTAATAAAGTCATTCCTAAAGCAAAAATCATTCTTTTTGGTCCTGTTGGCTTCAAAGGAACTGAGGCATTTTGTAATGTTGTAAATGCCGGAGTTTGCATTAATAATTTTGCTTGTGCTTGTTGAACTTGTGTTGTCAATGCAGTATAATTATTATATAATAACTGCATTTCGTTCTCTAAGTCATTTTCTTTCAGTTTAAATGACTCTAAGACAACGTCCTGGTTAGCGTCGGAATAGCTTCCATAAGTACGACGTACCTTTTCATATTTCTCTTTAGCATCTTTGCACATCTTCTGATAATATTCCAGGTCTGTACGAGCTTTTCTTGTACGATACTCTGTAATAAACTGCTGGAGTCTTGCTCTTACTGTGTCAGCTATTGTTGCGCAGATCAAAGGATCTTGGTCATCGACAGATATTGAGATGACATAGTCTTTCTTATCAACGCTACATTTTATAAGAGTACCCATGCTTTTTGCTACTTCATCTTGTTTTTTAGTCAACATAAAAGAATTAACTTTTTGCTGACTAATGCCTGAAGCCTCTTTGCTTGCAAATATGTTTTTGATAGCTTCAATGGCTTGTGTCCACCATGGTGCTTTTTGCATCGTTGATAAATAATTGTAGTATGTTGTATTTATCTTACCATCTTTAGATTTTACTTTCACATCAAAAAGACTGGTTATAAAATCATTAGATTGAATCAGATCAGGATACAATTCAGGAAAAAGGGCATCACCACCCTTAGATGTTCCCATATCAAATCCAAAGGAGGATGCTATATCGCTCAAAGAACTTGAATTAAAACTGGAAAGTTCAGGTGCTAATTTTACAGTAGATGTATATGTCCTTGGTACACAAACTATGAGTAAATAGGATACAACTGCGACTACTGGTAGTGCAATTATGTATGCCTTTTTATGTTGCCACATTGTTTTGGCAATAGCAACTACATCTATTTGCTTTGTTTTTTCTTCTTTATATTCCATGTTATTTTTGTTTGCTTATTTTATATATAATGCAAAATTACTAAATTTATTTTGTTTGAGCAAAGATATTTTTCATTTTATCCCTCTTTTAGTGGAAAAATGCAATGAATGGAAGAAAAACAAGATGAAGTGATGGTCTTATTTACATTTGGACATTCTCTTGGATAACAATGAATACATCGCATAGCAACTGTTGCAATAAGATTTTTTCCTTTTTTCTCTTTTTGAGTGCTGATATTTTGAAAAATATCTTTTGAAAATATTTGGTGATTTTCTTTTTTATATGTATATTTGCAAAATATATTATGAGCTATATTTAATTTCCTTAGGAATATTGACACTATTGTATATGTTTGTCTTTAGTGGCGATTTTCTACTGATATTGACAGTAGATAGATTAGGGATAAAATAAAGATTCAAAATGATGAAACAAAAAAGAAAAATGCCTTTGGGCATACAGGACTTTGAAGAAATGCGTAGGGGTGATTATCTCTATGTGGATAAGACGGATATTGTATGGCAGTTGGCTAACGGCGTTAAGTACAATTTCCTAAGTCGTCCTCGTCGTTTTGGTAAGTCCCTGTTGTGCTCTACCCTCAAGTGTTATTTTGAAGGAAGGAAAGAACTCTTTGAAGGATTGAAAATCATGCAGATGGAGGAAGACTGGGTCAAACGTCCGGTCATCTATCTAAGTATGAGTTTGGGTGGCTCTTCTGCTCAGGAACTTAAGGAATATTTGCATTGGTTCTAATGAAATGCTTAATAAACTTTTAAAAAAGTATGTGGATGATATACCTTCACTTGATGGTAGTCTCATAGATGCTGATTATTTGGAGATGAGTGATGTCAATATGGACGAGCCGAAACTCTTTCTCTATCAGTCTGGTTATCTTACCATTAAGGTTGTGAAAGGTGATTGTTACTTGTTAGGTTATCCAAATAGGGAAGTGAAGAAGGCTATGTATGAAATGGTTTTGCCTATGATGACAGATAAGCCTTCTTCTGAAGTGACTACTCTGGTTCAAAAGTTGAAAATGAACTTGTCTATGGGGAATGTAGATGATGCTATGCTTTGTCTCAAAGGGTTGGTAGCAGGTAGATAATGGTGGGATTAAAGCGGCTATTAGTCAGATGAAGTCTCGTCATTATGCTGATATTTATGCGGCAAGTGAAAAGAAAATAATCTGTTTAGCTCTTGAATTTTCTAAAGAAAGCAGAGGACTGAAAGAGTGGCAGGTTCTGGATTAGTCCAATAAAAACGAGCGGAAGATTTTAATTTCTTCCGCTCGTTTTGCTAATGTTTATATCTCTCCAATCTCTGTCGTCTTTTATTTCGCAATAGTCTAAAATAAAACAATGCCTGAATTATCCCACCTTCCAACTCTCTACTCCTCTTGTCTTGCTGGAGAAGTTGATGCCGAGCTTGATAATTGTTCGCTTATCCATAGCGAAAGGAGCTGCATAGTTTTTGGACTCTATCTGTTGCAGGGCTTCTTCTGCACTTCCGTCTAATTTGCATTCAATGATGTAAATGTAGTCGGAAGTTTGAATGAGAACGTCCATCCTGCCATCACTTGTCGGTATTTCTACCTGTGTGCGGAATCCCATAATCTTAAAAATGAGATATAGGGCATTTTGGAAGTAAAGTTCTGCTTCGCCTGCTACCTGATAGTTGTTGTCTGCAAAGAAAGCAGTAAGCCGATTCATAAATTGTTCAACATGTCCTGCTTCCACATCCTTGACAAACTCATCGACCATAAAGGCGGAACGATCACCCGCAGAACAGTATAGTGGCAGCAGGAAGTTAAGGAAACCTTCTTCCACTTCTCTGTTAGGGAAACCAAGTAGGTATTTCTTAAACCTTTCGTCATAGCCTTTGATAGTGAGATAACCACTCTGGTATATCACAGGTATCGGATTGGTTGACAGTGAATCCACGCTGTTGATTACATCGTCTGATACCCTTTCCTTTGTCATGTCTGGCAAACGATAGTTGTGCATTTTCAGCAAGTCAACTAGAAATGTGGGTGTGCCAGTCTCAAACCAGTAGTCTTTATAGCGAAGTCTTGACAAAGTGTTCAGTACGCTGAATGGGTTATAGAGACCTACTGTATTTTCCTCGAAATGATATCCGTCGTATCTTGCTTTCAGTTTTGCTATTGTGGATTCTTCTGTATCGCCATTGGCTTCGGCTAATTCGCTGATACCTTCCTTGAAATTCGTAAGCAGTTCCTTCTCTGTCATTCCGCAGATGCTGATATAACGATGGTCCATCGAGATATCCGTCAGGTTGTTGAGGTCGCTGAACACGCTAACCTTGCCAAACTTGGTTACACCTGTGAGGAATGCAAACTTGATATATCGGTCTTGGGTTTTCAAAACCGAATAGAATGCTTTCAGCTGTGCACGGTGTTCTGCCTGTAACTCAGGGTCGCGCAGGGTCTGAAGTATAGGCTTGTCGTATTCATCTATAAGAATAACGACACCACATCCTTCTTTCTCCGCAGCTCTTGCTATCACACCCTTGAAACGAAGGGCAAGTGTGGCTTCTGACTCACGGGCTCCATATTTGTCCTCCCAACCTGTAAGGTAATCGTTAAGTACATTATATAGGCTGTCCTTTTCTCGAAAGTTGGCGGTATTGAGGTCAATATGGAATATAGGATATTTCTTCCATTCTGTCTCTAAGTCATAAATGGCAAGGCCTTCGAAGAGTTCCTTCTTGCCTTGGAAATATGCTTCCAGGGTGGACAAGAAGAGACTCTTGCCGAATCGTCTCGGACGACTCAGAAAGTAATATTTGCCCTCATCTGCGAGCTTATATACAAAGTTTGTCTTGTCAACGTATTTGTAACCGTTACGTCGCAAGTCTTCGAAATTTTGTATTCCTATTGGATATTTCATTAGAATGACTCCTTTCTTGAGGTGTTTTGTTGTTTCTTACTTCGTCATTTTAGCAACAGTTGCTATCTTATGACATGCTTCCTAAATGCAAAATTAAGCATTTTTTCTGAGTTACCCAACTTGTGAAGTGTTAAATGTTCGTTGTAAACGAAATTATGGCACTTTTCGCCCGATTTGGGCTTGGGTAACATGTATATAATGCAAAAGTTTATATCTCTCCAATCTCTGTCGTCTTACCTTGTTGGAATATTAGATATATTCCGTGTAGTTGTGTTCCTACAGATAGACTTTGTATATTCGAGTCTGTAATGTATTTTTTCAATTGCTCCTGGGCTTGTTCCTTGATTATCTTTACTTCTTCAACTGTTGCTTTAGAATTAAGATACTTCAACTCTATAATGTAGCTATGGCGCAATGTTGGGTATTTCTTGGTGTCTGCTAAAAGAAAGAAGTCGCAATAGCCATGATTTGCCTCTATCTCAGGATGCGCTATGAAGAGCTTTGATAGGTGAAGGTAGGCATTGAAATAACCTTGTATGTTACGCTCTCCTTGAATGCTATCTCTGATGCTACTGTCTTTCCAATATGAACTGGAAAGATATTTAAATAAAGGTTGCCATTCTCCTTCTTGTGCCGCTTTACGGTACATAGCAGATAAGTCATTGAGATCCAAACCGTGTAGTGACTGGTATTGTTCTACCAGAAAGTCGTAATACAACTTGCGAATGGTATTGTTGTGGATTCGCTGTGATTAGAATCTTGGCTTCCCTTTCTTGAATATCTCTACATTTATGCGATAGCCATATCCGGAAGGCTCGTCGCGTTTGGTGTTGGCTAATGATTTTTGGAGATATTCAATAGCTTGTTCTATTACGTCTCTTCTTGTAGCACCGTGAAGACCGCAAGAAGCAACCGGTTGGTCGTTGCCCATCAGCTCCATCTGTGCTTGTACTAATGTATGTAAATCCATAATCTTGTCTTTATTTTATAATATAATTGGTATACAATAGTTCGTTAATAATTCAATAATGTGCTAAGCAGCTATACGCTGTAAGCACGAGAGATCTTTGAAAATCTTACTAATTAAAGTTCGGTTCGGGGTGTACCCACTTGCTTTAAAAATTCGTTTCACTAGATAAATGTTGGTCATCAGTGACTTAAATGAAGACATAGAATATTCCATTCCCATCTCCTTCATAGTTACCTTGGCAACATTTAGTGATGTGAACGAAGCATTGAAAGCAAAATCGAGTTTCCACTTATCGCGAGCTTGGCAGTCCATAAGACCAGTATAGCCTTTGGCGTCACGAAAGCAAAATTCGATCTGGAACCTAGTTCTATAATAAAGAAGTACCTCTTCACCCGAAAGTGAGGTGTCTGTAGAGAAGAATAGTTTCTTCTTGCCATTCGGCATCTGCCAGATGACAAGTCTAACTTTACACTTGAGTGCCTTGGAATAGGCAATCAAAGTATAAGCTGTTCCTTCTATATCTTTCATCTCCATCTTCTCCATTCGAGTGAGGTCAAGATTCTTCATATCAATCTTGCCATCCTTGGTCTTGGGGCGACCACGTTTTCCTGTACGTGGACCTGCATAGACATAAAAGAGACAAGCATTGTCACGAAAGCGGCTTATCAAAGAGAACCCTTCTTTCTTTATCCCATTAACAAATGTACTTGTAGAGAAGTAAGCATCTGCAACTATGAGGGTTGAGAGTTTAAGAAGTTCCTTGCGATAACGCTTAATGACGCTGATATAGAAATCTACCATAGTCTTATTTCTGAGACTCAGTTCTTTATTACTTAGCGACTGGTGGGCTCTTAACATCATGCAGTCTTTGGCATCGATATCAACGAGACCAATACCCATGATTTCGAGACCATGTTTAACAGACTGTGCACATCCCGACCAAAAACGACCGATATGTGGAGTCTTCTTGCCAGCTTTGCTGATGTAGCTGGGATCAATGGCAATAGCCCATCTTCCCTGTTTACCAAAGAAGCGCTTGGCAAGTGAGACATTAAGTTTGAGCCAGTCAATGCACTTCGACTTTTTCAAGCCGAATGCGTTGCGATAGGTTTGCTCAACATGCGAGCCATACCTACCCATTTGGGTGAAATTTATCTTTCTTGGTATTACCATGAACAAAATTATCACCTCGATGAGTATTTTCTCGAAACTTTTTGTTAACTTTGCAGCCGAATCTTCAACTGCATCTTTAAAGATATCCATATATAGGTCAAGTCCTGTATTCATGTAATATTGTATTTGTCGTGATCTACAAAGTTACTGAAAATCAGCGACTTGACCAACTTTTTATAGCTAAGTTTTCATAAGCATTTCTTAATATAAGTTATTGATTTACAGACGATTAAATATTAATTTAACGCAGTATTGGGTATACATATGCTGTTATTTTGTGAAATGTGTGCCATCTTCTCTTTCAAGACGTTCCTTTCCCTTCTCTGTAAGCAAGTATTTCTGCTTTGGATGATGAGGTGAGTTTGGATAGAGAGGGGTAATATATCCTTTCTTGATGGCAGGAATAAGATAATTTACCATAAAGTTCTCTCTGTCTTTAAGTTTAAGAAATGCCATTATTTCTTTAATAGAAAATGTATGGATGCCTATAACGTGTAAGAGTTCTTTGCTTCCCTCTGAGCTTGCCGGGTACTTGTCGGGTACTTGTCGGGTACTTGTCGGGTACTTGTCGGGTACTTGTCGGGTTGCGGTATCATTTACAGTCTCATTTGTCTTTTGGCATCCTCTGGGCATGATAACAAGTACACCGCCCATGGTTGCCTCCAATTTAGGGGCAGAAAGCCCAGCATTCTTGAAGCCTGCTTGGATTATGCCGATGCCTCGTCCCCATGATTCGATGAAGCCTGCCTTGTAGAAGGCATTAGCTATGTTGAGATTGCGGGGTTTGGAGGTGTGTTTATGGAGTAAAATGTATATAATGCAAAAGTTTATTTCCCTTCTATTTCTTCTTCATTCCCTTCTTCGCTTTTCTTCTTGATCTTACCCTTGATCTGGTCGAAGCCTTCGCCATATACGCCAATCACGGCACTCTGGCTGACGAAGGCGTGAGGGTCTATCTCTTCGATGAGGCGGAAGATGGTTTGCGACTGGCGCTGCTTGGCCAGTACGAAGAGCATCTTTACCTGCTGACCGGAATAGAAACCGGAGGCATCTACTACGGTTACTCCACGGTCGGCATCTGTATTGATACGTTTGCCTATCTCCTGATATTTCTTGGAAATGATGAAGAACTGTACGCTTCGGCGACGACTGTTGACCACCTGGTCGATACAGAAAGCCTGGACATAGAGTACTACATATCCATAGAGTACTTTCTCCCAGTCGTGGACTACAAAGTAGCTGGAGGAAATGATGAAAATATCACATATCATGATGACTCTGCCCAGAGAGATGTCGCGATACTTATTGACGATGGCTGCTACGATATCTGTTCCTCCCGTAGAACCGCCCGCAGAAAAACCGAGTCCGATACCGCATCCGCAAAATACTGCTCCTAAGAATGCTGCCCAAAGCGGTTGGCTCTGGAGAAGATGCAGATTCTCTGTATGGTGTGAAAAATAGGAGGTGAGAAGGGTTACCACGATTACGGCATAGATGGTTTTCATGCAAAACTTCTTGCCGAGAATGATCCAAGCTGCTACGATAAGACAGGAATTGACTATAAAATAAGGTATCTGTACTGGACATCCTGTGGCCCAATAGATAATAGAGGAGATACCAGGTAAGCCGCTGGCTGTTACATTGGTAGGAAGGAGGAATACATTCCAGCCGATGGCATAGGAAATCATGCCAATGGCGATGAATACATAGTCTTGAATCTCTCGAAACAAGGGTCGCTTTGTTATGTTTGCAGTCATGTCTTATTTTATTTTTTTATTTATTCTTGTTCGTTTTTCTTGTTTATTTAATTGATCTCTTTTATAAGATGATAATTGTGGCTGCAAAAGTACATAAAAAAACTCAGATAAAATAAATTATCTGAGTTTTTCTTGCATAAGAATGCGAATTGATGTCGATTTACCAGAACTTCTTCTGCTCTTCTGACCATTCGAAACCCTGGGTTGCCATTTTAGCTTCCAGATCGGCACGGTTTACATGGAAATGATAGCAAATCTCATCCAATGTATCAAACTCATGGTCGCGAAGCAGGAAGTTGATTGCGCTTACCAGCATCGGCACATCATTCATAGGTAATTTATCCATAAAGCAATCTTTTTTTGTTAAAATATAGTGTTGATAATCTTATTTCTTTTCTCTCTTGAGTTCTTCTGCCAGAAATCTTGGAGTGAATCCTTTCTTGCTCTTGGCTACTTCCTCTGGGGTTCCTGCACACAGCAACTGACCGCCTCCTCGTCCGCCTTCTGGTCCCATGTCGATGATATAGTCTGCCAACTTGATAACGTCGAGATTGTGTTCGATGATAAGTACTGTGTTGCCTTTATCTACCAACTTCTCCAATACATCCATCAGGATGCGGATGTCTTCGAAGTGGAGTCCGGTAGTAGGCTCGTCCAGGATATAGAGGGTCTTGCCGGTATCACGCTTGGAAAGCTCGGTGGCAAGTTTTACTCGTTGGCTTTCACCGCCGGAGAGGGTAGTGGAACTTTGTCCTAACTTGATATATCCGAGTCCGACACTTTGCAAAGCCTTGACTTTCTGGAGTATCTGCGGTACGTTCTCGAAGAATTCTACAGCCTGATTGATGGTCATATCAAGCACATCTGCAATACTCTTTCCCTTGTATCTTACCTCTAAGGTCTCACGGTTGTATCGCTTGCCGTGGCAAACTTCGCATGGTACATATACATTCGGCAGGAAGTTCATCTCAATGGTTTTATATCCATTTCCCTTACAAGCCTGACAGCGGCCTTCACTAACGTTGAAAGAGAAGCGACCTGATTTATAACCGCGTATCTTGGCTTCCGGCAAACCTACAAAGAGTGAACGGATATCGCTGAATACTCCTGTATAAGTAGCAGGGTTGCTGCGAGGAGTACGACCGATAGGACTCTGATCAACATTTACTACTTTGTCGATGTTGTCTATTCCCTCAATACTGTCGTATGGCATCGGCTTCTTGAGCGAACGGTAGAAATGATGAGAGAGTATCGGTTGAAGCGTCTCATTGACGAGTGTTGATTTGCCCGATCCGCTGACACCTGTTACCACAATGAGTTTGCCGAGTGGGAACTCGATATCTACATTCTTCAGGTTATTGCCCTTTGCGCCACGGATGATAATGCTCTTGCCATTACCTTCACGCCGCTTCTCGGGTACTTTGATTTCCATCTCGCCATTCAGATATTGTGCGGTGATGGTCTGGGTCTTCAGCATTTCAGCCGGTGTTCCCTGAAATACAACTTCGCCTCCCTTGCGTCCTGCCTTCGGACCGATATCCACTATCCAGTCTGCTGCAAGCATCATGTCGCGGTCATGTTCTACTACGATGACGGTATTGCCGATGTCGCGAAGTTCTTTCAGACTGTTGATGAGGCGCTCGTTGTCACGCTGATGCAATCCGATGCTCGGCTCGTCGAGGATATAGAGTACATTGACCAACTGGCTACCTATCTGTGTGGCAAGTCGGATGCGCTGGCTTTCACCACCGGAAAGGGAAGCAGACTGACGGTTCAGAGAGAGATAATTCAAACCGACATCGAGGAGGAAGGTTACGCGGGAACGTAATTCCTTTACGATTTCATGAGCTACTTTGGCTTTCATCTTCGGCAGATGTTCCTCTACGTGTTCGAGCCAATCGAGCAATTCATCAATATCGAGGGAGGCTACTTCTGAGATATTCTTATCCCAGATGCGATAGGAGAGAGACTCTTGTTTCAGACGCATACCGTGACATTTCGGACAGTCGATGGTGGTGATAAACTGGTCTGCCCATTTCTTGCCGGCAGTAGAGTCGTCATTCTCTATTACTTTATGAAGATAATCGATTACACCATCGTAGGCGCAGATATAGTCGGAAGAGGTTCCTGCCTTTTCCTTCGGTATCTTCACGTTCTCAAGTGTGCCGTACATTACCTCTTGCATGGTGTCGTCATCAAGGTCCTTGATAGGGGTCTTGATGGTGGCATTATGTTTCTCTAACAATGATTGTAACTGCCAGAATATCATCTGGTTCTTGTATTTTCCTAAAGGCACGATTCCACCTGCGTAGATGCTGAGGTTGTCGTCTGGTATTACCTTCTTGAGGTCTATTTGATTAACCTTTCCTAAACCTTTACAGTGTGGACATGCTCCTTCGGGAGAGTTGAAGGAAAACATGTTTGGAGCTGGATCCCGGTAGGCCATTCCGGTAACAGGGTCCATCAGTCTCTTGGAGAAAATCTTGGATTCTCCCTTCTCCTTATCAATGACCATCACCATGCCGTCGCCTTGTTTCATGGCAGTGGTGATACTCTTGCGGATACGCTCTTCGTCATCATCGCGAACTGCAAGTTTGTCGATGAGAACCTCGATGTTGTGGTTCTTGTATCTGTCCACTTTCATTCCTCTTTCGAGTTCCATGATTTCCCCATCTACCCTCACATGTAGGTATCCCTTGCGTCGCATACTCTCGAAGAGTTCGCGGTAATGACCCTTGCGCTGACGAACGAGTGGGGCAAGGAGGAAGATGCGACGGCCTTTGTAATCGCTGAGAATCATGTCGATGACCTGTTCCTCGGTATATTTTACCATCTCCTCGCCAGTATGATAGCTGTAAGCTGTACCTGCGCGTGCATAGAGCAGACGCAGGTAATCGTAAATCTCTGTGGTTGTGCCCACGGTGGAACGGGGATTCTTGTTGGTAGTCTTCTGTTCGATACTGATGACAGGACTGAGACCTGTAATCTTATCTACATCAGGACGTTCCATGCCGCCCAGAAAATTGCGGGCGTATGCAGAGAAAGTTTCGATATAGCGTCGCTGGCCTTCGGCAAAGATGGTGTCGAAGGCTAAAGATGACTTGCCGGAACCTGAAAGTCCTGTAATTACTGTCAGTGAGTTGCGGGGAATCTCTACGTCCACATTCTTCAGGTTGTGAACTCTGGCTCCCCACACGTTTATCTTTTCTTCTTCTGAATTCATTGAAGTTAATTGATTCTTGTTGAAATGCTATTTTTGTATTGAAATGCTTCTTGAAAAGCTTTTCTCTTCTTGAAATACTTCTTTTTATGGAAATATGACTTGAATGATTTCCTTTCTTTCTAATCCTGTTGCTCTCGGGGTTATTCCGTGGCAGTAGAACCTGATTCGATGTAACCCCTCAACAGGTTGACATCCTTTTTGATGTTGTAGGTCTTGCCATCGGCTCCTTTTGCCTTGACTAGGCAGAAATAGACTCCGTCTTTCACAGGCTTACCCTTATAGGTGCCATCCCAACCGTCTGCAGGGTCGTTCCATTCATGAAGTTTCTGTCCCCATCGATTGAAGATATATGCATGAAATTCGGTCAGACTCTGGTATCCGTCTTTCGCCTTGTAGATGTCATTGATACCATCACCGTTTGGGGAGAAGGCATTAGGCATCTGCAAGAAACTTTCAGAGATGGTAAGAGTGAGAGGAGAATCCTCATTGTTCTGTTCGATAACCTGTCCATCTTTCGTGAATTTGGCATAGAGGATGATGCGGTGCAGACCAGACTGATTAAACTCAAGATCTGTATTTTCTTCATACCTTATTATATATGGCTCTGTATCATTGTCGTGATAGATGCGCCACTCATAGTATTCTGTCCATCCGGTAATGCCAGTAGGATTCGCCTTGAAAGCAGCCTTGATAGGTGCCGAACCGGAATAGGATGCGTCTTCACTGGTCTCACCATCACTTGTAGTATAGGTGACTGATGGGGCAATAGATGGAGCATCGTCTGCGAAACTGGTTGTTGCCATGGCTAAAAACACCATCAATAATAATATGAAATTCGTCTTTATTTTCATGTCTTTATGTAAATTTCTGCAAAGATAGCGCAATTTTCTGAATTAGAGTATGGTTGAATGAGAGTTTTTTTGTATTTTTGCAAATGAAATTATAAAATTAAGCAAAAGAAATCATAATTTTGTGGATTAATAACATAAATCAACGAAAAAGATGAAACAAAAAATGAGATACATCTTGTTGGGCATAGGATTGATTTTGTTCAATGCCTCAGCGTTCTGTCAGACTACTAAATGGCGTGACATTTATACGGTGAAGAAAAAAGATACGATTTTCGGTATCGCCAATAAGTATGGATTGAGTCTGCCTGAACTGATGGAAGCTAACCCGGAAATGAAGAAGGAAGGATATATGCTCCAGAAGGGTGCTACCATCTTTATTCCTTTCGAGAAGAATAATACCGCTACAGGTGGAACTGCTCAGGCAGGTCGGACCCATGCAGCTCAGAAACAGGTGGCTCCTCAGAAGAAAGCCAATACGGTGAATGTGGGTGTGATGCTTCCTCTGCATGATGTAGATGGTGACGGCAAGCGCATGGTGGAGTTTTATCGTGGCATTCTGATGGCTTGCGAAAAGTTGAAGCAGCAGGGTGTCTCTACGAATATTCATGCCTGGAATGTACCTATTGATGCGGATATTCGTACTACACTGGTACAGGAAGGTGCCAATCAGTGTGATCTTATTTTTGGTCCGCTTTATACCAAGCAGGTGGCACCATTGGCTGATTTCTGCAAAACCTATGGCATCAAGATGGTGATTCCTTTTTCTATCAATGGTGACCAGGTGGATCACTGCAAGGAAATCTTTCAGGTATATCAGTCTCCAGAATCGCTCAATGATACAAGCATCAAGGCTTTCCTGAACCGTTTTAAGAATGTACATCCTATCTTTGTGGATTGCAATGACACTACTTCCCGTAAGGGTAACTTTACTTTTGGTCTCCGCAAGGAACTGGAGAAGAGAAAGATTACTTATAGTGTGACCAATGTAAATTCTTCATTAGAATATTTTGCCAAGGCGTTTGTTCCTTCCAAGCAAAATGTAGTGATACTCAATACCGGACGTTCGCCACAGCTGACTCAGGTTTTGAATAAGTTGGATGAGTTTACCGCCAAGTATCCTGGTGCTGACATCTCCCTCTATGGTTATACCGAGTGGTTGATGTATGCCAAGTACAATCTCGACCGCTTCTATAAATATGATACTTATATCCCTTCCACATTCTATTATAATGCAAATTCTGCTAAAACAATAGATTTGGAGAGTAAATACAATATCTGGTTCCATCAACCTATGCAGGTAGCGATGCCCCGATTTGCCATCACTGGTTATGATCAGGCGATGTTCTTCATTCAGGGTGTCAATAAGTATGGCAAGGATTTCACAGGGCAGATGACGCAGGTAAACTATACTCCTGTGCAGACTCCTCTGCATTTTGTCAAGACTTCAAAGGGTGGTTACCGTAACCAGATATTACAGTTGATTCATTATACATTCAATCGCCAGATAGAGGCGGTAACCTATTAAAAAGTGACATATTAAAGATAAGTAAATGAAAGCAATTAAGATATTGGTGATGTTTCTGATGCTGGGCGGTATGACAGCACAGGCTCAGATAGGTGAACATCGCAATGACTTCTCTATAGGTGTAAATGGTGGCTACTTGATGAGCAGCGTGGGCTTTACTCCCAGTATTCCTCAAAGCCAACATGGAGGACTGACCGGTGGTTTCTCTTTCAGATATGTTTGCGAGAAATATTTCAAGAGTATCTGCTCTGTCTATGGAGAGGTGAATTTCGCTCAGGCAGGATGGAAGGAGAAAATCCTGGATATCGAAAATGCTCCGGTCATCATTTCCAGTACGGGTGAGCCGATGGCATACGAGCGTACCATCAGTTATGTTCAGATTCCTATCTTTGCACATTTAGCATGGGGTAGAGAAACACGTGGACTGAATATCTTCGTTAATGCTGGTCCTCAGTTCGGTTACTATCTCAGTGAATCTACGAAGACCAACTTCGATCCGAAACGCCTGCCAGCTACAGACAATGACCGTGTAAACAGAATCATTGCACAGGATACGATGGCAGTGGAGAATAAGTTTGACTATGGTATAGCTTTAGGCATTGGAGCGGAATACAGTATCCCGAAAGTGGGGCATTTCTTAGCTGAGGCTCGTTATTACTATGGATTGGGCAATATCTATGGATCTTCCAAGAGGGATTTCTTCGCAAAAAGTAATTTCGGTCAGATTGTGTTCAAAGTATCATATCTTTTTGATATCGTAAAAACCAAGGATGTAAAGAGAAAATAATAAATATATAGATTAATGACAACTACAGAAAAATTTCAACAGAAATTGAGCGACTCTAAGTCTGCTCGCTGGACAGCCTTACTGATTGTGGCTATCACCATGATGTTTGGCTACTTTTTTACAGACGTAATGTCACCATTGGAGCCGCTTTTGACAGCAGCTAAAGAGGATGGCGGCTTAGGACTCGGATGGACATCAGATGAATATGGATTCTTTTCTGGTTCATATGGATTCTTTAATGTATTTCTTCTACTCCTGTTCTTCGGTGGTATCATCTTGGATAAGTTTGGTATCCGTTTTACGGGTGTGATTGCCACATTATTGATGTTTGCTGGTGCGTTGGTAAAATGGTATGCGGTTAGCAATCAGTTTACGGGTACTATCGCTGTGCCTTTCTTTGGTGAATATCAGACCCAAGTGGTACTTGCTTCTACTGGTTTTGCTATTTTCGGTGTAGGTAGTGAGATTTGTGGAGTTACCGTAACCAAGATACTTGCCAAGTGGTTTACTGGTCACGAAATGGCTTTGGCGATGGGTGTGCAGGTTGCTTTGGCCCGTCTGGGTACAGCTGCTGCCTTGAGTGCTTCTCTTCCATTTGCCAAGATGATGGGTAGCGTTTCTGCTTCTGTAGGCTTAGGTCTTGCCCTGCTTTGTGCCGGTATCATGGCTTATCTTGTTTATTGCGTGATGGATAAGAAGGAAGATGCATCTGTTGCTGCGGTTGAAACGGAACCGGAAGAGGGATTCAAGTTCTCTGATTTGGCAGGTTTGGTGAAGACTACAGGTTTCTGGTATGTTGCAGTACTCTGCCTCATGTTCTATGCAGGTGTGTTCCCATTCCTGAAGTTTGCTACCAAGTTGATGATTTTCAAGTATGGAGTAAGTGAAGATGTAGCTGGTTTTATTCCTGCTATGCTGCCTTACGGTACTATTATCCTGACTCCACTCTTCGGTAGTATATATGATAAGTATGGTAAGGGTGCAACCTTGATGCTTATCGGCAGTTGTCTCTTGACCTTGGTGCATATCGTATTTGCTTTGCCAATGGATTCGTACGTGGTGGCTATCATCATGATGCTTATCTTGGGTGTTGCTTTCGGATTGGTTCCGTCAGCCATGTGGCCATCCGTACCAAAGATTATTCCGATGAAATTCTTAGGCTCTGCTTACGCTCTTATCTTCTATATTCAGAATATCGGTTTGGCTCTTGTTCCAGTTTGGATTGGTAAGGTAAATCAGGCTAACACTGCGGCTAATGGTGTGATAGACTATACGGAGACGATGACCATCTTTGCTGGTTTCGGTGTAGTGGCTATCTTAATCTCCATTCTTCTTATGATGGAAGATAAGCGCAAGGGATATGGCTTGCAGGAGCCTAATATCAAGAAATAATATTTCTCTGATAAGGTCTGCTGATTTCTGATGCGTTTTATCAGAAATCATATTTGAATGATATTGAGTACTAAATAATTATAAACCCGGATGTTCTCTCATCCTATTGGTGGGATGAGGAACATCTATAAAAAGAAAGGACTAACCATGAACACGACACCTGAAGCTCTTATAAAAGAGTATGCTGACCCGATAGAGCAGCAAGAGATTGACAAGTTCGTCTGTGCAGAAATGGGAAGACAGATTCACCGATATATCAAAGGTATGTCGGGTACTAAAACTGCCATGCTCAAGTTTGAGGAACGATTGGCAAGTTTGACCTTGCCGGAGAAAGAAAAGGCGATAGCCAAGTATATCGACTTGAATAGAAAGGCATTGGATGGCCTTGATTTGAAGATGATACTGGTCCGCTCTGTAGCTAACTATTGTGATACATTCCAATATATGTTGGAATTTGTCAATGATAAGCGCAAGATGATTTTCTATTATCTTCGCCTCAAAGAGAAGTATATCCAGTATCATGAGGTATTTGAGCAGAATGGTAAGTTTGGTATGAAGAATCATACGGGTGAGATTATGCTTTCGCCTCAGTATGACTTCCTCCGTACTTGCTATATTTACAATGACGACTTGAGCCTGATGCCTGTAATAGCAGAAAAGAATGGCAAGATGGGGTTGGTTTATCCTGATGGTAATGATACCATTGTTGCAGACTTCCTCTATGATGAGATTTGTTTACGCGATGAATATCCTTATTTTGAAGCTGTCAAGGATGGTATGTCTGGACTGATAGATAAGGATGGAAATTTCATCCAGCATTAATTTACATCCAGCATTAAGGCAAGACTTGATGAAGTAAAAGGAACCCTTTTTAGTTAATAGAGAAATAAAAAAAGCTTGGCAAAATTTATTTGCCAAGCTTTTTTATTATCCTAAGTATTTCATGAGAATCTTAATCTTACCACTGTCGCGAAGCTTCAGAATACTTTTTTCGCGAATCTGACGTACACGTTCACGGGTGAGATTGAACTCGCTTCCGATTTCTTCCAAGCCTTTCTCATGGCATCCGATACCATAGCAATAGCAGAGAATATCACGCTCACGAGGTTTGAGAACAGCGTCAAGTACGCGCTTCAACTCACTGCTCATTGACTCGAAATCCACCTGCTTGTCTGTACGTGTGTCATCACCTGATGCCATCACGTCAACCATCGCATTGTCATCATCCTCGCCACCGAATGGAGCATCGATACTCATGTGGTGATTGTCAGCCTTGATAGTCTGGTCAATCTTAGTTTCCTCCATGTTGGTTATCTTACTCAATTCTGAAACGGATGGCTTGCGCTGATGCTCTTGCTCAAACTTACTAATCTCAGCCTGGATTTTACTCAAAGCACCTACCTGGTTGAGTGGCAGACGAACAATACGGCTCTGCTCTGCAATAGCCTGAAGGATGCTCTGGCGAATCCACCAAACTGCGTATGAGATAAACTTAAAACCGCGAGTCTCATCAAATTTCTCGGCAGCCTTTACAAGTCCGATATTTCCCTCATCAATCAAGTCGGTGAGCGAAAGGCCCTGATGCTGGTACTGTTTTGCTACAGAAACCACGAAGCGGAGGTTGGCTTTCACCAATTTATCTTTAGCACGCTCACCCTCGCGACCGCCTTTGCGGATCTTCTGTGCGAGTTCGATCTCCTCATCAATAGAGACCATAGGTTCACGACCAATCTCCACCAAGTACTTGTCAAGTGCTTCACTGGAACGGTTGGTTATACTCTTGCTAATCTTAAGTTGTCTCATAAATATTTATCTTTTTACCTGTATTTAATTGTCTATTAAATTATCTGTTTTATTATCGCTGAAACCGATATTACCTGTTTCGGGGTGCAAAATTACAAAAAAACTGCAACTTCTTTGTCATATAAACCGAAAAAGTTTGATTTTATTGTGTATCTTCTGGGATATTTTTATTTTTTATCTCGTTGATTATAAGTAAAAGAATTGGAAATATGCCTAAGTTATTACATGATTTTACAACAAAAGTGAGGTAAAATTGATGAAAATAGTGCATATTGTTTGTATATTCAAAGATTTTCCGTATCTTTGCAAACTGAAAAACAAGTGAAAAAATAAATAAATTATTATGTTTGAGAATCAACCTAAAGGTCTTTATGCTTTAGCATTGGCCAACACTGGTGAGCGTTTTGGTTATTATACCATGCTTGCCATCTTTACATTGTTCATGCAGGCTAAGTTTGGATGGACAGAGTCTCATGCAGGACAGGTGTATGCCATCTTCCTTGCTGTTGTTTATTTCGCACCATTATTTGGTGGTATGATAGCCGATAAGATAGGTTATGGAAAGTGTGTAACCATAGGCTTTGCTACCATGTTTTTGGGTTATTTAGGATTGGCAATTCCTACAGAGGCTAACGCTGCTGGTGAGTATGCCATGTATGCAGGTTTAGCTTGTGTGTCTTTGGGTACTGGCCTTTTTAAGGGTAATTTGCAGGTGCTTGTAGGTAATCTTTATGATGATCCGAAGTATGCTTCTAGACGTATTGATGCCTTTAGTTTGTTCTATATGGCCATTAATATCGGTGCTATGTTTGCCCCTTCTATGGCTAAGTGGATTACCAATGTTTATCTTGGTAAGTACGGTATGGTGTATGATGCTTCCAATTTAGATCCTAATTACTTGAAAGTTTTGTATGGTGCTTATGGCTTGTGTTTTGGTGTTGCATGTGTATCTTTGATTATTTCTGCAGTTATATACTTTGTTTGTCGCGCTTGGTTTAAGCATGCTGATGTAACAGCTAAGCAGGCTAAAGAGCAGAATGATGCTAATGTTGAGGTTCTTACTCCTAAACAGGAAAAAGATCGTGTAATCGCTTTGTTACTAGTTTTCGCTGTGGTTATCTTCTTCTGGATGGCTTTCCATCAGAATGGTTCTGCTTTGACTTTCTTTGCAAAAAAATATACTAATCTTACCATTTCCGGTGGTATGCGTGTATGGTTCAATATTTTCAGTCTTGCTCTGATTGCTCTTTCTGTTTATACAGGATTTGGTGCTTTCCAGTCTAAGAGTTCTAAGAACCGTATAATCTGTGGTATTTCTACTGTCGTTTTGTTATCCATTGCTGCTGCATTGTTCTTGAGTATGGATAATCCGACTATGGGTCAGCCTTCAGATTTCCAACAGTTCAATCCATTCTTCGTGGTATCGCTCACTCCGTTCAGCATGCTGTTCTTCGGTACTCTTACCAAGAAAGGTAAGGAGATTAGTGCTCCTACTCGCATAGCTTGGGGTATGTTGGTTGCTGCTCTTGGTTTCGGTGTCATTACTTTAGCTTCTACTGGTTTGATTTCACCTATGGATTTGGGAGATAATACCCAGAGTATTTTGTCTCCAGGTTGGTTGATTTCTACCTATTTTACTCTGACTCTGGCTGAGTTGTTGCTTTCTCCTATGGGCATTGCCTTTGTTTCTAAAGTTGCGCCTCCAAAGTATAAGGGTTTGATGATGGGTGGTTGGTTTGTTTCTACAGCAATAGGTAACTATTTGAGTTCTATCCCATCTATGTTGTGGAACAAGATTCCTTTGATGTATAACTGGGGCATCTTGATAGCTTTGTGCTTGGTAAGTGCTGTTGTTATGTTTGCACTTCTCAAGAAGTTGAAGCAAATGACTGCATAATTAATATATGAAAACTCTCTCTCTCAGTGAGAGAGTTTTATAACTGCATAATAAGAATAAACGCTGCAGAATTTTTTGTTAGAATTCTGCAGCGTTTATTCTTATTATAGTCTTACGGTTTTATTCAAAAGATAATTGTCGAGGATGACCATTGCTGCCATTGCTTCGACAACAGGTACTGCACGAGGCAGGACACATGGATCATGACGACCACGGGCTTTCAGTAGGGTAGGATTGCCCTCCAGATCTACTGTATGCTGTTCTGTCAAGATCGTAGCTACGGGCTTGAATGCTATGCGGAAATAGATGTCCTGACCATTGCTGATACCACCTTGGATGCCTCCACTATGGTTGGTTGTCGTAGTAACATCCTGTCCGTCAGTAGGAGTAATGGCCTGATGAGTAGTACCTTCCTTGGCAGGAATAAATACATCATTCTGTTCGCTGCCACGAGTAGTGACTCCTTCAAATCCTTCTCCATACTCAAATCCCTTGACGGCATTGATACCCAACATGGCTGCACCCAACTGCGCATGCAATTTATCGAATTCCGGTTCACCCAGACCAACAGGACAACCCTTGATAACACATGCAATAACTCCTCCAATGGTATCACCTTCTGATTTTACTTTGGCGATGAGATCTTCCATCTGTTTAGCTTTTTCCTGATCAGGGCAACGTACGATATTGTCTTCGATAGTTGTAAGATCATACTTCCGGTAGTCTCTGTTAAGGGCGATATTGCCAACTTGTGATGTGTATGCGGTGACGCTGATGCCGAGTTGACGCAGTGCCAATTTAGCAAGAGCTCCTCCTACACATCTGGCGATGGTGATACGGGCAGAAGAACGACCTCCGCCGCGATGGTCGCGGATGCCATATTTCTCATGATAAGTATAGTCTGCATGAGAAGGACGGAACAGACAACGCATGTTCTCGTAGTCCTGTGAATGCTGGTTGGTGTTCCTTACCTCGAATCCGATAGGTGTTCCTGTGGATTTACCCTCGAAAACGCCACTGAGAAACTCCACTTTGTCAGCTTCGTTTCTGGAAGTTGTAATATGACTTTGTCCTGGTCGGCGACGATTCAGTTCACTCTGAATGAAATCCATATCAATTTCGATGCCAGCAGGGAAGCCGTCAATTACACCGCCTACTGCTATACCATGGCTTTCGCCAAAAGTGGTAAGCGTGAAGAGATTGCCAAAAGTATTTCTCATAAAATTATGGGTTTATTGTCATGAAAAAAATGGGGCATGAAAGCCCCATCTTCATATTGTATGATTATTTATTGCAGTCACAACCGCCCTCGCAGTTGCCACCTTCGCAATTTCCATCCTTGCAGTCGCCACCGCAGTTCTCGCAGCTACCGCCGCAACCCTGCTGACCTTCACCGCTCAGGAGCTTAGCCATGTGTGCAACCTCTTCTGCAGTAGCCTCGCGGTTTTCCAAAACCTCACCACAGAAGTTGAGCTTCTTGCCTGACAATGGGTGGTTGAGGTCGATCTTAACCTTGTCCTCTGAGATAGCTAATACAAGACCTAAGAAACGGTTACCATCCTCGTTCTGGAGAGGAATTACTGCACCAACCTGTACATGCTGAGCATCAAACTGACCGTTGATAGTGAAGATTTGCTTGTCGAGTTCGATGACACGCTCGTCGAAATGCTCACCATATGCCTGGTCTGGTGTCAATTCGAAGTCAAACTCAGCACCTTTCTCGAGGTTGACTACCTGCTCCTCGAATGAAGGGAGAGTAGCACCCATACCACTTACGAAGATGAAAGGACGCTCATCAGCAGTCTTCTCAAGCAACTCTTCGTTACCATCGTCACCTTTTGTTGTGTCATAGAGTGAGTATGACAAAACGATAAATTTGTTTTTTGTTTCTTCCATTTTATTTATTTTTTATTTTATTATAGTCACTTTTTACCATTTATTTTTTTGCTAACAGTTTTGGATCTTTGATTTTTACTGTGGTTTCTTTATTGATAATTTAGAAGATTACCCCAGTATATGAAAAGTCCAAAAGGACAAAGAACCAAATGGTTTATTTCTTGGTTCTTTTTCTTTTCTGAACTCCTTTTACCATTTCCATGCGCTCCAGATAAATAGGGCGCCATTTGTCAATGATGTCTTGCAAGCTCTTGCTTTGTTGCGCGAGTTGTCCATATTCCTCAGAATCCAACAGATTTTCCTTCTTAAGTTCAAGCATGCGAGCTAAGAGATGTTTCTGGTGTTCTTCCGCAGCTTTGAGTTGGTTTCCTAACTTTTCCAGACTCTCTATGAAAGCAAGCGCTTTGTCTATATGATTTTGTTCTTCCATATATCTTATTCTACATGATTATATATATAGGTGTTTGCACATTGACTGCAAAGGTACAATAAAAAATCGACAATCGGCAAAGAATGTGAAAGAAATTATTCCACTTTGCTATATTTCCCCTTTATATTCTTGATTACATACTCTTCTCCTTGAATATTGAAACCGCGTTCCTACCATGACCATCAAGCGATTGTCTTGTCCTAGAAAAAGTTGACACAGTATAAATCAACTTAAAAATAACAAATATGGACAAAGACAAAATGGATTTAGCGTTGAGCATAGCTCGCAGTTATTATCAGTATCATGTACCAGTTAGAGAAATTATGGCAAAAATGTCAATTAGCAGTACTTCAGTTTACAGAATTCTTGGTAACTTTGCAACCAATAATCCACAAATCGTAGAAGAAATGAAGCAAAATGCAACACCAGAAAATCTCTCGCAGGAGAACATTGAATTGAAGAAACGCTTGGCAGCTATGGAGCAAGAACTCCATGAGGCAAAGATGGCAGCTGCCGCCTATAACAAGATGATTGATATTGCAGAGCGTCTTTATAAGATTCCTGTGCGAAAAAAATCTGGACCCAAACAGTAAAGGAACTTCGTGCAGAGGACAAAAACTATAGTGTTTCTGGCCTCTGTAAACTGTTTGGGTTTACTCGTCAAGCGTATTATCAGCACGAAGACAATATGCTTGCAGCCTTGGCAGAGGAATCGTTTGTAATAGAGTATGTTAAGTCTATTAGAAAGCAAGATCCAGGTATCGGCGGTCGTAAACTCTGGCTGATGTATTGCAAGGAGTTTGGAGAAGAGAACGCCATGGGACATTGCCGTTTCGAGGATATAATATCAAGGTACAAGTTGGGAGTGCGTTCTTCCAACCGAAAACCTCGTACAACGGACTCTCGTCATGGGTTACCCACATACCCCAACAAGATAAAAGAACTGATACCATCATCACCCAATGAAGTTTGGGTGAGCGACATTACATATCAGAAGATTTGGGATGATGCCGAACAAGGCACTTATCATTTCTGCTACATTTCTTTGATTACGGATTATTACACAAAAGAAATCATTGGCTATTCTGTCGGTGAGTCACTCTCCACCAGGTTCCCTTTGAAAGCCCTAAACATGGCCTTAATGCGCATGGAAAGTTATAAGGATATTATTACACCAATCCATCATTCCGATAGAGGTGTACAATATGCTAGTAACGAATACATCAAATTACTAAGGGAATACGGTATCATACCTAGCATGACAGAATGTGGCAATCCGAAGGATAATGCTGTAGCAGAGCGTGTCAATAACACGTTGAAGAACGAGTTATTCATGGGGCTTTCTTTTACTTCTTTACAGGAAGTAGAAGAGGCTTTAGAAAGGGCAGTACACTTTTACAATGAGTTACGCCCTCATGGAAGTATCGGGATGCTAACACCAAAGGAAGCTGCGAAACAAAAGGGAAGTTTAAAGAAAAATTGGACAAGTTATAGGGAAAAGTACATAAAATCCTTGTCAGTTCAGGAAAAATGATTAATTTTGCAGCAAAATTGTAAAAACCGCGATCCACCCCTAGGGGTGGGTCCTTTGTCTACTTCTATTAGGAACTAGAATGAAGTATGTAAATACTAACTAGGAATAAGATAGAAGATTGACAAGTAGAATTAGGAATAGAGAAAATAATTGTCAACTTACAATAGGAATAAGGAACTATGTAGTCAACTAAATATAGGAAACTACAGATCCCTCGGGGAACACGTGATGGGGAGCTGGTGAACAAGAGACGGGCAACCGTTGCTCACGCGATGGGCAACAAGTGCCCAAACCGATAGCTACAATCTGGGCAATATAAAAAGGCTTTATTTTATAAGATTCTGTATAGATATACTGTTTTCTTACATATTTAAATAAAAAGTAAAATAAAAGCTACGATATGTTAGAAAAAAGAGGATGGTTCTTTGATTTAAATCAAAAAAGAAAGGGTTTTGGCAACTTTTTTAATAAATTGTTTGCGGGCACAGTAGAAAGTTCGTATCTTTGCATCGTCAAAAAGAAAAAGACAAAAAGAATTAGGATAATGTAAAACGAGCTAATCCTTCGGGTAAGGAAATGCCAATCATTAACACAATTGGTAGGCTCACAAAGTAAAGAAAGGTAAAAAGATTATGAAAAAGTTAGTAGTTTTGGCAGTAGCATTGTTGAGTATGACAACTACTTTTGCAGCAGATGAGAACGCAAGTGCAACAGCAGCAACAGCTGCTTACAACATGAATATCAAGATGGGTCCTTTGGCTGATGCTTTGTCTCTTAACATTGATCAGGTTGAGGCTGTAGCAGATGTTCATAAGAACTTCACTGCAGAGATGATGAATGCTGCTATTGCTCCAGCTGAGGAGCGTGATGCAATGGTAGGTAAGGCTATTAATAAGGATTTGAAATACATGCATACTATTCTTTCTGAGAAGCAGTATCGCAAGTATTTGATGTTGCTCAATGCAACTCTCAAGAATCGTGGTCTCATCAAGTAATGATTCTTGAAACAAAAGAAGAAATTATTATAATAAGAGAGAGATAATTTTGAGAAACTGTGTGTCAGCTTTTTGGCACACAGTTTTTTTGTCTTCAAAATGATTGTTTCCAATCTAATTGTTTTCAAATTGATTATATTCAAACTTGATAGTTCTCAATAGAAAACAAAAAAGGGAATCCTCACGGACTCCCTCTTGCTTATTATACAAAAACATTATGAATTTTATTTAATTAGCGAACAAGATTCGATATTACTATTATCTAACTTAACTAATCCATCTAAAAGTTTCAAATCAGCTATAAGGTTCAATCATTCATCTGCATGAAACATTATCACTTATAGGTTAAGCCTCTGCTTTTAACGATTGCAAAGGTACGAAGTTTTTTCGATTGCTGCAATACCTAAAAATGGGGGTTTTATCCAAATACCTATTTATAATGATGGTTGGAAATTACTTTTTTCGTATCAGCGATGATCCTTGAATAGCTTGATAACCAGATAGTTGTATGATATAGATGCCCGTAGGCAATTCTGATATGTCACATAGATATTCCATTTCTCCTGATTGCATCTTTTCCACTTTCATTCTTATTCCAGATAAGTTATAGACAGAAACCCTAAAATCTTGAGTGGCTTTTTCTGTGAGATTGATGCATATCTTATTCCTGTCCATACCGATTTGAGCTTTTTGAGGTAGATAAGTACTGATATCTGATATTCCGTCCAGGTTCAAAGCAGCCAATAGTCCTCGGTAAACATCCAGTTTTCCATATCCCCAGAGGTTGTTTGGTATATCTTGTTCTTTGTCTAAAGGAATGCTCGTCTTCTTGATAATATCCAAAACATCCTGACTGTTTAGACTCGGATTGGCTTCTAACCATAGGGCAATTGCTCCGCCCACAACCGGAGAAGCCATAGAGGTACCACTATTGGAATGCCAAAAATAATTTCTTCCCTGATAGGTATAACTGGAAATGCGGGTGTCCCTGTCCCAGTTGTCGGGATGACATACTTCATAGAATGAGTTATAGGATGAAATGACCGTACTGCCCGGTGCAATTACATCTGGTTTGATTCGTTCATCGAAGGTTGGTCCTATTGACGAATAGGCTCCAAGTGCTCCGATGGACAGTGTTTCAGACTGCTTATATTTTCCCTCTATATCCGTATAGCCGGTATGGTTGATGGTGGCACCTACGCAGATCACACTCGGGTAAGATGAAGGGGAATTGATGCTATGCGACTTCTCGCAGTCAGCAAGTGACGGATCTACTGAGCTGATATACATATTGCCCGAACCATGATATACTTGAACATCTGCGTCTTTGCCCATTACCTGATAGGATATATGGTTGGTTAAACCCACATTTTTTTCGTCTAAGGCTTTCACCATCCAGTCATAGCATATTTCTTCTTTCTGATAACAGGAAGGGTATGCCCCCATCATCATGACATACCTTTTTCCAGCCACCTCTACTGTGTCAATCAGGGTAGAGTCGGCAGTAGCTAAAATATGCTCGGTATTCACATCAAAGATATGAGGACGCGTTCTTTCTTCATAAATGGTGGTGCGCAAAGTAAATGGCTGAGATGATTTGGCGATGTGATAGACGTATGGTTTGGCACTATTCACAAAACAGCCCGCACTTTCTTTTTCCAATGGCTTATGCATATAGTAATATTGTTGACCATTGTTGCCGGCTGAAGATACCAATACATGACCGGGAATGCGGGTCAGACTATCTAAAATCTCGCCATATAGCAAGTCTGTTCCATCAAAATCCTGTCCAGCTCCTTCGCTAAATGAGATGACGCATGGTTTACCTACCTGATCCGCATAATCGAAGATATACTTGAATCCTAAGGCATCCATGGCATAAGTAAATTTATAAGTTTGGGAAGAATCAATCAATGCAGCATTTTCGGATGTCGCATTTGCTACCAGACAAATATCGCTTTCGTATGCCATGCCGTGGTATTTGCCAGGAATATCTGAAGCCACTCCCTCACATCCGCTTCCTGCTGCTATTCCCAAGGTATGTGTGCCATGTGAATTATCATATCCATCTCTCGAACATCCTAATGCAAGCAGATGTTCTTTTCCGATATATTCGCGGCCTACAGGCAATGTACTCTGTAAGGTGTCTGAAGATATCTGATCCCAAAAAGCCTTGATGCGATAATCTGTCATCTGTGGGTTGTAGAAATTCGGATTTGTAAAGTCGAAACCGATATCCATAATGCCCATTACTACGCCTTTTCCTGTATAGACCTGTGGCAAATTCCTACCTTCATATACGGGTAAAGCATTGGTCTGAATGATGACAGAATCTAAAGTACATTTCGGGTTCATGTTGGCTTCGATGCGTTGTATCTCTGGTAATGATGATAGACGGGATACAGAGTTCAGCGGAATCGTAGCGATGTATATATTACCATATCTGGCCCAAACCTTGCCACCATGCTGGTGTAGCACTTTTTTTCCATCTCCCGACACTTTGATAAAAGCAGTAGTCATGGGAGAGGGGATGCCTGTTATTGTTTTCTTTGCTTTGACATCATGTATTTTGGCAAGATTGACGGTTTGTTTTTCTTTCTCGCGTTCCTCCAAAACATAGTGTCGGAGCATAGGAGAAAGTTTGGATAGACATGCTCTTTGGGCATAGGCTCCATGTCCGAAGAATATAGTCAAGGTCAAATATAGTAATAGCTTTTTCATACAAGTAAGATTGTGATTAAGAAGAAAAGGAATCCCCGTGAAAGAGGATTCCCTGTTTTTTTTGAGATTTTAGCTTTTAAAAAACTAAAGGATTTATTTCTTTAACCATTTATCAAGCCAGTTGAAGAATGTTCTCTGCCAAAGAACACCATTCTGTGGTTTCAATACCCAGTGATTCTCGTCAGGATAGATGAGAAGTTCTGCAGGAATACCGCGCATACGGGCAGCGTTGAAAGCTCCCATACCTTGATTGGCATTGATGCGATAGTCTTTCTCTCCATGAATACAGAGGATAGGAGTATCCCATTTATCAACAAACTTGTGAGGACTGTTCTCGTAAGTCTTCTTGGCATTTCCACTCAGGTCCTTATTCCAATAAGCATCCTCATATTCCCAGTTAGAGAACCATGCCTCCTCTGTGTCTGTGTACATGCTCTCCAGGTTGAAAGCACCATCGTGAGCCAGGAATGCCTTGAAACGCTTATTGTGATGACTGGCGAGATAGTAAACAGAGAAACCACCGAAACTTGCACCGACGCAACCTAAGCGATCCTTATCTACGTATGGCAGATTGGCTGCTGCATCATCGATAGCAGAGAGATAGTCGTTCATACACTGACCGGTCCAGTCGCCAGAGACTTCCTCGTTCCATTCACTACCGAAACCTGGAAGACCACGGCGATTAGGCAATACCACTACATAACCGTTGGCAGCCATGATCTGAATATTCCAGCGATAGCTCCAGAATTGACTTACAGGGCTCTGAGGACCGCCTTCACAGAAGAGAAGGGTAGGGTATTTCTTGGTAGCATCAAAATTGGATGGCAACATAATCCATACCAACATCTGCTTACCATCTGTAGTCTTTACCCAACGCTGTTCGCACTTTCCGAGGTTCAACTGGTTCAGAATATGGTCGTTCTCGTGAGAAATCTGTTCTACCTTAGTACCTTTGGCATCCTTACCAGGGGTAACGATATAGATATCGGTAGGATGACTCATGCTTGCACGGGTAGCGAGAATCTTGTTGCCATTATTTGCCAAAGCTACGCTACCATAATCAGCCCAGTCGTTGGTGATCTGTTTAACTTCGCCCTTGAAGTTGGCCTGATAGAGGTTCAGGGTTCCGTGCCAAACACCGATGAAAGTAAGGCTCTTGTTGTCCTTGTTCCATACGAATCCTTCTACGTTGGAGTCAAACTTGTCTGATACATAGTTTTTCTTACCCGTAGCCAGTTCGTAAACACAAAGACGGTTGCGGTCGCTTTCATAACCATTGCGTGCCATGCTTTGCCATGCGATGTACTTACCATCAGCAGAGAATTGTGGATTGGTATCGTAACCAGGATTGTTTTTCAGATTTTCAGGAGCATTGACAGCCTGATTCTTCATGCTCTTGGTTGCATCAATCTTTGGCTCTACATAACCAGCCTCCTTGCAGAGATTCTTGGTCTCGCGCGTACCTATATTATATAAGTAGATGTCTGAGTCTGTAGAGATGGCATACTGAACGCCCTCTTTCTTGCGACAGGTATAGGCGATAGTCTTTGAATCAGGGCTCCAGGCCAACTGCTCGATACCGCCGAATGGTGCCATAGGACATTCGAATGGTTCACCTTTCAGAATATCTTCTCCCTCGTTGATGGTGCCGTTTTCTGTGACATCAGCAACAAAAGGGTGCAATATGCTCTCCACATAGTGATCCCAGTGGCGATAGTTCATGTCTGTTACCAGACGACCAGTGGCGAGTGGCAGGTCTGAAGGATTCTCCTTGATGGTGCCATGATAAGGCAACTCCTTGATGAGGATGACCTTCTTACCGTCTGGAGAGAATTTGAATCCCTCGATGCCTAACTTATCGTTGGTCAACTGCTTGCGGTCGGTTCCGTCTGGGTTCATGCTCCAGAGCTGTCCCTCCCGGAGAAAAGCAATTTTTTGTCCACCGGCTATCCAGGCAGCATCACTTTCGCTTTTGGCATCAGTGGTGAGCGCTTTTTGGTTCTTACCGTTGGCATCCATGATGAAGAGCATCTGATGACCCTTGTTTTCCTTCACACTGTAATAACCTACCTGATAAACGATTTGCTTGCCGTTAGGTGAAGCCTCGGCTGCACCGATGCGTCCCATAGCCCAGAGAGCCTCAGGAGTCATCAGGTGGTTTTCTACCTTGATCTCATTCTTTTGAATCATAGTTTGTGCATCAACTGTAGTGGTACTCATCGTGAGTGCAGCTGCAGCTAAAATCATTGCTTTAATCATTGTATTTAATTTTATTAGAGTTTTTTTCTTAACAACAATAGCGTTTATTCTCAACTTGAATAGCGCTTATTCCTATTTGAATATGGCTGGGTGAAGAGAGAAAATGTAAATGGGAGTTATTGATTATCAACTTCTTCACACACCACCATCTCAGTACCTCTGTAAATGACGACAATCTTGTGAAGTTGGGTGGTCTTCACGGCGGAAGTGACCACTTCGCTTTGAGCGTAGCGGTTCACTTGAACCTCGGCTTCTTTGAAAAGCTGTTGGATGTGTGCGTCAGTATCTTTCGATTTGGCGTACTTGAGTTCCACAATATAAGAGTGGGTCATGTCGCTATAGATGTCGAGCAGCGGACATAGGAAGATGTCAGCATATCCTTCCTGAGTATCTTTTTCGGAGATAGGACGATAGTACTGATTTTGGCAAGTCATGGCAAGCGTGAAGCCATGCACAAAATACTCCCCTTTCTGATGGTCTCGTTGGGAGGCGTATTTATGCAGGCTGTCGGCAATGTACTGGAAGTATGCCTTCCATTTGCCATCATAAGCAAGATTGCTTGCCAACTCATTCTTTTCGTAGCTGTCGAATGAGAGGTCGTTTTCTTTGTAGGTATCGAGCAGATAAGTAAATAGCTGCTCGCGCACAACCTCGTTTGGAATAATAAATTTGGTCTTTCCTTTGGATGTTCCGTCGATGGTGACCATTCCGAAGTAAAACAATAGGCTGACGAAATTGTCGGGATTGCCTATCAGCTCGGCAGGAAATCCCGACTTGAGTTCGCCTGTGATGTAATCTTGCTGCACCAGTTGCTGGATGATAGAGGCATCGTGGGCAAACTCCTTGTCTCTGCGGATGAGCATGCGGAGCTTGTTGTAGTCGGTACGGATGTTTTCGTCTATCATGTGGTCGGGCACCTCACAATCATTGTTCACATAATTGTCGATGAAGTAAAGCACCATGTTGGAGTTGTACATCGTCACTTTGCCGTACTTCTTGAGTGCAAAGCAATAGTTGTCGTACCATGGCTTCATGATTGTTATCAATTCGTCGATGGTATGGTTGAACTCGTATTGGGTGGAGTAGTATTCGAGCATGTCACGCACTTCTTTCTCTGTGAATCCCGTCAGTTCATGGAATTGGGCACTCAGAGTGTAGTTGGTGCCGATGTTGAATCCACTGGTCAGGTCGTCTAATGTGACAGGGCTGACTCCTGTCACAAATACACGGGCGATGGTAGAATCTGTACCAGCCTTGATCGTGTCGAAGAAAGTGCGCAAGTATCCCTCGCCATGAGTCTCTTTGCGATATTTGTCCAGACAGTTGGGTTCAGCAAGAATCTTGTTGGTGAAATGGTCGTATTCGTCGATGAAGAGGAACACCTTGGCATTGGTCTTCTCGCATTCACGGCACAGAAAGTTCAGTTGCTTGACCGCACCATCCAGTTGGTTCATACCTTCTTTGATGCCTTTCGGTAAATATTGCGCATATACATCGCAGAAAAAATTAAAGGCTATGCGACAATGGTCGTCTAATCCCTTTTTATAGTCATTTAGTTCTGTATTTACTATTGCAAAGTTGAGCTTGATGACAAGATATTTGTTGTGCTCGGGTGTGGGATGTTGACCGATGTAGAGATGCCCGAAGAGCTTGTCGAAGATGTTTGCTCGATTGATGTCGTAGTAATGCTCAAGCATGGAGAGAGTAAGGCTCTTGCCGAATCGGCGAGGGCGGAGGTAGAAGAAGAACTTGTTGGCTCTTTCTATTTTCTCCACGAATGGAGTCTTGTCGACATAATAGCAGTCATCCTCGATGACGGCTTTGAAGTTCATCATGCCGTAAGGGATGCGCTTGGGATATTTTCGAATGCTCGTTGATTGATTCTCTACCATATTTTTACACCTTTTTTATATTGTTCTGCAAAAATAAGGATAATTTTCCGAAAGAACAAGAAACTCTTCAAAAGATATGTTAAACATTTTACCATGTTCACTTTTCTTTGTATTTTTGTGCAAAGAAAAGTGGCTCATGAGATATTGGCTATCCACGGACAATCTCCCAGGAGCCTAAAAAACGTGCCAAATTTTAACTTGATTTTAACTCCCTACCTTTAAGGGTGTGCCAACCATACAGAATCGAATTCATTATGACAAGTCTTCTTTAACTTCAAGAGATGCTTGTTTCTGGCCTTTTTAACTGCTCTAGGTTGAGCGATGCGAGGTGTCAACGCGGAGCTACTTACCATCGAGAATGAAGGGTGATGAAGGGTGGAATTGTGCCATTCACCCTCTGAAACCCCGATAAACACAGGGGATTCCAAGGGATAGATGAAGGATGAAGGGTTTTATGCTAGTAGATTGTAAAGTCTAAAAGTTGCATAAAACAGCATCCATTTTTGTTGATAATCAATGATGCAGTATATATACTGAAGTTTCGCAAGTGAATAAATATCAACTTGCTTGTTTATAAATATACATATTACGTAGCGTATGGGCAACAGGATTACTTTCGATGAAATCTGCCAGCAACTCTGTAGCATCTATAGAGTAACGCTCTGCTGCTTCCAGAACGAAGTCCAAAATGATAGCCCATATCTTGTCCGTTACGGACAACTCGAGAGTGTCATTGGTAACCTCTGTAAAGAGACCACCGATGGTTTCATACGCTTCAAATCTCTTCACTGTACACAAGATGTTATACTGCATCATTGTCAAAGTGAAGCTAGCAATTTGAGCGGCAAAATGTACAGACTGGCATTTACCAAAGTTCAGCAAGGTCTTGCAATCCTTGTATGCAACTTCGGTAGCCCATCGTCTGGCATAAATACGATACGCTTCAAGGAAGCTAAGAGAAAGGTCTGTGGTCAACAACCCATTCCAGTTTCCCTTGCGTCCTCGTTTGCAAAAGAACAAACGGACTGGCACACCATCCAACTTAACGTCCATTGTACAATAGGTACAGCGAAGTATTTTGTTGTGTTTGCATGCCTTCTCCTTTTGCAGGTGCTTGATGATTTGCTTGGCATTCATCTTGCCATGCTTCGTTGCATAGTTGGTTTTGCCCAGTTTAATCATGCCCAACAGGTGACACTTGATATGTCTGCTGGAAATGAAACGCACAAGCTTAGTGTTTGTAAACCAGCTATCTACGAGCAAGTAATCAAAGCGAACACCTCGCTTGATGGCATACTTGACCATATCTATGGCCTTGTCTGTCTTCTTCATCAGATATTCATCCACACGATCTTTTACCGCTTGCCCTTCGTGGTCCTCGGTATAGCGAGCTTTGCGTTGCTTAGCAGTAAGTCCCTGAACCTTTTGCTTGTCCTTTCCCTCCTCACCATGAAGAGAAAAATCGAGAAAGAGCTGGCTAACGCCATCGGACAACATCATGGTCAGACACTTATAACCAAGGATGCTCTTTTGATGAACATGAGACCAGATTCTTCCTATGAGTTCGGTCGTCATACCAGTCTTAGGTGCATCAGTATCATCAATAATCAAACAAACCGGCTTGTCATGATGAACAGTTGTGCTGCTTGATATCTTCTTTATCAGCTGAAGATTCATTGCATATAGTAACTTGCGCCACTTGACGTTGCCATCATTCATAAAACGATAGAACATGTCTTTATCACAATTGAACAATTTACTCAAGGACGAGTTGGAGTATCGACTCGCATTCTTGACTACGAAGAACGGGAAGAGCATGAGGAGGTTGAGTACCTGCAAAGTGGTGAACTTGCAGTTCTCTTTCTTCTCTACTCCAATCTGGCTGGAGCGTATATTTATATGTTCCATCACACCCATAATGCACTTAATTGCACGATTATCGTCATTTTTTGCGAAAAAGCTTCGCAGATCTGAAATAATTTTTGTATATTTGCTCACGGCTTTGAAGTTTTATCTTTATTGTTTAGCGATTATAAAGATACTCATTTTCTGTGAGTTATACAAACTTCAGAGCCTTTTTTATTCCAAAATTACGTTAAATCACGCTTGTGAATTTTCACTTGCGAAACTTTAGATATATATATTTCGGTATAGGCGCATAGAGCGCACTGTTTAACTCGTTGAAAATGAGCATGTCTAATGATTATTAAAATCGCTTTTTGGAAACACTTTCAAAAAGTGCATACTGTATAAAGCTATGAAAAGGTAAAAGCAGCTTAGAATGCTATATATAAGTATTCTAAGCTGTTTTTTTATGATGTACTTGCTATTTCTTGACGATAGCCTTGTCTTCTATATTGATAACTTCTTCTAATTCGATATGGTGATAACCTTCAAGTTTGTTAGTTGATGTCAACGCGGTGCTTGTAATGATCGATTTTATATTGTCAAGACAAGGCTGTTCGCTCTTTTCTTTGCATAGAAGTGTTTCGGTCATGTTGTTGAACTTCGTTATCGTTCCCATGTTTTTTTCTTCGATGTTTCCGCCAGCCAAAACTAACTTGTCTATGAGAAATGCAACAAGGCCGTTCTTGCTTGATATGGAGCATGGTATTTTCTTGAGCTCCCACTCTGCTATGTTTCTTTTGCCAGGTTTCAATATTCCGCTTAATAATTTGGAAGTTACATTTGGAAAAAGCTTTTTGATGGTAGTCTCGGTACTCAACGGTGTGTCTACAGTCGATATTATTTTTCTGCTGATGACAATATTGGCAGATGTCTTTTTTATCGAGTATTCTACTACTCTGTTTGTCTTGAAGACACCGTTTCCGTCATGGCGTTGGGTGGTTGTTTCATTTGTCTTAATCTTGATAGTCGCTTTTTGTGCTTCATTTTGCTCTCCGAGATAGAAGATTTCTCCAATAGACAAGCTGTCTGATTGATTCTGGCTATCTCTGATAGTTTGGGCTGATACAGCTTGGGTAAGCAGCATCAGAAAAGATAAAATCATATACTTCATATATTGTAATATTATTCGCATTTCCATAATTTAGAACTAGCATACCCAACTGTAACACCCATTTTTAAAGCATCTTTATCTTTGCTTGGAATGCTTGAATTGCTAATAGTCTTTATTACGTTTTTGCAATATTGTTGCCATTCTTCTTCAGTTGTGACAAGTTCCATTCCTTCAAAATACACGGAAGTAATATCAAGCATATTGCCTAATTGTGGATAAGCTTTCTTCGTTGATTCTAGTAAAGCTTTATAATTCTGAGTCTCTACAGATGTGTTACAGATGAATTGACAAAACTCTATTGTGCTTTTGTTTAGAATGGTGTCTTTATAAGTAGTTTCTTTAGAAACTTTTGTGATTTCTGCATTTAGCTTGTTGAGGCAATCTTCGTCAGAAATATCTTTCCAAAGTGTAATGCTGTTGTCCTTTTCTAATGTCGTGTAAATGATATTATTGTGAAAAAAGCCAATGCTATCTTCAAGTGTTGCTGTTGACGAATCTACTAATATTAAGCCGTCTAAGGCCGTCTTTTTGGGTTGGATTTTAGAGGTTACTAAATTGTTATTTTCTAACGTTGCTCTTGATAATAGCGTATTTGCAGCATCAACACCTTCGATAAAACCTTGCTTTCTTGCGGACGAACATGAAGCCCCTTGGGCTGATTGCCAAATGTTTTCTCCTTTGAAAGCACCTTTTATAGCACCAACACAATCTGCAACAAAAACATTTAACACGCGTTTGAAAAATCTTGATAAAAAACTTCTAGAAGTTACGGATTCCATGTTGGTATTCATTCTGGTCAAATCAGAGTGAAGTGATGCGTAATCTTTGCTTAAAGATTCTGTGTTATAGGTTGGTTGAAAAGTACTTTCTTCCATGTTACTTCCACATGAAACCATAAATACCAATACTAAGCCAAATACGGTGTTTCTAAAAAATGCTCTCATAAGATTTTGTGAATTTAATTGTTGAATATAACGAAAATTGTTGCAAATATAGTATTTTTTTTAATAAATAGTAATATCATTCTTGCTATTTAACTTTTTTTATCATACTGGTAAGAGAGTGCTTGGGTGGTAGTTTGTTCCACTACTAGTAGTCTGTAAAGTCTAAAAGTTGAGTAAGATATATATACAGTATCATTGATTATCAACAAAAATGGATGCTGTTTTATGCAACTTTTAGACTTTACAATCTACTAGTTCTATTTTAAAAAAACAATACGCCAATAACGGAATCTTATCGCTTTGCGCCTTCAGAATCAACGTTATCCCGAACGGAATGTATGGTGGTGTGGGAGGTCGGAAAATATGAAAATAGGAGGCAAATGCCTTTTATGATTAGCATTTACCTCCTAACAGATTGATTTATTCAGCCCCTTAAAGTGGAGCTTCAAGATTATATCTTGTCGAGTGCCTGTTTGATGTCGTCGAGGATATCCTCGACATCCTCGATGCCTACGGAGAGGCGGATGAGGTCGGGGGCAACTCCGGCTTCTTTCAACTGCTCGTCAGATAGCTGGCGATGGGTATGGCTGGCAGGATGAAGCACACAGGTGCGGGCATCTGCCACATGAGTCACAATATTGATCATGTCGAGTGAGTCCATGAACTTGATGGCCGTCTCACGGTCACCCTTCAAGCCAAAGGCGATGACACCGCAGGTACCATTTGGCATGTATTTCTGAGCAAGTTCGTAATAGGTATCGTCTTTCAGTCCACTGTAATGAACCCAAGCTACGCGAGGGTCGTTGTGCAGGAATTCTGCCACCTTTTGAGCATTCTCACAGTGCTGGCGCATACGCAGATGCAGACTTTGCAAACCTAAGTTGAGGATGAATGAGTTCATTGGGGCAGGGATACTACCGAGATCGCGCATCAGTTGGGCTACAAGTTTAGTGGTATAACCCATCTTGCCAAATGCTTTCACGTATGTCAAACCGTGATAGCTGTCATCTGGTGTGCAAAGACCAGGGAACTTTTCAGCATTCGCCATCCAGTCGAAGTTACCACTATCTACTACTACACCACCCACCTGAGATGCAGTTCCATCCATATACTTGGTGGTAGAATGAGTTACGATGTCAGCTCCCCATTCAAAAGGACGGCAATTGATAGGAGTGGCAAAAGTATTGTCAACAATCAGTGGAACACCATTTTTGTGGGCGATGCGGGCAAACTTCTCGATATCAAGAACAGCACATCCAGGGTTGCTGATGGTTTCGCCGAAGACAACCTTGGTGTTAGGACGGAATGCTTTCTGGATTTCTTCCTCGCTATCGTTAGGATTGACGAATGTACATTCTATGCCGAGTTTCTTGAGTGTTACACCGAAGAGATTGAAGGTGCCACCATAAATCTCATTGGAAGTCACGATATGGTCGCCAGCTTCGCAGATATTGAAAACGGCATAGAAGTTGGCAGCCTGACCACTACTTGTCAGCACAGCACCCACGCCACCTTCAAGCTGTGCTATTTTCTGCGCTACAGCATCATTGGTAGGGTTCTGGAGACGGGTATAGAAATATCCTTCTTTCTTAAGATCGAAGAGCATAGCCATCTCTTCAGAATTGTCATACTTAAATGTTGTACTCTGAATGATAGGCACTTCAATAGGCTCACCATTCTTTGGCTGATAGCCTCCCTGTACACAGATGGAAGCTGTACGTAATTTCTTTTCCATTGTCGGTTATATTTTTAATGTTGTATTTCTATATTTACATTCCTCAATGACGCTCATTATCCTCTTTGCATTCCTTTAATTGATATCTTGTAAAACCTTGATAATCTGTGGATTATTCTATTTCATGAATACAAAATAAACTGCAGCGATGAGACAGATAAATGCAGCAGCATGATTCCAGTGCAGACCTTGTCCCTGAAAGAGGATATTAGCGATGATTGCAAAGATGATGAGAGAAACGCATTCCTGTATGACCTTGAGCTGTACGAGGTTGAAAGGACCTCCGTTATCTACAAAACCGATACGGTTGGCGGGTACCTGACAGCAATATTCAAAGAAGGCTATGGCCCAACTGAAGGCGATAACTCCAATGAGTGGCCAATGGCTACTTGTACCCGTCTGCTGAAGTTTGAGATGTCCATACCATGCCAGCGTCATGAATATGTTGCTCAATACTAATAGAAGAATTGTATAAATTCCGTTCATCATTCTTGTTGTTTTTTACTTTTTTGTGTGCAAAGGTACAATTTTTTTTTGATATTTCGATAGTTTTTTGTACTTTTGCACTCGATTTGTTCAATCAATAGAGAATTAGTTATATCAGTAAAAAGAATATGAAGATAGGATTCGATAACGAGAAGTATCTGAAGATTCAATCCGAGCATATCAAGGATAGAATCTCACAGTTTGACGGAAAGCTCTATCTGGAATTAGGCGGAAAGCTTTTCGATGACCATCATGCAAGTCGCGTATTGCCTGGTTTCCAGCCAGATAGTAAGCTCCGTATGTTTCAGAAAATCAGCGATAGCATTGAAATTGTTATCGTGATTAGTGCTGCAGACATTGAGAAGAATAAAAAGCGTGCCGACTTGGGTATCACTTATGATGAGGATGTTCTCCGTCTTCGTGGCGAGTTCCAAAACCGTGGTTTTATGGTGGGTTCTGTTGTGATTACTCATTACAACGGTCAGCCTGCTGCTACAGCTTTCAAGCAGCGCTTGGAACGTGATGGTATCAAAACCTACTGTCATTATCTCATCGAGGGCTATCCTCATGATGTCAACCTGATTGCTTCTGATGATGGTTTCGGAAAGAATGATTATGTAGAAACTGAGCGCCCTCTGGTTATCGTGACAGCTCCTGGTCCTGGTAGTGGCAAAATGGCTGTTTGCCTGAGTCAGCTTTATAATGAGAACAAGCGTGGTGTACGTGCAGGATATGCCAAGTTTGAAACTTTCCCAGTTTGGAATCTTCCATTGAAGCATCCGGTAAATATTGCATACGAGGCTGCTACTGCCGATCTCAATGATGTCAACATGATCGACCCTTTCCATCTGGAGGCATATAATAAGATTGCTATCAACTATAATCGTGATGTTGAGATTTATCCTGTACTCAATGCTCTCTTTGAGGGTATCTATGGTTCTAATCCATACAAGTCTCCTACGGATATGGGTGTGAATATGGTAGGTTTCTGTATTTCTGATGATGAGGCTTGCTGCGAGGCTTCGAAGGATGAAATCGTTCGTCGCTATTATGCTGCTACCAACAAGTTGGCTCTGGGTGCTTGTAATGAGGAAGAAATTGCCAAGATACAGATGCTTTTCAATCAGGCTAAGATTTCTACAGATTACCGTAAGGTGACTGTTGCTGCTAAGAATCATAAGAAGGAGACGGGACATACTTCGTCGGCTATTGAGTTGGAGGATGGCACCATCATCTGCGGTCATAGTAGTGAGTTGCTGGGTTGTAGTGCCGCCTTGTTGTTGAATGTCATGAAACATTTGGCTGGTATTGATCACAATCTTAAACTGATTCCTCAGTCTATGATTGAGCCTATTCAGCATACGAAGATCAGTTATCTCGGCGGTCGCAATCCTCGTCTTCATACAGATGAGGTTCTTGTAGCTCTCTCTGTTCTCTCTGAGAATGATGAGAATTGCCGAAAAGCCTTGGAACAGTTGCCTAAACTTCGTGGATGTCAGGCTCACTGCACGGTGATGCTGAGCGATGTGGATCAGCGTATCTTCAAAAAATTAGGTGTAGGCTTGACTTGCGAGCCTGTAATGAAGAAGTAATCCCAATCTTGCGATATAAAGATTACTCAATCTTGCTATATAAAGATATAAAAAAGGTGTATCAAAGAGTTTGTTAGACTTTGATACACCTTTTTTTGTTTTTATTTCTTCAATTTATCTCAAATTTTTCAATTTATCTCAGTGCCATTACTCTGCTGAGAATCAGTTTCTTATACTCTTTTTTCATGCTTTCCGGCAGGAAGGAGGCTTCTATCAGATCTATCCATTTCACGATAGAACGACGGAACTTCTTGGCGATGTTGGCAATCACCTTGTCGTTTAGTCCCGATGCTTTCATCACTTTGATGAAATCAGACTTTTGGATCTTTCTTTTTTTACCGTTCAGTGTCAGAGCGAGCTCCTCGGTATCTTCGGGCATTACGATCTTGGTACAGAGCAGGTCGTAGGCAGGAGTAAGTGCATAACCCATCTTGCGGTTATTGTAGAGCGAGAAGTTCTTGAGGTGCATATCTGCATTGCCAGTAATCCATGAGAAAATGACAACTTCCCAATAGTTTACGAGGTCGAGTTGCGAGAATGATGAATATTTTTTTAGGAGTTTCGCTATCTGCTCATAGGAACCTTTGTACTTGTATTCCGTAAGGCGTTCTGATAGTTGGCACATATCCTCCATAGGTACCTTGGTTCCATCGTCCAGTCTGTCTATTCTTCGGGTAATATAACAGAGTTCGCCATCTGCAAATCGTATCAGTCCGTGGGGAACAACAGTTATTTTGGCAGCTTCGGCGAGATGCATCGTGAGGTCTTCTATTTCTGGAAGACTGCGGTAGCGGTCGGTTTGCGGCTTTAAGATGTATTTACCCCAAAGGCCGACGATGGTGAAACGGGACGGCTCGTTCTTTCCACCCGGATTCACATCGAGTGAGAGTTTTGCCTGAACACCAGTGAGGGTTGTCTGAGCGCGTACAACCTTTTTAGCAAGGTCGCCGATTTCCTTTCTTACATAGGGTAGGACAGGGGCTTCTTTGGTACCGAAGAGTTTCTTGGCGCAAGTGGGATGATAATCTATCTGACCTGGCTTGAGCGGTTTATAGCAATATAGACATTTTTCCATATTTCTTTCTCCTTTCTAGTTTTTGGGGGAAGCATTTGTTACTTCTGCAGGTGAAGTTCCTTCTGCAGGTGAATTGTTGGTTCTTTCTGCATGAGATTCTTCAAGTGGGATGACGCTGACGGCTCCGATACAATCCTTGCAGCAGGCAAGGAGGAGCGACATTCTATCCCGCTGGTTGATTTTCCAACTGCTTTCTGCGATATTCAGCAGCCATCCTTCGGGGATCAATCCATCGAAGAAAGGAAACAAGACGGAATCGTGGTAGGGCTCATCGGATAACGGGAGTGTGAGGCTCACGGCTTCGGCTTGACTCGATGCCAGATAATCTGCATCGTAAGCGAAGGTGAAGCCTGTTTCGTCTTCCGTCAGCAGGCCTACGTATTGGTCGTAGAGATAAATCTTTCCTTGTTTCATAAAATTCTATTTTTATTCTTTTTTGATAGGAACGGGGCCGATTTCCTGGCCGAAGAGGAGGAGAACCTGATTAACTTTGTCGAGTCGCAGCGTTTCTTTCCCCTGTTCCAGTTCTCTTACGAATCTGAGGCCTACGCCCGATTTCGCCGCCAGATCTACCTGGGTCAATCCGAATTGCTTGCGCATTTCCTTGACGTATGATGATAATGTATTGCTCATATTTTATTTGTTTTATACCCTTTCGGGGACAAATATACGAATAAAAAATGGAAATACCCCCGAAAAGGTATAATTTATAATATCATTTAACAAATTATACCTTTTCGGGGGTAATGTTATGCCTTTGTGACTGGAGTAACTCCTGTAACATTAGCTAATGTGTCACGAATAAAACCATTGATTGTTGTTCCTGCTTGCATCGCCATCATTGCAATACGGCTATGAATTTCAGGAGTAATGCGGATATTCAAGTTGCCACTATAAGGTGCACGAGGTGCCTTGCCGTTGGCTTTACATAAGGCCAGATAGTCATCTATTGCGCCTTCAAAATCCCTTCGTAGTTCATTGACATCTTGACCTTCGTAGGTAATCATATCCTTGCTCATTCCGAGAACTTTGCCATATAAGCAATTGTCCTCCTCACTATAATCTACGCTACCCGTATAACCTTTATATTTTAATAATCCCATATTATGTTCCTCCTATTTATTAATATATCTATTAGCTTTTAGAAATGTGAATACTTGTTTCATAATATATCCTTTGATTATTCTTGTTCATTTGCTACATTCTTTATGTATTCGATTTCAAATGTAACTAAAAATAGTTACATTACCAAGTTTTTGGGGGCTTTTTAACAATCTTTTTGGGGGCTTTAAGTACGTAATCATATAAAAAAGCGTAACGAACACCTTTTCCGGGTAATCCATTACGCTTTAATTATTATCTATAAAACTTTATTTTCCGAGATTATTCTTTTTCTCGTTCAGTTCAGCCTTCTTTCTCATCATCTCTTCCTGCTGCTGGCGCTGCAACTCCTGGAGAGCCTGCATTCTTGCCATGAGGCCATTAGCCTTCTTAGGATTACTCTTATTCTCCTGATAGCGCTTTTCCAAGATGGCGAGAAGCTTCTCGTCGTTGGTGGTCTTACGCAGAGTCCACATGATGGCAGCACTGAAGAACAGTGAGATGAAGTAGTAGAAGTTCAAACCTGATGAATAATCATTGAACATGAAGAAGAACATCAATGGCATGAGATACATCATCCACTGCATCATCTTCATCTGCTCAGCCTGCTGACCTACCATTTGGTCTCTCTGCTGGCGCATGGTCATCCATGAGTACAACAGGTTGGCTACGCAGAAGAGAATACAGGTCAAACTCAAGTGATCACCTATCATCCAGATGTTGGTGTTCCACTCAAAGATTGGGTCGTATGTACTCAAGTCGTTCATCCAGAGGAAATGCTCACCACGAAGCTGGATGGCATTAGGAACGAAGTTGAACATCGCAATCCACACTGGCATCTGAATCAACATTGGCAAGCAGCCTGACAATGGACTCACACCATACTTGGCATATTCAGCCATCATCGCCTGTTGTTTCTGCATCTGATCCTCAGGTTTGTTGTACTGCGCAGTAGCAGCTTCGAGCTTTGGTTTCAGAACGCGCATTTTGGCAGAACTCATATAACTCTTCTTCACCATAGGGTAGGTGATGAGCTTCAGAAGCAAGGTGATGAGAATCAGTACGACGCCCATAGGGAATACCTTGCTCAGCCAGTCGAACACGTAGAGTGTGAAGAAACGGTTGATCCAGCGGATGACAGGCCATCCCAGATAAACGAGCCTCTGGAACTCCAGGTCTTTGCCGAAGGTACTTTCCTTCTCGGTATTTTTGAGAATCTGGAAATCGTTAGGACCAAAGTAGAACTCAAACTCAGAGGCTTTCTTGCCGGTTGGGTCGAAAGGAGTTTTCATCTTAGCCTGAAACTGCTTCAGATAGCCAGAACCCTTCTCCTGTGGGATAGAGGTCATGAAGGCATCCTTTTCGAAGTTGTCTTTAGCAACGATGATGGCAGAGAAGAACTGGTTTTTGAAAGATACCCAGTCGATGGTCTCTTCGATTTTCTCATCGATCTTCTCGCTTCCCTCATTGAGATAGTCAGTGCCACCCTCTGCATTGTGATAGGTGAGCGTGGTGTAGCGGTTTTCGAACATGAAACCACGTTCCTGCTGGCGTGCCTTATCACTCCAGTCGATGTCCATCTTATTATAATTAGGTGAGAACAGACCTTCCATACCCTGAGCAGAGAAGCTCATGTGGAGCATGTAGTCCTTACCTAATGTATAAGTCATGGAGAGTGTCTTTCCTTCTCCAGCCACAGCTGTCATGGTAACAGTAGAATCTGTTACGTTTGATGGAGTGAAGTAGAGGTCGCTGGTGATGATGTTAGCTTCCTTTGCCTCAAGCATAAACTTAAGACTCTGGTCTTTGCCATCGAAGAGCGTAACATCCTTCTGGTCGGCAGAACCGTCTTTTACCTGGATGTTGTGACCTACATAACCCTTGATTACTGCCTTCTCGACAGTACCACCCTTGGTGTTGAGGGTTAATTCAACTTTCTCATTTTTCAAAACGATCTTCTTCGCCTGACCCTTTAAAGCAGAATAGAAGAGGGCTGTAGAGTCTGCCTCAATCTTAGCCTTGGCATTTGCCTGGCGCTTGGCTGCGGCAGCCTTGCTGGCCTTTTCTATCTCAGCATGCTTAGCCTTGGCAATGGAATCCTGTACGAAATCCGCTCTCTGCTCTTCTGCAGAAGGCTGGGTGTACCAGCTGAATCCGATGAGTACTAAGGCAATGAGAAGAAAGCCAATAATGTTGTTCTTGTTCATTGTTATTTTAGAAATTTATATTATTTCTTGTTTGAGATAGCCGTCTTGACGAAATCCATGAACAGAGGATGTGGTTTTAATACGGTACTTTGGTATTCTGGATGATACTGTGTACCGATGTACCATTTCAATCCTGGTATTTCAACGATTTCTACCAAGTCGCTCTCTGGGTTGCGTCCCACGCACATCATGCCGTTCTTCTCGTATTCCTTCTGAAACTCATTGTTGAATTCATAGCGATGGCGATGACGCTCCTGAATGTGCTCCTTCTTATATATAGAGAAGACGCGAGAACCTTGTTTCAGTACACATTCGTATGCACCGAGGCGCATGGTTCCACCCATGTTGGAGATGTTTTTCTGTTCCTCCATGATGTCGATGACATTGTGTGGAGTCTTTTCATCCATCTCTCTTGAATTGGCATCTTTGTAGCCCAATACGTTGCGGGCAAACTCGATGACCATCATCTGCATACCCAGGCAGATACCAAAGGTAGGAATGTCGTGGGTGCGGGTATAGTGGGCTGCTATGATCTTGCCCTCAATGCCGCGCTGGCCGAATCCCGGACAGATGACGATGCCGTCCTGACCCTTCAACTGCTCTGCCACATTTTCTTCTGTGAGATATTCAGAATTGATGAATGTTATCTTCACCTTGTGGTCGTTGTAGGTGCCGGCATGTGAAAGACTTTCGCGGATACTCTTGTAGGCATCCTGCAGATCGTACTTACCTACCAGTCCGATGTTTACCACCTCTGTAGCCTTGCTTCTGCGGTCGAGGAATGCTTTCCAAGGACCCAGTGCAGGCTTTTCGCCGATAGGCTCGCCCATTTTGCGGAGAATGGCGGTGTCAAGACCCTGGTTCTGCATGTTTACAGGTACTTCATAGATACTGGCGAGGTCTTCGCTTTGTATCACGCAGTCCAGATCCACATTACAGAAGCTGGCTACCTTTTTCATGATTCCCTCTTCGAGATGTTTCTCTGTGCGGAGGATCAGAATATCTGGCTGAATACCTACACTTTGCAATTCCTTCACGGAGTGCTGGGTAGGTTTTGTTTTCAACTCCCCTGCAGCCTTCAGATAAGGCACGTAGGTGAGGTGCACATTGACGGCGTTCTTGCCCAATTCCCATTTCAGCTGTCTGATAGCTTCCATGTAAGGAGCACTTTCGATGTCGCCGATGGTTCCGCCTATCTCGGTGATTACGAAATCATAGTGATACTTCTTGCCGAGCAGCTTCACATTGCGCTTGATCTCGTCGGTGATGTGAGGCACCACCTGGATGGTTTTTCCGAGATAATCGCCACGACGTTCCTTGTCAATGACAGCCTTGTAGATACGACCAGTGGTGAGAGAATTTGCTTTCGTAGTTTGAATACCGGTGAATCGCTCGTAGTGTCCGAGGTCCAGGTCGGTTTCCATACCATCTACTGTCACGTAGCACTCACCATGCTCGTACGGGTTCAGTGTACCCGGGTCGATGTTGATGTATGGGTCAAACTTTTGGATAGTAATGTTGTAACCTCTTGCTTGAAGAAGCTTACCGATGGATGACGATATGATTCCTTTACCCAAAGAAGAAACCACACCACCAGTAACGAAGATGTACTTAGTTTCAGCCACGATATTTATTTTTTAAATTAGAATAATCGCGTGCAAAGTTACTATAAATTTATGAAATAGCCAAAATTATTGCAAATAATGCCGTTGTTTTATGAATTATTTATTACCTTTGCGCCTAAATTATAGCATTGCGTAGATTTTAATGATTATGAAATTGAGATTTAATATAGTGGTGGCTGCTCTTTTTGTTTGTTTTCCTTCATGGGCACAAACCAAGAGTCATAAGCTTACCAAGGGTGTACAGGAACCTGAAACGGCTGAATGGGTGAAGAATTATATGGATTCTTTATCCGCAGTTCGGGCTCATATCGATTCCAGCTATTATGCTGCGAACGATATCCGCTATTCCCGACTTTTCACCCCGCTTACTTTTTATCATTCTCCTGCTAATCATTTTCTCAGATTGAATCCGGCTGGCTATTCTGATTCTCTTGAATGTATGCTGGATAAGTCTTTGATGTTCATTTACTTAAACCGTCCTGATCTTGTGAGAAGTAATGAGTCCAGACTGGATGTGGTTGGTGCTCCTATTCCTGAGGGCGCTCCGAGAAAGACGGAGGTGGATATTGTGGAGGAGGTGGCTCCAAAGGCTATTGAATTAGAGGCTTCACCGATGAAAATCTATGTGGCGAAACCTAATTTCTGGACGATCAAGGGGGATTATTACTTGCAGTTCCTTCAGAATTATGTGAGTGATAACTGGTATAAAGGTGGTGAGAGCAACTACTCGATGTTGGGTAGTGTCACGATGCAGGCTAATTATAACAATAAGCAGAAGGTGAAGTGGGAAAACAAGTTGGAAATGCGCTTGGGTTACCAGACTTCCAAGGGCGATACCTTGCATAAGTACAAAACCTCTGAAGATCTGCTGCGCTATACCGGAAAGTTGGGCTTGCAGGCTACCAGAAGATGGTATTATACCTTGCAGGTGATCGGACAGACCCAGTTTACCAGGGGTCTTCGCAGCAATGATAAGTTTGTCTATTCCGACTTCATGTCACCTTTCAAGTTGAATCTTTCTGTCGGTATGGATTATTCCATCGACTGGCTCAATCATCGCCTGAAGGGTAGCACGCATATCGCTCCTTTGGCTCTTAACTGGAAATATGTGGACCGCAGTTCGCTTGCCACCCGATATGGTCTGGAAGAAGGACAGCACGGACTTTTGGACTATGGTTCTGAATTTACGGTTGACTTTACGTGGCAGATGGCGGAAAACCTGAGATGGAAGACCCGCCTCTATGGATATACTACTTATGAGCGTGCTGAGTTGGAGTGGGAGAATACTTTCACCTTCCAGTTCAATAAGTATATTTCTACGAACATCTTCCTTTATCCTCGTTTTGATGATGGCACCAAGCGCAAGGAGGGTGAGAGCTATTGGCAGTTTAAGGAATATGCATCCGTAGGTTTCTCCTATTCTTTTTAATATAAAAAGCCAAGTTAATGTAAAAAAGCCAAGTCAGTATTCTGTTGTGAACTGCTGACTTGGCTTTTTTTATGAATAGTTTTATCTCATGGAATGCCTTAAAATGCCCCGAAATAATGGTCGTAAATGATGAAAAGAATGATGGCAAGAGCTATCAGACTAAGAATAAGAAACAGGATTCTTCCTATGATTCTTCTCCTAATCTGTGATTTTGTATGACGATTGTGTCCTGCTCTGCTACTGTAATGTTTCTTGCGTCCACTACTTCTTTGTTCACTTCCATCTCTGTGATGGTGGTGATGATGTCTCTCCTCTGTTTCCATGAGTAACTCTCCTTTTGCTTAATATATTAAGAATCTGGTTATATATTAGAATCTGAAACAAACTTCCACGTCTGCCATAGAATAATTGTGGTCTGCACTTGTGCGGTCGTTGACAAACGCATATTCAGACAGGATGGTGAAGTTTTTGTTGATATGATAGTTCAGACCGACTTCGTATTGGGTTTTCATCATGTCTGTCTTACCATTAGCCTCGTACATATCATAGCGAGCCTTTGCATAGAGCTTCTTGCTCACGATAGGTGCGATAACAAGACCATATACACCCTGTGCCTTATTGCCGATTTTTTGGTTAAGACTGCAATCCTTGGAGGCTTCATCCCCATGATTGGTTATGCTTTTGGCAAATGCCATACCCGTAGAATGGATATATTCTGAACGGACAGTCCAGTCGTTAGCCTTGTATTCGAACGAGAAAGCATATCGGTTCTGGCTGAGTTTTCTGACTTCATTTTTGTGTTCTATTGTAGTGGTGGCTCCTGGAGTTACGCTCGATGTTGGATCACCCACTGTTTCTGTCCAGTTTCCCTTTCTTGCATAAGAACCGGTCCAGCCGAAAGCTCCGATGCGCATTCCTGCCACAGGCATTACCCATACGCCACCAATCACATTCTTCTGATTGTCAACGTCCTTGGTATTGATGCCCTGTCCGTTGAACACACCTATCTGATAGTGCAGCAGGTTGCGGCCGTTGGCATTCTTGAGGAAATCACCCTGAAGCTGCAAACCGATGTCACGACCATTGGAAGCGTGCTCTCCGGCACGGTCGCTGAAACCTGCCAACTTGCTTACGTTCTGGGAATAACCCATGAAGCCCTGGTCGATAGGGTGCATCGGATTCTCAAAGGTAAACGGATTCTTGAACTGTCCGATTTTCACCTTGAAATAACTGTATTTCTGCCATTCGGCAAACAGATCTACCATTCTTGGACTGCTGCCCAGGTCGGAAGTGTTGCCATTAAACTGGATCTGGGTTTTCCAGTAGAAATCGTTGGCGATACGCCCTTCAAGGGCGATACGTCCCATGCGGATGTTGAAGGAATTGGATTCCTTTCCCTTCTGTCCGCTATACTGATATTGAGTCATGCCGTAGCCCGACAACTTGACGTTGTTGAGCCATGCTGGCAACTCGATTGTTTTCTTTTCCTGGGCGCCCGCTGTGGTTACTGCCATAGCCATCAGCGCCATGATGATACTATTTTTCATCTTCATTTTCTATTATGTTTTAAGGTTTATTTCTTAGCTGCGAGTTCCTCTGCAGTCAGGTCCTCAGCTTGGGCAGCCTGGAGGCGAGTTTCTCAGCTTCCTTGGCAGCCTTGGCTTCGGCGGCAGCCTTTTCGCGCTCTTTGCGTTCCTTCAGTTTCTGCTTGATTTCCGTATCGCAGCGCTTTTCGAGAAGTACCACGTTTTCTACGTGAGGAGTGTGAGGGAACATATCCACTGGCTGAACCGCTGCTACTTTGTAGTAATCGTCCATTAGCTGGAGGTCGCGTGCCTGGGTGGCAGGATTGCAGCTTACATAGACGATGCGACCTGGTGCTGCATTCAGAATCACGTTGATGACATCTGGATGCATGCCAGCACGTGGAGGGTCGGTAATGATGACATCAGGACGGCCATGCTGCCTGATGAAATCGTTGGTCAGGATATCCTTCATATCGCCTGCATAGAAGAGGGTGTTCTCGATGTTGTTTACCTGCGAATTCACCTTTGCATCCTCGATAGCTTCTGGCACGTATTCGATACCGATCACTTTTTTAGCCTTGTGTGCCACGAAATTGGCAATGGTTCCTGTACCGGTGTAGAGGTCGTAAACCAGCTCGTTTCCTGTGAGGTTGGCAAATTCGCGGGCCACACAGTAGAGGTGGTAAGCCTGCTCGGTATTGGTCTGATAGAAACTCTTAGGACCTACCTTGAACTTCAGGTCTTCCATCAGTTCATAGATGTGGTCGTTGCCTTTGAACAGGCTCAGTTCCAGATCATTGAAGGTATCGTTGCCCTTCTGGTTGTTTACATACATGAGCGATGTAATCTGCGGGAATCTGTCAGCTACTTGCTGCATCAATTCCTGCGCTCTCTGCTCGTCGCCTTCTTCGTCGTAATGGAATTGGAATACAAGCATCCATTCGCCTGTGTTGGAGTTGCGAATCATCATGTCTCTCAACAATCCATGTTGCTCACGCAGATCGTAGAAAGTATAGTCGTGAGAATCGGCATACTCGAATACGAAGTTGCGAATCTCATTGCAGAGGTCATCCATCAGCCAGCATTTTTTGATAGGATATATTTTGTCGAAGGCTCCGGTGATATGAAAACCGATAGCGTTCTGTGCGTGGCGTTCCTTTAATGAAGATACCGTATCATCCTCTTTTTGAGGAAGTTGTGCGAGTTCCTCTGCAGTAAACCATCGCTTGTTGCTGCATCCGAATTCTATCTTGTTTCGGTACTCCTGAGTCTTCACGCTGCCCATGATAGGGCGGAATTCAGGAAGCTCGATTTTACCGATGCGGGTGAGCTGGTCTTCCACTTGTTTCTGCTTCGCCTTGATTTGCTCTTCGTATGGCAGGTTCTGCCATTTGCAACCGCCGCAGATACCGAAATGCTCGCACATCGGTTCCTGGCGAACGTCGCTCTTCTTGATGAATCTGACAACTTTCGCCTCACAGTATTTATGCTTCTTCTTAACTACTTGTAAATCTACCACATCTCCAGGTACGCAGAAAGGTACGAAGATGACTTGGTCATCGACGCGTGTGATGCATTTTCCTTCAGCAGCCACAGCTTCGATGGTAACATTTTCTATAAATGGTAACGGTTTACGTTTTCTTCCCATGATTGATATTTAAATTTTTGAGTGCAAAGATACTACTTTTTTGTAAAAAATGAAAATTTTTCCAAAGTAATTTGTAAGATATGTGAAAAACTGGAATGAAAAAGAATCATCTGTGGTGGCGAATCTCTGTTTTTTGATGAAGAAGTGCTTCTTTTCTATATATCATCAAGTTTTTTCCCCTATATATAATAAGGTATATATTGATTTGTAAAAATAATAGCAAGTTTGCTTATAATTTATTATCGGCAGATGGTGTGTACGTAAACAATTAAAAATGTAATGTCGAGATTGCAAAAAGATGGTAAAAAGTTTGGTGGAACCGATTTTTAATCGTATATTTGCATCACAAATTTTAATAACAATAAACTAATAAATTAGAACCTATTCGATTATGGACGAAAAAAGAGTTTATACTTTCGGTAATGGTAAGGCAGAGGGCAAGGCCGACATGAGAAACTTGCTCGGTGGTAAGGGCGCCAACTTGGCGGAAATGAATCTTATTGGTGTACCTGTACCTCCTGGTTTTACAATTACCACAGATGTGTGCAACGAATACTTTGAAAAAGGCAAGGAAGATGTAGTGGCTCTTCTCAAGGATGAAGTTGAGAAAGCAGTTCAGCATATTGAGGCTTTGATGAACTCAAAGTTTGGAGATGTGGAAAATCCTCTTTTGGTTAGTGTACGTTCCGGTGCTCGTGCTTCTATGCCGGGTATGATGGATACCATCCTCAACCTCGGTTTGAATGATGAGGTAGTAGAGGGCTTGGCTCGTAAAACGGGTAATGAGCGCTTTGCTTATGACAGCTATCGCCGTTTTGTGCAGATGTATGGTGACGTGGTGCTCGGCATGAAGCCTGTCAACAAGGAGGATATCGACCCATTCGAGGCTATCATCATGGAGGTGAAGAAGCAGCGCGGTATCACACTGGACAATGAAATGACAGTAGATGAATTGAAGCATCTTGTCAAGGCATTCAAGACGGCTATCAAGCAGCAGACAGGTAAGGATTTCCCAGACAATCCTATGGATCAGCTTTGGGGTGCCATTTGCGCCGTATTCGATAGTTGGATGAACGAGCGCGCTATTCTCTATCGCAAGATGGAAGGCATTCCTGCAGAGTGGGGTACTGCCGTGTCTGTGATGGCGATGGTATTCGGTAATATGGGTGATACTTCTGCCACAGGTGTTTGCTTCTCCCGTGATGCTGGTAATGGTGAAAACCTCTTCAATGGTGAGTACCTGATCAATGCACAGGGTGAGGACGTAGTGGCTGGTATCCGTACGCCACAGCAGATTACTAAGATTGGTTCTCAGCGCTGGGCTGAGCGTGCAGGTATCTCTGAGGAGGAGCGCGTAGCTAAATATCCTTCTATGGAAGAGGCTATGCCTGAACTTTACAAGGAGCTGGATGCGCTGCAGACTAAGTTGGAGAATCACTATCATGATATGCAGGATATGGAGTTCACCGTACAGGAAGGTAAACTCTGGTTCCTCCAGACACGTAACGGTAAGCGAACAGGTACTGCGATGGTGAAGATTGCTATGGATCTTCTTCACGAGGGTATGATCGACGAGAAGACTGCTATCCTCCGTTGCGAACCACAGAAACTTGATGAATTATTGCACCCTGTATTCGATAAGTTGGCGCTCTCTAAGGCGAAGGTCATCACACAGGGACTCCCTGCTTCTCCAGGTGCTGCTTGTGGTCAGATTGTATTCCATGCAGACGATGCTCAGGAGTGGCATGAGGATGGCAAGAAGGTCATCATGGTTCGTATTGAGACTTCTCCTGAAGACCTCGCTGGTATGTCTGCTGCCGAGGGTATTCTTACCGCTCGTGGTGGTATGACTTCTCACGCTGCCGTAGTGGCTCGTGGTATGGGTAAGTGCTGCGTATCTGGTGCTGGCTCTATCAACGTAGATTATAAGGCAAAGACCGTTGAGATCGAGGGCGTAGTTTACAAGGAGGGTGATTTCATCTCTTTGAACGGTACTACAGGTCAGGTTTATGCTGGTCAGATTGAGACCAAGGCTGCAGAGCTTTCTGGTGACTTCAAGGAACTGATGGATCTCTGTGATAAATATACCAAGATGGAAATCCGTACCAATGCGGATACTCCTCATGATGCTGAGGTAGCTCGTGCATTCGGTGCCAAGGGTATCGGTTTGACACGTACAGAGCACATGTTCTTCGATGATCAGAAGATTGTTGCGATGCGTGAGATGATTTTGGCTGATTCTGTAGAGGGTCGTGAGAAGGCACTTGCCAAGCTCCTCCCTTATCAGAAGGCTGACTTCTACGGCATCCTCAAGGCTATGGACGGTTGCCACGTGAACATCCGCTTGCTCGACCCACCTCTCCATGAGTTCGTACCACACGATTTGGCTGGTCAGGAGACCATGGCTAAGGAAATGGGCGTAAGTGTAGAGGAAATCAAGAAGCGTGTGAACTCTCTGGCAGAGAACAACCCAATGCTCGGTCATCGTGGTTGCCGTCTCGGTATCACATTCCCTGAGATTACGGCGATGCAGACTCGCGCCATCCTTGGTGCAGCTTGCGAATTGAAGAAGGAAGGATTCCATCCATGCCCAGAAATCATGGTTCCTCTCATCGGTACCGTTCAGGAGCTCAAGCAGCAGAAGGCTATCATTCTCGCTACTTCTAAGGAGGTATTCGCTGAGTACGGCGTAGAGGTAGAATTCGAGATTGGTACTATGATCGAGATTCCTCGTGCAGCTCTTACAGCAGGTCAGATTGCGGAAGAGGCTCAGTACTTCTCATTCGGTACCAACGACTTGACTCAGATGACCTTCGGTTACTCTCGTGATGACATCGCTTCATTCCTCCCAGCTTATATGGAGAAGAAGATTTTGAAGGTGGATCCATTCCAGGTTCTTGATCAGGAGGGTGTGGGTCAGCTCATCAAGATGGCAGTAGAGAATGGTCGTGCTACTCGTCCTAACCTCCGTACAGGTATTTGCGGTGAGCACGGTGGTGAGCCATCATCAGTTAAGTTCTGTGCCAAGGTAGGTATGAATTATGCATCCTGCTCTCCATTCCGTGTGCCAATCGCACGTTTGGCTGCGGCGCAGGCGGCAGTAGAGGAGTAATAGCAAATATTTGAATCTCAATAAATTAAGTGGAAAGTCCCAGTAATAGCGGACTTTCCACTTAATTCGTTTCGGGCGGAAGTACCACAGGTTGGGCTGTTTAGACCGTAAAGTGTTAAAAATATGCGACTTTAAATAAAAAAGTCGGGAAAATGTTTTCTTATATGTAAACTTTTTCCTAACTTTGCAGAAAAGATTAATTTATGGAAGAAATACCAAAATTTCAAATCCTCTATACAGAGGAAGCTTTGGAGTTCTTGCGTTCACTAAGTGAAAAGGTACAAGATAAAATAGTTTATAATATCAATAAGTGCAGATTCTATACAGATAATGAATTATTCAAAAAACTTGAAAATTCAGAAATCTGGGAGTTTAGAACTCTTTATAACAAAACTTCTTATCGACTTTTTGCATTTTGGGATAATGATGAGCAGACATTTGTTGTTGCTACACATGGTATTATCAAGAAAACTCAAAAGACTCCCAGTAAAGAAATAGCAAGAGCAGAAGCAATAAGAAAAGAATATTTTAATAATAAATGATATGGAAAAAATGAAACTTTATACTCATGACGAAATGATGGATAGTGTCATTGGGGAAAAAGGTACGCCAAGACGTGATAAGCTGGAAGCTGATCTGAAAACTTATCTAATGGGGGAAGCTATCAGAAAGGCAAGAGAAGAAAGACACTTGACCCAAGAACAACTTGGAAAAATGATTGGTGTTAAAAAAGCGCAAATATCTCGTATGGAAAATGGGGCTAATCTTTCTTTTTCCACAATAGCAAGAGTTTTCAAGGCTATGAATATTTCTGCGCATTTTAGTATGGCAGGAATAGGGAATGTAGCTTTGTGGTAATTTTTGAAATAATAATATGTTTGTTGGGGAAATTTCTTTATTTTTAAGGATATTTCCCCTTATTTTTGAAAAAAGTGATGATTTTTTTTGTTGTTTCTTATTTTTATCGTACCTTTGCGACAGTTTTTAGTATAACAATGTAACAATCATGAAAAAAATATTAATGGCATTGGCATTGTTTTCTTCATTATCAGTGAGCGCAAATCAGGATGCCGAAGTTTTAGGTGTAGCATTCGGCTCAACTTGTGAAGAGACAGTTCAAAAGCTTAATAAAGATTATGGTGCACCTAAATCTCAGAGTGCAGACAAACTTGTTTACCTCAACGAGATGTTTGAAGGTTTCAAGGCAGACCGCATAGAACTCGGTTTCCAGGATCTTCAGGGAACAACAAAGTTGAACCAGGCTCGTTTCTATTTTGTTTGTCCTAACAAGGCAGCAGCCATCGCCAAGATGAAGTCTTTGGTGAAGAAGATGGAGACACACTATTCTGTTTCCTATGATGAGGAAGATGGTGGTACAGCCTTCTATAAGGGTGGCAATTCCCCATTGGGCATAGGCTGTTTGTTTACGATTTTCGTTTCTCCTTATCAGGGAAAATGGACTTGCCAGTTGCGTTATGGTAAATTCCAGTTTAAGTAGATTTCTGTAGGGAAATAAGATAAAAGCCTCGTACACGTCTTGATAGTAATGTGAGTCGTTGTATGAGGCTTATTTAATGATAAAATATAAATTATGAAGAAACTTTTTGCTTTTCTGTGGGTAGTATTGTTGGTGGCTTCTGTTCAGGCTAAGTCGCTCAAGGATTTGTGGGTATCTATGCCAGACTCTCTTCTGCCAACCTTAGACAGGAATCTTCGTCTGGAGTTGGTGGAATTAGAGGAAATGGGTGTGAAGCCTAACGTGAAGAACCTTTTGGGCGAGGACTGTGAAATGGATACGCTGACGAATGATTATCTGGAGTGTACTACCAGTAAGGTGGCTCGTCTGCAAATGATATATCTGCCTTTATCGGCAGCCGATTCTATTCTTTGCGTAATCAAGATCTTCAATGCTCCATCCAAGGAAAGCGAAATCCGTTTCTATGATCAGGGATGGCGTTCTTTGCCTGTAACCTCCTATTTGACCAAGGATCAGTATTCATTAGGTTGTTATATTAAACCTAAATCAGATACGATGCGTGTAGAAGAGTATGAGGAATTGAAGAGCAAGCTTGAGCCAGTCATGTTTGTAACGGAGTATCTCCCCACAGCGCAAGCCTTTCGCGTTCAGGTATCCCTGCCATTACTGTCGAATGAAGATAAATTGAAGGTGCAGTCCATTTTAGTGCAAAGAAAGTTTAAATGGGTTCTTGGAAGATTTAACGAAATATAAATATAATACATATTTTATGCAAAACACTTGCAGGTTGCAGTTTTTTTTGTACCTTTGCAATGTGTTTTTCATGGTATTAGATTATTAAGGTTAATAAAAGATTGGTTGTCGTGAGACAATCAATTTTTTTTTTGTATTTGATAATTTAATACTTTTCCATTTAGGTTGAACTCTGCATCGGCAATGAGGTTCTTGAACTCAGCGCCCTTGGATGAGAGGAGGATGGAGAAATCACCGAGATCGCCCAGACGGATGATAAGAAATCCCCATTTATGGAGCGTTTTTCAGCTTATTCTTTCACTTAAGAGCTCAAAACTGCAGATTTTTTCACTAAAAACCCTTATTTTTGAACTCAAATATATAGTTTTTCAGGAGCGAAATTGCGATATTCGGTAAAATCATTGAACAAATGTGAAGGCTATTCTTGTTTGTACCTTTGCTATAACAAGGATTTTGCAGAATGGTATAAAGATACAGGCTTGATTATAAAGCCAGCGTAACGAATGAGATGGCAAGGCAAATGCTGAAGAACTGGTGAAAGCAGGGATTGATTGTTATACTGAAAGACAAGCTTTACCAAAAAATAACTGCTACAATATAAAGTGGTCATTAAGGTCATGGTAATTTCTGGTCAAAATTATTCGGGGGATACACTTCCCTCACGCCACCATCCATGGCCACAACGAGTTTTCCGCCAAAGCCTGTCCTTGTTTCGACGTGAAGAAAGAGCTGGCTCCCTATTTTGAGAAGGGAAGTGGGGGAATAAATAAACAAGGCGTGCGTCCTCATTGCGAGGGGCGTACGCCTGTTTTGGGGTTATAGTTTGGGGGATATAATCTATTTAACCCCATGCTTTCTATAATATGAATATTCCGATGAGACCACAAAGCAGCATGACTAAAATCGGATTCGTCTTCCTTACTTTCGTGAAATAAAAGGCGAAGGCAAAGAGGAGTACACTGATTGTAAACTGGTATGGACTATCTACTGGCGAACCGAAGTTCTCCTTGTTCATCAATAATACTGCTGCTGCGGCTATCAGACCTATAATGGCAGGACGGAGACCGCTGAATATGTTCTTCACATCCTTGGAATCCTTGTGGCTCATTAAATACTTACTGATTAATATCATGATGATGAAGGGTAACCAAATGATCGAAAGGGAGGCGATGAGTGAACCTATACAGGCTACCCAATGGGAATAGCCGGCATGAAGTACGGAGGTGTAACCTACATAAGTGGCACAATTGATGCCTATCGGTCCAGGTGTGGACTGGCTGATGGCTACAATGTCCGTGAACTCGGCATTCGTGAGCCAGTGATTTTTTACTACAGTCTCATTGTGGATGAGCGAAAGCATGGCATAGCCTCCGCCAAAATTGAATGTTCCTATCTTTGTGAACGTGAGAAATAGATCCAGAAAAATCATACTTGTTTTTTTACTTGTCCTTTTTGATGATTCTGCCATATAGCCAACCGAGTACACCGGCTGCTATAATGACATAAATAGGGGATACGGCGAATACCGGCAATGCGATGAGTGCACAGCATACAATCGGTATCCAAAAATTGTACTTGTTGATGTTGGCAGTCTTTGCCATCTTGAAACAAGGTGCTGCTATCAGGGCTACTACGGCAGGTCTTACTCCTGCAAAAAATTTAGCCACCCAGTAATTGTCCTTGAAATGCTGGAAAAACATAGCGATGATGAGGATGGCGATTATTGATGGCAAGGCGATGCCTATGGCGCCCACGATGCCTCCCCATACTCCTTTTAATTTATATCCGATATGACTGGCCATGTCGATGGCAAAGATTCCCGGAGTGGTCTGCGCTACTACCATGATGTCCATAAACTCCTGTTTGTCCATCCACTTGTTCTTATCCACAAACTCTCTCTCCATGATGGGGATCATGGCATAACCTCCTCCCAAGGTGAATGCCCCAATCTTGTTGCACGTCGCGAAAAAATTCAATAACATCTGTATTTCTGTTTTAATTTGGCTGCAAATTTACACATAATTTGTTAAATATTGGCCATATCGTCATGAGATTTTATATTTTCTTGTTTTATTTCAAGAATATTCATTATCTTTGCATAAGATAAACGCATTTTGAATTAAACTTAAAAAATATAATAGCATGAATTTGAAAGTACGTTTGGCAGTGATGAACTTCCTGGAGTTTGCAGTCTGGGGAGCTTATCTTACTTCTATGGGCAATTATCTTGGCAAAGCTGGCATGGGCGCAGAAATTGCCTGGTTTTACGCTATTCAGGGAATAGTGTCTATCTTTATGCCTACCTTGATGGGTATTGTTGCTGATAAATGGATTCAGCCTCAACGCCTCCTCGGGTATTGCCATCTCCTGGCTGGCGTGGGGATGTGTGCACTCTTTGCCATGGGACAGGCTGCTGCTCAACCGGACGAGGTGCTCTTTATGGCTGTCTATACCTTCAGTGTGGCTTTCTATATGCCTACGCTCGCTCTGTCAAACACGGCTGCTTTCACCATTCTCAAGGATCATGGACTGGATACCGTGAAAGATTTTCCGCCTATTCGTGTGTTCGGTACTGTGGGCTTCATCCTCATGATGTGGGTGGTGAATTGCGCAACTTGGGAAGACGGTTCTTTCTCTTTCCTCCTTACTGAAAATGCAAATAAGTTCCAATATACGCATCTGCAGTTCCTCATGTCGGGATTGATGAGCTTTGTGCTTTTCCTTTATTGTTATTCCCTGCCTCAGTGTAAGATAGTAAGGAAGGAAGACCAGAGTATTGCGGAGATGTGGGGACTGGATGCCTTCAAACTGTTTAAGTCTAAGCAGATGGCGCTGTTCTTTATTTTCTCCTGTCTCTTAGGTATGTCTCTGCAGGTAACCAATGGTTATGCTACTCCTTTTATTACCAGTTTCAAGGGAGATCCTGCCATGATAGATACTTTCGCTGCCAATAATGCTACTCTGTTGGTTTCTATATCTCAGGTGGCTGAGGCGCTGTGTATCCTGCTGATTCCGTTCTTCCTGAAGCGTTTTGGTATCAAGGTGGTGATGTTGATTGCCATGTTTGCCTGGGTGCTCCGATTTGGCTTCTTCGGATTGGGTAATCCTGCCTTTCCGGGTGTCATCCTCTTTGTGGCTTCCTGCATCGTTTATGGTGTGGCTTTCGACTTCTTCAATGTTTCTGGTGGATTGTTTGTTGACCAGAAATGCGACCCGAAGATTAGGGCTTCTGCCCAGGGACTGTTTATGCTGATGACGAATGGTCTGGGAGCTACAATCGGTACGCTGTTGGCTGGACAGGTGATCAATCATTATTGCCAGTTCAATGAACAGGGATATTTGATGGGCGACTGGAGAAGTTGCTGGTTGATTTTTGCCGGTTATGCGCTTGTTGTAGCTGTGCTTTTTGCTTTCTTGTTTAAACCTAAGAAGCAAAACTAATGTGTGATTAAGAAAAATAGGAGATATTTATTTATGGACTCATGTTTATTAGATGTTAAAAGTGTTTCCGAGATTTTAGGAATAGATGATGTGGCTCTGGTGTCTTTGGTTAATTCTGCAGAGACCAGACAGCTTGTCGTTGCGTGTGATCTGGAGATGCGTGACTTGATCATGAAGTATATGGCGGATAAGCCTGAGACCCAGATGCTTTTCCCAAGTGTGGTGAGTGATATCTTAGGTACGCGGGATAAGAGTTCGCTGGAGGTCAGAATCTTTGGTTTGAAAGATGGTGTTTATCAGACTGAAATTTGTGATCAGTTGACACAGAGGTCTTTCCCTATCAGATGTAGTGACGGAATCTTCTTTGCTATTGTCTGCAAGCTCCATATTTATGCTTCGGCAGAGGTGATGCGCTGTCATTCTATTCCTTACGAGACGTTTGCTACGAAGGTAGGGCTTCCTTTAACCGTACTCTCTGATAAGCTGCTCAAGGATTCTCTCCAAAAGGCGATTGAGACAGAAAACTACGAGATGGCTTCCAATTTGCGGGATGAACTCAATAAAAGACATAAAGATAAGCACGAATGAAAGAAGTAAGATATTTTTTTGTGCCTGATGCTGGCAATGTGACGGAATTGCCTCAGGAGGAGGCTAAGCATGCGCTCAAAGTGCTGCGCCTCTCCTCGGGTGATGAGATAAATCTGATGGACGGTGAGGGTAACTTCTATCGTGCGGAAGTTAGTCTCGCCTCCAGCAAGCACTGTCTCTATCAGATTTTGGAAACTTTCCCTCAACAGCCTGCCTGGAAGGGAAAGGTGCATTTAGCTATTGCGCCTACGAAGATGATGGATCGTATCGAATGGATGGCTGAAAAGGCTACGGAAATCGGCTTTGATGAACTCTCTTTTCTCTCTGCCAAATTTTCTGAGCGCAAGACTATTCGTGTGGACCGTGTGGATAAGATTGTGGTTTCTGCCGTCAAGCAGAGTCATAAGGCTTGGAAACCTGTGGTGAATGAGATGACTCCTTTTAAGGAGTTTATAGCCCAGCCTCGTACGGGGAAAAAATATATCTGCCATTGCTATGAGGAGATAGACAAGGTGGACTTGTTTGCTGAACTCCAGAAGCCTTTGGATGATGAGGGAGATGTCACGATTCTGGTGGGACCGGAAGGGGATTTCTCTATCGAAGAGGTGCAGTTGGCTTTGCAACATGGATATGTATCGGTGAGTTTAGGTACCAGCCGATTACGTACGGAGACTGCTGGTCTGATGGCTGTGGCTATGGCTAATTTGGCTCGACGCATTTAATTTAATTTATATAATGGAACTGATGAAAAAAATGAATATCAGCATGGCACTTGCCTGGCTGATCATGGGAATGGTATTTTTCTGTTCCTGCTCTGGGTCTGATTATATCAACGCTATTCCTGCCAACAGTTCTGCTGTCATCTCTATTGATATGCAGAAAATGGCTGAGAACAATCCACAGGTCAGTCGGACTGGTGTATTGAAGTCTTTGCTTCATGTGGAGGATGTGACAGAATGTGGCATTGATGTTTCTGAAAAACTGTATCTCTTTGAAACTGCTGATGGTAACTTGGGGCTTTGTGCAAAGGTCTCTGATGCAGCTGATTTGGAAGATTGGTTGAACCAACTGTCGAAGAAACAGAAGATTTGTGAAAATGTAACAGAAAAGAAAAGCTTTCATTTTTCTGTGCTCAAGAATTCGTGGCTGGTGGGCTTCTCCGACCAGACACTCCTCGTCATGGGACCAGTTGTAGCTGATGCCCAGGCTGAACTGCAGCGCATGATGATCAAGTATCTGAAAGCTGACGAAGAACATGGCATCAAGTCTTCTCCGATGTTTGAACGTCTCGATTCGATTTCTTCCCCGATGGCTTTGGTGGCTCAGGCTCAGGCTTTGCCAGAGAAGTTTGTGGCTCCTTTCACCTTGGGTGCTCCTAAGAATGCGGATGCTTCCCAAATCGTCATTGCTGCCGAAATGAATGTTCAGAAGGGAATGCTGAGAATCAAGGGTGAGACTTGCTCCTTTAATCCTGAAATCAATCAGGCTCTCCAGTCGGCGATTGCTTCTTACCGTCCTATACAGGGTAAGTATCTGGAATCTATGCCGGATGATGCTACTGCTGGTATCTTTATGAATGTGGATGGTAAGAAATTCCTGCCGATGATGCAGACCAATAAGGGTATCCAACAGCTTTTGCTTGGCATCAATGCGGCTATTGATATGGATAATATCATCCGGAGTGTGAATGGTGATATGGCCATCGTGCTGCCGTCTTTCTCTGATGCTAATCTGAAGATGACGATGGCTGCGCAGTTGGCTCATTATAAGTGGCTGGCTGATGTGAGCTACTGGAAAGAGTCGTGCCCTAAGGGTGCTTCTATTGCTGACTGGGGGAAGAATGCCTATTATTATACGGATGGGAAAACGTCTTTCTATTTCGGTGTAAGCGATGACAAACAGTTCTTCAGCGGAAGTGACGAACTGCTTGCTTCCTATGCCATCAAGCGTTCTAATCATCCGGTTTCTGCGGACATCAGAAAAGAAATCAAGGGACAGAAGTTGGCGATGGTCATCAATCTCAATAAAGCCGGTAACGGTGGTGAGGCCATGGCGGCAGTTACTTCGCTGCTGAGTCCGATTTTCGGAAATCTCAATTCCGTAGTATATACATTGAAGTAATGGTAAACTAAGTTTTTTAAAATATAAATAACTAAGTTTTTAAAAAATATATATCAAAGTGGAAACAATTCAGTTTCAATCTGTTCTCCCTCAGGTCTTTGCGCAGCGCACTGATCTTGATTCGGAGATCTGGCAGCAGGATGTCTCTTTTGAGAAAGGGCATCTTTATCTTGTTGAGGCAGACAGCGGAAAGGGTAAAAGTACTTTCTGCAGTTATGTTTTGGGTTATCGTCACGACTATAGCGGAAGCGTGATGTTTGACAAGGATGTGACCGCTCATTATCAGGTGAAAGATTGGGTGGAGGTGAGAAAGCGCCATATCAGTCATCTCTTTCAGGAACTTCGTCTTTTCCCTGAACTCACGGCGATGGAGAATGTCGAAATCAAGAATAAAATCACAGGGTTTCAGAAGAAAGGTACCATCCTGGAATGGTTTGACAGATTGGGCATTGCGGATAAGGTGGATGCCAAGATAGGGCGTATGTCCTTCGGTCAGCAGCAGCGTGTGGCTATGATCCGTGCCCTCTGCCAGCCTTTCGATTTTATCTTGGCCGACGAGCCTATCAGTCATCTGGATGATACCAACTCTCGCATCATGGGAGACATCATGATGGAAGAAGCGGGGAGACAGGGCGCTGGGGTCATCGTCACCAGTATCGGTAAGCACATGGATCTTGCCTATGAAAAGATTGTAAGATTATAGTTTAGTTTTGGTGTTATGAATTTGGTTTGGAAATTACTTAGGCAACATATCAGTATCTCGCAGTTTGCTGGTTTTGCTTTTGCCAATCTGTTTGGTATGCTGATTGTACTTTTTGGCTTTCAGTTTTATCAGGATGTCTTGCCTGTGTTCACCCAGCAGGATAGTTTTATGAAGGCTGATTATCTTATCATGAGTAAGAAAATCGGTATGGGAAATACAATCAGTGGTAGGACTAATAGTTTTGCGGGTAGTGAGATTGATGAGATTGCATCGCAGAAGTTTGTGAAGAAAATAGGTAAATTTACTTCTACTGAATACAAGGTGGATGCTTCTATGGGCGTGAACGGTGTGAATGTGCTCAACTCGGAACTGTTCTTCGAGAGTGTTCCGGATGGCTTTGTGGATGTTCCGCTGAAAGACTGGAAGTATGAGCCTGGGGCGCATGAGGTTCCGATTATTCTGCCTCGTACCTATATTAATATGTACAATTTCGGTTTTGCCCAGAGTCATTCTCTTCCTAAAATCAGTGATGGACTGATGGGCATGATTGATTTTCAGATTTTCATCCAGGCTGGAGGTAAGAAGGAACAGTTTAAGGGTAAGGTGATCGGTTTCTCTTCCCGTCTGAATACGATCCTTGTTCCTCAGGCGTTTATGGATTGGAGTAATCAGGAATTTGCCCCTGAAAATCATAGTGATCCTACCCGTTTGATTGTTGAGGTGGGAAATCCTGCGGATGAGAATATCAGTCAATATCTCGATAATCATGGTTATGAGGTGGAAACGGATAAGTTGGATGCTGAGAAGACGACTTATTTCCTCCGTATGATTGTCATGATGGTGATGGTCATCGGTCTGGTGATTTCTGCTTTGAGCTTCTATATTCTTATGCTGAGTATCTATCTGCTGGTTCAGAAAAACTCATCCAAGTTGGAGAATTTGCTGCTTATCGGCTATAGTCCAGCGCAGGTTTCAAGACCTTATCAGATATTGACAATGGGGCTGAATGTGGCTGTGCTGGTGATTGCCTGGGTGGCTCTTTTCTTTATCCGCAACTATTATATGGATTTCATCGAGACTTTGTATCCTGATGTGGAAGATGGCAGTATGCTGCCTGCCATAGGATTGGGAGCGGTATTGTTCCTGATAGTTTCGCTCCTCAATATTGTGGCGATTCGCAGGAAGGTGGGAAATATCTGGAAAAGAAAGGAATAACTGCTTGGTATTATTCATAGTACGGCAAAAAGAAAAGTCATTTGTTAAGTCCTCTTATGTAGGGCTTACAAATGACTTTTTTATTTTCTTATTTCTTCAAATGCGTAAACAGGTCTTTCTTTGGCATATCTGCCATGTATTTCTGTCTCAGTTTTTCGAAGAATGTCATGGAGTCATTGGAGAAACCATGTCCCTTCCAGGTGGAGGTGTTGGTAATCAGAATCCAGCATTGTCCATCAGGATATTTCAGGATGAGTGCGGATGTTCCAGAAAGCGAACCTGTTCTAATCCAAGGTCTTCCCTTGGCAGTGAAATTCCAACCGATAGAGAAATTATGATCAGGCTGTTCGCGGGTCATGAATTCTATGCTTTTCTTACTGAGAATGTCCTTGATATGTGGCATTCCGTCGATGCAGGCGATGAGTCTTGACAATTCTGCTGCCGAACCGCACCAGGCTCCCGCTCCTTCGAGTCTTGGAACATCGTTCTCTCCATAACAGCGAGGTACCATTCTGCCGCTATTGTTGTATTCATATACATTTTCAGAACCCTGATGCATGTAATATTTCACTTCGTTTGGACGGCGATCTTCGTAGTAAGTGCCTGCAATGTGCATATCATAGCAGCCTGCCGGATGCAAAATGTATTTCTGCATGAAGTCGGCATATTTCATTCCTGATTTTTTGGCGATGATTTCTGACAGGATCATATAGCCCAAATTGGAGTAGCATCTTCCTTCACCTGGAGTATAGCCGAGACGTCTTTTCAGCAGAATCTTCAGCAGTGTCTTGTGGTCGGGGGGAGTAGTGAGGTGATTTTGCATGATAATGTATCTTGTAGAGAACATCGGGTCGCCTGCTCCGTTGGTAAAACCTGCATTGTGTCTGAGCAACTGTTCTACGGTTATATCGTAGTATCTGTCGTCCTTGATGCTGTTGTTGTAGGTCGTATCATTGAGAATACCTTTCGGGCCAAATACTTTGTCGCTCATCCTGACTTTCTTCATCTCCACAAGTTTCATGATGCCTGCGGCAGTGATGAGTTTAGAAACAGAGGCGAATCTCATTACCATATTGGGTTCCATCAGGATACCTTTTTCTTTATCCGCATAACCAAATCCGCGGGCATAGAGGAGGGAATCGTTGCGGGAAATGACGAGCTGTGCTCCATGGATTTCCCATCTTTTCAGATAGCGCGTCACAAGAGAGTCAAACTCCTTGTATTCCTTTCCGTCTGACATCTTATTGTTTAATACCTTGTTCAGATGTATGCTTGTCACAGAATCCTTTTTCTCCGTTTCTGTACTTGTACACTTGCTGACGCATCCTCGCAGGCAGAAAGTGATGATGGCGAACAGGATGAGCAGGAGTGCTGCTATTCTTTTTGTCTTCAGTCTTCTTCTTTTCATTTTTCAAGGTTTATTCTTTAGAATCATTTTTTTTGTTTAATTTCTTCAACCGCTTCTGGGCTTCTGGATGTGTCGGATAGAGTTCGAGGGCTTTTTTGTAATTATTGATGGCTGCCCCTTTCATATTCTCTTTCTCACATTCTTTTCCAAGAATCACAAATTCTGTAGCCAGTTTCTTGAGATAATTTTCCAACTTGTTTCTTTCTTCTTCTTTTTGTCTGATGATTTCTTTCAGTTGGGTATTTTCATCTTTCAAACGGTTCACAATGTCCAGCTTCCTCCGGATGAACCTTTTGGCAAGCGGCTTTTCTATATCATAGCGACTATGGATGGCAAGATAGAAATTATCAAGCGCTCCCTGCATATCTCCTTTGTCGAAGGCTTTAGCCGCATCGTGATATTGCTTGTCGGCCTTGCTTTGCTGCAAGGCATTGTTGATGATGTTGTGGTCGTTGTATTGACGCGCAAACTGTTTGACTTCATTTCTTACGAAGACTTCATTGTGACGGATGGGTTCCTGAAGGCTGATTCCTTCCAGACTGGTGCATCTGGAAAGTGCTACGTATGTCTGTCCGCCTGCAAATACGCCTCCTGTGAAGTCAATCTTTACCTGTTTGAAAGTGAGGCCCTGACTTTTGTGAACGGTGATGGCCCACGCCAATCTGAGTGGATATTGGGTATATCTGCCGATTTCCTCTTCTTCTATCTTTTTCTCTGTCTCATTGAAATGATAGCGCATATTGCTCCAGGCTGCCGGTTCCACCATCACATCTTCCCCGTTTTCTGTTCTTACATAGATTCGACTGTTTTCGTCGTCGTCAAATCCGATGATGGTTCCCAACGTTCCGTTTACCCATTGGTGGTCGATATCATTCTTGATGAAAATAACCTGGGCGCCAGTTTTCAGATAGAGTTCCATAGGGGTAGGAAGACTACTTTCTGGAAATTCGCCTTCGATGGTTCCCCTGAAGAGCGTAGGGGCTCCTGGGAGTTCTTTCAACTTGTTTTCATTGATGAAATCTACCGTGTCTCGTCGGGTGGATAAGGTGATTGCCAGTCGTGAGTCTCCTTCATCCAGAGTGACTCCCACACGCTCGTTGAGTTTCATGAGGTCGCTGTTTGCCACCTGACTGGTTCGGATATGATCGAGTATGTTGATGAATACAGGATCACTCTGCCGGTACACCTTTTTCAGTTCGATGCTGACCAATTGGAACTGGTAAAAAACTTTGGCATCAAAGAAAAAGTTGCTGGAATAAAAAGGGTTGAGCAGTTTCTTGTCGTCTTCCCTCACTACCGGTTCCAACTGGTATATATCACCCACCAAAAGCAACTGTTTCCCTCCGAAAGGTTCGCGCATATTGCGGTTGTAAACCCTTAGAATCTTGTCTATGAAGTCTATAATGTCAGCTCTTACCATACTGATCTCATCGATGATGATGAGTTCCACTTCTCTGAGAAGTTTGATTTTCTCTGAGTTGTATTTCATGGTGTTTCTCAGGTTGCGGACACTATATTTACTGTCGTTAGGAAGGAGGGGATAGAAGGGAAGTTTGAAAAAGCTATGTAGGGTAGAGCCTCCGGCGTTGATGGCAGCAATCCCCGTAGGTGCCAGCACCACGTGCTTTTTCTTCGTGTTTGCAGCGATATAGCGTAGGAATGTAGATTTACCCGTTCCAGCCTTTCCTGTAAGGAAAAGGGAGCGGTGCGTATATTGTATGATCTGCAAAGCATTTTGCAATTCTTCGTTCTGTAAATCTATATTCTCAGCCATATCGGTTATTCTTAAAAAGAGAATCGGCGGTTTCAGTTATATGACGGAAACCACCGATTGTCCTATTGTTTTGTAATCTATCTTTAAAAGTCTTGGCTTTTGGCAAGTTTACCTTTTTCAAACTTATCTTTCGAAAGCCTTTTTGAAAGTTTTACTTTTCAAGTTTTATCTTTCCAAGCCTTGTCTTTTATCTGTTTTATAAATCGTCGAAATTGATGACTTGCTCTGCAGGTTTGGCTTTTTTCTTTTCTTTCTTCTCTTTCTTTTCTTTCTTTTCGCCATTCTCTTCCTGCTTCTTTTCACCATTTGCTTTCTCCTCAGAGTTTGAATTCTCGCGGACAACCGGGTTGCCGTTTTCATCGAGAATGATTTCCTCGTTCATGGCAGCACTGTCTATCCTTGTGGTATCCACTTTGACTTTCGGTGCATAACTTGCGCACATGTACATATCCTTGGTGATGTCGCCATCCTTCGGCTTGTCAAATTTTGCCCTATATTCCTTGAAGGCAGGATCTTTGAGTAAGGATTGCAGGAAGTAACCGCAGATAGGTAATGCCGTGCGTGAACCTTGTCCTAAAGCTCCTGTGCGGAAGTGGATGCAACGGTATTCGCCGCCTACCCAGGCACCGCAGACCAGTTTTGGACTTACACACATAAACCATGCGTCTGAATGGTTGTTTGAAGTACCTGTCTTTCCTCCAAATTCTGTATCCTTATAGTCGCCTACATATCCCCACAAGCTTTGTGAAGTTCCGCCTGGCTCCAGCATACCTCCTCTGAGAAGCTGCTGCATCAGGAAGGCGCTCTTGTATGGAATCACCTGTTCGGCAGTCGAAGGACCGGTATATACTTCCTTTCCGTCTCTGTCAACGATACGGGTAACGAGTACAGGGTCGTGATGCATACCGTTATTTGCGATAGTGCTATAGGCGCATGCCAATTCCAGCAGATTGACATCACTGGAACCGAGAGCCAATGATGGTTCGTCCTCCAAAGGACTGTTGATACCCATCTTCTGAGCTGTTTCTATGATGCGCTTGATGCCCATTTCCTGTCCAAGTCTTACGGCTACAGAGTTGATACTCTTGGCAAAAGCACCCTTCAATGGGATGGAATCACCCGAGAAAGAACCATTGGCATTGGATGGAGTCCATTTCACCATTTCATGTTTCTTCTTGTCATATACGTCCATGGAGATGTATTCATCACGACGCTTGTCGCAAGGTGTCAATCCCTGATTCATCGCCTCTGTATAGACAAAGAGCTTGAAGGTTGAACCCGGTTGGCGTTCTGCCGTAACCTTATCATATTTCCATGCATCGAAATCGATGTCTCCTACCCATGCTTTCACTGCACCTGTCTGAGGCTCCATTGCCACAAAAGCACAGTGCATGAATGTAGTCATGTACTTGATGGAATCTTCTGAAGTCATCATCTTGGTGACAGTTCCCTTTTCATAGTCAAATACCTTGACAGGGTGAACCCATTCCTTATAATAATAGTTGACGGAATCTGGATTGTTAGGGAATTTTGCCATCAGATTCTTATAGAATGTCTGACGCTCTGCGATGCCCTGGATGAAATTTGGTATTTCCTTGTGGTTTTCGTCCTGCCAAGGATTCTGTCCCAACCATTCCCCTTCGCCAGCCTTACCTCGGTTGATGCTCCAGTGGCTGTTGAAATTCTTCTGAACCTGCTTCATCTGTTTTATGGCAGCTTCTTCAGCATATTTCTGCATACGGGTATCGATGGTGGTGTATATTTTCAGACCGCTGGAATAGAGGTCGTATCCTTCTTCTTCGCACCATCCTTTGAGGTAGTTGGCCACGGCTTCACGGAAGTATTTAGCCTGTCCGTCGTAGTTTTCCTCAACCTTAAAGTTCAGTTTGATAGGCAATTCCTTCAGTTCGTTATATTTTTCCTCCGACAGGTCTCCGTGTCTTACCATATTATATAATACGACATTTCTGCGGGCGAGACTGTTTTCCGGATTAGAACGAGGGTTGTAGTAGGTAGTGGCTTTCAGCATGCCCACTAACACTGCAGCCTGATCAGTAGTCATTTCTGTCGGAGAGGTATTGAAATAGGTCTTGGCAGCAGTCTTGATACCGTATGAATTGGAACCGAAATCCACAGTATTAGCATACATGGTGATGATTTCCTTTTTGCTATATACGGTTTCGAGTTTAGCTGCGATGATCCATTCCTTGCTCTTGATGATGAGGATGCGGAGAACAGGAATCTTGCCCAACAATCCTGTAGAGTATTGTGAGCGAACTCGGAACATGTTTTTAGCCAACTGTTGTGTGATGGTAGAAGCTCCACGAGCATCATGGTGCAAGAGTGCATCTTTTGCTGCACCAAATAAGCCGATAGGGTCTATACCCAAGTGCTTGTAGAAGCGCTCATCCTCTGTATCTACAAGTGCTTTGAAGAAATCTGGGTTGACTTCCTCGTAAGTCACAGGCGTACGATTCTCATTAAAGTATTTACCGATGAGTTTGCCGTCGGCACTATAGATTTCAGAAGCCTCGCTTGTTTGAGGATTCATAATACCAGAAAAATAGCCTGGTGATTTTCCGAAGAGCCATAGGAAGTTGATATCTACTGCGCCAAGATACAGAATGAAGGCGATGATGCAACTCACCAGTCCAATGGCGGTTTTGGTGTACCATGCTTTGCCTCGATACAGATTTCTATACCAAGGCCAGAAGCCACAGAACTTGTGCCATAACCAGGCAAAAAAAGTCTTGAGTTTTTTCATATTTTTTATTGTTGAGGGCTATTGAAGGAAGTTTTCAGAAGCTTTCTGACTTTCTGAAGTCCTTATTGAACTGAGAATCGACTTTGCTTGTCTATTCAGAAGTTCTTATTGACCTTAGAATCGATTTGATCTGTCTATTCAGAAGTCTTTAGAAAGCTTTTTGAATCTTTCTTTTCCTTTTCTAACCGTTTTTACGTGCAAAAATAGCAAAATTATTTCTTTTGCAAGCAGGTATCAATATAATTTATGATTTCTTTACTGTTGTCGGGGTGAAACCAGGTGATTTCTTCATCTCTTTTAAACCATGTCAACTGCTTTCGCATGTATTCTCTACTATGCGACTGGATTTGTCGGATGGCTTCTTGCAGGTCTATTTCCCCATCGAAGTAGGCAAACATTTCTTTATATCCTACGGTTCTGAGGGCTGTCAGTCCTTTTTGAGAATATACGTTTCTTGCTTCTTTTTCAAGTCCTTCTTCCATCATCAGGAGTACTCTCTGGTTGATTCGCTCATAGAGTTCTGCTCTATCCCGGTTGAGTCCTATTTTGATGATGCGGAATGGTCTTTCTTTCTTCTCTGCAGTACGGAAGGAAGTGTATGTCTTGCCAGTTTGATGGCAAATTTCAAGTGCATGAACTACTCTGCGTGGGTTTTTCTTATCTACGATATTATAGTGTTCTGGATCCATCTTTTGCAGTTCTTCCACCAATTTTTCCAAACCTTCCTTTTCCAGTCTTTCCTTCATCCATTGGCGGATATCGTCTCTTACTGTAGGTATATCATCGATTCCTTTGCATAAGGCATCAATATACATCATGCTACCGCCCGTGAGAAGTGCAGTATCGTGACTTTTGAATAGGTCGTTCTGTAGGAGATTCATTACATCTGCTTCATACATGGCTGCGCTGTAATAATCTTCTATATTGTGATTTCCTACAAAGTAATGGCGTATTCGCTTTTGCTGTTCTTCGGTGGGAGCGGCTGTTCCTATCGGTAGTTCTTTGAAAATCTGACGGGAATCGGCATTGATGATAGGGGTTTGCAAATGTTCTGCTATGGATAGGCAGAGTTCTGTTTTTCCTACACCTGTTGGGCCGAGAACAACAATGAGGGTCTTCATTTTTATTGTTTTAAAGTTTAAGATGATCATTCCCTTTTGGGAAAGGGAGTGCTTTCAGTTTTTTTTGAACCTTCTGATTCTTGAAATCTTCTAAGATTCATTTGAACCTTCTGTCTTTCTGTCGCCAGAACTTAAAACTGAATGCACTTCCTCTATTTTTTCTATTTCAGATTCATTTTCTTTTTATAAACTTTTTCTAAAAAACTTTCTATCTTCAGGAATCCTTTTCTTCTTGAAATTTATTTCTTCCTTTTTGAAAGTCTTTTCTTTTTATCAGAAAATTATCTGATGATTCCTCGTTTTGATGTCTCTACGAAGTCGATGATGTATTGAATTTCAGGAGTAACATCAAGGTTGTTCTTGATTTCCTGAATACCTTCTTTCAGCACACCCTTAGAGTAGAGGAGACGATAAGCCTCATGGATATTCTGAATGAGTTCGTTGCTGAAACCGCGACGACGGAGACCTACGAGATTCAAACCACAATACTTTGTAGGTTCCTTTCCTGCAATAATATAAGGAGGAATATCCTGAGAGAAGCGGCAACCACCCTGAATCATCACGTAGCCTGCGATATGGCAGAACTGGTGAACGAGTACATTGGCACTTACGATAGCATTATCGTCAATCACTACTTCGCCAGCAAATTTTGTTGCATTACCGATGATGCAGCCACTGCCCAACTCACAGTCGTGAGCCACGTGTACACATTCCATCAGGAGGTTATTGCTGCCCACAACGGTCTTGCCCTTAGAGGCAGTGCCACGAGAGATGGTTACGTTCTCACGGATACTATTGTTGTTGCCCACCTCGCAGATGGTTTCCTCGCCACGGAATTTGAGATCCTGTGGCTTGGTAGAGATGCTGGCACCTGGGAAAAATTCATTACCATTGCCGATGCGAGCACCTACATGTATTGTTACACTATTTTGAAGTACATTATTATCTCCTAGCACGGTGTTTTTGTCGATATAACAAAAAGGACCGATGATATTGTTGTCACCGAGTTTTGCCTCTGGATGAACAAATGCTAAAGGACTAATTTGATTCATATCTAATTCTCGTTATTATTTATTTTTTACAATCTGAGCGGTGAATGTTGCTTCTGCTACAACCTGATCGCCTACGAACATGTAACCTTTCATGCTGCTGATGCCATGACGTACTGGAGCCAACAACTCTACTCGGAAGAGCAGTGTATCGCCTGGAACTACCTTTTTGCGGAACTTCACGTCATCGAGTTTCATGAAGTAAGTACTCCAGCGCTCTGGTTCTTCCAACTGGTTGAGTACGAGTAAGCCGCCACACTGTGCCATTGCTTCTACCTGGAGTACACCTGGCATTACTGGTTCTTCAGGGAAGTGACCAGTGAAAAATGGTTCGTTGGCAGTTACGTTTTTCACACCCACAATGCTGGTAGGGCCCATAGCAATCACCTTGTCCACGAGCTGCATAGGGTAGCGGTGAGGCAAAAGCTGGCGGATGCGGATATTGTCCATGATAGGTTCCTCGTTTGGATCGTAGATAGGAGCCTGAATTTCATGCTTGCGGATTTCCTTGCGCATCAGTCGGGCAAACTTGTTGTTGACTGTGTGACCTGGGCGGGTAGCGATAATGCGTCCCTTGATAGGTTTACCGATGAGCGCCATGTCACCGATGATGTCGAGCAGTTTATGGCGTGTACACTCGTTCTCCCACTGTAATGGTTTGTGCTGGATATAGCCAAGTTTGGTAGCATCCATACGAGCCACTCCAAGATGATCGGCAAGCTGGTCGAGCTGTTCCTGTTCTACCTGACGTTCGTAGATAACGATGGCATTGTCGAGGTCTCCACCCTTGATAAGGTTGGCCTGGAGCAATGGCATGATGTCTCGTACGAAAACGAATGTGCGTGCAGAAGAAATCTCTTCAACGTATTTCTCCATTCTGTCGAGTGTAGCAAACTGGCTGTTGATGAATTTGCTTTCGAAGGAACACATGGCTGTGATACTGAAATCTTCGTCTGGCAGGATGGTGATGACGGAACCATTATCATCTTTCACTTCTATTTTGTGACGGATGATGTAGAAATCTTTTTCTGCATTCTGTTCCTGGATTCCAACACTCTGGATTTTCTCTACATACAGTGCAGCAGAGCCATCGAGAATAGGGAACTCAGGACCATTTACCTGAATCAGACAGTTGTCAATACCGAGTGCATAAAGAGCTGACATTCCGTGTTCTATAGTGCTCACACGGATATCGCCTTTGCCGAGTACTGTACCACGCTGGGTTTCAACTACGTTCTCTGCCACAGCCAGAATAATTGGTTGACCTTCGAGGTCGATGCGCTGTATCTTATAACCGGTGTTCTCTGGTGCAGGATTGAAAGTCACGGTGAGGCTCAAGCCTGTGTGCAATCCCTTTCCGCAGAGAGAGAAACTACCTTTCAGTGTCTTCTGTTTTGACATAACGATTTATTTTATTGTTTATTGTTAAATGTTAAGTGTTAACTTGTTGGGGGCATTCGCTCATTAACATTTTACACTTTACATTTAATATTGAAAAATTACTTCTTCTTTAATTCTTCGATCTGCTTCTTCAGGTCGTTCAGTTCCTTATACATGTCCGGCAAGCGACGGAAGATGGCCTGAGACTTGAAGTAAGCACGCTGCTCCATTGGAGGAGTGCCGATGAGCTGCTGACCGCTTTTGAGACTGCCTGGCACACCGCTCTGAGCTCCGAGGAATACCTTGTCACCGATGGTGATGTGACCTGCAATTCCTACCTGACCGCCAAACATACACCACTGACCAACCTTGGTACTGCCTGCAATACCAACCTGTGAAGACATCACGGTATTTGCACCAATATCAGTATTGTGGGCAATCTGTACAAGATTATCGAGTTTCACGCCCTTACGAACGTAGGTAGAACCCATTGTAGAACGGTCGATACAAGTATTGGCACCGATTTCTACATTGTCCTCGATGGTAACGATACCAATCTGTGGTATTTTATCGTAGCCTTCAGGACCTGGAGCGAATCCGAAGCCATCAGAACCAACTACGCTACCTGCATGGAGGGTCACATTGTCGCCCAATTTGCATCCGTGATACACGGTTACGTTAGGGTAGATGAGCGCATTCTTGCCCACTTTCACTCCCTCACCGATATATGCGTGAGGATAAATCTGGCTACCTTCACCCACTTCTGCGCCATCGCTGATGTAAGCAAAAGCACCTACGTAAACACCTTCTGCCACCTTGGCTTTTGGAGAAACAAAAGCCAATGGGTCGATGCCTGTTTTCTTAGGCTTCATAGAATCATACATCTGGAGCAGTTTAGCTACACATTCGTATGCATTCTTCACGCGGATCAGCGTAGCGCTGACAGGCTTTTCCAGTTCCACGCTTTCGTCGATGAGGACGATGCTTGACTTTGTGTCGTACACGTAGTGGGTATATTTCGGGTTAGAAAGGAACGAGATTGCGCCTTCCTTACCTTCTTCGATTTTGGCGAAGGTGTTCACGGTTGCGTTCTCATCACCTTCTACCTTGCCCTGAACAAGCTGGGCAATTTGCTGAGCGGTAAATTCCATATTTATCTATTCTTTTTGATTTTAGCCAGCTTTAACCAGCCGGCTGGTTTGCTTTGTTTTTTATTTGGTGCAAATATAGTAAAAAAGTTTCGAATTCTTGTAATTATCTTATAATATTTCGCTTTTTTTCCAAACAAACCACTATTTTTTAGGCGCAAAGCCTCATTCTTGATGAAACATTGCGCCTAAAAGATACTTTTTAATCTTTCTATAGAGTCTGGTCTTACTCTTTTAGAGTTTAGCCAATTCTACAGCCATTTGCTCCTGGAGTTCCTTCGCCTTCTGACCAGCTACTTCGGCGAAGTCATCACCGTTGCTGGCATAGATGATGCCGCGAGAAGAGTTGACGAGCAGACCGCAGTCCTTGATGATGCCATACTTGCAAACCTCCTGGAGGCTGCCACCCTGGGCACCTACGCCTGGAACAAGGAGGAAGTGGTTAGGAGCTACTTTGCGGATGTCCTCGAACATCTTGCCCTGTGTAGCACCTACTACATACATCATGTTCTCATCGTTGCCCCATTCCTGACTCTTTTTCAGTACTTTCTCGAAAAGTCTTTCACCTTCCTTATCCTCTGTGAGCTGGAAGTCGTGGCTACCCTTGTTGCTGGTAAGAGCCAACAGAATCACCCATTTTCCCTCATACTCGAGGAATGGCTTTACTGAATCCTCGCCCATGTAAGGAGCTACGGTTACTGAATCGAAATCGTACTCCTCGAAGAAAGTTTGGGCATACATCTTTGATGTGTTGCCGATATCGCCACGCTTTGCATCTGCGATGATGAAGTGGTGTGGATAGTGAATGTTGAGATACTTGATGGTGTTCTCGAAGGCAATCATACCATCGATGCCACGGCTCTCGTAGAAAGCCAGGTTTGGCTTGTAAGCCACGCAATATGGGGCTGTTGCATCGATGATAGCCTTATTGAATTTGAATATCATCTGTGATTCTGCACCCTGGATTTCTTCACTCTCTGTGATGCACTTTGGCAACTTATTGATATCTGTGTCAAGACCTACGCACAAGAAACTCTTCTTGGCGAAAATCTGCTCTACAAGTTCTTTTCTGTTCATAATATGGTATTTACGATGATTCATCGCTCCGATTATCGGAACGATGAATAAGGGTTTATAATTCTGTTTCTTTCAGTTTTTCTGCGTTTTCTGCCACGGTCAGCGCATCGATCATGTCCTGGATGTTTCCACCGAGGAATCCATTCAGATCGTGAGTAGTGTATCCGATACGGTGGTCGGTTACGCGTCCCTGTGGGAAGTTGTATGTGCGGATTTTCGCACTGCGGTCGCCCGTAGATACGAGGCTCTTGCGGCGGTTTGCGATATCATCAACATACTTCTGATGCTCTCGGTCGTGGATGAATGTATAGAGTCGGCTCAAGGCGCGCTCCTTGTTCTTAGGCTGGTCGCGGGTCTCTGTACATTCGATGAGGATTTCCTCTACCTCGCCTGTATTTGGGTTTTTCCAAGGATAGCGAAGGCGGACACCAGATTCCACCTTGTTGACGTTCTGACCGCCGGCGCCAGAACTTCGGAAAGTATCCCATTTGATGTCGCCCTCGTTGATGTTTACCTCAAACTTGTCTGCTTCTGGCAGAACGGCTACTGTGGCTGCTGATGTGTGCATACGTCCTTGAGTCTCGGTAGCAGGCACGCGCTGAACGCGGTGAACGCCAGATTCATATTTCAGCGTACCGTAAACATCTGTTCCGCTTACGGCAAAGTCGATTTCCTTATATCCACCAACGGCGCCCTCAGAGACAGAAGTCACGCTCACGGTCCAACCCTTAGACTCGCAGTATTTCTTGTACATACTGAAGAGGTCTCCAGCGAAGAGAGCTGCCTCGTCGCCACCTGCACCACCACGGATTTCCATCTGCACGTTCTTGGCATCTTCTGGATCCTTTGGTACAAGTGCTATCTTGATTTCCTCTTCGAGTTTAGGCTGCAGAGCTTCGTTTTCGTTCAACTCCTCTCGTGCCATTTCTTTCATTTCCGGGTCACTCTCGTTGGCGAGAATGTCCTTGGCTTCTTTGATGGAGTTGAGGCAGTTGATGTATCGCTTACGAGCGTCCATGATGTCGCCGAGGTCTTTCCATTCCTTGGTCAACTTTACGTATCTGCTCTGGTCTGCGATGACATCCGGGTCGGTGATGAGGGTGCTAACTTCCTCGTATCGGCTCTCTAAGCCTTCCAGTTTCTGTAATATATTGTTATTATCCATTTTATAATGATTATTATTCGAATGTTCTATTGATTAATATTCGAATGTTCCAAATTCGCTCTTGATGGTGAGGCTGCGCTTGCCTTCCTCGATGTGACCTACGATCTGTGCATCGATATTGAAGCTCTTGCTGATGGCGATGACCTTTTCTGCAATCTCTGGGCGTACATAGATTTCCATGCGATGACCCATGTTGAATACCTGGTACATCTCCTTCCAGTCGGTGCCAGAACAGTCGTGGATAGCCTTGAAGAGTGGTGGTACTGGGAACATGTTGTCCTTCACTACCTTGCAGTCTTCGCCTACGAAGTGGAGCACCTTGGTCTGTGCACCGCCAGTACAGTGTACCATACCGTGGATTTCAGGGCGCAGTTCATCGAGCAATTTCTTGATGACAGGGGCGTAGGTGCGGGTTGGTGAGAGTACAAGTTCGCCTGCATTGATAGGAGCGCCTTCCACCTCATCGGTCAATTCGTATTTGCCACTGTAAACCAGTTCGCTTGGTACTGCGTGATCGAAGCTTTCTGGGTATTTCTCAGCGAGATACTTGGCGAATACATCGTGGCGAGCAGAGGTGAGTCCGTTGCTGCCCATACCGCCGTTGTACTTCTTCTCGTAAGTAGCTTGACCTGTAGAGGAAAGACCTACGATGACGTCGCCTGGACGGATGTTGGCATTGTTGATAACATCGCTGCGCTTCATGCGACAGGTAACGGTGGAATCTACGATGATGGTGCGTACGAGGTCACCAACATCGGCAGTTTCTCCACCAGTAGGGTAGATGCCGATGCCCATTTCTCTCATTTCGTGGAGGAGTTCATCTGTACCATTGATAATGGCAGAGATTACCTCACCTGGTACGAGCATTTTGTTTCTTCCGATGGTAGATGAAACAAGGATATTATCTACAGCACCTACACAAAGCAGGTCGTCTGTATTCATTACGACAGCATCCTGTGCGATACCTTTCCATACAGAGAGGTCGCCTGTTTCTTTCCAATACATGTATGCCAAGCTTGATTTCGTACCAGCACCATCGGCATGCATGATGTTGCAGTATTCTGGGTCACCGCCCAGAATATCAGGTATGATTTTGCAGAAAGCCTGTGGAAAAATACCTTTGTCGATGTTCTTAATGGCGTTATGCACGTCTTCTTTTGCTGCGCTCACTCCGCGCATCATATAGCGATTGTTACTCATTTTTCTATTTTTTATCGTTTTTATTTAAAGTCTTTTCTCCTTTACATTATATATTATATAATCTGATAAATCCTTCATCTGAAAGCATCCTCTTCTGACGAATTCCTTCTTCTGAAAATTCCGTGTAATCTGCGTAATCCGTGCCTAAAAAATAACACCACAACTTAGATTTCACCAGAAAAATTCTGTGCTAAAGAATATCCACAAAGAATAAATCTTGCATCAGAAAGTCTTTTCATCTATTAGAGATTCTTTTTCAGAAAAATCTTTTTTACAATTGCTCTTTTCCTTCCCAGAAATCCCAGGATGCGAAGGCTTGCAGGAGCAGCATTTCCAGTCCGTTCTTTACGGTGGCTCCCTGCTCTTTGCCCTTCTTCATGAAGAGAGTTTCATCAGGGTTGTAGATCAGATCATATAATAAGGTATGGCTGTCCATGGCTTCGTAAGGCAGCGGTGGACACTCATCTACGTGAGGGTACATGCCTACAGGAGTGCAGTTGACAATCACGTTGTATTCCTTGATGATTTCAGGCGTAATGTTGTCATACTGTAGAGTGCCAGGACGCTCGTATCGGCTCACGAAGACGGTTTCCAGTCCGAGCGACTTCAGTCCATAGCAGATGGCTTTTGATGCGCCACCTGTACCGAGAATCAGGGCTTTCTTGTGGAAAGACTCGATAAACGGTTCGATGCTCTGGGTGAAGCCTATCACATCACTGTTGTAGCCTCTGAGCACAGTTTCATCGCCTTTGTGGGTAACTCTTACCACGTTGACAGCACCGATAGCATTTGCCTCGGGACTAACGTAGTCCAGATAGCTGATAACCTTTTCCTTGTAAGGGATGGTCACATTGAATCCTTTCAATTCCGGATTGGAGTCGAGCACTTCTGCCAGGTCTTCGATGGTTGGAATTTCGAAGTTGATGTAGGTAGCATCGATGCCCTCGTTCTCGAATTTCTCGTTGAAGTAATTCTTTGAGAACGAATGTCCTAGAGGGTAACCTATGAGTCCATACTTGTCCATACTGATTATTTTTTGTTTTTATTTTGTTGCGAAATACATCGTGCAGATGCCGAAGGTGAGTCGCTTGAATTCTGCCTTTTCGAAACCGGCTTTCTTCAGCACCTCCATCATTGTTTCTCCCTGCGGGAAGGCTTCGATGGTGGCCGTCAGATAGTTGTAGGCACTCTGGTCTTTAGAGATCAGCTTGCCGTATATCGGCAATACCGTGTGGGAATAGATGCGGAAGAGCTGCTTCATCGGGAATCTCACGGGATGTGTGAGTTCTACGATGCTCAGATGTCCGCCCTTCTTCAGTACTCGGCACATTTCCTTGAGTCCCTGGTCGAGGTTTTGGAAATTGCGTATGCCGAATGCTGCCGTCACTGCATCGAAGGTTTCGTCTGGGAAGGAGAGGTGCAGGCAGTCTTCTTTCTTGAAGCTGATGATGTGCTGCAGATTTTCCTTTTTCACTTTCTGTCTTCCGATTTCCATCATGCCCTCGGATATGTCTGCTCCGATGAGCTGTTGGGGATGCAGCATTTTGGCCGCCAGAATGGCGAAGTCGCCCGTACCGGTGGCGATGTCGAGCATCTTTTCAGGGTGGTGGCGCTGCAGCAGTCTGATGGCTTTGCGACGCCACCCCTTGTCGATATCCCATGAGAGGCGATGATTGAGAGTGTCGTAGGTAGGAGCGATGTTATCGAACATTTCTTCTACCAACTTGCCCTTTTCTCCTTCGCCTTCATAGGGCTTAATTTGTTCTTGCTTGTACATTAATATATATAGTACTCTTTTCAGGGAAAAACTATTTTCTTTGTGGAATGATTATTTCCCCAGGAATGATTACTTTCTTGCTGCAAGCCATTCGCTTACGTTCTTCTCGATGCGGGCAGCGATGTCGCCTTCCTCGGTAGCCTTGTCAAACTTCTCGCCTGTGATGTGCTCGTAGAGTTCGATGTAGCGGTCTGACACACTCTCTGCATACTCGTCGGTGATTTCTGGCATGGTCTGTCCAGGCTCGTTCATGAAGTTGTGCTCGATGAGCCACTGGCGTACGAATTCCTTAGAGAGCTGGCGCTGTGGCTCGCCCTTTTCGAATTTCTCCTCGTAACCATCAGCGTAGAAGTAGCGGCTTGAGTCTGGAGTGTGGATTTCATCGATGAGGTAAACCTTGCCGTCGCGCTTGCCAAATTCATATTTGGTATCTACGAGGATGAGTCCCTGCTTAGCTGCGATTTCCTGTCCGCGAGCGAAGATGCGGCGGGTGTAGTCTTCCATCACTGCATAGTCTTCAGCACTAACAATGCCCTGGGCGATGATTTCTTCCTTAGAGATGTTCATGTCGTGACCTTCGTCAGCCTTTGTGGTAGGAGTGATGATTGGTTCTGGGAAACGCTGGTTCTCGCGCATACCTTCAGGGAGTTTCACACCACAGATTTCGCGGCAACCCTTCTGGTATTCTCTCCATGCACTACCTGTGAGGATAGAGCGGATAATCATCTCAACACGGAAACCTTCGCACTTCAAACCTACGGTGACCATAGGGTCTGGTGTAGCCAACTTCCAGTTAGGACAGATGTCTGTCGTAGTATCCAGGAACTTCGCAGCTATCTGGTTGAGTACCTGTCCCTTGAATGGGATGCCTTTTGGCAGCACAACGTCGAACGCTGAGATTCTGTCGGTAGCGACCATCACAAGGATGTCGTCGTTAATGTCATACACATCACGTACTTTACCGTGGTAAACACTCTTCTGTCCATCGAAATGGAAATCTGTCTTTGTTAATGCTTTCATTTTATTTTGAACTTTGAATTTTGAACTTCGAACTTTCTGTCGGCTTTCCTTTTTCTTGCTCAGGGAATCTTATTCCTTTTCTCTTTTGCTCAGGGAATCCTATTCCTTTCTCTTTGTGCAGGGTAGGCTTTCTTCCGGTTCCTTATTCTAAATTATTTTGAATTTTCTGTCTTTTCTGCTTTCATTGCTTCCCGGGCTTCAGCTCTTTCCTTGTCGTATTTGTCGTATGCATTTACGATGCGTGTCACGAGCTTATGTCTTACGATATCTTTCTGCCCGAGGTTGACCACTCCGATACCTTCCACACCTTCGAGTATTTTGAGGGCCTCTTTCAGTCCGCTTCGCTGTTCTCTCGGCAGGTCTATCTGCGTGAGGTCTCCCGTGATTACCATTTTGGTGTTCATACCCATACGGGTGAGGAACATTCTGATTTGCTGGGAGGTGGTGTTCTGCGCCTCGTCGAGGATGACTACGGCGTCGCTCAGTGTGCGTCCGCGCATGAAGGCAAGTGGAGCTATCTGTATGATATGCTTTTCCATCATGTCCTGCAGTTTTACGGCAGGTATCATGTCTTCTAAGGCGTCATAGAGCGGCTGCAGATAAGGGTCTATTTTGTCTTTCATGTCGCCCGGTAGGAAACCGAGTTTTTCGCCTGCTTCTACGGCAGGGCGTGAGAGGATGATTTTCTTGGCTGTTTTTTCCTTGAGAGCTTTTACTGCAAGTGCGATACTGAGGTAGGTTTTACCTGTTCCTGCAGGACCTACAGCAAATACCATGTCGTTTTTCTCGTATGCATCGATGAGCTTCTGCTGATTGGCGCTCCGGCTCTTGATAGGCTTTCCGCTGATGCTATATACCAGTACATCCTTAGCTGAATCGGCCTTGGTCTGCTTGCCTTTCACAATGTCAAGAATATCCTCTTCGTTGAGCATGTTGTATTTCACCAAGTGCTTGCGCATCTGCTCTATTTCTTCTTCCGCTTTCGCCATTTCCTCCTCGTCGCCGAGCACACGAAGTACATTGTCGCGTGCAACGATACGCAACTTCGGGTACAGTGATTTGATCATCTGCAGATGACTGTTGTTCACTCCGTAGAACATCACTGGGTCAACGTCTTCGAGTACAATATGTTTCTCTATCAAAACTCTAAAAAATAATGTAGTTTAAACTTATATGATATTAATACGCTGCAAAATTACTATTTTTCCTTGAAATGAGCAAAATTTCTGATATGTTTTGTTTAAAAAGACTTTAAAAAGTTTTGCATTTTCGTTTTTTTGCCGTACTTTTGCACTACATTTTGATCGGACAGGTCTGAAAGTTTGGCTTCTGGTCTGGGATTCTTTCCCTCGTTGGAATGAGGCATGGGCTTATCTCCTATGAGGACCTTGGCTGGAATCCTTTTTTATAAGAGATGGAAGAAAGTAATCCTCTGAAACTGGAGCTTGATCAGAATGAAATTGAAAATACTCAAATCATGAAATTGAAAGAAATCATACGAAATATCTTCAGGATTCTCCGTGTCATGTCGGGCAAAAACCGTTTTCTGCTCGGATTTGTCGTAGTAGTCCTGATTCTCGCCCTGATAAGAGTGGCGAATCCGAGCGTGGCAGAATCCCGTTTGACAAAAGCGGAGGCAGCCGATTCTTTGAAAAATGATTCTGCTGCTTTGCTGGCCGAGGATGATGCGGCACGGGAGGTGGAAGTTTCACCATCTAATGCCTCCCAGTCAAATGGTGCCTCTGCCGACCAACTGGCGAATGCCGGAATGACGGTGGATGCTGCATCAGAACAGCTTCTGGACTCTGCTGCGAAGGGAAGTTCGATTTTCTTTGACAAGGATGGTAAGGAAGTGAAGCACCGCATATTCTCTGTTCCGCATTTCGGAAATACGTTCCCTGACCAGCAGGATGTGCAGATACAAGCAGCCAACCGCTATGGGGTGAAGCCAGTTCGGAACCGCGATGAGGCAGAACACAGCAAGGGAGCGCTGGTCTATGTGGGTAGTAATCCCTTTTTTTATGTTGACAAACTCAATAGCAGTATTCCTTATCTCGTTCCACGTGCATCGGTATTGCTACAGGATATAGGAAGGGCCTATTTCGACTCCCTCCAAATCAAAGGCATTCCGCTCCACAAGATCATTGTGACGAGTATTCTCCGTACCAAGGATGATGTAGCGAAACTCCGCACGAGAAACGGAAATGCAACCGAGAATTCCTGCCATCTCTACGGCACTACTTTTGATGTCTGCTACAATCGTTATAAGACCGTGCAGACTGCTAAGGATTCGCGCAGACAGGTGAGAAACGACTCTCTGAAATGGGTGCTCAGCGAGGTGCTGCGCGACTTTCGTGAGAACGGTCGCTGCCTCGTGAAATATGAGGTGAACCAGGGCTGCTTTCATATCACAGTGAAGTAGGTCTTTATCTTTTGAATCTTGGGGTATTCTCTTGTCTTTTGATTTTTAGGGAATTCTTCTTAAAATAATGTGGAAAAATATGAAATTGAATATAAATTTGAAAATGGTGATGGCGAGCATGGTGCTTGCGTTTTACGGGTTGCAGAGCTATGCTCAGGATTATATGAATGCCAAGGAGGTGACTGTCTTGAAGGGCATCGCCGTGGAGGGCGTTGATACGGCTGGAGTGCATCAGGATCCTACCTGTCCGGAAGTCTTGCTGGAGACTACGATGGGCAATATCCGTATTGCGCTCTACAATGATACGCCTCTGCATCGTGACAACTTCCTGAAGTGGGTAAATTGTGGCTATTATAACGGCTGCATCTTCCATCGTGTTATCAAGAACTTTATGGTGCAGGCTGGTGATCCTGCTACCCGAAAGGTAGACCCTCTGAAGAAGGAAGTATTTGATACCGCCTATGTTGTTCCTGCTGAAATACGCTATCCGAAATACTACCATAAGCGTGGTCAGCTCTGTGCGGCACGTGAGGGTGATGAGGAGAATCCTAAATTTGCTTCAGCTCCCTGCGATTTCTATATCACCTGGGGCAGGAATTTCTCCCGTCGGCAAATAGAATATCTGATAGAGAAAGAGGCCAGAGAGGAAAAGGCCTACGTGCTGCCTAATAAGCAGGTGATTGATGGGTATGTGAAATACGGCGGTGTGCCTCATCTCGATGGGGGTTATACCGTTTTTGGAGAAGTACTTGAGGGTATGGATGTGGTGGAGAAAATCCAGAATGTAGTCACAGACAAGGGCAATAACGACCGCCCTCTCCAAGATATTATTATCCTGAAGGCTTCGGTTATCCGATAGTCTTCAGGATTTTTTATATACCTTATTCTGATATTTATCAGAGTGGCAATGACAAAAATGGTTATATTAAGCAAGATAGTCACTGACTTTTTCGGGAAGACCGATTGCTATATCTTTCGACTCGAATAGTTTTAGATTTAATGCAAAATGTACATGCCGGAATGCAAACATGTTTTGAATAAACCATCGTCAAGTGATTTAATATATTGAAATCATATATATAAAAATAAAGAATTATGGTATTAGGTTCGTGAGGGTATAGCATCATCCCTTTAATCTCGGAGAAATGTATTAATAATCTTATAAATAATTGTAATATGATCGTTTTAGAAAAAGATATGAGTATGAAGTTTTCTGCTTCAAGTAAGCGTTTCTGCTTTTCCAGTTTTCCCCTTTATTTCGGAATGCTTGTGTTTTGGTTTGTCCTTTCTTTCTCTCTCTCTTCCTGTCAGGGCGGACAGCAATTTGCCGCTTGGGATGAGGGAGATACAATCAGACTGAAATATGCTCAACTGCTTACGATGGTGGAGCATGAGGGATTTACGGAGGTGAATGTAGGAAATCCCTGGAAGAAAGGGACCGTATTGCACCAATATATCCTGATTCCGAAAGGGAAAAAGGGAGATGAAACTGCCGAAATGCTGATGAAAGGCAGAAATGGAAGTCAAGATGTAGCGGGTGCTTCTCAGGCCATGGCAGAATCTCATGGAGCAGCAGGCTCTCGTGCTCTGGCAGGCTCTCATGCTCTGGCAGGCTCTCTCGGTTTGACCGGACCTGACGGTTGTAGAGCCGATATAGTGAGAACTCCGATTTGTAGTAGTGCGGTATTTACGTCTCCTCATTGCCAGCTCCTTTACGAACTTGGTTGCCAAAATGCAATTCGAGGCGTCTGCGATTCCAAATATATTCTGATAGAGGATATTCAGAAAAGATTAGGAATGCCTGAAGTCGCTTCGTCTGCATCAGGCTCTTGCAAGTCTTCAGCTTCATCTACATCCGCTTCCCTTCCCATAGTAGATTGCGGTTCCGGTATGCAGCCGGATGTCGAGAAAATCATAGCTCTCCACCCGGAGGCGCTTCTCATTTCCCCTTTTGAGAACAGTGGCGGTTATGGCAAACTCGACAATCTGAATATTCCGATTATCGAGACTGCTGACTATATGGAAACCTCTCCGCTTGGAAGGGCAGAGTGGATCAAGTTCTACGGCTTGCTCTATGGGGCAGATAAGGCGGATTCCCTTTTCGCAGCTATTGAGAAGGGATATCTTTCCCTTAAGGCTCAGGCTGCCAAGTTGCCGAAAGGTCTTTCGGTCTTGACTGAGCGGAAAATGGGCAGCGTATGGTATTCGCCAGGCGGAAAAAGCACGATGGGTATTCTCCTGAAAGATGCCAATGCAAGATATATTTTTGCCGACGATGAACATAGTGGAAGTCTCTCGCTGAGTCCGGAACAGGTGATTGCCCGGGGCAGTGAGGTGGATATCTGGGCATTCAAGTATTTCGGTGGACAACCGCTTTCCCGTGCTGCTCTGTTGCAGGAATATGATGGATATAAGGCTCTGAGTGCTTTCCAGACTGGCAATATCTACGAGTGTAATACCGACCGCGTTCCTTATTTTGAGACCGTCAGTTTCCATCCCGAAATCCTGCTCCGCGAGTTCATCCTCCTCTCTCATCCTCAGGCAAAGGGATTGGGTGCTCTCAGATTCTACAGGAAAATGTAATATTTTACCATACCTTATTATATTATTGAGCCTTTTCTTTGTTTTTTCGCAATTTCTTTTTATCTTTGTACCATTATTCAAATAATGACTTTTTTCTCTAAAGAAAAAGATTCATTTATAAAAGAAAGATACGATATGAAAAATATGTTAGCTTTGAGCCAGGAAAGATTTTCGGCTCGCAAATTTACTTCTGAGGCTGTGAGTCAGGAGGATTTTGATTACATCATGGAGTGTGTGCGCATGGCACCATCGGCAGTCAACAAGCAGCCTTGGAAATGGCTCATCGTGCGCTCTGATGAGGCAAAGCAGAAACTGCAGGAATGCTATGACAGAGAGTGGTTTCGCTCGGCACCTATGTATATCGTAGGCATGAGAAATGTGGAGGAAAACTGGGTGAGAAAATACGACGGAAAAGCTCATGGCGACATCGATGTGGCTATCGCTACCGAACATCTCTGTCTGGCTGCCACCGAAAGAGGATTGGGCACTTGCTGGGTCTGCAATTATAACACCGACAAGATGAAGCAACTTTTCTCCCGTCCTGGCTTTGAGGCAGTCGTCATCATCCCAATCGGTCATATAGCCGAAGATTGTCCGCATGCTGCAAAGAAGCGCAAGGATATGAGTGAAATCGTAGAGGAAATCTGATTTCTTATCTGCTCACTTGCATCTTATTCTATTTAATATATAGAAAAAAGTTTTATCTATTATGATATAGAGTACCTATTATTTATAGAGTTTTACCTATATCATATAGAGTTTACCTATTATATATGGAGAAGGTTCCAACAAATAAAATCATTATTATGGGAAAGAAAATGAATCTGGAAACCAAGTCTTTTGCAGCTGCGATCTCATTCGCTCTCTGCTGCTCGTCTCTTTCGGCTACTGCTGCATCTTCCGCATCTTCTAAGAATGGGGAATTGTCTGCAGTTCTCCCTGCGCAGCATTATCAGCCAACAAAGGAAAATCTCCAGTCGCGACAGGAATTTCAGGACGACAAGTTCGGAATCTTCCTGCACTGGGGCTTGTACAGTATGCTGGCAACGGGCGAATGGACGATGACCAACAAGGATTTGAACTACAAGGAATATGCTAAGTTGGCTGGCGGCTTCTATCCGTCTAAGTTTGATGCTGCCAAATGGGTGGCTGCCATCAAGGCTTCCGGAGCCAAATATATCTGTTTCACGACCCGTCATCATGAGGGCTTCTCCATGTTCAAGACCCAGTATTCTGATTATAATATCGTGGATGCCACTCCTTTCAAGCGGGATATTCTCAAGGAACTGGCGGATGAATGCCACAAGCAGGGCATCCGCCTACATCTCTACTATTCACACATCGACTGGTATCGCGAGGATGCTCCGCAGGGAAGAACGGGCAGGGGAACCGGACGCCCGAATCCGAAGGGCAACTGGCAGAGCTACTACCAGTTTATGAACAACCAGCTTACCGAACTGCTTACCCATTATGGCAAGATAGGCGCAATATGGTTTGATGGCTGGTGGGATCAGGATATCAATCCCGATTTCAACTGGCAGCTGCCTGAACAATATGCCCTAATTCATCGTCTCCAACCAGCCTGTATGATAGGCAACAATCATCATCAGGTGCCTTTTGAGGGAGAGGATTTCCAGATGTTCGAGCGTGATCTTCCTGGCGAAAACAAGTCGGGCTTGTCGGGACAGGACATCAGTAAACTGCCGCTGGAAACCTGCGAAACCATGAACGGGATGTGGGGATATAAGATAACCGATCAGGACTATAAATCCACCAAAACCCTGATTCATTATCTGGTGAAATCGGCGGGCAAGAATGCCAATCTCCTGATGAACATCGGTCCTCAGCCAGATGGTGAACTGCCTGCTGTGGCCTTGGAGCGCCTGGCGGAAATGGGCGAGTGGATGAAAACATACGGTGAAACGATATATGGTACGAGAGCGGGCATCGTGGCTCCTCACGACTGGGGCGTTTCCACCCAGAAGGGCAACCGACTCTTTGTGCATGTGCTGAAACTTCAGGACCAGTCTCTCTTCCTGCCTTTGGGCAACAGAAAGGTGAAAAAGGTATTCGACTTTGTGAGCAAGAAACCGCTCAAGATGCAGAAATGCAATGGTGGAATCATCCTCGACTTAGGCGCCATTCCTACTGAAATCGACAAGGTTGTGGAAATCCAACTGTGATATATCACATCTGTAATCGTTGCGCCTATATATATATAAGGTGTAGCGATGATGGCATAAGACTGAAATTAATATCAATGATGAAAAATTTGAGAGATTACCTGATAGTAGCCGGTCTGCTGCTATCGTCAACTGCGTTTTCTCAGACTCCAGGTGGGGCAGATGTTCCAGCGAGTGCGAGTCATTACAAAACGTATCATGGTGACGGCATTGACGACGTGCTGCAGTATGTGCCCATGGCTTCGGTCTTCGGACTGAAACTGCTGGGTGTAGAGGCGGAGAGTTCCTGGAAGCGCAGACTGACGGTTTCGGTCGTGTCTTTCGGACTGAATGCCGGAGTCACCTATGGTCTGAAACATACCATTCATAAAATGCGTCCCGATGGAACTGACAATCGTTCTTTTCCATCGGGACACACCTCTGTCGCCTTTTGTGGCGCCACCAATCTGATGCACGAATATCGCAAGGCTTCTCCCTGGATAGGCATAGCTGGTTATGCGCTGGCTACCGGAGTGGCGGTAGATAGAATCCGCCGCAACCGCCATCATTGGGGTGATGTCGTGGCCGGTGCTGCCATCGGAGTGGCTTCGGCAGAGGCGGGTTATCTGATAGGTAATCTGATTTTGGGCAAAAAGAAGAAAAATGGTGGAGATAATGTTAGAGAAAGCCAGAATCATCTAAATTCCACAACAGACAACGATGGCCATATCAGCGGAAAAAGTACGACTGATAAGTTAGACAATATCAGTCTTTCTGTTTCTCCTACGGGTTTGGCTTTCGCTATGAAATTATAGTGAGTCATATTGACAATCAAGATTAAAAAATCGAATATAAACAAGAAAACGATGATAGATAAACATCATTTTATAAGCAAGAAAGGCGTGATGGCACTCACTTTCAGTGCCGCCTTGTGTGCCTCTATGACAGCTCAGGCTGAAACCATCGAGGTGAAGAAGTTCAAATATGCAGGTCCATTTCCTGTCAGTTTGCCTTGGATGGCGGACAGTGTAGATATTAAGGGAGAAAAGTTTGCGATGGAAAAACTGTTGGATTCCCCGCTGTCGTTTACTTCCTTCAATCAGGGGAAAGAGGTTTCTTCCTTATCTTCCGCATCATCTCCGCATGCCCTGAATCTGGCATCTTTCAGTCTCTCCAATGAGCACCGGATGAAAGTGATGATCTCTGTGGAAGGTGTCAGCGAGTATCGACTTTTTGTGGATGGAGAGTCTTTGAAGGGAAATGGAAACCAGTTTGAGACGGTTCTGTTGCCTTCTTCTCATCAGGTGGTGATCAAATATCTGGCTGCAAAGGATGATGCCAAGGTTCTGGTAAAAACGGGAAATGATCTAACTGCTCAGCCTTCTGGGAACCCTGCATTATCATCCAAAGAATCTGAAGAATCTCAGAAAAACTCTGCATATTCCCTGAAAATTGATGTCCCTTCAGCTTCTTCCAAGCGTGCATACAATATTTATGATGTGATCTGCGCGCCTAACTATTCGAGCGTATCACTCTCTCCGAATGGAAAATACGTGATTGTGCACAAAACCTGGGTTGACCGTCAGGGCAACAACCACAGTATCAATGAGGTGAGGAATTATCAGACAGGCAGGGTACTTGCTTCTTTCCAGGAAAACGTGAAGTGGATGCCTCGCAGCAATAAAATGTATTTCGTGCAGAAGAATAGTGAAAGTGCTATCGAGGCTAATGGAAATGCCGCAGCTGGCTCCGCACTCTCTTATGAAACTGAAAGCTCCAGTCAGCAGCTGGTAACTGTCAATCCGCTGACGATGGAACGTGAGGTTTTGGCAACAAATATTCCGGAAGGCTTCTTTCAGTTTACTCCCGACGAGAAATCTCTGATCTATACGGTCACTACCGAGGGCAGGAAGAAGGATGCACAGGTTTATGACATCAAGGAACCGGATGACCGTCAACCGGGCTGGCGCAATCGCTCCAATCTTGCAAAATATGATTTGGTATCCGGAATTTTCCAGCCTATCACCTTCGGTTATCACAATATTTATCTCAATGATATCTCTGCCGATTCCCGCTATCTGCTCATCGGCAAGAGTGAGGATCGTCTGACCAAGCGACCAACTACCCTGACTTCGCTCTACAGACTGGATCTCCAAACCCTTCAGGCTGAAACCCTGGTGGATAAGGGCGAGTTTATCAATAGTGCCCTGTTCTCTCCAGACGGCAAGTCGATTCTTGTAAGTGCTTCTCCTGAGGCCTTTGACGGTATCGGCAAGAATGTGGAAGAAGGTCAGATTCCGAGCATGATAGATACGCAACTTTATCTGATGTCTGCCTCGTCAAAGGAGGCTCAGCAGGTGCGTCCGCTCACCAAGGATTTCGATCCGAATGTGCAGAATGTAGTCTGGAGCAAGGTGGATGGAAACATCTATTTTACGGCTGAAGACAAGGACTGCGTGCATCTTTTCCAACTGAATCCGAAATCTGGAAAATTTGTCCTGTTGAAGTCGCCTGAAGAGTATATCAAGTCCTTCTCCCTGGCATCTTCTGCTGCCGAAATGGCATTCTCAGGACAGAGTGCATCCAATGCCGACCGCCTCTATAGGATGAATACCAAGGCGCAGAAAGCACAGGTGATAGACGACCTCAGTGCCCGCGAATTGAAAGATGTCCAGTTGGGCGAATGCAAGGCGTGGAATTATGTCAACGCAAAGGGCGACACCATCTGCTGCCGCTATTATCTGCCTCCTCATTTTGATGCAGCCAAGAAATATCCGATGGTAGTCAACTATTATGGAGGTTGCAGTCCTACGAGTCGTATGTTCCAGAGCCGCTATCCGCATCATGTCTATGCAGCCATGGGCTATGTGGTGCTGGTGGTCAATCCAAGTGGAGCCACCGGTTTCGGACAGAAGTTCTCTGCCCGCCACGTAGATACGGCTGGTGAGGGAGTGGCTGAAGATATCATAGCCAGCACTCAGGCTTTCTGTGATGAACATGGTTTTGTGAACAGGAAGAAGATAGGATGTATCGGAGCCAGCTATGGCGGATTTATGACCCAGTATCTTCAGACCAGGACGGATCTCTTTGCTGCAGCCATTTCCCATGCGGGTATCAGTGATCATACCAGTTATTGGGGAGAAGGCTATTGGGGATATTCCTACAGTCAGGTTTCTATGGCCAATGAATATCCTTGGACCAACAAGCATCTCTTTGTAGACCAGAGTCCGCTTTATCGTGCAGATAAGATTCATACACCATTGCTTTTCCTGCATGGTACTGCTGATAACAACGTGCCGGTAGGAGAGAGCATCCAACTCTATACTGCGCTGAAAGTATTAGGCCGTCCTACGGCTATGGTGCTGGTAGATGGTCAGGATCATCATATCATCGACTACGAAAAGCGCATCAAATGGCAGAATACCATCTTTGCCTGGTTCTCCAAATGGCTTCAGGATGATGACTGTTGGTGGAACGAGATGTATGGAAACGAAAAAATGTAAGTCTGAAAAGACTTACATTTTTTTGTTGCTTTATCTCAAAGTCTGCGATTTTAGTTTTATCTTAAAATTCTCGATTTTTTCATTATCAGCAATTTTCTCATTATCTCAAATCTACGATTTCTGCTTTAGGGAAATCTTTGCTGTTGAAGACGAAAGTGCTGTTAGACACATTCTTAGCTCTGAAATTGCTCACCTTGATAGTGCTCCAGGAACTGCCCTGTCTCATCTTGATGACAGAAGGAACGTAGGTTTTCTTGTTGATGGTGATAATCAATTCCTGTACCGTACGCCTCTTGTTCTGAGCAATCAGGTGAACCTCATAGTTGCTGCCAGCATTTTTCAGGCTGGAATTGTAACCGGTCTTATATATATTGATAAATGTATAAGGGTTCATTGACATCTGCTGCGCCTGTGTAGGATTGCTGACATTTACCTCGTTGGTATTTTTCATATAAGTCCACTGCGTCTTACCATTATACCATACGGTAGCCTGCGGAGTGTGGGCATTAAACTTGTTGCCCTTGATGGCGATGGTGCCGGAAGTGGAACCGTATTTGGTACTTGACAGGCTGAAATTGGCGCTGGCGCCACCTTTGTTGCCTATGATTTTGGCAGTCTTATTTAAAACCTGCTGGGCTGTCTGTGCGAATGTTCCAAGACTCATCAGAGTCATGAAAGCAAATAAAATCATTTTCTTCATCATTCTTTCTTTATAAATTAAAAAAAACTTTTCATGTTACTTAGATGCAAAGGTAACATGAAAAGTTTAATTAATATCTATTCTTTAAGAATTCTTAGTTTCTTTAAGCCTCGTTTAATCTTATCCTCTCAGTTGGAGAAGGAGCGTGTTCAGCTGGTTTTCGTCCTGCAGAAGCACCTCTCTTGGCTTACTGCCCTGGGCAGCACCTACGATTCCTGCAGCTTCCAACTGGTCCATCAGTCGTCCGGCTCTGTTGTATCCGATACTGAATCGGCGCTGTATCATACTCGTACTTCCCTGTTGTGATAAGACGATGGCATGCGCTGCTTCCTCAAAGTAAGGATCGAGATTGCGCGTATCCACATTTCCGCTGCCCACAGCTTCTCCGTCATTGGCTGGCTCAGGAAGTTCGAGTGGCTCGATAGGACCAGGCTGACTGGAGATGTACTCGTTGATGCGCTCAATTTCCGGAGTATCTACGAATGCACACTGCACACGTACCGGCTCGTTGCCATTCAGATAGAGCATATCGCCTCGACCTATCAGCTGGTTGGCACCTGTTCTGTCCAGAATGGTCTTGGAGTCAATGGCAGATGTCACCTTGAAGGCGATACGGCCTGGGAAGTTGGCCTTGATATTACCCGTAATGATGGTCGTAGTAGGGCGCTGGGTTGCGATAATCATGTGGATACCCACGGCACGAGCCAGCTGGGCGATACGAGCGATAGGAAGTTCCACCTCCTTGCCGGCTGTCATGATCAAGTCGCCAAACTCATCTATGATTACCACCACGTATGGCATATATTCATGTCCGTCGGTCAGCTTGAGCCTGTGGTTGATGTACTTCTGGTTATACTCCTTGATGTTTCTGGCACCGGCTTTCTTCAGCAGGTCGTATCGGCTATCCATCAGCACACAGAGACTGTTGAGCGTTCTTACCACCTTGGTAACATCTGTGATGATAGGTTCTTCTTCGTCAGAAACCGCTGCCATGAAATGGTTGGCGATGCGGGAGTAAACGCTGAATTCCACCTTCTTGGGGTCGATGAGCACCAGTTTCAGCTCATTAGGATGCTTCTTATATAATAAAGAGGTGATAATCGCATTCAGACCTACAGATTTACCCTGTCCGGTGGCACCGGCTACGAGCAGGTGAGGAATCTTGGCCAAATCTACCATGAAAACCTCATTGGTGATCGTCTTACCAAGAGCGATAGGAAGTTCCATCTTGGTTTCCTGAAATTTCTTGGAGTTGAGGATACTTTCCATGCTCACGATATTGGCCTTGGCATTCGGCACCTCGATACCGATGGTTCCCTTGCCAGGAATAGGAGCGATGATACGGATACCCAAAGCTGCGAGACTCAGGGCGATATCATCTTCCAGATTCTTGATCTTGGAGATGCGCACACCTTCAGCTGGCTGGATTTCGTAGAGTGTAATCGTAGGACCTACCGTAGCTCGGATGGTCTTAATCTGCACACCGAAATTGCCCAAAACCTCAATGATTCGGTTCTTGTTGGCTATCTGTTCCTCTTCGTCAATATAAGCACCGTTGTCCTCATACTTCTTCAGCAGGTTGAGCGTAGGGTATTTATATCGGGTGAAAGGTTCTTTCGGGTTGATAGGCGTATTCAGCTCTACGGTGCTGCTCACGGTGTTGCTGGAAGCCTGTTCCTCGTTGGCAGCTACGGAAATATCCATGCCGATATGCTGGGAAGCGAGTTCGGCAGCTTTCTTTTCATCAGCTTCAGCCTGCGCTCTCTCGTTGCGCAATCTGCGCTGGTTTTCCAGGAATGATACGTTAGGATCTTTGGTTGCAGCCGCTACAGAAGCGCTTTCGCCTGCTGCATCTTCTACATCGGCAGCATGTTCTGCATCCATATTTCCAGCCGTCATATTTTCAGCGTTATGTGCAGCTGCTCCTTCTTCTGCTTTATCTGGATTAACATCCAAATCTATCACCTTGGCAGGCTCCGGATCCTTAAACTCAGATTTCTCAGGTTCTTCTTCCTCCTCCTGTTTCTGTCCATTTTCAGCATTCGCATAAGCCTGCGCAATGGCATCCGGTTCGTTGTCTTCACCATTTTTGCCGTGATTGGTGATTTCGAAGTGCACCTTACTTGTAATATAGCCAATCGGGTTGAGCGCCTTTCGGATCACGGTGATGGTTTCCGTCGTCAGGTAGGTGAGGAAAGCGATGGCAGTAAAGAGCAGAATCGCTGTAAGACCCGGTGCACCCACTACGTTTTCCAAGTTCTGTACGACAAAGATTCCATGCTTTCCGCCAGGATTGAAGATAAGTCCACCCGTAAGTGGTGTCAGGAATTTGGCAAATGTGATGGCACACCATTCCATGACAATCATGGTGCTTAAAAACCATTTCCACAGATTGATTTTGTAGGCATGCATGAGCTGCAATCCCCATATTATAAAAAAGGTGGGGAGCAGGAATGATGGAAAACCGAAATTCTGTGAAATCAGCCAGTAGGAGATGATAGCACCCAGCGAACCGCAATAATTCTGAAACTGGTGCTCACTGTTGGTCCATTCTCCCGTTCGCATTTCTTCCAGAATACTTTGGTCTGCCGCGCCCGTATTCAAAAAAGAAACCATCGCGATGATGGTAACTACAGAAATGGTGACCAGAGCCAGTCCTAAGAAGAAATCTGTAATAGTATTATTGAAAATATATTGTAAGCCAATTGCTTGACTGAAGCTTTTGGTTTTCTGTTCAGTTCTTTTTTTTGCCATTTTTGATGTTCTTGAATTATTTATCTTGCAAAAGTAGCTAAAATAATCGAAAAAATCGAGATTTTAATGCTAATTTTTCTAATTTTTGCGAGAAAGTTGATTTACATTTGGTCATTTCATTTATAAATTGTACTTTTGCATTCTGAAATCTTGGAAATAATAATGAAGACAATATTCAAAAAGTATGATAAGCATGCTATTGTAGCATTGCCCAGAGTAATCTTTGAGGGGGAAATTAAGGTAATAGATCACCCGGAGGATGTTGAGGCGGCAATTGATTTTTTGCTGTCCCAGGACATTCTTGGTATCGATACGGAAACTCGTCCTTCTTTCAAAAGAGGCGTAAGCTATGAGGTGTGCTTGCTTCAGGTAAGTACAGAGGATGTATGTTTTCTGTTCCGCTTGAATTATGTGGGAATGCATCCAGCTATCATTAGATTCCTGACTGATAAGAAGGTACCTAAGATTGGTCTTTCCTGGCATGATGATCTTAATCAGCTTCATAAAAGGGCTGATTTTGAACCGGGCAACTTTATCGAGATTCAGGATATGGCTAAGGATTTGGGACTGATTGATATGAGTCTGCAGAAAATTTACGCCAACCTCTTTCACCAGAAAATCAGTAAGGCGCAGCGATTGAGCAACTGGGAGGTTACTGAGTTGAAAGATTCACAAAAAATATATGCTGCTACTGATGCTTGGGCGTGTATTCAACTCTATAAGGAGTTCAACAAACTCAACGAGACTCATGATTATGTGCTGATTGAGCCGAAAATAGAGGAACCTCAAGCAGATGCATCTCAGACAGAATCGCAGCCAGCATCTCAAGTAGAGTCTCATGCTGAATTTCATGTAGAATCTCAAGTAAAGCCTCAAGTCGAACTGATTTCTCAATCGAAAGCATCATCTTGAAACCATATATAATTAAGGTGTAATACAGATACAAAATAGACAATATACTAAGTAAGATTATATGTATAAGAAAATATATTTGAAGAGGGGAAAGGAAGAGTCCCTGAAACGTTTTCATCCTTGGGTCTTCTCTGGCGCTATCGCTCAGATGGACGAGGGAATCGTAGAAGGTGAGATTGTACGTGTCATCACTTCTACCGGGGATTTTATAGCTGTGGGACATTATCAGATAGGTTCCATCGCAGTTCGTGTCCTTTCTTTCCATGATGTTGCCATCGATGATGAGTTCTGGTGCTCTCGTCTGGATTCTGCCCTCAAGATGCGTATCGCTGTGGGTATCGCCGACAATGCTGCCAATAATACCTATCGACTGGTGCATGGTGAGGGTGATAACCTGCCTGGACTGGTTATCGACTGCTACGGAGAGACTGCCGTGATGCAGGCGCATAGCGTGGGTATGCACGTCAACAGAATGGAAGTAGTTCAGGCTCTTGCAAAAGTGATGGGCGACAGACTCAAGAATATTTATTATAAGAGTGAAACAACTTTGCCATTCAAGGCTGATCTCCGTCAGGAAAACGGATTTATTTTGGGTGGTGATGCTGACAATGTGGCTGTTGAGAATGGATTGAAATTCCATATCGACTGGTTGAGAGGTCAGAAGACCGGTTTCTTTGTGGATCAGCGCGAAAATCGTTCGCTTCTGGAACATTATGCCAAAGGCAAGAGCGTACTGAATATGTTCTGCTATACCGGAGGCTTTTCCGTATATGCCATGAGAGGCGATGCCAAACTCGTGCATTCTGTAGATAGCAGCGCCAAAGCGATAGAGTTGACCAATGAGAATGTGAATCTCAACTTCCCTGGTGACAGCCGTCATGAGGCTTTCTGCGAAGATGCATTCAAGTATCTTGACGATCACGACCAGCAGTATGATCTCATCGTGCTCGATCCGCCTGCTTTTGCCAAACACAGAGCTGCTCTGCGCAATGCTTTGAAAGGTTATACCCGCCTGAACGTGAAGGGACTTCAGCGCATCAAGCACGGAGGCATCCTCTTTACTTTCAGCTGCTCGCAGGTAGTTACGAAAGACAACTTCCGCAATGCTGTTTTCACGGCAGCTGCACAGGCAGGACGAAAGGTGAGAATCCTGCATCAGCTTCATCAGCCAGCCGACCATCCTATCAATATCTATCATCCGGAAGGTGAGTATCTCAAGGGATTGGTCTTGTATGTAGAATAAGGAATGAAACGATTATGAAGAAAGCGACTGTAGTTGCGTTTTTGCTGGTAGCATGGCTTTCGGCACTTGTCGGATGCAGCGACTCCAAGGAGAAAGTCCGTCGCCTGTCTATGCAGGAAAAGGCGCGTCAAGATAGTATTGACAAAGCTTCTTTCAAGGTGGGTGTCATGCCTACCTTGGATTGTCTGCCTGTCTTTGTGGCACATGATGAAAAACTTTTCGACTCCCTGGGAGTTACTGTGCATCTGAAGTGCTACTCTGCGCAGATGGACTGCGATACTGCTCTTGAACGGGGGCGGGTAGAAGGTGCTGTCTCAGATCTGATACGCGCCCGGCATATCATCAAAAGAGGAACTCCTTTGGAATTTCCTATTTCTACTAATACTTATTGGCAATTGATTACCAATAGGAGAGCACGTATCTCAGAACTGAAGCAGCTTTCTGACAAGATGATTGCCATGACAAGATATTCTGCTACTGATTATCTGGCTGATTTGGCGATAGACAGTGCCAAACCTAAATATGATGTATATCGGGTGCAGATTAATGATGTGAGAATACGTCTGAAAATGCTGCTCAATAATGAAATGGATGCGGTTCTTTTGACGGAACCTCAGGCCACTAAAGCCCGAAAAGAGCGGCATCCTGTTCTCATGGACAGCAGAGATAAGGGCTTGAGATTGGGCGTCTTTGCTTTTAGAGAAAAGGCACTTAAATCTATTGAACGAAAAAAGCAACTTGATTTATTCATCAAAGGATATAATCAGGCAGTTGACAGTATAAATAAAAATGGTTTTGTACACTATTCGGATTTATTCCGTAAATATTGTGATGCAGATCTTGCTGCAGTGAAGGCTTTGCCGAAACTGAAGTTTGACCATGCTGGTAAACCGAAAACTGTTGATTTTTTACGACCTTACAAAAAGTAATAAACTATGAATGGATTAAATTCAAAAAGCCCAATTTTGCAGATAACTGTAGAATGTGGGGATGGTTATTATCGTAAGTGTCTAACGCATTCTAACGAGTATTTAATCCAAAATCCTATCTGTCCGGGTTTGAAAGACGAAGTGCAGGATGTGTTAGACACTTTTGATAAAATGGTTTACTGCTATGCTAAGGGTATCAAAGATCCAAAAATGGCAGAAATATATGCGGGCATTGAATCTTTCTGTCGTAATTTGGTACATCATCTTCAGATGTATGAAGCCATTCAGAATGATTCTTTATTTAAGGCTGCTTATGATAGCAGTAAGGCTTTAGATTTAAGACAAATTGGAGAAAGAGCGGAGAAGGGAGATGTCGATAAAGATTTCCTTGATAGCGTCTTTTCTTATGTCCTAACTGTTCGTCTGTGGGATGACCGAAAACTATCTTATTTTGCAGATCTTGTTTCCAATCCTGCAACTGATTATCGTGTAGCTGCTATGATGATATCTGCAGCCATGTTGTCATCAATCAAAGTCTTCAATTATAAAATGATGACAACTTTCTACGATCTTTGGAAAAAGTCTCAGGATGTGAAGATAAAAGAACGTATTCTTGTGGCTTGGGCAGTCATGTTGATTTCCGCAGATATCAAGAATTACTCTTATGTAAAAAAGTTTGTTAATAAAATCAAGGAAGATGAACCTACAATCGCACATCTTTATGCTATCCAGAAACAGATTCTTTTCTGTATGGATGCTGCAGAAGATGCTCAACAATTCAGCGCAGATATCATGAATGCGTTCCCTGATGAAAAATGGAACCGGCCTCTGGAAAACGATGAGAAACCTTCTCTTGACGAGATTCTCACTCCAGAAAAGAAAGAGGAAATGGTGATGTCTATTGATGAAAATATCAATAAAATGGTGAATATGCAGAAGCAGGGAGCTGATGTCTTCTTCGATGGTTTCTCTCAGATGAAGAGTTTTGATTTCTTCAATACGGCATCCAATTGGTTTGTTCCATATTATGAGTCTAATCCTGCCCTGTATCCCTTGTTGGAAATTCTGGAGGGTGATGATACTTTCTTGAGAACTCTGAAACTTTCACATTCTTTCTGTGATGGGGATAAATACAGTTTCAGTTTTTGTATGGCTGCATCTTTGAAAGGTACTTTGTCTGCACTCTTACCTATTGTAAAAGAAGGATTCGGACCTATGTTTAGTGAAACCGATGTTCATGATCCTAAAGAATTGGCTTTCCTGATAAGAAGAGAATGCTTGCAGGATTTGTATCGTTTCCTGACTTTATCTTCTTTCAAAAATTCGTTTCCGAAGGTTTTCTCATCAGAACAAGATTCAATTGCATATTTCTTTGCCAAGCCTTTATTTAAGGCTGATGAAAAGTTTGATAGAGTTAGGCTCTATATCTGCGATTTCCTTTTTAAGCGCAATCAGTCTGTGCGCTTAAGTTTCTTCCTCTCTGATACTCCAAGATGTAAGGAAGAAAAGTTAATGAAGGGATTATTCCTGTTGTCTATGACAGAATATGAGTTAGCTATTGATGTGCTTTCTCCGTATCAGGACGAAGAAGAAAATGTTGAAGTTATCAAACCAGCTCTGGTCAAGTGTTATATTGGTCTGCATCAATATGATAAAGCTTTGGAACTGTGTGAGCAGTTGATCAGTTTGAAGTCAACGACGAAGAGATTGCTACAGAAGGTTTACTGTCTCTTCCAGTTGTATCGTACGGATGAAGCCATGGCTATTCTATATGAAATGGATTACAAAAATCCTAATGATCTGCAGATTCTCCGTCCTTTGGCTTGGGGAAATATCTTAAGATTTGAATATGAGAAGGCGAAGGATATATATGAACGTTTAGCATCTGATGATTTTTCTTCCATCCCTGAAGATTCTTATAATTTGGCTATATGTTTATGGTTGCAGGGTGATGTTAGAACTAGTATTTCACTCTTCAATAGGTATTTGGAACTTGCCGATATTGATGTCGCAGCTCTGATCCAACAGCTTTATGATGATTTTAAGATGTTGAAGAATAATGGTGTTCTGGAATTTGAAGTGAATATCTTGAAGGATGCTATTTCACAATATGTAGAAAGAAAACAAAAAAGGTAATTCGTTTTGTCTGTTAGAAGAATGGCAATTCGCCTTTATCTTAATATATATAAATATATATAATATGAATGAGTAATTATGCCAGATAATCGAAAAAAAAATAATGGAAAAAAGGGAACTTCCCCGATTGATCCTAATTTCGCACATGTTCAGCCCCAGGCTGTAGAAATCGAGAGGGTGGTGCTCGGTGCTTTGATGGTTGACTCTGATGCCTTTTCTGTGGTATCGGAGCTGCTCAAACCCGAAACTTTCTACGAACCTCGCCATCAGAAGATATACGAGGCTATCCGTAATATGAACATGGACGAACGTCCTGTGGATATTATGACGCTGAACGATGAGCTCTCCAAGATGGGTGAGATTGACAAAGTGGGTGGTGTAGACTATCTGATGGAGATTTCTTCACAGGTGGCTTCTGCTGCCCATGTGGAGTCTCATGCCCGTATCCTGGCGGAGAAATATATGCAGCGACAGCTGATTCATTTTGCTGGTGACATAGAAACGAAAGCCTATGACAGCAGTGTGGATGTGGATGAACTGATGCAGCAGGCGGAAGGATCCTTGTTCCAGATTTCTCAGAACAACATGAAGCAAGACTTTACTCAGGTGGCTCCTGTGGTAAAGAATGCTGTGGAAATTCTGCAGCGAGCTGCCAGCAACAAGGGTGGTCTTACCGGTATTCCTACCGGTTATGTAGGAATGGATGAGATCACTTCCGGATGGCAGGCTTCCGATCTGGTGATTATCGCAGGACGTCCTGCCATGGGTAAAACTTCCTTTGCACTAAGTATTGCCAAGAATGTGGCTGTTGATTATGGGGTTCCTATCGGCTTCTTCTCTCTTGAAATGAACAACGTCCAGCTGGTCAACCGTCTTATCAGTAATGTATGCGAGGTCTCTGGACGTAAGATTCTGAATGGTCAGCTGGACCCTTCTGACTGGGAACGACTGGATAAGAGAATCGGCAGATTGACCGATGCTCCTATCTATGTGGACGATACACCGGGCCTCTCTGTGTTTGAATTGAGAACCAAGGCTCGCCGACTGGTGCGCGAAAAAGGTGTCAAGATTATCATGATTGACTACTTGCAGCTGATGAATGCCAACGGTATGAAATTCGGCAGCCGACAGGAGGAGGTCTCTACCATTTCCCGTTCTCTCAAGGGACTTGCCAAGGAGTTGGATATCCCTGTCTTGGCTTTGTCTCAGTTGAGTCGTAACGTAGAAAACCGTGAGGGACTTGAAGGAAAACGCCCACAGTTGAGTGACCTCCGTGAGTCTGGAGCCATCGAGCAGGATGCCGATATGGTACTCTTTGTGCATCGTCCGGAGTATTATCACATCTATCAGGATGAAAAGGGAAACGATCTCCATGGTATGGCACAGATCATTATCGCCAAGCACCGTAAAGGTTCTACGGGAGATGTGTTGCTCAACTTCCGTGGTGAGTTTACCCGTTTCCAGGATCCTACTGAGGCGGCAGCTTCATCACCAGCCGCTGATGGTGGTGGTGAAATTATAGGTTCACGTATGAATGGAGGAGGCGAATTACCTCCACCTCCAGGCGACTTGCCTTTCTAAATATGCACAAATATTACGATTTTGGGTATAAATTTACGCTTCGAATACTAAATTGTTATCTTTTAGATTAAAAAAGTGATAAATTGTTTGTTCATGTCGAATAAATATATTACCTTTGCAATCGTAAATTAAAAAATAAGAATTATGGCAATTGAAACATTGAACATTAGTAGCATTATTATTCGACTTCGACTGCAGTATGTAGGCGGAAGTGATGAGGTATGCGTATAGTTCATGGATTATGATATAATAAGCCTTTCCACTTCCGTATAGAAGTGTGAAAGGCTTTTTTGTTAAAAACTTCGGTTGTCTTCTTGGGTATAGAATAATAAAAAAAGATATTGATATGAGTGACAGATTATTTATTTTCGACACAACCCTGCGAGATGGTGAGCAGGTGCCTGGATGTCAGTTGAACACAGTGGAAAAAATTCAAGTGGCAAAGCAGTTGGAGCTACTCGGCGTTGATGTTATCGAAGCTGGTTTCCCTATCTCTAGTCCAGGTGATTTCAATTCGGTTGTGGAGATTTCTAAAGCCGTGACTTGGCCTACGATTTGTGCCCTTACTCGTGCGGTGGAGAAAGATATTGACTGTGCTGCCGAGGCTTTGAAGTATGCTAAGCATAAGCGTATTCATACGGGTATTGGTACAAGCGATAGCCATATCAAATATAAGTTCAATTCTAATCGTGAAGAAATCATCGAGCGTGCTGTTGCTGCTGTAAAGTATGCTAAAAAATACGTCGAGGATGTGGAATTCTATGCGGAGGATGCTGGACGTACGGATAATGAGTATCTGGCTCGTGTGGTAGAGGCGGTCGTAAAGGCAGGTGCTACGGTTGTGAATATTCCTGATACTACCGGCTATTGCCTTCCTGAGGAATATGGTGCTAAAATCAAGTATCTGATGGAGCATGTGGATGGTATTGAAAATGCCCGTATTTCTACTCACTGTCATAATGACCTCGGTATGGCAACTGCCAATACGCTCCAAGGTGTGTTGAATGGTGCCCGTCAGGTGGAGGTTACGATGAATGGTATCGGTGAACGTGCTGGTAATACTTCTCTTGAGGAAATTGCCATGATTCTGAAGTGTCATAAGCATCTCAATATTGATACCAATATAAATACGACTAAGATTGTTCCGATGTCTCGTATGGTGAGCAGTCTGATGAATATGCCTGTTCAGCCTAACAAGGCTATTGTGGGCCGTAATGCTTTTGCTCACTCTTCTGGTATCCATCAGGATGGTGTGTTGAAGAATGTTCAGACTTATGAGATTATTGATCCTAAGGATGTGGGATTGGATGATAATGCTATCGTATTGACAGCTCGCTCTGGTCGTGCGGCATTGAAGTATCGTCTCCATGTAAATGGTGTCAATGTGGACGATGAAGAGAAACTCGATAAGATTTACAAGAAGTTCCTCCAGTTGGCTGATAAGAAGAAAGAGGTTACTGACGAGGATGTGTTGATGCTCGCTGGTGCTGATTCTGCTGACAAGCATGGTGTTCAGCTCGACTGGTTGCAGGTTACTACCGGTAAGGGTGTCAAGAGTGTGGCAAGTATTGGTCTCAATATCGCTGGGCAGAAGTTCGAGGCTGCATCTTCTGGTAATGGTCCTGTGGATGCTGCTATCCGTGCTCTCAAGAAGGTGATTACCAAGGAAATGAACCTCAAAGAGTTCACTATTCAGGCTATTGACAAGGGCTCTGATGATGTGGGTAAGGTTCATATGCAGGTAGAATACGATGGTCATGTTTACTATGGCTTCGGTGCTGATACCGATATTGTGACAGCTTCTGTAGAGGCTTATATTGATTGTATTAACAAGTTCAAGGTGAGATAGTTATTCAGTTTATATATATATCTTGACTTGTCATTAAACTTAAACTATAAATATTAAACATTAGCATAATGAATACATTATTCGACAAGATTTGGGACAAGCATGTTGTCCAGATTGTACCAGACGGTCCTACACAGCTTTACATCGACCGTCTTTACTGTCACGAAGTTACATCACCTCAGGCTTTTGCTGGTATGCGAGCACGCGGACTCAAGATGTTCCGCCCAGACCAGATTTTCTGTATGCCTGACCACAATACTCCTACTCACGATCAGGATAAACCAATCGAGGATCCTATCTCAAAGAAACAGGTAGATACCTTGGCAAAGAACACCGCTGATTTTGGCGTAACTCACTTTGCCATGAACACCAAGGATAATGGTATCATTCACGTGGTTGGTCCTGAGAAGGGTCTTTCTCTTCCTGGTATGACTATCGTTTGTGGTGACTCTCATACTTCTACTCATGGTGCGATGGGTGCCGTTGCTTTCGGTATCGGTACTTCTGAGGTGGAGATGGTAATGGCTTCACAATGTATTCTCCAGAGCAAACCAAAGTCTATGCGTATCAGCATCAATGGTAAACTCGGCAAGGGTGTTACTGCTAAGGATGTGGCACTCTATCTGATGAGCCAGCTCACTACTTCTGGTGCTACCGGTTACTTCGTCGAGTATAGTGGCGATGTTGTGAAGGATATGTCTATGGAAGGTCGTTTGACTCTCTGTAACCTCTCAATCGAGATGGGTGCCCGTGGTGGTTTTGTAGCTCCTGATGAGACAACTTTCGAGTACATCAAGGGTCGCGAATATGCTCCTAAGGGTGAAGACTGGGATAAAGCTGTAGCTTATTGGAAAACCTTGCAGAGTGGCGATGACGCTGTATTCGATAAGGAATTGACTTTCGATGCTAAGGATATCGAACCTCGTATTACATATGGTACCAATCCTGGTATGGGTATCGGTATCACAGAGAATATTCCAACTCTTGACCAGATTCCTGAGGAAGAACAGGCTGGCTTCAAGAAGAGCCTTAACTACATGGGCTTCCAGCCTGGTGAGAAACTCGAAGGCCATCCTATTGATTATGTATTCTTGGGCGCTTGTACCAATGGTCGTATTGAGGACTTCCGTGCCTTTGCTTCTTTGGTTAAAGGTAAGAAGAAGGCTGAGGGCGTAACTGCTTGGCTTGTACCTGGTTCATGGTTGGTTGATAAACAAATTCGTGAAGAAGGAATCGATAAGATTGTAGAGGCTGCTGGTTTCGAAATCCGTCAGCCAGGATGCTCTGCTTGTCTCGCTATGAACGATGATAAGATTCCTGCAGGTAAGTATTCTGTAAGTACATCAAACCGTAATTTTGAGGGTCGCCAGGGACCAGGTTCCCGTACAATCCTTGCCAGTCCTTATGTGGCAGCAGCTGCTGCTATCACTGGTAAGATTACCGATCCAAGAGAGTTCATGAAATAGTGTTTGATTATCAAGCAAACACTTAGCTTTAAAAATTAAACTTTTAAATAACGATGAAACAGAAATTCAATGTAATTACATCAAGCTGCATTCCTCTTCCTTTGGAGAATGTTGATACAGACCAGATAATTCCTGCCCGTTTCCTCAAAGCTATTGACAAGGAAGGTATGGGCGACAACCTTTTCCGTGATTGGCGTTATAATGCTGACGGTACTCCTAAGCCTGATTTCGTGATGAACGACCCTTCTTACAGTGGTGTCATCCTCGTAGCAGGTAAGAACTTCGGTTCTGGTTCTTCTCGTGAGCATGCTGCTTGGGCCATTGCTGGCGCTGGCTTCCGTGTTGTCATCAGCTCTTTCTTCGCTGATATTCACAAGAACAACGAGTTGAACAACCTTGTTTTGCCTGTTGTCGTAAGTGAGGAATTCCTGAAAGAACTTTTCGAGAGCATCGATAAGGATCATAAGACAGAGGTAAAGGTGGATCTTCCTAATCAGACCGTTACTAATCTTGCTACTGGCAAGAGCGAGCATTTCGAGATCAATGGCTACAAGAAGCACTGTCTCGAGAATGGTTTGGATGATGTGGATTTCCTTGTGCAGAACCGTGACAAGGTAGAGGCTTGGGAAGCTAAAAACAAGTAATTATGGATGTTAACGCAAAGAGAGATAATTCTCGTATCAAGGAGATAGAAATCATGGACTGTACGCTGCGTGATGGCGAACAGACCAATGGTGTCAGTTTCCTTCCTCACGAGAAGTTGATGATAGCAAGAATGCTGTTGCACGATATCAATGTGGATCGCATTGAGGTGGCTTCAGCTCGTGTTTCGGAAGGCGAAAAGGATGCTGTCGCTCGTATTTGCCGTTATGCTAAGACCATAGGTAAACTGGATTCCGTTGAGGTACTTGGATTCGTGGATAACAATAAGAGTGTAGATTGGATTGCTGAATGTGGCGGTCATGTTATCAACCTCTTGGCAAAGGGCAGTTACAAGCACTGCACCCAGCAGCTCAAGATGTCTCCTGAGGAGCATCTTGCGCATATCAAGCAGACCATTGATTATGCCTTGAGCAAGAATTTCACTGTAAATCTCTACTTGGAGGATTGGTCGAGCGGAATGCGCGATAGTCGTGACTATCTCTTCATGATGATGGACGAACTGGTCAAGCTGCCTATCAAGCGTTTCCTTCTTCCTGATACTTTAGGAATTCTGAACCCATTGCAGTGTGTGGAGTATATGCGCCTGATGGTGCGCCGCTATCCGAATACTCACTTCGATTTCCATGCTCATAATGATTATGACTTGGCGGTGAGCAATTCTTTGGCTGCAGTACTGAGTGGGGCTAAGGGACTTCACGTTACCGTAAATGGTCTGGGTGAACGTTGTGGCAATGCGCCTTTAGCGAGCGTGCAGGTGATTCTGAAGGATATGTTTGAGGCTAAAACCAATATCAAGGAAGATCGTCTGAATGAAATCTCCCGTCTGGTAGAGGGGTATAGTGGTATTGCTGTGGCTCCGAATACTCCTGTCGTGGGTGATAATGTCTTCACCCAGGTGGCTGGTGTTCATGCTGATGGCGATAACAAGGACAAACTTTATTGCAATGATCTGGTGCCGGAACGATTCGGCAGACATCGTGAATATGCACTTGGCAAGAACTCCGGTAAGGCTAATATTGTTCAGAATCTTAATGAACTGGGTTTGGAGTTGACGCCGGAGCAGACCAAGGCGGTGACGAAACGTATTACCGAACTGGGTGATCGCAAACAGTTGGTAACTCAGGATGATCTGCCTTATATCGTGAGCGATGTGCTGAAACATTCCGCTCCAGAAGATAAGGTAAAGCTGGTAAGCTACATGGTGTCAACTTCTTATGGTTTGAAGCCTATTGCAAGTGTAAAAGTTGAAATCGATGGCAAGGAATATGAAGATCAGAGTACTGGTGATGGCCAGTATGATGCTTTCGTGAAAGCTTTACGTAATATATATAAGGTAAAGCTTGGCAAAACCTTCCCATTGCTTGACAACTATCAGGTAAGTATTCCTCCTGGCGGTCGTACAGATGCACTTGTTCAGACTGTCATCACTTGGCGTGAAGGTAATCGTATCTGGAGAACCCGTGGTTTGGATGCCGACCAGACTGAGGCTGCTATCAAGGCAACGCTGAAGATGATTAATATGTATGAGGCAGATAAGAATGACGAACAGCAAGTATCGCCTCGAAATTTAGATATGGAATAAAAACGATTAAAAAATAAATAAAATGAAATTAAACATTGCAGTTCTCGCCGGTGATGGTATCGGACCAGAGATTATGAAGCAGGGCGTTGCTGTTATGCAGGCCATTGCAGAGAAATTCAATCACGAGTTTACTTACAACGAGGCTATCTGCGGCGCTCATGCTATCGATGAGGTAGGTGATCCATTCCCAGAGGAGACCTTCAAGACTTGTATGGATGCTGATGCTGTACTTTTCGCAGCTGTTGGTGACCCACGTTTCGACAACAATCCTACTGCCAAGGTTCGTCCTGAGCAGGGTTTGCTCGCTATGCGTAAGAAGTTGGGGCTTTTTGCTAATGTACGTCCTGTTGCAACATTTGATTGCTTGCTCCATAAGTCTCCTTTGAAAGATGAACTCTTGAAGGGTGCTGACTTTGTTGTCATTCGTGAGTTGACCGGTGGTATGTACTTCGGTGAGAAGTATCAGGATAACGACAAGGCTTATGATACAGATATCTACACACGTCCTGAGATTGAGCGCATCTTGAAGGTTGCTTTCGAGTTTGCCATGAAGCGCAATAAGCACTTGACTGTTGTTGATAAGGCAAACGTTTTGGCTTCTTCTCGTCTCTGGCGTCAGATTGCTAAGGAAATGGAACCTCAGTATCCAGAGGTTAATACCGACTATATGTTTATTGACAATGCTTCTATGCGTGTGTTGACAGAACCTACTTTCTTCGATGTCATCGTAACAGAGAATACCTTCGGTGACATCCTGACTGATGAGACCTCATGCATTACAGGTTCTATGGGTTTGCAGCCATCCAGCTCTTTGGGTGAGCATACTCCATTGTTTGAGCCTGTTCATGGTTCATGGCCACAGGCAGCTGGCAAGGATCTTGCCAACCCTGTAGCTCAGATTCTTTCTGCAGCCATGTTGCTTGAGCACTTTGGTCTGAACGAGGAAGGTGCTTTGATTCGCAAGGCTGTTGATGCATCTCTTGATGCCAATGTCCGTACACCTGAAATTCAGGTTGAGGGCGGTGCACAGTACGGTACCACTCAGGTTGGTGAGTGGATCGTAAACTGGATCAAGAATGCGTAATCTACAGATGCTATATTTATATATGATTATACTATTTTCATGGGGAATGTTTCTTACATTCCCCATTTTTATTGCTTGTTTCTTTGGCTCAAAATATCAAAAGTTTCTTAAATAAAGAAAATATCTCTCATTTTTAATATTATTTAGATTGCTATATTCGTCTATCTGAGGCTAAATGATTACTTTTGCGAATGTTTTAATAATTGCTCCTTATCTTAGAGTGATTAAATACGATTTTAATTTAGAGTTTAAACGTAAAAGTATATAGATTATGGCAGAAGCTATAGATATCCGCGAATTGAATATCCGGATTGAACAACAAAGTCATTTCGTTACCAATCTGGTAACTGGCATGAATAAAGTCATTGTAGGACAGAAGCACCTTGTTGACTGTCTTTTGATAGGCTTACTTTCAGATGGTCACATTCTCCTGGAAGGTGTGCCGGGATTGGCTAAGACCCTTGCAATTAAAACACTATCTCAATTGATAAGTGCCGATTATAGCCGCATACAGTTTACTCCAGATTTGTTGCCAGCCGATGTGATCGGTACACAGATCTATTCCCAGAAGGATGAGTCTTTTCATGTAAAGAAAGGCCCAGTCTTTGCAAACTTTGTGTTGGCTGATGAAATCAACCGTGCACCTGCTAAAGTACAGAGTGCTTTGCTGGAAGCTATGCAGGAACATCAGGTTACCATTGGCGAACAGACTTTCAAGTTGCCTAATCCTTTCCTTGTTATGGCTACTCAGAATCCTATAGAACAGGAAGGTACTTATCAGCTGCCTGAAGCGCAGGTTGACCGTTTCCTCCTAAAGGTTGTCATTGATTATCCGTCATTGGAAGAGGAAAAACTTATCATCCGTGAAAATATTCAGGGCAGTATGCCTACCGTGACTGCTGTTACTTCTGCTGATGAAATTCTCAAGGCTCGTAGCATTGTCAATGAGGTATATATTGATGAAAAGATTGAGCAGTATATTGCTGACATCGTTTTTGCTACCCGTTATCCTGACCGTTATGGACTGGCAGATTTGAAGGATATGGTTACCTTTGGTGGCAGTCCTCGTGCAAGTATCTCTTTGGCTAAGGCAGCACGAGCATACGCTTTCATCAAGCACCGCGGTTATGTGGTTCCTGAGGACGTGAGAGCTGTTGCTCATGATGTTTTGAGACATCGTATAGGTCTTTCTTATGAGGCTGAGGCAAGTGATGTAACCAGTGAAGAAATTGTAAGCAGAATTATCAACAAGGTGGAGGTTCCTTGATGGATACACAAGATCTTTTAAAGAAAGTTCGTAAGATAGAAATCAAAACCCGCGGATTGAGCCAGAATGTTTTCGCAGGTCAATATCACTCTGCTTTCAAGGGCAGGGGGATGGCTTTTGCGGAAGTAAGGGAGTATCAGTTCGGTGACGATGTGCGTGATATCGATTGGAATGTTACTGCTCGTTTTCATCGCCCGTTCGTCAAGGTTTTTGAAGAGGAACGCGAACTTACGGTCATGCTGTTGGTCGATGTGAGTGGTTCGCTGGATTTTGGTACAACCTGCCAGATGAAACGTGACTTGGCTGCAGAGATAGCTGCCACATTAGCCTTCAGTGCTATTCAGAATAATGATAAGATAGGTGTTATCTTTTTCTCGGACAGAATTGAAAAGTATATTCCTCCGAAGAAGGGAAGAAAACATATTCTTTATATCATTAGGGAAATGTTGGATTTCCATCCCGACAGCCAGCGTACTGATATCGGTGTCGCCTTGGAATATTTCACTCGTGTCATGAAGAGACATTGCACTGCGTTCCTGATTTCGGATTTCTATGATGAAAAAGATTATCAGCACAAACTGCAGATTGCCAATCAGAAACATGATGTAGTGGCCATCCAGGTTTATGATCTGAGGGCAAAGACTTTGCCGGATATCGGCTTGTTGAAGGTTAGGGATGCTGAGACTGGACATGAAATGTATATTGATACCAGTAGCAAGAAAATGAGGTTGGCTCATACTCGCAATTGGATGTATCGGGAAGAAAAACTTCGTGATACATTTGCCAAAAGTAAAGTGGACTGGACTTCCATTGCTACAAATGAAGATTTCTCTAAAGCGCTTCTCATGCTTTTCAAGCAGAGAGGATGAAGTGATTACGATGACTGAAGTATATAAATACTTAGCGAATCATATAATATTAGGTTAATGATTAAAGTTAAAAGTTTTATATTGGCAATCGCCTTGATTTGCAGTGCCTTTTCTGCTTCTGCACAAAGTGTTGAACAGAAGTTGGATTCTCTGCAACTTCTCATTGGTGAGCAGACTACTTTACATCTTACAGTGACTGCCAACCGTGGTCAGAAGATTGTAATGCCTTCTTTCAAACCTTCCCAACAGTTGATACCAGGCGTAGAGGTTGTTGGACAGAGTGAAGAAAATACTTCTGAGATTGATGGTAACCGGATACAGGTGAGTCGCAACTATACGCTTACTTCTTTTGATGAGAATGTGTATGCGATTCCTGCACTCAATGTAAAGGTAAACGGCAAGGACTTTCATGGTAATCCCTTAGCATTGAAGGTTCTTACGGTTCCTGTAGATACAGTTCATCCTAACCAGTTCTATCCTCCTAAGGACGTTCAGGACAATCCTTTCCTCTGGAGTGAATGGAGTGGAATCTTTTGGTTGAGCGTATTGATGTTATTGCTCTGTGGTGCAATGTGCTATCTCTTGCAGAGGTTAAAGCAGAATAAACCAATTCTCAAAAGTTTCCGTATAGTAAAACGAGTTCCTGCTCATGAAAAGGCTCTTAACGAAATCAACGCTATCAAGCATCAGCGCTCTGAGAATCAGGAGAATCTGAAAGAGTATTATACCCGTCTTACCAATACTTTGCGTGAATATATCAATGGTCGCTTCGGATTTAACGCTATGGAGATGACCAGTAGCGAAATTATCGAATGTCTCCAGTCTGCTGGTGATCAGAAGATGATTGATGAATTGAGACAACTCTTCAGAACTGCCGATCTGGTAAAGTTTGCCAAGTATGAGACGCTCATCAATGAAAACGATTCTAATCTCGTTAATGCCATCAACTTTATCGACCAGACAAAGACCGACGAAAAGCCTGTAGAGGAGAAAATTGTTCCAACATTGAGTGAGAATGATAAGAAGTCTCAGAGTCAGCGCAAGGTCATCAAGTTGCTCTTATGGGCAGGCTCTTTGGCGATTGTTGCTATTTTGGTTTATATCGTCTATACAGTGGTTTCACTTGTTTAACAGTGGTTGTTGGACGATAGTTATTAATAAAACGAAAAAATGGAATTTGCAAGTAAAGGATACTTTCTGTTACTCCTGTTATTGATACCTTATATATTATGGTATTTCCTATACAGGAGAAAGAACGAGCCAACGATGCGTATGAGTGATACCAAGCAGTATCTTTATGCGCCTAAGAGTCTGCGTGTTCGTCTGATTCATCTTCCGATGTTTCTGCGCTGCGTCTCTTTTGTACTGATTGTTTGTGCAATGGCTCGTCCTCAAACCCATAATTCCTGGGACAACAAGACGGTGGAAGGTATAAATATCATGCTGGCGATGGACGTATCTACATCCATGCTTGCTGAAGACTTGAAACCTAACCGTATGGAAGCTGCCAAGGATGTTGCTCATGAATTTATCTCTGGCCGTCCTAATGACAATATCGGTTTGACGATTTTTGCCGGTGAGGCTTTTACTCAGTGTCCGATGACCACAGACCATTCGAGCCTCTTACGCCTGTTGCAAGATACTCGTACGGATATAGCTGCACGAGGTCTTATCCAGGATGGAACCGCTGTGGGAATGGGCTTGGCTAATGCAGTGAGTCGTCTGAAAGATTCGAAATCAAAGAGTAAGGTTGTCATTCTTCTGACTGATGGTAGTAATAATATGGGTGATATTTCTCCTATGACAGCTGCAGAAATTGCCAGAAGTTTGGGTATCAGAGTTTATACCATTGGTGTCGGTACTAATAAGGTTGCTCCATATCCAGTACCAGTAGCAGGTGGAATTCAATATGTGAACATTCCTGTAGAAATAGACACGAAGACTTTGAAGGATATTGCCCAGACTACCGATGGTAATTTCTATCGAGCTACCAATAACAAGGAGTTGAAGCAAATCTATCAGGATATTGATAAACTGGAGAAAACGAAGATGAACGTCAAGCATTTCGCCAAGAGATATGAGGCTTATCAGCCTTTCATTATTGCAGCGTTCTTGATCTTGCTCATGGAAATTCTTCTTAGAATCACCTGGTTGAGAAAAATTCCTTAAAAAAAAGAGGTCGAACTTCCATTTTATACATGAAGTCGATTCTTGTAGATTTAAATAGATTAGAAAATGTTACGTTTTGAAGATCCTATATTCCTCTGGTTGCTATGCATCCTTCCTGTTTTGATTTTTATCAGACTGATAGGATGGAGGAGGAGACATGCAAAGTTGAAGAAGCTGGGTGATCCTGAGCTTCTCAAACAACTGATGCCCGGTATTTCAAAATACCGTCCTACCGTGAAATTCTGTCTGATGTTATCAGCATTGGCGCTTCTGATTGTCATGTTGGCTCGTCCGCAGATGGGTAGCAAGATTTCGCATGATAAGCGCCAGGGTATTGAAACTATCATTTGTTTGGATATCTCCAACTCTATGTTGGCAGAGGATGTCGTTCCTTCCCGTCTTGACAAGAGTAAGATGCTGGTAGAAAATCTGGTTGATAATTTTACCAATGACAAGATTGGACTGATTGTTTTTGCTGGCGATGCGTTTGTACAGTTGCCTATTACCAGCGATTACGTTTCTGCCAAGATGTTCTTGCAGAATATTACCCCTGGTCTGATTCAGACACAAGGCACCAATATAGCTGATGCCGTTGATTTGGCTTCTAAAAGTTTTACCCAACAGAACAATGTTGGACGTGCTATCGTTGTGATTACTGATGGTGAAAACCATGAACCAGGTGCAACGGAGGCTGCTGCCGCTGCCAAGAAAAAAGGTATTAATGTATTTATCCTTGGTATTGGTAATACGAAAGGTGCGCCTATCCCTATGGGTGATGGCGGTTATCTGAAAGATCATTCCGGTAATACGGTTATGACTGCCCTGAATGAAAACATGTGCAAGGAATTGGCTCAGGCTGGTAGCGGACAGTATATTCATGTTGATAATACCAGCGATGCAGAGAAAACACTGAATGATGATCTGGCAAAATTGCAAAAGGGAGATACTTCTTCTGTGATATACAGTGAGTATGACGAACAGTTTCAGGCTGTTGGTATTTTAGTGATATTGCTCTTAATCATAGAAATCTGTATTTTGGAAGTGAAAAATCCTCTGTTGAGAAATGTCATGTTCTTTGGAAAGGCCTTTTCTATGGGAAAGGCTGCCAAATCATCGCAATTGGGTAAAACCAGTATCCTGCTTTTACTCTTATTGGTAAATAGTGCACTGGTATTTGCACAAAATGACAGAACCTTTATACGACAGGGTAATAAGTTATACCGTACTCAGAAATGGGCTCAGGCAGAAACCCAATATCGAAAAGCGATATCTAAAAATGCGAAGAATACCCAGGCATTGTATAATTTAGGTTGTGCCTTGATGATGCAGCAGAAGGATTCCATGGCGATGGTACAGTACCAGCATGCAGCACAGGAAGAAACCAATGTGCTGAGACGTTCCAAGAGTTATCACAACATGGGTGTTATCATGCAAAACCATCGTGAATATGCCAAGGCTATTGAATGTTATAAAATGGCTCTGAGATGTAATCCTCAGGATAATGAAACAAGATATAATCTGGCTTTGTGTAAGAAACTTCTGAAGAATCAACCTCAAAAGAATAATAAAGATAATAAGAATAATAAGAATAAGAACAAGAACAACAAAAATAAAAACAAAGACCAGAATAATAAGGACAAGAATAACGAACAAGATAAAAACAATAAGAAAAATAACGACAAGGATAAGAATAAACAGAACCAGAACGAAGAGCGTAATCAGGACAAGATGAGCAAAGACAACGCTGAGCAACTTCTGAATGCAGCTATTCAACAAGAGAAGGCAACAAAACAGAAAATGCAGAAAGCATTGTCACAGCCTAAGAGCCGCTCTTATGAGAAAAACTGGTAATAGGAATCTTATCACAGACTCTTTTTTTCAAAAAGTAAAATTATGATGTGTATAATGAAACATATTGGACGTTATGCGATATTGGTGGTGATTGCTATTTGCTGTGCTCTGAGTTCCAGAGCTCAGCATATTGTTGTATCTGCTCCATCTCATGTGTCGGCGGGTGAGAACTTCCGTCTGGCTTACACTATTAATACGCGTGATGTGGAGGAATTCCGCATGGGCGGAGTACCAGAAGGATTGGAAGTGATAGCCGGTCCTTATACTTCCCAGCAGTCCAGCTATCAGATGATTAACGGACATACCAGTTCTTCTTCTTCCGTTACTATTACTTATACTTTGTATGCTGCAAAGAATGGTTCTTATACGATAGGATCTTCTCATGCTGTAGTAAATGGTAAGAGAATTGCTTCTCGTGCTGTTAAGGTGAGTGTTTCTGGTCATGCCAGAAATTCCAATGGTGCTCCGAATATGCACGGAAGTTCCAATATGGATGATGAACCTCGTATGCGACAGGCTGGTTCTTCTATTTCTGGTAGAGATCTTTTCATCAAGGTTTCTGCCAATAAGAAAACGGTTCATGAACAGGAACCTGTCTTGTTGACCTATAAGGTATATACACAGGTTGATTTGTCTCAGTTGGAAGGTAAAATGCCAGATCTGAAGGGTTTCCATACTCAGGAGGTTGCTTTGCCTCAGCAGAAGGCTTTTCATAGTGAAATGGTCAATGGTCGTCAATATAAGTGTGTGACCTGGAGCCAGTATGTCATGTATCCGCAGATGACTGGTAAACTTGAAATTCCGTCTATTACTTTTAAGGGTCTTGTCGTTCAGCAGAATCGTAATGTGGATCCGATGGAAGCCTTCTTTAATGGTGGTTCCGGTTACGTTGAGGTACACAAGGATATCAAGGCGCCAGGCATGACTATCAATGTTTTGCCTTTGCCATCACGTCCTGCTAATTTCTCAGGAGGTGTAGGTAAGTTTAATATTTCTGCAAGTATTGACAAGAAAGAAGTAAAAGCTGGTGATCCTGTTACGATTCGTGTGGTTGTGGGTGGAGTAGGAAACCTCAAACTTCTCAAACAACCTGTCGTTACTTTGCCGAAAGATTTTGATAAATATGATGCTAAGATAACCGACAAGACTCGCCTGACCTCCAATGGTGTTGAAGGTAATATGGTATATGATTTCTTGGTTGTACCTCGTAATCAGGGTTCTTATAAGATTCCGCCTGTAGAATTTACCTACTACGATACATCTTCTAATTCATATAAAACCATCAAGACTCAGGCTTTTGATTTGACTGTGTCTAAAGGTGATGGTTCTACAGATAGTTCACAGGATTTCTCTGATCAGGCAAAGGATATTCGTGCTTTGAAATTAGGAAAGAGTAAGTTGCATGATTTGGATGATATGTTCTATGGCAGTTTTGGATATTGGACCAGTCTGCTTGTTCCGCTTATCACTTTTATTGTTTTGCTTGTTGTCTTCCGCAAACGAGCTTTGGAAAATGCAGATATCGTGAAGGTTCGTTCCAATAAGGCTAATAAGATTGCAACGAAGCGTCTGAAAAAGGCTCAGCAGTTAATGTCTCATGGTAAACAGAGTGAATTCTATGATGAAGTTTTGCGAGCTTTGTGGGGTTATGTAAGCTATAAGCTGAATATTCCTGTAGAGAAACTCTCTCGTGAGAATATCACGGAAAATTTAGAGATGCATTCTGTTAACATCTCAACGATTGATAAATTTACCCAGGCATTGGATGAGTGCGAGTTCGAGCGATATGCACCAGGTGATGCTGCTGGTAATATGAACAAGACTTTCAATTCTGCTATGACAGGAATTATGGAAATAGAAAACGCAATCAATGCTATGCGCAAGGAGCACAAGAACCGTGCAAAAGAGGACAGACAGTCCTATTCTTTCATATGGATTCTTGCATTCTTTCTCCTTACATCTGTGTCTGCTTCTGCAATAACCAAGCAGAATGCAGATGCTGAGTATCAGAAGGGGAATTATCAGCAAGCTATCAAGGATTATGAGGATCTCCTGAAAAATGGTGTTTCTTCTGATATCTATTATAATTTGGGTAATGCCTACTATCGTACGGATAATATCACAAAGTCGGTATTGGCTTTCGAGCGTGCTCATCTCCTGTCTCCTGGAGATAAAGATATTAATTTCAATCTTCAGTTTGTTCGTGGCAAGACGATTGATAAGATTACACCCGTAAGCGAGATGTTTTTCGTGACATGGTATAAGGCTTTAGTAAATTATACCAGTGTTGATAGCTGGGCAAAGACTGGTATCATAGCGATTATCATAGCTTTGGTTTTAGCATTGGTCTATCTGTTTGCTCCGCAAATCTATTTGCGCAAGATGGGCTTTTTTGGTGGTATATTCTTCTTGGTTATTTTCCTGTTCTGTAATGTCTTTGCATATCAGCAGAAAGAAGTTCTCTTAAACCGCACGGGTGCTATTGTGGTGGCACCAACTGTGAATGTGAAGAATACGCCTGCTAAATCAAGTTCTGACCAATTCGTCATTCATGAGGGAACTCGAGTTGATATTACTGACAAGTCTATGGATGACTGGCGAGGTGTTCGCCTGGCTGACGGGCGAACAGGTTGGGTAGAGACCAAACAAATAGAGGAAATATAATATGGGAGCATCTCTTTTATTAAATGCGGATTTGGCGTTGCTTCACTTCTTTAATGGAAGTGGTAATATGCTGTTGGACCAGATAGTCTGGCTACTTTCTTCCGGATTGACCTGGGTTCCTCTTTATCTGGCTTTGTTTTATATTGTTATGAGAAACAATGAAACAATGTCTCAGATAGGATTGGTAGTTGTGATGGCTATTCTATGTATCTTCTTTTCCGACGGATTAGTAGATGGTATTATCAAACCATTAGTTGCCCGTTGGAGACCAAGTAATGATCCTGTTATCAAATATACCATAGAGGTAGTCAACAATATGCGCCTGAAAGATTTCAGCTTCTGTTCTGCCCATGCAGCGAACACCATGTCATTAGCTGTATTTTTCTCTCTCTTGATACGTAGTCGTCTGATGACTTTCACGTTGGTCTTCTGGTCATTGTTGAACTGTTGGACTCGCCTTTATTTAGGTGTACATTATCCTTCAGACATTCTCTGTGGACTGGTATTGGGAGTTGTAGTTGGTATATTGGTTTACCTGCTGTATTATCGTTTGTACTATAAGATTTCTCCGAAGATTAAGTACATTTCCAATCAATATACAAGTACGGGCTATGCGCATGATGATTTGGATTATGTGATGGGTGTTATTATGTTCATCCTCGTCTATGTGCTTTTGCGTGCTTGTATCATGATGAGTGGATTTTAATGTGATGTGAGAAATGGTGATTGTTATATAAAGAATAAATTGAAAATGGATACAAAACATATAAAAATTAGTGATTACAATTATAGTTTGCCAGATGAGCGAATCGCCAAGTTTCCTATTGCTCAGAGAGACCATTCTAAACTGTTGGTCTATAAGCATGGAGAGGTAAGTGATGATGTCTTTTATCATCTTCCGGATTATCTTCCTAAGGGAGCTTTGATGATATTTAATAATACTAAGGTGATTCAGGCACGTATGCACTTCAGAAAGGAAACTGGTGCATTGATTGAAGTCTTCTTGATGGAACCTGCTGCTCCTACCGATTATGAATTGATGTTCCAGACTGCTGGTCACTGTTCCTGGTTGTGTATGGTGGGTAATCTGAAAAAATGGAAAGAGGGTAGCCTGAAACGCGATTTTGAAATCAAAGGTCATTCGCTCACTCTTTCTGCAACGATGCGAAGAGGAGAGGCTGGTGCTGACGGCAAGGCTGCTCCTTTAGCTGTAGGTGGTGGAACTAATTATTGGATAGACTTTGATTGGGATAATGAAAACATCTCTTTTGCTGAGATTCTCGAGGCAGTCGGTGAATTGCCGATTCCTCCTTATCTGAATCGCGAAACTCAGGAGAGTGACAAGACTACCTATCAGACGGTTTATTCTAAAATCAAGGGTAGTGTAGCTGCTCCTACGGCTGGTCTTCATTTTACAGATGCAGTCTTGGCAGATCTGGATGCCCATGGTATAGACAGGGAAGAAGTGACTCTTCATGTTGGTGCTGGTACATTCAAACCGGTCAAGAGTTTGGAGATTGAGGGGCATCAGATGCATACGGAGTATATCGTTGTTCATCGTCGTAGCTTGGAAAAACTGCTTCACCATGATTGTCAGGTGATAGCTGTGGGTACTACCAGTGTTCGTACGATTGAAAGTCTTTATTATATGGGTGTTCATCTGTTGAAACATCCAGAGGCCAATGAAGAGGATTTGCATGTGAATCAGTGGGATCCTTATGATGATGGTCGTGATGGTGGTCTTGTAGATGATATTACTCCGATGCAGGCTATTCTGGCTATCGTAGATTATTTGGATAAGAATGGATTGGAGGCCCTGCATTCCAGTACACAGATTATTATAGCTCCAGGATATACCTATAAGATTGTGAAGATGCTGGTTACTAATTTCCATCAGCCACAGAGTACTCTCTTGTTGTTGGTCAGCGCCTTCCTGCATGGTGATTGGCGGCAAGTATATGATTATGCTTTAAGTCACGATTTCCGCTTCTTGAGTTATGGAGATTCTTCTTTGCTGATTCCATAAGGGGTAGTCAAGTATTCAAAGACTCAGTTGAGTTGATAATAAATAATAAAAGGTGAATGAGAATTATTCTCATTCACCTTTTATTATTTATAGGAATCGATAGGATAGAATCTCTATTTTATTTATTATAGAAATCTATGATATTAAATCTATGCATGATTGGAATCTACTTTTTAGTAGCTTCTTGCGATGATGACACGAGCCACAGCAGGCTTGCCGCTTACCATATCCACACCAGGTGTCTGCTCATAAGCGAATGGCACGCAGCGGATAGTAGCCTGTGTTTCCTCCTTGATCTTTGCCTCGGTCTCGGCTGTACCATCCCAGTGGCAGAGGAAGAAACCGCCATTCTTCACGCGCTCCTTGAACTCCTCGTAGTTGTCGCACTCATAAACGTGAGCATCACGATAAGCACGAGCCTTTTCGAAGATGTTCTTCTGAATGTCTTCCAGCATATCCTTTACGCGCTCTACGATACCATCGAAGCTTACATTCTCCTTCTCGAGTGTATCACGGCGCATAATCTCGATGGTGTTGTTCTCCAAGTCACGACCACCCATAGCGAGACGCACAGGAACACCCTTCAACTCGTAGTCAGCAAACTTGAATCCTGGACGCTTAGCAGTATTGTCATCATATTTCACTGAGATGCCCAGCTCGCGGAGTTGGTCGATAACAGGCTGCAACTTAGCTGTAATCTGAGCCAACTGCTCCTCGCCCTTGTTGATAGGGATGATAACCACCTGGATAGGAGCTAACTTTGGAGGCAATACCAAACCATTATCGTCGCTATGAACCATGATGAGGGCACCCATCAGTCGGGTAGAAACACCCCAAGAAGTAGCCCATACATACTCAGGCTTATTTTCCTTGTTCAAATAAGTAACATCGAAGCTCTTGGCGAAGTTCTGACCCAAGAAGTGGGAAGTACCGCTCTGGAGAGCCTTGCCATCCTGCATCATAGCCTCAATGGTATATGTGTTCAAAGCACCAGCGAAACGCTCAGTCTCAGACTTTACACCCTGTAATACTGGAACACCCATGTAGTTTTCTGCAAAGTCAGCATAAACCTTCAGCATCTCCTGAGCCTTTGCCTCTGCCTCTTCCTTAGTAGCATGAGCGGTATGACCCTCTTGCCAAAGGAACTCTGATGTACGGAGGAAAGGACGAGTACGCATCTCCCAACGCATGACATTACACCACTGGTTGCAGAGGATAGGGAGGTCACGCCAAGAATGAATCCAGTTCTTGTATGTGTTCCAGATAATAGTCTCTGATGTAGGGCGGATAATCAATTCCTCATCGAGCTTTGCATTAGGATCTACCTCTACCTCAGTACCATCTTCCGTAGAACGGAGGCGATAGTGAGTAACTACGGCACACTCCTTGGCAAAACCTGCTACGTGCTCAGCCTCACGAGAGAAGAAACTCTTCGGAATGAGGAGAGGGAAGTATGCATTCTGTACACCTGTCTGCTTAAACATCTTGTCGAGCTGCTGCTGCATCTTCTCCCAGATAGCGTAACCGTATGGTTTGATAATCATACAACCACGTACAGGTGACAACTCAGCGAGGTCAGCTTTTACTACCAAGTCATTATACCACTGACTGTAATTGTCAGCACGCTTGGTCAAATTCTTAAGTTCCTTAGCCATTTTTATTATTCTAAATTTTAATATTCCAAATATATTATAATATAGGTATCGTCAGATATCTGCGCTCCGTTCTTAGGAGTAAAATATCTTCAGAAAATGTGCACAATAGGGATTTTCCAACCCAAAATAGGTGTTTCCCTTTGCCCTTTTCATCAAATACCATTAAATTTGCATGCAAAAATACAAAAAAATATTAGAAAAAGCTCCATAATGGAGAAAAAAGAGTTATCTTTGCAATTAAATAACAAAAATATAGGAGATTTTGAATATGAAAAAGATGAAATTTTCGGTTGCAGCACTTTCTATGCTGTTGGTTTTGGGTAGTTGTCAGACTAAGACTGGTACAGGTGCAGCAGTAGGTTCTGGTGCAGGTGCAGCCCTCGGTGCTATCGTAGGTGGTTTGTTGAACAATAGCCATCGTGGTACAGGTGCCCTCGTTGGTGCAGCTATTGGTGCAGCCGTTGGCGGTGGTGCTGGTACTTTGATTGGTAAGCATATGGATAAAGTGGCTGAGCAGGCTAAGGCTGTTGAGAATGCCAAGGTAGAGCAGGTTACTGATGCCAATGGTTTGGCTGCTGTCAAGGTAACTTTCGATTCTGGTATCCTTTTCCCTACTAATGGTTCTACATTGAGCAGCGCAGCTAAGAATGACTTGGCTAAGTTTGCTGGTGTATTGAAGAGTAATACTGATTGTGAGGTTGCTATTCAGGGTTATACCGATGCAACTGGTAATGATGGTATCAACTTGCCTTTGAGTCAGAAGCGCGCTGATGCTGTTTATAGCTATCTTTCTTCTTGTGGTGTAACACGTAATCAGGTAAAGACTGTTGAGGGATTGGGCTCTTCTAACCCAGTTGTCAATACAACTGCAGCTTGTGCTCAGAACCGTCGTGTAGAGGTTTACCTCTATGCTTCTCAGGCTATGGTTAATGCCGCTAATAACGGAACATTGAAATAATGATACTTAAAAGAATTAGAAATATTCTAAGATGGGTGGTGGTGCTGTTTTTCAGTACCACCATTCTTGCTGTTGTAGTATATCGTTTCTTACCGGTTTATTTTACCCCTCTGATGTTTATCAGATGTTTTCAGCAAGTTGCTGATGGTGAAAGCATTACGTTGCATCATCATTGGGTAAGTATGGACAAAATCTCTCCTCATATGCCTGTAGCTGTAATGGCCAGCGAGGATGGTCGTTTTCTGAAGCATCATGGTTTTGATTTTAATGCCATCGAGAATGCTGCTAAGAATAATGCCCGTGGAGGTAAGGTTCATGGAGCCTCAACCATCAGTCAGCAGACTGCCAAGAATGTTTTTCTCTGGCCTGGTCGCTCTTGGACCCGTAAAGGCTTTGAGGTGTATTTTACTTTCCTGATAGAAATGATGTGGAGTAAGCAACGTATCATGGAGGTTTATCTCAACAGTATAGAAATGGGCAATGGTATCTATGGCGTAGATGCTGTGGCCGAATACCATTTTAATAAAAAGGCTTCTGATCTTTTCAGAAGTGAATGTGCATTGATAGCGGCAACGCTTCCTAATCCAAGAAAATTTGATTCCCAGAATCCGAGCGCTTATATGAAGAAGCGCCAACGCCAGATAGAGCATGAAATGCGTTTTGTGCCTTCTTTCCCAAAAGAAGGTGAGGATTTTGACCCTTCTACTGCAGTGGGTGGTTATAAGGGTAAATAGTTATAATATTTGAAGTTTATGGATTTATTGAACGACTTGAATGAGGCGCAGCGTCAGGCTGTGGAATATATAGACGGTCCTTCGCTGGTGATTGCCGGTGCCGGATCTGGTAAAACACGTGTTCTTACTTACAAGATTGCTTATCTGTTGGAAATGGGATTGAAACCTTGGAATATCATGGCTTTAACCTTTACCAACAAGGCTGCTCGTGAGATGAGGGAACGTATTGATAGACTGATGGGAGGCGATTTGGCTGCCCATCTGTATATGGGTACATTCCACAGTATCTTTTCACGTATTTTGCGCGCAGAAGCGTCTCATCTTGGCTTCAATAATAATTTCACTATTTACGACGAGACCGATTCTCGCTCCTTGCTCAAGGCTATTGTCAAAGAGATGGGGTTGGATGATAAGATTTACAAGCCAGCTGCCGTACATCATAAGATTTCGATGGCAAAAAACCAGTTGATGGGACCGAATGAATATGCTGCTAATGGTGAACTCATCCAGCGTGATTTGCGTGAGAAGATGCCAGAGGTGGGGAAGATCTTTGCTGCTTATGTTCAGCGTTGTAAGCAGGCTAACGCAATGGACTTTGATGATTTGCTTACCCTTACTTTCCAGTTGTTCCGTGATCATGAGGATATCAGAAGGAAATATGCAGACCGCTTTGATTTCATTCTTGTGGATGAGTATCAGGATACCAATCAGGTTCAGATGAATATCGTGATGCAACTTTGTAAGGAAAAGCAGCGTGTCTGTGCGGTGGGTGATGATTCGCAGAGTATCTATAGTTTCCGTGGTGCTAATATTGATAATATCCTGAATTTCAGACGCCATTTCGATGATGCCAAACTTTTCAAGCTGGAACAGAACTACCGCTCTACCCAAACTATTGTCAATGCCGCAAACAGTCTGATTAAGCACAATCGTAATCAGATTCCTAAGGATGTGTACAGTGAAAATGCAGAGGGAGAAAAGCTTCTGTACCAGCCTGCCTATAGCGATAAGGAGGAGGCTTTAATCGTCAGCAAGGACATCAAGCGGTTCAAGCGTATGGATGACTGCGAGTATAGTGATTTTGCCATCCTTTACCGTACGAATGCGCAGAGCCGTAGTTTTGAGGAAGAATTTCGTAAGCAGGGTATCCCTTACCGCATTTATGGTGGATTGAGTTTCTATCAGCGCAAGGAAATCAAAGATATCATAGCTTATTTCCGTCTAGTGGCTAATCCTGATGATGAGGAGGCTTTCAAGCGTATCATCAATTATCCTACTCGCGGTATTGGTGCTACTACTGTCAATAAGGTGATTGATTGTGCCCGCAGCCAGGAGGTCAGTTTGTGGGAAATCATTTCTTCTCCCGAACATTATGGATTAGCTGTCAACAAGGGTACGCTTACTAAGTTGGATAAATTCCGTCTTCTTATCAGTAGTTTTATAGAAAGAGCTAATCAGGTGGATGTCTATGAACTTGGTGAGGCTATTATCAAGGAAAGTGGTATCAGTGCAGAAATCTTTAATGGCGGTAAGGACGCAGACAATATTGCCCGTCAGGAAAACTTGGAGGAGTTCTTGAGTGGTATGCAAACGTTTGTGGAGGAACGCAAGGAAGAGGATAGGGCAGAAGAGATATTTCTGACTGATTATCTGCAGGATGTAGCCCTGTTGACCGACCTGGATAGTAAGGGAGATGATGATGCTCCCCGTGTTTCTCTGATGACTGTTCATGCTGCCAAGGGTCTGGAATTCCCAACCGTCTTTGTTGTCGGTCTGGAGGAAAATATTTTCCCAAGTCCTATTTCTGCAGTTTCTTTACGTGAACTTGAGGAAGAGCGTCGTCTGCTTTATGTGGCTATTACACGTGCAGAGAAGCGCTGTGTCCTGACCAATGCCAAAAACCGTTTCCGCTATGGAAAGATGGAGTTTGATAATCCAAGCCGTTTCATTGATGAGATTGATTCTCGATTGGTTCAGGCTGAAGGTGAATCGAGTGGAATGGATAGTGGTTATGGCGGAAGAATGCCCTGGAATCGGGATGATTATTCCAGAACCCGCAGGTCAATATGGGAGCAGGATGATGACGAACCGGAGTTTTTGAGAGGTCAACGTAGACAGAAATCTGTGGTATCCCAATTTATGCCGGATCCAAAGCCATCATTCAGTTCTCAGGGCTATAAGTCTGAACCGAAATCTGCCTCTCGTTCTGACAGTTATAGATCTGAACCGAAATCTTCGTCACTCAATGAAGGAAACTTCAAGTCTGTAAGAGCTGTAAATGCTGCTCGCAGGATTATGGGGAAGGATACACCTGTTTCCGGAACGAATTCTTCTTTTGGAGGATTACAGGAAGGAGTCAAGATAGAACACCAGCGTTTTGGTGTGGGAACTGTGGTGAAATTAGAAGGTTCTGGAGAGAATGCAAAGGCTACCGTAGAATTTGTTAATTCTGGTCGTAAGCAACTTTTGTTGAAGTTTGCTAAGTTTACTGTTGTCAGTTGAAATGATTTGATGTTCTTATTCAGAGGTTTTCATCTTTAGGGTTCAGTTGGACTCATGTTTTTTGATCTCTGAATAAGTATCGTCATTTATATTCCATTTTATTCTTCTGACCCAATCAATAAATACCTATAAAAAAGCGAAAGAAATAAGATTCTCATCCTATTTCTTTCGCTTTTTAATATGATAGAGTTTATTAAAACTACGTCATTTATAGAGCCTCATCCTCTGGTTTCTCAGGAATAGCCCTTCCGCCTTTAATCACAGGAAAACGTTTTTTCTTGCGAAGCCATGCAGCTTTTCGCTTTTCGTAGTCCTCCCGATGACGCTCCAGGAAATTGTCTTCCATCTTGATTAATTCTCTTTAAACTTGCTATAGATGACTTTGATCTGAATAGGTCCTGCGGGAACATTCTTGCCATCTTTGGTCTCATATACATCAGTTCCCTTTACCAGTCGGGTAGAGGTCAAACTCATACAGTGTGTCATCTTACTGATAACGGTAGATGAGTTCTCTGTTACCGTAGTGATGGTGATAGGTACGAGTACCGCCTTGTTCCAATTCTCACTTTTACCCTTGTTCTTATACATGGCAGTAATCAAGTTACTGATATTGCTGAACGTATAAGTGTTCTTATTGATGGTATTGTATGTGGCGTAGAAGGATGTTCTATTGTCTGTAATATCACCATTCTCAAAGAAAGACTTCAAACTGTCTTTAGGCAGTAAGAGAACCGTCTGTGGAGTATCAAAATTATATGCATTGTTATCATCCACATTGTTGATTCTTGGGAACATAACCGTTGCTGTATTCAGCGTATCCTTCTCATGACCTCTGATGATATCTTCTACAGGGAGAGTAACTTCAGTGAAGATGCCCGCAGGGGACTTCAAATATGTACAACTTTCATCTGCAGCCAACTCGTTGATTCTGTTCTGGTCATTGGTGATCCTATTCGTCTGAAGGACCTCTTCTGTACCATCAAATCGGTTGAAGCCGTATGAAACAACAGTACTGTCTGTTACACCATCAGAAGCCTTGACGGTCTTCTTTCGGGTCCAGTAGAACTGGAGCTCAGTATTCCAGATGTCAGCTACGTTGCCGATACCACCCTCATGCTTGATATAGAAACCAGGGCAGATATTCTTCATGAATTCATAATTGCTCTTGAAGTATTCTGGATGCTTCTCGTAGTTCTGCATGATGTATGTACCATAGTTGTCATACTGTACCCCATTTTTCGTAAAAGGCTTGTTGAAATAAATCTTGAAATAGCCCTTTGATTTGGATAGGGTATATGTAGCGCTGGAATGCAAATTGTCCTTGCTCACATATCCTTCAGCCATCGGGTCGTAATCAGAATAGTAATTTCTGTCCTCAGGCATCGCTTTGGTCATTTCGTATGCAGTAACCTTCATCGGTGCGAGGGTGTCTCCGTATGTGCTCTGATAGCTCACGAGGAGGAAGCAGGAATCAGCTTTGAGTACACCATTGTTGGCATCCTTGATATATTTTAGAGTATCGAGGTCGAATGAAGAAAGCGGAGCTAACTGAGCCATATAGTCGGCTGTCAGATAAGCTTTTGTTTCCGGATCCTTTACTTTACCAATAATACCATTATTTGTCTTGCTTAAAACGGATCCTGCAGCCAATGAATTGGTAATTACATTGTATGTTGCATCCGTAACGGTGAGTTTATCCACATTATTAGTGATAGACGAACCAATCATGTCGGTAGTGTCATCACAGGCAACCATGGAAAAGGCTGCCATTATCAATGCTGTATATTTGAAAAACTTCATTTCTAAATTTTGTTTTTTAAAACCCTTTGCAGGGAACAGAATATTGCAGAATAAACTTTTATTCTTCGTCAGGACAAACCTCATTGATGAAGTTTGTATATGGTTCTTCGAAGTCGTTGCCAGTGAATCCCAGCATAGGCTTTTCTTTCTCCTTGGCATATTCCAGAAGGATAGGGTTTACGCCCTCTTCACCTTCTACCACACCATCTGAATAGTCGATGGCCAGTTTGCCGAGTTCTACGAAGTCAAAGTCGTTCTTGTAACCATCCAGAAGTTCTGCTTTCGCATCGCGGAAATCTACGCACTGCTTAAAGTTGGTGCCTAACTCTCCCTTCAGTTCGTTGTTGTAAAGAGAGATGATAACCTTGGAGTTTGCGAATGAAGGTTCTTCTGCGTAGGCAGTTTTGATATAGAGAGGTACCACAGCACTCATCCATCCCTGACAAACGATTACATCAGGCTGCCAACGTAGTTTCTTGACAGTCTCCAACACGCCTCTTGCATAGAAAATAGCGCGCTCACCATTATCGGTGTATTCCACGCCATTTTCGTCCGCACCCATTTGGCGGTTGTTGAAGTAATCATCGTTGTCGATGAAATAGATTTGCTGACGGGTTGTCGGAATAGAGGCAACCTTGATAATCAGTGGATGATCCGTATCGTCGATAATGAGATTCATGCCAGAAAGGCGAATAACCTCATGTAGTTGACCACGTCGCTCATTGATAATGCCCCATTTTGGCATGAATGTTCGAATTTCGAAACTTGCCTCCTGCATTTTCTGAGGCAACTCTCTTCCCATGACAGACATGCGGCTTTCAGCTACGTATGGATTAATCTCCTGATTGATGAATAATACTTTCTTTGCCATAATTATTAATTTATTCTTCTCGAATTAGGTGCAAAGTTACAAAAAAAAGTTGAAATTAGCGAAAAAATTAGGGAAAACAAAGAAATCAATGCCCTAAAAGGCATATTTTTATGATATTTTTTTGTTATTTCAGAAATTAGTTGTTATTTTGCACCCTGAAAACAGATTTAAACGATGAAAGTATTCAATAAGATTGTTGACCTCCAGAATGAACTTTTCGATGTTCGCAAGGAGGGAAAGGAAATCGGCTTAGTGCCAACTATGGGTGCGCTTCATGAGGGTCATGCCTCTTTAGTTAAGCGCAGTGTTAAGGAAAACGGTGTTACTGTGGTATCAGTTTTCTTGAATCCTACTCAGTTTAATGATCAGGGTGACCTGGATCGCTATCCTCGTACACTCGATGCAGATTGCAAGCTTCTTGAGGCTTGTGGTGCTGATTATGTATTTGCTCCATCAGTTGAGGAAATGTATCCAATTCCTGATGAGCGCCATTTTGAGTTTCCACCGGTTTCTACCGTCATGGAGGGCGCTAAGCGTCCTGGACATTTCAATGGCGTATGCCAGGTAGTTAGCCGTTTGTTCTATATCGTTCGTCCTACTCGTGCTTATTTCGGTGAGAAGGATTGGCAGCAAATTGCAGTCATCAAGCAACTCGTCAAGTACATCGGTAGTGATGTCAAAATCGTAGAGTGTCCTATCATTCGTGATGAGGATGGTCTTGCGAAGAGTAGTAGAAATACCTTGCTCTCTGCTGATGAGCGTGCTATTGCTCCTTCTATCTTCAAGGCTCTCAAGGCGAGTGTGGAGTTCGCAAAGACTCATACTGTCAAGGAAACTCACGACAAGGTGGTTGAGGATATCAATGCCGTGGATGGTCTTGAAGTGGAGTATTTCGAGATTGTGGATGGTGATACCTTGCAGGATGTTGCTTCATGGGATGACTCTGCCTATGTTGTAGGTTGTATTACGGTGTATTGCGGAAAGACCCCTATACGCCTGATCGACCATATCAAGTACAAGGGGTAATCCTGGCGATAGAAACAGTATCATTTAGCTCTATAAATTTAGTCAGTTTGATAAAGATAAACGAATCGAGATATGCAAATCGAAGTATTGAAGAGTAAACTCCATTGCGTGACTGTTACGGAAGCCAATCTCAACTACATGGGAAGTATTACCATCGATGAGGATCTGATGGATGCTGCCGGACTGATTGCTGGAGAAAAAGTTCAGATTGTAGATAATAATAATGGCGAACGCTTGGAAACCTACATCATCAAGGGTGAGCGTGGCAGTGGTTGCATCTGTTTGAACGGTGCTGCTGCCCGCAAGGTTCAGGTGGGTGATACGGTTATCATCATTGCCTATGCCATCATGGACTTTGAGGAGGCTAAGACTTTCAAGCCTACCGTGGTTTTCCCAAAAGAGGGAAATAAGGTATAGGATTCTATTCAATGGAAAAGGAAAAAGGTGTGCCTGAAGTGGATTTCCCACTTTTGGCACACCTTCTTTTTTATGTTCCATGGGACATAAAAATATTTAGTGAGAAGAAAAATCTGCGTGCGCAAATATTATATTTTATTCTTCGAGAAATGACTCATGATGAAACGGCCACCGAAGCTCAATATCAAAACGATGATGGTGAGCACCACGGCTGCAGCATAGGCTCTGTTCTGTACATCTTCCTGTGGAGCACTCAACTGGAAAAATACGCTTAGTGGTAGCGTTGCGGCTTGCTGGTTGAGACCATGAGGGATATGGTCTGAAAAGCCTGCCGTAAACATCACACCGGCACAGTCTCCAATGGCTCTTCCGATGCTCAAAAGAGTAGCGGTAGCGATGGCTGGAGCTATCTGTCGCAATACGACGCCGATGGTTTCTATGCGTGTGGCTCCTAAACTGTAGGAACTGTCCAGAATCTCCTGTGGGATGGTCTTGGCTACTTCGTCCATCGAACGAATCAGGATAGGTACTATCAGCAGGGTAGTTACCAAAATTCCACCGCCCAGCGAGGCTCTGATTCCCAACCATACCATGATGGTGAAGGCAAACGAGCCATATACGATACTTGGTATTCCAAAGAGAGTGTCGTAAGCCAGACGGGCAGCATAACCGAATTTGGAATTCGGTTTCAGATACACGTTCATATAGAATACTACAGGTAGTGCGATAAGCAGTCCGACTATGGTAGAACCTCCTACGATATAAAGACTTCCCACGATGGCATTGAGAAAACCTCCCTTACCGCCCAGATAGAAACCTCCGCTTGGTAATTGACTCACCATTTCCCAGGAGAGTACCGGAAATCCTCGTCTGAAGATGGTCCAGAGAACGCTCAGTACGAAGAAAGCGACAATGCCGATCGACAGAAGCATCAAAATTTTCACGATTTTTTCTTCCAAGTATTTCATAAGCCTTTTGTCCTTTTACCCTTTTACTTTTTTACCTTTTTACCCTTTTACCTTTTTACCCTTTTACCTTTAAAAGCACGATTCTTGAACAGAGATTCAGGATGACCACTACGAAGAAAAGCAGGAAGGCTGCAAACATCAGAGCACTGTCGTAGAGCGGAACTGAAAGCATTTCACCATAATTATTGGCGATAAGTGCCGGAATCGGATAGCAGGCATCGAGCAGACTTCCTGGTACGATGGCAAGATTGCCGCAGACCATGAGAACTGCAATCGTTTCTCCGAGCGTACGGCTCAAGGCCAGTACGATGGCTGCAATCATTCCCGATCTTGCTTTTCTCAGAACCACGTATTTGATGGTTTGCCATTGCGTAGCACCTAAAGAGAGCGAAGCCTCACGCAGTTCTTTCGATATGTTATCGAAAATCTCCATGAACAGACTTACTAAGAGGGGAATAACCATGACTCCTAATACGATGCCTCCTGCAAGCACCGTATATCCCGAAGAAAAATCAATGAAGAGAGGAGCTACATATTTTGAAATGAAAGGTACTATCAGCAAGGATCCCCAGACACCATAGATGACCGAAGGTAAACCAGCGAGAATGTCGAGTAGGGGATAAACGTATTTTCTAATCCTTCGATGGGCATATTCCGTAAGATATATAGCCATGAAAAGTGATATCGGTAAGGCAATAATCATGGCGAGTACTGTGCACCAGAAGGTTCCGGCAAGGAATGGCAGAAAACCAAATTTCCCTTCCATCGGTCGCCAGTTGCTTTCCGTGAGCAGGTCCCACAGATGATACAGGCTCAATATCGGTTCCGATTTGATGAACAACCCTATCGTCATGGCTATCACCAGTAATATGGAGGCAATGGTCATGATGAACATCACTTGTCCTGCAATCTTATCCTTTGCAATTCTATAATCCATACTCTTTTTATTTTTCAAGAATTATTTGAGCAGACTAACGCCCAATCCCAGCAGTAGAAATACTGCAGCTTCCAAAATATTGATGATCAAATTCTTCATGCTCATTCCTTTCTTAAAAACATTTGAATTGACTTTCACTTCGTCCGTCGAACGTTGTTTCTTCACTCTTCACTCTTCACTTAAAGCCTAGCTTCTCTGATGAAGTCCACACTCCCTGTGCTCTGGAGATTCCCACCACCATCTGCCTGCACGGATATCCTCGCCAGGCTTAATAGCCCTTGTACAAGGTTGGCAACCGATGCTCGGAAAACCTTTGTCCTGCAGCTTGTTATAAGGCACATGGTGCTTCTTTACATACTGTTCAACGTCATCTTCAGACCAGTTGATGAGTGGGTTTACTTTGATGAGGTTGTGAATGTCATCCCATTCTACTACCTGCATGTTCTTTCGGGTCACGCTCTGCTGCTTTCTCAGTCCACAGATCCAAACATCCAGTCCTTTCATTGCCCGTTTGAGAGGTTCCAGTTTTCTCACCTGGCAACAGCGGTGGCGACTTTCTATGGAGTTATAAAACAGATTGATACCTTCTTCTTTCACCATCTGTTGTACTGCCTCATAGTTGGGGAAGAATACCTCCAGGTTGATGCCATACGTCATGTTGGTCTTGTCGATGAGCTGGTAAGTCTCCGGGAAAAGGCGACCAGTATCAAGTGTGAAGATGCGTGCAGTTTTATCTGTCTTCACGATGATGTCGGTAAGCGTCTGATCTTCTATGCTGAGAGAAGAAGAAAGAGCGATGCGCCCTTTGAATGCCTGAAGGAAATAACCGACAATTTCCTCGGCAGGCGCATCGCTGAATTTCTTATTGAGCTCTGGTACGAGAGACTCTATATTACTTTGATCATTTCTCATTTTTCATTTCTCATTACTTAATAAGTCCTGCTCCCACAGTCTCGTTGGTATCAGGATCGATGAAGATGAGGCTTCCCGTCACCTTGTTCGCCTGATATGGGTCGAATACCAATGGGTTGGCGGTGTGGATAGTGATTTCGGCGATGTCATTCATCTTCAATTCACTTACTCCCTCTTCCTTTTCCAAAGTATTGATGTTGCGGCGGTAGTTGATGCTGCGTATCAAACCCTGTGTTTCGAAAGTAGCCTGACGGATTACATATTTATTCCTTATGGCAGCTGGGCGCTCGTTGAACCAGCAAACATCCAGCGTAATATCCTGTTCGATACTTGGCTGCTTTTCGTCTGCCTTCACAATCGTATCGCCACGAGAAATGTCGATGTCATCATTCAGGGTCAGCGTTACGCTCATTGGTGAATAAGCTTCCTCTAAATGCTCCTCTACAAAGTCGATGCTCTTGATGGTACTTTCTGTACCTGAAGGAAGAACCCTAATTTTGTCACCCGGACGGATGATACCGCCGCTTACTCTACCTGCATAACCACGATAGTCTGGGAACTGATTGCTGATAGGACGAATCACATACTGTACAGGGAAGCGGAAAAAATCACTCACCGTCTTATGACCTACTGGAACGGTCTCCAGATAGTTCAGAAGTGTTGGACCGTCATACCAAGGCGTCTTTTCACTCTTGTTGACTACATTATCTCCATCCTTGGCGCTGATAGGGATAAATACTACGTTCTTGATATTGAGAGTCTCAGACATCTTCTTGTAGTCTGCGATAATCTTGTTATATACATCTTCACTGAAATCAACCAGGTCCATCTTGTTGATAGCCACCAGAATATGTGGTATTCCGAGAAGCGAAGAAATATAGCTGTGACGTACTGTCTGCTCCAATACACCATGTCGTGCATCGATGAGAATGATGCTCAGATCGGCAGTACTTGCACCCGTCACCATGTTGCGGGTATACTGAATATGTCCCGGAGTATCAGCGATGATAAACTTGCGTTTCGGTGTAGCAAAATAGCGGTAAGCCACATCGATGGTGATGCCCTGTTCACGTTCAGCACGGAGACCATCCGTGAGCAAAGCTAAGTTCACCTCTTCATTACCACGGCTTTTACTTGCCGCTTCCACCGCCTCCAACTGGTCTTCGAAAATCGACTTGCTATCATAAAGTAATCTTCCTATCAAAGTACTCTTTCCATCGTCCACGCTGCCCGCAGTAGAGAAGCGGAGCAGTTCCATATCTAAATAACCTCTGTCCATGCTTTTTAAATCTTAAGTGTTAAATGTTGAGTTGTTTGCACTATATGCTTGCTATGCTCATTTCTCATTTCACATTTCTCATTAAATTAGAAGTATCCCGCCTTCTTGCGGTCTTCCATTGCCGTTTCACTTCGCTTGTCATCGGCTCTTCCTCCACGTTCTGTCACACGTGTTGAAGCAATTTCATCGATGATATCCGCTACGGTTGTTGCTTTTGATTCCGTGAGTCCGGTGCAGGTGATGTCGCCGATGGTTCGGCAGCGAACCAGCTTCTTTACCACTTCCTCTGTAGGCTTGCGCTTGATGCAAGGCAGGGCTGCGAGCCATTGTCCGTCGCGGTTGAATACCTCTCTTTCATGGGTGAAGTAGAGTGAAGGCATCGGGATGTTCTCCAAAAAGATATACTGCCATACATCCATCTCGGTCCAGTTGGAGATAGGAAACACACGGAAGTGTTCGCCCATGTTCTTTCTGCCGTTGAAGATGTTCCAGAGCTCAGGGCGCTGGTTCTTCGGGTTCCATTGTCCGAATTCATCACGATGACTGAAGAAGCGTTCCTTGGCACGGGCTTTCTCCTCATCTCTTCGTGCGCCTCCGATGGCTGCATCGAATTTATATTCCTCCAGGGTGTCGAGCAGGGTAGTGGTCTGCAGTTTGTTGCGGGATGCATAATAACCTGTTTCCTCCTTCACTCGTCCCTTGTCGATGCTTTCCTGCACGCTACCCACGATGAGTTCGGCTCCGAGTTTCTTCGCCAGTTCATCACGATACTGGATGGTTTCCTCGAAGTTATGTCCTGTGTCGATGTGCAACAACGGGAATGGAATCTTTGCCGGATAGAAAGCTTTGTAGGCAAGATATGTAATCACGATAGAATCCTTGCCACCCGAAAAGAGGATGACTGGACGCTCGAACTGGGCAGCTACTTCGCGGAGCACGTAGATAGATTCTGCCTCCAGTTCCTTGAGATGTTTGATAGTCTTATTGTCCATAATCTATGTCTTTTTTTATTATTATTTTCTGGGTGCAAAGGTACTGTGATTTCCCCACTTGGGCAATACCACATGGGGTGTAAAAAGACTACCATACAGGGAGTAAAGAACATACCATACATTTGGTATAAGGCTGCCAAACGTATGGTATGTATGATGGATAACGTATGTGGATCCTATATTAAATAAGGTGTAATTACTTTATAATGAAGGGTGTAATTACGGTGTGTCATGGATAGATCTCGATATGGCTGCTGCCGGAGTTGCCATTCTTGATGATCCTTATCTGGGTGGTGATGCGCTCGCTCATCGTGTCGGTATGACTGATGACGCCCACCTTCTTGCCTTGCGAACTTTGCAGCATGGCGAGGGAATCGATGACGGTGGCTAAGGTATCGGGGTCGAGGGTTCCAAAGCCTTCGTCGATGAACAGATTCTCGAAGGAGATGTTACGGGAGGACAATGCCGACAGACCCAGGGCGAGACCGAGACTTACGATGAAGGTTTCGCCACCTGATAGGGAGGTGGTGTCTCGGATATCGTCGGCACGGTCGTGGTCGATGACTCTGATGCCCAGCGAATGCTTTACCTGCTGCAGTTCGTAACGGCTGTTGAACTTTCTGATTTCCTGGTTGGCGTGCGCTATCAGGAAACTGAGCGTATAGCATTGGGCTATCTTGCGCAGCGTCTTTCCGTCTGCTCCGATGGCATCCGTAATGGCTGTCCAGTTGTCCTTTTCCTGCGTTACGTGCTTCAGAGCCTCAGCCTTGTCACCCAACTGCTTCACGGCTTCCTGATGGTTCTGCATCCTGGCGTTGGCGGCAATCAGTTCGTTGCGCTGGCTTCTTTCCTGATACTCCTGCTGAATGGCTAAGAGAGCATCACGGGTTTGGGCAGGCTGATGTTCCAAGTGCTGCTGATGCACCTTTTCTGCGCTCTGATAAAGGGCGGTAGTTGAAGCCACGGCTTTCTCCATTTCGTCCTTTTCCCGTCGGATAGCGTTCCAGTCTTTGGCAGAGTGAAGCATCTCCCGGATGGTATTTCGGTCGATAAGGCTTGGTTCGATGCTCTTTTCTGCAAGCTGCTTGTTATATTCCTCAATCCAAAAGTCGAGTTCCTTTTCCTTCGTTTGCAGATTCTCTTTCATCGTCTTGTTCTGAGACAGCATGGTTTGATGCGAACCTTTCCTGTTGGCGAGTTCTGCCTTCAGTTTGTTGATATTCTCGTTCTGGTCATCTGCTGCTTTTGTTGCTTCGTCCTTAGCTGCAGTCAGTCTTTGTTCTGCCGCATCAGGCTCTTCGCCATTCAGAATCTGCTGGTATTGCGCCTGCCATTCCTCCATTTCTTTCTTGGTGTTATTCCACGCTTGAAGAGTTTTCTCGTAAGCTTCTTTCTTGTTCTTTTCTTGTGAAATGAGATTTGTGGTAAGTGCTTTGTGCTCAGCCAGTTTTGTAGCGCATATTGAAGTGCTTTCTTGAGCGTTATTCAGTATCGTTGAAGCCTTGCTTTCATACGCAGCTTCATCCTTTACAGCCTTATCCTTGAGTTGGGTCAGCCGTTCTATCTCTTTCTGAATCTTGTTAAACAGGCTCAGTTTGCCGGTTGCTTCTTTCGCCTTGTCTTCATAGATAGGCAAGAGCGATTTCAGTTCTGCCTCTTTCTTTGGAATCTTTGGATACTGGGCGATGAGTGCCTTCCATTCCTCTTCGTAAGTTGCGATTTCACGCGAGAGTTTTTCCTGTTGTTTTTGGAGCGTCTGTACTTCGCCGTCGTTCTGTTTTCTTTCGCCGGAAAGATCCTTCTCCTCTTTCTGCTGCAGTTTCAGCAGATCCTCTTTTGCTTTCAGAAGTTGCGAGAGTTCCGTGGTGGCTTCCTCAAACTGTCTGTTGTCGGTATGATAAGGATGGGTCGTGCTGCCGCAAAGCGGACAAGGCTTGCCTTCGGTCAGGTTGGCACGATGAATCTCCCATTTCTCACTCACCATGAGGGTATAGGCATTTCTCAGCACCAGGGTCTCTTGGGTCAGCGCCTCGATGGTCAATTTGCCCAGCGCCTCATCTATCTCCGCGTTTCTCTTGCCCAAGACCTGGATTCGCTCTTCATTCTTCTGCTTTTCAGTTGTGGCAGCATCGAGATGAGCCACAACCTTGATGGCTTGCTGGACATCTTGCAGTTTCCTGTCAGCTACAGTCTTACTGTTCTGCAGTTCCTCTATGTTCTGTCCGGCAGTCTTATTTCTTTCCTTCTCCCAAGCCTGTTCTGCGGCTTGCGTCGCTTCGTGCAGAACCTGTTTCTGCTTGGCAATCTCTTCCTTGGTCGTTTTGAGGGCAAGGTTCGTTTTCTCCGTTTCAGCTTCCCATTTTTGGATGTTTCTGGCGTTCTCTTCCACATCTTTCAGGGCAGTTAGATTCTCTTTCTGTGCTAACTCCAATGCCTCTTTCTTTTCTTTCAGATTCGGCATTGCCGCTTCCATTTTTGTTTTCAGCGCCCTTGCTTCAGCGATAACCGGCATGGTCTTTTCGAGTTGCTCCTGTGCCTTGTTGACTACTTCCTTTAGGTAGGAGAGAGTATGCTCGCTTTCGGTGATGCCAACCTCCTTGCTTTTGATGGCAGCTTCCGATTTCAGGATTTCTTCTTCCTGATTGTGGATGCTTTGTATCTGTCGCTCAACTTCCTGTAACAGGTTGACGGCTGGTTGTACTTCATCGTGCAACTGGAGACGGATAATCTGGACTTGTATGTCTTTGATAGCGTTTGCAGCCTGCTCCATATCTGCTTGATAGATAGCTATTTGCTTCGTTTGCTTATCGTTTTCCTCATACCATTGCAGGTTTTCTGAGATGGCCTTCAATTGGCTGTCGAGTTCCTTCTCTGCCTTTTCCAAAAGGGTGATTTCCTCTTGCAGTTGGGCGAGTTCTTCGTCATTCAGCAGGTTCTGTTTTACTGCTTCCACTGATGCTGCCATCTGGTTGTAGGCATCCACCGCCTGGTCTTTTGCTTTCTTGATTTCAGTAGCGATGTTCGTATAAGTTTCCTCACATCCGATGAGTTTCTCCAGGAGTTCGTAGCGCTCGTTTTCCTTTGCAGTCAGGAAGTTGGCAAACGAACCTTGTGCGATGAGCACGGTGCGGAGGAACTGGTCGTAGTCGAGACCGATGATGTTCGGCAATTCGTTCCAATCGGCTATTTCTTCTGTCAGTTGTTCTCCGTTTCTCGTGATTTTATAGAGAGAAGTCTTGGCATTTTCATAGCGTACTCTTTGGAATCTGACGTGCCATTCTGCGCGGTAGATACTGCCGTTGTTGGCAAGGAAGGTGAGTTTACTGTAACCCTCTTTCTTGCCACGGGTCAGTATGTTTCGACTATCTGTAGGAGCTAACCGGTTGTTTTCATTAGCATCAGCTTCTCCGAAAATCTCTATGTTCTGATTCTTGTCGCCTTTCTTTCTTGGGTAGCGAGGGGCGCGGTTGTAGAGGGCAAGGCAGATGGCGTCGAGTAGGGTAGATTTGCCACTGCCCGTCGGACCTACGATGCTGAAGATGGTGCTCTCGCCTAAGGCACCTTCTTCAAAGTTGATGACCTCGCCACCCTGTTTGTCAAGCGAAGCGAGGTTGAGTATTTCGAGTTGTAGGAATTTCATAATGATGATGTCGTTAATAAATCGGATAACATTTTCTCCTGTCTTTCGTTCATCGGAGCGTTGTGCTTGATGGCAAAGGCCTCCTTCAAAGTATCAAGTGGCGGTCGGTTGACGATGTCCTCGATGCTGGTGATTTGCTGGGAACCTTGGATTGTGGAGAGGTCTAACTGCGGGATGATGCGCTGGATTTTGCAGAGTACGGCATCCTTCTCATTGACGAGATTCTCCAGTTCCTTGATGTCATCGTTGGAAAGCTTCTCCTGTTTCACCTTCAGCATTACGTAGTCGAAATGGTCGCTCAGTTCGCCATTCATCCTTTCTGAAAGTTCTGAATGGATGAGTTTCTGCCATTTCTTGATGGTGAGTTCCTCCTCGTTTTCAGGCAGAATGCGAAGGGAGTGCTGAGGCTTGTATTTCAGGAATTCTACTTTTATATCCTTGCTCTTGCCTTTGCAGTTTCCTGTTTCGTCCTCGTTCGTTCTGTTTTCTTCAATTTCATCTTTATTTTCCTTCATTTCATCTTCTTTCTTCTTCACTTCCATTTCCTTCTTTTCTCCCTTGTCACATCCGATGGTGATGAGGTCGATGCCGTGCGTGTAGTCTTTCTCGGCGAACGACATTGGAAGAATACTTCCCGTATATCTTGCCCAGTCGGTGTTCCAGATATGTTGCCGTTTGTGGATATGTCCGCAAGTCATGTAGTCAGGATGATCGTTCCATCCTTCCAAATCCACTTCCTCCTGTCCGCCGATGATGATTTTCTCGCTCGCATCCTTTTTGGCGATATCCGAGCCCTTGGCGTACATGTGGGCCATCATGATGCACTTTCTGCCCGGGTATTTCTTTCGTGCTTCAGCAGTCAGTTCTCTCAGGAAGGTGTTGACTCCTTGCGAATAACAGGCGTTCTGCACAACATCACTCCGAAGGAAAGGCACGGCGAGGATGATGATTTCTTCTCCTTCCTCATTGGACACAGGGATGATGAGATCGTCGTAGGAATAGAGCCAATGTCCGCCGGTTTTATTATCGTCTTCGTTTTCTCCCTGCTGCCAGATTTTCCTTACATTTCCTCTGATTTCTACATGGTATCTGGCAAGGAGTGGGCGGGGAGCCTCCAGTCGGCTGGCGGAATCGTGGTTGCCGGCGGTGATGATAATCTGCATGTTCGGGCACAGATGGGTGGCATCGGCAAGAAACTCGTAATAAACGGTCTGTGCTGCTGCCGATGGATTTCCATTGTCGAAGATGTCTCCTGCGACGAGGAGTGCATCGGGCTTTTGTTCATCGATTTGCACTAAGAGCCATTGCAGGAAGTGCTTGTGTTCAGGCAGTCGGTCGTTGCCGTGAAACAAGTTGCCCAAGTGCCAGTCGCTGGTTGCTAATATCTTCATACTCATAGGGGGTGTGTTATCTTTGTCTTTTTCTTTGTTTCAAGTTTACAATCGTTTTTCCTCTGTTCCAAGATTGCAATCCTTGAACTCGGAAATGCAATCTGACCACAAAGTTAGCATAATTCTTTGGGATAAGCAAGGAAAAATACCCTAAAAATGAAGAAAAATGACTGGAAAAGTGAAGATATTTGGGTAAACTATTGTTTTCTACCTGATAATGTTGTATCTTTGCCTAATAGAAATCTTCGTTCAAAGACGTTGAATGTCGGTTCAACGACTCTGAACGGCGGTTCAACGACTTTGAATGTCGGTTCAACGTCTTTGAACGGAGATTTCTCTTAGGATGAGATACTTTTATTCCTAAGTAGGAAGATCCTGTTACTTAGTAGAGATCATATCTCTCAGAGATAGAAGGACCGATTAAGTGAGAAAACTAACAATCTAAATAAGAAAGGAAAAGAAATGGCAAAGTACAAATTGCAGGAAATGAGTGATATGCGTGATGAAGGCAAGCGCAGAGTTTATCCCAAGATGGTGCCCTATCGCACGCTTTCCAGAAAGGAATTCATCGAAAAGATGCAGAGTTATCATCGTGACCTTTCTCAGGGCACTATTGAAGCGGTTCTGACAGATGTGGAAGACGTGTTGGTCCGTATGCTCTCTATGGGTTATAATGTGAATCTCGAAGGCTTGGGCACCTTCTCCTTGTCCCTTGGTTTTGAGGATGACAAGCCTACGGAGATGCAGACAGATGACGACATGATGAAATATCGCAAGGTAGGGGTGAAGAACGTCAACTTCAATTCATCTCCTGAGTTTGTGAAGGCTGTAAAGATGGAGACCGACTGTGATTTGGAACGAGAGATGAGTGGTGTGAAGGTTATCCGCAAGCAACTCTATTCCAAGGAAGAGCGCATTGCCCGTGCCTTATCGGTATTGGAAAAGAACGCAGCTATCACTCTCGGTGATTATGCCTACATCAACGATATGAGCCGCACCGCCGCTTCCCTCGAATTGAAGGAGATAACCCAAGACCCGACATCACCTATCCGCTCGATTGGAAGAGGAAGCCACAAGGTTTGGGTGAAGCGATCTTAAAGGAGGGGAAAGTCAAGAACTTCGATACATTGGAGGATATGATGGATTATCTGGAGGCTTAGGCGTGGGTATAAGATGCCGTATTAAGAAGTAATTCATCAACTATTTTATTGGGATTTGCAAGAAACTTTCCGATTTTCTTGCAAATCCCAATTCTTTTTATTACTTTTGCGGTTGTCTTGCCGTGGATGGTTGGCGATGAGTCGCTGGCTAGGTAAAAATCCATGGCTTGGCCTATCATAATTAAGAAAGACGTTCTCTACGTTTTCTTCTGTTCAATTGAAACCTCGGAAATTTCAAATGGGAAGCAGGTGAAGACAGCAGTGGGCGTCTACCCACTGTGTATATACACATGGCATAGGTGTGCCCCTTCGTCTGGAGGGGTACGCTCTGTGCTATCATATATATACCCGTTAGGCGTAGGCTCTATTGCTTCTTATCTTTGTTCCCATAGGTCGTCCGAGGACCTCAATTGGCAAGGGTAATGCGAGTGATAGATTCCCTACGCCTTCCTTTTTGATAGCTAATCAGTTATCCTATTCCTTATCTTGCGATGAGGCTGGACTAAAATCAAAATAATCTTTTTAAATCAGATGGTTTCTGCTTTCGGGAATCGGTGGAGTAATAGGATGGCAAGGCTTTGCTATGCTCCCATCGGCAACGGAAGTTATGGCAAAGAAACTGCAACTCAGCTATAAGGAAATCGAATCCCGATTAGAATCGTTTAAAACTAAAGTGGTGCCAGCCTCTGAGGTTGGCTACGAGATACTGATGGCTTTTGGTAAAAGCGAAAAGGATGTGTCGAGATACAAGGAAGGAAAGGGTATCTTGAAGACATTCGATGGCTTGCTTATCAAAGGCTTGTTCTGCTATCAGGCTGTAGATACTTTGCATCTTACCACCAGGTTGGAGGCATTGAAGACTGATGCTCAAGTAAAGAAGGCTGCACCAAAGATTATTGCGGTGAGCGATGGTGAAACCCTCCTTGCTTATGATACTCGTGAGAATGATACTTACGAGCAGAAACTCGTCAAGATGCACAGCGACTTTGGCTTCTTCTATCCTTTGATGAACGTAGAGCGAGTACACACTACGGCAGAAAACCCTGCCGATGTGAAGGCTGCTGAGAAACTTGCCAAACTGCATGATGAGATTCGTGCTTATAACGAATATAATAGTGATGACGACTTGCACGACCTTAACATCTTCATCACCCGCCTGCTCTTCTGCTTCTTTGCCGAAGACACAGGTATCTTTGCCGTAAATCTCTTTACCAACTTTATCAAGCAATTTACCAAGGAAGATGGTTCCGATCTCGGCGAGATGCTAGGTCAGGCATTCCAGGTGATGAATGTGCCAAACAAGGAGCGTTCGGAAGAACTTACCAAGGAAATCAATCAGTTTCCTTACGTGAATGGCGGTCTTTTTGCCTCAGACATTCCTATCCCAAAGATGGGTTATAAGGCTAGAAAGATTATCATCGAATGCGGCGACTTGGATTGGAAGGACATCAATCCGGATATTTTCGGTAGTATGATTCAGGCGGTGGTGAATCCTGATGTGCGTGCCAAGGAAGGTATGCACTACACCAGTGTGCCTAATATCATGAAGGTAATCAATCCACTCTTTATGGATGATTTGAGAGGGGAATATAAGAAACTGACGGACTTTTACGATCAGAAGAGAAACTTGTATGACATGAGCGTATTGTCCATCAATCGGTTTGTGGCGGAATGCAAGCCTATTGTCAGGGGGTGCGACCGCTTGCTGTTGCGTATGAGTAAGATGAAGTTCTTCGATCCAGCGTGTGGAAGTGGCAACTTCTTGATTATCACCTATAAGCAGTTGCGTTTGTTGGAGATAGACATCTTGCATCTTCGCAAAAAGTGCCAGCCAGAGCAGATGCTCGATTTTATCGATGGTTCGTGCATCCGTTTGGAGCAGTTCTATGGAATAGAGCTTCTCGACTTCCCTCACGAGGTAGCCATGCTTTCCCTTTGGCTTGCTGAGCATCAGATGAACAACAAGTTTCACGCCGATTTCGGTGTGAATGTTGCCGCCTTGCCTTTGCATAATATCGACCAGATAAAATGTGGTAATGCCTGTAGAATGGATTGGGAGGTAGTATGCCCACATACCAAGGATGAAGAAGTGTTTGTATTTGGTAATCCGCCGTATTTGGGCGCTCGACTTCAAGATGTAGATCAAAAAGAAGATATGCAAGTTGCAGTCGGAGCAGATTTGGCGTATAACAATCTAGATTATATTTCCACTTGGTTTTATAAAGGTACAAATTATGTAAAAAATACTAAAGCAGAGCTGGCTTTTGTAACAACAAATTCTATTTGTCAAGGGGAACAAGTTCCATTAATATGGGATTATATATTTTCTCAAGATGTAGAAATATTCTTTGCTTATACTTCTTTTAAGTGGTCTAATAATGCAAAATATAATGCTGGTGTTACTTGTGTGATTATAGGCTTACGAAGTTGTCGTACAGGAAAGAAATGCTTGTTTTGTACTGGAGAAGCACGTGAGGTTGATAATATAACGCCATATTTAACTGCGGCTAAAACGAATATTATTACAAAGAAGTTTGCTCCGATTTCGGATTTCGTAGGAATGTCTTTTGGAAGTATGCCTAATGATGGAGGCTTTCTTCTGTTAGATCAGCAGGAAAAGGATGAAATAATGAAGAGTGATCCTAATTGTGAAAAGTTTATTCATCCTTTATTGGGAGCTCAGGAGTTTATCAGAGGTGAAAAAAGATATTGTCTTTGGATTACGGAGAGCAATTATGAAGAAGCTGATGCAATACAGGTAATTCATAAACGAATTCAGAAGTGTCAGCAAACACGATTAGAAAGTGAAAGAGCTAGTACTCAAAAGTTGGCAGAGAAACCATATTCTTTTGGAGAGGTTCGCTATAAAGAAACTGAGTGTATTATCATTCCTCGTGTATCATCTGAAAGGCGAAAGTACATTCCTATGGGGTTCTTGGACAAAGGAACTGTTATTTCAGATTCAGCCTTCGCCATCTATGACGCATCATTATGGCTCTTTGGCATCCTTACCAGTGAGATGCACATGGTATGGGTTCGAACTGTAGGAGGTAGATTAAAGACTGATTACAGATATTCCGCAGGTCTCTGTTACAACACTTTCCCCTTCCCATCCATCTCCGGCACAAAGAAGTCTGAGATAGAAGAGGCGGCAACGAATGTCCTTCTGGCTCGTGAAAACTATCCCGAGAAGACGCTTGCTGATCTTTACGACCCGGAAAAGATGCCGGAGGATTTGCGTGCTGCACATGAGGAACTGGATGCCATCGTAGAAAGCTGCTATCCTGGCGCTCCGTTCCCAAATGATGAGGCTCGATTGGAATGCCTCTTCAAACTCTATGAGAAAATGACAGCTAACAAGTAATAATTTGAATGGCTTATGGACAAGATAAATGATAATATCGTAGATATCAAGTATCAGCAAACGGGTAAATCGAGTAATACCAATGAACTCGGTATGCGAGAGATGCAAGCCAAGGCTTACGAAGCCCGCAACCATCGCTTTCTGCTTATCAAAGCACCACCAGCTTCTGGCAAGAGTCGCGCCTTGATGTTCATCGCCCTGGATAAGCTGAAGAATCAGGGCATCAAGAAGGTTGTAGTGGCTGTACCGGAAAAGAGTATCGGCCGCTCCTTCCAAAACACCGACCTGATGAAGTATGGCTTCTTCGCCGATTGGAGGGTGGCGCAACAGTATAATCTTTGCGATACTACCGACGAGAAAGATAAGGCGGTACGCTTTAAAAATTTCTTCCATCAAGATAAAAACAATATCCTGGTTTGTGCCCATGCCACTCTCCGAAACGGTATGAAGGAAATAAGTGACGAGGAGTTTAATGATTGCCTCTTGGCGATAGATGAGTTTCATCATACAAGTGCTGATGTGAACAGCGGACTGGGCGATATCGTGCGCCGGGTGATGAATAATTCCACCGGTCATATTGTTGCCATGACGGGCAGTTACTTCCGAGGCGATGGCGTTCCGGTATTGAGGGCAGAGGATGAGGTCCGTTTCTTCCCGGTAACCTACAACTATTATCAGCAACTCAACGGTTATCGCTATCTCAAGAACCTCGTCCTGGGCTATCACTTCTATCACGGCAGTTATCTCGACCATATCGCCGAGGTGCTGGATACTACCAAGAAGACCATCATCCATATTCCGAGTGTCAACTCCCGAGCATCCAGCGGTTTGGGTAAATACACGGAGGTGGATGAAATCATCAAGATCATCGGTAAGGTAGAAGAACGGGATTACAATAATGGTGGCATCTATTACATCAGAACCAAGGACGGCAGACTGCTGAAGGTTGCTGATCTGGTGGAAGACCACGCCGAGACTCGCAACCTGGTGCAGGGATATTTGCAGCGGATAAAGAAGCGTGATGATGTAGATATTATCATCGCTCTGGGTACTGCCAAGGAAGGTTTCGACTGGCAATGGTGTGAGGAATGTCTGACCATCGGTGTGCGTGGCTCGCTGACCGAAGTGGTGCAGATTATTGGAAGATGCACCCGTGATTGCGAAGGCAAGGAAACCGCCAAGTTTGTGAACATGATAGGAATGCCTGATGCCAATCAGCCCGATGTGAAGGTGGCGGTGAACGACTTTCTTAAAGCCATTACCGCATCGCTTCTGATGGAGCAGGTAATGGCGCCAAGTTGGCATTTCAAGACGGTGAAGGATGTGGATCGTGATGAAGGTAGTCCGCTGGATGCCCGTACCCTGGTGATAGAGGGTTTGAAACCTTTGTCGAGCGAGAAGACGAAGATGATTGTAGTGGATCAGTTGGATGATTTGAAGGCTGCTATCTTGCAAGACGACCTTGTGGTGAAAGCCATCAGCGGAAGTACTACGGCTGAAACCATCACCAAAACGCTCATTCCGAAAGTGATTCGTGAAAAGTATCCGGATTTGAGCGAGGACGAAGTGGAAGAAGTTCGTCAGCGCCTGCTGCTTGATACCCTTGTCAAGGGTGGTGAAGTGGTGGATGATAAGGGAAATCCTATCGACTTCGATGCTTCGGCAAACGATGAGGAGAAGGAGTCTGAAGGCAATCGCCTCATCAAACTGGCAAACCGAATGATTAATATCAACCAGTTGAGCATCAATCTGATTGATTCCATCAACCCTTTCCAGCGTGCTTACGAGGTGCTGTCGAAGAATGTGGATAAGCAGACCCTGAAGATTATCCAGGATACGATGGCTGAACAGAAATTCGATATGACCATCGAACAGGCGATGATGCTGTTCAAGGGACCCTATAAGCAATGGGTGGCAGAGCATGACGGTCTGCGCCCAGACATCAACGACCCTGACCCGAAGGTAAGGGAACTGGCTGCTGCATTCCAGAAACTCAAGAACCTGAAGATTCGAAAGATGATGGGATTGGAGTATGAGCCAGAAAGGTAATATTCAACATTTAACATTAATATAAATGGATTGGCCAGAAGAATTATTAGAGATATTTGATGACCCCTTGTTGGCGGATGTACGTCCGAAACCGAAGGCACCGACGCCCGATGACAGGCTGGCACAGAAATTGCTTGAAATCAACAAGTGGGTGGCAGAGCATGGTAGCGAACCTACAGCAGATGGTGGCTTGAAAGAAAAGTTGCTTGCTGCATCGCTCAAGGCTCTGCGAATCAAGGCAACAGATAGTCTAAGACAGTATGATGAGTATCAACTGTTGGGATAGGCTATAGTTTTTCACCTTATTATATATATAGTGATATGGATATTGATAAAGAATTAGAAGATATATTCAGTGACCCTTTGATGGATGTTTCCTATCAGGAGGCAAAACTCTTCGATGTGCCTGCTGACATGAAAGGCGTGATGGCTCAGAAGAAGGATGCGCCCGACCATGTGGCGCAAAGAAAACCGTGTGAGGATTTTGCACGGTTTAAGCCTCTCTTCGAACAGGTGCATCAGGATTTGAAGATCGGGAAGCGACAGTTGCAGAGAATCTCGAAGACGACGAGCTTATTGGCTGGACGCTATTATCTTGTAGATGGTCAGATGGTTTTGTTATATGAGATTATTGAGAAGAAAAAGGGTACTAATGGTTTGCCCGATGGCAGAACCCGCTGTATCTATGAAAATGGTACGGAGTCGGATATCTATCTCCAGACACTTCGCAAGAATGTGGTGACAAGTGGCTATGCCATCACCGAAACTCTGGAGGAGACTGATGCCCATTTCTTCAATCCTGAGGACGTGAGACAGGAAGACCAGGTGACGGGTTACATCTACGTGCTTCGTTCGAAATCAAAGAATCCGGAAATTCGTAACATCAAGAATCTCTATAAGATAGGTTTCTCTACGAATAAGGTGGAGGAGCGTGTGGCAAATGCCGAGCACGAGCCTACTTATCTGATGGCACCTGTAGAGATTGTAAGCACTTACAAGATAGTGAACATGCACTCCCAGAAGTTTGAGGACCTGGTGCATCAGGTGTTGCAGACGGTGAACTTCCGTTTCAGGGTGGCTGATGATAAGGGAGAGATGCATGAGGCTACGGAGTGGTATCAGGTTCCGCTGGAAATCATCGACAGTATCATTCAGAAAATCATGAATGGCACTATCATCTACTTTTCCTACAATAAGGAACAGCAATGTCTGGAGCAGCGAATAGAGAAAAAGCCATCGCAGTTAAATCTGTCGGGCTTGAAGGTTTTGACGCTGATTATCGAGAAGGTATATTTCGAGGAGATTGTATCTGGTGTGAAGACCGAGGAGTACCGTTCGCTGAAGCAGACCACGCTTAACAAATATACTTATATTGATGAGGCTGATGGCAAGCGTTATCTCCGTCGTTTCGATGCGATAAGGTTTTATGTGGGTTATCATTCGGATAGGGATAGTGCCGTGGTTCAGGTATTGGATACTACCTATGAGGATGGCTTGGTAACTTATCATCTCGGAAAGGTATTGGAGGTGATTAGGGGAAAGGAAAATAAATAAAATAGTTGAAAACCAATAGTTTAAGGTCACAAATTGTGACCTTAAACGCTATTTCTATGTGTTCTAATATAGTGTGTTATACGAAGCTTTTGCCCTTGCAGGGCGCATTGCTGACTGTTAGTGTACCCAGGGTGCTGCCCAGGATAGGAGCTTTTGGGCTTTCAGCCCGTTCCTGAACCACCTGCAAAGTTCTATTTTATGTTCGACCTTTCAAGTATTGTGCGCATAGCACGATAGCGAGGATCTTTTTTGATGTCTCGCTTGGGACTAATATCATATTTGCGCTCAGTTTCGTCTGCCATTTCTTGGAAACGACGAGCCTCTTCACCATAGAGTGTTGGTATTGCTTTTATTGGTTGAGCCATAATCCTTCCTATTTTAGTTCTTCTATAAATTCATCAAAATCAGTAGCCTTGCCTGTCCTTTCGTACTCCGCTTCAATGGCTTCAATCCTATCCGCGGCTTCTTCTTCATTAGCCGGATGCCAGCCAACCGGAATCGGCTGCTCTTCTGGCAATGTATATCATTTCTTCTTCATAAGCTTTTTCCTTTATAGTTTTCTTTTAAATTGTCTAATCAGATATCTGGGGTTTCTTCTCATATCCCATAAATCTACGAAAATGACGAGGTCGTTGGCTTCGTCGTAGCGATAGATAATCTTCCAATTCTCCTTGATAATTGCACTATGGTAAGGGCGGTGGTAAAGAGTTAATCTTATGCCAGCCATGGATATTGTGCAATTAGTTCTTTTTCAAATTCTTCTGCATCAATATATTGCCCATTCTCATACTCCGCCTCAATAGCTTCAATCCTAGCCATGGCTTCTTCTTCATTAGCCGGATGCCAGCCCACAGGAATCTTGTTCCAGTCAATATCTTCTTCTGCACATTCATCCTCGGGAAGTGTCATGGCGGCATTTCCGTGATAGGTTGGTGCAGGCTCTGCTGCGAAAGCTGCATCTTTCTGCTCTTCTGGCAATGTATAGCTTTTCTCTTTCATAAGCTTGCGTATTTTATCTACTGCAAATTTACGATTATTATCTGAATCATGCAAGGAAAATGGGAGAAAACTGTGAAAAACAATACATTTTTAAGCTTTTGCCCTTGCAGGGCGTATTGCTGATTGTTAGTGTACCCAGGGCGCTGCCCTGGGCTACGAGCTTTTGGGCATTCAGCCCGTTTCAACCATACAGTTAGAGCTCTTTCCTTTATAGTTTTCTTTTGAATTGTCTAATCAGATATCTGGGGCTTCTTCTCATATCCCATAAATCTACGAAAATGACGAGGTAGTTTTCCTTGTTTTTACGCCGATATTCTCCATCATATTGATTTTTTTGCTTTCAGATTTGCATTTTTCAAAAAATAATCGTACTTTTGCCCTCGAAGACGCAATAGTGCGTAGGTAAATAATACAAATATTATGGCGAAATACATTAACCCATTTACCGACTGGGGCTTTAAGCGATTGTTCGGTCAGGAGTTCAGCAAGGATTTGCTGATAAGTTTCTTAAACGATTTGTTCGAGGGGGAATTTCAAGTCAGGGATGTCACCTTCAAGGACAAAGAGCAGTTGGCTGATTCCAAGGATTTGCGAGGCTGCATATATGATGTCTATTGCGAGACAGATGAGGGCAAGCATTTCATTGTGGAGATGCAGAACAACTGGACGGTTAATTTCGTGAATCGCACGTTGTGTTATGCCAGCAAGGCTATTACCAATCAGCGTGAGAAAGAAAAGTCCAAGGACAAGCCTTCATTTTATGAGCTGGTTCCTGTATATGTGATCAGTTTTATGAATTTCTCTCCTCATGTCGGAGAAGAGATCAGTCAGTTTAAATCTGATGTGATGTTGAGGGAGAAAAATAGCGAAGAGCCTTTCACAGACAAGCTTCGCTTCATCTATTTGAATCTTCCGTATTTCACAAAGAAGGCGGAGGAATGTGTAACAGATTTTGAAAAGTGGATTTACGTATTGAAGCATATGACAACATTAGAAAGAATTCCATTTGAGACGCAGAAGAAGATCTTCAAGCGTTTGGCAGAAGTGGCTGACAGCCGCTGCCTGAGCAAGGAGGAAATGGAAAAATATGAAGAGAGCCAGCGTCAGGTTGATAATTACAACCTGGGAATGTATAGTGCCTGGCTGGAAGGAAATGAGAAGGGGATTAAGCAAGGAATAGAGCAAGGAATAGAGCAAGGAATAGAGCAAGGAATAGAGCAAGGAATAGAGCAAGGAAAACTTTCTACTAATCTTGCTGTTGCAAAGAATCTCCTTGCATTAGGTATGCCAGTAAGTCAAATCATGCAAGTTACAGGTTTGAGTAAAGAGCAAATAAGCAGTTTGCAGGCCAAGAAATAATATAAATTCGGATTTAGAATCCTCAAGAAATAAAATGGGAGAAAAGTTTTATAAAGTATCTTATAATCAAGGCTTTTGCTCTTTATTGGGCTTGGGGTGTTTCTGAAAAAAAGTCACAATATCCGGCAGATGGTGCTGAGTATTGTGACTTTACTTTTTTATTATACAAATCTTTTCTATTCTATACTTTCTTCTATTGACTTCAATACGTAGTCGAGAATCTCATCAGTGTGGCAGAGGGAGATGAAGTTGCCCTCAAACTGCGATGGACTCACGTAGATGCCTCGATCCAACATGTTGCGGAAATAACGTGCGAAACGTTCCTGATCACTCTTCTTGGTATCTTGGAAATTGCGCACAGGCTGGTCGTTGAAGAACATCGTGAACATCGTGCCCACGTGGTTTACCTGGATGCCCTTGTCTTCTACTATCTTCTCAAGACGGGAGAGGAAACGATTGCTGCGTTCTTCTAAGAGTTCATAAACGCCCGGTTCGCCCAACTGCTTCAAAGTTTCATAACCGGCTGCCATCGCCACAGGATTTCCACTCAAAGTACCTGCCTGGTAAACTGGACCCTCTGGGGCTAATACGCTCATGATATCCGCTCTACCTCCGAAGGTTGCGGCAGGGAATCCGCCACCTACTATTTTACCAACTGTTGTCATATCCGGTGTGATTCCGAATCGCTTCTGTGCTCCGCCGTATGAAAGACGGAAACCGGTGATGACTTCATCGAATATCAGGATGGCTCCATGCTCTTGGGTTACCTTGCGGGTTGCTTCAATAAACTCACGGGTAGGAGGAACCACACCCATGTTGCAGGCTACAGGCTCAATGATGAGCGCTGCCACTTTGTCTCCGTTTTCTGCAAAGTATTTCTCTAAAGCCTCGGTATCATTATAAGGTAATACCACGGTATATTGAGTGAAACCAGCTGGAACTCCGGCAGACGAAGCATTGTTCAGCTTGGCTACTGCAGAACCGGCACTTACCAGAAGATGGTCGGCATGACCATGATAGCATCCTTCGAACTTCACGAGAATATCTCGTCCGGTAAAACCACGTGCCACACGGATGGCTGACATCGTTGCCTCGGTTCCGCTGTTGACGAAGCGAAGTCGCTCCATAGAAGGAAATGACTCTCTTACCTTCTCTGCCAAGGTGGTTTCTGCAAGAGTCGGGATTCCGAAACTGCTTCCGTGGAAGATGGCATCGGATGCTGCCTTGCTTACCTTATCATTATTATGACCCAAGATGAATACGCCCCATGACATACAGAAGTCGATAAACTTGTTGTCATCAATATCATAGATGTAGGGACCTTTGGCATCACGCACGAAGAGTGGGGTGGTTCCCACGCTCTTCAATGCTCTCACTGGCGAGTTGACTCCACCAGGAATTATCTGTTTTGCCTCCTCAAAAGCGGCGGCAGATTTGATTCTTTCGTTCATATTTCAGTAATGTTTAGTGTTAAATGTTTTGTATTTACTGAATGGAAATTGCTCTTAATCTATTTTGATATTCCACTCTTCTGCCTTTTCGATGATTTCCTTGGCATAATAAGTGATAATGTATTGTGCGCCAGCTCGCTTGATGGCGATGAGGCTCTCGAATGCCACGCGGCTCTCGTCCAGATAACCGAGTTTGGCTGCAGCCTTGAGCATGGAGTATTCTCCGCTCACCTGATAAGCTACCATTGGGATGTTTGGGAACTTCTCTACACCTCTGGCAATCATGTCGAGATAAGGCATCGCTGGTTTTACCATCGTCCAGTCTGCCCCTTCCTCTATGTCTGCTGCAATCTCTTCAAGACCCTGATCGTGGGTGCGGAAGTCCATTTGATAACTCTTTCTGTCTCCAAAGCTTGGGGCAGAATCTGCTGCATCACGGAATGGACCATAGAAGGCTGAGGCGTATTTGGCGGAGTATGCGAGAACCTTACACTGTTTGTCGAGACCTCCTTCTTTAAGCCTCTTCTTGATGGCTTCCACCTGTCCGTCCATCATGGCTGATGGGGCTACGAAATCAGCACCGGCCTTGGCGTGAACATAAGCTTCTTCAGCAAGTAATGGGAGGGTGGAATCATTATCTACATCGTGATGATGCAGGAGTCCGCAATGTCCGTGATTGGTATATTCGCAGAGGCAGACGTCGGTGAAGACGATGATGTCCTTGCCAAACTCTGTTTTGATGGCCTTCACGGCACGGGCGATGAGTGCATCATCGGCATAGGCAGCACTGCCTCGTTCATCTTTCTGTTCATCAGGAATCACTCCGAAAAGAAGAACCTTGTTGATGCCGAGGTTCTTGATTTCTTTGATATCCTTGAGAAGAGTATCTATACTGAAGCGATAGACGCCCGGCATGGTGGAAATCTCTTCCTTTTGGTTCTCTCCCTCTACTACGAAGTAAGGGTAGATGAAGTCTGTGGCACTCAATGAGACGTCGGCATACTTGTCGCGAGTAGCCTGGTCTTTTCTAAAATCTCTGAATCTTTTCATAATCTATGTCGGTTTTATTATAATGTTAAATTAAAAATGAGAAATATTAAAGAATGAGAAAGACAAGAAAATGAGAAATGACAAATGAAAAATGAGAAATTAGGCTGCGCCCTTCAAACACTTGAATTCTTCACTCTTCACTCTTCGTTCTTCACTTACTCTTGTTCTTCACTTTCTATTGCTCTTCGTTCTTTACTTTCTATTGTTCTTCGCTTCCAATACTTCTTCCAGATGTTTCTGAGTGATAGGACCACGGGTGATGAACTCAGTATTCTCTGGCAATTTACCATACAGTTCGATGAAGTTGTCGATAGTGGAAGGCGATGTGAAGACAATCCGCTTGAAGTGATTGAGATTCACAAGGCGAGGATGCTCCGGCATCACGTTTTTGTAAGCGACGAAGCTTTTTACGCTAAATTCTAATTCTTGCAATGCCAGAGGAATGTCTTCTGGTGACAATGAGGAATGAGGATAGATAATATCCTCGTATCGTGCATTGGCTTCATCGTATTTCTCTTTCTCTTTTTCGAACCATTTTATGATTCCGAAGCGATTGTCTTCCTCTACCTGTGTCACATCTTTGATGCCTGCATTATGCAAAGCTTCAGTCGTGGTATCCCCAATGGAAATAAATATATAATTTTCTTGCTCCTCGAGTAATTCCGGTATGCATTCTATTGTTGATGATATGCTATGTTGACTTGTAAAGACTACATATTTCGGCTTCTTTTCATCATCGTCATTCCAAGCTAAACCTTTTCCTTTGTAATACTCATAGTTTTCTTCATCATATAATGCATCTTTTAAACTGAAAATAGAACTATTATTGATTTCTATCAGCGGGGTATATGTGTAGTCGGCATTTCGTTTCTCTATATCAGGTAATGTGCCTGTGTAGAGTGTTGGCTTGATGTCTGATGCCTGATGATGCTTCAGACCAGCCACGTTGCCGATAAGGGCGATGAGAGGAGTAGGGAGATCTTTTTTCTCTCCGTTTCTGAGCTCCCAAAGCGTAGTCTCAAAGGTCTGTTCGTCCTGACGGCTCACATTGTAGGTGAGGAGAACCGGGGTGTTGAAAGCCCAACCCTCTTCGTCGATGAGTTGGGTAGCGATAGCCTGCAACTGTTTGGCACCCATGTAATACACCAAAGTTTCTGCATCAGGAGTGACTGGCTGTGGGGTATGTCCGCTTACCAATGCCACGCTGGAGGAGAAATCGCGATGGGTGAGACTGATTTTCTGAGATGCGGCAAGGGCCGAGGCAGTGGTAATGCCCGGAATGACATTCACATTGATGAGATTACTCTCTAAGAATTCGATTTCTTCGCTTCCATGAGCAAATATCATAGGATCTCCTCCTTTCAGGCGAACTACGTTCTTACCCTTTCTGGCTGCATCAAGCAGGAGACGATTGATCTCAGACTGCTCTTTATGATGATATCCGTCTCTCTTTCCTACATATACTTTTTCTGCTTTTTTATCATTGAGATAAGTCTCGTCTATCAAGTCATCATAAAAGATGATGTCAGCGGCTTCAATGGCTTTTGCTGCCTTGATGGTCAACAGCTCTGGGTCACCAGGACCGAAACCTACCAAGGATACGGTGCCTTGCGAATTCAAGAGATTCTTAAGGGAAGAACGAAGAGTGAGAAGCGAAGAATTTTCTTGCTCAGAAGCAGAAGAACCTTCTGTATTTTGATTCTTCATTCTTTGTGCTTCACTCTTCACTTTCTTTGCTGTGATGGCAAGGAAACCTTGAAGAGGATGGGTTGGGAAAGGGAGTACTTCGGCGATTTCATCCTCCATTCCCAATCGCTTTAATGCACAAGTAGCTACGATGGCGGCATCATATTTTCCGTCTTTTACCTGTTGTACTCTATCTTCAATGCAACCGCGTATTCCTTTGATAGTCAGGTCAGGACGTAATTCGTTTAAACCTTTCTTGCGAAGTGGGCTACTGGTTCCAATGATACTTCCGGCAGGGAGTTCTGCCAGTTTCTTATGGTCTCTGCTAACGAGTGAATCGGTCGTATCGAAAGCAGGAAATAAGGCGATGACTTCCATGTCCTCAGGCAGAGGATAAGGCAAGTCTTTCGCTGAATGAATGGCGATGTCTGCATCTCCTTGGCGGATGGCATCGTCAAGCTCTCTCGTGAAAATATCAGCAGGAGCTTCACCGTTTAATAGTGAAATCTGCTGGTTCTTGTCGCCGTAAGATTCCAAATATTTAATCTCGTAGGCGAGTTCCGGGAAGTTCTTGAACACTTCCTCAACTTGCAGCCGGGAGAGTCGGCTGCCTCTTGCAATAACTCTAATCTTTTTATTCATCTTTAAAAATGTCGGTTATGTTTATGAATAAAATGAAAAGGAAGTAAAGATGTTTGAGATGATGACAACTGACTTTAAGCAATAGAATTGGCTTTCCCTTCGGCCGCCGAACGTTGTTTCTTCACTCTTTGTTCTTCATTCTTCACTTCTAAAAATTTCTTTCTTCTTTTTAAAGCCTCCTGCATCTCCTGAATTTCTTCTTCGATGATGGCTTCGGCTTTCTCTACTTCGGCTCCTCTCACTTCGATGTTCTCACGTACTTTTCTTTCTACGTCTCTGATATTGTAGAGCTGAACGTTTGGGAGTTCACTAAGGCGTGAATCGATATCACGAGGGAATGCGAGATCTATAGCGAGCAGAGATTTCTGCTCTGGGATGTCTTCCTTGCGGATGATGAGATGTGGGGCTGAGGTAGCGCTTATGAGGATATCTGTCTTTGACAGGAACTCCTGCTTCTCATCCAATGTATATACCTTGATGCCGAGGGGATCAGCAAGGTAATGTGCCTTAATCTGGCTGCGGTTGGCGAGGAACACCATCTTTGCTCCTTTATTCTGGAGGAACTTCAGAATGTCGGCGGTCAGTTTGTTGACACCGATGATGGTGATTCGGGCATCCTTTAAATCAATATTGCCATCCTCCATAATCTCCAAGGCTGCGAGACTGTGCGATACGGCACCATGCGAAATCTCTGTTTCGTTGCGCACCCGCTTGCCTACCTGTAATGCGCTCTGGAAAAGTCGATGGAGCTCGGCTGTCAATGGGCGCTGGTCCTTGGCTGTATAATAAGCTTCTTTCACTTGTCCCTGAACAGCTCTTTCTCCAATGATGGCAGATTCCAATCCTGCTACCACACGAAAGAGATGGCGCGCTACCTCATCCGGGACTTCGCCTTCACCATAGTATATCTCGCTGCGGTTGCACGTTTTCAGGAAGATATAAGGAATGGGGGAATGATTGTTGATATGACTTCCCTGTATTTCCAAGAGTGATTCTTGTAGAAATTCATCGAAGACTTTCTCCTGCTCCTTGATGTCGGTTCCTTCAGCGAACTGGCTTTGGTCAATCGATTTGTAATGTACCATTTTCTATCAATTCTTTTATTCTGTTTCTTACTCGGATGCTTCTTTTTACATCCCTGGAATCACTTCCAACGGCAATGGTGAGGTTGTCATCGCGATAGATGGCTGGGGATATGAAATCACATTGAGCCGGGTCATCGCAAACGCTGGTCAGAATATGCCGTTCTGCTGCAAGTTCTTTGATATGGTGGTTCAACTCATGATCTCCTGTACATACAAAGAGGAGTTGTACTCCATCCAGATCTGCAGTTTCGAAAGTTTTCTCTTTGATATGGAAGGGTAGTGCCTTCAGCTCTTCTGTAATCTCTGGGGCTACAACCGTTGCATGAGTGGTGAAGCGAGCGAGTATCTGAGCCTTGTGGGTCGCTACCTTCCCTCCGCCAACGATGAGTATGTTGGCGGAGACGATTTTAATCGTTATAGGAAGATAGTCCATATTGACATAGATTAATGAATTTCTACTTTTTCCTAATCAATACTTTCCAGTAGTTCTCTATCTTTTCAGTAGAGAGTATGGTGTGGCCTTCGCCTTTCACGCTGCCTGGAACGTTTTCGATAGGTGCGCCATCGTCGAGAAGAATCTCCAGTATCTGTCCACTCTGCATTGGTGTGAGAGCAATCTTTGTCTTTACAAAGTTCATCGGACACATCACACCTCGGAAGTCTTTCTTTACATCCGGGGATATGGCTGCAGATTCCGCAGATTCTTTTTCTTCATTCTCGCTTCCGTTTTTTTGTCCCACAGATTTCACAGATGGCACAGATTTATCATTGGCATTCTTGCTTTCGGAAACGCACACGGATTTCACGGATTTTTCTTTCTGATTGTCCTTTTCCTTGGAATCTTTTGCATCCGTCTGAGAACTATCGCTTGACAATTTAAACTGCAATGAATCATCCATGTTCTGATAGAGATCGTTGAGCAAGTCTGCGAGCTCATCGATAAGGGGTTGGTACTCAATCAATGAATTGTTGTTTCTTGCCTTTTCTGTCAATACTTTGAACTTCTGAGGGATGATGCCAGCAGCGATGAATTCCTTCTCAAATCCCTGATATACATCCTCGTCGGTGCGTGGATCCAAACCACGGGTAACGAGCAGCATTCGGTTCTCCGAGAACACGATGTCGTGGAGGAGTTTCTCTATCTTCTTTGCGTCCTCTTCGTTTACAATATCCGTGAGATTCGTGAGATCTGTGTGCGACTTATCATTGCCCAATATCTTGTCTATCTCTCCGAGTTTCTCCCTGATGGTATCCTGGTCGATCTCGATGATATCAAACAGACCGGCTGAGCATTCTGCTTTACCATATTTGATGAGAGAGAACTTTTCGTCGTCGCCGAAATCATAAAAGGTATCCGGTTCTTCTGTAAACGGAGCTATCTCCTTGTACTTGGCTATCAATTCTTTGATAAAACCTGCACCACGCTTTGCTACATAATCGTAGTAGTCTGCATAGTTGGCTTGCTCCTGGATGACATCTCTCAGATAATCTTCTACAAAGGCAGGAATCTTCTTGGCTGCGATATAACCCTGTTGGAGGTCGATCTCATGTTTGCCCTTGACTGGCAACCAAACCGTATAGGCAGGGTATGGATCATCTCCTACACGTCCCACACGTCCACTGAATCCCAAGTCGCCCCATGTGGCCAATGCACAGATATTGGTACATCCGTTCATTCGGAGTTCGAAGTCAGGGATGGTATCCAGATTCAAATCACTGCTGAGGAGTTGCTTGGCAATTGCATCAATCGCACCTTTAGGTAAACAGATGCCAAGTCGGCAGGTGTCTGCACCAGTACAGCATGTGAGGTTGGTGACAACTACAGGATAATCTACCTGATATACGCCTAATTTCTTGAAGAAGGCATAGATATCCGGAAGATATTCTTCTGGGATATTTCGCACCTGGATTTGTTCCTTCTTGGTGAAGCGGATCACATCGTTGCCATAATTTCCAAGATATTCAGCCACTTCTGCAAAGAAATCGGTGGAATTATTGCCGTGGCGCAATGGGATGTAGGCATACCAGAGGTTCTCTTTCAAGCCCTCGGCATTGGTCTGCTTATGGGCGTAACGGTGCTTCCAGGTTTCAAAATCGGTTGGAGCTTTAAGTGGAGGGAAGTTGGGCTTATGGTGTTCCAATGGCAATGCCGGAGCCTCGAAATCGATTGAACCATCTTTTTTAAGTTCCTCAAACTCTTCGAGATACAATCGCTTGGCTTCTTCTGTTCCGTATTTGTAGAACACGTATCTCATGCGTGCCTTGTGGCGGTTTCTTCTGTTTCCGTATTTATGGAACCAGTTTTTCAATGCCTTGGCTGCACGATAGAGGTCCTTCTCTGGAAGAAAGTCGAATACCTCCCAACCGGTGTGGGCGTTGCTGGCGGCACTACCGGCGATGAGCACTCTGAATCCTCGCTGTCCGTCCTTGATGCGTGCCTGCAGACCCAGGTCGGCGATGTAGGAGTAGTTGCCTGTAGCCACACTGGTATCTATTGCCACCTTGTATTTTCTAGGCATCGTGAACGAATCTTTCTCGGCGATGAGTCGGGAGGTGAGTTCCTCCACGTATGGATAGACATCGAATTCCTCATCGGCAGTGAGTCCGCTCCGGTCATCCACCATCATGTTTCTTACGGTGTTTCCACCGCCACCTGCGCTGGAGATGCCCACCTTTTCCAGTTTCTTCAGAGCCGGAATGGCATCTTCGATATCAACATTGTGAATCTGAATCTCCTGTCGGGTGGTAACGTGGAGATGCGAAGTGGAGAGCTGGTGACCCACAAAGGCAATCTTGGCAAGCTGCTCTGGGGTGACGAGACCGCCGGCACAACGCAGTCGGAGCATATAGTGCTGGTTCTTGCGCTGCTCGTAGATGCCCATAGGTACACGGTTCGACTTCAACTGACCAGCCTGAATCTCGCCCGCCTTGAATTGGTCGATGAGTGACTGGGTATAGTCCAAGTCTCCATTTAATGTAGAAGGTATTCTGTACATGTTCTTGTATCTTATTTAGTTATATTGAAGGAGTGAAGCGTTTATCAGAATGAGACTATAGAATTTTTCACTCTTCGTTCTTCACTCTTCACTATAATGTTCTTCCTTATCCACCACCTTTCCATTCAGAACCTTGAATGAATTGAGGTGAATCTTTCCGTCGAGCAATGAGAGGATGGCATAACGGATGTTGGGATCGTTTGCCAGCCGAAGGTCTTCCTGCGATGGGCGGGAAGGCGATGCAGGGTGACTGTGCCAGTTGGCGAGAATCTTCAAGCCCTTGCTTCGGGCGTATTTCAGAGCCGCAAACTGGTCTTTCGGAGCAAAGGCAAAATGCTCCTCGCTATGGTCGATGTTCTCCATCCAGTAGCTTTCCGTCACCACATCATCCTTGCCTAACAGAAGTCCGCAACTCTCAATGGGAGCGTCCTTTTTGGCTTGCTCGATGATGGTCTGTATTACGTCGTCGTTAATCTTCATAATATGTTAAGATTGTTTATACATCTCCTCTATGATACATGCAATATGAAAATTCACCAAGGGCTATACCCCATCCTATGTAAGGAATAGCTCGTTTTGCAATACTTTTTCCTACAGCTTTTAATGCAATTTTTAAGCCTGTTCTTGAAGTAAAACCTCCTTTTACAAGTTCTTTTATTCCAAAAGCATATGCTGCGCACCCACCAATAGATCTAGTAGTTGGATGATTCTCATATTCTGCTTCTTCAATTAAAATTAACCCAAGAAGAGAAAGAGTTTGGATTTTATATTCCTTGTCAATGCTATCTGTTGTGATAAAATTCTTTGCAAGAAAATCTTCTGTTTTTGTTGCAATTTCTTGAGCGTAAACATCAAGAGAATCTTCATTTATGGCAGCTCTTGATGTGTTTGGATAATAATTTTTGTATGCATTAGCTGACTTTTGGGCAATCTTGCTGGTTACCTCAGTAAACTGATTTATTCCGCTAACTTTTTCAGAAACCTCTTTGTTTGAAGTCTGTATTTCATCAGTAGAACATGCAGAAATCACATTACATACTATAAAAAATAGTACTATTTTTATAATCCCATTCTTATTCATGACTCTATTGTCTTAAATTGTTTAATATCTCTAAGAGTACATACAAAAAAATAGCAGCGGAAAGTATATCTCTTTCTTGTGTCAATTTTTGTATTTGTTTATCTTTTATTTTTCTATTTTTGATAGCTATTCTGTAGATACTATAGATTAAACCTACAGAAAATAACAATATGATAATGTAATGATGTAATGTATTCATTATTTAGTGATGTAATGTATTCATTATCTAGTGATGCTTCAAATCACACGCAGCCTGCTCGTAGTCGATGAGATGATCGATGGTAGGGTGGTCGCCGCAGATTTCGCAGGATGCACGTTTCTTCACCTTGATGGTGCGGAAGTTCATCGTCTTGGCATCGAAGGTGAGCAGTCTGTCTGTCAGGAGATCGCCTACGCCCAGGAAATATTTCAATGCTTCTGCAGCCTGAATGGTTCCTAACATACCGGCAATGGCTCCTAAAACTCCTGCCTGACTACAGGTCGGAACGACACCTGCTGGAGGTGGCTCCTTGAAGAAACAGCGATAACATGCTGTTCCTGGCAGATGTGTAAAGGTCTGACCCTGGAAGCGGAGAATACCGCCATGAGAAAAGGCTTTGCCTAATCGAACACAGGCATCATTGATGAGGAATTTTGCTGGGAAATTGTCTGTTCCATCAATGATGAAATCCCAAGGCTGGATGATTTCCTCTGCATTGTGGGAATCAAGGAAATCATGATAGGTAGTTACCTCTACGTCCGGATTGATGCCAATCATCTTCTCCTTGGCACTTTCCACCTTAGGTCTTCCCAAATCTTTGGTCTGATGAATGACCTGTCGTTGCAGGTTGCTCAGATCAACAACGTCTGCATCTACGATACCGATATGTCCCACTCCGGCTGCTGCCAGATAAAGAGATACTGGTGAGCCTAAACCTCCTGCACCGATAATTAGGACTTTGGCATTGAGGAGCTTTTCCTGTCCTTCGAGACCTACATCCTGAAGCAGGATATGTCGGCTATATCTCTCAATTTGTTCTTCACTTAATTCTATCATTTTACACTGTTTTTCTTTTACGGATGAATACTATCACTTATTAAATACGTTAACGATACAGAATACGTACATTAACGACAACGTAATCTAATATATTAAACTATTTAATAAGCATTTTATTGTACTGAATTTCTGTCTTGCTTCTTAAAAAATGCTACTTTTAATAGTTTTTTCTCTTTAAGAATTTTTTCTTGCTATTTTGTATACAGTTGATTCCTGCTTGACGACAGAGATTCTATTGAATTTAGCAAGCGCCTCCTCCCATGAAATATAGGAAATCTACACGGTCACCTTCTTTCAGTTGTATTTTCTCGTAGTCTTCTCTTTCTACGAAATCTTCGTTTACCTGAATGGTTACCATTTCTGGCTGGAACACTTTATTGATTTTTATCAGTTCTGCCAATGTGAGAGGAAGTGTTACTTCCTGCTTTTCGTCGTTTACAATAATCTGTGCCATAATCTTATTTTTTATTTGTTATTTTCTGGGTGCAAAGGTACGGCGATTTTGCGACCTATACCATACCACCCCGGGGGTATTTTGGGTCACATTATGATAGTATGGTATATACCACAAATGGGGTAGAAGGATATTATATAAGTATAAATAAGACTACAAAACTGCAGATATGCGCTTAAAGTAACCCAAAAATAGGTATAAGTAATAGTAAAAAAAGTGGTACACCCTCTTTGGGATGTACCACCTTATATAGATATTTACTGAAAATCAGATTAGATCTGCTCGCTCCAGTCCTCCTGGCTCTTACGAACGTAAGTCTGGTAGCGGAGCTTAGCCATCTTCTCTGCCTGAGAGAAGAGCTCATCAGCCTCCTTAGGGAATGCCTTCTGTACAGAGAGGTAACGAACCTCACCGAGCAAGAAGTCGCGGAAGTTCTCCCAGTTTGGAGCCTTTGAGTCGAGTGTGAATGGGTTCTTACCCTCATCAGCTAACAGTGGGTTGTAACGCCACAAGTGCCAGTAACCGCACTCAACAGCCAACTCTTCCTCATGCTGTGAACGACCCATACCGCCCTTACGCTTCAAACCGTGGTTGATACATGGTGCGTAAGCGATGATGAGTGATGGACCTGGATAAGCCTCAGCCTCGCGGATAGCCTTCAATGTCTGAGCATTGTCAGCACCCATAGCTACCTGAGCTACGTAGATGTAACCGTATGTAGTCTGCATCAAACCGAGATCCTTCTTGCGGATACGCTTACCCTGAGCAGCGAACTGTGCGATAGCACCGAGAGGTGTTGACTTAGAAGACTGACCACCTGTGTTAGAGTAAACCTCAGTATCGAGTACCAAGATGTTAACATCCTCACCAGAAGCCAATACGTGGTCGAGACCACCGTAACCGATATCATAAGAAGCACCATCACCACCGATGATCCACTGTGAACGCTTAACGAGGTAGTGATCCAAAGTCTTGAGCTCCTTGCAGATAGGGCAACCCTTCTCAGCGCCGGCAGCGATGAGAGGCTTCAACTCTGCAGCAGCCTCCTTAGAACCCTCAGAATCGTTCATGTTAGCCATCCACTTGTCAGCAGCAGCTACGAACTCAGCAGGAACATGCTCCTGAGCCTTAGCCTCCTCGAGCAAGTGAGCGATACGCTCCTTCATCTTCTTGTTACCCATTACCATACCGAGACCGAACTCGCAGAAGTCCTCGAACAATGAGTTGTCGAATGCAGGACCCTGACCCTTAGCGTTCTTTGTATATGGAGTAGATGGGATAGAAGCTGAGTAGATAGAAGAACAACCAGTAGCGTTAGCAATCATCTGACGATCACCGAAGAGCTGAGAAATCAACTTAACGTATGGAGTCTCACCACAACCAGAGCAAGCACCAGAGAACTCGAACAATGGCTGAGCGAACTGAGAATTCTTAGGGCTCTGCTTGATGTCAACGAGATCCTGCTTAGAAGCAACGTTGTGTACGAGGTACTCCCAGTTAGCTGCCTCCTTGACCATATCCTCTGCGTCAACGTTGAATGGAACCATTGTCAACGCCTTCTCACCCTTCTTACCTGGGCAGACGTCAGCACAGTTACCACAACCCAGACAGTCGAGTACTGATGTCTCGATGCGGAAGTGCATGCCAGCCAAAGCCTTAGGTGCCTTCACATCCTGAGTCTCGAGACCCTCGATGCCTGCGAGCTCCTCATCGGTCAATACGAATGGACGAATAGCTGCGTGAGGACAAACGAATGAACACTTGTTACACTGGATACAGTTCTCAACGTTCCATACTGGTACGAATGCCTCAACACCACGCTTCTCGAATGCTGCTGTACCATTCTGCCATGTACCGTCAACAGTGTTGTGCTTAACGAAGTCAGAAACCTTCAAGAGGTCACCTGCCTGACCGTTGATAGGACGAACGAGCTCCTTAACGAATGCTGGAGCGTTATCCTCCTTAGCCTCATCGTCAGCGAGGTTAGCCCAAGCTGGATCTACTGTCAACTGCTTGTACTCACCACCGCGGTCAACAGCGCCGAAGTTCTTGTCAACAACGTCCTGACCCTTCTTAGAGTAAGACTTAACGATGAATGCCTTCATCTGCTCTACAGCGAGATCCAAAGGAATAACCTTTGTGATACGGAAGAATGCAGACTGGAGGATGGTGTTGGTACGGTTGCCGAGACCAATCTCCTGAGCAATCTTAGTTGCGTTGATATAGTAAACTGTGATGTTGTTCTGAGCGAAGTAACGCTTTACCTTGTTAGGGATGAAGTTAACCAACTCCTCGCCGTCGAAGATAGTGTTCAGCAGGAAGAAACCGTTCTTACGCAAACCACGTGTTACATCGTACATGTGGAGATAAGCCTGTACGTGGCAAGCTACGAAGTTAGGAGTATTTACCTGATAAGCACTGTGGATAGGGCTGTCGCCGAAACGCAAGTGAGAGCAGGTGAAACCACCAGACTTCTTAGAGTCGTAAGAGAAGTATGCCTGGCAATACTTGTTGGTATTGTTACCGATGATCTGAACTGAGTTCTTGTTAGCACCAACAGTACCGTCAGCACCCAAACCGTAGAACTTAGCCTCGAACAAGTCGTCGCCACCCATTGGGATTTCCTCCTCTTCTGGGAGAGAAGTGAATGTAACGTCATCAACGATACCTACAGTGAAGTGGTTCTTTGGCTGTGGCAACTCAAGGTTCTTGAATACAGCAACGATCTTAGCTGGAGTTGTATCAGAAGAACCGAGACCATAACGACCGCCAACGATCAATGGCTTGCGCTCGTCATCGTAGAGAGCTGACTTAACGTCGAGGTACAATGGCTCACCCTCTGCACCTGGCTCCTTAGTACGGTCGAGAACAGCGATACGCTTAACAGTAGCTGGGATAGTCTTCTTCAAGAAGTCAACAGAGAATGGACGGAAGAGGTGAACTGCAACCATACCAACCTTCTTGCCCTGCTTGTTCAAGTAGTCGATAGCCTCACGAGCTGGCTCTGTAGCAGAACCCATCAAGATGATGATGTTCTCAGCATCCTCAGCACCATAGTAGTTGAAGAGGTGATACTCACGACCAGTAATCTTAGTCATCTCCTGGCAATACTTCTCTACTACCTCAGGGATTGCATCGTAGTAAGTGTTGCAAGCCTCGCGGTGTGTGAAGAATGTCTCTGGGTTCTCAGCGGTACCGCGAGTAACAGGACGCTCAGGAGTCAAAGCACGGTTACGGAAGTCCTCGATGAACTCTTCCTTAACCAATGGACGGATGTCTTCCATATCCATCTCCTCGATCTTGTGGTACTCGTGAGAAGTACGGAAACCATCGAAGAAGTTAATGAAAGGAACCTTTGTCTCCAATGTAGCCAAGTGAGGAACTGCAGAGAGGTCCATCACCTCCTGAACAGAACCAGAGCAGAACATAGCGAAGCCAGTCTGGCGGCAAGCCATTACGTCCTGGTGATCACCGAAGATACAAAGTGAGTGAGAAGCCAATGTACGAGCTGATACGTTGAATACGCAAGGAAGCAACTCACCAGCAATCTTGTACATATTAGGAATCATCAACAACAAACCCTGAGAAGCAGTGTAAGTTGAAGTCAAGGCACCAGCCTGGAGAGAACCGTGAACTGCACCGGCAGCACCAGCCTCAGACTCCATTTCCTGGATAGAAACTCGCTGACCGAAAAGGTTCTTACGACCTTTGGCAGCCCATTCATCTACATGCTCCGCCATTGGTGATGATGGAGTAATAGGGTAGATAGCAGCAACCTCAGTAAACATGTAGCTTACGTGTGCGGCAGCTGTGTTACCATCACAAGTGATAAATTTTTTCTCTTTAGCCATTTTACTTTTAGATAAAATATTAAAAATGTTTTGTATTTAATTCGTTTTTTATCGAATGACTTTTGCAAGCCAACCGATGCGTTTTATAGTCTTTGTTGTATTTACCTTAGTACAGGAATCCCAATAACCACAGTGGAATCTTATTGTCCTTACCAACTTCCGTATTATAGCGGGCATAGATGGTGTCTGGATTAAATCTCACTTTGTTGGTGGCATGAGCATCACAGATACGGAACTTGGTCGTTCCATCTACCATATAGAAATGGTCTTTTCCGCCTTGGTGTACTTTGTGATCTTTCCACATGGAATTGACGAAGAATGTCTCCATGATTTCCTGCTCGTCTATTTGCAGCGGGAAGATGGCATACATCAGGTTGGTATTGTGAAGCATGACCTTGGATGGTTTCTTTGGGAAGAATTGACCATCAGGATAAATCATGTTGATGAGTCTTGCATCTGCCAGATACTTGATATAGTTCATCACCGTTGCACGGCTTGTCTCAATGCTATCTGCCAGTTGACTGACGTTTGGAGCTTTTGCACCTTCTACTGCCAGTTGATAGAACAATCTTTTGATTTTGTTTAGATATTTAAGTTCTATTTGTTTGATGAGCAAAATGTCAACCTCCGTCATCATATTCATAGTCTTGAGCAAGTTCTCCGTGAAGTTGCGTTGCTCCAAGAAGAATGGATAGAATCCATGATGCAAGTAGTCCTTGAAATACTTCATCGGACTTACTTTCGGTAAGATTTGTTTTACTAGGTGCTCGTGATTACGTAATATTTCATCGAGAGAAAATGCAGGAAAGTTATTGCCCGTCTGCAGGTTGAGAAACTCTCTGAATGAGAAACCTCTGAGGTTGTAGCTTTTAACTATTCCGTTGAGCTCAGGATTCTCTTCCTTGAGTCGCATCACGCTTGACCCGGTAAATATGATTTTCAGCTCTGGATACAAGTCGTAGCATTTTCTTAACTCCTTGCTCCAGTTAGGCTGTTTAAATACCTGGTCAATGAGTAATGTTCTTCCACCTTGGCGAACAAAGTCTCCAGCAAAATCTGCTATACCTCTACCCTGGAAATAGAAGTTGTTCATGTTCACAAAGAGACACTTGCGGTCTTTCGCTCCAAAATGTTCTTTAGCATATTGAAGTAGAAATGTTGTCTTACCAACGCCTCTTGTGCCCTTGATACCTATCATGCGGTCGTTCCAGTCAATCTCATCCATGAGAGACCGACGTACTGGCGCATTGATATGCTCTACCAGGTATGTATGTGTTCTGAAGAAAGCTTCTTCCATGAGTTTCTGTTTGTTCGTGTTGTTTATAGATGCAAAGGTAATCAATATTTTCTAATTTGCAAACTCTAGATAGCAAAAACTAACTTTTTTTTCATTATTTAGCACTATTCTAAGTTAAAATCCCATTTTTGGGCTTTTTTTTTCTCATTTTAGAGTGCTTTTTATTAACTTTGCAGTATGAAATTACATATATTTAATCCTGAACATGATTTGGCGCTTGCAGTCAATCAACCGAATTATACGGCTCCTCATGCTGGGAGACAACTTCGTAATGATTTAGCTTTCATTCCTGCTCTTTGGGCGGATGAAGGAGATTTCGTTATGGTGGATTCCATTGATGATGCTTATGATAAGGTAAGACATCTCGGCTATATATATAATAAGGTGGAATTTATCACGCCAAGACAGCTGGAAGGTGTTTTCAGGGATACGATGGAGATAGACAGTATTCATCCTTGGGGATGGGACAAGGCCTTAGTTTCTCAATTGAAACATTTGGGGTGCCCAGATATCATGTTGCCTACTTCTGAAAATCTGAATAAAATCAGATGCATAAGTAGTAGAGAATGGGCTGCCAAGAATCTCCAGAGTCATGTGGATTTTGTTGCTGATGTGGCAATGCTGAAAGATGTGGTTTCAAGAAAAGGACAGGCGATTATTAAATCTCCTTGGAGTTCAAGTGGTCGTGGACTCAGATATGTGAACAGTTCTTTCTCTGCTACTGCTCAAAATTCAGGCATCACCAGACTCGACAATCTGGATGATATGGAGAAATGGGCTGCTAACGTGATTCGCCATCAAGGGGGTGTTACTGTGGAGCCTTATTATAATAAGGTGAAAGATTTTGGTATGGAATTTGAAATAGTTGATGGAGTGGTGAAATATTGCGGATTATCTCTGTTTCAGACCATCAAGGGGGCTTATGCGGGTAATATCCTTGCTTCTGAAGAGGAGAAAGAGGAAATTCTTGCTTCTTATGTTTCCTTAGATAAATTGGCTCAAATACGTCAGCATATCATTGAGATTCTCCAGCCGGTTCTGAAATCTATCTATAGCGGACCTTTTGGGGTGGATATGATGATTTATGCGGATGATGAACGAAGATTGCAGATCAATCCATGTGTGGAATTGAATCTTCGTCGTACGATGGGACATGTGGCATTGTCCTTGGGAGCATCCGAAAAAACGGCCGGACATATTATGCAGGTTGGTTTTGATGGTAACAAACATCGCCTGCGGGTTTTACCAGGCTTGCCTTCTGAATCTGCTCCTTATCATTAAAAGTACTATTATATTATACAAACAACTTAAGACATGAAAACAAAATTAATCTATCTGCTGATAGCTTCAACTTTGGTAGGTGGTAGTTCGACTGTTTTTGCTCAAAAGGCTCATTCGACTTCCCCTTATGTTTCTCAGGTCTGGAATCCAGACTTAGGTAATGGCATGTATAAAAATCCTGTCATCAATGCGGATTATTCTGATCCGGATGTGGTTTGCGTTGGTGATGATTATTATATGACTGCCAGCAGTTTCAACTGTATCCCAGGCTTACCAATCTTGCATAGTAAAGACTTGGTGAATTGGGAAATCATCGGTCATGCTGTTACGAAACTTCAACCAGAGAGTGAGTTTGATCAGCCTTCTCATGGTAATGGTGTATGGGCTCCATGTATCAGTTATCATAATGGTGAGTTCTATATTTATTGGGGCGATCCTGACTATGGCGTATTTATGGTCAAGACGAAGGATCCTGCCGGAAAATGGGACGATCCTGTATGCGTGATTCCTGGTAAGGGAATGATTGATACGTCTCCTCTTTGGGACGAAGATGGTAGAGTTTATCTCGTTAATGGTTGGGCTAATTCCCGCAATCGTTTTGCCTCTGTCATTACTGTTAGAGAATTGAATGCTGATGGTACCAAGGCTATCAGTGATCCTGTCATCGTTTTTGATGGAAATGGAACGGAGAACCGTACTTGCGAGGGACCTAAATTCTATAAGAGAAACGGCTGGTATTGGGTTATGTTCCCTGCTGGTGGCGTACCTACAGGTTTCCAGGTGGCTATGCGCTCTAAATCACCTTTCGGTCCTTATGAATCTAAGAAGGTTCTGGCACAGGGAAAGAGTCAGATTAACGGCCCTCATCAGGGTGGATGGGTTCATACCAAATATGGAGAGGATTGGTTTATTCATTTCCAGGATAAGGAAGCTTATGGACGTGTCGTCCATCTCCAACCTGTTACCTGGAAGGATAATTGGCCAGTGATGGGCAAGGTTCCGGCAAAAGGTTATTGTGGGGAACCGTATGAGACTTATAAGATGCCTAAAGCAAGTACTCATGTGAATGTGAATCCTGTTGAGAGTGATGAGTTTAATACTCCAAAACTTGGTTTGCAATGGCAGTGGCACGCTAATTACCAACAGCAGTTTGGTATGCCTACTTCCTGGGGTGTATATCGTATTTATACCCATAAGAGTGATGAAACCATTTGGCATACTCCCAACCTCTTGCTCCAAAAAACTCCTGCTGATAATTTTACGGCTACTGCAAAATTACAACTGACAGCTAAAGATCAGAATCAGATGGGTGGTATTATCATGATGGGATTGGACTATTCTGCTTTGGTTGTCAAAAGAGTAGGGGATGAATTCCAGTTGCAGCAGATTACCTGTCATAAGGCTGACAAGAAGGGAACTGAAGATGTGAAGGTGCTTGCCACTTTTGCGCCGACTTCCGCTGATAAAATTGATTATCAGCCTGCCTTGCATCATTCTTCTTATCTCCGAATGGTTGTTAAGCAGGGAAAGGTTAATTTCTACTTTAGCAAAGACGGAAAGTCCTTTAAGAAGGTAGGTGACGAATTTACAATGCGTGAAGGAAAATGGATTGGAGCCAAGGTCGGTATGGTTGCTAAAGAACCAGCAGGTAAGACCAATCGTGGCTGGATAGATGTAGATTGGTTTAGAATTACCAAATAAGCTACTAATATTCGTAGAGCATTTTGAATTCAATATATTAAGAGTATTCAGAAAAAATAAAGGATGAGTGACTTCTCAGTTACTCATCCTTTTGCTTGATTTCGCTAAATCAATTTTAGTTCTTATAAGTATGTACTTATTTAATTTATAAAAAATTTATTATTTACTTTTCTTACTAAAAGCACAATTATACTTCTTTGAGTAGATCATCGAGGAATGTATCCAGATCATGGTCTAAATCTTCCATCAGGTCACCACCCACAATAATCGTGTCATCATCTGCCAGATAGAGTTCTCCAAGATTTTCTTTGTCATCATCTTCGAGAACAAAACTGTATGGCTTGAGAATTCCCAAGTTATCAACGATAGCTGTGTTCTTTCTCAGAATATCTCTCAAACACTTGGCAACTTCCTCATAGAAATTTTCGTCCTTGTTGTCTATCCATTGTTCAACAACGCAGCGAGTAATCTCCTGCTCGTCGTCATTGTATGCCAACAATTCTCCACTATCCTGAGAACATCGTACATGAATATCTGTAAGAACAGAAGTTTCATCGAGTTCTTGAGGTGGAAACTTTTGAGCTATCTTCTTGATGAATCGCTCAACTTGCTGAAGTGTTTGTTCTGTTATTTCCATGTCGTTTCTGTTAGCGTTACTGTCTGGCATGATATTGATGTTTGTACTTTTATGTACTTATAAAAAGAGAGGGGTCGCTCGATGATGTGATGAAACTCTGAACTTTCACAAGTTTGAGAGCTCTCCGTCTTTGTAATCCACTGGCTTTACAGCTTAGTCGCAAATGCGATTTATATGGCCCGCCATCAACAAGAGAAGTCTTCTCGGTTTCACGATTTAATATGAAGAGTAACCCGATCGAACCGATACGACCCCAAATATTTTTATTCATTTGTCATGTTTTACATTTGCAAAGGTAATGCTTTCTTATGAAATAACCAAATATTTTCTCATTTTTTTATTTGCATTCTTCAATTTCTTTCCAGATGCTTTCAAATGTTCTTCTTAATTCTTCTTTGTTTTCTATAATACCCCTCAGTTCCTTTAATGCTTTTTCATTGGGTGAGTTTGGTATCCAGAGTTTGATATACCCATTGTTGGAGTATTTTTCTTCCATGTGCTGAGAGAATCTGAGCCATTGGTTTTCTTTATCTTTCTCTGCGTAATTTTCTATTCCATATTGGATAGCTCGCAGGAAAATTTCATGAGCTTCAATATCTCTGTCTGCTTCTGCTACGATTTTCCCATAAATACTTCGGGGCTGTCTGCTGGAAGATGCTCGATGATCTTCTACAGCTTCTTTCATGATTTTGATTTGCTCTGGCTTGAACCAACGCTTCAATCTTTGATCACTCTGGAGTATCTTACCACTTGTGATATGGTGTATGGCTCTTGGTCCTTCCATTCCTAAATCATGATATGCTGCTATCACATATACCATGTTTATGTCTGCACCTGTCACTTCTGCCAACTTGATGGAGTTTTTGATCACTCTATTCACGTGGCGTAAGCCATGACTCGTTCCGAATGCATTGTAACGTGGAAGAATCTGTAGCTCGATGAATTCCATTATTTCAAGATTTACCTGTTGTTTCATAAGCTTTGTTATATAAATATCACAGAAAGTATGGCTGCAACTGATAGAAGGCCAAAAACTAAAATGTTGCGGGCTGTCAAGCCGAGTACCTGATTTAATTTTGCTCCCTTGTTGATTCTTTTCATCTCTTGATAGGATTGCCGGTGTAATATGATATATATAAGGTATAGAGCATACGTCGGAATTAACTTGTCGGTTTGATATGAATCGAAGAATACGCGGATGATCATGATACCTGCAGCGATGTATCCTATTGATTCGTATAGTCTTCTTGTCTTGCTTTCTCCCAAACGTACTGCAAGGGTTATCTTGCCGTTGCTCCTGTCATTGTCAATATCTCTGTAATTGTTGACTATCAATAGTGCGTCTATTGCTAAGCCGCAGGCTATGGATGATGCGATCACTTCACCTGTTGGAATTTGTTGGTGGAGAGGCATGCAGACGTAGTACGTACAGCATACAGGAATGATACCGAAAAACAGAAGTACTAAAATATCACCCAATCCGTGGTAGCTGAATAATGTGGTGTAGAGAAAGCAAAATACGACACATGCTATTCCCACCATCACCATTTCCAGTCCTCCGTATAATATAAGTGGTATTCCTGTCATACATCCCAAAAGGGTTGTAATGAGGATTCCCCACACCATAGCGTCGGATGTTATCCATCCTTCCGAACATGCTCTTTTAGGACCTAATCTCGTCTCGTCATCATTACCTTTTTTAAAATCAAAATAGTCGTTGACAAGGTTTGAATCTATCTGCATGATCCATGCAAATAGCAAACATAAGATTGCAGGAATCCAATTGAATTGTTCGCTTGTATTTCGCCACGCGAATGCAGTTCCTATCATGACAGGAACTGCAGCCGCTGAAAGCGTCTTGGGGCGTGTTGCTAAAAGCCACGCTTTTACAGAATTCGTTTTTACCATTTTATTAGTTAAAGAAATTCCAACTTACTCCAAATCTGAATACCCTTCCATTGATAGGGTAGTGAGGTGTCAAGAAATAATTTCTGTCTCCCTGTCCGGCGTTGATGTGACTCATCATGACAAAGAAGCGGGTATGCTTGATGAATGCATTGGCATAGACATTGACTATCGGATAATTGCCTACCTTTACGTTCTTGTCACCATTTCCCTGGACTACATATTGTCCCATATATGGAGAATAGTCGGGTGCAGTGTAGCTCGTGAAATATCGGGCATCTGCACCTAAGTCTATATGCAAAACTTTTGCGATAGAGAATTTGATATATAAATTGGTGTAGATATCCAAGTCTGGTACCGGTACAACTTCTTCCTTGCTTGAATGCTGGTATGTAATTACATTTTCCCAATTCAGTATGCCCAACTTAAAGTCCTGTTTTAATTGTGCAGTAAGTAAATTGATAGGACTGGAACTCTGCATAGGAGTTACTGTAACGCCAGTTCTCAAACCTTCATCGGTAATGCTGTAACTCTGACTCAAATAAGTATAATTCTTGATTTCATCAACGGCAACACGTAACGAAGTGCGAGTCTTGTTGAACCTTAATGTTCCCATGATGCGGGTATGAATGATCTTGTCGAGATCGTTTTCCCACCAGAGGTGTCGAGAATGATATTTTCTATAGTAAAAAGATGGATTTTCGCGATGGAAGAAAGCATCTCCTATAATTGAAAGCGTATCTCCAAGGAAAGGGATATTTACATCCAGATTTCCATCTACAGCCAAAGTACCCGCATCTTCGCCTGCGATACCTATTTCCGCAATGGCATTATAATGTAATAGCTTTCCTTGTTTTTTACTGAGTTGACCACCAACACTAAGTGTATGTTCGTTATATTTTTCTATACCGCCCTCCATTGTAGGCAAGTCGAAGTGGCGCATGTCGTAACTTGCAAAAGCTTTGATGCCAGCTTTGGCCCATTTGCTGAAGCCCTCTAAAGTGGCTAATGCAAAGGTATTCTTCATTTCCCAATGGCGGGTCTTGTCGTATATAGAGTCTCCTGTCAACTTACCCACGTTGTAGTATTCGTTTAAGTAAAAGTTCGCTGGGGTCTGATAAGCAGTGTATATACGCTTGTAATTGTCAAATTTGAGCGTATGGATAAAACTTGTGACTGGTACGTACTCAGTTTTATAGAACAATGAGTCTTCCTTGGCCTTCTTTTGGATGGCCAATAAGCTATCAGCAGCAGCTTTACCGTTGACTGCTATTCTGGTTGTATCTGTTTTCAAAGAGCCTGCATTAGCTTCCACTGCAGGTTCGTTGCCTGCAATTTTAGCGCCTTCTGGTCTTCCGGAATATTTGGCTTGTTGAGCTTTATCAAATTCCTTCTCGTTAAATTTCTTTCCGGTTTCTTTCGCCTTTTTTATGGCTTCTTCTTTAGCTTCGCTTTCAGCATTATCTTTTGCAGACTCCATAGCGAATTTCTTGGCCTTGATTTCTTCTTCTGTCATTTTTACTTTGCGTTTGAAACCTAAGCTATAGCGATGAGATAAGAAGATATGCTGATTATCGTTTCTGTTCCAGTTCTTCTCTAAAACAGTTGGAATCTCATTTTCTGAAAATGTTTCTTCGAAAATTTCCGGGTGCTTGATATAGTCATCATCTGTAATACCTCCATTCTCTGTCACCTTCTGGTGGAGAGTACTAAGAAGTAAATGTGCCTGATATTGGTCACCAATATAGGAAGCCCACATGGTATATTTGAAATGACTGGTACTTTGTGCGTTATAGTAACCACGTCCGTATTTGTAGTCGAATTTGAATCCTGCTCCCAATCGCTTATTGGCATTGACTGCAAAGATGGCATGGAAATCGTCCTCACCATTCGTGCGGTCACCACATGAATTGAGTGTGATGTTGGTTATTGGTGAGTATGTGTTGGTGAAATGAAAATCACTGACGGGCGTGTTGAAATATGAATAAGGTTCTGTGAAAAGGAATTGGCCCTGAGTATTTCTGCGATCAATGAAAATACGTCCTATTCTCGGAGAGCCCATGTTACCTAAGGTGTTGTATTCTCCGCGAAGTCCTTCTGTGAAAGTCGTATTCATGTACATATGCTGAAGTGTATCTACAACAGCATCTTGCTGGTCGCCGAATCTTTCATCTACCGTCCAAACCTTAATTCCTTTAGGAATTTCCTGATTAGAGCCGAGTGAATCTGTACTTATTCTTCTTTCGGAAGCTGGGCGGAAATCTCCATCTTCATTGATTGAATTAAAATCAGTTTGTGCTGCAACCGAGGTAGTTGCAGCACAAAATAGCATTGTAGTGAATATTTTATTCATTATGTAGGTATTCATTTACTACTTTCTTATTCCTATATATATGGTTTTCTCATGATTTTTGAACAGACAAAACCTAATATCATTTCTTAAAATCTTAAATGTTATTTCTTAAATAGTCTGAGACAGACTTCAATAATTTTAAGAACAACTCCTATAATCAGTACAATGGTACTTGCAGTTTGATATTCTGTTTGAGTCCAAAGAATGAGTCCGATGACAGCCAAAAGCATGAATGCAATATTAAGCTTGTTTCGAACTTTCAGCATCTTGTCTCTGCCATCATAGTCAATGAGTCGTCGCTGGCGATGTTGGGGTCTGACGGCATAAGATGTCTTTGTTTCGTTATTCTCGTTGGATTCAGTATTTACTGTATCCTGTATCTTGTTATCTTCTTGCATTTTGAAAGAATTGTATTAAACAACTTGAAAGTTAATTTTTAACTAATGCTTTTATGTCGCTGAAAATCTGATCCTTACGATCAATAGTTCCCTTGCGGAATTTGCCAAAGATGCGTGCTAAGCCATTCTTTTTCTTATTGAGTGCATAGCGATCAGAAATTACTTTTTCTGCTGGCTCCTTAAAACCAGTAGAGCGTCCTTCTTCATAATTATAGATGATTTTTGACAATGTAACGGTCAAAGAGTTATCTGCAATTTGAGCAACCAACAGATATCTGAATTCTGTTCGGTCAAGTGAAAGGAATGACTGGCTGAAAACAAGCCATTCATCCATAGTATTTGCTATGATATTCTCTTTTGGATTGACAAGTGCAACTCTGCTTGCTATATTATTTTTGTCTTGTGTTAAATTGCTGAAGTAATTGTACACAAGATCATAAATCTGTTTCGCAGATTTCCCGTTAGCATCTGTTTGCATGGTAAATTCGATTTTGCCATTTTCATCAGTTGGTATTGCGCCCTCCAAATACTTCGGGTCATCTTTCAGTGTAACACCATTTTTAGTAACCGTTTTCTTGGCAACTTCAGTGCGCTTTTCTACTTTAGGGACAATCCAACCTTGGTTTGTCTCTGAAGGAGCATTGGTGCTTTCTGTATTCTTTTGCTGATTTTTGACTACGATAGTTTTACCATTAATCGTAGTAGATGCTGGCTCGTTTGCAATGGATGGTTCCAGTTCTTTATCTGTACCTTTCGCTTTTTCTGCGGCAGCCTTTGCTTCTTCTACAGCTTTCTTGGCTTCTTCCAATTGTTTTTGAGCTTGTTCCAACTTTTGTTCTGGTGTCAAAACAGTCTGTGCTGACATCATTAAAGGGAGAAACATGAATATTGTGAAAAATACTTTCTTCATGATTATTTTGTTTTTAGAATCTTTTCCGCTCGGTGAATGGCGAAAACAGAATGGTTATAAATGATATGTGCGGAAGATGAGGGATTCAAACCCCCGATACCCCGTAAGGGGTATACCGGATTTCGAGTCCAGCGCATTCGGTCACTCTGCCAATCTTCCATTCTCTGGTAATTTAGCATGATATATATTCATACTTACCTTTAAACATTGCAAAGATAGTGTTTTTTGATGTTATAGCAAAATTTATGACGTATTTTTTAACAATATTAACCTCAGTTTCTTTGTTGTTCATTCAATGGACAAGTTCAATTGGTGTTTTGGATCATATTGTAAAAGATGAAGGGGTGGTATTTTTCGGAGATACTGTTGCTATTTGACTTGTTTTCTGATGCGAACTGACTTGTTTTCTGATGCGAACTGACTTGTTTTCTGGTGCTAAGTGACTTGTTTACTGGTGCTAAGTGACTTGTTTACTGGTGCTAAATGACTTGTTTACTGGTGCTAAATGACTTATTTATTGTTGCTGTTTCCCTTTATTTCTTGAATTTGTAATCTATGATTCTGATTTGTAAACATAAAAATCCCCTCCTGGAAAGCATTTGATTGTCTTTCCGGGCGGGGAATTATTATATTCGGTAGAATAAATCTATTATTTGATCATATCAACGCTGCGCTTCAAGAATGCTTCGAGGCCTGCGCCCTTAAGCATACCGTTTTGCAGCAAAGCAAGGTCAATCAGTTGGTGAACGATATTGTTGTCCTTGGCGTAATTGCCTATGATTTCATCACGCTTACCTTTTTCATCGCTGATAGTCTTTTCGGTTTGATGAACATCATCCTTTTCCTGCTGGGTAATCTCCTCTGGTTTCTTCTTGGTCTGTTCCTGATGAAGAACTGCCAATCGAGCCTCCTGACCCTTGATCTCTGCCAAGATAGGCTTGAGTGCTTCTGCAGTATTGCTTTCTGAATCAGCCAAAACATTCTTTATCAGAGTATGGTCTGAGTTCAAGATGATGGTGTAGCTGTCAGGCATCTCACCATAGAAGTTCATACCTTGCTGGAACTGACTCATGGTCTTCATTCTGCGCATCCACTCGTTTTGTGTGATGACTACCGGTTTGCTGTTCTCACCCAAAGCTTGCACTTCAACGGTGAATTCCGTTTTTTCTATCTTAGGAAGTTGTGAACGGAATACTTGTGTCAGATTGTCGGTCTGCTCATGATTGAGGTCTGTCTTTTTGGCATCTTCTTTCACGATAAGGCGCTCAATTGTATCAGAATCAACGCGAACAAAACGAGATTTTTCAAACTTTTGTTCAAGCATGTTCACCATTGGGGTATCCAACTGTCCATTCATCAAGAGCACAGAATATCCCTTGTCCTTTGCAGCCTCGATATATGAGTACTGCTCCTCTTTGTTGTTGGCATAGAGATAAATCAGGTTGCCTTCCTTGTCAGTCTGGTTGTCCTTGATGACGGTCTTATATTCGTCAAATGTAAAGTACTTACCATCTACGTCCTTAAACAAGGCGAAGTCTTTAGCTCTATCATAGAAATCTTCCTTAGACAACATACCGTAGTTGATGAATATCTTGAGGTCATCCCATTTCTCTTCGTATTCCTTGCGGTTTTCCTTGAATATAGAATTCAGACGATCTGCTACTTTCTTTGTAATGTAGGTAGAAATCTTCTTGACGTTGCTGTCGCTCTGTAAGTAACTGCGGCTTACGTTCAATGGAATGTCTGGTGAATCGATGACACCATGAAGCAAGGTGAGGAACTCCGGTACGATACCCTCAACTTGGTCAGTAACAAAGACTTGGTTGCAATACAACTGTATCTTATTGCGTTGCATGTCGATACTGTTCTTGATACGTGGGAAGTAGAGAATACCTGTCAGGTTGAATGGGAAATCTACATTCAGGTGAATCCAGAACAGAGGCTCGTCAGACATAGGGTAGAGGGTACGATAGAAATTCTTGTAGTCCTCGTCTTTCAATGTACTTGGAGTCTTAGTCCATAAAGGCTCTACATTATTAATAATGTTATCTTCCTCTGTTTCGACATTTTTTCCATCCTTCCATTCAGTTTTCTTTCCGAATGCCACAGGTACGGCCATGAACTTGCAGTACTTGTTCAGCAATTCCTGAATCTTGTTTTTCTGAAGGAATTCCTTGCAGTCATCTGCTATGTGGAGGATAATATCCGTACCTCTCTCGCTCTTTTCTGCATCTTCAATTTCGAATGCAGGAGAACCATCGCAGCTCCATTTTACGGCTTTAGAGCCTTCTTTGTAGCTCTTGGTAATGATTTCCACCTTGTTGGAAACCATGAAAGAAGAATAGAAGCCGAGTCCGAAGTGACCAATGATAGCATTGGCATTCTCCTTATATTTATCAAGGAAATCAGTAACACCTGAAAAAGCTATTTGGTTGATGTATTTATCTATTTCCTCTTCAGTCATTCCGATACCATGATCGCTGAAGGTCAATGTACCAGCATTCTCGTCAAGAGAAACTCTTACTATAGTGTCTCCAATTTCTCCCTTGAAATCACCTTGAGCAGCAAGTGTTTTCAACTTTTGTGTGGCATCTACTGCATTTGACACCATCTCACGGAGAAAGATGTCATGGTCTGAATAAAGAAACTTCTTGATGACAGGAAAAATATTTTCTGTCGTTACTCCAATATTACCTTTTTGTGCCATAATTATATGTTTTAATTTAAAATTTACTATTCATATGTTTTTGTGTTTGCCACTTACAAAAGGCGTGCCAAAGAGCGATAAAATGTTTCTTATTGTATCTGAAATGTTTCATTTATGACTTTTTGGCTCAAATTATTTCTTATAAAATTTGGTTGCTTTGTTTTTTTTATTACCTTTGCAAGAAATTTAATGATAAACTTTTGAAACAACACAATCATGATGCAACAATTACAATCTAAATCCGATTTGATCGCTGACTATTATTCTCAGCACTATGAAGAAGTGAAGGCTTTCGTTTCTTCCCGATTACAATATGCAGATGATTCTGAAGATGTCGTTCAGAATATCTTTCTGCGCCTCTTGCAAATGGACAAAATGATATCTTCTGTCACTTTGCCTTGTTTGGTATATACGATTGCCAGAAATTTGATTTGTGATTATTGGCGCCATCGTCAATGTGTATATGATTATGAACATTTTTTCGTGAACTCTCATGCTTCTCGAATTTGCACGAATATGGGTGAATCAATCTATTCGGTCCAGCAAATTAACGAATTGCTTGAACGTGGAATTGCTCGCTTAAGTGAAAATCAACGTAAGATTTACAGAATGAATGTATGCGATGGAATGCAGATTAGTGAGATTGCAATCAAGTTGGATGTTAAATATAAGAAGGTAGAAAATCGTCTTTGTGCTGCTCGTAAAGAGGTTAGGAAATATATGAAACGTATGTTGGCTTAATTGGGGATTTATAGTTTTTTAGAATGGTTCTTATAGATTGGTATTTTTCTCAAGAAGGGCAAGAAGGACGAGATGGCCGAAAAGGACAAGAAGGGCAGATGTATAAAAGTAAGATTGTGAAGTTGTATTTAAATAATTGTTGTTTTATATAAAAATAGGAGAAATTATCATCTTATAAATGATAACTTCTCCTATCTTTTTGTAGCTGTTGCCACAAAAGTATTGAGACAACGTAAATTTCTTTGTTTAGCTAATCATAAGTTAGTTATACCAAATTTCTCCGCCCATTACGTTTTGGGGCATAAACGCTGTTTCTTGAATAGGTGATGCGATTTCTACGTATTCACCATAGTTCTTAGCATTTTCTGTTTTCATTTTCTTTAGGTTTTGTGATTTAATAAATGTTTATCTTTGTACTTATACTTTGTCTTAAGAAAACAAGCATGTTATCTTTAAGACATTGCAAAGTTAATCATTATTTTTCAGATTATCAAGTATTTACCGCATTTTTTTTACGTTTTTAACAGTATTGTTTTTCTTTTGGAATATTTATGCGTCTTTTTTTCTATTTTTGCTGAATTTAGTATATTTTATGATTCTGGATAAAAGAAAAGTAGGTGCGTCATAAGCCGCATCATGTAAACTAAAAATGTCCCACAGACTTTAAATATTTACATAGATTTTTATGGCGGAAAGACCAAATCTGTGTATATCTGGAATCTGTGGGACTATGTGCTATTAGGCTATCAGCCCGTACTAATCTTGCCTGTTACTTAACTTTTATCCTTTGCGTGGTGCATTGCGGAGTATGTCCAGAAGATGATCCCATACCATCTGCACAGTTGGGATATAGAGTGCTTCCTGTGGAGTGTGTACTTCTCGGAGAGTAGGACCAAAGCTAACCATGTCCAAATCAGGATATTTTTCTGAGAAGAGGCCGCATTCCAGACCTGCATGAATACCCTTGACTAATGGTTTCTTTCCGAAAAGTTTTTCGTAACTCTTGACGGTGATTTCCGTTAGTTTGCTATCTGTACGCATTTTCCATGCTGGATATTTGTCGCCTACAGTAATTTTAGCTCCAGCCAGCTGGAAGGCAGCTTTCACTGTATTGGTCATGTTTTCCAGATTGCTCATCACATTACTGCGTTGTGAAGCTACGATGTCAATAGAGTTGTCTGTAGTTATCACACTGGCAACATTGCTGGAAGTTTCTACCATCCATGCAATAGCTTCATCCTGGCAGGTTGTCAACGGGCCGTTATCTACTGCTTGTAAAGCCATGATGAACTTTTCTACTATTGTTTTTTCGATGACAGGAGATGATTCTGCAGATTCCATATTGAAGACCATATCCTTTTCTGTAACATGGAATTCTTCTTCAACTTCTGATGCAAAGATGTTCCAGTCTATACGAACCTGTTCTTTTACCTCATTCTTGATAGCTAATACTACCTGACCATCACGAGGGATGGCATTGTGCATCTTACCACTATTGAAGTTGACTAATCTGATGTCGCCGTTAAACTTTTCCATCTCCAGATACAGGAAGCGGGCGAGAAGTTTGATGGCATTGGCGCGCTTCTTGTTGATGTCATCACCTGAGTGGCCGCCATTTAAACCTTTCAGACTCAATTTGATGAAGAAGTAACCTGCAGGAGCTTGTTCGCGTTCAAAATCAAAAGTTGCGTGAATGGTCTGTCCACCAGCACATGAAACGAAAATCTGTCCTTCATCCTCAGAATCCATATTGATGAGCATTTTGCCTGTCATAAAACCGGCTTCCATGCCATGCGCGCCGGTTAATCCAGTTTCTTCATCACGTGTAAACACACATTCTATAGGACCGTGTTCGATTTCATTACTGTCAAGGATAGCCAGTTCAATAGCGCATCCAATTCCGTCGTCAGCCCCAAGAGTAGTACCCTTAGCTTTTAACCATTCGCCATCTATATAAGTCTGGATAGCATCCTTGGTAAAGTCGATATCAACATCTACCAATTTATCGCAAACCATATCCATGTGACTCTGGAGTATGATGGTTTCTCTGTTCTCATATCCAGGTGAAGCAGGCTTTCTGATGATCACATTGCCCGTTTTGTCAACGTTGGTTTCAAGATTTCTGCTTTCGCCAAAATCTTTGAGGAACTCAATCATCTTTTCCTCGTGCTTAGAAGGACGAGGTATTTGATTGATTTTTGCGAATTGCTCGAAAACGCATGATGGTTTTAACTCATTTTTTTCCATATCAATATGTTTTTATATTATTGTTGTACTATTAATAACTTACTTTTTTTAGAAAAGAATGTTATTTTATTTATAATTACTTACTATTTCTGGCTTTTTATTTGGGATATTCCCCAAAAAATATTACCTTTGCAACCAAATGTGCTAATTAAAGCACTGCAAAATTAATAAAAATGGTAAAGATATTCCTATTTAGTGTGTTAATAATTGCTATTTGTATAGCATTGTTATCAGTTAAGTTGATTTTTAGGAAGAACGGAAAGTTCTCTTCCCAGCATGTGCATGATAATCCAGGCTTGCGCAAGCAGGGCATTCATTGTGTCATTGATCAGGACAGAGAAGCGCGTCAGGCAGGAAAAGCCTATTAATTAATAATTGAGATGTATTGTGATAAATGGAAGATAACGTATATGTTATTTTATGTTTATTATAAATGATGACTCATGTATGCATTCCGATTCCTAATTTGATTTTTGAGAAATAGAAAATAAGTAATAATAAAATTATAGAAGAAATGAAAAAGAACATTTTGGGTTCAGTGGCATTTGCAGCTATGGCCGCTTTGTCACTAACATCTTGCAACAAGTCACAGCCACAGGTTGAAGCTAAATCTGAAAGTAAGGCTCCGGCTGAGTTAAAGATTGCTTATGTTGAGGTGGATTCTATCATGACTCAATATAAATTCGCAAAGGAGTATGCTGCAATTCTTGAAAAGAAGGGTCAGAACATTCAGGCTACTCTTGCACAGAAGCAGCAGAACTTGCAGGCTGCCGCTGCTAATTTCCAGCAGCAGATTCAGCAGAATGCTTTAAGTCGTGAGGCTGCTGAGCAAAGACAGGCTGCTATACAGAAGCAGAATAATGATTTGCAGGGATTGCAGCAGCGTTTGAGCAACGAGTTTGCTTCAGAACAGGAGAAGTACAATAAGGCTCTTCATGATAGCATCGCTAATTATCTGGCAAGATATAATAAGGATAAGAAATATAGCATTATCTTCTCTAAGAGTGGTGACAACTTGCTGTACGCAGACAAGGCTTATGATATTACCAATGAAGTAATCTCTGGTCTTAACAAGGCTTACAAGAGCACACTCCCTGCTGCTACTCCTGCTGCAAAGAAGTAATATTATTATGTTAAGAGACGAGCGGTATCAATTTGTGTTGGATTACTTTCGGCAATCCATGCCACATGTAACCACGGAGTTGCAGTTTGGTAGTGCATTTCAGCTTTTGGTGGCAACCTTGCTTTCGGCTCAATGTACAGACAAGCGTATCAATATGGTTACACCTGCTCTTTTTGCCCATTATCCTGATGCAAACAGAATGGCTCAGGCTGAGGAGGATGATATCTACGATCTGATTAAATCAGTCAGTTATCCTAATGCCAAGGCTAAGCATTTGGTGGAAATGTCACGTAAACTGGTATGTGATTTTAATGGAGAGGTTCCTTCCGAAATGGCTCAGTTGGTTACTCTTCCAGGAGTAGGGCGAAAGACTGCAAATGTGATACGGGCAGTTTGGTTTGGTAAGGCTACGATGGCTGTTGATACACACGTTTATCGCGTAAGTCACCGTTTGGGCTTAGTTCCTAAAACCGCTGATACTCCTCGTAAAGTAGAAGATTACCTGATGAAGCATATTCCAAAGGAAGATATTCCTAATGCTCATCACTGGCTACTCCTGCATGGTAGGTATGTTTGTAAAAGTGCTAACCCAGATTGTGGTAAGTGTCAGTTTACAGATATCTGTCCTAAATTGCTGAAAAACAGTAAGTTATAAATATGGATGCAAAAAATCCCAAACAGTTGGTTGATATTCAATCTCTGTTTGGGATTTTTTTGATGTTTTATCTTTTTATATTAATTCCAGAATCTTATCGATAATCTTATCTATTGTAGTAGAATCAGTAGCTTGATCTATTTTCTGATTTATCTTTTCCTCGATTTTCTTGCTCACCTTGTCTGCAGCCTTATCCATAGCCTGATTGGCTCTGTCTTCCAACTTCTTCTGGATATTTTCGCCCAAATCTTTTTCATCAGTAGTGTTTTCACTTGAATTGTACTCGTCAGAACTGGTATTTTCTGGGTTGTTTCCTTCCAATGCTTTTACCATGTCGTCAGAATTCATAGTAATGACTTTTCCGAAAATTCCATAACTGACCGTATGTTCTTTGTCTTGAATAGTCACAGTACCTTTCGAGAAAATCAGATAGTTATGATATTCGAAGAGATTGTCAAGTGCCGAGTCAATAAAATTACCTGCAAGCATTCTCGCCATCATTCCAAAACCTTGTGAGAAGATATCATTGCCATTAGATGTTGTTGCTTTTTCCACGGCTTTACTTACTTCTGTGCGAATGGCATTTTCATGTGATTCTCTATTCGGATTTGTCAGAGCCATGATAATGAGGAGAAGCAAGACAAGTCCACCGAAAATTTTGAGCAAATAATGATTTTGCGGTTTCTTTTCCTCTTTATAGGGAGCCGAAGGGGGTGTTGGCGGAATTGCAGTTTCTTGTTGCATGCCTGTGGAAGAAGCATTCCTATATTCATTTGTCTTTTCGTTCAAAATGTAACGGAGTTCAGAAACAGTCCAGGCTGGTTGCCAGTCTTTCATACCTTCTTTCCATACTAAGGTTTCTGCTGAAATACCCATTTCTGCAAGTTGGGCTATCGTGTATGGTCCTTCTTGCTGATTATTTAATATAACAAAGAATTTCATTTGCTTATGATATTATATAATGTATGATCTTCTTTTGTTCATGTGTAGCTTTCCACCAGCCAGTTTTCTCTTTACCTCTGATAGCAACAGGATGCTGGCTTGGGTCAGAAATTGAAAGACCGCAATAATTCTTGATCTTAATTGTTGCTTCTGGATACAGTCTTAAAGCTGTATATACGCAATCAGTATGTGCTGCAGCTTTGACTGTTTTCTTCAGTTGGTTGCTGAATTGTTCTTTTAGATAACCGCTTGGCTTCAAACTGTCAACATATACTGCCATGTCGTAGGAAAGATGTGGTAAGAAACCATCGAGTGGCTGGATGGAGTCGAGAGGAATCGTGGTATCTAATGTATATTTTTGATTGATTTCTTTCATTACATTTGCCAGCGCATCTAATTGTCTGCAATCGATGGCAGCCATATTGCAATATGGAGAATTGCTATTCTTGTAGAAGTTTACGATGCCATTTACAAGACTGCTATAGTTTGGGGTTGTTCCATTAAGATAGCTCCACATTGAGCGGTAAGGAATTCCTTTAGCCATGATTTCACTACTGGAAGCGACGAGATAGTTTGTGACATCCTTCAGCTCGTATGCTGTCTCCACATTTCCCATATAGCATGCATCGAAGAGGATATACTGCATTTTGATGCCGCTTTGCTTGATACCTTCCACCAATGTGCTTAGATCTATTGAATTTTCCTTGCGATCTACGCTACCGAAAAAGCGGGTTGTAGGATTGTTTGGGTCTGCGCCAAACTGAATGCCGCTAAATGAGGTATCAAATGTTTGCTGTGTATTGAATGATTTTGCCTGATTTGGATAATTTATCCAATCGTCAGCGCAAGACCAGCCGCAACCGTGACCACCAATAATCAGGGCATAGTTAAGTGCTTCTGCATTTTGTCTTACCTCATTGAGAAGATCTGCGAATCCATTTGCAGAATTGTAGGCTGAGCCTTCGTAAGTTTTAATAGGAGTCCTGCTTACCTCTTTTGTAACATCATTATATGTCAGATCAAAGAGCGTACTATTGTTGGCATTATTGCTGAAGAAAACCAATACACGCGTATTGTTGAGTCCCTTCTTGTCAGTAATACCTGCACAGATGCTATCAATATTATTAGATAAAGCTTCTGTCAATCCGATACTTGAGTTTCCGCCAGTCCAAGGTAGGAAGACGAGTATTGTCTGCTTATTAACTTTATCGACGTCAAAAGCTTCTTCTGTACAACTTCCTAGTCCGATGATGGATACAATTGCAAAGATAAATCCGTAAACAAACTGTTTCATTTAGGGGAGGATTTAAATGAAATGTTTAGTGCTTAGGAATATATGATTGCAAAACATAAAAATGATGAGCTGACATGATATTCTAAACACTAAACATGATTATTTATAATTACTTCTTCTTGAGTTCCTCGATAGTAGCCTTCAGGGTAGCTATTTTCTCTACAGAGTCGCTTTCCTTCTTACGTTCGAGGGCTACCACCTTCTCAGGAGCGTGAGCTACGAAGTTCTCGTTGCTGAGTTTCTTGCGTACACCCATCAGGAAGCCCTCCAGGTGCTTGAGCTGAGCCTCTGCCTTCTCAATCTCGGCAGCTACGTCGATGAGGTCGCCCAATGGTACGGCAAACTCGTCGGTGCCTACCATGAAGCTGGATGCATCGGCACTCTTCTCGGCAATAACCTCAATCTTGTCGAGGTTCACCATCTTCAGAGTCACGTCGTTGTAAACTTCGAAATCGTTCTTGCCTACTACCTGGAGAGACAACTGCTCCTTCTGGGCAATGTTCTTCTGGTTGCGAACGGTACGAACACCGGCGATGATCTGCTTCACTGCCTCGATATCGGCTGCCAACTTCTGCTCCTCGGCTGTAGGTGCAGGCATCTCCAGCTTCTCGCGCATGATGCTCTCTCCATCCTTGCGGTCGTAGATGTGCTGCCACAACTCCTCGGTGATGAATGGCATGAATGGATGCAACATCTTCAGGAGGGCATCGAAGAAGCGGAGGGTAGCGTCGTAGCTCTTCTGGTCGATAGGCTGGCCGTAAGCTGGCTTCACCATCTCCAGGTACCAGGATGAGAACTCATCCCAGAACAGCTTATATACTGTCATCAATGCCTCAGAGATACGGTAGTCCTTAAACTGCTTCTGCATCTCCTCGTTCACCTCCTTGAGCTTGGCATCAAACCACTTCACGGCGATTTCTGCACTCTTAGGCTGCTCGATATCCGCAGTCTCCCAACCCTTCACGAGGCGGAAGGCATTCCAGATCTTATTGTTGAAGTTACGTCCCTGCTCGCAGAGGCTCTCGTCGAAGAGGATGTCGTTGCCTGCTGGAGCGCTGAGCATCATACCCATACGAACGCCGTCGGCACCAAACTTGTCAATCAGATCGAGTGGGTCAGGGGAGTTACCGAGACTCTTGCTCATCTTGCGGCCGAGTTTATCGCGAACGATACCTGTGAAATATACGTGCTTGAATGGCATCTTGCCACGATACTCGTAGCCTGCCATAATCATACGTGCTACCCAGAAGAAGATGATATCCGGACCAGTTACGAGGTCGGAAGTAGGGTAGTAGTAGTTGATCTCCTCGTTGTCAGGATTCTCGATTCCATCGAACAATGAGATAGGCCACAACCATGAAGAGAACCATGTGTCGAGGCAGTCGCTTTCCTGCTCAAGATCTTCAGCCTTGATTTTGGCGTTCTTTTCCTGAGCGAGCTTCAAAGCTTCCTCTGCGGTCTCTGCTACTACGAAATCCTTTTTGCCGGCATTGTCGAAGTAGTAAGCTGGGATGCGGTGACCCCACCAGAGCTGACGGCTGATACACCAGTCCTTGATGTTCTCCAACCAGTGACGATAGGTGTTCTTATACTTCTTAGGATAGAACTCGATGTCATCGTCCATTACTGGAGGAAGGGCGATGTCGGCAAAGTGCTGCATCTTGAGGAACCACTGTGTAGAGAGCTTTGGCTCGATAGGCACATTGGTGCGCTCAGAGAAGCCCACCTTATTATTATAGTCCTCAATCTTCTCCATCAAACCAGCGTTCTGAAGGTCGATGGAAATCTGCTTACGTACATCCATACGATCCATGCCAACATAGAGACCAGCAGCTTCGCTGATGGTACCGTTGTCGTTGAAGATATCGATGGTCTCCAAACCATGCTTCAAACCGAGGGCGTGGTCGTTGATATCGTGAGCTGGAGTTACCTTCAAGCAACCGGTACCGAATTCGATATCTACGTATGTATCCTCGATGACAGGAATCTCGCGGTTTACGAGAGGCACGATCACGTGCTTGCCCTTCAGCCAGGTATTCTTCTTATCCTCAGGGTTGATACACATGGCAGAGTCGCCCATGATGGTCTCAGGACGGGTTGTTGCTACCACGGCATAGTAACCCTTCTCATCCTTGTGAATCACGTTCTCCTCATCCACCTGCTGGCAGTCCTGCTCTACTACATAATACTTCAGATGATAGAGCTTAGAGTGCTCGTCTTTGTAGATTACCTCCTCGTCAGAGAGCGCAGTCTGAGCTTTAGGGTCCCAGTTAACCATGCGCACGCCACGATAGATGAGACCTTTCTTGTAAAGATCGCAGAATACGTGGATGACAGCGCGAGAACGGGTCTCGTCCATAGTGAATGCTGTACGGTCCCAATCACAACTGGCACCGAGCTTGCGGAGCTGCTTGAGGATGATGCCACCGTGCTCGTGAGTCCAGTCCCAAGCATGCTTGAGGAACTCCTCGCGAGTAAGGTCAGTCTTCTTGATGCCCTGCTGAGCGAGGCGGTTGACTACCTTAGCCTCAGTAGCGATACTGGCATGGTCTGTACCTGGTACCCAACAAGCGTTCTTACCTTCCATGCGTGCACGGCGAACGAGAATGTCCTGGATAGTATTGTTGAGCATGTGTCCCATGTGAAGCACACCTGTAACGTTTGGTGGAGGGATAACCACTGTATAAGGTTCACGACCATCTGGCTTAGAGCTGAAAAGCTTGTTGTCGAGCCAGTACTGATACCATTTACTTTCCACTGCTTGTGGATCGTATTTACTTGCTAATTCCATTGCTTATATCTAATTTTTATTCTTTTTCTTTCTTTTTCTTTAAAAAACAGTGCAAAGATACTACTTTTTGGGCGAAAAACACTATCTTTGCATCAAAATTATTAATTTTTGCACATTTTCTTAACGTGATAGTTGGAGATGCGCATGATGAACCTTTAAAGTTGAATATGAATAAAATGCATACGAAAGAAGAAAAAATGGCAGCGTTCAGTCGCTTGTTGGATGTGCAGGACCGTTTGCGCCTGCAGTGTCCATGGGATAAGAAACAGACATTCGAGAGTCTTCGCCCGAATACAATCGAGGAGACTTTCGAACTCTGTGATGCACTGATGAAACGCGATTATAAAGATATCAAGAAAGAGTTGGGTGATGTTTTGGAGCATGTGATGTTCTACAGTATCATCGGACGAGAAGATGGTGAGTTTGATATCTGCGATGTTTGCAATCAGGAAGCAGATAAACTGATGTTCCGACATCCATTTATCAATTGGAACGAGGAAGGAGAATGGAGCGTATCCAATCCTGATATGTATATCAACGAAAATGGACAGGTGGTTTATAAAGAAGAAAAATGTGAGTCTGAGGATTCTGCTTCTGATGATGACCAGAACTCTTTTGTAAAGGCGGGTTCAGTCAAACCTAAAACATCAACTGCTGTTGAGAAAACCTGGGAACAGATTAAGCAGCAGGAGAAGGATGGAAATGAAAGAGTGCTTAGCGGTGTTCCTAATGCCTTGCCTTCTCTTATTAAAGCTTATCGCATACAGGACAAGGCAAGAAATGTAGGTTTTGATTGGAAAAACAAAGAGGATGTTTGGGATAAGGTTCAGGAGGAACTTGATGAATTGAAAATAGAATTGGCAAAGGAAGATAAGGAAAAATCTACACAGGAATTAGGTGATTTCCTTTTTTCTGTGATCAATGCAGCCCGTCTCTATAAACTGAATCCCGATAATGCACTTGAACATACCAATCAGAAATTCATCCGACGTTTTAATTATGTGGAAGATCATACCTTAAAACGAGGAAAAAATCTGAAGGATATTTCATTGGAAGAAATGGATCAGCTATGGAATGAAGCTAAATCTTTAGAGAAGTGTGAAGGCAATCTAAAAGAGGCGAATAAAGGCTGATCTTTTTATAAAGTTGGAGTATAGGTAATTCTATAGTAAAGAATGGTTTTAAATTTTGACAACATTCCGAATATAGATAATCCTGCGATTATTGGTTTCCTGAGAATACAGACAATGTCGCGAATATTGAGAAAAATAAAGAATAAGGAGATTTAATTATGAAGAAATTATTTTTTATAACAATAGCTTTGGTAAGCTTGTTCGTTGTTAATAGTTGTAAAGAGCGTAAAACATCTAATGTCATTTCTGTTGTTGATACAACAGATGTTGATGTTCCAGATTCGACAATATATGGTATTTGCGGTGACGGTACCACAATGCATAATCTTCAGTTGATAACAGATGCTGGAGATACCATGAACGTCTTTATCGATGATGAAGAACCTAACATCGTGAAAGGTGGTTTGTTGGCAGGTGATAGAATTGCTTTGATATTGAATGGACAAAAAAATGAAGGACTGGGCGATGTGGCTGCTCAGCAGGTGATTAATCTGACTTCACTTCTCGGAAAGTGGACGAGCTTGGATAAGAATTTTGAGATTATTGAAGGTGGTGAGGTCAAGAATCATGTGAAGGCAGAACAGAATCCTTGGACATCCTGGAAAATTCTCAATGGTAAGTTGTTGCTCAACAAGGATACTTTCATGATTGATGAACTTGGTCCTGACAGTATGTATTTGGAAAACAATGCAGGAATCTTTACTTTCAAACGTCAAGTATAATCTACTTTCAGGCGTAATGTGTAATTTACTTCCTAACGTTATAGTATAATATATTTTCAAATGTTGGGTATAAGCTTCTTGTAAGAGGAAAATGATTTATTTTTTAGATAAGTTTTAATGGAACCTTTTAGAATTCATATATTAGGGTGTGGCAGTGCATTGCCCACCCTTAAACATTATCCTACTTCGCAAATTATTGAATTGCGAGGAAAGGCTTTTATGATAGATTGTGGTGAGGGCGCACAGATACAATTCAGGCGCTCCCGCATTCATTTTGGGAAGATTAATGCCATCTTCATTTCTCATCTCCATGGTGACCATTGCTTTGGCTTGCTCGGATTACTTTCTACCTTTGGAATGTTAGGTCGAACCTCTTCTTTAAAAGTCTATGCGCCAAAAGAATATGAGAGTTTGTTTAAACAACAGTTAGATTTCTTTATGACGGGTATGGAATATAAAATCGAGTTTGTTCCCGTTGATACTAAGGTGTCTGAAATTATCTATGAAGATAAGTCTCTTACGGTAGAAACAATTCCGCTTCAGCATCGCGTTCCTTGTTGTGGATTTCTGTTCCGTGAGAAGGCCACATTGCCTCATATCCGACGTGACATGATTGACTATTATGAGATACCAGTAAGTCAGATTAATAATATCAAGTTAGGAAAAGATTGGATTACATCGGATGGAAAGGTTATTGACAATAGCCAATTGGTTACTCCAGCAGAAACGCCAAGAAGTTATGCCTATTGTAGTGATACAAAGTATATGCCTGAGCTTTATAAAAAAATACAGGATGTAACGGTACTTTATCATGAGAGTACTTATGCTTCGGAGAATGAGGATAGAGCCAAACTTTATTATCATTCCACAGCGAAGCAGGCTGCTCTTGTAGCTAAAGCAGCCAATGTTGGTAAACTTCTTTTAGGCCATTATAGTGCAAGATATAATTGTGAAGCCGTTTTGCTCAATGAGGCAAAAGCCGTTTTCCCTCATAGTTTTTTAACTCAGGAAGGAGATGTAGTTGAGATTTAAAATGGCTTCTAGAAAAGAAATTTGCAAAAAAATATAAATCTGATGCAAGATTTTCATATTTTTCAGTTTTTAGATAAATGGCTATGAGTTTTAGACCACCCAGTTGTGGAAACTTGTTGTTAGAGAATGAAATCAGAAAAGGAATTATTGGATGATATCAAAAAGGGCGACAGGAGTGCGTTGCATCAACTGTATAGCCGATATGTGGGATATGCCATGGCTGTAGGGCTGAGGTATGTCCCTGATCGTGATGATCTCAATGATGTCATTCAGGATAGTTTCGTGAAGATTCTTTCTTCTGTCAACAGGTTTGAATACAGGGGTGAGGGATCGTTGAAAGGGTGGGTTCTTAGGATTGTTTCCAATGAGGCAATCAATTTCATCAAACAGAAAGCGAAATTTTCTTTTGTTGATGAGTTCCCAGATGAGATAGAAGAACAAGAACCAGACGTCGATAAAGTGCCACCGCAAGTTCTGAATCAGATAATCAGTGAGTTGCCTGATGGTTATAGAATGGTTTTAAATCTTTATGTCTTTGAACAAAAGAGTCACAAGGAGATTGCAGAGATGCTTGATATCAAGGAATCTACTTCTGCTTCTCAGTATTTGAGGGCCAAGAAACTTTTAGCGAGCAAAATTAATAATTATCTAAAGAATAAGGAATATGAATAACGATTGGACAGACAGACTACGCGACCGGATGGCAGACTATGAAATGCCAGTCGGAGATGAGTTGTGGGCTAACATAGAACAATCGTTAGCTCAAGATGAGGTATTTGCGAATAAAAACGTCCATAGCAATAATGGTGTCGCTCGCTCTGTTGTAATGCGTCGTTTCTCTATAGCTGCATCAATAGCAGCCCTTCTTGCTGGTGGGGCCTATGTGTATTTCCATCCGTGGAATGAAGTTGCAGAAAATGAAGTTGCTGCTATATTTGACAAAGGCTCCAAAACTTTCATTGATAAAAGGCAGACAGCAGTCCCTAAAGATAGTCAGGCAGCAATCTCTGATAATAATCAGAAATCAATCTCTGCTAATGGTCAAAATGCGATGTCTAAAGATGGACTGCAAACTTTGTCTGGAGGCGGACAGACAAGGAACAACATTCTTGCTCAATCTAATTCTGTAGGATTAGTAAGTTCTGAATCTGCTTTGTCTTTAGATTTAGATACTCAGAGTTCTGCCCGTTCTGTAAATGAGAAATCAGAAACGGTTCCTTCATCCCGTTCTTCTCGGAAAGTAAACTCTCTAATAACTTCAGAAGGTGATGTAATGTCTTCTGCTCAGAACGGAAGAAGGACTGTTTTGGCACAAAGCAGTATGGATGAAGAACTGGGACGTAAAGACAAACGTCATCGTGGTGGCTTGAAACTTCAGTTGTACGGCGAGAATGGATTTATAGGGAAGACATCAGGAGGTAATAGTCCTGTACTGATGAGTTCTATGCCTTCTTCTGATCCGGTCTTTTATGACAAAAACACCCAGATTGCCAGTCTCTTCGATGAAAGATATATGGTCATGATTCCAACTTCGGATCTCTACGAAGAGACCAAGCATCATCAACCGATATCAGTAGGTATGCAGGTGGGCTTTCATCTTCTTCCTAAGTTGAAACTCTCTACGGGTCTGGTTTATACCAAAGTCAGTTCGGATTTCATCAGTGGAGTTTCTGATACTCGTACAGTATCTACCCAAGATCTCCATTATATTGGAATACCGCTCAATTTGAGTTATTCTGTATGGGAATATAAAGGCTTGCATACTTACGTGACAGCAGGTGGCGAAGGAGCTGTAAATATTAAGAATCATACCGAAACGGATGGAGAAGTAAAAGAAAGCAAACGTGATAAGATGCAATGGTCAACAAATGCATCTGTTGGTATCCAGTATGATTTTATTCCTCAATTGGGAGTTTATGTGGAGCCAGGAATGAAATATTACTTTGATAATGGAAGTCAGATTGAAAATATCTTCAAAGATAAAAAGTTGAATTTCAATATCCAGTTTGGCCTCCGATTCAATGTTGGGAAATAATAAAGTTAATTATAAAAAAAGAGGGTGCGTCATAACTACATGACACTCCCTTTTCTTACAAATACACTTATGGTTTCCCTTCTCTGCCTGGGTATATTTTTCTCCCTGTCCACGCAAGAATTTTTCCGTGGGCAGGGGAAAATAAAAGTGGGTACAGGGACGGAAATTATGAAACCTGAATCCTCGAAAATTATAGACGGATGAAGAAGCACTTTTTTAGTCACTTAATGAAGCGCTTTTTAGTCACTTAACGATGCGCTTCATTAACACCTAACGATGCGCTTCATTAGACCTTAATAAAGCGCTTTATTAGATCTCAATAAACTTAGACCTTAACAAAGCGCTTCATTAGAGCTTATAAATGCGTTTCCTTTGAGGAAATGCTTTATAAAAAGAGGGAGTGTCATAAGCCATGACGCACCCTCTCTTTTTTATATGATTTTTCTAATTTAGTTCTTGAAACTGTGGATAGGAGCAGGGATGCGTCCTACACGGTTTACAAAAGCTTCGCAACTGAAAGAGTTGACAGGCATGATAGGTGCATGACCCAGCAAACCGCCAAAGTCAACATTATCGCCAACCTTCATTCCTACAACAGGAATAACGCGGACTGCAGTTGTCTTCTGATTGATCATACCGATAGCTGCCTCGTCAGCAATCACACCAGAAATGGTTGTTGCAGGAGTATCGCCAGGAATTGCAATCATATCAAGACCTACAGAGCAAACGCAGGTCATAGCTTCCAATTTTTCGATAGTCAGAGCACCTGCCTCTACAGCATCAATCATACCCTGGTCTTCACTTACTGGGATGAAAGCACCACTCAGACCACCTACGTATGATGAAGCCATGATACCGCCCTTCTTTACCTGGTCATTCAACAAAGCCAAAGCAGCAGTTGTACCAGGAGCTCCTGGATGCTCCAAACCGATTTCCTTGAGAATATCAGCCACACTGTCGCCGATAGCAGGAGTAGGAGCCAGAGACAAGTCGATGATGCCGAATGGGATATTCAGACGAGCAGAAGCCTCTTTAGCAACCAACTGACCTACACGTGTAATCTTGAATGCTGTACGCTTGATAGTTTCACACAAAACCTCGAAACTCTCACCGCGAACACTTTCCAGTGCATATTTTACAACACCAGGACCGCTGACACCAACGCTGATGACAGCATCAGCTTCGCTAACACCATGGAAAGCACCAGCCATAAACGGATTATCGTCAGGTGCATTGCATAAAACAACCAATTTAGCACAACCTAATGAACCCTTGTCCTTGGTTGCTTCAGCAGTATCCTTGATGATTTGTCCCATCAGGCGGACTGCATCCATGTTGATGCCAGTCTTTGTAGAACCTACATTGATAGAACTGCAGATAAAATCAGTCTGCGCCAGAGCCTGCGGAATAGAACGAATCAGAAGTTCATCGCTCTTGCTCATACCCTTGCTTACGATGGCAGAGTAACCACCCAGGAAGTTTACACCGAGTTCCTTGGCACATTTGTCAAGCGTCTTGGCTATCTTCACATAGTCGTCTGTAGTTTTGCATGCAGAACCGCCTACGAGTGAAATAGGAGTAATGGAGATTCTCTTGTTGACGATAGGAATACCAAATTCCTTAGAGATATCTTCGCCAGTTTTTACCAGATTTTTGGCCAGGCGAGTGATTTTATTGTATATGTTCTGACAGAGCACGTCTACATCTGTTGCAGCACAATCCAACAGGTTGATACCCATTGTGATAGTACGAACGTCGAGATTTTCCTGCTCAATCATCTTGTTGGTTTCGATAACCTCAGATATGTTGATCATAATTGTATTTTTATCTATATATATAATAATGTGTCAAACTGATACCCTGAATGAATATCAGGATTGATTAGATACGGTGCATCATATCAAAAATTTCCTCACGCTGGGTTTTGATCTGTACCCCCATGCCTTTACCAATCTCAGCAAGTTCATCAGCCACATTCTCAAAAGACTTCTTCATCTTACCCATGTCAACAATCATCATCATGTTGAAATACTCCTGAACGATGGTCTGTGAGATATCAAGAATGTTGATGTCATTCTCTGCCAAATAGGTACAAACCTTTGCAATGATACCCACAGTATCTTTGCCCACTACTGTAATAATTGTTCTGTTCATGATCAAATCTATTTGTTTTTGGTAATTATTTTGTCTGCAAAATTAACACTTTATTATCGAACTGCCAAATAAATATTCAAAAAGTTATTGTTTTTAATGGAAAGAATATTCTTTTTGCAGTAATTTCCCTGTTTCTTATTTAGTTCCGAAATATAGGAAGAGCATACCTAAGAGCACCAAAAGCAGGTCGACAAACTTTGCTTTGAGGTTCTTTTCGTGGAAGATGGCGGCTCCAAAGAGAAAGCTGACGATGACACTTCCGCGTCTCACCATACTCACGATACTGATCATGGCGCCTGGTAAACTTAATGCGTAGAAATAGACGAAGTCTGCTGCGCTCAAGAAGATACTGATGAAAACGATAGACCAGTGCCAGTGGAATGGGGTGGTACTGTTCTTCTTAGGCCACCAAATCATGAGCATCATCGCTCCCATGAGGAAGAATTGGTAGATATTGTACCAGCTCTGTACAATCATTCTGTCCAGTCCTACGCCACCATTCTCTGGGGGAGCCATGAGATATTTGTCATAAAGACCGCTGATAGCTCCCAATATGGCAGCCAAAACGATGAAGTAGATCCACTTGTCATGCTTGAAGTCGATTCCTTCTTTCTTTCCGCTTTTGCTGAGCATGGCGAAAGAGATGATGGCCAAAATTACACCAATCCACTGATACAGGTTCAACACCTCGCCATATACAATCAGTGCACCAACAAGCGTCATTACAGGTCTTGTGGCATTGATTGGTCCTACAATGGTAAGAGGCAGATGCTTCATGCCGAAATAGCCGAAAGTCCAACTGCTCAGTACAATCATACTCTTTAGTACGATATATTTATGAACCTCCCATCCACCTTCAGCTACATGAAAAATCGTTCCGTCTAATTGAGTTCCTGTATAGCTCATTATGATGAACGGAATAAAGATGAGCGATGAAAAGAGGGTGTTCAGAAAGAGCACCGGAATCACCGCATTACCTGAAAGTGCCTTTTTCTTGAAGGCATCATAGAATCCCAGCAAAGTGGCTGAGAGAAATGCTAATACTAACCACATAAATTTTAATCTTATTACCTTTTATTTACCTATTGTTTTTTCTAATATTTTAATTTACTTTTTCTGAAGTCCAGAATTTCAATAGTCCTGGATTCCTGAAGTACTTGGTTTCCCAGTTCCAGATTCCTTCACTTCTTGATTCCTCCAGTCCTTGATTCCTCCACTTCTTGATTTCTCCAGTCCTTGAATCCTCCAGTTCTGATTTTCTTCAAGTGCTTATTTCTCCTCCAGTTCCTTCTGCAGTCTCAGGATTTCATCTCTGTATTGTGCAGCTTGCATGAAATCGAGTTCCTTGGCAGCTTGTTTCATCAGGGCAGTTGTGTTTTCAATACTCTTGACGAGTTCCTCCTTGCTCATACTACGTACGATAGGGTCGGCGGCAAAGGCACCTCCTTCCGGTTCGATATATACCCGTTTAATCTCTTTCTTGCCGTCACCGATGCGATAGTTATCTTCCTTGTCGGCAGATGTTGGGAGTGCAGAGGTAATTGCCTTCTCTATCTGTTTAGGTGTGATACCATGATCTGCATTGTACTGCAACTGGATACTTCTTCTGCGGGCAGTCTCATCTATGGTACGCTGCATGCTTTCTGTGATGTTGTCTGCATACATGATAACCTTTCCGTTGACGTTTCTGGCAGCTCTACCAGCCGTCTGAGTGAGTGAACGGTGACTTCTCAGGAAACCTTCCTTGTCGGCATCAAGAATCGCTACCAATGAAACCTCTGGCAGGTCAAGTCCTTCACGTAAGAGGTTGACGCCCACCAGTACGTCGTAAATGCCAGCTCGCAGGTCGTTCATGATTTTCACACGGTCAAGCGTAGCCACATCACTGTGGATATAGGCAGCTTTCACATTATGATTCAGCAAGAACTCAGTCAATTCCTCTGCCATTCTCTTGGTCAGGGTCGTAATCAGTACTCGCTCGTTTCTGTGCGTTCTGGTCAATATCTCATCCAGCAGATCGTCTATCTGATTTTCACTTGGTCTTACTTCTATTTCCGGATCCAACAGTCCGGTCGGTCTAATCAACTGTTCTACCACAATGCCCTCAGCCTCCTTGAGTTCATAGTCGGCAGGTGTGGCACTTACATAGATAGCCTGGTGGATCATACTGTGGAATTCTTCGAAAGTCAGTGGTCTGTTGTCAAAAGCAGCAGGAAGTCTGAAACCGTATTCCACGAGATTCTTCTTTCTGGCTCTATCACCTCCGTACATCGCACCTATCTGTGGGATGCTGACATGACTTTCATCCACTACCAGTAAAAAGTCTTTCGGAAAGAAGTCCAGCAGACAGTATGGTCGTTCTCCGGCCTGTCGTCCATCGAAATATCTGGAGTAGTTTTCGATACCCGAACAGTGACCTAATTCCTTAATCATTTCCATATCGTATTCCACTCTTTCCTTGATTCGCTGTGCCTTGATACCGTCTCCGATACTCTTGAAGAACTCTTCCTGTTTCACCAGGTCGTCCTGTATCATGCGGATAGCTTGTTCTGTCTGTTCTTTGGTTGTCACAAACAGATTGGCAGGATAAATCTCATACTGGTCGAACGATTCAATGCGATGGTAGGTGAGAGAATCGACTTCCTCGATACTGTCGATTTCGTCATCCCACCAGGTAACTCTCAGTACATGGTCACTGTATGCCATGAAGATGTCCACCGTTTCACCTTTCACCCTAAAGTTGCCTCGCTGCAGTTCAATGTCGTTTCTTACATACAGCGCATCAACCAGTTGGCGCAGGAATACATTGCGATCCAGTATCTGTCCTTTCTTTATCTTGATGATATTTTCCTGCATGGCAGTAGGTCCACCCATACCATAGATACAGGAAACAGAGGAAACCACGATGACATCCTTTCTACCTGATAATAGAGCAGAAACGGCTCCGAGTCGCAACTTGTCTATTTCTTCGTTGATGGCAAGATCCTTCTCTATGTAGGTGTCCGTAGTAGGAAGATAAGCTTCTGGCTGATAATAGTCGTAGTAGGAGACATAGTATTCTACAGCATTTTCAGGAAAGAAGCCCTTCATTTCCTGATACAACTGTGCAGCCAGAGTCTTGTTGTGACTCAGGATGAGGGTCGGCTTTCCCACGTTGGCAATGACATTGGCCACGGTGAAGGTCTTTCCCGAACCGGTGACACCTAAGAGAACCTGTGCAGGATCTCCTTGCTCCACCCCCTCGGTGAGTTGCCTGATTGCCTGTGGCTGATCGCCAGTTGGCTGGTATTTAGAAGTTATCTTGAATTCCATATCTGTTGATTTCAAAAATCAGTTTGTTGACAAGTATTGAGACACGAAGTCTTAATAAAATTAAATTATCGGTTGCAAAATTACAAAAAAAATCGCATAATTAGTTATAAAGAATGATAAAATGCGAAAAAGTGTATTTTTTTCTTTGTAGATAGCTATTTTATAGTTAACTTTGCATCACAAAACGTGATTATAATGAAAAAAACAATTCTTATATCAGCTTGTTTTGCGCTTCTGATGTCAAGTTGTGCAAATCAGTTTAACCAGGTTTATAAGTCTCAGGATTATAACTTGAAATATGAGTATGCCAAGCAGTATTTTGCTTCTGGCAAGTATTCTCGTGCAGCTACTCTTCTGAATGACTTGATTACTATCAAGAAGGGATCTACAGAGGCCGAGGAGAGCCTTTACATGCTCGCTATGTGTGAGTTTGAGATGAAAGACTATGAGACGGCTGCTGAGTATTTCCGCAAATATGTTTCCAGTTATCCTAAGGGTATCTATGCAGAGCAAGCTAAGTTCTTTGTAGGCGAAAGTCTGTATATGAATGCTCCAGAACCACGTCTTGACCAGAGTACTACGATTACAGCGATCAGTGCTTTTCAGGAGTATCTTGATGTATATCCTGATGCCCGTCTGAAGAATTTGGCTACCAGTCGTCTTTTCGCTTTGCAGGATCTTCTGGTGGAGAAGGAATATAAGAATGCGAAGCTATATTATGATTTGGGCAGTTATTTCGGCAACTGTCTGGGTGAGGGTAACAACTATCAGGCATGTATCGTAACAGCTCAGAATGCGTTGAAGGATTATCCTTATAGCAATAAGCGTGAAGCATTTGCCACACTGATTATGAAAGGCAAGTTTGAACTGGCCAAGATGAGTGTGGAGGAGAAGCAGCTGGAGCGTTATCAGGATGCTGAGGATGAGTGCTACGGCTTCATCAATGAGTATCCAGATTCAAAAGAACGTGCCAATGCTGAAAAGATGATTGCGAAATGTAAGGAATTCGAAAAAGAACATCCAGAGGATGCACTGGAAAAATTGAGCTCCGGCAATTCCAATCAGTAAAGTTTCTTTTGGGATTTAGCTGTTGCAAGAATCTATCCGAAGAGATTTGAATAATTTTTCTGAAGGGATTTAGAGAACATTATAAAAATAGTTTGAAGAATCTGCAGATTTATAGAATTTTCCAGAATAAATATAATTTGTAGAATTTCTCAAAAATAAGAATAATAAGAATCAATCAAAATAGATATTAAATAAAGGTATTATTATGGATTACAAAAAAACAAAAGCTCCAACAAACACCGTGACTCGCAATATCATGGATCTCTGTGATGACACAAACAATATCTACGAGAGTGTAGCAATCATCGCTAAGCGTGCGAATCAGATTTCTCTTGATATTAAGCAGGAATTGAACAAGAAGCTTCAGGAGTTTGCTTCTTATAATGACTCTTTGGAAGAGGTGTTCGAGAATCGTGAGCAGATTGAAATCTCTCGCTATTATGAAAAACTCCCTAAGCCAACTCTCTTGGCTACTCAGGAGTTTGTAGATAAGAATATCTACTGGCGTGACCCAACAAGAGAGCACGCTCCTGTTGACAGATATTAATCTGATTACTGACTCTATATCATATATAATGCAGATTCTGCAAATATATAATTCAATGTTATATAGTAAGGTATTCTGCTTTTTTATGTGGTGTTTCTCCTTTTAATGAGGTGCTTCCCTTTTTAAATGAGGAGTTCTGCCTTTTAATGTGGAGTTCCGTCTCTATTATGTAATTTTAGGAATATAATTATAATTTAGGGATCTCAATTATATAGAAATGTAGGGTAGTGATTATATAATCATGTAGGAATATAACAAGATTATGATACAGCGTAAACAAACATTGTTTCTTCTGGTCGCGGTCATTGCCTGTGTGATCTGCCTGTTTGTACCTGTGGCTTCAGTGATGCCACAAGGTATGGAAAATCCGATGTCAGTACACTGCCTGGGCATTAGTGGCGACGAGGGAATCCGTTTTGATGCAAGCTGTTTGCCACTGTTTCTTCTTTGCTCCGTTTCAGCATTGATGTCTCTGGCAACAGTATTCCTGTTCAAGAACCGTAAGTTGCAGATCAATCTCTGTTCTATCAACCTGCTTTTCAATGTACTCTGGTACGTAGATTATGCAGTGATCTTCTTCGGACTTGTAGGATTAGAAAAAGTATCCGGCAATTTGACATTCCATTGGGGTGCAGTAATGCCTCTCTTATCACTTGTCTTTGTGCTTTTAGCACGCAAGGGAGTCAGTGATGATGAGAAATTGGTACGTGCAGCCGATAGAATTCGTTAATGGAATCCGTAGAATACGTTAAAAATAATTATAAAATCAACTTGAAATTTGTGGGAATCAAATAAAAGTTGTAATTTTGCACCCGCTGTCACGAGATGGCAGCATAAAATTCAAACCTCAAATTAAAAAATTAGATTAAAAAATGGCAACAAAAATCAGATTGCAGCGCGGCGGTCGTAAGAGCTATGCTTTCTACAGCATCGTAATCGCTGACGTTAGAGCACCACGTGATGGTAAATTTACTGAGAAGATTGGTACTTACAACCCTAACACCAATCCTGCTACTGTAGATTTGAATTTCGATCGTGCCCTCTACTGGGTAGAGACAGGTGCACAGCCAACAGACACAGTACGTAACATCCTCAAGGGCGAGGGCGTTTACTTGATGAAGCACCTCCGTGGTGGCGTTAAGAAGGGCGCATTCGACGAGGCTGAGGCTCAGAAGCGTTTCGACGCTTGGAAGAACGGCGCAGACCAGAAGGTTTCTGCAGTTCGTGACGCTGAGGCTAAGGCTAAGAAGGAAGCTGCTGCTAAGGAGCTCGAGGCTGAGAAGAAGATGAATGAAGCAATCGCAAAGAAGGTAGCTGACAAGAAGGCTGCTCAGGCTGCTGCTCAGGCAGAGGCTGAGGCTGCTGCAACTGCTGAGGAAACTCCAGCAGAGGACGCTCCTGCAGAGGCTTAATCTTCTTGAAGATTTAAAGTATAAAGGTCGGTTTCTCTTTTTGAGGTCCGACCTTTTTTATTAAACTTACCCCATTGGGGATTTTTTTTGGAAATAATAGATTCTTGATGATAGATTCTCAAAAAGAATAATAAATTCTTCATAATAAGGATATTTACATTTTCAAAAGAATGAATTCTTTAAAAGTAGATTCTGTAATCAAGATTCTGTAATATATAGATTCTGTAATGATATCGGTTGAAAATCTTAAAGTTGAATTTGGCGTTAAACCTCTTTTTCATGATGTCAGTTTTGTCATCAATGATAGAGATCGCATAGCGCTCGTCGGCAAAAACGGTGCTGGAAAATCTACCATGCTCAAAATCCTGTGTGGTTTGCAGAAACCTACTGACGGTGTTGTGGCGATTCCAAACGATACCACTATCGGATATCTGCCTCAGGTCATGAAACTTCAGGACGATACGACGGTCAAGGAAGAAACCCGCAAGGCCTTTGCTCATAATACGGAGATGAAGGCGCGTCTTGATAAGATGCAGCAGGAAATGGCTGACCGTACCGACTACGAGAGTGATGAATATGCGCAACTCGTGGAGAAGTTCTCTCAGGAACATGAACGCTACATGATGATGGGAGGTGAAAACTATGAGGCTGAAATCGAACGTACCCTGACAGGTCTCGGATTTGTGCGAGAGGATTTTGAACGTCCTACCAGAGAGTTTTCCGGTGGATGGCGTATGCGTATTGAATTGGCGAAAATCCTGTTGCAGAAACCTGATGTCCTCTTGCTCGATGAGCCTACCAACCATCTTGATATCGAAAGTATCCAGTGGTTGGAACAGTTTCTTGCTCAAAGTGCCAAGGCGGTAGTACTCGTGAGCCACGACCGTGCGTTTATCAATAATGTTACCAATCGTACGTTGGAGATTACCTGCGGAAGGGTAGAGGACTACAAAGTAAAATACGATGAGTATATCGTCCTTCGTCAGGAACGTCGTGAACAGCAGTTGAGGGCTTACGAGAACCAACAGAAGGAAATCGCTGATATTAAGGACTTTATAGAGCGATTCCGATATAAACCTACCAAGGCAGTACAGGTGCAGAGCCGTATCAAGCAATTGGAGAAAATTGTGCCGATCGAGGTGGATGAGGTGGATAACAAACAGATGCATCTCAAGTTCCCTCCTTGTCTGCGAAGCGGTGATTATCCGGTTATCTGCGATGAGGTACGCAAGGATTATGGAGAGCATACGGTTTTCGATCATGTCACCCTTACTATTAAAAGAGGTGAGAAGGTTGCGTTCGTAGGAAAGAACGGTGAAGGTAAATCAACGCTTGTCAAATGTATCATGGGCGAGATTCCTTTTACGGGCAACCTCAAGATTGGACACAATGTACAGATAGGATATTTCGCACAGAACCAGGCGCAGCTCCTTGATGAAAACCTCACGATATTCGATACCATCGATCGTGTAGCCACTGGTGAAATGCGATTGAAAATCAATGATCTCCTCGGTTCATTCATGTTTGGTGGTGAGACATCGGAAAAGTATGTGAAGGTACTCAGTGGAGGTGAAAGAAGTAGATTGGCCATGATCAAACTGCTGCTCGAACCAGTCAACCTGCTGATACTCGATGAGCCTACCAACCATCTTGATATGCAGTCAAAGGATGTGCTCAAGGAAGCTATCAAGGCTTTTGATGGTACAGCTATCATCGTGAGCCATGACCGTGAATTCCTTGATGGACTGGTAGATAAAGTCTATGAGTTCGGTGGCGGTAAGGTACGTGAGCACTTAGGTGGTATCTACGACTATCTCCGTGCGCACAATGCAGATTCCATCAATGCCGCATTGACAAGTGCTCAGTCAGCTCCAGTAGCAGCAACTGTAGAGTCAACTCCTTCTGCCGGTAAACAGAATTATGCGGAGCATAAGGAACAGCAGAAGAAAATCCGCAAGGCTGAGAAGGCTGTCAAGGAGTGTGAAGATCGCATTGCCAAACTGGAAAAGCGCAAGAAGGAAATCGATGACCTCCTGATGAAGCCGGAGAATGCTACCAACATGGAACTTGTCACAGAATATACTTCGCTGATGCAGAAACTTGATGAAGAAAATGATAACTGGCTGCTTCTTTCTGAAAAGCTCGAAGAAGTCTGCAATTCATAATCATTCAGCATAAGATTTCTTCATATTGAGATATTTTTCTGCATAAGATTTTCTTTCAGCAGATGCTTATCTTTCTGAGATTTAATAATAAAAAATATAATTAACATGAACATTAAAATGATTCTTCCGATGATGATGCTGGCAGCTATGCCTCTCGGCGCAGATGCACAGAACAAGTCGGGTCTTGTCATGGAAAACCTTGATAAGACAGTCAGTCCTGCTAATGATTTCTACAAGTTTGCTACAGGTGGATGGCAGAAGAACCACCCACTCCCAGCAGCTTACAGCTGCTACGGCAGCTTCAATCTGTTGGCAGATGACAACAACAAGCGTATCAATACCATTCTTTCTGAACTTCAGAAGAAGACTTATAAGAAGGGTACTATCGAGCAGAAATTGTCTGACTTCTATAAGTTGGCTCTTAATGTAGATGCTCGCAACAAGGCTGGTATCTCACCTGTTAAGCCACTTCTCGATGAGATGGAAGCAGCCAAGACAAAGGCTGACTTGCAGAAGATCCAGTTGAAGTATGCAGCACAAGGTTATGGTGTGAGCTTCGGTGGCGGCTTCGGTGCTGACGAGAAGAATGTCAAGATGAATATCTTCAATCTCGGTCAGGGCGGTCTTACCCTCGGTCAGAAAGACTATTATGTCAACAATGATGCAGCTACAGTAGCTATCCGTGAGGCATTCAAGAAGTATGTTCAGAAGATGTTCCAGCTCTACGGTTTCTCAGCAGAGGAAGCAGCTCAGAAGGAGCAGGCTATCTTCCAGCACGAAACCATGTTGGCGCTCATCTCAAAGAGTATGACAGAACTTCGCGATCCTCAGGCTAACTATAATAAGATGACTCTCAAGGAGTTCCAGGAGAAATATCCTAACCTCAATCTCGAGGCAATGTGTAATGCAGAGGGTATCAAGAGCGAGTACATCCAGGAGATGATCGTAGGTCAGCCTGACTTCCTCGCTGGTCTCGACAAGATTACTGCAGCCGAGAATGACAATACGCTCAGAGCCTTGATGGAGTGGGATGTTATCCAGAGTTCATCTTCTTATCTTACAGATGAGATCCGTGAGGCTAACTTTGATTTCTTCGGCAAGACAATGAGTGGCCGTAAGGAGGATTATCCTCTCTGGAAACGTGCTACCAATCAGGTAGAAGCTCAGTTGGGCGAACCTCTCGGTCGTATGTACTGCAAGCGCTACTTCCCTGAGTCTTCCAAGAAGATCATGTTGGAATTGGTAAAAAATCTTCAGGTAAGTCTCGGTCAGCGTATCGATGCACAGACCTGGATGAGCGATACTACCAAGGCAGCAGCTCACGAAAAGCTCAACAAGTTCTATGTGAAGATCGGTTACCCTAACAAGTGGACAGACTATAGCAGTCTTCAAATCGATCCATCTAAGAGTTTCTATGAGAACGTGATGGCATGCCGCAAGTTTGCTCACGACAAGCATATCAATGACAAGGCAGGAAAGCCAGTGGATCGTGACGAGTGGTACATGACTCCACAGACAGTCAATGCTTATTATAACCCAACAACCAATGAGATTACCTTCCCAGCAGGTATTCTCCAGTATCCATTCTTCGATCCGAAGGCTGATGCTGCATTCAACTATGGTGCTATCGGTGTGGTGATCGGACATGAGATGACTCACGGATTTGACGACCAGGGAAGACAGTATGATTCAGATGGTAATATGCATGACTGGTGGACAGCCAATGATGCAGAGGGCTTCAACAAGCGTGCTGATCAGTATGCTGCATTCTTCAGCAATATCAAGGTATTGCCTGATTTGAATGCCAATGGTCGATTCACTTTGGGTGAGAACCTGGCAGACCACGGAGGTCTGATGGTTTCTTACAATGCATTTAAGAATGCAACTGCAAAGAAAAAGCTCAAGGAGAAGGATGGTTTCACACCAGAACAGCGTTTCTTCCTTGCTTATGCTGGCGTATGGGGTCAGAACATCACAGAGCTGGAAATCCGCAACCGCGTAAAGAGCGACCCACATTCATTGGGTGAATGGCGAGTAAATGGCGCTCTTCCTCACATCAATGCCTGGTATGAGGCATTTGGTGTCAAGAAGGGAGACAAAATGTATATCCCAGAGTCAGAGAGATTAGATCTCTGGTAAAGAAATGATGATCCATACCTCTTTTCAGCTTTAAATATTCTTAGGGGTATGGGTCAGTTCTTTTTTAGATACAGCTATAGGAAAATGTGTTGAACAGTTGTTCAACACATTTTCTGTTTTATAAAAAAAATCCTCTTTTTTTTCGCTAAGTCAGATTTTTACAGTAACTTTGCAGAAAAATACAAAGAAAGGATAAAAAATGCCATTAAGATTACCAGATAAATTGCCAGCCATCGAGTTGCTGAAGCATGAGAATATCTTTGTGATGGACGAGAGCCGGGCTCATAGCCAGGAAATCCGTCCACTTAAAATCGTGGTTCTCAACCTGATGCCGCTGAAAATAACTACAGAGACCGACCTCGTGCGACTGTTGTCCAATACGCCTTTGCAGCTTGAGGTCTATTTCATGAAACTCAAGAGTCATACCCCTAAGAATACTCCTATCGAGCACATGATGATGTTCTATAAGGATTTTTCCGAACTCTCCAAGCAGAAGTTTGATGGTATGATTGTTACTGGTGCTCCGATCGAGACGATGGCATACGAGGAAGTTGAGTATTGGCCGGAAATCATGCAGATTTTCGATTGGGCACGTACTCATGTCACTTCTACGCTCTATATCTGCTGGGGCGCACAGGCAGGACTTTATCATTTCTATGGCGTGCCGAAATATCCGTTGGAGAAGAAGATGTTCGGTATCTTCCAGCAGAAACCGCTGGATATGTCACAGCCTATCTTCAGAGGCTTTGATGATGTCTTTGCCATGCCTCACAGCCGTCATACAGAAGTGAGACGAGAGGATATTGAGAAGGTACCAGGACTTGACATTATTGCAGAATCTCCTGAAAGCGGTGTGAGCATCGTGATGGCAAGAGGGGGCCGTGAGTTCTTTGTAACCGGTCATCTTGAATATGCGCCAAATACACTCGATAAAGAGTATAAGCGCGATATGGGCAAGCGCGATGATGTGGAATTGCCGAAGAATTATTATTATCACGACGATCCTAACGAGGCTCCATTGGTTACATGGCGTGCACATGCCAATCTCTTCTATAGCAACTGGATCAACTATTATGTTTACCAGGAGACTCCTTATAATATTGACGATATTCAGTAAGATATGAGAACATTGGAATTATTGGCTCCTGCCAAAAATTTAGAATGCGGTATAGCTGCCATCGATCATGGAGCAGACGCCGTCTATATCGGTGCTCCACGCTTCGGTGCACGAGCTGCTGCCGGCAACTCTATCGAGGATATCAAGCAACTCTGTGATTACGCCCATCAGTTTGGTGCCAAGGTTCACGTTACCGTCAATACCATCATCTATGATTCAGAATTGGAAGATACGCTTAAGATGATTTCCCAGTTGGATGAGATTGGTGTTGATGCACTCTTGCTGCAGGATATGGGACTCCTTTGGGAGGTAAGAGCTAAAGGATTGTGGAAGAGGGAGTTACATAGCAGTACCCAATGCGATACTCGAACTCCTGAGAAAGCTTTGTGGTTGACTCAGATCGGTTTCAAGCGAGTGGTTCTTGCACGTGAACTGTCACTGGATGAAATCAAAGCCATCCACAATGCTATTCCAGACAGAGAGATTGAAGTCTTCGTGCATGGTGCTCTCTGTGTCAGTTATTCCGGAGTCTGCTATGCATCCGAAAAATGCTTCTCCCGTTCTGCCAACCGTGGTGAATGTGCCCAGTTCTGCCGTATGAAGTTTGACCTGGTTGATGCCGACAACAAGATGATAGAGCACCAGCGCTATCTCCTGTCGCTCAAGGATCTCTGCCAGTTAGATTATCTGAAGGACCTGGCTGATGCCGGAGCTTCTTCTTTCAAGATAGAGGGCAGACTCAAGGATATCACTTATGTGAAAAACGTGGTGGCTGCCTATAACAAGAAATTGGATGAAATCGTAGCCAAATATCCACGCGAATACCGACGTGCTTCGCGAGGACATGTGGAATATAATTTCGTTCCGAATCTGAAGAAAACCTTCAACCGCGGTTTTACCAACTATTTCCTGCATGGCAGACAACCCGATATTTCCTCCTTCGATACACCGAAGGCTATTGGTGAATACGTAGGTAAGGTGAAAGAAATACGTGGAAATGTATCATTCAATGTAGCTACAGTAGCCAGTTTTGCCAATGGCGACGGACTCTGTTTCATCAATGATGAGCGAGAGTTGGAGGGCTTCCGTGTCAACAAGGTAGAGGGCAACCGCCTTTTCCCTTTCCGCATGCCGGAAAACCTCAGACCGGGTATGGCTTTGTATCGCAACAACGACCAGGCTTTCGAACAGATTCTGGCACGTAAGACAGCCGAACGCCGTATTCCGCTCTTTATCGAACTTCAGCCTGTGTTGGAAAAGGACGAGGATAATGATGAAGTAGTAGATGGATTCCTTGCCACTGCCAATATCTTCAAGAGTGTAGAACAGGGCTTGTACTACAAGGCTGCAGAGGTCTTCACACCTATGCAACTGCAGTGCGCCAAACGCTCTCAGCATGATAATATGATTGCGCAGATGAGCAAGTTCGGTGAATCTAAATATGAATGTAAGCATGTGGTACTCAAGAATGATATTGATGCTGCGTTCATCCCCAACAGTGTGCTTTCAAATGTCCGTAGGGAATTGATTCAAAAACTTGATCAGAGAATAACAGATGAACTCAACCGTTCGCTGATTTCTGGTATGGACAGAAATTTCTTTGCCAATCCTTACAGATTGGATCAGCCGGGAGAACGTGAAGCTAAGAGTCAGAAGGAATTAACCTGGCAACCGGAATATGAAAAATGGCGATATACTTATAATATTGCCAATGATTCTGCGGTTGATTTCTACAAGAAGCATGGACTTGAGAATATCCAGCCTGCATTCGAACTGGGTGCTAACAAACGCAAGGATGAATCGCTCATCATGCAGTGCCGCCATTGCATCCGCTATTCCTTAGGATATTGCGTGAAGAGGGGTGGAAAGAAACCTACATGGAAAGAACCGCTTTCGCTGGTATTAGGCGATGGCAGAAGATTCCGGCTGGAGTTTGTCTGCAAGGAATGTCAGATGAATGTCTATGCTGCGTCAAACTGATTATCGTGAGCAGGTTCTATTCAGAAGAATCATATAATAAAATACAGATGAAGTTAAAGTTATCCGATATGAGAAAAGGCTGTCAGTATGTCCTCACGGGCATGCTGATGGTCTTTGTGCTTTTCTTTGTAACCAGTTGTTATCACCGTCACAGTACGAAGGGACAGCATGCTGCACTGGTGGAATACAGTGATCGCCAGCGCGATTCGATTTCTTTTTCTTCTACGCATCATTATACCTATCGCTACAATTTCGAGGTGGCAGCAGATTCTCTGATGCTTATCAAGCAGCAGCCGGAGGAATTCGTCAACCATCTTCCCATCGATTCTTTCGCAGTCATGAAGCACTGTCTTCTGGTTGTTTCTGATATCAGGATAATTCCGCAGGATCGTGTGGATTCAGTTTGGATCCAGTTGGCAACAGAAGATAATGTATTCGGTTGGACACATGAGTCTAATATGCTTTCTAAGGTAGTGCCCGATGATCCTATTTCCCAGTTTATCATGGTGTTCAGCAATACCCACCTGCTCATCTTCCTGATAGTCTTTGTGCTGATAGGAGTGAGTTATCTGGTGAAGAAGATCTTTACGCGAAATGCGCCTATCGTGCATTTCAATGATATCGACTCACCTTATCCAACAGCCCTTGTGCTGATGGTATCGCTGTCTGCTGCATTCTATGCCACGATTCAGACCTACATGCCTGAGGTATGGCGTCATTTCTATTTCCATCCTACGCTCAATCCTTTTGCAGTGCCTAAGGTGTTAGGCTTCTTCTTAGCATCCGTATGGGCGATACTCATACTTGCCATTGCCTGTGTGGATGAAGTAAAAAACCGTCTTACTTTGGGTGAAGGAATACTTTATTTGGGTGGGCTGATGGGTATGTGCGCCTTAGATTATATCATATTCAGTATCAGTACGTTATACACTGTTGGTTATATTATTTTAGTAGCGTATTTCTGGTATGCTATCCGGACTTATCTCAAGCGAAATTCCTGATATGTTCCCCTTTTCTGATTTTTCAGGTTCAGTCTGATTTCCTAATTTATAAGGATAATCCTTTCGGGATAATCTTTGTACCTTTGCAGCCGAAAAAATCAGTTGAATTATGTATTTTAAAATTTTGATAGCCGCATCTTTAGCTGCAAATTTTCTGCCAGTAAATGCAGAAAATGAATATCTGGCTAAAGCGGAAAGTATGCATCCAGCCAGTGCCGTTAATGGTAATTTGGTCAGTAGAGAGAGCGTTTTTGCGGATAGCAGCAAGGTATTTGATATTGATGAGATTGTAGTTGTTTCCCAACCCAAGGAAACCCGTCGCCTCCGTCAGCAGGCATTGAGCAGCAGTTCTCTCAGCAGTTTTCAGATGCATAAACTCGGTGTTCATGATTTGCGTGAACTCTCTCAGTATATCCCTAATTTTGTGATGCCTAATTACGGCAGCCGCTTGTCGTCTTCTGTCTATGTACGTGGCATCGGCAGTCGTGTCAACAGTCCTTCTGTGGGCATCTATATGGATGATATCCCGGTGATGAGCAAGTCTGCCTTCAATCTCCACAATTACCAACTGAGTCGTGTGGATGTGCTCCGTGGACCGCAGGGCACTCTTTATGGACAGAATACAGAGGGCGGACTCGTCAGAATGTATTCCCGCAATCCTTTTAACTATCAGGGTACGGATGTGAAATTGGGCTATGGCAGTCGCAGCTATCGCAATTTTGAGGTAGCGCATTATAATAAGGTGAATGAGAAGACAGCCTTCTCTTTGGCAGGTTTTTATGATGGACAGAACGGTTTCTTCCGCAATTCCTTTACTGGGGAAAGGGCTGACAAGATGAATGAGGCGGGCGGAAAACTGCTTGTAAAAACCCGTCTGAATGCCGGTTGGGATGTTGATGTTCTCGCCAATTATCAGTATGTAGATCAGAATGGATTTCCTTATGGTCGTCTGGACCTTGCAACAGGCAATACCGACCGTCCAGCCTCCACCTTTGCAGGCATCTATCGCCGCAACAATCTGATTTCCGGTTTGCGACTCACCCGTCAGGGAAAACTTTTCGATTTCACTTCCGTTTCGAGTTATCAGTATGTGAAAGACCATATGCTGATGGATCAGGATTATCTTCCGGCTGACTATATGCGCATCCTTCAGCAGCAGTTGCAGAATTCCTTTACCCAGGAGTTTACCTTCAAGGGCAAGCAGGCTGTGGGCGGATTCTGGCATTGGACATTAGGTGCTTTCTTCTCCCAACAGTGGTTGAAGACCAACGGACCAGTGTTCTTTGATGAAGCGATGACGGCGCCTATCGGCAATGCCATCCAGAGCCAGATGTATAATGCGATGGTGAAGGCGATGGCAGGCAAGATGATAGCACAGGGAATGCCTGCAGCTGCAGCCCAGGCTGCCGCTCAGCGAGCTATAGAACAAGCTGGTGGAGTAGGCATGGAGGTTTCCATGGGTGCGCCAGGATTGTATCATACGCCTCAGTCCAATCTCGGTTTCTATCACGAGAGCCTTTTCGATTTATCTTCTTCGCTTTCCCTTACCTTGGGTTTGCGTTACGATTATATGCTTACCTCCATCCATTACGAGAGTTCAGCCTATATGGCTATGAAGGCGAACGTGATGGGCAGGGAGGCAACTTATACTTTGCGCAGTATGCTCGATGGTCGCACGCACGATCATTTCGAAGAGCTGTTGCCTAAGTTGGGACTCACTTGGCGATTGGATTCCCATGGCAGTAATGTGTATGCGGTAGTCAGCAAGGGTTATCGTGCCGGTGGTTATAACATCCAGATGTTCAGCGATATTCTTCAGACAGAATTGAATGCCAACCGTCAGGCTGCGATGCGTGGTGATTATGATGTTCCTCATTCTGCTGAGGATTATGAGAAGGTGAATAAGACGATCTCTTATGAACCGGAAGTGAGCTGGAACTACGAGTTGGGAACCCATCTCAATCTCTTTGAGAATGCGCTTCATCTGGATCTCAGTGCTTTCTATATGCAGGTAAAGAACCAACAGTTGTCCGTGATGGCAGGTAATTACGGTTTTGGCAGAATGATGGTCAATGCAGGCAAGAGTCACAGTTGCGGTATTGAGGCTGCGCTCAGAGGTCAGCTCTTCAATGGTCATTTAGACTGGATGGTGAACTATGGTTATACCCGTGCCGTATTTGATGAGTACCGGAGTGGGGAAGGAGCCGAGGCTGAGGATTTCAAGGACAAGTTTGTACCTTATGTTCCGCAGCATACGCTTTCTGCTACTGCAGATTATCGCATTGATACAGATTGCCGTTTGCTCCGTTCGCTTACTTTAGGAGCCAATGTCAATGCACAGGGCAAGACCTATTGGGATCAGGCCAACAGTTACTGTCAGAATTTGTATGCAGTCTTAGGCGCTCATCTGGATGCCGATTTAGGCAAGGTCCTCATCAGTTTCTGGGCTCGTAATCTGACGAATACCCATTACAATACCTTCGCGGTAGATAATGCCGCCACAGGCAACAAGGAATACTTCGCCCAGCGTGGCAATCCTTTCCAGTGTGGCGTTGATCTCCGCTTCCACTTCTAATATTCCGTAAAAGGCGGGATTATATAAAAACCACCACATGCCAATAAATAAGTATGTGGTGGTTTTTATTTTGTTTGAGCATCTTTGAGAGGCTTGGCGGGTTCTCGTGTTGCAAAGATACGAATAATCATTGATAGGCGTTACTTTTGCTATCCGCCAAATCGCCAAAATCTATTGAGGCACCTTTCAACGACAGGAAAGCGCCAGCGTTAGCATACGCTCCGTCGAACAGCGACGGCAGATTCATCTGTCCCAGCTCAGTTCACGCCAGCTTTTAACCAACGTCTATTTGATGTAAAAGGTGAAACCATAGGCATTGCCGTCCACGGAAACGTCAACAACCACACTCCCTTTCTTCAGCGTTGCCCACTTGCCATCGACCTCCGCGGTTTTGAAATGGAACTTGTTCCTTAGTTCCGATTTTATGTAGTTATAGGCACGCTTGTTGCAGACACGAATCGAGACGAAAGGTCCGAAGCCAACGCTTCCTGCTATCAGCACAGAAGAATTACCTTTACCATATTTAATCGGACTGCCGTCTGCCGCCACCATACAATTCTTATAGTAGACATCCTCATAATAGAAGTCGTTCAACTCAGGGTCGTGATAGCGACCTCGAAACGCATAGCCGCTCTTTTCCGCTATTTTCTTAATACCAACGTTACCCTCTTTCACACTCTTTATCAGCTCACCAATGCTAATGATATCATTGAAAGACGCACGCGGCGCAGCAAACTGTCGCGGCGCACCCGTCATAGAGGTCTGGCTATAGCAGCAAAGTGTGCTAATTATGAATATCAGAAAAAATATTAATGTTTTCATATTTCATCATATCTTACCATTAATCATTATTCTGCCTAATGTTCCAGAAGCCATTAGTTTTGCAAGATTCTCTTTTTCTTCTAGAAGTTTGACATGGCTATCTCCATATTCATCACGAGTAACGTAGCTGACAAATGGGATCATCTTATTTCCTAATTCATCCAACAAAACGGGATTATGAGTTGTACAGAGTACATCAACTTGGCGCTTTCTTGACAATTCTTTTAGCATGTCAACTAATTCCTTGGCACGAGAAGGATGCAGGCCGTTATCCACTTCTTCGATGAGTAATAAACTATGAGGTGCAGCAGTTAAAAGAGCCACAACAATGGCTATGAAACGAAGTGTACCATCGCTCATGCCCCTTGCATCAACTGGCTGGTCTGGATTCCAATCTTCATAACAATAAAGCATGGCATCAGATTTAATCAGACCTACTGGTACAGATATAACTTTGTTGATATCACGTTCTGGAAGAGGACGGACATAACTTGATACAATATTTTCTACATTCTCTTTTTCCTCTGGAGCCATCGCGCATAATACACCAGCAACATTACTTCCATCTGGCTTTAACTCTTTAGAGATCTTGCAGTAGTCGCGCATCTTTGCAGGAACAGGATCAAGAATAACAATACTTCTTAGTGTAGCATACAAGCTTGACCATAAATCCATTGATGACGGAATATTATAGGTCTTCCATGTTATATTTCGAGTAGAATCCGTGAATTCATCAGGAACATTTTCCTCTGGGGTACTACCCAAGCGATGGATTTCACAAGGACCATATGAGAAGCCAGAATCCTTTTTAATTACTCTTAAATCAAGAATAAAATTACCTTCTTCTGTTTCTATTTCTGCTTCAATACAAAAAGTATTTTCCCCTCTACGGATAATCCAATCTTCACCTCCTCTAACAGTCTGAATGGCATCAAGAAGGCTTTTGCCATCACCCACGGCACGGAGAAAGGCGAACGCATCTAATACATTCGACTTGCCACTTGCATTGGTTCCAATAAGGATGCCTAAAGAATCAATATATATTGTAGAGTCCCTAAAACTCTTCCAGTTTTGTAACCTAATCTTTGTAATCATGGGCTGTGTATATTTTATTCACCAGTATATTTTTTGCAAAGCTAATCATTTTTTTTCGAAATGAGCAAAAAATGAGCAAAAAAAAATCAGTGCTACGACTGAGAGTAACACTGATTTTCTATTTTGTTTGTTGAACGGCAACTTTCTTGATGCTGCCATCGCTATATACCACGATATTCACGCCCTTGGTAGGAGAGGTTACTCGCTGTCCGTTGAGAGAATAGCGGGAGATTTCCTTCACATCGCTGCGATTTGTCACCTTGTCAATACCTGTCGCATCATACTCAATGATGTTTCCAAAGTCTTTCCAGACGTCAGCATTTATCAAATATTTTTAAAGAGGGAGAACTTGATGAAAAAGTGGTTGTTCGGAAATTCCGACAGACCACTCAGCATGGTGCTATGGCAGGAAAAACCCAAAGCAAAGAAGTGAAGTTCTATAACCTTGATGTTATCATATCTGTGGGCTATCGTGTAAAATCTATTCAAGGCACTCGTTTCCGTCAATGGGCTACAGAGCGACTGAATGAGTACATCGTAAAAGGGTTTACGATGGACGATGAACGACTCAAAAATCTTGGTGGTGGCAACTATTGGAAAGAGTTGCTCGACCATACTCGTGATTGTCATGAAAAGATTAACAAGAAAAAAGAAAATATTTTCTAGTTCAGCACCGATACCTCACTCAAGTTCACCAAGGTCTTCGAATACTATCAAGTTCGTTGGACGGTGGTTATGTATCGTGAGTGGCAAACAGGATTATAAAAAAGTGTTATGCTTCCGGGGATTTACTCCGGAAGCGTGATTTCGCCAGCCAAAGACATTTTCAGCTTTACACGGATGTATTTTAAGGATAAAACTAAATCTGTGTAAATCTGTGAAATCTGTGGGACATTTATGGGTGTACAGGATATGACTTCCGATACACCCACTTCTTTATGATTCCCTTCTAAATATGGAAATTGATTTCCTTGAGCCAGGCACGGGTGTCGAAGCAGGGACATTCCTTGTGGACGCCAGGTAAGTCGCGATGACCTAAAATCTCGGCATCAGGATAGTCAACGCAGAGGCTCTGGAGCAATTCCTCCATCGTTACCTTCTGGGCCAAGGTGCGGGTGTCCTTGCAGCGACCGTGCTCGTCCAGACCGCCCTCATAGCAGATGCCGATGCTGTGGGCATTGAAACCCTTGGCGTGAGCTCCCATCTGACTCTCCGGACGACCCGGATAGAGCGTGCCATCCTTCGTGATGTAGTAATGATAACCAATGGTCTGGAAACCTCTTGCCTTATGACACGCTTCCAACTGCTCTATCGTGAAATTCTGATTCACTCGCGTTGCACTGCAATGAAGTACAATCAGCGAAATATTTCTCTTGTTTTTACTCATAATTTTACCGTTTCCTGTTTTAAATGTTAATACTCTTAAATTTTATAGGTTGAGAAAGAAAAAGGAGATAAAGAAATGAAAGGAGGTGAAGGAGTTAAGACGGTTGCCTTCATTTCACTATAAGACTGTTGTCTTAACTCCTCTGTAATCCTTAGAAGCGATAACTCCTCAATTCCCTCCTTCTAAAAAATAGTGGTTAATCCTGTTTCGGTAAGTAGCAGAATAGGACCGCTATCCTCTGCAACTGGAAACGCAGAAAGCGCCGACAATTGCTGTCAAAACTGTAATGATGAAATTAATCACGTTCTTCAATGTTACATTCTTCATACTTTTCAAATTTTAAGTAGTTAATATTTTTGTGAATTCATTCTCAAGGCTCAGCGAGGACTATTTGAGTTCGTAGTCTCCATCGCCGTCTGTACCGCCGCCCTGTGAGTTGTCAGTGTTTCCACCGCCGCTCTGAGTGTTGTCCTTGTTGTCACCAGTCTGCGAAGAGTCTCCCTTGCTTGGGCCGTTGGTACCCGAACCGCTTCCGTCACCATCAGGACCAGATGGGGTAGTGGTCTTGCTTGAATCCTCGACGAGGAGGTTGGCAGCATTCTTCAGGGAAGCCTGGATATCGAGCTTGCTGCTGGTCAGATTACCGGTAGCACGGGCACGGAGCCTTACGCCATCAATGTTCTTCGCCACAGAGAAATCATCCTCACTATCAGCACCCTTCTTGGTCTTCAGACCGATGGAGAAGATGGCCAGATCGTCGATTTTCACGGCAAGACCCTGGAGCACTAACTCCTTGATGCACTTCACCATGTCGGTGAGCAAACCCTTGGTGGCACCGGGCGAGAAACCCGTATTGTGTTCGGTCATGTGCTCAGCGAGTCCGTTGAGATCGATGGTTTGAGTTACTACTGGGCGTGCATAGTACTTGCCATACGCCTTTTGAATTTTCGGGTTCTTGTTTTTAGATAATTTAAATAGAATCATAATTACTGTTTATTGAAAGTGGTTAATAACTGTTAGCCTCCAATCAGGGCTGCGCGCTCGCCTTCGTTTTCAGCTAAGTCACTCTCTCTGAATGACAATGCAAAGATACAACATTCTGCTGACTCACTTATCCCTTTCTATCCCTTTTGATGCTTTTCTATCCTTTTCTATCCTTTTCTATCCCTTTCTATCCCTTTCCGGAAGCCCTTTTTCTTCCTTCTGAGAGTCAATGTTCTGAGAATCTCCATCATGATTCTAAGGTTCGTCCAAATAATCCACTATCAGCTCTACCTGATGGCGACTGTAATACTTGGCAAATTTGCCCACCTTGCAGTCGTCGAGAGCCTCAGAGAGTTCGGGATTATTTTTGATCCAGCGCTTCAGACGGTTGAGCGCCACCTTGGCTTCCGATCGTGGAAAGTAGAGTAAAGCCAATTCTGTCTTTTCATAAATACGTATTTCCATATCCGATTGATTTTTAGTATGATATAAGTTGATTACTATCTCTAAATAAGTCATTTGCTATCCCGAATCAAGTCATTTAGGAGTGGCAAACAAGTCATTTAGTACCCGTAAACAAGTCATTTACGATAGCCAAACAAGTCATTTGCAACTCCTAAATGAGTCATTTTCTCATCGTATTTCAGTCATTTCACCGTCGTATCTGAGTCATTCCGGCTCTCTGCTATCGACAGTTTCGCCTCCTGATTGATATCATAGCCTTCCTTCTCGATTACGCTCCAACCTCTGCCTTGTTTTCTGCGTAATCTCCGGAATCCCATTTTTTCCATGACGTTCTGAATGTCTCCACTGGTCACGTTGTTTCGAATGGCAGGGTTGAATCCTATCTTTTCCATGATGTCGGCAGAGGTGGCAAATTTCATATTCGGATTCATCAGGTCGCCGTCTGTTGGTACCCTGAAATACTTGGCTATGAGCTCCTCCAGGAAGCTGTTGGCAAGGAACATCCTGTTGTGCAGTCTTTGCTTCTCCATGTCCTCGTAGGTGAGCCAAGGCACCCAGTCACCTTGCTTCAGTTTGCCCTCCTTGCGCTTTCTGATGAGTTCTTTCACGATATATATAGCCTGGGCATAGATATGATCGTGATCGATGGGATATTCGAAGGGGCTCTGGATTTTCTCCACCTCCCATACCAGGCAGCGGCGGTCTTCCTCTTCGCATATCACGTGGCGATTGTTGCTCGTGCCGCAGAGAGAGGCATGGCGCAGCAGCTGACTGGGATATTTGTCGTAGGGCACACGGATGGTTACGCTGCGCTTCGTCACACAACTCTTGAAGGAATTGAGATTCTTGCCATGTGGGGCATCAAACTCGTCGAGACAGATGAGCGCCTTGCTGGTCGTTATCTGCAGGAAATCCTTGTTCTTGTAGTCGGCGGAAGAATCGTTGGCATAGTAACTTCTGAGGCACTTGGGCAGGAGATTTTCCAGAAATTTGGTCTTGAAGATACCGCCACGACCCACGAGCACGAGCACCAGCTCGTTCACCATCTCCTTGCTGCCCCAGCCATATACCATGCTCACAAACCATTTGCGGAAGGCATACTTGAAGTACTTCTTGGTGTGATAGTATTCGGGCGCCTCCTTCACCGTGATACGTTCGCAGAGCTGGTCGATGTAGTCGGGATCGCCTTCCTTCCATTCTGGCAATCCCATGAGATAATCCTCGATGGGGTTGAACTTTTTCGTGAAATCCGACTTGATGGCGCTTTCCAATCTTTTCTTGTTGGTGCGCAGTCCGTCCATATCCATCAGCGTATAGATGGTATTCTCCACGGTCTCGGTCACCTCCGTCCATTTGTAGTAGAAGTCGCTCTGGGTATCGTAGGCCCTGATTTCCACCATGCCGGTCACGGTGTTCAGATGCATCTCATATCGGGTGTTAAGCCACTGCATCAGCACCTTCATGCTCGGGTTGGATCCGTATTTCTCTCCCTTCGAATAGAGATGCCAGCAGCCCCAACCTTCCGTATGATTGAACACCCAGTCCACGATGCTTTTCACACCGTCATACTGGCTTCCATATTCCGCCGTCATCCAGTTGAGCAGTTCTTCCTTCCTGGCACCGTAGTTGAAGCAGAAGGTGGCAAATCGCATGCAGAACTCGTGATGGCTGCCAGGCTCAAATCGGCAGAACCAGCCCTCAGAGAGCTTTTTCACTTGCTCTATCACGTCCTCCGTACTCGCTTGCGTCTGCTTCTTGCCGTTTGCCTTCCCTGAGGATGCGCTGCCCTGACTCTTTTTGGCGCTTCTACTGCCTTTCGATGAAGTACCGTTGGCTCTATCCGTCTCCAACTTTTTCTCCCTTTCCATCTCCGGTTTCAGCACGGTCTGGTAGAATTTCGTCACCTCCTCAGGCGAAAGGGGTAGGGGTTCCGCATCCCAGTTGAAGTAGGCTTTCTCATCGTGCGCCAGACCGCAGAGACGGGTCATGTCGAGGCACTGTCTGTCGGCATTGAGATTCAGCAGCTCATCATAGATTTTGATGGCCTTTGTGATGGCGAGGCGGTGCAGTTCAGTCTCAGTGAGCGTGCAGCCGGGGGGACGCGCATATTTCAGGAGGATTCTGAATCCCCTGCCGCTGATAGTGCGGTAACAAACCATGGTAGTAGGCTTTTTGATAGCCTTTTCCACGGCGTCTTCCAGGATGATGCTTGGCGTATGATCATAGTCGAGCATGGCCCAGTAGGTAGGTTTGCCGAAGTATTCGAGCGTTCTACCATCGGGTTTGAACTGGATAGATGGACAGATGGCAGCAGAGTTTCGCTTTTTGTTATCAGCAGCTTTTCTGTCGATATTTACCATTTGTCGGTAGTCATCCGTATGAATCTGGATGAATCTGTCTTGCATGATGAGCCATTCCAGTTCCTTCTTGCTTGACAGAGGTTTGTGGCTACTACTTCTGAGCGAAGTAAATAGCGAGGGCATGGTTTCTTCCATTAGCTTCCAAGTTAAATTGTTATTTTGGAAATTAGTTGAGGTCTGAAGATTGTTACTGTTTCAGATGAATGTCTCCATTTTGAATCAGGATGTTGATATTTTCGACGAAGTGTGTACTTTGAATGAACTTATCGGTCATTTTGAAAGCGTTTATTTTTTCTTCACGTTCTTCAATCGTTTGATTGATCTCCAGGGCCATATAGTCGGCATAAAAATCACTCTCTCTATGTCCTCTTTCATGCATATTTACTTGCTCTTGAAGGTCCTTTTCACGGAGGATAGCGCTAATCGTTACTTTCATTTCTATCAGCTTGATCACAGAGATAACTCCTGTTTCAAATCTCTTAATTAATTTTTTGTCGAAATGACCAATTTCCTGCAGTTTTTTCCCGGTGATATCATATTTCTGTATTTGCTGGATGAAGAAAACTTGTTGGGTTCTTATCCAGTTAGCAGCGGTCTCCAAAGCCTTCAGTTTTTCTTCAGAATAAACTGGGGTCATTTTTTTTGTTTCTCCCTTTTGTTTCCTTGGTTTCTCCATTTTCTTGCAATTATTAATATTATGCTGCAAAGTTCATCAAAAAATGCCAGATAGGGTGGGGGGTTATATAGAACCCCCAAGGTGCGAAAATAATATCCGAATATTTTGAATCTTTAACAGTTGGGGCTTTCCTGTGTATTTAAAATCTCCAGCCAAACCATCCTTTCGATAAAAGGAAAATAAAACTTTACAAATGAATGCCAAAGGTGTCGGTGACACTTACTTTTCATTTTTTTTTATGCATTGGATCCACTACCCTCCAATTTGGATGTCTCCCTCTGATTATCAATCTTTTATCTATTTTCGCGCGGTAAGTCATAAAAAAAAGAGTATATAAAAGTGTCACCTGTCACCGTTTTCTGCTGCGCCCTTTATTGGAGCCAGTTTGTTGGGTGACGCTGGTGACACGAGTTTTCAGTTTTTTTGTGGAGGGGTCTGTCACCCCTGTCACCCATCGGTATTGCGAAAAAAATGGAAAAATTGGGCAATTTTATTGAGGTTAGAACTAAAAACTGTTGAAATGTTTGGCGTATTCAAATTAAATTCGTATTTTTGCAATGGTATAAAATATAGGCTTATGGTACATGTAAATGAAACGATTGTAATGTTCCTTTATGTTCTATCGAAACATCAATCAAATACGAGACCTTTAGCCTTATTTCCTCCAATATTCTCCATCATATTGATTTTTTTTCCTTCAGATTTGCATTTTTCAAAAAATAATCGTACTTTTGCCCTCGAAGACGCAATAGTGCGTTAACAACATACATCATACAAATATTATGGCGAAATACATTAACCCATTTACCGACTGGGGCTTTAAGCGATTGTTCGGTCAGGAGTTCAGCAAGGATTTGCTGATAAGTTTCTTAAACGATTTGTTCGAGGGGGAATTTCAAGTCAGGGATGTCTCCTTCAAGGACAAAGAGCAGTTGGCTGATTCCAAGGATTTGCGAGGCTGTATATATGATGTCTATTGCGAGACAGATGAGGGCAAGCATTTCATTGTGGAGATGCAGAACAACTGGACGGTTAATTTCGTGAATCGCACGTTGTGTTATGCCAGCAAGGCTATTACCAATCAGCGTGAGAAAGAAAAGTCCAAGGACAAGCCTTCATTTTATGAGCTGGTTCCTGTCTATGTGATCAGTTTTATGAATTTCTCTCCTCATGTCGGAGAAGAGATCAGTCAGTTTAAATCTGATGTGATGCTGAGGGAGAAAAATAGCGAAGAGCCTTTCACAGACAAGCTTCGCTTCATCTATTTGAATCTTCCGTATTTCACAAAGAAGGCGGAGGAATGTGTAACAGATTTTGAAAAGTGGATTTACGTATTGAAGCATATGACAACATTAGAAAGAATTCCATTTGAGACGCAGAAGAAGATCTTCAAGCGTTTGGCAGAAGTGGCTGACAGCCGCTGCCTGAGCAAGGAGGAAATGGAAAAATATGAAGAGAGCCAGCGCCAGGTTGATAATTACAACCTGGGAATGTATAGTGCCTGGCTGGAAGGAAATGAGAAGGGGATTGAACAAGGTGAACTTGCTAAAAGTTTTGATGTTGCAAAGAATCTCCTTGCATTAGGTATGCCAGTAAGTCAAATCATGCAAGTTACAGGTTTGACAAAAGAGCAAATAAGCAGTTTGTAGGCTAAATAATAATGATTTGGAGATTGTAAAGCTCAAATTCTATTGGAGTTTGGGCGAGGACATTTGTGAGAAGCAGAAGCAATATAAATGGGATGCAAACTTCATGAAAAGATTGAGCCTTGATTTGCGTGCGGAATTTCCTCAGAGTGAAGGTTTTTCCAGGACCAATTTGTATGACATCAAAAGATGTTTCGCATTCTATTCAAGCCAAATTGAATTTGTCCACCAGACTGGTGGACAATTACAGGAAGTGGATGATGCCAATTTGCTTATATGCGAAGGAGACATTCCGAGTATTGGTATTCTTCTTTGCAAGGACAAAGATTCGTCAGTAGTAGAATGGTCTCTGCGTGGCATCACTACTCCTTTGGGTGTCTATGGGAAGTATGGCTATTAAAATTTGAAATAAGCTCTACTTTCATTTGAATATATAATATTTCGTAAAAAACTTATTGTTTTTTGCACATATTAATAATATGTATTAATTTTGCAACCAATAAAAAACTATTGAGATGACAAACTTCGATAAACAGAAACTGACAGAGATTGTATTATATATCTTGAATAAAACAAAAGGGTTAGACTACTACCATGTATTCAAGGTTATATATTTTGCTAATATTTCATATTTAGCAAAATATGGCTTTCCCATGGTTTCTGACGAATTCTGTGCATTGCCAGATGGACCTGTACCTTCTGTCCTTTATAATTGTATAAAAGGCGATCCTCAGTGTGATAAAGAATTGCAAGCAATGATAGACAATTGCGTTTCTAAAGGAACTGATGACGCTTATTATATGCTTGAAGCCAAGCGACAGGCAGACGATGAATACCTGTCAAAAGCTGATATTGAAGCTTTGGATAAGTCTATCTTCGAGAATGTAAATCTTCCATACGGTGAGTTACGTGCAAAATCACATGGCGAAGAATGGAAGCGTGCTTATGCCCAACAAGGGCGTAAAGTCATGGATATTATTGGTATGGCAAAAGATGGTATGGCATCCGATGATATGATAGAATATATTAAGGATAATCTGTTGGTGGAGGCTGCATTGTCATGACGAAACTCGGAGAATTATTGGGAACTATGGCTGACAAGTTAGCCCAAGATAGTCTTAACATCGGTGATGTTCACTTCCTCAATCTTGATTCAAATAATGGTATTACTCCCAAAGCAGGAGATACTTCCCGCAATAAATTCTTCATCATCCTTGGTTTTGATAATGAAGGTAATGTTATTGGTGGTTTAGTAATAAACTCAAACATCAATTATAATTTGCCAACGTCAGTTACAGACTATCAGCTACCTGTAACAGTTGAACAATTTTCATTTTTGGAGCACAACTCGTTTATCAACTGCTCAAAGATTATTGTGGCCAAGAGAAGTAAATTCAATAAAAATACTTATCGTGGGGCTATCTCCGATACAGAAATGATGGAACTGATTATCAATACCGTAAAAGAGAGTCCAACCATAAGCAAAAAGCAACTAAGAGAGTTTGGTATTATATAAGATACTGGCTTCGCCTGATGCTTTATATGAACATCTGGCGAAGTAAATATTGCTTTTGTTTTGACAAATGAATAGCATAAGCTTCTTGTACTTTTGCCAGTAAAATTTAAATCAATAGTATTTTATGATGTCATTCCTTACTCGCATATATCCATTCAAGCAGAGCAGACACTGGATGAGAGATGGATTTTTCTATGGTCTTGTCATTTGGGCTATATTATATTTTCTGCAGCCTTTCGGGTTCTGTCTGTATCTGGGCAATAAATGTCTTGCTGCTGCCTTGTTTGGCATGGTCACTTTCGTGTGCTATGCTCTTTATTTAGCTTTGGTATTGAAGCGTTTTCACCGAACTGTCAATCCCTGGCGCATCTGGCATGAAGGAATGGCAGTACTCGGGCTCATTGTCATGATTGCTTTTTGTAATTTTCTTTTATCCTCATTTCTCTTTCATTATACAATCACTATCAGGCTTTTTCTGTTGTTTTTGAACTGGACGATTATTGTCGGTGTGTTTCTGACTTTGCTGTCAGTCGGAATACAATACAACGGATATTTAAGAGACAGAATGGAAGATTTGTTGCACAAAACGACTCAGGAACAAAAGGAGGTGATTATTACAATCCACGATACGAGCAGCAGGGGAAATGATCTTGCGATGCCTATCAATGATCTGCTTTATATCGAAGCGCAGAAAAACAATATCTCGGTCTGTTTTGTAAAGGAGAATCATGTCGTTTCTGTTGATGTTCATAATACGCTGACACGTACTCTGGAAGAACTGAAGGGATATGATAATATCTTCCAATGTCACCGCTCTTTTGCCGTCAATGTGAACAATATATCTTCGGCTAAAGGTAATTCTAACGGGTATCAGTTGAAACTGGATAAATGTGCTGATATCATCCCAGTTTCGCGGTCATTTGTGCCTCAGTTTAAGACATATCTTACTTAGTTATTCGTCCTTTTTGTTAGTTGTTCGTCATCATAAGTTGTTGTCTGTCATAGGTTTTAGCTGTATATCCTGAGAATTTGGTTAGTTCCGTTTTGTGCTGTATCTTTGCAGCATGAAACAACGAATGATACATATCGCATTACTGCTATTTATGGTAGTTGATTTGACTGCTCAGACTCTGATTTCAGGAATGGTCATGAGTGGTCTGGAACCTCTTGCTGGTGCCAACGTTTTTATCGCTGGTACTATTGATGGATGCCTGACGGATTCTCTTGGAAGATTCTCTTTTTACACTTCCAAGACAGGAGAAATAACCCTGAAGGCAACCATGATAGGCTTTGAGGAATACACACAGGATTCTGATGTCAGCAAACTGAAGCATCTCACCATTTCAATGAAAGAAAAGGCTGCAACAATCCAAGAAGTTGTAGTATCTGCCAGCACTTACAGTTTTGGAAAAAGTGATCATTTCAAGACGATGGATGCGCTGGACGTGGTGATGGCAGGTAATTCATGTGGAGACATTGTGGCAGCTTTGCAGTCATTGCCAGGAACGCAAAAGGTGGGTGAGGATGGCAAACTCTATGTGAGGGGTGGTGAAAGCGAAGAATGTCAGACTTTTATCAATGGAATGCACGTACTTGTTCCCTATAGTACCAATGCCGAAAATACAGCAGTGCGAGGCCGTTTTTCTCCTTTTCTGTTCAAGGGAATTTGCTTTTCTCTTGGAGGTTATGGCGGAGAATATGGGCAGGCTCTTTCATCTGTTCTTCCGATGGAGACTACTGATGTGGCTACGAGCGACAAATATGGAGCCAGTGCATCACTGGTGGACTGGAATATCGGTGGAACTAAAGTGTTTGATACCAGCAGTCTGTCATTTAATGCGGCAATGACAAGCATGGGTATCTACAACCAGTTGTTTTCTGAAAGATTCGATTTCTACAAGCCATACCGGAAATTATCTGGTGAGGCCCAATATAAGATGGAGTTCAAGAATGCTGGAATTTTGAAGACATACGTTGGCTATGATTTTACTTCTGTAGGGCAACGTATTGATGATAGAAACCTGTTGCTGAAGGAGAACAATGTTTATACAAATGCTACCTATAAGGCAGCGATAGGGGCTGGTTATACCTTCTTTTGTGGTATGGCAAATTCATCTGTTTTCAATGATATAAAAGATGCCAAGGTTGCTGGTGACTGTTTTTATAATTTCAGAAATGAGATACATCTGAAGGCAGAAATGCGCAAGGTTTGTTCAGATGTACTGAAATTGTCGGTTGGTGTGGAGGATTATCAGCGAAACAGTTTATTGGAGTATGATTCCTATTGCTACACCCTGGATTATAACATTCTGGCTGCCCATGCTGATGCCCAGTGGAGGATGCTGCCCGGTGTGTTTCTGAATCTTTCAGCAAGGACTGAATATATGTCGCATGCGCAGTGGCTGTTCATGCCAAGAGCTACACTCTCTTATGTTCCCAACAAGATTTTCCAGATTTCGCTTGTTGCGGGACGGTATAGTCAGACTGCAAGTGATGATGATCTCGCCACCAGCAACTATTCTCTTGGGCAGTGTACTGCTGATCATGCTATCATCTCCATGCAATATAAATCGGCGGGTACACTTGTAAGGATAGAACCCTATTGGAAGAAATATCATCGGTTGCCTTTATGGGATAAGGGTGTTTATCTTCCGAAAGGATATGGGACGAGTAAGGGGTTTGATCTCTTTGTGGATGACCATTCTCTTTGCAGGCGTCTTTCCACCACCTTATCTTATTCATACAATGACTCCAGACGTTTCTATCTGGATTATACGGAAGAACGAACACCTGCTTTTGCTTCCAGACATAATCTGAGACTGACAGCGAAATATTCGTTCGGAAAAGCTATTCTGAGTTTGGCTGAATCTTATGCCAGCGGTCGTCTCTTTCTGCAAGGTAAGACTCCGCCGTATCACAGTGTAGATGTAAATCTGACTTATTTGCTGAGTCCCAAGGTGATTGTTTATTCTTCGCTGAATAACATCCTTGGTCGCACGAATGTTTTCGGATATGATGCCAAGGGTCGCCCGATTGTTTCATCCCGCGATAGATTCTTTTATATAGGTATATTTGTTTCACTTAAAAATAACAAAGCTTATGACATTTCAAATTTTTAAAAAGTTCATGTTGATGGGGATCTTCTTTTTGATCTCTACTGTAAGCATTCATGCTCAAGAGCCTAATATGCAGGCACTTATCGGACAGTCTCTTTCCAAACTCCAACAACCCACTCCTGAAAACTTCCTGAATTGTGTTGCTGAGATGAAACGTATTGATGATATGTTTCCGGATAGTATTCAACCTAAATTTCAGATGGTGTTGCAAAGCCTCAATTTTTCCGTTATGAATCCGCATGCTCTGGAAACGGAAGACCTGATGGCTGGAGCAGAAGAAACCATTGCTAAAATGGAAAAAATGAGGAATGCAAACCAGTCTGATATCTGTACTCTTCGAGGTTTTTTATGCATGGTACGTATCGTACAGAATCCTGTACAAAACGGCCAGCGCTATTATCTTGATGTCATGCAGAACTATGAGAAAGCGCTTAAACTCAATCCTGAGAACCAACTTGCCAAACAATTACAGCAAAAGTTTTTTGAGGGTATGAAGAAGCAAACTGGTTTATAAAAAAGTGATATGCTTCCGGGTATTTACTCCGGAAGCGTGATTTCTCCTGCCAGTGACTGTTTCAGTTTTTCGCGCACCATGCGATTGTCTGGATATCTGCCCTGCAGGTACATCAGTTTGGTGACGGCTGCCTCTACGGTACTATCGTAGCCACTCACCACATGAGCTACCTTGAGCTGGAACCCAGCACCATATCTCTCCATATCCACACATCCCGTGATGCACTGGCTGATGTTGATGATGTTCACACCGCGATGGGCTGCCTGATCGAGCAGTCGTATGATCCAAGGGGCATGAGGGGCATTGCCTGAACCATAAGTTCTCATCACAATACCTCGCAGAGATGGGGATTCCAGGACGTGGCGGACAATGGTATCCTGAATGCCTGGGAAGAGACTGAAGACGATGACGTTCGGGTCCAGTTTCATGTGAGGTACCATCGGCTTGTGATAGTCTGGTTCCAGAATGTGGTGCGGATGGAAAGAGAAGTTGATACCTACATCACAGAGATGAGGGTGGTTGAAGGAATCGAATGCATGAAATCCTTCTGCATTGATCTTCGTAGTACGGTTGCCGCGCAGCAACTTACCATTGAAGAAGATGCAGACCTCTGGTACTAACGGATGGCCTTCCTGATCTTTCATGGAGGCTATCTCGATGGCAGTCATCATGTTCTCCTTGCCGTCGGTACGCAATTCGCCGATAGGCAACTGGCTACCGGTGAGAATGACAGGCTTGGTCAGGTTTTCGAGCATGAACGATAGGGCAGAGGCGGTGTAGGCCATTGTGTCCGTGCCATGCAGAATGACGAAACCATCATAGTCATTATAATTGTTGGCTATCATGCCCACCAGTTCAGCCCATCCCATTGGGTCCATATCGCTGGAGTCTATCGGTGGGTCGAATTTTCTCACATCAATATCTGCCTGAATCAGTTGGAATTCGGGCATAGATGAAACCAAATGGTTGAAATCGAGAGGTTCGAGAACGCCTGTATTTACGTCCTTACCCATACCGATTGTACCGCCTGTATAAATAATGAGAATCTTTGGTGTACCTGTCATTTTTGAAATATTTAGCAATTTGTCAATTAATCGCCTGCAAAAATACGGAAAAACTTTGTAATGGCAAAGAAATGTATGATAAAAAATGACGAAGATGTGTCTTTTTGTTAGTTGCGTGGAAGGTGTGTCCTCTATGTTTTCCCGTGAACACCCTTTATTTCCTTTTTTTTTCTCATCATTTTATTTGTTTTTCCATATCTCATATTTCTTGTCTTTCATCTTTTTTTTCATCTTCCTCTTTTTCACACATTCCAAAATGTTTTTCCTCTTCCCCCAATCTCATCCCTCATTTCTCATTTGTAATATTATAAGGTATAAAGAGAGGGCGTAATGTATTGAAAATGAAAAGTTATGAAAATTTAATGCAAAATATTCGCTTGTTACAAAAAGAAGTATTACTTTTGCATTTGATTTAATAAAAATACTAAGTTGTTATGGTAAAAATCACATTCCCAGACGGATCTGTTCGTGAGTATGAGCAGGGCGTAACTGGTTTACAAATCGCCGAGAGTATCTCACCGGCTCTCGCTCGCAACGTTGTATCTTGCGGTGTAAATGGTGAGACAGTAGAGTTGAACCGTCCTATCAATGAGGATGCGAATGTAGAACTCTATAAGTTTGAGGATGAGCAGGGTAAGCACACATTCTGGCATACTTCTGCACACTTGCTCGCTGAAGCTCTTCAGGAGCTTTATCCTGGTATTCAGTTTGGTTTCGGTCCAGCCGTAGAGAGCGGTTTCTTCTACGATGTGATGCCAGCTGAGGGTCAGGTGATTTCTGAGAATGACTTCGCCAAGATCGAGGCTAAGATGTTGGAACTTGCCAAGAAGAACGAGCCTGTAGTTCGCAAGGAGGTTTCTAAGGCTGATGCACTCGCTGAGTTCAAGGCTGACGGTCAGGAATACAAATGCGAGCACATCGAACAGGACTTGGAGGATGGCACTATCACCACATATACCCAAGGTAACTTCACCGACCTCTGCCGTGGTCCTCACTTGATGAACACCGGTCTGATCAAGGCTGTGAAGATTACAAGTGTGGCTGGTGCTTTCTGGCGCGGTGATGCCAAGCGCGAGCAGATGACCCGTATCTACGGTATCAGCTTCCCTAAGAAGAAGATGCTCGACGAGTACCTGGTTATTCTCGAAGAGGCTAAGAAGCGCGACCACCGTAAGATTGGTAAGGAGATGGAACTCTTCATGTTCTCTGAGCGTGTAGGTAAGGGTCTTCCTATCTGGTTGCCAAAGGGTACTCAGCTCCGTCTGCGTCTGCAGGAGTTGCTCCGTTCTCTCCTGAAGCCTTACAACTATCAGGAGGTTATCTGCCCAGGTATCGGTGGCAAGAGTCTCTATGTTACATCTGGTCACTATGCTCACTATGGCAAGGATGCATTCCAGCCTATCCAGACTCCGGAGGAGGATGAGGAGTATATGCTCAAGCCAATGAACTGTCCTCACCACTGCGAGGTCTACGCCCGTAAGCCTCGTTCTTACAAGGATCTTCCTTTGCGTATCGCCGAGTTCGGTACCGTGTTCCGTTATGAGAAGAGCGGTGAGCTCCACGGTTTGACTCGTGTTCGTACATTTACTCAGGATGATGCACATATCTTCGTTCGTTCAGATCAGGTGAAGTCTGAGTTCGAGAATGTAATCGACGTAATCTTGAAGGTATTCAAGATTTTCGGTTTCGAGAACTACGAGGCACAGATTTCTCTCCGCGATCCTAAAGATACAGAGAAGTATATCGGTTCTGATGAGATTTGGGAAGAGAGCGAGAATGCTATCCGCGAGGCTTGCAAGGAGAAGGGTCTTGAGACTCGTGAGGAGGTTGGCGAGGCTGCCTTCTATGGTCCTAAGCTCGACTTCATGGTGAAGGATGCCATCGGTCGTCGCTGGCAGTTGGGTACCATCCAGGTGGATTACAACTTGCCTGAGCGTTTCAAGCTGGAATATACAGCTGAGGATAACTCAAAGAAGACTCCTGTGATGATTCACCGTGCACCATTCGGTTCATTGGAGCGTTTTACAGCCGTTCTCATCGAGCATACAGCAGGTCACTTCCCATTGTGGTTGACTCCAGACCAGGTTGCTATTCTCCCTATCTCTGAGAAGTTCAACGATTATGCTCAGAAGGTACGTCAGTATCTTGACAAGCAGGGTGTTCGTGCTTTGGTTGATGATCGTAACGAGAAGATTGGTCGCAAGATTCGTGACAACGAGTTGAAGCGTGTTCCTTACATGGTTATTGTAGGTGAGAAGGAGAGTGCCGAGGGCCTCGTTTCCATGCGTAAGCAGGGTGGTGGCGAGCAGGCTACCATGAGCATGGAAGAGTTTGCTCAGCGCATCAATGCTGAGGTAGCAGAGCAGCTGAAGGCAGCAGAGGAGTAATTTCTCACGCTGATATATTATTTAAGTCACGCAGATTTCGCAGATAACGCAGATTTTCCTTTGGGTATTCTTTGTTGGAGTACTTGGAAAACGGCGTAGTTTGGGGAATCTGCGTGAGTCTTTTAAAAGGGGGGATACTTAATACTTGTTGTTATGACAGAAAACGAAATATCTTATAAGGTTATCGGAGCAATATATAAGGTATATAATGAGCTTGGTCCTGGCTTGTTAGAGTCTGTTTATGAAGCAGCCCTTTGCTATCAACTTAGAAAAGATGGTTTGAAGGTTGAGAATCAGGTGAAACTTTCTGTAATATATGATGGGCACGTCTTGCCTGTAGATTTGCGATTGGATGTTTTGGTAGAGGATAAAGTGATTGTAGAATTGAAATCTGTTACAGAAATGAAGGCGGTTTATGGCAAACAGCTTCTTACTTATCTGAAAATATCTAATCTAAAGCTTGGTCTGTTGGTTAATTTTGATACATCTGATATTCGTTCATCTATTCACCGAGTCGTTAATCACCTTTAGCTCACGTAGATATATATTTCTTGGTCACGCTTGATTTTTTTAGTCACTCAGATTTCGCAGATAACGCAGATTTTCCTTGCAGTGGCATACTTAAGAGTATCGCACGAAAGATTTGCGTAATCCGACCGGACAGGTCTCATCTGCGGATAAATGATGTAGAAGAAGAAAGATCTGCGTAATCTGCGTGACTAAAAACGATTTATGAGTCTTTAAAAATGAATTTTGCGTGGAATTTTCATCCACAGCAACAAAATATAAGCCTAAAAATGAAAATAACCAGCTGAAAATTTGGTGGTTTGCGAGAAAAATCGTAACTTTGCAGCCGTTTAATCAAAAAAACAACGTAGAATAGTTAATGAAAAATGACAAAATAAAAAATCAGTACCGCGTAAACGAACAAATACGCGTACGTGAAGTGAGAGTGGTAAGTGATGGCGGAGCAGAAGTGATGCCAACACGTAAGGCTTTGGACTTGGCTCGCCAGGAAGGTGTTGATCTCGTGGAGATTTCTCCTAATGCACAACCTCCTGTTTGTCGAATAGTTGACTATTCTAAATTCCTTTATCAGCAGAAGAAGCATGCTAAGGAGATGAAGCAGAAGCAGGTAAAGGTGGAGACCAAGGAGATCAGATTCGGACCTCAGACTGATGAGCACGATTATCAGTTTAAGCTCAAGCACGCTATGGAGTTCCTGAATGAAGGTAACAAGGTACGTGCATACGTATTCTTCCGCGGTCGCAGTATCCTCTTCAAGGAGCAGGGTGAAGTTCTTCTTCTCCGTTTTGCTAACGACCTCGAGGAGTATGGTAAGGTGGAGCAGATGCCTAAATTGGAAGGTAAGAAGATGTTCCTCTATATGAGCCCTAAGAAAGCTGGTGTGGCTAAGAAGAGTCAGCAGAAACTGGATCGTGAAAAGCGTGAGGCTGAAGCTAAGGCTGCAGAACAGGCTGAAAGAGCTGCCAATGCAGAAAAAAACAGTTTGCTGGCTAACGCTAAGGGCGGTGATGCCTTGAAGCAACTTGCAGCAGACAGCGAGGATTAATCAAGAAAAAAGAGATGCGTAACGCCGTGGTATATGCGTTGCCATCCGTTAAATAAATAACAATTTAAATTAAAAGTAAAAATGCCAAAAGTAAAGACTAATTCCGGCGCAAAGAAGAGATTCCGTTTCACCGGTACAGGTAAGATCAAGCGTCATCACGCTTATCACAGTCACATCTTGACTAAGAAGACAAAGAAGCAGAAGAGAAATCTCCTTGGTGAGACTCTCGTAGATCGTTCTAACCTCAAGCAGGTTCGCGACTTGCTCTGCCTCCGTTAATTATTAACTTTTTAGTCGAACTTTTAAAGAAAAAAAATTATGCCAAGATCAGTAAATCACGTTGCATCAAAAGCAAAAAGAACAAAAATCTTGAAGCTCACTAAGGGTTACTATGGAGCTCGCAAGAATGTATGGACAGTAGCTAAGAACACTTGGGAGAAGGGTCTTACTTACGCTTATCGTGACCGTCGTAACAAGAAGCGCAATTTCCGCGCATTGTGGATTCAGCGTATCAATGCTGCTGCTCGTTTGGAGAACATGAGCTATAGCCAGTTGATGGGTGCGCTTCACAAGGCAGGTATCGAGATCAACCGTAAGGTGCTCGCTGACCTCGCTGTTAACAACCCTGAGGCTTTCAAGGCTATTGTTGACAAGGTTAAGTAATTCAAGACTTAGTCTGTGATTTCAAAAAATAAAGACTGTATTCCAGATGATGGGGTACAGTCTTTTGCTTTTTAAGAATTCCCTATTTCGCATCCTTTATCTCTCGTTTTATATCTCCTGTTATATAAGCAACGACTAACTTTTATCCGGAATTTCCCGTTTTTATCTTTGTTTATTTTGTTCTTATTTTGTTGTTTATCCTTAAATTTACTTAATCTATTTTGTCGTTTGATAGATTTTATATAATTTTGGAGAATAATCAACACGCAAGCGTATGAAATACAAGATAAACTTAATCTCATTTTTACTGATATCATTGCCTTTGTGCTCCTTTGCCCAGAAAATTTCACTGGGTTCTTGCGTTACTCGTGACGGAGGACAATATAAAGGCGAAATGGTAGGAAATAAGCCGAATGGGAAAGGTACTACCGTCTTTAAAAATGGTGATACTTATGAAGGATCCTACGTGAAAGGTAAGAGAAACGGTTATGGTATCTATACTTTTGCTGACGGTGAAAAATATGAAGGTCAGTGGATGGAAGATCAGCAGCATGGACGTGGAACTTACTATTTCCAGAATAATAATAAATATGTTGGTTTATGGTTCCGTGATTACCAGCATGGACATGGCATCATGTATTATTACAATAAGGATAAATATGATGGTGACTGGTATATGGACAAGCGACAGGGACGTGGTACCTATACTTACTCCAATGGAGCATACTACAAAGGTCAGTGGAAGAACGACATGAAGAATGGACTGGGATTCTTTGACTGGGGTGATGGTACGACTTACGATGGAAACTGGGTGGATAACCAGCGCTCGGGAAAGGGTACCAACAAGTATGCCGATGGCGATGTATATATCGGAGACTGGAAAGATGATATTCAGGACGGTAAAGGTATATACAAGTTTAAGAACGGTGATGTATATGAAGGCGACTATGTGCAGGGTGAACGTACTGGTGAAGGTATCTTCAAGTCTGTGAATGGGGCGAAATATACCGGACAGTTCCGTGATGGTCTGCGAAACGGACAGGGTACTTTTATCTGGAAAAATGGGGATATCTACGTAGGTAGTTGGAAAGATGACCTGCAGGATGGTAGAGGTAAACTGACCAAGAAATCGGGTGATATCTTTGAAGGTGAATTCCGAAAAGGTCAGGTGAATGGAGAGGTGATTATCCACTACGCCAATGGCAACCGTTTCAAGGGTGTTTACAGAAATGGTAAACGTGAGGGTGCCTGCATCGAGGAAACCAAGGAAGGTAAACGATTTGAAGGCACTTACCGTAACGACCGCCGAGAAGGCAAGTTCGTAGAGAAAGATAGAAACGGACAGGTGACAGCTCGCGGAACTTACGAGAACGGTAAGCGCTTTGAAGATTGATATGAAATTTCAGGAAAAATCTTCTAAAGAGTTATCAATTATATTAAATAGAATTTGTATTTTAAACTTTTAAATCATGATAGTTGACACATTAGAAAATTTGGAGAAATATGTCTCTCTGAATCCTCTCTTTGCAGAGGTCGTTAAGTTCTTGAAAGAGAACGATTTGAACGAATTGGAAGACGGCAAGCATTCCATCGTGGGTAATGACTTGTTTGTAAATATAACAACAGCTCATGGAAAAACTGTGGATGAAGCTGTATTTGAAACTCACAAGAATATGCTTGATATCCAGATACCTCTTGACAACGAAGAGACTTATGGTTATCTTCCTTTGGCTAAATTGCCTGAGGCAGAATACAATGCAGAAAAAGACGTAACCAAATATCCTGGTGCTGTGGCTTCTGCTTATGTAACCTGTCTGCCTGGTGAATTTGCTATTTTCGCTCCTCAGGATGGGCATCAGCCATGCATCGGTACAGGCGATATCCACAAGGCTATCTTCAAAATCAAGGCATAAACTGAAAATCAATCAAAGTTTAAGACGGAATCTGTTACTCGCAGATTTCTTTCTCTATAGCTAATCTAAAATCATGAGTATATGGCAACAAAAAAAGCAGAAAGCGGCAAGAAAACTGCTGCTAAAAAGGCAGTGAAAACTACTGCAACTAAAAAAGCAGTGAAGACTCCTGCAGCTCCTAAACATATCGGTTTGGTGAAGAATGACTCCTATCTCGAACCTTATGAGGATGCAATTAAGGGAAGACATGATCATGCTCTGTGGAAATTGAATCAACTGACTAAGAATGGTAAGCAGACCTTGAGTGATTTCGCCAATGGCTACGAGTATTTCGGTCTGCATAAAACTGATCGTGGATGGGTGTTCCGTGAGTGGGCTCCTAATGCTACTGATATCTATCTGATTGGTGATTTCAATGACTGGAAAGAGTCGCCAAAGTATCGTGCTAAACGTATTCAGGGTACAGGAAACTGGGAACTCAAGCTCTCTGAGAAAGCGTTGAAGCATGGTGATCTTTTCAAGATGAAAGTTCACTGGGAAGGTGGAGAAGGTGAGCGCATTCCTGCTTGGGCAAGAAGAGTGGTACAGGATGAAAAGACCAAGATTTTCTCTGCACAGGTTTGGAATCCGGAACCATACGTATGGAAGAAGAAAACTTTCAAGCCAAAGACGACTCCGCTGTTGATCTACGAATGCCACATCGGTATGGGACAGGATGCTGAAAAAGTGGGTACCTATACAGAGTTTAAGGAGAATGTACTGCCACGTATCATCAAGGATGGTTACAACTGTATCCAGATCATGGCTATTCAGGAGCATCCATACTATGGCTCGTTCGGTTATCATGTAAGCAGTTTCTTTGCTGCCAGCAGCCGATTCGGTACTCCTGAGGAACTGAAGGATCTCATTGATACTGCTCATCAGAAGGGTATCGCTGTGATTATGGATATCGTTCATTCTCACGCTGTAAAGAATGAGGTGGAAGGTCTGGGTAACTTAGCTGGCGATCCTAACCAGTATTTCTATCCTGGTGACCGCCATGAGCATCCGGCCTGGGATAGTCTCTGCTTCGACTATGGCAAGGATGAAGTCATCCACTTCCTCCTGAGCAACTGCAAGTATTGGCTTAATGAGTTCCATTTTGATGGTTTCCGTTTCGACGGTGTTACATCCATGCTCTATTACAGTCATGGTCTAGGCGAGGCTTTCACCTGCTATGCTGATTACTTCAACGGACATGAGGATGACAATGCCATCTGCTATTTGACTCTTGCCAACTGCCTGATTCATGAGGTAAACAAGAATGCAATCACCATAGCAGAGGAAGTGAGTGGTATGCCAGGATTGGCAGCTAAGTTTACCGATGGCGGATATGGTTTCGACTATCGCATGGCAATGAATATTCCTGATTTCTGGATTAAGACCATCAAGGAATTGCCAGATGAGGCATGGAAGCCAAGCAGCATATTCTGGGAGGTAAAGAACCGCCGTAAGGATGAGAAGACTATCTCTTACTGTGAGAGTCATGACCAGGCACTTGTGGGTGACAAGACGATCATATTCCGACTGATAGATGCTGATATGTACTGGCATTTCAAGAAGGGAGATGAGAATGATATGGCACATCGCGGAATTGCTCTGCATAAAATGATCAGACTGGTGACGGCTTCTACTATCAATGGTGGATATCTGAATTTTATGGGTAATGAGTTCGGTCATCCAGAGTGGATTGACTTCCCAAGAGAAGGAAACGGATGGAGTTACAAGTATGCCCGTCGTCAGTGGAACCTTGTAGATAATAAGGATTTGTGTTATCATTATCTGGGTGACTTCGATCGTGAAATGATCAACGTTATCAAGAGTGAGAAGAATTTCAATAAGACTCCAGTTCAGGAAATCTGGCACAATGATGGTGATCAGGTACTTGCCTTCATGAGAGGCGACCTGCTGTTTGTTTTCAACTTCTCACCTACCAAATCATTTACCGATTATGGCTTCCTGGTACCTACTGGTTCTTACAGTATCGTACTGGACAGTGATAATGTGGCATTTGGAGGAAATGGTCTGAATGATGATACAATGACACATTTAACAAATTATGATGCGCTCTATGTAGAAGAGCATAAAGAGTGGTTAAAACTCTATTTACCAGCTCGTTCTGCGCTCGTATTAAAGAAAAACTGAAAGTAATTATATGGAAAAGAAAAGAAATAGTACCACCAAGATGCGTCTGACGTGTGCTATCATCTTTATAGTATTTACATATCTCTATTTGAGCTGCTACCAACAGGATCTGTTGGCAGTAGCTCAACATGCTTTATCGGGTGGAATGACTCAGTACAACTATGTACTGTTTCCTATCCTGACTACCCTTGTCCTGTTTCTTCTTCAATGCGGCGTTTTTGCCATCACGCGGGTGAAGAAACGATTTCATGCATTGACGTATTTTCCATCTTTGCTGATACTCGCTATCATCACGGATATTCCTACGGATATTGATACCTACCATTCATTGGGTAGCTGGTGCTGGCTTTTTCCGTTGCTCCTGATTCTTTATTCAGGAATAATGTGGGTAATCCGTCAACTGGAAGCATACGAACCAGATATTCAGAAAGGGCTCTGGCTGTCCAAATGTACTTGGATCAACGTGCTTTCTCTGGATGTGATGATTCTTCTGGTGATTCTTATCGGAAATGGTAATGATGTGTTCCACTATCGCATGCGGATGGAAAGTCTGATGTGTGAAGGAAAATATCAGGAAGCGCTGGAGGTGGGTGCGCAGTCTGCTCATACGGATTCTTCACTCACCATGCTCAGAATAGCCTGCCTTCATAAAACGGGAGCGATGGGGGAGAAACTTTTCACTTACCCTCTTGTAGGTGGCAGCAAGGCAATGATACCAGACAGCGTGACTACCAAATCGATGATGTGGACCACTCCGAAGTGGATGCGCAAGAAGGTAAGAGGAAAATTCTACTATGTGAAACCGCTGGACTATCAGTTGAATGCATTCCTGCTGGATAAGAAAATCGATCAGTTTGTACACCTTGTGCAAAGCAAATATAATATCGAGAATGATTCGCTCCCCAAGCATTATAAGGAGGCATTGATGCTATATACCCACAGAAGATTGCATCCGAAGGTAGTATATAGAAATGCAGTAATGGAAGCTGACTTCCAGGATTTCCAGACTTTGGAACGGAAATATCCTAATGCAATGGAACGTAATGCCGCCTTGCGTGATACCTATGGTAATACGTACTGGTATTATTATCTTTATGGTAAGGAATAAACTGGCTAATATGCCTTTTATCGTTATGATCATTCAGGCTATAAGCCTTATTAAATATCTCAACATAAAAAACAAGTATGAATAAACTTAAGTTGTTTTTGCTCATGTCGATTTCTTTCTTCTGTATGGCAGGCTATGCTCAGAAGAAGGAGATTTCTGCTGCACGAGACAATGTTAAGGCTGGAAATAATTTAACTCAGGCTCAGGCATCTATGGAGAAGTTGCTCAAGGATTCTGTGAATCGCGGAAACCTGAAAATATGGAATATTCTCTATGATGCTGTGAGAAAACAATATGAGCAGGGGAATGAAAAGTTGTATCTGAAACAGGCGTATGATACAGCCCAACTGTTTAATCTGACAAGACAACTCTTTGAGGTGGCACAGAATATGGATTCTGTAGAAATGGTTCCTGACAGGAAAGGGAGAGTGCGTATCGAATATCGCAAGCAACATGCTGATTATCTGGGAAAAATCAGACAAAACCTCTACAGCGGTGGTCTCTGGTTTATCAGAAAAACCAGATTTCCCGAGGCATATAGTTTGTTGGATCAGTATTTGCATTGCGCCAGCATTCCTCTCTTCGCCTCTTACAATTACAGGGAGAAAGATAAGCTGATTCCGACTGTGGCTTTCTGGGCCGTATATTGCGGATACAAGATGAAGAATCCACAGGCTACTTTACATCATTCGTATATCGCTCTGAAGGATACTACTCATTATAATTATATGTTGCAATATCTGGCAGAGACATATAAACTCGAAAAGGATAAGGTAAGATATGTGGATTGTCTGAAAGAAGGATTCAAGAATTCACCTTCTTTTCCTTTCTTCTTTCCACGCCTGGTAGAACATTATATGGAAAAAAATGAACTGGATTCGGCAATGAATGTGGTGAACCAAGCTTTACTGGTGGATTCTTTGAATACCACTTATCTCCTGACCAAGAGTTCCATCTTGCTGAATCAGGGAAAGAATGAGGAATGTTTTGATATCTGTAAGTCTCTGATAGCGAAAAATGATTCCTTATCCGAAGCTCATCTCAATGCCGGTCTCTCATGTTTCAACCGCGCCATTATGCTGGATAAAAATTCGCAGAAATTGAGAAAGAAACATGATGAAATAAATGCGCTCTACAAACAGGCACTTCCATATCTGGAAAAATATAGAAAGCTCGAACCGAATGAAGTAGGGAAGTGGTCCCTCCCATTATATACGATTTATCTCAATCTGAATATGGGTAAAGAGTTTGATGAGATAGACAAAGTGATGAATAATAACAGAAATAAAAAGTAAATATGTTACAAGATATATTGAATCGTTTGGATATAGAACTGAACGGCATGCAGGAAGCTACGATGCATGCAATGCTTCATAGCAATAAGGACGTTGTGGTTCTTTCGCCTACAGGTAGCGGTAAAACGCTGGCTTATCTTCTGCCACTGGTTCAGCTCATTGATCCATCGGTAGATGCACCACAGGCGCTTGTGATTACTCCTGGTCGTGAACTTGCATTGCAGTCGGCCAATGTACTGGGAACTATGCATACTCCTGTAAAGGCAATGGCTTGTTATGGTGGACGACCTACGATGGATGAACATCGTTTGCTCAGAAAGGTGATGCCTCAGGTTATCTTCGGTACTCCAGGACGTCTGAATGATCATATCGATAAGGGTAATTTCGAAATAGAGAATATCAAGTACCTCATCATCGATGAGTTTGATAAGTGTCTGGAAATGGGCTTTCAGAACGAAATGAGCAAACTGATAGAGAGTCTGCCAAATCTGGAACGCCATATACTGCTTTCTGCTACCGAGGCAGAGCAGATTCCTAATTTCGTTCACATGAATCGTGCAGAAACGATTGACTATCGCATTGAGGAGGAACAGGTTTCAGACCGTGTTTGCATCTATCAGGTGGATAGTCCACAGAAAGACAAGTTGGAGACACTCGCCCAGCTTCTGTTGAGTTTTGGTGATGAGAGTACCATTGTGTTCCTCAACTACCGTGACAGTGTGGAGCGTACCAGCGATTTCTTGCGTGAAAAAGGTTTCTCACTTTCCTCATTCCATGGTGGATTGGACCAGAAAGCGCGTGAAGATGCACTCTATAAGTTCAGCAATGGTAGTGTGAATATCTTAGTAAGTACTGATCTAGCATCAAGAGGTATTGATATTCCTGACATCAACAATATTGTGCATTATCATATCCCGGAATGTGAGGATAGTTATATTCACAGAGTAGGTCGTACGGCGCGCTGGGAATCTCAGGGTAAGGCTTTCTTTATCATCGGACCTACTGAACACATTCCAGATTATGTGGATGCAGAGATACAGACTTACGAAATCCCGCTGACTCATTCTGTACCAGCCAAACCACGTATGGCTACTATATATATAGGTAAAGGAAAGAAGGATAAGGTAAGCAAGGGTGACATCGTAGGTTATCTCTGCAAAATAGGCCAGCTCAATTCTTCCGAGATCGGCAAGATCGATGTGAAGGACAGATATGCCTATGTGGCCGTATCGCGTACTAAGTTGAAACAGGTGCTCAAACTGACTGCCGGACAAAAAATCAAAGGTATCAGAACAGTAGTGGAAGAGGTTTTATAATCTTATTTCCTTCGCCCTGATATATTCCCATATTGATCTTATTGATTCTCTGTCATCTTAATTGCTGATAATATGTATCAGTAATTCTATTTTCTGCATAAAAATACATAGAATAGGCAGAAAAGGCTGACAATCCGTAAGAATTTTGCCCATTTTGCTAAAAATGTGCAGAAAAGTTTGGTGGTTTCAAATAAAAATTGTAATTTCGCCGACGTGTTTTAAAAACACATAGGGAATAATCCAATAAAAACTTAAATAATATACAGATGAAGAAGTACAATTTTAATGCAGGTCCTTCAATGCTTCCACGCGAAGTGATTGAAAACACAGCTAAGCAGATTTTGGATTTCAACGGTTCAGGTCTTTCATTGATGGAAATCAGCCATCGCGCTAAGGATTTCCAGCCAGTAGTTGATGAGGCAGTCTCCTTGTTCAAGGAGTTGCTTGATGTCCCTGAGGGTTACTCCGTTATCTTCCTTGGTGGTGGTGCGTCATTGCAGTTCATGCAGATTCCTGCCAACTTCCTCATCAAGAAGGCTGCCTATGTCAATTCTGGTACTTGGGCCAAGAAGGCGATGAAAGAGGCAAAGCATTTTGGTGAGGTCGTGGAGATCGCATCCTCGTCCGACGCCAACTATACTTTCTATCCTCAGTTTGAAGGTCTCGAGCCAGCTGATGCAGACTATCTGCACATCACTTCCAACAATACCATCTATGGTACTGAGTTACGTCGTGATCCAGATGTTAAGGTGCCTTTGATTGCTGATATGAGTTCTGATATCATGAGCCGTCCTGTGGACGTTTCTAAATATACAGCTATCTACGCTGGTGCACAGAAGAATCTCTCTATGGCTGGTGTAACTGTAGTAGTCGTGAAGGATGAACTCTTGGGCAAGGCTCCACGTGAGTTGCCTACAATGATTGATTATCGTACACATGTAGATAAGGGCAGTATGTTTAATACTCCTCCAGTAGTGCCTATCTATTCTCTGATGGAGAATCTCCGTTGGTTGAAGGCTAATGGTGGTGTAGAGGCTGCTGATAAGCGTGCTCACGAGCGTGCTGATGTACTCTATGCAGAGATTGATCGCAATAAACTCTTCAAGGGTACTGTAGAGGAGGCTTCACGTTCTCTGATGAACATCTGTTTCGTTATGAACGATGAATATAAGGAACTTGAGAAGCCATTCCTTGACTTTGCAGTTGAGCGTGGTATGGTAGGTATAAAGGGTCACCGCTCTGTAGGTGGCTTCCGTGCAAGTTGCTACAATGCTATGACTATGGAGGGCGTGAATGCTCTTGTAAAGGCTATGCAGGATTTCGAGGCACAGCACTAATTCTAAAATATTCTAATCAAATTCAATCATGAAAGTATTAGTTGCAACAGAAAAACCTTTTGCAGCAGCTGCTGTTGAAGGTATCAAGAAAGAAATTGAAGGTGCAGGCAATGAACTTGTCCTGCTTGAGAAATATACAGAAAAGACTCAGCTATTGGATGCAGTGAAAGATGTGGATGCAATGATCATTCGCTCTGACAAAGTTACTGCTGAAGTTTTGGATGCTGCCAAGAATCTGAAGATTGTGGTACGTGCTGGTGCAGGTTATGACAATATTGACCTTGCTGCTGCTACGGCTCACAATGTAGTAGCTGAGAATACTCCTGGTCAGAATTCTAATGCAGTTGCCGAATTGGTTTTCGGTTTACTGGTATTTGCTGTTCGTAATTTCTATAACGGCAAGGCTGGTTCTGAGTTGAAGGGTAAGAAATTAGGTATCCTTGCTTTCGGTAATGTGGGTAGAAATGTTGCTCGCATCGCTAAGGGCTTCGGTATGGAAGTATCTGCTTATGATGCTTTCTGCCCTGCTGATGTTATTGAGGCTGCCGGTGTTCATGCTGTCAAGAGTCAGGATGAACTGTTCCAGACTTGTGATATCGTTTCTCTTCATATTCCTGCTACTCCAGAGACTATCAAGAGCATCGATTATAAGGCTGTAAACCAGTTGCCTAAGGGTGGTATCTTGATTAATACTGCCCGCAAGGAAGTTATCAACGAGGATGAGTTGATTAAGCTGATGGCTGAGCGTGAGGACTTGAAGTTTATTACAGATATCAAGCCAGATGCAGATGCTGAGTTTGCTAAGTTTGAAGGTCGTTATTTCTCTACTCCTAAGAAGATGGGTGCACAGACAGCAGAGGCTAATATCAATGCTGGTATTGCTGCTGCTAAGCAGATTAATGCATTCTTCAAGGATGGCTGTACCAAATTCCAGGTAAACAAGTAATAAAAGAATAATAGGTGAGCTCGCAGAGGGTATTGTGTGAAAGTATCCTTTGTGGGCTTTTGTGTTTTATCATAGTGCCGGACTATTTTAGTGCGGTATTTTAATACCTACAACATTATGGCAAAAATTAAACCTTTTAAGGGCATTCGTCCGCCAAAGGAACTGGTGGAACTGGTGGAATCAAGACCATACGATGTGCTCGATTCAGAAGAGGCTCGTGCCGAAGCTGGTGACAACGAGAAGAGTCTTTATCATATTATCAAACCTGAAATCAATTTTGAACCTGGTACTTCTGAGTATGATCCACGAGTCTATGAAAGCGCTGCTGAGAATTTCAGAAAGTTTCAGGAGAATGGTTGGTTGAAACAGGATGATAAGGAACAATATTACATTTATGCCCAGACCATGAATGGCAAGACGCAGTATGGTCTTGTAGTGGGTGCTTATGTAAACGATTATATGACGGGTGTTATCAAGAAACATGAGTTGACTCGCCGTGACAAGGAGGAGGATCGCATGAAGCACGTACGTGTTTGCAATGCAAATATCGAACCTGTATTCTTTGCTTATCCAGATAATCCGGTACTCAATAACCTTCTGGTTCGCTATGCTGCTACTGCACCAGAGTATGATTTCATTGCTCCTGTTGACGGATTCCGTCATCAATTCTGGATTGTTAGTGATGACCAGGATATTGCCACTATAACAGCGGAGTTTGAGAAAATGCCAAGTCTCTATATAGCTGATGGTCACCATCGTTCAGCTGCTGCAGCTTTGGTAGGTGCTGAAAAGGCTAAGAATAATCCTCATCATACTGGTCAGGAAGAATACAACTACTTTATGGCAGTTTGCTTCCAGGCAAGTCAGTTGACAATTCTTGACTATAATCGAGTAGTGAAGGACTTGAATGGTTTGACTTCAGAACAATTCCTCGATGCTTTGACTAAAAATTTCGAAGTTATTGAGATTGATGCAATTAACATCAATGTATCTGGTGATGATGAAGGTATTCCATGCTATGAAAAGATGGAGTTACAGGAAGCTATCGATAAATTCGGTTTGGATATTCTGAAACCTGCAGCCCTTCATTCATTCCTCCTATATCTGGATGGTAAATGGTATGGATTATTCGCTAAGCCAGGTACTTACGATGATGAAGATCCGATTGGCGTATTAGATGTTGATATTTCATCCCGTTTGATTCTTGATGAAATCCTTGGAATCAAGGACTTACGTTCTGATAAGCGTATCGATTTTGTGGGTGGTCTCCGTGGACTTGGTGAGCTGAAACGTCGTGTAGATAGTGGTGAAATGAAGATGGCATTGGCACTTCATCCGGTAACTATGCAGCAGATTATGGACATTGCTGATAGTGGTAAGATTATGCCACCTAAGGCAACTTGGTTTGAACCAAAACTGCGCAGCGGTTTGATAATTCATAAATTAGATTAAAGAGTTCGACTTATAAGTCCGACTATTCTACAGAATTTATGTAGGACAGTTTGGTTTATATAATTGACGACTTAAATGGAATGATTGACGAATACAAAACTATAAAAGATCAAGTAGGCGAGGGGCTGTACACTGAGAAAAGAAGTAAGTTCCTCGCTTTTGCCCATCATGTGACATCTGTCGAAGAAGTCAAGGAAATAGTGGCAGGTTATAGGAAGAAATACTATGATGCCAGACATTGTTGCTATGCATATATGTTGGGTCCTGAAAGAAATGAATTCCGGGCGAATGACGATGGAGAACCGTCTTCTACTGCCGGAAAACCAATCTTAGGACAAATCAACAAAGCAGAATTGACAGATATTCTGATAGTGGTTATCAGATATTTCGGTGGAGTAAAACTTGGAACAAGTGGTTTGATAGTCGCTTATCGTGAAGCAGCTATAGAGGCATTGGCTCATTGTGAAGAGGAAATCAGACAGGTAGAAGAAATTGTGACTTACGATTTTACCTATCCTATGATGAATGATGTAATGAGAATTGTGAAGGAAATGAATCCACGTATTGTGGATCAGGTTTTTGATAACACCTGCAGCATAAAGCTTTCCATTCGCAAGAGTGAGGCAGAACAATTAAGAACTCGCTTGAAGAAACTTTCGTTTGAATAAAGTTTCTCCAAGCGAGTTTTTGGTTTATATATTCTTTTCGTTAAATAAATCAGAATTGTTTCTGTTTTAAAAAACTGGAAGTTTTTGTATTTATTATCCGGATGCAATGGATTTTATTTCTGGATGCAATGGTTTTAATTTTCGGATGATCTTAAAGCTATAATTCCGGATAGCTTACATCTTCTAAGAAAAGAGCATTGCCTGGCATACTCTCGCCGGCATCACTTCTTGTTCCCTGATGCAAAATTTCAAGAAATTGATTCATGCTTATTTTTCCACGGCCTACATCAATCAATGTTCCTACCACAGCTCTCACCATGTTGCGAAGGAAACGGTTGGCTGTTATTTCAAAATACCAGGATGTAGGGGAGGTCTGCACCCATTTCGCTTCTGTAACATGACAAATGGTAGTCTTGTTGTCACCACCAGCCTTGCAGAATGCTGCATAGTCTTCATGCTGAAGGAAATACTTGGCTGCTTCATTCATTTTATTAAAATCCAATGGATAATTAATTTGGAGAGAGAAATGACGTTCAAATGGATCCTTTCGCGTATGTATATAATAATGGTAGGTGCGGGAGGTGGCGGAGAAACGGGCATGCATGTCATCTGCAACAGGGAAAACATCCCATACAGATATATCTCTTGGGAGAATTCGATTCAGGCGATAAACCATCTGGTCGCAGGAAATGGGAAGAAGTTCCTTTTTCGCAGACATGTCTTTTTCTTCGTCAGAAGATAATGCTGCCTGATCTTTAAGTTCCCAATCAAAATGAGCTGCCATTTTTCTGGCATGAACTCCTGTGTCTGTACGTCCGGCACCTACAACTTCAATTTCTTTTCGGAGTAAAATAGACAACGCTCGTTGCAACTCTTGCTGCACCGTATTTGCATTAGGCTGAATTTGCCATCCATGATAGTTTGTACCATCATAACTAAAGGTAATAAAGTATCTACTCATAGCTGCAAAATTACGAAAAATATGCGATATATGCGATAATAATACCAAATTTTTTCAATTTTGATACAATTTTGAAAGAAAAATGGCAATTTGTTTTGCAATTTGGCAATAAATTTGTAATTTTGCGATTAATTTTGTAAAATTGATTATGGCACAGAATATTTTTAGAGGGTTAGGTATAGCTCTCATTACTCCATTTAAGACCGATGGTTCGGTAGATTACCAGGCTCTGAAGAGATTGGTAGAGTTTCAAATTGACAATGGTGCAGATTTCCTTTGCATCCTTGCTACAACTGGTGAGGCGCCTTGTCTTACTAAAGATGAGAAAGATAAAATCACAGAACTTGTCAAAGAGGTCAATCATGGTCGTGTCAAGATTTTGAAATATTGCGGTGGTAATAATACTGCTGCTGTAGTAGATGAAATCAAGAATACTGATTGGAGTGGTATTGATGGTATCCTCAGTATTTGTCCTTATTATAATAAGCCTTCTCAGGAGGGACTTTATCAGCATTTTAAGGCAATCGCTGAAGTTAGTCCTCTGCCTATCGTATTATATAATGTACCAGGTAGAACAGGTGTTAACATGAAACCTGAAACAACTTGTCGCATCGCCCGCGATTTCCCTAATATTGTAGCAATCAAGGAAGCAAGTGGCAGCTTGGAACAGGTAGATGAGATTATCAAGAACAAACCTGATAATTTTGATGTTATCAGTGGTGATGATGCATTGACTTTCTCTATGGTAGCCAGTGGTGCAGCAGGTGTGATTTCAGTTATTGGTAATGCTCTTCCTAAAGCATTCAGCCGTATGATCCGCTTGGAGTTCCGTGGTGAATATGAGCCAGCACGTAAGATTCATCATGCATTTACAGAGCTTTATAGCTTGCTTTTTGTAGATGGTAACCCTGCTGGTGTAAAGGCTTTGCTCAATGATATGGGTTTCATAGAAAATGAACTTAGATTGCCTCTTGTTCCAACAAGAATTGCAACTAAGCAGAAGATGAGCGATATCATCAAGGACTTGCGTTTCTGATGACATTAGCTTTGATTTTGCTCATTTTCCGAAATATTGCCACTGAATTATTCTGAATTTCACTAATAGCTACTTTATGTCAGACGATAGAAGAATCATACATGAAATTACTCCGTTGATGGGAAAAGATGTTTTATACATTGCAGACCGTCATAAAAAGGAGTTTACTTATCCTATTCACAATCACTCTGTGTTTGAACTCAATTTTGTGGAGAATGCTAAAGGTGTCCGACGCATAGTGGGTGACTCGCAGGAAATTATCGGTGATTATGATTTGTGTTTGATTACTTCTCCTGACCTTGAACATGTATGGGAACAGAATGATTGTCGCAGCGAGGATATCAGAGAGATTACAATACAATTTGACTTCAGTATGGGTACCGAAACGCTCTTTGGCAGAAATCCGTATTCAAGTATTACAAGAATGATGCAGGAAGCCAAGAAAGGACTTGTGTTTCCGATGAAAGCCATTATGAAAGTATATGGATTGTTGGATACTTTGAGTTCTGTCAAAGATGGCTTTTATGCCGTTCAGCAGTTTCTGACTATATTGTATGAACTTTCACGGTGTGATGGTGCTAAGACTTTAGCTTCTACCAGTTATGCGAAGGTTACTGTGGAGGATGACAGTAGAAGAATTCTGAAGGTAAAGAATTATATCTCTAAGAATTATATGGATGAACTGAGACTGCCAGAGCTTGCAAGCATGGCTGGCATGAGTCCAAGTGCATTCAGTAGATTCTTTAAGTTGCACACTGGAAGAAATATCAGTGAATATATTATTGATCTGAGGTTGGGTTATGCAGCACGAATGCTGGTAGATACTGCAAAATCTATCAGTGAAATCGGATTTGATTGCGGATTTAATAATCTGAGTAACTTCAATCGTATTTTCAAGAAGAAAAAAGGATGCTCACCAAGTGAATTCCGTGAAAATTATCACAAGACTCGTATTATTGTGTAGTCTGTCTAGTGAATGGACTGTATGAATAGTGTTTTCTTCTGATGAATTTATGGCCTATGGCATAAATGCCTGTTATAAATATTAAGAATTGAAGAGAATTAAAAATCCAAAAACAAATAAATCTTCCATGTATGACTACTTGGGAGATTTATTTTGTTCTTTTTTACCTTTTCCGCAATCGTTTAAGTAAAAATCTGATTAAAAATTCTATTATTATTTTGTTTTACCGAAAATTTGAGTTATTTTTGCAAAGAAAATAGTTAATGGAATTCCCAAAAGGTTTTTCAAAAGCAAAATATTTAAAACTACTATACAATTATGAAGCAATTTATGGATGAAAATTTCTTGCTCGACACTAAGACTGCGCAGGATCTTTTCCACAATCATGCGGCTAAAATGCCAATTATTGACTATCACTGCCATCTTATTCCTGAGATGGTAGCTAATGATCACAAGTTTAAGAGTATTACTGAACTTTGGCTCGGTGGTGACCACTACAAGTGGCGTGCAATGAGAACTAATGGTGTAGATGAGCGTTTCTGCACTGGTACCGATACAAGCGATTGGGAGAAGTTCGAGAAGTGGGCTGAAACTGTTCCTTATACATTCCGCAACCCATTGTATCATTGGACTCATCTCGAGCTTAAGACAGCTTTCGGTATTGACAAACAGTTGAACCCTAAGACCGCTCGTGAGATCTTTGATGAGTGTAACGAGAAATTGCAGTTGCCTGAGTTCAGTGCACGCGGTTTGATGCGCCATTATCATGTAGAGTGTGTTTGTACAACAGACGATCCAATTGATGATCTCCGTTACCACAAGCAGACCCGTGAGAGTGGTTTCGAAATTAAGATGATTCCTGCTTGGCGTCCTGACAAGGCTATGAATATCGAGAAGCCTGATTTCGCTGAGTATATGAATAAGTTGGGTGAAGTTGCAGGTGTTACTATCTCAACATTCCAGGATATGGTTGATGCTCTTCAGAAGCGCCACGATTTCTTCACAGAGAATGGCTGTAAGTTGAGCGACCATGGTATTGAGGAATTCTATGACGAGGCATATACTGATTCTCAGATTGAGACTATCTTTGAAAAGGCTATGCGTGGTCAGCAGTTGTCAGTTATTGAGGTTCGTCAGTACAAGCATGCTTTCTTGAGAATTTGTGCTGAGATGGATCATGCTGCTGATTGGACTCAGCAGTATCACTATGGTGCCATCCGCGACAATAACACATTGATGTACAATAAGTTGGGCGCAGATACAGGTTTTGATTCTATTGGTGAGTTTACTACAGCTCGTGCTATGAGTAATTTCTTGAATGAATTGAACGTAGAGGGTAAGTTGACTCGTACAATCCTTTATTGCTTGAACCCATGTGCCAATGAGGTAATCGCTACTATGCTTGGTAATTTCCAGGATGGTTCTTGCCCAGGTAAGATTCAGTTTGGTTCTGGCTGGTGGTTCAATGATCAGCTCGATGGTATGACACGTCAGATGAATGCATTGTCTGTGCTCGGTCTTTTGAGCCGTTTCGTCGGTATGTTGACCGACTCTCGTTCATTCTTGAGCTATCCACGTCATGAGTATTTCCGTCGTTTGCTTTGCAACCTCCTCGGTAATGATGTAGAGAAGGGTTTGCTTCCTAACGATATGGAGAGTCTCTCTCGCATGGTTGAAGATATCTCTTACAACAATGCCCGCAACTACTTCAAGTTCTATTAATTGTAGAGCTGAATAGCAATTATACTAAGACAAATCCCTTTACGGCATCTGATGATGTTGTGGAGGGATTTGTTGGTTAATAACAGAAAACTTTTGATTATGGGGGTAATAGACAGAATACTACGATATTACGAAGATCTCAGAGAATTTAATTCTTCTAATATCAAGGATTTCCGAGGCAGAGTAAAGTCTTGGATAAAGATGGGTATGCTTGCCGGACGTATCTTCTATGTAAAGGATATGTGGGCCAGAGATGTGGCAGCATTGACTTTTGCCTCCTTCATGGCTTTGATTCCTTTTATGGCGATGATGTTTGTCATTGCCAGAGGTTTTGGATATGCATCCTTATTGGAATCCTGGCTTTCTACTACTTTTGAGGCACAACCGGTTGTGGCTCAAACTATCGTAAATTTCGTACATAATTATATCGAGAATACCCAGAGCAACTATATCATCGGTACGGGTATCGTGATGTTTCTCTATACGATCATCTCTCTGATGCAGAAAATAGAACTTACGTTTGATGACATCTGGCATACGGGTGAACGTTCATGGAAACAGATTTTTACGGAATATCCTACCATTCTGTTTGGGTTAAGTCTCATGATACTTTTTGCTTCGAGTATTAATGTATGGACGGTGAATATGGTAGATAATGTCGATAAGATAGCTGATATAGGAGAAACAATTCCTTCGTTTATCCTCCATTTGGCTGCATTCGTTCCGATGTTTCTGTTCTTTGTGTTCTGCTATTGTGTTATTCCGAATACCTATATCAGACTTCGCAGTACTCTTGTACCTTCTTTTCTGGCTGGTATCTGTATGACAGCATTGCAGTATGGCTATATTTATTTGCAAGTATTCCTTTCCAGCTATAATGTCATTTATGGTTCTTTGGCTGCCATTCCACTTTTTCTGTTATGGCTTCAGATTTCTTGGGCAATAGTGGTATTTGGTGCTTTGCTTTGTCATACGAATCAAAACATACATTATTATGATGGAGACCTCAGATATGATCGTCTTAAATTAGTGCAGCGTATCAAGGTTTGCGGAATGGTTATGCATTTGGTATGCAAGCAGTTTAATAATGGAGAACAGGCTTATACTCCTAAGCAGATTCATGATTTAACAGAAATACCGCAACAGATAGTCAATCAGGCAGTAAGAGAACTTTTGCATGCTAAATTACTGGTAGAGATTAGAAGCGAAAAAAAAGGTTGTTTTGAAGAATCTGTTGTCTTGCATCCGATAGAGAAGATAGATCATCTGACTTATGGGGTGATGATAGAACGCCTCTTTAACTATGGTGAGGAAATTTCTGGTTTTTCAGAAATAGAAAAAGAATTGAAATTGTGGAAAAATATCGATATCGTAAATCAGAAATTCGTAGATAACGGTAAGCAGATATTATTTATTTAGAAAAATATAAACGGTCATTTGTAACATCAGTTTGTACAAATGACCGTTTATTATTTATGTTCTCCTAAATTATAAATAGGATAACTTTATTTTCATTCTTATGAGTTCATAGAGAGTAAGAACTCATCATTATTTCTTGTATGCTGCATGCTATTGTGGATGGTATTCATAGCCTCAATTGGGTTCATGTCTGAAATGTACTTGCGCAGAATCCACATACGGTCGAGGGTAATCTTATCCTGCAAGAGATCATCACGACGTGTAGATGAAGCAACCAGATTGACAGCAGGGAAGATACGTTTGTTGCTGAGAGAACGATCCAACTGCAACTCCATATTACCCGTACCCTTGAATTCCTCAAAGATAACTTCATCCATCTTGCTACCTGTATCAATCAGAGCTGTAGCAATAATCGTCAGCGATCCACCTCCCTCAATATTTCTGGCAGCACCAAAGAAACGTTTTGGTTTCTGTAGAGCATTGGCATCCACACCACCAGTAAGAACCTTACCAGAAGCTGGTGCAACAGTATTGTAAGCACGAGCTAATCGTGTAATAGAATCAAGGAAGATGACAACGTCGTGGCCGCATTCTACCATTCTCTTTGCTTTTTCCAAGACGATACCTGCAATTTTCACGTGGCGCTCTGCCGGTTCATCAAATGTAGATGCAATTACTTCTGCATTTACAGTACGAGCCATATCAGTAACCTCCTCTGGACGTTCGTCGATGAGAAGCATCATCAGATAAGCCTCCGGATGGTTGGCAGCAATCGCATTTGCAATATCCTTCATCAAAATAGTCTTACCCGTTTTAGGCTGAGCTACAATCAAAGCACGCTGACCCTTACCGATTGGCGAGAACAAATCTACAATTCTTGTGCTGAGATTGGTGGTCGAGCGATTTCCACAGAGAGAGAATTTCTCGTTAGGGAAGAGTGGAGTAAGATGCTCGAATGGAACTCTGTCTCTAATTTCTGATGGCTCACGACCATTAATCTTGACAACAGAAGTTAATGGGAAATACTTCTCACCTTCATGAGGTGGGCGTACCTTACAGAGAACAACATCGCCAGTTTTGAGACCATATCGCTTGATAAAGTTGGAAGCAACATATACATCGTCAGGAGAAGATAAATAATTATAGTCACTACTGCGAAGGAATCCGTAACCGTCAGGCATTACTTCGAGAACACCATTGGATGTAATGATGTCACTGAAATCATATAATGGTTCTTGTTCCTGTTCTTCCTGTGCATCCGACAGAACAGCTTGGTTTTGTTGGTTTGCTGCCGCAGAATTCATCGGTCTGTCAAATATGTCGAAAGATGGCAAAGCAGACTGATCTTCAATAGGTAAATCAACTACAGGGATGAAATCTGTCCCATCACCTGGATCGTTTTCCCAGACTTGTACATAGCCATTATTTGGTGTCTGAACTGTTGCATTCTGCTGGTATACTTCTTCCTCATTTTGAGCATTCATCTTAGCCTGCAACTGTGCAAACAATTCATTATTCTGACCATTTGTTTCTTTTGAATGATCGAAAACTTGCTCAGGAATTAAGTTATCAGTACCACTTAAAGAAGAATCGGAAGTAGTAGTAGAATCATTCTCTGCAACTGTATTTCCTTCATTCTTACTTTCTTCAGTATTGTCCATGCCAGCATTACTTTCTGAAACCTTATTTTCTGCAGATAATGCATTAGCAGGCAGTTCTTTCTGGGCATTCTCGTTTTCAGAAGAGTTCATTTCGGTGTTAATGGTATCATGGGTAGCCAACTTAGCTTCGTGCAGTTTTTTAAGCGCAGCAGCTTTCGCTATAGCAATAGCTTCCAATTCAGCCTTGCTTTTTCTACCACGATGCTTTGGAAAGTCAATAACAGGTTCCTCTGGGGAATTTGTTGATTGATCACTAACTTCTGTATTTTTGTTTTCTTGTGGTTCAGTATTTGAGTTTGCTGGTTCAGAAACCGACTGTGTTCCTTCTTGAGTTTTATCAGACTCATTAAATAATTTAGGTTCCTCGTGTGCAGAAGGACCTGTAGCTTGATTTTTCATCACGTCAAAGTTTTCACCGTCTTTTCCCTTGACAGTGTAAACCTTATCTTCTGTTTTGGCAATGCGAGCTCTCTTTCTTTTTACTGGTTGAGGCGCTGTTTCTGCCTGAGCGTCAAGGATGGCATAGATGATAGTCTCCTTGTTGTCGCTTGATTTAATCTTTGCGCCAATTTGCTTAGCAATGTCCTTCAATGTTGCGACATTCCTAGAAGTTAATTCGTCTTTGCTATACATTATTTATAATAGTTATATTGTATATGATTCTTGATAGTATAAAAAGGTGTTTCAAGAGGAGAAACACCTATCGTACAAATTCCGAGTGCAAAGATAATTAAAAAAATCGTTTCTGCCAAATTTTTTTTGTATCTTTGCACAAAATTTCAATAAAAATGGCAAATCAGACACCATATTTAGATGTACAGAACCTTACAAAGCGCTTTGGAGCACAGGTTCTTTTCGATAAAATCTCTTTTTCCATCGCAGAAGGACAGAAGGTGGGACTTGTTGCACGTAATGGTACGGGCAAATCTACTCTTATGTCTGTACTGATGAATAAAGAGGGGTATGAAAACGGTGATATTATATATCGTAGAGACTTGAAAATCGGTTATTTGGAGCAATCACCAGACTTTGATCCAGAGGAGACAGTATTGGATGCTTGCTTCAATCATAATGGAGATCCGGAAAAGGTACTGAAAGCTAAACAGATACTTACACAACTGCATATCACCAATCTAGAGCAACCTATGGGTCAGCTCAGTGGTGGTCAGCAAAAACGTGTGGCACTTGCTAATGTACTCATAGAAGAACCTGATTTTCTGATGCTGGATGAGCCTACTAACCATTTGGATCTGGAAATGATAGAATGGCTGGAGGGTTATCTGAATCGTGGAAACAAGACTATTTTCATGGTTACTCATGATCGTTTCTTCCTTGATAAGGTTTGTAATGTTATCCTTGAATTGGACGATCAGACTATTTATACCTATCGAGGTAACTATGCATATTATCTGGAGAAACGTCAGGAAAGAATGGACAATCTTCGTGCTGAGATACAACATTCTAAAAATTTGTATAGAAGAGAACTTGACTGGATGCGCAGACAACCACAAGCCCGTGGTCATAAAGCGCGCTATCGTGAAGAGGCATTCTATGAACTTGAAAAAGTTGCCAAACAGCGCATTGAGGACAGGCAGGTCAGACTGAAGGCTTCGACAGTTTATATTGGTAGCAAGATTTTTGAATGCCAGTATGTTAGCAAGGCTTTTGAAGATCACGGTCATAAAAAGGTGATACTCGACCATTTTTATTATAACTTTGCCCGTTTTGAGAAAATGGGTATTGTGGGTAATAATGGTACCGGTAAATCGACGTTTATCAAGATGCTCTTGGGTGAAGTGAATCCTGATGAGGGTAAATTTGATATCGGTGAGACTGTACGCTTTGGTTATTTTTCGCAGGAAGGTCTGAAATTCCGTGAGGACCAGAAGGTTATAGATGTAATTACGGAAATTGCCGATTATATCGATCTCGGTGGCGGTAAACACATGACTGCTTCTCAGTTTCTTCAATTCTTCCTCTTTACACCGGAGGAACAACATAATTATGTATATAAGTTGAGTGGAGGAGAAAAGAGAAAGCTTTATCTGTGTACCGTATTGATGCGTAATCCGAATTTCCTCATTCTGGATGAGCCTACTAATGACCTGGACATTCAGACGTTGCAGGTTCTGGAGGAATATCTTCAGGATTTCCCTGGATGTGTTATAGTAGTCAGTCACGACAGGTATTTCATGGATAAGGTTGTAGATCATCTGCTTGTGTTCAAGGGAGAGGGTGATATTCAGGATTTCCCTGGCAACTATACCCAGTATCGTGATTGGAGCAGGTTGCAAGCTAAGGAAAATGAAGACGAATCCACTAAGGCAAAATCGGCGTCAAAGACAACTGATGCAAAGAATAGTGATAATGCCAGTGGTACTGCTAAACGTGATGTAAACTTCGAAAACAAACGGAAGATGTCCTTTAAGGAAAAACGTGAGTACGAACAACTTTCAAAGGAAATCGAAGCTTTAGAGAAAGAACAGAAGCTATTGGAGGAAGAACTCTGTAGCGGAAAACTGAGCGTGGAGGAACTGACAGAAAAAAGCAAGAGATTGCCACAAATCAAGGATGAACTTGACGAAAAGGAAATGAGATGGCTTGAGCTTTCAGAATTGCTTTAATAACCGATATCCGGTATTCTAATAAAGAAACTGGATGGGGGGAAAGTATAACGTATAAAATAATAATCGTAACATAATATCAGTAACAATGGAGATTAAAAAATCAGAATTTACGATATCTGCTCCTCGAGTGAGTATGTGTCCTAAAGATAATAAATTAGAGTATGCTTTTATTGGCAGAAGTAATGTAGGTAAGTCAAGTCTTATCAATATGCTTTGCAATCATAAAGGTTTAGCAAAAACTTCAGCCACACCAGGTAAAACTCTGTTAATCAACCACTTTATCATCAATAACGAATGGTATTTGGTTGACCTTCCTGGTTATGGATTTGCCAAGCGCTCCAAGACTGTTCAGAAGCAACTGGAACAGATGATTGCTGGTTATATTCTTCAGCGCCCTCAGTTGGCAAATGTATTCGTATTGATTGATGTTCGCCATGAGCAGCAGAAGATAGATCGTGAATTTGTAGATTGGTTGGGCGAAAGTAACATTCCTTTCTGCATTGTGTTTACCAAGGCAGACAAGTTAGGTCCTGTAAAGGCAAGAATGAATGCCCAGAAGTGGATGCAAGCATTGGAGGATCGCTGGGAAGAACTCCCTCCTTATTTTATAACCAGTAGTGAAAAGAAAATGGGAAGGGATGAAGTGCTTGATTATATCGATGAAATCAACAAGTCTTTGAGTGAGTAAGTTTCTGAACACTTCAAATATTAATATCAGAATCAATGAAAGAAATTAAGTGGGGATTTATCGGCTGCGGTGAGGTAACCGAGAAAAAGTCAGGACCAGCATTCAATGAAGTTCCTGGCTCACAAGTTGTTGCGGTTATGAGCAGAAGTGAAAAGAAAGCGCGCAGTTATGCTGAGCGCCATCATATCAGAAAATGGTACACTGATGCTCAAGAACTTATTGATGACCCTGATGTAAATGCGGTCTATATCGCCACGCCACCTTCTTCTCATGCCACTTTTGCTATTATGGCTATGAAGGCTGGTAAACCTGTTTATGTTGAGAAGCCTCTGGCTGCAAGCTATAACGACTGTATTCGTATCAATCGTATTAGCGAACAGACAGGTGTGCCATGTTTTGTTGCTTATTATCGCCGTTATCTCCCTTATTTCCAGAAAGTTAAGGAAATTATTCAAAGTGGAGGAATTGGAGATGTCATCAATGTGCAGGTAAGATTTTCTGTTCCACCTCGCGATTTAGACTATCATAGTGGAAAGGAAATGCCTTGGAGATTGCAACCGGATATTTCTGGTGGTGGCTACTTTTATGATTTAGCTCCACATCAGATTGATCTTTTGCAAGATTTGTTTGGTGTGATAACACGTGCTCACGGATATCCGGCAAATCGTGCTCACTTGTATGAAGCTGAAGATACGATTTCTGCATGTTTCTTCTTTGAAAGTGGCATTCCTGGCAGTGGAAGCTGGTGTTTTGTTGGACATGAAAGTGCTAAGGAAGATTGTATCGAAATCATTGGTGACAAGGGATCACTGTCTTTCTCGGTTTTCAATTACGAACCTATCCGATTAATTAATTCCGAAGGAAAGAAAGATATCGTTGTTCCAAATCCACCATACGTTCAATTACCAATCATCCAGAAGGTGATAGAAGATTTACAAGGAATAGGTATTTGTGAATGTACTGCTATTTCTGCTACTCCTACCAATTGGGTACTTGACCGTATTCTTTGGAAAAACTAGAGGCTCATAGGGCTGATGAATATTCATTCGGCTACTCTGGTTTCTGATTTAATCAGATTTCTGATAGAATTTTAAATAAGTTTTTACTCGTATTCTGTAAAGTAATAAACATCGTGATTGAGATGAAGAGATATTATATAGGATTATTTTTGCTGTTTTCCGTTGCATCTATTCATGCAACGGAAATAGGGGAGCGTGATTCTATCGGTTTCAACGTTCTCTTCAATAGATCGATGTTTCAATCCAATTCACCTGATAGTCTCATTAGGGAAAAACATAAAAAGACTTTTTTCCATCGTGTGGGGGATGTTTTTACGAAGTTTTTCCGTGAATTTAATGTTACGGACAGTTCCTATATAGAACCGCAGCATTATAATTATACAGTAATGCTTCAGAATACGAATACTTATGAGGAATATACGCTTTCCAGCAAGGAAGGCCAGCGCATATCTTTTGCACCCGATCCAACCTTCCGACTGGGGCCTTATCTGGGTTGGCGCTGGGTGTTCCTTGGTTACACCGTTGACCTCAAACATATCAATGCGAGTTCACAACATACCAATAAGAAAGAGTTTGACTTGAGCTTATATAGCAGTATGTTGGGCATCGATTTATTTTGGAGACAAACGGGTAATGATTACCATGTACAACGCATGAATCTGAGCAGCGAACTTGATACATCACCGATGCACAAAGTTCCTTTTGATGGTTTTAAGTCCAGTATTAAAGGGTTCAATCTTTACTATATCTTCAATCATAGAAAATTCTCATACCCAGCAGCTTACTCGCAAAGTACCTGTCAAAGAAAAAGTGCTGGTTCTATGCTCTTAGGGATTGGTTATATGCGGCATACGCTTGATGTTGACTGGGATAAGTTGAGTTCTCTTGTAGATGAGAAATTAGGAAAAAAGGAAGATGGAAAATCAAGAATAGATAGTACTTTAACCTTCTCGAAGGTGAAATATTCAGACATCTCGGTTTCTTGCGGATATGCTTATAATTGGGTATTTGCAAAGAACTTCCTCTTTAATGCTTCGCTTTCGGTAGGTCTTGCTTACAACAAATCGAAATCAGATACAGAACATAGCAGATTGGATATTCATGATTTCAGTTTCAATAATTTCAATCTTGATGGTATTGGTCGGTTTGGAATTGTATGGAATAATACGAAGTGGTATGCTGGAGCCAGCGCAGTAATCCATACTTATAATTATAAAAAAGAACAGTTTTCTACAAACAGTTCTTTTGGCTCGCTGAATATCTATGTAGGTGTGAACTTTGGTCGTAAGCGACACCATTAACGATTCCATCAAGTAAAAACATAATTGATATGATGTATTTTAAGTTTATTTTAGCCAGTCAGATTTTAAATCTGGCTACATTATTGGCTGTAGGACAAACGAGAAGTTGTACGTTCGAACCGCATCCTAAGTCGGTTTCTAATGGAGTTAAGAAGGAGAATATTGATAGTTATCAGGATGCTCATCTTTCTCCATTAAAGACTTCATCTGACAAAGTCGTTAGTCATCGTACTGACGATACAGCACATTATCAGGTTGATGCTACATATAGTCAGTCAGATATTTCCCGTATCAACTCCTTACTTCGAGAGGCTTCCCAACTCAAAGCAAAACCGAAAAGTTGGATGCTTTGGTTTGGAAAGAAATTCATAGGTGTTCCGTATGTAGGAGGAACTTTGGATAGGGCGGAGGAAGAAAAACTGGTTATTAATACTTCAGAACTCGACTGTACGACTTTTGTTGAAATTGTGACAGCATTGACTCGTTGCATGTCCGGGAATGGAAAAAGGGATTTCTCAGATTTTTTCCGACAGCTTCAGCATGTCCGTTATATCAATGGAGAAATTGTCTATGAAAAGAGACAGCATTATTTTACTGTTTGGATTAGTGATAATGCAGAGGAAGGCATTGTTACTGATATTCAGAACAATCCTCCTTTCACCAAAGTTCAGCATGTTTCTGTGAATTGGATGACTACTCATCAGCAGAGCTATAAGATGCTAAAAAATAATACAAAGCGACTTCAAGGTATTAAAGCATTGGAAGAGCAGATTAGTGGTAAAAGTTATCGGTATATTCCAAAAGAGCAGATTGTGGATAGTCGTTTATTCAGAAATACCATTCATAATGGCGACATCCTTGTCATGATAACCAATAAAAAGGGACTTGATACGACGCATATAGGAATAGCATCTTGGCATCAAGATGGACTCCATATGCTTAATGCAAGCAGTATTCACAAGAAGGTAATTGATGAACCAATGCTTCTGCGTACTTATATGATGAAACATCCGAGCCAGATAGGAATCAGAGTTTGCAGAGTTGTTGATGGAGCTAAATGATTTTGAGAATATATTTTAAATTATTATTGTACCTATAGTCTGTGGATAAGTTTTAAATGTTTGTTTTTGACTTTCCTAAAAAGTTAGGCTATTGGGGAATAGAAACAAGTCATTTAGCACACCTATCTTTCGGAGATAGCACTCGTATCTCTCATTCCTATAAAAATGCTTTTTGGAGGGCACCAAAGTGCTATAGTCAGGGCACATTGGTGCTGCCCCCGAGCACTATAAGAAAACAAGTTGGTTCTCTCTCTTGGGTGAAATGCGCAAAATGAGCAGTCATTTGTCTTGAAAACGTTTCTTTCAATTCAATGACTGTTCATTTTTTATTTTAACATCACTGCTATATTTTTGCACTTCTATTGAGAACTTGCCCTAAATATAGTAATGATGATTATCTTTTACCTCTTCTTCCGGAATTGCCTTTATTTCTATTATCTCCAGAGAAAGATCCTGAATTTCTACCATTTCCATGATTTTGTTTGCCGTTTCCACGATTTTGACTCATGTCACCGCGTCTATGATTTCCTTCATCAAAATTAGGGTTGAAACTCTTTTTCTTTTTATCCTTGAAGAATCCAGAACCTTTATCGGCTTTCAACTGCTCTTTTACAGACTTGGCAAGTTCGCGAGGAGATAGTGGTCTTTGTGAACCCTCATGATGGTTACGGGCATTCAGAGGTTTGCCATTATTGAGATATTTATCCTCATCATAGCATCCTACATTGCCATATCCCTTAGGTTGGTATGATTGATTTCTACCATTTCTTCCGGAATTGGGGCCGTAAGAAGAATTTCCCTGTCTGTTCTTTCCTCTTGCACCACGACCAACGCCTGGGTTGTCATAAGTAGAGCCTACAGCTTTCTCATCGAATCTTGCAGAAGTGTGCCCGCCTTTCATATCACGCTTATCATATAGTTTCGCAATCAGGTCGCTTCTGCCAATTCTACGTAATTCAGATTCTATAGCCCTTCTTTCTTCCGGTTTATACCAGAAGAAGAACATTCTCTGAGCGAGTTTTTCCTTCTGAGTCTTGGCACTGAAAACTGGTTCCAGAGTGTATGGATCATATCCTGTGTACCAGGTTTCCGTAGAGATTGTCATCGGAGTAGGAGTGAAGTCCTGTACTTGTTCAAGATGGAAATCCAGTCCCTTGGTTATAACAGCCAATTCTGCCATATCCTCTTCATGACAGCCCGGATGTGAACTGATGAAATAAGGAATGATTTGCTGATTGAGCCCCTCTTCTTTGTTGATCTTATCGAAGATACGTTTGAATTCATAGAATAAGTCGAACGATGGCTTACGCATGAACTTGAGAACTTCCGGACTTGTATGCTCTGGTGCCACTTTCAGTCGTCCGCTCACATGCTTGGTAATCAGCTCGCGGGTATATTCCCTTGCAGCCTGATTCACCTTCTCATCCTTGCTTTTATGCAATAGCAAATCATAGCGGACACCACTACCTATAAAACTTTTCTTGATACCAGGCAGGGCATCAACTGCATGATAAATTTCGAGGAGTTTGCTATGATCGGTATTGAGGTTTGGACAAATCTGGGGATTTACGCATGATGGACGTTTGCACACCTCACAGGCCTTCTGATTTTTGCCATGCATTCCATACATATTAGCTGATGGACCGCCTAAATCGCTCAAGTATCCTTTAAAATCAGGCATTGCGATGATTTTCTTCACCTCCTTCAGAATACTTTCCTTGCTTCTGCATACCACAAATTTGCCCTGGTGAGCAGAGATGGTGCAGAAAGAGCAGCCGCCAAAACAGCCACGGTGCAGGTTGACAGAGAACTTGATCATCTCATACGCAGGAATCGTTTTCCCTTTATATTTCGGATGAGGCAGACGGGTGTATGGCAAATCGAAAGCTGCATCCAATTCCTCTGTTGTCATCAGAGGGAAAGGAGGGTTGACCACAACATATTTTCCATCCACTTCCTGAATCATTCTCTGTGCATGCATCTTATTGGCTTCTTCCTCCAGATGGCGCACATTCTCAGCCTGACCTTTCTTGTTGTGAAGACACTCCTCATGGCTATGCAGGATGATGTCATCATCCTTGAAACCACCAGGAATATCCTTTTCCTTACAATAGAAAGCAACCTGTGGCATTTCGTGAATCTCGTCCATTGTCTTTCCTTCAGCAAAAGCGTTGGCAAGTTCCACAATAGAACGTTCACCCATTCCATAGAGAATGAGGTCGGCACCTGAATCACAGAGAATACACTTGCGCAGTTCGTCTTTCCAATAATCATAGTGACTGATACGGCGCAACGAAGCTTCTATACCGCCAAGAGCCACAGGTACATCAGGGAAAAGTTTCTTCAATATCTGAGTATAGACGATAGAAGGATAGTCTGGACGCATGTCATGGCGCGAGTCTGGACTGAATGCATCTTCACTTCGCATACGGCGATTGGCAGTATAGCGGTTTACCATCGAGTCCATGGCTCCTGGAGAAACGCCAAAGAACAGACGTGGACGTCCGAGCTTTTTGAAATCACGGAAATCACCATGCCAGTCTGGTTGAGGCACAATAGCCACACGGTAGCCATTGGCTTCAAGGATTCTGCCAAGTATAGCAGAACCAAAGGATGGATGATCTACGTAGGCATCTCCTGAAAACAGGATAACGTCCAGTTCGTCCCACCCTCTGAGTTCACATTCTTTCTTAGTTGTTGGTAAAAAATCTGTTAATTTATAATCCATTTAAAATCTGTCTTAAAGAGGTTCAGGAGTTAGTCATTAACCGCGTCTGGTTCAGCTTCTGTTGCCTCCTCAGTTTCCTTCTTCTCTTTCCAATCTACATATAGCAATACCAGGTTATGAAGGCCTAAGGCTTTCATATTGCTATTATAAATAACGTCAAGGCATAGATCCAAAAGATTCTTGTCCTGACAGTTGTCTGCTTCCAATAAAGAGCGGACATTCAACTTCAATTTTTCAAGTACTTCTTCATCAATGATTCCATTACTGTCCACCAGATTGCGAAGAAGCTGATACTTATCAATAGTTTCAAGATGCAGGTCGCTTACTTCAATAGAGCGAGTACCTGATTGGTTTGCTTGAATTTTATACATAATATTCTACATTTAAAGGGTTATTATTTCTTTTTTATCATATTCAGATTTGTTGAATGCATTGACTTGTTGAATATATCAGAAAACAGTATTATTACTTGTTGTCAAGTAAATACTTGAGAATACCAGACATTAACTGTACGCGTGTCTGCTCATTCTTGATACACTCGAATGGGAAGCCCATGGTGAATGAACCATACCCATTGCCTTTATATCCTACAGCAGCACTTGCTCCATTTATATATTGCATTGTGCAGATAGCCCCATCAATTGGGGCAAGAATATCAGGATGTGTTGCAGCGTAGTGCTTGTCATTCAATTTGTCGTAATAATCAAAGTTCATTCCTAATCCGTTAACCATCGGTGTGGCTTTCAGACTGTCTGAAACCTGATATTGCACCTTCAGCGTATTAGCCAGGAAATTCTTCTCTTCATCCGTTTGCATATCGCTTCCGATGTAGGAGCCGCTCACCAATAAACGTCCTCCATGATGCATGTAATTCTCAATCTTATTGATCATGGTAGGGGTAAAAGATTTGTAGTATTCAGGCGTGTAGCCATCATATCTTTCGAGTCCATTGATCAAATCAACTATTGAGTACTTGCCCATATTTACCTTACCCGAAAGGATGGCTTCGCTGGAGCAACTGGCAATACTATACAGATTAGAAGTAGCAATTGCTCTGGCATGTTCTACTGGATAATTGAAATCATTACCTGCAATCATTTTTCCTGCCATTTCGTCACCGCAGTACCCAAGTCCATCAGCAGTCATCACGCCCATTTTAGAACGTTTGAAAACTCTCTGCTTACCATTCCATCCAGCATTCAGGCCATAACTTACTCCAGGATCCTGATCAAAATCAAAGCCTTGTTCCGCTTCATTGTCTATCACTTGAGGTGCAGCCAAACGATGAAAGTTGTTGACTATCAATACGGTATGGTGAGCTTTCGGATTGTAGAGAGCAGCCAATGTCTCAGATGGAAAACTTTCTCCACCTTTGTTCAGTGCGGTCACCTTAAAGCTATACGTCTTACCAGGTTCCAGTTTGATCTGGCAGGCAGCAGTTCTGATAATTTGCCCATTATCGAAGCCACCTCTTCCTTCTGCTATATACAAGACATAAGAGGTAGGAGTTGCTGTCGGTTCTGTTTTATCAGTCTGCGGACTCCATGAAAGAGTAGCTATTCCCTGATTGTTCACTTCTACAGAAAAGTGATTTGGAGGCAAAGGTTGAACCGTATATTTCTTGCCATGATTGGAGGAAACATATCTGAGAATGGTCTTGTATAGTGAACGAGCGATGGTGAATTTAGCCATTGGATTCTGAGCCAGTTTCATATCTGGGAAACTCTGATGAGAGAGAGTTTCGATGATGGCAGAAGGCACTTCTGGCAATCTTGTTTCAGAATAATTTCTGTCCCAAAGATAGCGTTCTCCAAAATCACCATATTTATATCTCATGTCTGTAACGAGGTTCTTCAGCAATGCCTGGGCAAAATCCTTGGATGTAAATCTGGAAATACCCGTATTCAATTTCTCATCATTGAAGTTGGTTGTGCAAATAGCCAAAGATCCATATACAGATTTGCCGTCTGGATTGTATCCCGCATCACTATGAATGGCAAGTGATAATTCAATAGGTACATTCTTGCCGTCTTTAGCAGGCATATAGACACTACCACCACCCAGCCAGTTGGTCATGAGCGAACGGGTATTGATATCATCAGCATAATCATTTTTGCCCTTTCTTCCTCCATAAACAGAGTAGGGAGCGCCTGCCCATTGTGCGTAATATCTTGCCCCTTCCAGACAACGAGGAACCCCACTGTTGTAATCGCCACGAAGAATATTTCCCATACCTCCTCCAAATCTTACAGCATCACTTGTCACGATACCTTTGGAAGAAGCCTGATTGGTCACGACAACACGATTGAACTCATTGCAACCTTTATCGAAATCAAATGTGCCCAAATAGACCCATGTGCTGCCTCCCATTCTCTGGTTGACTGTAAATTCCGTAACCTGCCCTTTGTGGAAAACGAGATATTTTGCATCCTTCACACTTTTAGGCAAAGTCTGATAACTTACATAGACAGCATATTTACCAGCATCAGGAATATTTGGCTGATAGCTGATTTCACTGTAATTCTTCTTTTTAGTGGCTTTAGCCTTTCTGATGGAACCATCAGTAAAAGGATTTTCCCCATCATTGTAGAGTGCCTTTTTTGCAGCAAATCCAGGTTCCTTACCTGTTTTCCATTTCTTTCCATTTACCGTTTCTTTGTAGTAATTGGCTTTGATAGGATCATCATTATCAACTATGATTTCCTTTTTTTGCCAATCTCTTTCACGTGGAGTGAAAACGATGGCACCGGCATTCTGAAGCATCGGAATCAGATAAGGGATAACAATGGTTTGCGTGAACAAATCCTCGGTAGTACCAAAGAGATTTGGTCGTTGCCATTTCCAGCGTTTCTGATCATTATCATAATATCTGCCATGCGATGCCCATACTGAAAGATGGCGGTTCTGCAATCCTTCAGTTATAAAGTAAGGATGTGATGCATTAAAGACCCAGGGATCATCGGTATATTCGATGTCTCCCCAGGCCCTTGTATTGCCTTCAAGATATTGCGCATTTGCAGTTGCCGGCATCAATAGCCAGCAACAGAATGCCCAATATTTAAGATAGTTTTTCTTATTCAATTTTTTACCTCTAAGTTATTTATAAGCTGACTTATTTCTAAGTTTACTTACCTTTATCATTACCTATTTCTAAGTTTTGATATTTACTTTTTACTTCAATCGATGTTTCCGATAGTGAATTTTTCCGGTTTTTTACCCTTGAAGTCCTTGAAATAAAGTTTGATTTCGCGCATGTCCTTATCTACATCGCCTGATGGAATCATCTTCTTGGTGCACTGAATGAGCTTCTTTTCATAATCAGCACCATAGAGCAGGATAGGAATATTAGCCTTCTGTGCAATGAAATAGAAACCTTTTTTCCATTCTGGATTAAGAGAACGGGTTCCTTCAGGTGTGATGCAAAGCACAAAAGACTTTCTCTTTTTAGCCTCTTCAGCCAAATTATCAGTCATGCTCGTATGCTTACTTCTCCAGACCGGAATGCCACCCATCTTGCGGAAAATAGGACCGAGAGGCCAGAAGAACCATTCCTTTTTCATCAAGAAGTTAGACTTCATACCTTCAGCCTTGGCAAAAGCCTGTCCAAGAAACAAATCCCAGTTGCTTGTATGCGGAGCTAAGCATATAATATACTTTTCCGGCAAATCAACCGTGATATCCTTTTTCCACCCTAATTTCTTATATAAAATCCAGCGACAAAAATTCTGTAACATATATAATAAGGTATAGGACTAAGCGAGATTAGCAATTTGATCAATAATCTCACAAACTTGCTTGTTGAAATCAGAAACGAGATTCTTATAATATACGGTCTGTTTCATACCTGGTTCCGGATGAGAGACACGTTTGATGAAATTCGTATTGGTCATAACAATGACAGAAATGATGCCGTCCACGTCTTCTTGCTCTGGTTTGCCATTATACAATGAGGCTGCTACGCACTCAGCGAAGAGTTCGCTGGTGATGTAATTGATAGTGCGTTTTAAATCTCTTTTATTAGCCATAATGTTATTCTTTTAAATTTAAAATTATGAAATGAATGCTCAAAGATAGCAAAAATCTTTGAAATCCAAGCATAAGTAACGAAAAAAAATACTGATTAACGCAATTTTAGCTTTTTTCTTTCATTATTTCGCAAAAAAAAGTTATTTTTGCAGTGTTTTTCAAAGTTTTTGTAGTTTCAACTTTTAAATATTAAAGAATAATTATGGAAAAAAGTGCATTGCAAATTGCAAGAGCTGCTTATCAGCCAAAGTTGCCAAAGGCTCTTCAGGGCCCTGTTAAGGCAGTAGAGGGCGCAGCTACACAGTCAGTAGGTAATCAGGATGAAATTAAGGCATTGTTCCCTAATACATACGGAATGCCTGTCATCACTTTTGAAGCTGGTGAGGCTAAGGAACTCCCTTCTTTCAATGTAGGTGTTATCCTCTCTGGTGGTCAGGCTCCTGGTGGTCACAACGTGATTTCTGGTCTTTTCGATGGTGTAAAGGCTCTCAACCCTGCTAACAAACTTTATGGTTTCATTCTCGGTCCTGGTGGTCTCGTAGATCACAACTACATGGAGATTACTTCTGAAATCATGGACGAGTACCGCAATACTGGTGGTTTTGATATCATCGGCTCTGGCCGTACTAAGTTGGAGAAGGAAGACCAGTTTGAGAAGGGTATCGAGATTCTTCGCGAACTTGGTATCAAGGCTCTCGTAATCATCGGTGGTGACGACTCTAACACCAATGCTTGTGTACTTGCAGAGTACTACGCTGCTAAGAAGTATGGCGTTCAGGTAATCGGATGTCCTAAGACTATCGACGGTGACTTGAAGAACGAGCAGATTGAGACTTCTTTCGGTTTCGATACAGCTTGTAAGACTTACTCTGAGCTCATCGGTAACATTGAGCGCGACTGCAATTCTGCACGTAAATACTGGCACTTCATCAAGTTGATGGGTCGTTCTGCTTCTCATATCGCTCTTGAGTGCGCACTCCAGACTCAGCCTAACATCTGCTTGATTTCTGAGGAGGTAGAGGCTAAGGAAATGTCACTTGATGATGTTGTTACATATATTGCTAAGGCTGTAGCAGACCGTGCTGCTGATGGCAATAACTTCGGTACTGTTCTCATTCCTGAGGGTTTGATCGAGTTTATCCCTGCTATCAAGAAGTTGATCGCTGAATTGAATGAGGTTCTTACTGATCCAGCTACAGGCGAGAGCCGTGAGTTTGCAAGTGCTGAGGAGCAGATTGCATTCGTTAAGGGTGCCATCGCTAAGGACAACCTCGCAGTATTGGAGTCTTTGCCAGCAGATGTAGCTCGTCAGCTTTGCCTCGACCGTGACCCTCACGGAAACGTTCAGGTTTCTCTCATTGAGACAGAGAAGTTGCTCTCTCGCATGGTAGCAGAGAAGTTGGCTGCTTGGAAGAAGGAGGGTAAGTATGTAGGTAAGTTCTCTGCTCAGCATCACTTCTTCGGTTACGAGGGACGCTGCGCTGCTCCTTCTAACTACGATGCAGACTACTGCTACTCACTCGGTTTCAATGCTTCTTGCCTCATCGCTAATGGTAAGACAGGTTATATGTCAGTAATCAAGAACACAACAGCTCCTGCTGCTGAGTGGATTGCTGGTGGTGTGCCTATCACTATGATGATGAACATCGAGCGTCGTAACGGTGCTAACAAGCCTGTTATCCGTAAGGCTCTCGTAGAGCTCGACGGTGCTCCATTCAAGTTCTTCGCTTCTAAGCGTGAGCAGTGGGCTAAGGAGACTGCTTATGTATATCCAGGTCCTATCCAGTACTGGGGTCCTACAGAGGTTTGCGATCAGACCACTAAGACTCTCCAGTTGGAGCAGGCTAAGTAATATCGTATTATATTTTTATAGTATATGTCAACAAGACGAACGGCTTCTTCACAGAAAAAACATAGCATGCCGAGAAAGAAAACGACTCGACGTGGTAATACTCGTGCAAGAAGGCGTTCGTCTTCTTTTTTACCACGTTTCCTCCGTTCATATCCCCGTTGGGCATGGTGGATAGGAGGATTATTGATTGTTTTTCTTTACATCTGGGCTTTTTATTATTTCTTCGTAAGTCCTACTGGTTTCCGGTGGCGTGCTTTGTATGGTGATGCAGAATATCCTGAAGGTTATGAGATTCATGGTATAGATATTTCGCATTATCAGGGTACGATTGATTGGGAGCAGCTCAAGAATGCGATGATAAAAGGCTGTCCTGTTCGCTTTATCATCATCAAGGGAACAGAAGGTTCCTCACGTCTGGATGATAATTTCAGAGAGAATTTTAATCAGGCGCGGGATTATGGTTTTATCCGTGGTGTTTATCATTTTTGGAGTAATAAGTCTTCTGCTCGCGATCAGGCATATTTCTTCCTGGAGAAGATACATCTTACAGATGGAGACCTGCCGCCTGTTCTGGACATTGAGCACAAGCCTGCAGATAAGTCTGTTGAAGATTTTCAGCGTGATGTACTTACCTGGCTGCATATCGTAGAAGATAAGTATCATGCCAAGCCGATTATCTACACCTATTATAAGTTTAAGGAGAAGTATCTGAGCGCTCCTGTCTTTGATGACTATCCTTATTGGATAGCGCATTATTATGTAGATAAGGTGCAGTACAAGGGAAAGTGGAAGTTCTGGCAGCATACGGATGCTGGTAAACTACCAGGCATTAAGGGCTACGTGGATTTCAATATCTACAACGGAAGTTATTATGACCTACGAAAACTCTGTATTGGTTCAAAAGGCGAAAGTCTTTTTGGAGATGATGAATATGACGAAGAAGATGAAGAAGAATAAATCCTTTCTTTTAGCAAATCTGCCTAAAAGAAAGGATTTTATGATTTAGTATATAGTTGGATGCAGCCCTTTATTTACTGCATCCAAAATTTTCCTTAAAAACCTCTGAAATTGTCATTAAAAGATACAGAAGTTGATTAGTTTTTGAGAATGAGACAAGCCCAGTTGTTATCGTTTTTTCTTTCGATTTCCGACAATCCCAATTCCTTTGCTTTCTCCAGCAACACAGGAATGTCTTCCACGTAGAAACCGCTGAGAATCAGATAACAGCCATCATTCATTACACTTCTGAAAACATTCATGTCTTCCAAGAGAATGTTTCTGTTGATATTGGCAAGAACCACGTCAAACATACCACTGATATGATTGACGACTGATGCATTGCCGAAATATACGCTTATATTATTCACGCCGTTAAGCTGGGCATTATGCTTGGAATTTTCTACACTCCATTCATCAATATCATAAGCGACCACATCGCTTGCTCCCAACTTAGAGGCCACAATCCCTAAGATTCCAGTACCGCAACCACAATCAAGAACACGCTTCTTGTACAGATTCATGTTCATGAGCGAAGAAACAATCATGCGTGTCGTTTCGTGGTTACCTGTACCGAAGGCGAGTTTAGCTTCGATTCCAATCTCAATATGGTCTGGAGATGTAGTAGGGTGGAGATCCGGATGTTTGGCGTCATAGATGAGAATCTGGTCATCAATACAAATCGGTTCAAATCCCTGATCTTCCCATTCCTGATTCCAGTCTTTATCTTCAGCTTCTTCTACCTCGTAAGAGATTTCAGTTCCTTCAATAGGAAATTCTTTAATATTCTGATCGAGTATTTCCTTATCAAACAATTCTTTCTGCACATACGCCTCCATGCCTTCTTCAGTTTCTTCAAACGATTCAAATCCGGCTTCAGCTGCACTGTCAGCCAACAGATCCTTGCAAACTTGCATCAAATCCTCGCTGGCTTTAATCTTAAATTTTGCTACTAAATATTTCATATCAATTCTTCAATTCTTATTTAAATCTAAAAAACTACTGCAAAATTATAAAAAATAGGGAAAAACCTATCATTATTTAGGGTTTTTCTTTAATTTTGCATGAGAATAAGCAATATTTTTGCATGTAATTAATTATATTGGTATAGAAAGTTGGTTAGAGAATAAATAAAAGGAGTCATATAATGAAAAAATTTGTTCTTCTTGCAGTCCTTGTAGCAGCGATGCCATTGACAACGATGGCTCAGGACGATGACCTCTATTTCAATCCGAAACAGGAGGCCAAGAAAGAAGCTGCACTCCGTGAGCAGAGAGCGAAGGCTTATGCCAGAGTACGTGCCGTTCGTGATAGTCTTTATGCTATTCATTGGTCGGGCAGTCCACGTTCCGTTGACGAATACAATCGTAATGGTAGAATATTGAGTCATTATCAAGGTATCACTACAGATTCTTTGGGTAATGACATTATTTCATTCCGTCTTGAGAAAGGTGTCAAACCAGACTCTATTTACGACGATGAGGCTTTCGCTCAGAAATTCATCAATCAGGATGAGGATTTCGAATACACGCGTGATTTGAGTCGTTGGGATGGTTATTATAATCCGTGGTTCTATGATTATTATGGAGTAGGACCTTATTACTGGCGTAGTGGCTACTGGGGCTGGAGAAATCCTTGGCGCTATGGTTATTACGCAGGTTGGTACGACCCATGGTTTGACCCATTCTACGATCCTTGGTATTACGGATATGCTGGCTGGTATGGAGGTTGGTATTCTCCTTGGTATGGATGGGGCGGATATTACAATCCTTGGTACTGGGGTGGTCCGATGATAGGACATGTTCACTATAGCGGAAATCCAAAGGGTTATGCTGGCAACCGCAGTTGGAATGGTCCGGGTAATAATTCTGGCCGCTATAATGGCAGAAGGGATGATAACTCGTATGGCAATCGTAACTTCGGCAATCGTTCTAACCGTGATTACAACAACAGTTTCGGCAATTCCAATCGCTCTAACAATAGTAATTCCAACTTCAGTGGCTTTGGCAACAGAAGTGGTAACTTTGGAGGAGGTAGTTTCGGTGGAAGTCATTCTGGCGGCAGCTTCGGTGGCGGTAGCTTTGGAGGAGGCTCACGTTCCGGCGGAGGCGGCAGCTTTGGTGGCAGAAGATAAAAAATGTAATATAAGTAATTTATTTAAAGTTTGGAAATCATGATGAAGAATTCTAAATATTTCTTGTTAGCTGCGCTGGGACTCATGGCAGTCCCAGCCTTGGCTCAGGAAACTTACCAGGATACTAAATTTGCAGAGAACAGTCTGAATGGTACTGCACGTTATGTAGGTATGGGTGGTGCCATGGAAGCCCTCGGTGCAGATATTTCTACCATCGGCTCTAACCCTGCTGGTATCGGTTTGTTCAGAAAGAATCAGGTAAGCCTTTCTGCGGGTGTAATGGCGCAGACTGACGCAGAGAACTATACAAAGTTCAATAATACGACTATTGATTTTGATGGAAGCAAATCACATGTAAGCCTTGATCAGGTAGGTTTTGTCTGGTCGCCTACACGCGGCAAAAGTAGCTACATCAATTTGGCATTTAACTATCACAAGAGTGCTGATTTCAATCAGATTCTGAATGCAGCCAACAATCTGAATGGGGCTTCTCAAAGCAAGTTGACTGCTATTAAATATGCTGCTTTTCATGGTCAGACAGGCGGAGATATGGTATGGACCGGTGTTGATGCTAATTATGAAAAGATGATGAGATATGATGAAATGGGAAATATGTATTATTATAATGGCAATGAGTTTCTCTATGGTCAGACTCAGAAAGGATACATAGGACAGTATGATTTCAACATCAGCGGTTCTATCAACAATCGTGTTTGGCTTGGTCTTACCATTGGTTTGCACGATGTCAACTATAAGAGCAATTCCATGTACTCTGAAAACCTGAAATCTGATAATCCTGGCGGAGCGATTTCCGACCACTATGAGAGTCTCAAGATTGATGGAACTGGTTTTGATGTAAAGGCCGGTGTCATCTTCCGCCCTGTGAATGATTCTCCTTTCCGCATCGGTGCCTACTTGAATTCGCCAGTATATTACGACCTGACCATGAGTGGTGCTTCCAGACTGGAAATGGTGGATGTAAAGAGATATGATGATACTGCTTTTTCTAACAATACCTGCAGTTATGATTATCGTCTGAATACTGCATGGAAAGCAGGTGTCAGTCTCGGACATACTGTGGGCAACTATCTTGCATTGGGTGCAACTTATGAATACGCCTGGTATGACCATATGGACAACCGCATCAAGGATGGTGGATATTATGATTCCTGGTATGGTGATTATTATGAGACCAGTAGTAGTGATGATGCCATGAACGATAACACTCGTTTTTCACTGAGTGGAGTTAGTACCGTGAAATTAGGTTTGGAGTACAAGCCTATGCCATTGGTTGCCATCCGTCTCGGATATAATTATGTATCTCCGATGTTTAAGGAAGAAGGTTACCGTGATCAGAGCATCGCTTCTCCTGGAACAGCTTATGCAACTTCCAGCGACTTTACCAACTGGAAGGCTACCAATCGCATTACAGCCGGTGTAGGTTTCAACTATCAGGGTTGGGCTTTCGATGTGGCTTATCAGTATAGTGCCCAGAAGGGAGATTTCTATCCATTCATGAGTTACTATGATAATCATGACTGTGAGAACGATTGTATAGCTCCTGCAACAAAAGTTGAGAACAATCGTCATCAGTTGCTGATGACTTTATCTTACAAATTTTAAATGTAGATATCTTTGAAAAAAGACAGAAACGCGACAGAAAATAGGCAATAACTGTTAAAAGTTTGCTTTTTCGCAATTTTCAAGAAAAAAAGGCGAGAATAATTTGGTGGTTACAAATAAAAGTACTACCTTTGCAAATGAAAACAGATTGTTTATACAAGAAAATATTAGTTTTTTTAGTGGTTAATTTAGTTTTAGTAAGTATGTGAATAGGATTTGTTGAGAAACAGGTCCTATTTTTTTTATTTTCTGATGGAGTATTGATTTATTTCTGATGAAGTAAAAGCTGTTTCTGATGCGGTAATATATTTCTGACTAAGTAATATGTTATTTCTGAAGGAGATGATCATTTCAAACTAAAGAATAGAATTTCAAATAAGAATACGATTATGGGCAAAGTTTTCATATATACTATCGCAGGATTGATGGCTGTTCTATTGCTGTTTATGTTAAGTTTAGCATTAGGTAGCGTTTCAATTCCGATTCAAGACATCATAGCCATCCTACTCGGAAAAGGAGAGGGGGTGGCAAATCCTTCATATAGTTATATTGTTTTGGAATCCCGTCTTCCTCAGGCTTTTACGGCACTTTTAGCCGGAGCTGCATTGTCGGTTTCTGGATTACTGCTTCAAACAACCTTCCGCAATCCACTTGCCGGACCGGACGTATTCGGCATTAGCAGTGGTGCAAGTCTGGCAGTAGCTATCGTGATGTTCATACTTGGAGGAAATATTTCTTTAGGTTCTTATACCGCCAATGGTTTCTTGGCAATTCTTGTCAGTGCTTTTGTGGGAGCGATGATTATCATCTGCATAATCTCTCTGCTTTCTACGATGGTCAAAAGTCACGTAGTACTTCTCATTATCGGTATTATGATAGGGTATTTGGCAAGCAGCGCCATCTCTCTTCTTAATTTTTATGCTACGGCTGAGGGAGTAAAGTCTTATATGATTTGGGGATTGGGTAGTTTCGGAAATGTTACGATGGGAAACGTTCCGCTTCTGGCTGGTGTCATTCTGGTAGGAAGTTTCTTTGCCATGATGATGAGCAAACCCCTCAATGCGCTATTATTAGGCGAACAGTATGCAGCAAGCTTGGGGTTTGAAATATCAAAAATCCGACTGACACTTTTATTAATAACAGGTGTATTGACTGCCGTTGTTACAGCTTTTTGCGGACCTATAGCTTTCATCGGACTGGTAACTCCACATCTGGCTCGGATGCTTTTATCTACAGACAATCACCGACTGCTCATCCCTTTTACGATGATTGCAGGCAGTCTGATGGCTCAAATCTGTAATCTCCTGTGTTCATTGCCTTGCTGGAATGGTACGTTGCCGCTCAATGCCGTAACTCCGCTCTTTGGAGCCCCGATTGTCATTTATATATTATTAAAGGTAAAAGGGTAAAAAGGTAAAAGGGTAAAAAAGTAAGGTAAAAAAGTAAAAAACTAAGATGAGAAATTCAAAAATAGAGTGAAAAGATAAACTATCTCTTCACTCCTTTAACAGCTTCGCTTTCCAACGGATTCTCAGGCCAGAAATGCTTAGGATAGCGGCGCTTCAATTCCTTTCGTACTTCAAAATATGTGTCCTTCCAGAAACTGCCCAAATCCTGAGTCAATTGCACCGGCTTGAAACCAGGCGACAGAAGTTCCATCAGTACAGGCTGTTTTCCGTCATTCACACAAGGTGTTTCCTTCATTCCAAAGCACTCCTGCAAGCGTACGCTCAATACAGGAATTTCAGTACCCTGGCGGTAATCGAGTTTGATTCTGCTACCAGAAGGAACTTGGATATGGGTAGGAGCCAGCCGATCGATTTCCTGTTGAAGATCATAAGGAATGCTATTCCACAAAACTTCTTTCAGATTGATTTTCTTCAGTTCACTATTAGTGGAAATCACATGATTTCCTTCTTCCAGATAGAACGGAAGCCAGTCTTGCGCATGTTCCATCAGATAAGGAGTACTCAGATTCGGAATCTCCAGTTCAGGATGCCATTCTGTCACTTGAGCCACACGCCTCTGCAGCATCTGCACCTGTTCATTCCAGTCGGACATGCTAAGTCCATCTTTTCTGATAGCTTCACATATAATGTTGATAATCAGACTTTTATCAATATCATGAATCGGTTTGCTGTCAACAATGATTCTACCAATTCTTTTTTCCCTTTGCATGACAACACATCCCTGTTTACTGTCCCAAGAAACATGATCATGCTCTGTGGCGAGTTCCTGTAAATCCTTTTCGCAGACAGGTGCTGCTAAGAAAACCTTTCCTGCATTTCCATTGGAATGCATCGAAGCCACCGCAAGCCATTGGTAACCAATTAGGGAATCTGTGCTTTCTATTCTGACTCTATTACCATTCGCCAAACGATAGTTGCCAATATGATCCATGGCGAGGGCGATGCGTTCCGGATAAGCTAAAGCCACCAGACGGCCGACAACTTCAGCAGAAGGATCCTGATTCTCCACTTTAACCTTGCACATACGATGCAGTTCTGCCGAACTCTTTGCGATTTTTGCCCATCTGCCCAAACTCTGTTTTCTGCGTGCATTCCGCAAAAGGGAAATGCGAAGAGTAATATCCTTATCCTCCTGATCAGAAAGCGGATCTTTTTCTTCCAAGAGAGCAGCCACATCACATGCCAGACTCTTCTCCTGCTGCGTTTTCGCTCCCGAAATCATTTTAGCAATACGAGGATGACAAGGGAGTTTGACCATTACTTTGCCCAAAGGAGTCAGGCTGAAAGAAGCTTCTTCCTCCTTGCTATTAGAAACATTCTTTGGCTGGGAATTATGCAGAACAATCGCTCCAAGCATTACTAATAATTCCTTTGCACTCAGTAAATTACCAGTCGGAGGTGGAGTAAGCCAAGGCAAGACTGCAACATTTGTTTCGCCGAATGCTGCGATTTCAAGCAACATGGATGACAAGTCAGCTTCCAGAATTTCCGGTTTACGTTGTTCCTCCATCTGATGTTCCGTCGCCATTGTCCAAAGTCGATAGCAGGTTCCTTCTGTCACTCGTCCTGCACGTCCCGCTCTCTGTACAGCCATGTCCTTGCTGATTCTTACTGTATCAAGACGACTCAATCCAGTTTTCGCATCATAGTTCAAACGACGGCAATAGCCCGCATCTATCACAATTTTTACCCCCTCAATAGTAATAGAAGTTTCAGCAATAGGAGTTGCGAGCACAATCTTCCTTTCTCCATCCAGGGAAGGAGCGATGGCCTGTTTTTGTGCTTCTTGAGATAAGTTGCCGTAAAGAGGATAAACCTTTGCATCAAGTGAAGATTTCTCGAGCAATTCCGCGCATTTTATAATCTCTCCCTGTCCAGGCAGAAATATAAGCATGTCTCCTTCCTGTTCCCTATAGGCTTTCAGGATAGTGGCAGCGGTAACCTGCACAATCTCATGAAGTTGCGGAGTTTCCTTTGCATAAACGATTTCTACTGGAAACATTTTTCCCTGACTCTCTATCATGGGAGCCTGAAGGGAATGGCAGATAGAGTCCACATCAATGGTAGCCGACATGATGACGATTTTCAGGTCGTCTCTGATAATCTGTTGGGTCTGATGGGTGAGGGCAAAAGCCAGATCAGCCGCAAGACTTCTTTCATGAAATTCATCAAAGACAACAAGATTCACCCCGTCGAGTGTAGCATCTTCTATCAGCATTCTGGTAAGAATTCCTTCCGTCACGACTTCAATGCGTGTATCTTTAGAAGCTTTGGTTTCAAAGCGAATACGATAGCCCACAGTTTTTCCTATCGGTTCACCGAGCAAATAAGCCATGCGCTCAGCGATTTGTCTGGCTGCAATTCTCCTGGGTTCGAGAATGATTATTTTCCCCTCGCTTCCCAATGCTTGAAGCATGGTAAGCGGGAGAACGGTTGATTTTCCAGAACCGGGTGCAGCCGTAATCACAATGGAATTGTGCTCTGACAAAGTTTGGTTTACTGCATCAGCGATTTGAAAAACCGGAAGATTACCGGAACGTTTGGCTATATTTTCAATCGACATTACTTGTTGTTTTTTAAAGTAATCTACTATGGCGTTTGCTCTGACTTTTCATGAAAGCCATGATGATGTTATGATTTCTTTTCCAGTTCCTGCAGATTTTCCATTTTCTTGGTTTCGAGGAACTCGTAGATGCCGCACAAATGTTCGCGGACGCGACCATGACCGAATTCATAGACCTTACTCACCAGTCCATCGAGGAAATCGCGGTCGTGACTCACTACAATGAGGGTTCCGTCGAAATCCAGAAGAGCTTGCTTGAGCACGTCCTTGGTCTTGAGGTCGAGATGGTTGGTAGGCTCGTCCAGAATCAGCAGGTTTACCGGCTCCAGAAGGAGTTTGAGAATGGCAAGGCGAGTACGCTCACCACCGGAGAGGACTTTCACCTTCTTGGTAGAGTCTTCGCCACCAAACATGAAAGCCCCGAGCAAATCGCGTATCTTGTTGCGGATTTCTCCTTTCGCCACATCGTCGATAGTCTGGAATACGGTGAGTTCACCATCAAGCAGAGAGGCTTGATTCTGGGCGAAATAACCTATCTGTACATTATGCCCCAATTCGAGTTTTCCCTCATTCTGCAACTGTCCCATGATACATTTCACGAGCGTGGATTTACCCTCGCCATTACGACCTACGAAAGCAATCTTGTCGCCACGCTCTACAGTAAGATTCACGCCACTGAATATCTTCTTATCATCAAAAGACATTGATACATCGCTCATCTGCACAGGATAGGCACCGCTGCGAGGACTTGGTGGGAACTTGAGGCGAAGGCGACTGGTGTCTTCTTCATCCACCTCAATAAGTTCAAGTTTCTCCAGCATCTTTACGCGGCTTTGCACCTGAAATGTTTTGGAATAAGTACCTTTGAAGCGCTCAATGAAATCCTTGGTTTCGGCTATCATCTTCTGCTGCTCCTCATATTTCTTCATCTGCTGTTCGCGACGCTCCTTGCGCAGTTCCAGATACTGGCTATAGGTAGCCTTGTAGTCGTAGATGCGCCCCATAGTAACCTCGATGGTACGAGTAGTAATGTCATCTACAAACTTGCGGTCGTGGCTGATGACAACCACGGCTTTAGAACTGTTGATGATGAAATCCTCAAGCCAACCGATAGATTCGATGTCGAGATGATTGGTAGGCTCATCCAGCAGCAAGACATCAGGAGATTTCAGCAGTAGTTTTGCTAATTCGATACGCATTCGCCAACCACCAGAGAATTCGCTGGTAGGACGATCGAAATCAGAACGTTCAAAACCCAGACCGAGAAGAGTTTTCTCAACATCTTCTTCGAAATGAGTCATGTCGATGGCATAGAATTTTTCTGAGAGTGAAGAAACCTTTTCGATGAGCTGCATGTAGTCATCGCTATCATAGTCTGTACGGGTGGCAAGTTCATTGTTGATACGGTCGATTTCCGCCTGCATCTCGTGCAGATGAGCGAACGCCTGACAGGTTTCATCGAACACGGTTCGACCGTCTTCGGTCATCAGATGCTGCGGAAGATAGGCAATGACGCAATCTTTTGGAGCGGAAACCGTACCTCTTGTAGCCGTTCTCACACCAGCAATGATTTTAAGCAAGGTACTCTTGCCTGCGCCATTTTTACCCATCAGGGCTATACGGTCCTTCTCATTGATCTGGAAGGAAATGTCCTTGAATAAGGTGGTGCCGCCAAACTCGACGGTCAGTCCATCAACTGTAATCATATTTTTTTCTTCTGTCTATATTATATAATAAGGTGTTCATCGACTTTGCTTTCTGTTTTCTGATAAAAATGAACGTATCGATGTTTCTGAATGCAAAGGTACAAATTATATTCTGAAAAATATTCAAAAATCAACCAATCTTTAGGATATAACTATATAAATGATTAATTTTGCGCATAAATATAAGTATAATATTGAAAATTGGTGTTTGTAAGTTTATGAATCCATCATCATTTAGTAAATATTTCATGATTTTATTCCTATGAACATAAATTTAAGCGTTTTGTTATTTTTTTATTTAGAATTAAGGCAATTTGATAGAATAAATGCACTTTAAAGAAACATTTAACTCTAAATATTTTTATAAAACTTACTAATTGCTCGGTTAAAATCATATTTATATTTCAGATTGTAAGGATATAACTATAAACAAAGAACAAACTAAAACATAAGCAATAAAAATAAAACAATATGTTTGTTTATGTTTTGTTTTTGTAGCAAAATGTATTAATTTTGCAGCCGAAAACGAACATAACGATAAAGGATGACTTGATTTGAATAACAACCAATGAAAGTCCGTTTTCAAAAAGAGACAATCAATAGAAGTATTAACACATTATTAATTATTAAAGGATTATGAAGAAGATTGAGGCAATTATCCGCAAGTCCAGATTCGAGGATGTCAAGAAAGCACTTTTAGCAGCAGACATCGAGTGGTTCTCTTATTACAATGTAAGAGGTGAAGGAAAGATGCGCCAGGCTCGTATTTATCGTGGTGTGATGTACGATACCAGCAGCATCGAACGAGTGCTTCTGAATATTGTGGTTCGTGATAAGAATGTAGAACCTACTATCGCTGCCATACAGGGTGCAGCACAGACGGGAGAAATCGGAGATGGTCGTATCTTCGTGATTCCAGTAATGGATACCATCAGAATCAGAACCGGTGAACGAGGCGACATTGCATTATATAATGCTGAGAAAGAAAAATAAAAAGACGTTTTTGTATAATATTGTATTCTAATTTAACTTTAAGATATTTATGAGCAGTTTATTATTGACAACACTCGATACAGGTAACACAGCGTGGATGATTATGGCTACCATCTTGGTGCTTTTGATGTCAATCCCAGGTATTGCACTTTTTTATGGCGGTCTGGTGCGCCAGAAGAATATATTGAGTATTTTGATGCAGACGGTATTTATCGTGGCAGTAGTCAGTTTGATATGGGTAGCATTCGGATATTCCTGGGCTTTCTCTACAGAATATGCAGATTCCGGCAATCCTTTGGCTTGCATCATCGGAGGTTTTGATAAATGTTTCCTTCATGGCATCGGTCTGGATTCTATCATGCCTACAGGTATTCCAGAACTTACATTCGCCATGTTCCAGTGCATGTTCGCCCTGATTACTCCAGCCCTCATCCTCGGTGCTTTCGCCGAGCGTGTCAAATTCAACGGTTATGTACTTTTCACCATTCTCTGGATCATCATCGCCTATCTTCCAATGGCCCACTGGGTGTGGGGAGGCGGTTTCCTGCAGGAGATGGGAGCCATCGACTTTGCTGGTGGTACTGTGGTTCATATCAATGCTGGTGTAGCAGCCCTGGTCATGGCACTCTGTGTGGGCAAGCGTGATGATTACCGTGCTGGTCATCCTATCACTCCTCACAACATTACTTTCGTGTTCATGGGTATGTCATTCCTCTGGTTGGGATGGTTCGGATTCAATGCAGGTAGCGGTCTGGCTGCCGATGGTTTGGCTGCCAATGCCTTCCTCGTAACCCATATCGCCACCGCAGCCGCAGCCACTACCTGGATGATCATTGACTGGTTTGTCAATAAGAAACCAACCACTGTTGGAGCTTGTACCGGTGCCGTAGCCGGTTTGGTGGCTATCACTCCAGCCGCAGGTAGTACAGATATTTTAGGAGCATTCTGCATCGGTATCATTTCTACCGTAGTCTGCTTCTTCATGGTAGCAGTAGTAAAAGAGAAGTTCAAGTATGATGATGCGCTTGATGCTTTTGGTGTTCATGGTATGGGTGGTATTTTAGGTTCTATACTTACTGGTGTATTCGCCACTCATTGTGTAACTGGTACTGATGGTGTTCAGGGAGCCCTTTATGGTGATTGGCACCAGCTTTGGATTCAGGTAGTAGCCACCGTGGTAAGTATCATTTATAGTATCATAGTTACTTACATTATCTTCAAGGTGGTTGATAAGTCTGTAGGTGTACGTGTTGACAAGCGAGTAGAGGAGGAAGGTCTCGACATCTACGAGCATGGTGAGAGTGCGTATAGTAACTAATTGAGATTTCCACAGGTCAGCCTATAATGATCGACTAAATGCTTGAAATCGCAATGCTGAAGGCTGATAGAATAGGTTCTGACTCTGATACATGTGAGTTTTAAAATACATAGCCGGCTGATTTTATGTTTGTTACATAAAGTCAGCCGGTTTATTTATTTCTGCTAATCAGAGGATATCTATTCTCCTCTGCTAATATTATTTAATTGGAATGTTCCTCCTTTTCTTCCACTATTGGCGTAATGCGCCTGATACTCTTGTTGCGTTGGTTGATGATGAGCGGTACACGTTCCACTGTCACCATAGAAGTGTCAAGTCCCAATGCCTTTGGCTCATCAATGCCTATCTTGCAGATAAGAGCATAGATACTCATCAGTAAATTCTGTTGACGATTATCGGAACTTTCCGGGTAATATACGCGGTGGATAATGATGAAGCGGAAGTCGCCAGAAATACCATTTTTGCGAAGCGAAGAGTACGTACTGGTCAGATCTACCTTTTGGTTTGCCACAAGGTCTTCCACCACTTGTCTCAGATAGAGGCTTACCCGAGGCTCTATGCGGAAACCTATGTGCATCGTTATGCTGTAAAGAGTATCGGGTACCAGGGTTTCGCAGCGGTATTCCAGTGTGTCTGGTGTATCAACAAAATCCATATTGATAAGCCAGTAATGATCGGCTCGTTTAGGTTGCTTGTTGATGATGGAATAGAGCAGTTTGTCATCTACAGCACCTTCCTTGCCGGCATGATTTACATATACAAGGTTGGACGCGTACTTGGGAATGCTTTCGTCGGCCTTGATATCGGAGATAATCTGATAATAGTCATCCAGCGGTTTGGTACTGATATAATGGCAGCGTATCTTCATGGCTCTCACCCATACATACATCATCAGGAAGAGGATTCCGCCAATGAGCATCGTACACCATCCTCCTGCGAGGAATTTTGACAGATTGGCTGCCAGGAAGATGGCTTCGATGGTGCAGTATGCGCCCATAAACAGCAGGGTGAAGACCCGTGCCACGCCCTTGCTGTGCAGGTAGAAACCGAGCAGCAGGGTGGTCATCAGCATGGTGATGGTAATGGCAAGTCCGTAGGCTGCTTCCATGTGTGAGGAGTCGCGGAAGAGCAGGATGATGAGCACCACGCCGATGTACATAGCGAGGTTGATCATCGGGATATAGAGTTGCCCCTTAACATGGGTAGGGTGCTTAATTCGCATGCGTGGCCAGAAGTGAAGGTTCATGGCTTCGCTCAAAATGGAGAAGGTTCCGCTGATGAGTGCCTGACTCGCAACGATTGCAGCACCTGTGGCCATGATGATGGCGAAGAACAGCATGCTCTGCGGCATGATGGAAAAGAACGGATTCACGGAGGAGGCAGTCTGGATATGGTTCAGCACCCATGCTCCCTGACCCAGATAATTGAGAATGAGCATGGTTTTTACAAATCCCCAACTGATGGCGATGTTCTTTCTGCCGCAATGCCCCAGGTCGGAGTAGAGAGCCTCTGCACCGGTGGTACAGAGAAATACGGCACCCAGAATCAAGAACCATTCAGGAGATCTTGCCAGCAGTATGGCTGCGTAATAGGGGTTGAAAGCCTTCAGTATCAATGGGTAAGACGTGATGCTGAATGCTCCCACCACACCCAGCAGCAGGAACCATAGCAGCATGAAGACGCCAAACGATTTGCCTATGCTCTCTGTACCAAAACGCTGCACGAAGAAGATGATGGTGATGATGGCAAGGGTGATGGGAATGACTGGTAGGTGTGGACTGATGCTCTCGAGTCCTTCGATGGCCGTGGTCACCGTGATGGCAGGGGTAATGATTCCGTCTGCCAGCAGGGTGCTTGCGCCAATGATGGCAAGAATGTAAATCCACTTGCTCTTGAGTCGGCGCAGCAGGGCGTAGAGGGCAAGGATGCCTCCCTCGCCATTGTTGTCGGCACGCAGCGCCACACATACGTATTTGATGGTGGTCTGGAGGGTGAGTGTCCAGATGATACAGGACAATGCGCCCAGAATAGTACTTTCGTTGATGGTTTCGCCTGTATGGAGGATGGCCTTCATTACATAGAGGGGTGATGTTCCGATGTCTCCGAACACGATGCCTAATGTGACGAGCAGCCCTAAGAAGCCTACTTTGTGATGGTTGCAGGCTACTGAACTTTCTGTTTTTTCTCTCATATTTTTCTCTTGTTAATTAATGTATGATCCTTTCAATTAAGGAATGAACCTTTTTAATTGAAGGAATGATCCTTTGTATTATCCTTATTAGAACATAAAATTTCCCTTTTTGATTATAAATTTGGGTGCAAAGGTATGAACATAAGTAGTAAAAAATGATTTGTTTAACAAGATTTATCTGTTTTAACTTTCGTTTTAGTTGGCAGTAAATGACTGTTTGGAAGAGGTAAAAAAGTGATATTCTTTCTCGGACTCAAAAAAGCCCCATCAACTATCCGAATCTTCATTCATGCTGAAATCGGAAGGTTGGTGGGGTATAAGCTACAAATTCAAATTTTATAATCCCTGAATTGTGATGAGTGCTTAAACACGACCACATCAAAAAACTTACATCTGTCTTCTTATATATCGGGCAAGACCATAAACATATCTGCGGCAACCTGGGCGATAGTTGAGCAGGCGATCGAACCATGCAAGATGCTTGTTGAACAGGCGAACCGTAACGCCTACATAGACCATGGCGTCGAGTTGTCTTATCAATCGATGTCGATTACCTGAAAATGCTTGTTGAAGGTTAAATCCAACCCATTTGCCAATTCCACTTCGTATTCATTCTTGTTCATTTCAATCTTCTTTACCGCTTGCGCTGGGTAATTCTCCTTCAGGTAGTTTCTGATGGCCTGCGGAATCAGCTTGGCTGGCACTTTTCCCTGCTTGCAGTCAATCTCAGTGAGATTTCCCTTTTTATCAAATTCCAGCTTGGTTCCGTTCTGCAAAACCACATCATAGCTCTTGCTGATAACTCCCGTCTCAATGGTAGCAAGTATCACCTTCTGATTGTTGAAATGGTTGCTGAGTAAGGTCTGAGCCTTTATCGGGAGAGCATTAACGGCGATAGGCTTGTCATTGCCTGCATTTGCTGCCATATTGCATGTTAGCATGCAGCAAATGGCAATCATCAAAATTCTTATCATTCTTTTCATAAGCCACAATATTAAAAGTTTATAATTTCTATTTGCGATGAATGTCTGAACATCCTATACTATATGTCCTATACTTTATGAAGTAGACGCATACTATCCACAAAGGTTTAAGTAAAAACATTCTTTTTTTCGCTTTTTTCTTTCTATTTCTCTTCTCCTGCGATGCTGTAATTAATCATACTTTGTGTGTGTTTAGATGGTTGATATTTCAATTCCCCAGAAGCCCCATTTCTTGCCCTTATTTTGGTCGTCATTGATGTCCGGCGCCTGACATCAATCGAGACTCAAATGTGTCGTCTGTAAAGACCGACTTTCGGTGCAAGAGAAGCTTTCTTTCGATTGCTGGTGCAAAGGTACAACAATTTGGAGTTGAAAACAAATTTTTCCGCTACAGATTTTTTAGTTGTGTCTGTAAGTGCCTGACTGATAGTGCTTTACAATGATATTTCGGAAATCAATTGCTGCATTTTGACTGATTTTGAAGAAAATGAAGGCTTGTGACTCAGAATTTTAGAAAAGCGGTCATTTCCGGTCATGGTCATTTTCGGTCAAAATCATTTTCGGGGGCGCTCGGTCATTCTATAATATAATATAAATATTTATTTATATTATATTATAGACCATTTTGACCGGTTTCAATTTCATTTTGACCGAAAATGACCATGACCGATTTTGACCGGATTTTGTTTTTCTTCATAGCAAGTGTCTTAGTGTATAAGATGTAATTAGAAGTACTTGACTATCAGTGTGTTATATGATTATTAAACCCCTCTTTTTCTCTCCTAAAAAATCTTATTCTTATATTCTCCTGTCTCTCAAATTCAAAGAAAATCCATGTTCAATATCCATTTCTTGCCTGCCATTTTGTTGTGTTTCTTTACTAAAACTGCATTTTGGGGTACTTGTTTTGGCATTTCTGCTTCATTTTTTCGCCATTTTCGAGGGTCTTAAATCGCAAAAATAGCCTCAAAAATAACTTTTTCCTTTAAATAAAGTAATTAATTTCGCTATTCTACAAAAGATTGATAGTCATTGTTCAAGCAATAGAAAATAAAGTCTGATTATAGTGTCGTTAATGTGGAATTTTATCGGCACAGTTTAAATGACAACGTCTGAAGTATACGTATTTCGGTATTGGTCTCATCCATGACACCAGTACATTCTTCCTCTACCTTGGCTACCTCAAATGTATCCAAGATGCCTTTCGGAAGCATATAGCGTACCAATATTTCGTAATCGAATGTTGAAGTTTTCTTAGCCATGCTACAAAGGTAATACATTTTTTTGAAATATATATCGTATAGTCAAGATATTTGATTAGGAGAGGTTGTCTTATCCCACGGACAATCTCTCCTGAGCCTGTATTTTATGCCATTAGGACTATTATTCCTTTAAATATTCTTCCTTTAATTCTTTCTCTACGCTTAGAGATGGATGATTATATATCTGCAAACGACATACTTCATTCGGTATTTTTTCATAAGATGGTGTATTTTCTATCCATATAAGGTGATTATCATCTATAGAATAGAGGTATTTTGTATCTGGTGTAGTTATATAATCACTAATATTTTTAATATAAAGTCTATTTGTTTTTTCATTATACATATAAGGTAATATGACATATTCTATTTTTTGTGGTGGAATAAAATATAATAATCTAAAAGAAGTTTTCTTACGAATTTTATAAAAACCAGTACATATATCTCCAACGATGTCTCCCACTTTAAAACTGTCTAATATTACATTTGTTTTGCCAATAATATATGTTTTCTCCCATTGCCAAATTCTTTCATTATCCATATATTTATTTAAAGAGTGTAAAGTTGCTTTCGGTAAAATAAAATAGTTTTTGCCTTTATATACTTGCATTCTAAAATGAATATTCTCAGAAGGAATATCTATCTTTAAGTTTGTCTTTGAATACCTTTTAGAAAACGATTGAAAAAAAGGAATAGATATTATGCAAAGAGTGATTATCAGTCTTTGCATAATATCTATTTTATTTTTTTGGAGAAATATTAACATAAGCAAGATATATTAGAATTATAAGTAGCACGTGTCTTATGGGGATCTGGCAATTACTTGCTATGGAAATGTTAAAAATGGGATATATAACTCATTTAAACGCTATTTGTTTCTTGATTATGAAACATTTATTCATTACCATAGAAATACTTGTCTTCCTTAGTTAATCCCAATACATTTCGGAGATAGTCGTCTATCATTTTGGGGTAGGAACTCTAAACATAGATGATATGTTCTTTTGCTGCAAGACGATTCTGATTCCTTTGATATCTTCTGAAATTCCGATGAACCTGTACCTGGTACTAGGAAATAACATATTGTGTATCAGATGCTCGTAGATAATATCCTCCGGATGAGTTTGTTTTAAAGGAACCTTGGAAAATGGAGATTTCATCTTTGTGAAGACACTTCCGTCCTTGCTCAAAAAGACAATACTTTCCCCTGTTGGAATCATCCGTCGATTGCCGAATTTATCCCAATCTTCCTTATCTATGTATAAGTTATTCTCCTTGGCAATACTGATCAACCTATTACATTCCTCTTCCTCAGCAACTCGCGAGCTTTGCCTGATATTTCCATGTCGTTGAGGGGATATCCCAGTCTCAAACACTCGAATATCGCTTCGGTCGCTATTTGCCTGTATTTTTTTGCTCACGTTCATAAGATACTGCAGAGCTGTTTGACCGTTTACCAAATATATAGTCGATAATTTTTCTTCCATAATTCTCCATTCTAATGATTTTTATGCAAATATACACCAATTATTTTGAAATAACCAATTTTTTAGCGAAATTTATCATATAAGAGTGAGCTCGTTTCTAAGAGTCTCTTTATTCAGTAGGTTTCACCACAGCTCTCCACTCCATAAACTGCTTGGTTGTTTCTCCGCTATGATGGTCGAGGAAGAGACTGTGGGCGGTGTCGAGCGCAGCAATTTTCTGCATGTCCTCAGCATCAAGTTCGAAGTCGAAGAGATTCAGATTCTCCTGCATTCTTTCTTTGTGAACGGTCTTCGGGATGATGATTACATCGCTCTGCAGCAGCCAGCGCAAGGCTACCTGTGCAGCAGTCTTGCCGTACTTCTCGCCAATCTGGGTGAGGGTAGGGTTGGTGAACATTCCGTTCTGACCTTCTGCCAAAGGAGCCCACGCCATGAGCTTGGTGCCAATCTCATCCATGAATTTTCGAGTCTCATACTGTTGGTTGAACACGTGCGTCTCCATCTGGTTCACCATCGGCGCAATCTCCATGTTTGAAGCCAGGTCTATAAGATGATCAGGAAAGAAGTTGCTCACTCCGATGGCACGAACCTTTCCTGCCTTGTAAGCTTTTTCCAAGTCACGATAGGCACCGTAGCGGTCGCAGTAAGGCTGGTGGAGGAGCATCAGGTCTATATAGTCGGTCTGCAGTTTGCGCAGACTCTCGTCGATGCTCTTCATGGTCTGTCCATCGCCATAGTTGGAAGGCCAGACCTTGGAAACGAGGAAAATCTCATCACGATTTACGCCGCTCTTCTTCCATGCGTTGCCCACGGCTTCCTCGTTGAGATAAGCCTGCGCAGTATCTATCATCCGATAGCCCACGCTGAGAGCATCCAGCACACAACGCTCACACTCATCAGGTTCCACCTGATAAACACCATAACCCAGTTGTGGCATTTCCACGCCATTGCTTAACTTTATCTTCTTCATAACCAATATGTTTTAATGTTCGTTTATCCCATTTATTCCACAACTACTCTTCGTCTATACGCTCAATTTTGAATATGACTGGTCTTGTTCCGTCAGAACAACAGCAAATCATTTCGTTTTCACGCTTCATCCACCCCTTCATGATTGAACCACCTTGCAGTCCGGTGTATATATATCGTGAAATAGCGTCCCATGCCTCAGAGCAATGTGGCATTTTCGGACCTCCAGCTACTGTGTTCGGGTCAGCGGATGTTTTGACGAGCGTATTCAAGCCTCCATGCCAGAAATGGTCGTTCTCTTCGTCACGCTCAAAGATAAACTCATCGCCAACATTGTAGCATGGACACATTCCTGCTTTAGGGTCGGCGCAATACTTCTCCTGTAGTTCCGGATAGATTTTCTTGTCTATTACGGTCACTTTTACTTTATGCTTCATATTCTTTTTTATTTATTTATATCCTTTGTACTTAAACACTTTAACCATATCCTTGTCGCCACCCACAAGCTGGCTGCATCTGTTCAGCATTCCGGTGTCTGAGAAACCGCATTTCTCCATGACTCTTCCTGATGCAGGATTGCCTGTGAAATGGTCTGCCCAGATGTTTTCGAAATGCTTTTCGTTGATGCAGTAGTCGAGCATCAGCTTCAAGGCTTCGGTGCAGATTCCCTTGTTCCAATAAGGTTTTCCTACCCAGTAGCCCACCTCGCAGTCGTTTTCTCCGATAGGGATGTTGCTGGTTTCATGGGTGTAGTAGCCGATGCAGCCGATAGCCTCGCCAGTCTCTTTCAGCACAATCGCCCATGTCGTTTCATTATGGAAGAATGTCCGGATTATCTCCCGACTTTCCTCTACTGACTTATGTGCTGGCCATCCTGCACGTGGTCCTACGTCAGGGTCTGAGGCGTACTTGAATAGTGCCTCTGCATCAGATTCCAGCCAATGGCGGAGTAAAATTCTTTCTGTTTCCATCAGATTATATCAATGTTTTGCTGTCTATTTACTTTGTGTGCTTACCCAAGCCAGTCGGTGAAGATAAGTATACATTCGTGCACCTTCTCAAAGAATCTCCCTATCCGGCGCTTGATGCCCTTCCAATAAATCCCATTCTTTTTAATGCTCATATACTTAGTTTTTTATTTTGTTATTAATTCATGTGCAAATACGCCATCAGCGCAATATATCTGCAAAAATACAGAAAAATATTCAGAAAAGTGATTTTATGGATGGATTTTGGTTGCAGGGCGAACTTGATTTAACCTTATTTTATAAGACAGAGGGATATTTTGAAAACAGAAATCCTTAATGACCTTAATGACCGTGACCTTAATGACCGGAAAACGGCCCTAAACAATTATTTGTTTTTCTGATGAAACTCCTTTCTTGTCTTAGCCATTGCTTCCGTAGCCCTATCGTGGGTTTCTATCAGCAATGGGCTTTTGTGATATTGCACAATCTTGACCCCGACAGAGTTGTGCCTTTTCTTTTCCTCGATGCATTGAATGATCAAGTCTGGATTGGCAGATTTAGCCGTTGGAGTCTTGTCAAAGTTCTGAATATAGGCAGCGTTGGTCAGGAAGAGAATGTCGGAACCATCCGGTATTTCCTGCATTACTTTCACCATGAGGGTAAGCATCATGCGGAACTCCGTGGTGTGCAAGTCGCTGATTACATCACGGCTGATGATGTTGCCGTTATGCTCAATCACAACGGCAGCACCACCAGCTCGCTCTTTATGGCCATAATCACATGAGCCACCTATCCAAACGTAATATGTAGAAGTATCTTGTGTCATAATTATTTTATCTTCAATGTCCTCAGATATTCCTTCTGCTCGGGCGTGATTCTGTAGCTCTCGATGGCCTTCTGGATGGTCTTGTTGTGCGTCCATGGAGCAAGGCGGTTTTGCTCGATGTAGGGAATCGCCTGGTCCCATTGCTTGGCAAGGGCGGTGGCGAAGAACCAGGCTACCATCATCTTTACGTAATATTCTTCGCTCCTTACAGAGGCTGGAATTTCAAGATATTCAGCCTTGAAGTCTTTATCCAGGTAATGAGACATAAGTGTCTCTATTCCAAAGCGACAGGTATAAATGTGTGACGATTTACTCCAAGTCTTGATCTTCGCCAACAGCTCCTTCTTGTGTTTGACAAACACCTTCGGAGACATGATGTCGCAAACTGCCCAGTTGTCCACGAAAGGCAGGAATCTGTCTGTAAGACGAATGCATTCTTCGTAGTCCTTCACCTCAGAAATGAGGAGACCATGAAGCATGTTCTCATCGTAGTATTCGTGAGGAAGCTGATGAAGGAATTCCTCGCATTCTGTCTCCTTTGTAAATTCTTTTGCGAACTTGCGAAGCACAGGCACACGAATGCCTATGAAACTTTCTATAGGCACTCCCGGTGTCAGTTTGGCTTGGAAAGCAGCATACTGCTTATCCTGCATGGCGAACAGTCTTTCTTGAAGTGAAGTCATTTTTATCCAATTAATTTAATGATCTGTTTATCCGAAGCGTCAGGCAGGATTTCTTTCAGATGTTTGAAAATCTTCTGGTAAGATTCCAGGGGAGTACGGTTGCATTGGCAAGCCTCCCTGCCATAGAGATCTTCGGGAGTGTTGAGCAGCGACCATCCCCAGCCATATTCATGATTGTGCTTGTCACGAGGATAGATGAAATCCTCGGTCACAATGTAAGTCGCCATTTCCAGTCGGGTGAGATAACCGTCAAACTTGCTTCTCATTCCCTTGCCCGTAAAACCGCAGGCTGCCCGAAGTTCCCTTGTAATGAGACTGCCGGTAGATTGAAGTGTACTGAGAATGGCTCCTTCTATCGATTCTTCATTCGGGCGAGGAAACTTGCTTCTTCTGTAGTTGTAGAAGTCCGGCCACCATTCCTGGCTGATGAATCCTGCTTTCTTGTTGAAGAACTTTCCGTACATACACGGCATTTCCTGCACAATTTCGCCCTTCCATTTCCATAGCGGCCAGTCCCAACCGCCTTCAGGAAATGTTACATAACCGCAGTCATCTGTCACGATGTCTTCGGCAGAGAATCCTTCAATGCCGCTATCAAGGAGAGGGAGGAAGCCGATCTTCTGAATTAGCTCCATCATGCCTGTTGCTGAATATATTTCTGGAAAATTCATGTTCATTTATTTTTATCCTTTGTACTTAAACACTTTAACCATATCCTTGTCGCCACCCACAAGCTGGCTGCATCTGTTCAGCATTCCGGTGTCAGAGAAACCGCATTTCACCATGACCTTTCCTGATGCTGAATTTCCGGTGAAATGATCTGTCCAGATATTTTCTAAATGTTTCTTTCATTCAAATCTGATCATTTTTGCAAGTTCCATAAAATAGTCATTCGACCAAATATCCAACTCTTTGGGATTCCTGACAAAAGGCAACACGTCTGCCTTTATTTGATTCATGTCTGCCGTGGCAAGTCTTTCATTCAGTTTTTGAAGGAACGTCTCCTTGTCAAGCTCTTCGTGATTGAACTGCAAGGCTCTTTCGCACAAGTGAGTAAAGTCAAGAGGAACATTGTGGCGAACATACCATTCGAAATCATACCAATCACGTCCCTTGACTCTGTTCTTCCAGGCACGATACACCAGTGCATGCATCTTTCCTGCAAAGAGGGCTGGCAAAGTGAAACATCGTGTCATGAAAGATTGGGGGAGCAGAAGCAACTTCTGTTCTGTTTGGAATTTCAAAGGAGGTTGAGTATCAACTTCAATCTTGATCTTGACAGATTTCTCAGTTCGGAATGTAATATCATATACATCTGTGTTGTCTTTCAGAAAGGCAGACTCCACTTTGCCAAAGTTCTTTTTGTCCTTCTTTCTGATCTCAACCTCTCTACCCACCATAGCGAATTGGTCAATGATGGGCTGAAAATAATGTGTAAAATCAAAGTTTTCATTCGGAGCAAGCAGGGAAAAATCCATATCCTCAGAGAAACGCTGCAATCCATGGAATATACGCAGACATGTTCCACCATAGAAAGCTGCCTCGTTGAAAAAGCCACCATTGTAAAGACCAGAAAGAATAATCTGCTGGTTGACCTCAAAGATAGCATTGCGGTTTTGCAGTTCGGTCGTTATGTCATAGCTCGAAAGCATTTGATTGAATATCTCGTTTGTATTCATTTCCTTAAATATTTAATTAGAGTTTCTATGGATTTAGACTTTTTCCCAACCTGAGCATATCGCTCAAATATACTTATGTCCATATTCCTGAAATCATCTATTTCCATTCGGATGTCCTCCTCCAAATAGTTCTCTATATCCTTCTGGTAACGTAAATTAACCTTCGGAGAATTTGCGATTAAGTCACAGAGCGCTTTTTCTGGTGTTGCCATCAGAAAGGCGTAACTCTGCATGTTGATGCTTGTAATCCCTATTGAAAAGGCTTCTCTTGACATGTTCTTATACTCAAAACGCCCGACAGGAGTATCAAAACTACGGGAGTGCTTTAGTGTCATAGACTGAGTAGTGTAAACAGCTTCTGGTATTAATCCATAATAACGTAATGCTGTCTGCATTGACACATACGAAGGGGCATAAAGATGATTGGCTATCAGTTCTGTGGATAGAGCAACACGAGACACATTTGGAGCTACCACATAAAGCCCCTTCTTGAGTCGGATAATTTTATGAGCCGCCTCAAGACTGCGTACTTTCTGATTCCCTGCTTCAATATTTGTAAACAATGAAGCTATAGCTGAAGTACTGACTGGTATGTTACCTATATGTTCTAAATCCATTATCATGGTGCAAAAATAGTAAAATTTGGAATAGAAAACGAACTTTTATTTGTTTTTCTGTTCTGTTTTTGGCTATTTTAACAAGTCGCTTAGTCAGACCGTTAAACATTGATGCAGAAATCAGGCTAGATACTCCGAGTCTGAATTGTGCTCCTATTCCATAGCATTCTCATTGCCCACATCAGAATTGCATCTTCGGCTGAGCCTTGCCAGATAGGATAATGTACTCCCTCAGGTTCAAACAACTTCTTTTGAAGATGTGAACAGAGATTTATTTTTATCCTTTGTACTTAAACACTTTAACCATATCCTTGTCACCACCCACAAGCTAAAATTCTTTCTGTTTCCATTTTTATTCATATTTAGAAAAACTTACATCTGTTTTCTTATGTATCGTGCCAGTCCGTAAACATATCTGCGGCAACCTGGACGATAGTGGAGCAGGCGGTCGAACCATGCAAGATGTTTGTTGAATAGGCGAACTGTAACACCTACATAGACCATGGCGAAGAGCGTTCCGATGCCCACAATCTCCCATTTCCATGAACCGAGAAGCAGGAAGCAGAACAAGACGGCCAAGACCACGAGCGTGATGTCCACCCGAATCTTGGCTTTAGGGAAAGGCCAGCCGGTAACCTTGTGAATGGCGATGGAAATGCCCTCGCCAGGCATGGTTACTGAGCCGCACTTCACCTCCATGGCAATTCCGAAACCGAGGATGGTGCAACCGGCAATCTGCACAAGGGCATTGACCAGGATATTTTCTGAAACCATCCACTGTGTAAGCACCATATTGAGGTCTATGAACATTCCGAAGATAAAGCCGATAGCGAGTTGGAAGAGTTGCACCCACTCGAAGTTTCTTCTCAGAATCAGAATCTGCAGCACCACGAAGATGGCGTTCATCATGATGGTGTAGCCGCCGATAGTCCATCGGGGAATGTAGTCAAGCATTGTTCCTGCCGAAGCCATCACGTAAGGGATGGTGGAAATAACGCTTGAACCTAACTGACTTCGCACACATGCTGCGACTCCGAAAGTCATTACATAGAGCGAAACGAGCAGCAGAATATGCTGCCATACAAAAGATATAACTTCTTCTTTCTTCATCATTTATATTATTTTCTTAATCAATTCGTTCAGTTTGTCCTCTCTGATAATCTTCGGCTGAGCCTTGCCAGCGAGAATGAGAATCTTCTTGCCGTTACGATAGATATGAAGCTGTCGTGAGCGAACTACGGCTGTCAGCTCCTTATCGTTCTGCATGGCTTGCCAGATAGGATAATATACTCCCTCAGGTTCAAACAACTTCTTTTGAAGATGTGAGCAGAGGTTTGTTGTATCAATAGTCATTGCCATAATTTTCTTCAAACTATTTGTTTCCAAAGATTCACGTGTAAATACGTCATCAGCGCAATCTGTATCAGCAGAATGGCAGGAATGCCGTATTTGAATTTCTTGTGCATCGTCTTATGGTGCCAGACTTTCATCCCCATCCATGCCCCGACGCTTCCTCCAACGACAGCCAGCAATAAAAGCGTTACTTCCGGAATGCGCCATTTGGCTTTCTTTGCCTTGTACTTATCAATGCCGTACACGATGAATGTAACTGCATTGATGCCCAGGAGATAGTAGGCGAGGCAACTGTGTAATGTGTTCATACCCTTCGACTTCTTTTTCTTATTTCTTTAAAATCCCAACTCCACATCCTTTCCGAATGGTGCGAGCGAAAGCGCGGCCATCTTGAAATGCTGTTTTCCCCAAGGAATGCCGAAAATGGTTATACATAAGAGAAAGCCGAAGAACAGATGCATGAGGCAAGCCCACAATCCTCCGAAAATCAGCCAGAGTAAATTCAACGGGATGCGAATGCAACCTGTAGGACTATTCGATTCTCTTACTGTAGAACCAAAAGGCCATAGGCAGAGCAGACCAATCTTGAATGTCTGTATTGCAAACGGAATGCCGATGATAGTACATGCAAGAGCCAGACTTCCGGTGAAATAACCGATGGCAGCTTCGAGACCTCCGAAGAGCCACCAAAGTAAGTTTCCTATTATGCGCATAAGATTATTCTTTTATATTTTTGATTATGTCAAGAATGGATCAAGCGTAGCCAGCAGTTCAGCTTTATCTACCACACCGCTTGTGCGCCACAATACTTCTCCGTTTCGGAAGAGCATCAGCGTAGGCACGGATTGGATGCGGTATTGGCTTGCTGTTACGCCGTACTTATCTACATCCACCTTGATGATTCGGATGCGGTCGCCCAATACACTCTTCACCTGCTGCAGAATGGGGTGCATCGCCTTGCAAGGTTGGCACCATGTAGCAAAGAAATCGACCAGAACAAGCTGGTCACTATTGATTACGTCATTGAATGTCTCCATAATTATCTTTCTATTTCTGTGAAACGATTAAAAGTTCTGCCGTCCCTTGTTACTTTCCCGAAGAACATATCTTCCGGTCTTACCCAATAGGCTTGGTCTCCATAGAGAGCCTGATAAACCACCATGCGCTCCTGAGTCTCGGAGTCGAAGGCAGAATGGATGAATTTGTATTTACCGCCCTTAAAGTGCTGGAAATATCTTTCTTCCTTTGCTGAAAACTCCATCAGCATTTTCTGGGCGAGGGGAGCGTACCAGGTCTTCACCTCCTGCTCAGTAGGCGTATGACCGCCAGGGAAATGGAAGGCTTGGTTGTAGTGCTCCAGGAAGAGAGGGGAGAAGTGAGCCAGGGTGTCCTGCTCTCCAAAAAGTCCCCACACACGATCCTTATAATAAGGGTTGCAATGGTCAAACTGCACGGCTTCCAGTTCCGCAAACTCCTCTATCAGCGCCTCGTCAATCACCAGCCGCTGATTGCCGTCCCTTCTCGGTGCCTTGTATTCATGCTCGCCGATTCGCTCCTTCAGAAACTCCGTCATCATGAAATACGGATTGCCGAGCAGGGCAGGAATGCCCACCACCGGAGCCAGCATCTGGGCGAGGAAAGAGCCGCAGCTGTTGCCCAGAAGCAAGTCGGGCTGTTCCCGGTCGATGATGGAGCGAATCTCCTTTAGTGCCTCCTTGGGGTGCAATGGCAGGTCGGGAGTCAGCACCACCGCCGTCCCCTCAAACGCCTCTTTCAAGGCTCTCGCCATCGGACAGCTGCCCGTGGCGAAGAATCCGTGTAGGAATAATATCTTCTTCATGCTCTAATCATTTGATAATGATGCGCCTGTAATCTAGGGAGATAAGCAATGCTCAACGCCCATATCAGCGCAATATATCTGCAAAAATACAGAAAAATATTCAGAAAAGTGAATATTTAGATGGATTTTGTTTGCAGGGCGAACTTGATTTAACTTTATTTGTATGCAAGGGGATAACGAAAATGTCTTTAGTGTTATCTTGGGTTCCAAGTACATAGTTTCTCTTCACCTCACTCTTTATCTCATTATTAACCTCAATTTCAACCTCACTTTCTGTAATCTTCTATTTTTTTTCGATCATTAGTAGTGCTATCATCGGTTTTCTATGTACTGCGTTTCTTGGTATTTGTCTGAGTGCTTGTTTTAGCAATATTGTTGACTTTCAGAATAGAATCACCGACTTTGCACATAATATTCATAAGATTATTACGTGCAAAAACAATGAATATATCTAGTCAGCTGTACTATCATGATTGAATGATAGGGCAAATAAAATGAAATAAAGTAATAACCCCCCATGAAATTATAATTTTTCATAAAAATAACACATAAAATCCTTAATGACACTTAATGACACCCACTCTTAATGACACCCTCGGAATGATAACGAAACTTGAAACTAACACTTGAAAAACAAAAGACGACCGCTCCCCTCATGATTTTGAGGAAGCGGTCGTCTTATAGGGATTCATCAAACTCTCTGTCTGATTGTAATTCTAAAACCACATTTTCGGTGAGGTAAATTCAAAACTCAAACCATACTGGATTTATACCTTTTTATGTATACAAGAATGCAACTTAACATTCAACATGATATATATGCGATATTTCATCCCATGCAACTCGAAACGCCCAGCGAGGTGGCAAGTGCCGTAAGAATGCTGATGGCGATTTGAAGAATGGTCTTCCATGTGTCTGCTTTCATTTTACTCATATTGATTCAATTTTAAAGGTTAAACTTATATTTTTGTGTGTTTCACATGAGGTTAATTTTCCCCTGGTCTGTTAGGACTTCGGGAGGGTAGGTTGCCCCCACCAGCTTCACTTTGGCGGGGGAGAGGCTACTTCAATTCGTAGTCTCCATCGCCGTCCTGTCCAGTGTCGCCCTTATTGTCGCCGCTTGGGGTGGAACCGGTGCCTTGGCTGGTGCCGCCGCTCTGCTCGGTGTTACCTCCTGCAGGAGTGCCGCCGCTTGGGTTAGAGCCACTGCTTGGGTTAGAGCCACCGCCATCAGAACCGTCGTCAGGAGTAGTTGGAGTGCTGATGTCCACGTTGGCTTTGCCCTCCTTGATGGCCTTGATGACTGCAGCCTGAGCGCTACGGCTGGCTACGAGGTTGAACTCTGCATCGGCAATGAGGTTCTTGAACTCAGCGCCTGGCTCCCACTGAACCTTCACGTCAGTGATGTTCTGAGCGGAGAACTTGTCTGCATCCTCAGCGCCCTTGGATGAGAGGAGGATGGAGAAATCACCGAGATCGCCGAGGCGGATTTTCTTGCCTTCGAGGAGTTGCTCTCTCATGCAATCCACGGTCATGTAGAGGATGGCAGAGATGTCTGCGCGAGAATAGACGCTGCCGTGACTGGAGATGTGCTTGGCAAACTTCTCGATGGTCATCACATCAGAATACTGAGATACGGCGAAGGCATTCTTCTTCTCGGTCTTCACAAGGTTGAGGTCGGCCTGGTCGGGGTTCTTACCCTCTTTCTTAGCCTGGTTGATACGTGATTTAGCCTGGTTGATTTCAAGGAGGTTACTGTTCACTGAGCGCATGGTAATGCTGTAGTTAATCATACTTTTTGTGTGTTTTGATGGTTGATATTTCAATTCCCCAGAAGCCCCGTTTCTTGCCCTTATTTTGGTCGTCATTGATGTCTGGCGCCTTACATCAATCGAGATTCAAATGTGTCGTCTGTAAAGACCGACTTTCGGTGCAAGAGAAGCTTTCTTTCGATTGCTGGTGCAAAGGTACAACAATTCTGAGCCGAAAACAAGAATATGGCCAAAAAAGTTAGAAATAACTCTGTAAGTAGCTGATTTATAACTATATACGCAAAAGCTGATTTTGCATTTCATATCCCATGGAAGACAAAAGGTGACAAAGGTGTCATTAAGGAAGGGTGTCATTAAGTGTCATTAAGAAAAATGAAAGTGTCATTTTGGGCTATAGTATAATATATAAATATTTATATATTATACTATAGAGGATTTTTGCGCCCCCCGAAACCTTAATGACACTTAATGACACCCTCTCTTAATGACACCCAAAGCTATCAATTTATTATTTATACGCGTTAAAAAATGTAATATTATAAAATATTTTACGATGTTTTAGTACCTTTGTAACAATCATTCGGACAATCTACTAAAGTAAACTGCCACAGGATGAAAAATAATAATAAACTATTAACTTAAAGAATAATATGGCTAAATTTGCTGACTACTATATAAAATACAAGCATGAGTTTGCCCCCTATGACTGGGAGGACAGACAGAAGCATCTTGCGACTCTATTCCAAGAAGACAAAGATATTGTTTTCGGTGAAGGAGAAGCAAGCGAAGAACAGGCAAAGAAGGGAATCCCTTATGACAAAGTGTATAATCATCGCGTCTATCATCTGGAGAGCAATCCCAACATCATCGTGATGCAGTTTGCCAATTCTATTGACATCCCCATAGAAATCAAGTATGAGAATTCTATCGCCAAGACTGAACCTTCCTGCTTTGTCATCATCGACAACCGGGAGGGGATGAGAACGATAGCCATACAGAACCGCCGCAAGGCCTTTTCGGCTCCTAAGCGAGTGGCAGAAATTCTGACACGAGAGATCAATAAAGTGCTCTTTTGTGAATATTGTTATGACCTGGAGATATTGCCAAAATATTATCCCGAAGATCTGGTTGAAGCATGGGAGAAGTTACAAGATAATACCAGAAAGATGTTCTTTGGTAATCCTAATATGAGCAAAGAGGAATTGCTGGAAAGGGTGGAAGAGCTCAAGCAGAAGAAAAAGGGATATTTTGATGATTCGCTGATTCCTGCACTTTTACAAGTGGCTTTTGCTGCCAAAGAGGACAAACATAATTTGAGAATGGAAGTAAGTTGTGAAGAAAAACTTACCTGTGCCAGTCTGAATGAAACTTCTACATATATGAAAAATATGCTCACCCTGGCAAGTGCCTCCCATACGCCCGTAGAACTGGTGACAAAGGATGGTGCTACCTACCGGTGCTTTGTGGAATCGGATGAGGAAAATACCGATAAAATTATACATAAGCAATTGGACGCCCAGCTTCTGGAAATGCTTTTCAAGGGAAAGAAAAGAAACGGTGAGAAGGTAGAGCACGATGATATCATGAAGGGAGAAGCGGCCATCGTTGAGATGCTGAACGGGATGAAAAATACCTCTGTGGATGATTAAGCAATATGAACCAACAACCTACTATCAGGCAGAAAAATTATGATCATACATTTGGACAAGGAACAGGTGAGGCAGGAGAGAAGACGCTTGCTTTCGGATGACGTTTTCGTTATCTTCCATGATGCACTCAGGCAGTTTTGTCGTGAGGGCTACACTGCGCTTACCCCTGCCGAAATATATCTTTCTGCCAAGTCATTTGCCAGCGATGTATTGCAATTACCGGATATTCTGGAGGGGATAGAAGACGAGATGGATGACATCCAGGACGATGCTGCTAATGAGGATGAAGCCATGCTGGTGCTCATGGTGGCTTCTGCCGTGATTTTCGCAGCTGGCAAGACCTATGAGCATCTGGATGTCAAAGCCATCATTATGACTATTTATAAACGTTTGAATGACCATCCTCTCTTCTTCCAACTGCTCGAAATATGCGCCCGAAAAGAGGAGAAGAAATGGATGGAGGGTAAGCGGACCAATCTGCTGACTTGTGAACTGAATGTCATGAAAGCCGACGGTACTAAAGCCTCTGATGTCAAGGATTTTCTCCATCACTTTCTGCAGCAGGTCTGTGAATATCCACCTGATACCATCGAGAAGGTGCTCATCCCCCTGCACGATCTGAATAGGCAGTATGAGGGGGAATTAGATAAGGAGGTGGATCTGTTGAGGCGAAAATTAGGGGTAAACACCCCAGCTCCGTCGACTCCGTCTTCCTTTATGGTAAAGGAGGGGAAAGCCACCACTGTCATTACCATGATCAGAGATTACCAGTCGGGCAAATCAAAACCTAAAGATCTGGCCATGCCTGTGAGGGCGGCTATGGATGCTGGCGTTATCAGAAGGCCTACCTTCAACGAATATAAGGCTATTGACGGATTAGCTATAATGACGAAGACGACTTTTACTGATTATATGAATCCTGACAACAAACCATACGAAAAAGATATGGCTTATCGGGAAATGGTAAACGGCTTCTCGAGGATTGTTTGAAACACATTAAATGGGATAAAAAAAAGATCTGTTTACGGTCATTTTCGGTCATTTCCGGTCGTCCGGGAATGACCGATTTTATTTTCAGGCACTTACACTACTTTATCTTATCTTTGCACTCGGATTTGAGAACTGTACATTCTCATTTCCGAGTGTTTTCATTTTAAATAGCATCTATTCTTATAGTACCTATTTATATAATAACAACCTGAGCGGAGGTGGGGAACCTCACAACGTGATTGAAGATGGCCATCGGTAATCCACGGCTTCTCTCGCAAACCGATCAGGAATGATGGCAGATAATCATCAAAACAAACAAACGGCATTGGGCATTGCCTATACTGCCGTAGTGAGACTGGGCTATACGCACAGCAGACTGGTAAAGCTCGACATGAGCGTAAACTATCCCACGCTGAGAAACATCAGAGACGGGAAAGCACTGAAGAAAGCGACGGAACGATTCTATCTGAAACTATTCTTCGACTTGATCAATAGGGAATACGAGCAGAGAATGGCGAGCGGTGGCGATGGAACCAAGAGTCTGCTTGTCGTGATGAAAGACATCCTGGAAGCTGAACTGAAATAGACTGAAAACTGGCTGAAAATAGACCCTCTAAAGAAAAGTGGTGAAAAGATGAGGGGGGATTCTTACACTAAGTATTCCAGCGCATGGAAAGACTCACTATCTTTGCAACAGCTTTCAGCAAGATCGGAGCTGCTAACTAAGGAGCCTTGAAAGGAAGGCGAGGTCTTGTTTCTTTGATTATGAATACAATGATTCTAAGAGTTGTTAAGCAGGGCGAGCCTTTCACTGTACAGAGTCAGAAGAGTGAGAATGGCCAGATAATGAAGTGCAACATCGTGTTGCAGGAGTTGGGCGGCAAGTACGAAAACCAATATGCTGCAGCCATGCTGGGTAATGCTGCTCAATGCAAATTCTATCCTGGGGATTTGGTGGTGGCTACACTCAGATTCACGGCAAGAGAGTATAATGGGCAGGTGTATCAGGACATCCTCGTGACGGACATTGAAAAGGTAAAAAAGTAAAAAGGTAAAAAGGTAAAAAGAGCTTCGCAGGGAAAGACTTGCGCTGGTTCTGTAACAAAATTATTAATCTGAGTTGGGACGGACGGAGGATTTTCTTAAGTAAAGCGCGCAACATTCCAGATGTTTCTCCTCGAAAATTTCAATTCAGACATGAAGAAAAATAATGCTAAAAAGGGCAACCAGAAAAACAATGGTTACAATCAGTTCCAACAGAATAATGGCTGCCAGCACGTGCAGTTGGGTGGTGTGGCTTTCTATGATGAGAGCAAGTGTTTTCTCTTTGCGCCCAACCAACAGGGAGTGAGAAATCAAGTACCGGCATTCCGTACGCAGGGCATTGCCCAGCAGTTGACGGATGGCACTTTCGACTTCATAATGAAACCAAGAATCCGTTCGCAGGCTCAACTCATCAGAAAGTTGGCTCACGGACGTCTGAGCAAAACCAAAGATGGGGCTATCCAGCTCACGCTGAAGGTGTTCTGCGACGAGGGTATCAATATCGGCAGCACACTCGTTAAAGAGTCTGAAGAGGCTGCGGATGCTTTGGTAGATTATCAGTTGAAGCGATAGAAAATCTTTTAATAATGTAAAAAAACATATCAATGAGCTGTTATTTGATCAGGGTGGAGAACGGGCACAAGGTGGCCCGCTCCATCACTTCGGAAGAGGAGTATAAAATGCTGCGTGGAAGCAATGAGCAGAAGGCTAATCTGCGACTGGCTCGCGCTGGAAACGATGCGGCGAAACGCCGTCTGATACAATTTAATTATTCCGGACATTATCCACAGGGCGTGGTGAAAGGCATGAAACTGCCAGGCCAGGCTTTCGGATTTGATCTCGACGACAAAGAGGCTTTCGAGAAGGCTGCTGAACTGCTGCTCAAGGAGCCTGAGAAATATGGACTGCTGATGCTGGAACGTAGTGCAAGACAAGGTGGTCACGCCGTCTGCAAGCGAGAAATGGGTAAGACTATACTGGAAAACCAAGTACGCATCGCCACGATGCTGAAATGCGAAATGGACACGTCGGCACACGACATCAACCGGGTTTATTTCACCTCATCCGCCGAACCGGACGACTTGCTTTTCCTCTCTCCCGAACTCTTTCAGGATGCTTACGATGAAGCTGCCGTGGCGGCTGAAAGCAAGGTGTTGGAGGAGCGAGAGAAGTATGGACAGGAAGAACTTCCTGAGGGGGCTCACAAGGCGAATAAGCATTACAAACCTTGGGAAAATACGACAAAGAATGCAGATATTAACGGAATGCTCAAGACGGGGGTTGAGGCGAATGACGGGGAAAATAATGGCGAGAAATCAGAAGTAGCTGAAGCGGCAGGAACATCACAGACCTCGGCTGGAAAGAATCAATCTCCAATTCCAGTCCCTTCGAATCTCCAGTATCTCGGAATCCCATATTCTGAAATCATCTCGAAATGGTGGCAGATGTATAATGACGGTCAGGAACCGGTTCGTTCCAACCGCAACACACTGACTTTCGAGCTCGCCGTAAACCTGCGCCACATCTGTGGTTTCGACCGCAATATGATGGCTCAGATCATCCCCTGCTACGATGGCTTCCCTGAGCAGGAGAAGATGGCTTGCATCAACTCAGCGCTCAACGAGAAAATTACCCAAATGCCTAAGCGACTGAAGGATGTGCTTGCTGCGCTGCGACAGGAAAAGTTGAAACAGATGGCGCAGAATGGCACTTCTGCCCATGAGGACGAGGTGCTGATCAATGCACTTGACGAGGCTAATGCGCAGGACGAACTGTTCTATTACAATGCCCTGCCCAAAATGCCACAAGGTGTGCGCGACTCCATCAATGCCGTAGGACCAGCCTTAGCAATGCCCGTCATTACCGCCATCTGCCCCGTCATCGGAATGCTCGCCACAGGCGTGAAGGTGAGCGTGCACGGCAAGATGAACACGCTGAACCTCATCTCCTACATCGCTGGTGATTTCGCTTCGGGCAAAGGCAGCATCGACCCCGTAATCAATGCCTGGACAAAAGAAGTGAAAGATATGGACAAAATGTATCAGCAGAAAGAGGACGAATGGAGAGCCAAGAAGCGAGCAGCAAAGAACAAGAAGGATCAGCCCGAAGAGCCTAAACTGCCCGTAAGATGTCTCACGCTGAACAATACCGTGGCCAATCTGGCTGAACGACTGGCCAACACCGACGGCAAGCACGCTTTCTCATTTACTCCGGAAGCTGACACCGTGGCGCAGAAGTGGAAATCGGCTATGAGCGACTTCTCCGTGATGCTCCGACAGGCTTACGACGGAACGTGCTATGAGCGTGAGGCAAGGAGCGCAGATGCGGTGAATGTCCACATAGACAGACTGTTATGGAACGTAGTGATGTGTGGAACACCTGATGCGCTTTATCGAGTGGTCAACAATTATACGGATGGTTTTCAGAGCCGTATCACCGTGGCGAGAACGCCTGACAATACGTTTACTCCGCTCACAGAAAATCTGTATGTGCTCAATGAGCGTCAGCGAGAGCGCATAGTACAGATAGCTCATCTGCTACCCCTGATGGAGGGCGAAATTGTGCTACCCAAGTTGGAGACTAAAGGTAGGGAATGGCTGGAAGAAATACGACTGGAGACCATAAAGAATGATGACAAAGTAAAGGCTCGTCAGGGCTTCCGCATCTGTCCTACAACGATGAGAATGATGACCTGCATCATGCTCTGCAAGGTAGCAGAATCTCTGATTCAGAAGCACGGATTTGCGGGTGCAGAGAAGTTGCTGAAGCAGAATCCTCAGCAGTGGAAGGAATCGATTGTAAAGATGCAGACACCTACCATGTTAGGAGTTTTCAATGTGCTGGCAGATTATCAGTTGGACAATGCGCTCTACTTCTTCCGCTCTCGCATCGAGAATGCTTTCTCATCCAAGGATTATTGCGGGCAGTCGCCTTACGACCGCAGTCGCAGAGGAAAAAACGACTCTATCTTCGAGCGTCTGGACGTTACCTTCTCCTTCGAACAGGCGCAGCAGCAGAGCATTGCCGTGAAGGGGGCGAACGCTACCTATCAGTCAGTAAAGCAAATGCTGAAAAACTGGAAACGGCAGGGTCTGATCTGTCTGTTGCCCGATAAACGTTATCAGAAAACATCGCCAACAGTATGAGAAAGATGATAAAATGAGAAAGGTTTTTTAATGAGAAATTAGAAATGAGAAATTAGAAATGAGGAGGAATGAGAAGAGGGGAAGAAAGAGAAAGGAGGAGAAAGAGAGAAGAATGAGTAAGGGAAAGGGGAAGGGGAATGAAGCTATAAGGTGTCATTAAGGACGGGTGTCATTAAGTGTCATTAAGGTTTTATCCTCCATTTCTCATTTCTAATTTAATAAAATATCATCATTATGAACATCATTATATATCGCCGTCGCTTCACTCCCTGGAGTGTGGACGGAACCATGATCATCAATGGTGGGACTTTCTGTCGAACCATTGAGCATCCCAAGAATTATCTGCTTGCTAACAGTTACAAAATCGTACTTGTACCTGTCAAGATAGAAAACGGGACAGAGGAATTCAAAACCCTGCCAGTCATCTTTGGCGCAGACGACCGAGTTCCCCCAAAAGTAGTACAAAAGCCTTTCATTACGCCTGGCTTAGGTCCGTTCAGACTGAAATATGGAAGCATCATCATAGGCAAGCCTCTGATTACAGGTTTAATGGCTTATTCGGAGGAATACTTTCAGGAGTTTTTAGAAAGAGTGAACGTGGCTTTGAAGAACAAGGAGAAAGTCTCTCTGCTAATACGAGACTGGGGCAGCGAAGATATTCCCCAAGAGGATCCATCGTCATCAGAAGAATCTCAGACATTCTCTGAAGCATCTCTGCCTTTTTCAGAAGCGTCTCAATCTCTATCAGAAGCGTCTGTAAATCCGGAGTCTGTTCAGTAAATCAATTAGTAGATCAATATTTAAATTTATTTTCATCATGCGTAAAATCAAGGAAATCATCATTCATTGTAGCGCGACCAAGGAAGGTCGTGATTACACCGTAGCCGACATCGACCGCTGGCATCGAGATCGTGGCTTTTTCTGCATCGGCTATCATTTTGTAATTTATCGTGACGGAAGCATCCACGTGGGCCGTTCTGTAGAAGAAGTAGGCGCCCACTGCAGAGGTCACAATCTTGTGAGCATCGGTATCTGCTACATCGGCGGTTTGTCGAAGAACGGCAAGCCTAAAGACACCCGTACGCCCCAGCAGAAGGCTGCCATGAAATCCCTCATCGAACAGTTGAAGGAGGAATATCCCGGGGCTACTATCCACGGGCACAACGAGTTCGCCAGCAAGGCTTGTCCTTGTTTCGACGTGAAGGAAGAATTTGGCTAAACTGATGGGTATTATAATAGGGAACGCACTGCGTTCCCTATTATAATTATCTATTACTTTCCGATGCAACATGTGGATGTTGCTGATAGTTAAGCTTTTATCTTTTAAACGGTACAACTACCCTTTTTACAAGTGCAGAGAAAATGAACAACAAATGTAATCTGCTTATTCTCAACCTGTTAGCGATGAAGTTGTACCGTTCCTTTTAGCCTTTTTTGTAAGATTCTGGAAAGAAATGCAATGCATTGTTTCTCAGCCTCTTCCGTTTCTTGTGTTACAGAACGCTTATCTGGTTGCAAAGATACAGATTTATATTGGATTAGAGCAAACTATTATCTTAAAAAATATTATTTCACAGTTGCTTTTTGGATAACGTCTTTGACACTGTTACGAAATGCCTACTGCCACCATTCAAGAGTGTAGAACAAAGTAAGCTCCGTCATGCCTGTCTCTCCAAGAAGAAAACCTTTGTAGAGCAAACCAATCACTCACCAAATGACTATGAGAAAGTGGCTTCTGACTCTATTGTTAAAGTACCATTGCAAACTATACATGAACCAGAGGTTATTTGGAACGACAATAGTGACAAACAAGATGAACGGCTTCGATAATAAGCCTGTATTGATGAAATAACACAAGGAATAAAATAATCTTGAAATCTCATGCAAGTTTTTGATTCCTTTTGCGTTTATTGAATAGATATAACCCTTTAATATCAAGAAGCGTATGAAAATTAGAATGATTTTTTTGATGACAATGCTCAGCATCGTTTCTTTTACAGGTTGTGATATGACTGAGGAACCTAGCGGACCAGTTACAGTTATAGACTATGAGTTCGATAGGACTTATATTATTAACAACGATGGATGCTGTGTGCTTAAAGGATTAAAGCCCGTAAGTGCTGCTGACATTGAAAATAAGGTAAAGGGCTATGGATGGAAAGTCATAGGCATGTATAAAGTGCAGGATAACGGCAGACTTTCACAAACAGACTACCGCAAGACAGTTTATGGCGGTGGATATATGGATTATTGGTTTGAGTCAGACGGTCATCTGATAGGTTTCCACCATGGCGATACCGATGGTAAGTTCTATAACAAAACAGAATGGTTTTATGATGCTGTGGCAGGATTCATCATGCGCGGTTCGGCAAGTCAAAGTATGCAAAGCCGCTATATGCAAGTTTTACTCCTCACAAAAACAGAGTCAAATTATTTGCAAATGCACACCATGCAGAAACTGGGCGATGCAACCGATGAGAATGGAAATCTGAAACCATTCTACGGCATGGTGATTTATCAGCGCATGACGGACAACGAACTTGAGGCAACCAAGAAAGCTTATGGTTACGATGCAAACGTAAACTATACGATAGACTCTGAACATAACAATAATAATATAGTCTCGCCGTTATATAATAAAAACAATAGTAATGAAAAAGATATCAATGGTCATTGTGGCTATTTCAGCCATGATTAGTTTAAGCGGATGCTATGAGGATCCTACTTATGTGGATTCTTACTTCCAGCGTCAAAGTGTAATTGAGGAGCTGAGAAATGCAAATTAAAAATTGCATTCAAACAGTCAATTATAATTATATTTTCACACATATATAAACATTAAAAATTACGAATTATGAAAAAAATCAAAACAAGAATCGGGATTCTCGTCATTTTGTTAACAGTATTTACAATGTTTGCAAGCTGTTTAAATGATGACGATGAACCCAAAGACAAGCAGAAGACTGTAACTCTATATGTTTCTGCCACAACAGGAGAACGTACCGGTATGACGGGTACACCACACGAATGTATGTTGATAAAAGAAAAGGGAGAAAAGACTTTGGAGCCATGCGAGTTCAACGGAATTAAAGGCTTTACATACGAGAAAGGATACGAGTACGAACTTTTGGCTACGAAGACCATATATGCCAATCCACCAGCAGATGGATCAAGCTATGACTATACTCTTATAAAAGTGGTGTCAAAAATGGCAAAGGGAAATGAGTAGTAGAGAGTTTTAATTGTATCAAATCAAACAATGAAAAATAAAACATCTATAATGATTGTAGTTTGGGGAATAGCGGTATTATGTACACTATTCTTGAGTTCATGCAAGCGACCAGAGGTCTTAGACAATAGTACTCTTGTAAATAGCGCAAGAAACGTGGCTTTGACCTTTGGTCCTGCGTATGTTCCATTTTTTAAAGAGGCTAACGTATCGGATGTTCAAGTTTTCCAAAAGGAGGATTATGGGGACAGCTTTCCTGAAATTAAAAAACAGATAGGAAGAAAGTACTATACTGTAACTTTTACATATGATAGTACTGCCGTTAAATTTGATTTTGGATTTGCAGCAAGAGTCAGAATATGGAAAGATACAGGGGAACCATTAGATGTTATATTTGGTAATGGTTGGGGAAGAAATTTTCTATTTAAAACCTTTGTAGAGCAAACCAATCACTCACCAAATGACTATGAGAAAGTGGCTTCTGACTCTATTGTTAAAGTACCATTGCAAACTGTACATGAACCAGAGAGTATTTGGAATTCCAATGCTGACAACAAACAAGACAGCCTATCAACGAGAGACTTTCTAACAAATACAGAGAAAGAGAAAATAAAAGAATTGGCTTCACAAGTTCCAGACAGCATAAGAAATCGTTTTGCAAGTTTAGTGGATAAATGGAATTTTGCAATAGACCATAATCCTAAGACGCGATATAGTGCAAGCACATATTCATATGCAAAATTGCCTGAGTTCATTCCTCTCAAATCAATGGGAAAACAAATACTTCCATTAATTATGGAACGAATGATAAACCCTTCCGATTTTTATTTTCTTGTTCTTTATGAAGCTGTTCTGGAAGGAAATGAAACGAATGACGATTCTAAGTTTAGCAAAAGCGAACAAATCAGAGCTATAAGGTGTGTAAAAAAATGGCTGGAAAAACAATAATAGGCAGGTTCTTCTATTATAATTGAATCTACATCATTTCTCCTGTGCCGCAGAATATATAAGATGTAGCAAATGCAATAACCAAACTTGCCTATCGGTGATTTGTTCCTCCGTAGTCGGACAATTAAGATGGAAAGAACATATAAAAAAGCATAAAAAAGTTTCTGATTTTTCCCGTAAGCAAATTAGATTTTATATCTTTGCGCAAAATTAGAAACAATGACAGAACTATTGAGTATATTATATAAGCTGCGGATATTCACTTCGGATGAACTTTCTGAGGCTCTGAAAGACAAGGTGAAGGCGGTGGAGGCGTTGCTTGCTCGGTACAAGCAACAAGGGTGGATTGTAGCTATACGGCGCAATACCTATTGCATGAAGGATATTGCGTCGGGTTTACCTGTTTGCGACAAGTATGAGATAGGAAGCCACTTGTCACCTACAGCTTGCATCAGTTATCATACAGCATTGGAGTTTCATGGATTGGCTCATCAACCCTTCAATGAGGTTTTTGTGAAAAGCATGACTCGCTTCAATCCCTTTTCTTTCGACGATGTGGATTATACCTATTGCCGACAAACAAAGGAAATCGTTGGTATGATGACACCCAAGGGAAACCCTTATGTGCGAGTAACGGATGTGGAGAGTACGTTGTTGGATTGCTTTGACCGCATCGACCGAGCTGGGGGTATTGAGGAATTGCTGCATTGCATGGAGGGTATCGTCTTGCTCAATGAGGAAAGGCTCATCGATTATCTCGCAAGGTACGACAAGGCATTCCTGTACCAGAAGACAGGCTATCTGTTGGAGCGAATCAAGGAACAAGCCAACATCTCAGAATCCCTCTTGGAGCTGTGCCGAGCCAAGGGAACCAAAAGCGTCAAGTGGTTGACTAACAACGAAGAGTCGGATACATTTGTAAATAAATGGCGCATGTATGTGCCGCAAGAACTAACATCAAAGGAAGAATATGAACTCATATAACAAACAAGCTCTTGACATCATCGCCAAGGAGCAAGGCTTTATTCGCGACAACCTCGAAAAGGTGATGCGACTGGTGGAGATACTCAACTATTTCCATGACAGTCCTTTGCTGTCTAAATCTCTTGTGCTGAAAGGTGGCACAGCCATCAATCTCACCGTTTTCCAACTGCCAAGACTCTCGGTAGATATAGACCTTGACTTTACGGTGGATTGCGACCGAGAATCCATGCTCTCCATTCGCCAAGAAGTGAATAACGAGATTCTACGCTATATGGAGTCGGAGGGTTATCATCTTGCACCTGGCTCCAAGACACCGCATACGCTTGACTCATGGGTGTTTCATTATACCAATGCCGCAGGCAACAACGATGGCATCAAGATAGAAATCAACTATTCCGACCGTTGCCATATCCAGCCTGCCATAGAGACTCATGTGTCCATTCCGTTTCTGAGCGATGTGAAGGTACGTTCTCTTTCACCTGTCGAATTGTTTGCCACCAAGATAAACGCCTTGATAGGTAGAAGTGCTGCACGTGACATTTATGATGTCTATAACATGGTGAAGCATCAACTATTCGTGAGCGATGAAGAGAAAACGTTGCTGAGAAAAGCGACCGTCTTTTATCTGACTGTTGGCTCAAGCAGAAAAGACAACGCTACGCCTACGGAATATACTGACTTTCCGCAGATAGACAAGATCCGTTTTCCGCAGATTCGTTCGCAACTCTTGCCTGTGCTTAGGCGCAGTGAGCATTTTGACTTTGAAAAAGCCAAGACAGAAGTGAAAGACTTTCTCTCAAAGCTATTGGTTCTGACAGAATCAGAGAAAGAATACGTGCGGGAATTCAATGACAAGAAGTATATTCCAGAATTGCTGTTCGAGGATAAAGAGATGGTCAATAGAATCAAATTTCATCCTATGGCTTTGTGGAAGACAAGGAGTCGTTGAATGTTTTTTCTGTAAATTTTGAAAAAAGTTGTTGTTTTGCTTAGTTTTTTGATTCCCTCAACTGTATATACAGTATATGGACTATAAAACAGAGAATAGGCTATGAGTAAATATCTGATAAGTTTGATTTTGCTTTCGGTGATAAGTATGGGCGTTTCTGCCCAACGCATTACCCGACAATATAATAATGTGTCATTCTCTGCGGCATTGAAGGATTTGAATGCTCGACAGGATAAGTATGTCATCAACTTTGTGTATGACGAGTTGGAGGATTTCAGAGTAACCAAGAGCATCAGAAACCAGAGTGTTCCCGATGCCATCATGCAGCTGATAGGCTTTTACCCCATCAAGATGACGCAGATGGATAACATCATTGTAGTGGAATGCACTCAGAAGGCTTCCGCCAAGATGATTGGTCGTATCGTGGATAAGCATTCTCGCCCAGTCGATTTCGCCAATGTCGCTTTGCTCAATGTTAGTGATTCCTGTTTAATCACGGGTGGTGTAACAAATGAGAATGGTCAGTTCGTAATTCCTTGCGAGGCGAGAAAGGCTATCGTGAAGGTGAGTTGCGTGGGCTACAAAACTTATTGTAATGCATATCGTACCGGTGAAGTTGGTGCCATAACCTTGGAGGATGCTACAATTAATCTGCAAAAAATTGTGATTAAAGGGCATCGTAAATACATATCAAGAGAAAACGGTAAACTTACGCTTGACGTTCAAAATTCCAATTTGAAAAATATTGGCAAGGCAACAGATGTTATCAAATATATTCCTGGGATGCTCTATACAAATGGAAAGTATGAGGTGTTTGGTAAGGGTGAGCCTGTCATCTATATAGATGGAAGAAAGCAGACTAATACTTCAGGGTTGTCACTCCTTTCTTCTACCAACGTGAAGTCTGTACAGCTCATAACAAACCCTGGGGCAGAATACGATGCAGAAACAAGGAGTGTCATAAACATCACTACCGTACACCATTCCTTGGATGGACTTTCTGGTATTGTGGGTGCGGAAATCTCCAAACATAAGAGTTTGTCTAACAACGAGGAGGTCAACTTCAACATCCACAAAGGAGCTTTGGATGTATTCCTCGCATATCAATATGACAATACGAGAAGTGACATCAGATATGATGTTAACCAGTTCAATTACGAGCAAGATACATTTCATGAGATTTCTGCTTCTGAATATTCCGACCGCTCTCGCTCTCATGACTATAATGTTGGTATGAATTATGCCATAAACAAGAATCACACTATCGGCGGAAGATATTTGGGAAGCATCTCCAACTACAAGATGCTCGACTCTCCTTTTGACTATATGCAGACGTACAAGAATGATGAACTGCTGACATCTACAGACAACAAGACTGATGAATCTGAAAAGGAAAGGTTTCACAATGTCAATCTGTATTATATCGGCAAACTAACAGATAACCTACAACTCAACTTGGATGCCGACTATGTTTATGCTCAACTGAAACATAAGCAACAAGTGAGCGAGACAAGTAGAATAGATGCTGTCTCAGAAATCACGCATATGCAAAACGACCAGCGAAATCGTGCGACTGCACTCAAAGGGGTGTTTGCCTGGAACATGAATAAGAATAATAGGCTTGATTTCGGAACGGATTTCAGTAAAATCAGTTCATGGGGTATGTCTGTAAACGAAGAAGGGAAGATAGCCGATGACCAATTCAAGAATAAGGAAACCAAGTATGCAGGATTTGCCACCTTTAGTTTGTCTGCCTCCAAATGGAAAGGAAGCATCGGGCTTCGCTATGAGTACATTCATGCCATCAACACAGACCAAGGAGAAGTAAAGAACAAGACCAATTATTCGGACTTACTTCCATCCCTTTCTCTTTCCACTATGTTTGGGAGAGTGGGGATGAATCTTGATTTCAGTAGCAGGGTCAACCGTCCTTCGTTTCGTCAGTTGAACAACAGTGTGAGCTACAACAATCAATACCATTATGAGCAAGGCAACATTTATCTGAAACCGCAATACGTTTATGATACAGAACTTAGTGTGAATTATAGCATATTCGACTTCAAGTTGGATTATCAGTATATCAAGGATTACATCCATCCGACTGTCGTTGCTGTATCCGGCAAACCTGGAACGGTAACTTGGATGTCAACCAACGCCAAGGATTTCCAGCAACTAGGAGCGCAATGTGTTGTTTCACCTGTTTTTGGTTGTTGGCGACCTACTTTGACGATGGGTGTCTATAAACCTTATTTCACGCTATCATATAATGGAGAGCAATTAGACTACAATCATCCATACGGTCTCTTCGCTTTCCAAAATGTAGTGGCACTAAGGAACGATTGGCTTTTTCGATGTGATTTCTTTTGGAACATTAAGGGACATCATGGCATCTACGAGCAAAACGGTTATTCGTCATTCAATATGATGGTACAGAAACAGTTACTTAAAAAGAAATTGACGATAACATTGAAAGCAGAGGACTTGTTTGATAGCTCGAAGTTGAACGATGTAAAGAGGGTTAATTTTGTGGTGCAGAACAGAAAGGTGAACAACTTCAATCGCTGCATCATAGCTTCCATTAGTTACAACTTCAATAGTTTCAAAGATAAATACAACGGAAGCGGTTCTGCTGAGGATGAGATTAATCGTTTTTAGAAAAGCATTGGTTTTCAAATTAACCTCTAAAATGCAATACCCAAATTCTGTGTGATGAATATCTCAGGATTTATTAACCGAGAAGTTCATCCACAGAATTCTCACTTATCAATATCAATCGTTAAAAAACATACATTTTATTGTGTATCCAATAAATTGTTATATTTTTGCAAACGAAAAGAGTTGTTTGACAAGCAAACATATGCACATTGCAGAAATATTAGAACCGTTGCTAAATTATTACCTCAATTGAGGTGAAACACTCATAAATCACTCATTTTAAGCTATTCTGAATATTTGGGCAGAATTTTTCTATAAAAGATACAGTTTTGTTTGAGTGAGTATAATTTTGCTGTTTATAAGTTTAATTCAGTTTAAAATATCAACATAAAAGTTCTTCGTATCTGCATTTTTAGTACTTTTGCAAATGGAAAGAAAGAGGCTGTATACCTCCGCAATATGTATAACATTTAAAAAAGGAGAAAACTTGAGTTTTTCTTTCCTATGGCTAAGGCTTTAAAAACTATAGTTACCAAGTCATGCAAGGATAGCAGAAAATTTTCTCAAGCGGACTCATTGCATTATTATGAAACTAAAGTTTATAATTATTATAGCATTATCCATTTCGAATAATATGGCATTTGCTCAAGAATGGAATTTAACAGGAAGACTATTTGATAAAGCTGCAGGCTTTTTACCGTTGGAAGCCACGGAAATAATAGTAAGTCATCTTGATGGAGAAACTATCTCCAGTGGTTTTTCTGATAATCAAGGAAAGTTTACATTCTCTCTACCGTCAGGAAAGTTTGTCGTCAGATACAGACAATTAGGTGATATATTAAAAGCTGACACCATTGACGTACACAACAATGTTGATTTGGGCGATATCATGTTGACTGTGAAGGAGCACACACTGAATGAGGTGATGATTACCTCTCAGCGCAGACTATTTAGCCAGAAAGCTGGCAAACTTGTTTATCTTGTTCAAAACAGTCCCTTTGCCAGTGGTTTTAATATGCGAGATATGCTCCATAATATTCCTCGTATAGATCCGACAAGTGATGAAATAAAGATTATTGGCAAAAACGGTGTAGTTGTTTTGGTTAATGGCCATCGCATTAACTTAGATGGTAAAGATTTGGATATGTACCTACGCACCTTACCATCTGAAAATGTAAGCAAAACAGAACTTGTAACCAATCCTTCTGCCGAATTTGATGCAGAAGGCAATTGCGGAGTAATCAATATTATTCTAAAGAGTAAGCCTGTGGGGTTTGATGGGAATGTCCACACGGTGTTAACACAACGCTCTCACTTTAGCGCAGAAGAAGGATTTGGACTGTCTTTTTCCTCAGGCAATTTTTCTGTTGAATACAAAATAAATAATTCCAATGAAAAGCGCCGCCAAATAGTACAGAATACTTATTCTTATCCTGACTATATGCGCTTTACGACCGACAATACTTTAAATAGGTATGACATACTAGGTCAGAATCTAAATAGCAATTACCAATTAGGCGATTTGAATTTGGGATTTTTTGCAACATTAAATAATTCTCGCAGTAAAGCCCACCAAATGGGGCAGATGACTTTCAATGCAGACACATGTCCATCGAATTCTTATTCCGATTCGAATCACGATAAATACCGTTTGGAGACTATCTCCCCCTATGTGGACTGGAAACTTGATAGCTTAGGCAAAAAAGTAACGGTAAATTACAACTATATCCATGTCATTGACAAAATTAATCAGAATTTTGATTCGAGTACAGCACACAAATTCTCGAACAGCAATAATGATTATAGCTATATCGTCAATACCCTGAGCGCAGATTTAAACCTTCCGTTTACTTGGCTAAATTTTGAGTTAGGTGGAAAATATTCCCATTTCAGGACCAATAACGTCTCTGAGTTTGGAAGTAGAAATGGTTTTTTATATAAAGAAACGATAACAGCCTTCTATGCAGATGTCAATCGAATGTTTGGCTTTTTTTACGCCAAAGCTGGTTTACGATATGAACACACCAATGATGATGGAATAACATTAGAAGGGCTGTCCGTTTCTAATAAATATGATCACTGGTTCCCATTTGCAGAAATCTCATACAATCCTTCAGATAATCATTCCTTTGCCTTAAGCTACAGCAAACGTATTGACAGACCTTCTATGAATGATATGAATCCTACACGTGTTTTTCGTAACACCTACACATACACCGAAGGTAACGATAGACTTACACCATCGGTCATGGACAATTTGGAGTTTAACTATGTGTTTAAAGGAAATTTCTCTTTTAACCTGTATTATTATCACACATCTGATGCCATACAGAATCTGACTCAGGTAGTGGATGACTTGTTCACCAAGTATTCTCCAAAGAATTGTCTTACCATTAATACTTTTGGTACAGATGCTAGTTATAATTTCTCATTTGGAAAATTCAATTTGTATTCAAGTGTATCTATGTTCTACGTTAAAGCAAAATCTTACGTTGACGAGCTGGATGACAAAGATTTGCGAAGTCTGAATACATCTTTTTCTGCCAATTTAAGTTACCATTACAAAGTTTTGAACTTTTATGCGAACTATTATCATGTGCTTCCAGGAATAGAAGAATCCTTTCACACTGGAAACATCGATTGTGTCGGCTTAGGATGCAAGATTGATATTATTAAGAACAAACTTCTTTTGAATATACAAGCCCAAGACATCTTTAGTGGTACTAAGAGCAATAACAGAACTGAATATAAAGATTATGTCTTTAGAAACAGAATAAACAATGACAACACCTCATTCCGTGTGGGATTGACTTATAATTTCGGCAAGCAAAAAGCTAAAAAGGCAGATATAAACATCAGCAACAATGAAACTAATCGCTTGCCTGATATAAAGAAATAAGAAAATGAAAATTATACAAAGTTTTTGGACCGGCAACAAGAATAGTCTGACCGATAGTTATGGATGGCTTTTACCTATATTCAACTATCTGAGCTGGATTATTAGTTGTAATCAGTTACGACGTTATTATGATGATGTTACTTTGGTAACCGACAGTCAAGGATATGATGTTCTTATCAACAAATTGCACTTGCCATATACGGATGTAATCGAATCTCTTGACTGCCTGAATCATTATAATCCGAACTTGTGGTCATTGGCAAAAATTAAGGCCTACCAGTCTATAAAGGAACCATTTATCCATGTTGATGGCGATGTTTTCATTTGGACAAAAATTGATGAAAGCCTAAGGGATCATGAACTCATTGTCCGGAATGAAGAAACTACAACTGACTATTAAGGAAAGATGTGGCGTGATATCCGTCATGCTATCAGCTATATGCCAGAGGAAATGAAACGAATGACGATTCTAAGTTTAGCGAAAGCGAACAAATCAGAGCTATAAGGTGTGTAAAAAAATGGCTGGAAAAACAATAATAGGCAAGTTCTTCTATTATAATTGAATCTACAAAGGACTACTATGTCCTCACGAACAATACAAAACCGACTGAGCCAAGAACGTATCGCAACTATTTTAACAAGCTATTGAAGCAGTTGGATATTCCGCGATTAAAATTCCATGGGCTACGCCACAGTTTTGCTACTCGCTGTATTGAGAGTCATTGCGATTACAAGACTGTGAGTGTTCTTTTGGGGTTACCGTTAGAACGTTCTAACGTTTGTTCAAATGAATGATATACATATAAACATATATACAATACTTTCTGTCTGTATATCAATACGACAATGAATCAGTACGTCAGTAAGTCACTCAATCATCATATTTGCAAATCAATACTTACCGATAGGTTGATTCAGATACTCGACTTTGGAGAGGTATCTACCGATAGGCAAGTGCTTTCGAGAGTAACTCGAAAGGTTTTGAGTAACTCAAAACATAACTTGCTATCGTCAGATACCTCGATTTTTCAAATCATCTCAGAGTCTGAAACCACGTTGCCTTTTAGGAGTGCGGAAACGTGGTTGAGGCTCGTCAACAATTTCGAGTTTGAAGACATCTATCAACTTCCGAATGGCAGGATTCTGTTTGATGAGGGCTTGAAGTTTTGCTTCTGCAGGCTTGATTTTGAGCAAATAATCAGCAATGTCCAAGCCTTTAGCTTTATCCTCTTCGCAGGCTTGATGCTCTAAAAAGTCGAAAAGCGTTGCACGGATGCCGAGAACTTGCATCATTGGCAGCTTATCTTGCCAAACTGTTGTCGCTCCCAAATCAGGGAATAAGATCACATCTCTGTTTTTCAGAACAGATAGTGACTTCGTGTTAAAGCAACCATTCTTACCACCACTTGCTATCCATAAGAATTGAGGAAGATAGTACGAGGCTATCAAGGCTGTCTTCTCACTTTCAACCAATGCTATAGGCTTGGTCTTGGCTACATTGATAAGATGCTCACCAAAGAAGCATTGACAGAGATTGAAATCCTTTTGAGGGATAAGCGAGTGTACCCATGAAACATGGCTGTATGGTTCTTTTACTCGCTTACCTGTCTCAGGATTATAGAGCATTACCTTACCAGTTCTCACCTTACCTTGATAGTCAACTTGCCAAAATACCGTGGCACCAGTCCAGTGTTTGGAAGTTCCGACATGATATTTCTCCATCAAAGAAAGAGTAGTTGTTTCACCGAATTGAGAAGATAGAAACAAGAAAAAGTTGTTTGCCTCATAACATTTCAGAGAACTTCGCATGATGTTCTCGTCTATATAAGAAGTGGGTAATGGCTTTGGCATTTCTCTCTTCTTATATGAAATAGTCTCATCCTTTGTGAATGTCTCATTCTTCTCAGGATTCTTCTCAAAAAAATCCTTGGGAGTGAAGTGATAACCACAACTTTGCTCATGGTTGCAGCGCCCTACGTAAGGAGGAAACTCAATCTTCCCTTCTGTGTCAATATATCGGGCGAAGCTACGTTTCTTATGACATTCTGGACATGTATGTCGGGTAGTGATGCCTTTGTATGGCTCTAATATGAATCTATGTGTACTCATTTCATTTCTTTTTTTATGTGGCGGTTCTGTCGGTTTTGTCGCTTTTGGTATTAAAACCGTCAAAAGCGACAATTCCGACAATACCGTCACGAGTTAATCTTTGAATATTCTCCATGCTTCTCTTTGCGAAATAGGACTCCGATGTTATCATTCAGAAATCTTTCCAATGTCCTTGGCTTCATGTCGTTCTCTTTGGCGATATCATGAGCTTGGGCCGTGGTGAATGTTGCAGGAAGATGGTTGACGATTGCTTGTTGTTGAGCGGTGAGCATATTCTCGTTGAGGATATTTTGTACTGATATGGCAGAGTTCTTGAAATACTCTGTCAATCGGATGGCTCGCTCTATACTCAGCAGGTCGATGGCTTCCTTATCACATTCTCCACACGTCCATCGTGCCAATTGAATGATCAGACAGAAACGGATGATGTATATCTCCAACTTGCAATAGATGCTGACAATGGTATCATTTGTTTCATTATCGCATTGCTCAGAGAAGTGATGCTGCCATTCATAGAGCCTTGCCTTAGCTTCTTCAGTGAATGATAAGACATGAGGCTCGATTTCCTGTTGCTCATTTATTGGACACTCCATATCAATAAGGTGTTGAATGATGGCTTGCCAATCTCGCTCTATATTATCGGGCAACTCTCGGTCACTCCATCTCGCTTTCTGCTGAAGGTTAGGCATGACGAACAAAATGCGATCGATGAAGCCGTTGCTGGAGCGTTCGCCTTTCGCCAACTCACTAAGTATCTTCTTTTGGATGGTTCCGATTACTGAGATATAGGGGCGTTTAATGAAGATGGAACTCTTGGAACTTCTTCTGTCTGATATGGTTGTCTTGGCGCTAAAGACAGATAACCAGAACTGTTCCTCTGAACCATTGTTATAGCGGTTGAAGTTTTTGAACCATGCAGATAGCTCGTCTGTCCATAGGCATAAACCCCTCTTGTTCTGCGCATGAATATAGCTCAAGCCTTCTGGTGTGACATCAGAGACCAAGAAACGTTTGCGTACAGGTTCTTGCGGAAATCCATCCTCTCCATTTTCAATGCGTTCCTTGCGAGACATGCACATCTTTTCCTCAAACTTACTGTATTGCTCCTCGAACAACTTGTTTTGCTCATAGTCGTAATCGAGGAATGGCTTCATAGCGAAGCTAAGTGGGTGGCTCTTGTTGGCTCCTGGTCTTCCGATAAGAGCCATGTATAAGATAGGACTTTCAAGCCAACCTTGTTTCATCTGTGCCAAGTGCGTGTTGCCGATACCAACAGCCAATGCAGTGAGTATGGCTGCTGATATATAGTCGGTAGGAAAACTGTGGCATTCGTGTACCTCCTTGATGATTCTCTGAATCTTGGCAGGAAAGATACTTACGGGGAACTGGCTTCCTGATAGGCGAGCACTCATATCAATAGCCTTATCCATGATAATCATTGGATTGATGGAAGTTTCCTTATTGTTATTTAAAGCTGTCATTTGGCATAGAGTTAAAAATTATACATTGACTTGGGTTTGCGCTTCATTCCACCTTGCATGGCTTTTAGCATTTCAGAATGGTTCTGCTCCTTGGTAGCTTTTCGACCATTCTCAATCCATGCAAGCAGCTCATCCTTATAGAAGTATAGCTTCTTACCTTTTTTATAGGATGGCAGAATGCCTTGGTTAACCAATCGATAAATGGTTGGCTTCGACTTCATTATAATAATAGCAGCCTCATCAATCTCAACCAATATATGGTTATTTGCTGATGATGTAGGTTGAAGTGCTGATACCATTTGCTTCAACTCGATAACTTGTTCTGTTAAATAAGATACCGCTTGTGGTAACTTATCAAAGGTGATACTTTCATTTATCATATCTGTTCATTTTTTATTATTCGGGTACAAAGTAAATGAGTTATGTAATGGAGATAAATATCACTGAGATATAACCTCTGAATAACCGCTCAATGCTTATCAGTAACAATAATGTGTCTTGATTCCGCCTTGAACATCTAAGCTTGGTAGTAATTCTATGATGCAGGTACCTTCCATTCTTAACTTCCTTATAATAGTGGATATTTCCACATCAACTAGCGCATCAGCAAAAACTTGTTTTATAAAGGTTGCTGTATCAATGCCTTTCTTCTTGAAAAGGTTTCCTATATTCCAAGCATAATGCATTAAGTCAATAGTACGAATAGCCTTGTCAACAATCAATGAATGATGTCTCATGTGTGTAGAGGCACAACACTGGAAAATAGCGATGTTGTCACAAAGTTGGTTCAAATGCTCCTCCCTCATGTAGGCAGCAAAAGTTCTTCTGGTATAATCGATAGCTGAGTTTAACAAGACCTTTTCCTTTTTGGCTTTGTCTTCCAATGCTTCCTGTCTCAACTGTTCATAGCTTGTAATACAAGAAGAGGCTTCATCTGCATAGACGAAAGTTACATCTTCCAGGTTTAGCTCTTCCCCCTCGTCATATGTATTTGTTTCATTGATGGCTATAGAAGACAGACGCTTTCTTTCTGTATTGTTTACAGTATTACAAAGGATATGCTTAAACCATGGGGCAAGTAATCGTACGATACTATCTAATGCATGGAGATAAACAACCATCAGTATGGTGGTTAAGATAACGAACGTCAAATTGCAGCTAAAGGTGTCTACACCATATTGCATAGCTTCGTTGCGAACAAGTGCACCAATGATAGACATTGCACACAAAACCAATAAATGCTGTGTCAAAAATTCTTTTTTAAACTGTTTCATATTACGTATTATTAATCATTTGTGGCGCAAAAATATGAAAAACAGCAGAAACTGACACGTGAGTCACGCGTGACTCACGTAAAACTTTTAGGAGCCTTTAACTAAAAAGCCCGATATTGAACATTTTTTCAATATCGGGCACCATGAAATGAATGCAATGGATTTATTTAAGAGAAATCTTATTTGCTGTCTCTCTTTTCTTTGCGTTCACAAGGTCGGCATATATCTGTGTTGTGCTTACATTCTTATGGGTAAGCATCTTCGAAACCGTGTAAATATCTGTGCCTAAGGCGATTTGGATGGTTGCATACGAGTGCCGGAAGCAATGAAATGAAAATGGCTTGGTGATTCCTGCCTTCTTCAACCATGCTTTAAGGGGATGGTTAATCATGCTGCGCTTCAATCCCTTGAACACGATACCCGTGTTTGGTTCACCACATAGTTCGTATGCCTCGTTGCTGATAGGCAAGGTTGCCTCGGTCTGAGTCTTCTGGGTACGAATACGCAAGCAATAGCCTTGGTCGGGAGCTATCTCGAAGTCTTCCCAACGCAATTTTAAGATGTCGCTGATTCGCAATCCTGTGAGGCAAGCAAAGAGGGAGGCAGACTTCAGTACAGGTATATCGCAAGGAGTAGCTGCCAACTGCTTTACTTCATCGAGGGTAAGAAACTCCTTCTTTACATCTTGTGGCTCAATCTTGTCCAGATAGTCATTGATGTTCTCACGCAGCCACTTGTCACGATAGGCGATTTTTAAGAGACCACGGAAAGTAGAGTAGTAACCTGCTGCAGAGTTGAGAGATACCTTTTGTTTTGTTCGATTCAACTGATTTGCATTCAGAAGATACTCTCTGAACTTTTTGCAAAGTTCCACTGTCACATCCCCAAATGTACAATGACCTTGAACAAATTTGAAGAAATGCTTGTAGACACATGTCCACTTGTCATCTTTCTTATGTGTCATCTTCTCAAAGTATGCCAAAAAATCAGCTTTCTGTCGTGTTTTGTCCAAAAAACCAAATTCTTCATTGATGAGTGATTGGGTTCTGATGCAACGGATGGCCTCTGCTTTGTTGAGCATATCTGTATTAAACTCACGTTCCATCTCATTCTTTGGATGAGCATAGATATAGATACCTAAATATTCCCTACGACTCATTTGCATAGTCTCAGGATTGCGTACTGGTGGATAGAAATCCAAATAAAGAGAAATACGGTCGTTTTTAATCGCTCTTTGGCGAAGAGAAACTCTTGTACATGTATTTACCATGATGTTTACTTTTTATAATGTGATACTTATGTTTCATATATGATCCCGTATTAAGAGATCTTTGAAATCGATTGCAAAATAATAGAGTTATGTAATGGGGTACAACTTAACCTTTTGATAACCGCTAAATAACCTTAGGTTTGCCGATAGCTTTCTCTAAATCTCGCTTGGAAATCTTGATATACTTGCCAATCTTCACCTTTTCAATAGCGTATTTCTTGATACGCTTATAAATCTGGTCCTGACTTAAACCATACAACTTCATGGCCTCCGGTATTGTATAATAAAGTTGGTCTTCTACGGATTCACCTTTTGCCAATTGTACATGACGCTTGGAATACAGAACATTGTTACCTTCCATTTTTCTTGGAATAGCATTGTGACTAACGAAACTATATACGGCTGTTTTCGTCATACAATATTTCTGTTGAATGTCCATAACAGTCATCCATTCACTGATGGTTGGATCTGGAGACAGGTGTGCAAAATAATCATCCACCTCTTTCTTGTTCCAATATACTCTTCCTTGTATGGATATTCTTGAAATCTTGACTTTCTTGACAATCTCATAGATGGCGGTCTCGTAAGTGTTGTGGACTTCTGCAATTTCCTTGGCAGAGTAATATTCTGGAACAGGTAGCTCTCGGTTTGCATGAACTGCTTCTTTTGAAGCACTTTTATTTGTGGTGTATGGCAAACTATCAACAAGATAATCTATATCTCGCTTTCTGATTAAAGATAAACGAGAAGTAATCTTGGATGCTCGCAACTTACCACTATACACCATATTATATATGGTCTGTCTGCTTAGTCCCAAAAGTATAGCGACCTCTTGAATAGTGAGGTATTCTTTCATGAGGATTTCAGACATGGATTTCTCGGAAGCTTTTCGGTGGCTCATTGTCTCAGCCATCTTTACTTTCTCCTCACGTTTTGCTGCCTTATAGGCATAACTGTTGCATTGCTTGGAGCAATAACGAGTTGTGGATTTTGATGCATAGAAGCTCTTCCCACAATACTCGCAAATTTTTAGAATTCTTTCTTTGCTTGCTGTCATTTGTACGCTTTTTATACTTTTTTACTTAATTTATTGTAGAAAAAGTCGTCTGTCATTACTCCGTTTATTTTCAATAGTCTTATATCATTGTCCATCATTGTCCAAAACTCTTGGCAATCTTGCACTCATTTGCCAAAAATGGAGTCTCAAATTATTACTCTTGAAAAGTGGAGGTACAAGAGCGGTACAAAAAGGTGCTAAAAAAGCCTTACCATTGATTATAACCAATAGTAAGGCTAAAAAGAAAGGTGCTCATTTTGAGCACCTTAACTATCATTTGTTGTCGATATTAATCGTTGTTTATCACGACTTATTTTCCGATGCAGAAGTGCTTGAAGATATTATTCAGCGTTTCCTGGCTACTGATCTGTCCACCGGTGATTTCTCCCAATTCTTCCAGCACCATCTTGAGGTCTTCGGCTATAATGTCGCCACTCATGCCCATGTCCATTGACTCCAAGACACGGGAGAGGGATTCGTCGGCACGGAGCAATGCTTCATAATGGCGGGCACTCGTCACAATTACATCGTTCTCCGTAATCTCCGGAATGTCGGCTGCCCTGACGAGAGCCTGCTCCAAATCAGAAACGTTTTCGCCAGTACGGGCACTGATATTCAAGATAGAAACATTCTCATCTGACAATGAAATGGAAGATGAAGTCTGGCTATTCTCATCTGATGAAAGCACAGCCTTATCAAATGAAATCTCATCGATTTTATTGAAAACCATCAGCAGTTTCTTGCCCAGATTCTTCTCCTTCATATCCTCTATTTCCGCTTCCGTAGGCTGCGCATCAAGGAGCCAGATCACTATCTTGGCCTCTTCCATCTTCTGATAGGTGCGCTCGATTCCGATGTTCTCCACCACATCGTCCGTCTTGCGGATTCCAGCAGTATCGATAAAGCGGAAGGTGATTCCGTCGATGAGGGTCGTATCTTCTATGACGTCTCGGGTAGTGCCGTGGATATTGCTCACGATGGCCTTTTCTTCATGCAGCAGGCGGTTGAGCAGGGTGCTCTTGCCCACATTCGTCTTGCCCACGATGGCCACAGGAACGCCCTGTTTCAGCGCATTTCCGGTCTCAAAGGAATGGGCGAGGGTGGTAATCTTCTTTTCTATTTCCGCAGCCAAGGCACGCAGTTCGCTGCGGTCGGCAAACTCCAGTTCCTCATGATCGCTGAAGTCCAATTCCAGTTCGAGCAGGGAGGTCATCTTCAGGAGTTTTTCGCGCAAAACGGTCAATTCACTGCTGAAATGTCCTTTCAACTGGCTGAGCGCCATCTGATGGGTCGCCTTGTTGGTAGAAGCTATCAGATCTGCCACTGCCTCAGCCTGCGAGAGGTCCATCTTGCCGTTCATATAGGCACGACGGGTGTATTCGCCCGGTTCTGCCTGGCGACAACCTACCTCTATGAGGCGCTGAAGAACTTGCTGAAGAATGTATCGGCTACCATGGCAGGAAATCTCCGTGGAATCCTCGCCCGTATAACTGTGGGGCGCTCTGAACACGCTCACTAAGACATCATCTATCGTATGACCATCCTTGTCTTTGATTTCTCCATAGTGAAGGGTGTTGGGTTTAGCGGCAGCCAGTTGCTTCCCGCTAACAGAAACGAACACCTTGTCTGTAAGACGGATGGCTTCACTACCACTGAGTCGGATGATTCCGATGGCGCCTCCAGCTGGAGTGGCAAGGGCGCAAATACATTCTTCTGAGTTTGTCATTTATCTATCCTTTTTATATATTTCCCTTTTAAATTTGTACTTTTTTTACCTTTTTACTTTTTTACCTTTTTACCTTTAAAAAAGCCTTTCAACTAAATTCTGTCGAGCACCACCTTGATCAAATTGTCGATCGTGCTCTTATATCCAGTATTAGCACGCTTGGCGCGGCGGTTGGCTATTACCATGCAGCAGGTTAAAGCCTTATGGCCGAGCAGCAGAGAAAGACCAGCAAGCGCAGAGCTTTCCATCTCGAAGTTGTTGACACGCAATCCTTTATACTCAAATGCCTCAATCTTTGCATTAAGTTCCGGATCGGCGAGCGGAGCACGGAGTTCTCTGCCCTGAGGGCCATAGAATCCGCCACAGGCAATGGTAATTCCTCTCACCATATCATCGGCTGCAATCTGTTCCAGCAACTCCTTATTATTATCTACGCAGTATGGATTTCCTATCTGGTCTATCCACTTCACCTGGCGCTTGAATTCAGCCTCAGTCTCGAGGTCACAGATCTCATTGCGGCGGGCATAGAAATTGATGAGTCCGTCGAAACCGATACTCTTCTGTGAAGCCACAAAGGTGCCTTCCGGACACTCTGGCTGCAAACCGCCGCAGGTGCCGATGCGCACGAGGGTGAGGGTGGTGTGCTCAGGTTTCTCGGTGCGGGTCTTGAAGTCGATGTTCTTCAAAGCATCCAACTCATTGACCACAATATCTATATTATCGCATCCGATACCCGTACTCTGCACGGTGATGCGTTTTCCCTTATAAGTACCTGTAATGGCATGGAACTCACGGCTTGAGACCTCGCATTCCTTCTCCTCAAAGTGGGAGGCAACGAGAGCCACTCTGCCAGGGTCGCCAACTAATATAACCTTATCAGCCACTTGTTCTGGGCGCAAATGAAGATGGAAGCAACTGCCGTCTTCATTGATAATCAATTCTGATTCTGCGAAATACTTTGCCATATTTTTCTCGTGTTTAATGAATGATATTAAAATTTTTAAAATACAAAGGTAGGAAAAAATTCTGATACTTGGTTCTTTCTTTAAGAATTATTATAGTTTTGTAGAGAGGGGACGAAATCTGAAACATTTCCTATTATTAAGCATCCATCAAAATCATTTCAAATCCGTCACAATCCATGTGATAAAAAGAAAAATGTTGGTTTACATGAAAAAATTCCGCATTTATTTTGTTGTTTCAAGAAAAAAGAGTACTTTTGCCCACAGAAATCAATTATTCAACGAAACAAAACTCTAATAAATGAAACAGACAATATTGGTGACAGGTGGTACTGGTTTCATAGGAAGCCATACTACAGTAGAGTTGCAACAGGCAGGCTATAACGTAGTGATCGTAGATGATCTTTCAAATTCTAAGATTGAAGTATTGGACGGCATTGAGAAGATTACAGGTATTCGCCCAGCTTTCGAGCAGGTGGATTTGCGTGACAAGGCTGCCACAGAGGCTGTATTCCAGAAATATCCAGCTATCGAGGGTATTATCCATTTCGCTGCCAGCAAGGCAGTAGGCGAGAGCGTGCAGAAGCCATTGCTCTATTACCGCAACAATATCGTATCGCTCATCAACCTTCTGGAACTGATGCCTAAGTACGATGTCAAGGGAATCATCTTCTCTTCCAGCTGCACCGTTTATGGTCAGCCAAAGCCTGAAAACCTTCCTGTTACCGAAGAGGCTCCTCATCAGAAGGCCACCTCTCCTTATGGAAACACCAAGGAAATCAACGAGCAGATTATCGCCGACTACATCCACAGCGGTGCTAATATCAAGAGCATCGTGCTGAGATATTTCAACCCAATCGGCGCACACCCATCTGCAGAAATCGGCGAGTTGCCAAACGGCGTTCCAAACAACCTCATCCCTTACGTTACTCAGACTGCGATGGGCATTCGCAAGGAACTCACCATCTTCGGCAATGACTACGATACTCCTGACGGAACCTGCATCCGCGACTACATCTATGTAGTGGATCTGGCCAAGGCTCACGTAGCTGCAATGGCTCGCGTTCTGGACAAGGAGACTGAGCCTATCGAGTACTTCAACATCGGTACTGGCAACGGTAACTCTACCCTGGAAATCGTAGAGACTTTCGAGAAGGCTACCGGCGTGAAACTGAACTGGAAATATGGTCCTCGCCGCGAGGGTGATATTGAGAAGATCTGGGGCGACTGCACCAAGGCCAACAAGGTTTTGGGCTGGAAGGCTGAGACTAAGTTGGAGGATGTATTGGCTTCTGCATGGAAATGGCAGGAGAAGCTCCGCGCTGACGGAATCATGTAATTTATTATATTAAATAATATTAAAAGTAGGACTTGTTTGACTGCAGGTTCTACTTTTTTTGTTATTTTTGCAGTATTAAATGAATTCATAAATAATAAGCGCTTATGACAAGAAAATTACTTTATATACTGTTCGCTTCAGCTATGCTGATGGGCGGCAATTTCAAGGCTGCTGCAGACCCCATCATTGAAGTCAATGCTATCGACTTCAACCAGATAGGAATCAGCTACTATAATGGCACACTGCATATTACCGGGGCTGCCGGACTCAGCGTTTCTGTCTATAACATCGTAGGCCAGAAGGTTTATGAAGGAAGAATCGACAGCAGCGACAAGAGAATAGAGTTGAACCTTCCAGCCAATTGCTACATTGTGAAAGTGGGTTCTGTAGCTCGTAAAATTAGCGTGAAACGATAATATTAAATGTGAAAATCAAGAGGATTTTATATAATTTGTCCTTGTTGCTTTTCCTCTTTTCCTCATGTGAACTCTTTTCTTCATGTGAGGAAAAAGTGGTTTGTACTACCAGAAATGTGACACTTGAAGACTACCGGAAATTCGGAGACGACTGTATGTCTATCCGCTCGATGGAGGTGAGAAATGTCATAGACAGCCTGATAAGAAACGACAAGGATGATCTGGCGGCAGACATTCGCACAAGAAAGTATTATCGACAGGAGGGCAACTTCTTGTGGATTAATCGTCATGGCCTTACCTCTCAGGCCGACACGCTGCTCAGATATCTTCAGACCGTAGGAGAAATGGGATTTTCACCCAACAGATTCTGCGTAAAGGACATCCAGAATGACATCCAAATCACACGCGAGATGGGGTTTGACGAAGCGCACCCCATCAACCACGTCTTCGGCAGATTGGAATACAAACTGACCAAGGCTTATCTGAGATACGCTACAGGACAGAGATTTGGCTACACAAATCCTTCTTTTCTGCTCAACAGGCTCGACACACTCAAGCCGCACAGACCAGACACCATCCGCAGACCGGTAAGATACAGAGGCCTTTTTGACATCAAGATGGATTTGCCTGATGATGGTTTTTATCAAATGGCCCTGCGCAAGATAGAGAAAGATTCCGTTCCCGTTTTCCTCAGCGAAATTCAACCTGCAGGCACTTTCTACCGTGAACTGGCCAAGGAATTTGCCTCAGGACAAGGCTCGAAAAACTGGCAAGCCAAGCTGTTCTGCAACATGGAGCGGGCAAGATGGCGACTGAAAGACTATCCGCAGAAGCACAAAAAATACATCATGGTGAACATCCCTTCCTTCCATCTGATGGCCGTTGATGAAAAGGATACGCTCACCATGCGCATCGGTTGCGGAACCACAGAGACCAAAACTCCTTTGCTCACCAGCACCATCAAGCGCATGGATGTGAATCCGGTATGGATCGTACCGAGAAGCATCATCGAAAAAGACATGATCCATTACTTCAGCCGTTCCTATTGCGAGCGCCGCGGTTTTTACGTCATGGACAGACGGACGGGAAAGGAACTGAGCATGAACCAAGTACACGCAGGACTGCTCCGCGACCCGATGTACGCAGTGGTGCAAAGAGGCGGAAAGGGCAACAGTCTGGGCAGACTAATCTTCAGATTTGACAATAACTTCTCAGTCTATCTGCACGACACATCCAGCCGCGATTTCTTCAAGCAGCAGAATAGGGGAGTATCCCATGGCTGCGTAAGAGTGGAAAAGCCTTTCGAACTGGCTAAGTTCATCCTGAAGGACAAGAGCGAGAAGTTTTTGGATAATCTCAACTACTGCATGACGACTGATTCGCTGAACGACAAGAAGAGAATCATCCGCTCCATCAAAGTGGAACCCGCAGTACCCTTGTATCTGGCTTATTACACCATCTATCCAACGAAAGGAAACACTCCAGCAGGATGGTCGGAATATCCTGACGTATATGGATTTGACAAGGCCATTTACCAATATCTCATAAAAAATTACCGTTAAATGAAGAGTATTTCTGATAATGAACTGGTTTACATGCTCCGGGAACCTGCCACCAGAAGGGAAGGGTTCTCGGCCATGGTGCAACAATATAGCGAGCAACTGTATTGGAAGGTTCGCCATATCGTACTCACTCATGAAGACGCCAATGATGTTTTGCAGAATGTTTTTCTAAAAGCCTGGAAAAATTTGGAAACTTTCCAGGGCAAATCTTCCCTCAGCACCTGGCTTTACAGGATTGCGGTCAATGAATCGCTCGACTTTCTCAGGAAAAGAAAGCAGGAGGGAATGGCCAGCGAGATAGAAAATGCTGGAGTAGCCAACCAGCTATTGGCAGACAACTATTTTGATGGCGATGAAACACAGGCCCAACTGCAGGAAGCCGTCTCTAAACTGCCCGAAGTTCAGCGCACCGTTTTCACGATGAAATACTTCGAAGATATGAAATACTCAGAAATCAGTAAGATACTGAACACCAGTGAAGGAGCTCTGAAAGCATCGTATCATCTGGCCGTGAAAAAAATCACGGAATATTTTGAGAATAAAGATTAAACTTTTTCTAATCAGTTACGTCAGATATAATAAAAAGAGAAGATGTATGAAGAAAGAAGAAAAAATATTGATAGATAAGTTTGGTAAAGCCAATCATTTTTCTGTTCCGGAAGGTTATTTTGAATCTTTTACGGATCAGATGATGGATTTGTTGCCAGAATCAGAAGCCCGCGTCATAGAGATGCGCCCTGCCACATGGTGGAACCGTCTGCCTATCAAAAAGGTGGCTGCAGCCGTTGGAGCAGTACTGGTTATTGGAGCCGGCAGCCTTTGGGTGAGCAATCATACTCATTCAGACAAGGTGAACACAGCTGTTACCAGCCCGATTCATCATACAACCTCAGGCTCTGAATATGGTACTTTCGACCAGATGGCTGATTACACCATGATGGACAATCAGACGATTTATGCTTCGCTGGTGGGAGAAAACTTTTAAAAGCAGTAAAGAACAATGATGAAGAAAAATATTTTAAAATGCAGTATGGGACAGATCTTGAGAACAACCGTGCTCATGATTCTGATGTTGTGCACTTTTGGTGTGGCTAACGGTCAGCACAGAAAGCGCCCTCCATTCAATCCTGCAAAATTTGAGGCAGATCTGGAGCAGTTCATCACAGTCAATGCCTGTCTGTCCCCATCCCAAGCAGCTTCATTCTTCCCGGTTTACCGCCAGATGATGAAGAAGCAAAGAGCGCTTTTTGATGAAATGCGCCGACTCCGCATGATCAATCCGAAAGACAATGAAGCTTGTGAAGAGGCTATCAGAAAACAGGATGAACTGGATATTCAAATCAAACAGTTGCAGCAGGAATATCATGGAAAGTTTCTCATGATGTTACCTGCCAACAAGGTATTATCCATCATCAAAGCCGAAGAAAAATTCCACAGGCAGATTTTCAGAAAGATGAAATAGTTCTTCTGTCATCGAGAATTGTTTTCTTACAAGAAGGAATCCCTTTTTCCAGCAAGATAAAACTGCAAAAAGAACAGATAAACCCCACAAATTGAATCGCAAAAGTATTTATATGGAATATTTTTGCGATTTTTTTTTGTTCTTTCCAGTAAATATTGTAATTTTGCAGTTCAGAAACAATTTACATAATAAGATAATGTATAGAACGAATACTTGTGGAGAGCTCAGACTCTCTGATGCAGGCAAGGAAGTAACACTTGCCGGTTGGGTTCAGCGCTCTCGTAAGATGGGCGGTATGACCTTCGTTGACGTGCGTGACCGATACGGAATCACACAGATCGTTTTCAACGAAGCTGATGACATGAACTTATGTGAGGCGGCCAACAAACTTGGTCGTGAATTCTGTATCCAGGTAAAGGGTATCGTAAGCGAACGTCAGAGCAAAAATCCAAAGATGGATACTGGTGACATTGAAATCCTTGCCAAGGAACTCAATGTTCTTTCCAAGAGCCAGACTCCTCCTTTTACAATAGAAGACAATACTGATGGCGGTGATGATATTCGCATGAAATACCGCTATCTGGACTTGCGTCGTCCTACAGTGCGTAAGAATCTGGAATTGCGCCACCGCATGACCATCCTCATCCGCAACTTCCTCGACAATTATAATTTCATGGAGGTGGAGACTCCTATCCTTATCGGAAGTACTCCAGAGGGTGCTCGCGACTTCGTGGTTCCTTCACGCATGAACCCTGGTCAATTCTACGCTCTGCCACAGAGTCCTCAGACTTTGAAGCAGCTCTTGATGGTGGCTGGTTTCGACCGCTACTTCCAGATTGCAAAGTGCTTCCGTGATGAAGACTTGCGTGCTGACCGTCAGCCTGAGTTCACTCAGATTGACTGCGAGATGAGTTTTGTTGATCAGGACGACGTCATCAATCTGTTTGAGGAAATGGCTCGCCACCTGTTCAAGGAAATCCGTGGCGTGGAATTGCCAAAGTTGGAACAAATGACTTGGCACGAGGCTATGCGTAGATTTGGTAGTGATAAACCAGACTTGCGTTTCGGAATGGAATTCGTGGAACTGAAGGACGCTTTTGCTGGCAAGGGTGAATTCTCTGTCTTTGACGAGGCTAAATATATCGGTGGTATTTGTGTTCCTGGTTGTGCAGACTATAGTCGCAAGCAACTCAATGAACTCACAGACTTCGTTAAGCGACCACAGGTTGGCGCCAAGGGTCTCGTCTTCATCAAGTACAATGCTGACGGTACTGTGAAGAGCAGCATCGACAAGTTCTACTCTCCAGAAGTATTGGCTGAGATCAAGGAAGTGATGGGCGCTAAAGACGGCGACCTGGTTCTTATCCTCAGCGGCGACAACGCAAACAAGACTCGTGTTCAGCTCTGCTCTCTCCGTTTGGAAATGGGCGACCGCTTGGGCTTGCGCGACAAGAACGTGTTCAAGTGTCTCTGGATTATTGACTTCCCATTGTTTGAGTGGAGCGATGAAGAGCAGCGCCTGATGGCTACTCACCATCCATTCACTATGCCAAATCCTGATGATATTCCTCTCTTGGATGAGCATCCTGAGCAGGTACGTGCCAAGGCTTACGATTTCGTATGTAATGGTATTGAAGTGGGTGGAGGTTCCCTCCGTATCCACGACACTGCTCTTCAGGAGAAGATGTTTGAGGTTCTCGGCTTCACACCAGAGCGTGCAGAGGCTCAGTTTGGCTTCCTGATGAACGCATTCAAATATGGAGCACCACCTCATGCAGGACTTGCTTTCGGTCTCGACCGTTTCGTAAGCATCCTGGCTGGTCTCGACAGTATCCGTGACTGCATTGCATTCCCTAAGAACAACTCGGGTCGTGACGTGATGCTGGACGCTCCTTCTGAGCTGGATCCAAAGCAGTTGGACGAGTTGGAAATTAAATTAGACTTAAAGGCATAAATGCTTCAAAAATAACACATTAAGAGTTTCATTTCTTGATTTACATCAAAAAATGAAACTCTTTTTTGCATTTAAAGGCACATTCTTTCAAAAAAACACTAAAAAATCAATAAAAAGTCGTATATTTGCCAACGAAAACGATGAGTTTTTTATAAAGGGAATTAAGAAATTAAGAAAAGCCTTAATAGGTGTCAAATTTCCTAATATAACTATTATTTACAATAAAACATGGTAGAAAAGAAAGCAACAACAAAAACAGCAGCAGCTAAGAAAACCGCTACTGCTACAAAGAAGGCTTCAGTAGCTAAGAAAACTACTGCAACCAAGAAAACAACAGCAGAAAAGAAGGAAACAATCTTCTTGAATGCAGAGAACGCTGGTTTCAGAGCTGGTGATGTTTACCAGGCTTTGGCAGCAGCAGATAAAGCTCTTTCTCTTACAGAAGTTGCAGAGATGGCTAAGATTTCAACAGAAGATGCAATTCTTGGAATTGGTTGGCTTCTCAAAGAGGGTAAGATTAAAGACGAGGACAACAAGGTTGCTCTCGCATAAATAAAATGATTCCAAGTTGCCGCGACATTTCTAAATGCCGCGGTTTCTTTTATGTACGCATTAAAAAAAACTCGCGTTAAATGAATTTTGATCAGGAAATTTTGAGAATTCTAACTTTGGCAGGCGATAATGGTCTCAAAACTGAAAAGATTGCCCGTCATGTGTTTAATTCTTGTAATTCTATGTTTACACCATTGAATTACAAGGACGTTCATTCTTATGTTTCCCAATTTCTCATCAAAAATGCGAAAAACCCTTCTTCTATCATAGAAAAGGGAAGTGGTCATGGAGTTTACAAACTCAACTTTAAAGATAAATTGGCTGAGCAGTTGATCTTGAAATTTTCTCCACAGAAAGAGCAGACGGATTTTGATGAATCTACTAAAGCTAATAATTCTTCAGATTCTCAGTTATCCCTGACTCTATTTGATTAGAGTCTTCATTCCCAATTTGACTAAATTTCAATCATCCCTTGTTACTGCGACCGCTTTTTATCATGCAAAAACAGCTCTTACTCTTAAAAAATCTTGTGTTTCTCAAGAAAAAAATAGGGGTTTCAGTTTTTTATTCGTATTATCTAAAAAATAAATAACTTAAATAAATTGATGAATTATGGCAAGAAGATACTTATTAGGTTTTGACGTAGGTTCCAGTTCTGTAAAAGCTTCTCTTACAGATGTTGACAATGGTGAAATCGCTGCTTCAGCGTTTTTCCCAGAACACGAAGCTCCTATCATGGCGGTAAAAGCAGGTTGGGCTGAACAGGATCCAAATATGTGGTGGGAAAATGCAAAACTCTCACTTCAGAAAATCATGGCTGAAACGGGCGCCAAAGGCGAAGATATTTTAGCCATCGGTATTTCTTATCAGATGCACGGACTGGTGTGCGTGGACAAGCAGCAACAGGTTTTGCGACCAAGCATTATCTGGTGCGATTCGCGTGCAGTACCTTATGGCGAAGATGCTTTCCACAATATAGGTGAGGACACCTGTTTGTCAAAACTCCTTAACTCACCTGGTAATTTCACGGCTTCTAAATTAGCTTGGGTGAAAGAAAATGAGCCTGAAATATATGATAAGATAGACAAGATCATGCTTCCTGGAGATTATATTGCCATGAAACTTTCCGGAGAAGTGAAGACAACCATCAGCGGTCTGTCTGAAGGAATGATGTGGGATTTCGAAGCCAAGAAGCCTGCTAAATTCCTCTTGGACTATTTCGGATTCAGCGAGGATATTCTCCCAGAAATCGCTCCAACATTCTCTGTTCAGAGCTACGTATCCAAAGCAGCTGCTGATGAACTCGGACTCAAAGAGGGAACTCCTATTTCATATCGTGCAGGAGATCAGCCTAACAATGCTGTTAGCCTGAATGTTTTCAACCCTGGTGAAATTGCAAGTACTGCTGGAACATCTGGTGTGGTCTATGGTGTATTGGGAGATGTCAATTATGACCCAAAAAGTCGCGTGAATACTTTTGCTCATGCTAACTACACCACAGACTTAGACCGTCTGGGCGTCTTACTCTGCATCAACGGAACCGGTATTCTCAATGCTTGGGTTCACAGAAACATCACTCCAGACATCAGTTACGCAGATATGAACGAGCTGGCTTCTCAAGTAGCCATCGGTAGTGAAGGAGTCAAGATCATTCCATTCGGAAATGGAGCTGAAAGAGTGCTTGAAAATCAGGAAGTTGGCTGTTCTATCCGTGGCTTGAACTTCAACAAGCACAATCGTGCCCACATTGTACGCGCTTCACAGGAAGGCATTGTTTTCAGTTTCTGCTATGGTATGGAAATCATGCAGGAGATGGGTATGGACATTAAGAAAATCCATGCAGGAAAGGCTAATATGTTCCTGAGCCCTATCTTCAGAGATACATTGGCTGGAGTAAGTGGAGCAACCATAGAACTCTACGAAACCGACGGTAGTGCAGGTGCTGCAAAGGGTGCTGGTATTGGTGCTGGAATTTACAAGGATCATGACGAGGCTTTCTCTACATTGAAGAAATTGGCAGTTATCGAACCGGACGAAAGTAACCGTGCTGCATATCTGGAGGCTTACGCTGAATGGAAAAAAGAATTGAAAACGCTGATTTAAAAGGTTTTCCCAGTAAAATTTACGTTTTTTAAAATAAAATTTAGGGGCAAGAGGTTTTTCTTGTCCCTAAATTTGTTTGTTTAAAACATTTTTGCTACCTTTGCAATATTATATTATGTAAAATTATAGGTATGGCTAACAACAATAATCATCTCGTCATTATGGCTGGCGGAGTAGGCAGTAGATTCTGGCCTATGAGTACAGAGGATAAACCCAAGCAGTTTATCGATGTTTTAGGAACTGGTCGCTCTTTATTGCAACTCACATTTGATAGATTTGAAGGCGTTTGTAAACCAGAAAATGTATGGGTAGTTACAAACAAGAAATATGCAGCTCTGGTTCACGAACAGTTGCCAGAGATTCCAGAAGGTAATATTCTGCAGGAACCTTGCAGAAGAAATACAGCTCCTTGTGTTGCCTATATCAGTTGGCGCATTAAGGAAAAAGATGCTCACGCCAATATTGTAGTGACTCCTTCTGATCACATCGTTAACAATTGTAACGAGTTCAGACGCGTCATTACTTCCGCATTGAAGTTTACCGGTGAAACTGACAGTATCGTAACTTTGGGTATGAAGCCAACCCGTCCTGAGACTGGTTACGGTTACATACAGGGTGATTTGAGTACTCCTTCTGCAAGAAACAGAGAAATCTTCCGTGTTGACCAGTTCAAGGAAAAACCAAATTTGGCAACTGCAGAGAAGTATGTAAAAGACCATAACTTCTTCTGGAACGCTGGTATTTTCATCATGAGTGCATCCACTATCGTAAACGCATTCCGTGTTTACCAACCAGGAATTGCCAAGATTTTTGAAAGCATGCGCAGTATCTATGGCACAGAAAAGGAACAGGAGCAGATAGATTTGCGTTATCCTGAATGTGAGAACATTTCCATAGACTACGCTATCATGGAAAAAGCAGAGGAAATTTTCGTATTCCCTGCTGATTTCGGATGGAGTGACTTGGGAACATGGGGTAGCCTGCTGGTTCAATCGAAAAAAGATGCAAACGGAAATGCAACCATCGGAAACAATATTCAGATGATAGACTCCAAGAATAATATCGTTCACACGCTCAATGAAAAGAAAGTAGTTATTCAGGGTCTTGAAGGTTACATTATAGCCGAAGAAAATGGTACGCTGCTGATTTGTAAAATGTCAGAAGAGCAGAATATCAAATTCTTCTCAGGAACGAATTAACATGTCATCATGCCGACAAGTTATTTTTTACCCCCATTATGGTTATTGATAAAACCATAATGGGGGTAAATCATTTTAGAAAGTCCTCAAAAATTTTACTTACTCTTCTTTAATCCCTTATAGGCAAGAAAAGCAACAACCACAACAGCAAGTGCCAAAATTACATATCCGATTTCATGACTGTATTTCACTGCCTGCTGATAAACATCCTGTGTGGTTTTATAATCAGTATAATTATAAATTCCCCAACCGATAAAGGCGAGAACAGTATTCCAAATACCTGCACCAATAGTAGTATAAAGCAAGAATTTTCCCACGTGCATTCCTGCCAAGCCCGCAGGAATACTGATGAGTTGTCTTACTGCTGGAACCAATCTTCCGAAAATCGTAGAAGTAGCACCATGTTTGCGGAAAAACTCTTCTGCTTTCTCAACTTTCTCACGATCTATCAGGCACATGTGACCAATTCGGCTATCAGCAAAACGATAAACAATAGGTCTTCCCACCCATTTGGCAAGGTAATAATTGACAAGAGCACCTAAATTTGCACCCAAAGTAGCAAATACAACTACCAAAACAAAGTTCATACCACTGGAAGGATCCATCGCTTTCCATGCTGCTGGTGGAACAACAACCTCGGATGGGAAAGGAATGAAGGAACTCTCAATAGCCATAAAGAGGAGAACTACCCAATAATTTAAGTTATCGAGAATCCAAAGAAACAAATCTGCTGTATTCATATTGATTTTTCTTGATTTTCTATTAAAATATAAATTCAAAAAAATATCAAACACATCTTCCAAAATCATTTGAAAGACGTATTTGATATTTTATTTTCATCTAATAAAATGTGTCATATTAATTCTTTTTCTGCTTAGCCCAAGCATCCTTCAGGCCAACAGTCTTATTGAATACAGGTTTAGCCTCTGTTGAATCCAAGTCTGCCATGAAGTAACCAATACGCTGGAACTGGAGATATTCTCCTGGTTTCTTGGTTGCAGCATATTCCTCAATATAGCAATTATTGTCAACATGCAAACTGTTAGGATTGAGCAATTCACGGAAGTCTCTATCATCAGCAGAAGGATTTTCTACACAGAAGAGACGGTCGTACTCACGAATTTCTGCTTTCACGCAATGATCAGCAGAAACCCAGTGAAGCGTACCCTTCACCTTACGGTTAGCACCTTCCATTCCGCTCTTGCTAATTGGGTCGTACTCAGCCTGAATTTCAATCACGTTGCCATTCTCATCCTTCGTGCATCCTGTACATTTAACGATGTAAGCATTCTTCAAGCGAACCTCTTTTCCAGGAGTCATGCGGAAGAACTTCTTAGGAGCATCCTCCATAAAATCATCGCGCTCTATCCACAAATTCTTAGAGAAAGTAATGGTGTGTGAACCATCAGCCTCATTCTCAGGATTATTGATGGCTTCCATTTCCTCACTCTGTCCGTCAGGATAATTGGTAATAACCAACTTCACTGGATTCAAGACTGCACTTACACGACAAGCCTTCTTGTTCAAATCCTCACGAACAGAAGCTTCCAGGAGAGCCATATCGTTCAAAGCATCAAACTTAGTATAGCCAATGCTGTCAATAAACATGCGGACACTTTCAGGAGAATAACCGCGACGTCTCATACCGCAAAGAGTAGGCATACGAGGATCATCCCATCCATTAACCAAATGCTCATCTACCAAAGTGTGAAGCTTACGCTTGCTCATTACTGTATAAGTAAGATTCAAGCGATTGAACTCAATCTGGCGTGGGCGATTGTCTTTGAGATTATCAGCAGTTCCATCCATCTCTTTCAAGTAGTCCACAAACTTGTCGTACAAAGGACGATGAGGAACAAATTCCAAAGTACAGATAGAGTGGGTTACACCCTCGAAATAGTCGCTCTGTCCATGGGCAAAATCATACATTGGATAAGCGTGCCATTTGGTACCAGTGCGATGATGAGGAGTCTGGATAATACGATAGATGATAGGATCACGGAAATGCATATTAGGATTAGCCATGTCCAACTTAGCACGAAGAACCATACTACCTTCCACAGCCTCAGGTGTGTTCATCTGATTAAAGAGTCTGAGATTTTCTTCTACCGGACGATCACGGTATGGGCTGGCAGTTCCAGGAGTTGTAGGAGTTCCCTTCTGAGCTGCAATTTCCTCAGCAGTCTGCTCATCAACATATGCATGACCCTTCTTGATCATCCAGATCGCAAAGTCCCACAATTTCTCAAAATAGTCGGAAGCGTAGTAAATATTTCCCCACTTGAAACCTAACCACTGGATATCCTGGAGGATATTTTCTACATATTCATTATTCTCCTTGCTTGGATTTGTATCATCAAAGCGGAGATTACAGATTCCGTTGTATTTATCGGCAACACCAAAGTCCATACAGATGGCCTTAGCATGACCTATATGAAGATAGCCATTTGGTTCAGGTGGGAAACGAGTCTGTATGCGTCCACCATTTTTACCTTCTTGTAGATCTTCTTCTACAAACTGTTCTACAAACGAGATACTCTTTTTTTCCTCGTTCAAGTTGTCTTCATTTAATGCCATATTATCTATTATATGTTTTATTTTGTTATTGATGGTGCAAAGATACAAAGATTTTTGCTTTTATTGCACTATTTTTCATCAAAATCGAGTTTCACTTAGTTATTTTTCTATTTAATACCTCTTTCATTCAGCGCTTTACTGTATTTTGCTGCATTTTGTAAATGCTCCTGATAGGTTTTTGCAAAATTATGAGTACCGCTGAAATCTTCTTTTGCACACATATATAAATAGTCGTGGTGCACATGATTCAGCACGGCATCAATGCCGGCAATAGAAGGAACACGAATTGGACCTGGAGGTAAACCTGTATTCACATAAGTATTATACGGGCTCTTAATGTGCAGAAGATTGTTGTAAATTCTCTTCAGTTCAAATTTCTTCCAAGCAAACTTGATGGTTGGGTCAGCCTGCAAAGGCATTCCTTCTGGATATTCTGCATTGCGCAAAGTAAGACGGTTATAATACATTCCCGCAACCATCGGCTTCTCTGCATTATTGGCAGTTTCCTCATCCACAATGCTGGCAAGTGTAATCACCTGATTAGGAGTAAGTTTCATTCCTTTCGCCTTTTCCGTACGCTCAAAATTCCAGAAAGTTTTGCTTTCCTTCTGCATACGGTCTAATAGTTTGTCCAAAGACACATTCCAATAAATATCATAGGTATTTGGAATAAACATACATGCGATTGTAGCAGTATCATAACCGTATTTCTCGCAGACAGCCTCATCATAAAGAGCCTTTGCAATGGTTGCACTGTCAAGCATCAGTCGCTTACTGATTTCGCCAGCCAGTCTGTCCATCGTTCTTACAGAAGGTATGGTAAGATTGACAGGTTCCTGCAAGCCGTTCTTGAGATGTCTCCAGGTGATAAGGGCACCATTACCTGGTTTGATAGCATATCTACCCGTTCTGATATGATCTGCATAACTGGAATGGAGAGTAAGAGTATGAAAAGCCTGGAATGGTAAAGAATTGGCTATCGGCTTCAACTTGGTATAGACGGAATCGATGTTATCATCATCATCTATATAAATATATACGGTTTTGCTTTCCTTCGAGAAGGAAGAAAAACAGTAAAGATAAGCAATTCCTGCTATTAACAGCAAGCATGCTATTGCTCCATAAACATACAACTTTGATGTTTTCTTTTTCATACGAATTGTGTTTTGAGTCTATAATGATTTGTGTTTAATATCAATCATTTAAATTGACGTTTTCCCTAAATCGAACATGAAGTACTATCATTTGGGAGTAACTGTCCTGAATTGATGATGCAAAAGTACACTAAATATGGGGAACGACCAAATTATAGCATTAAAAATAGGTTAATTATAATTTCAAATAGACGAAGCTAACAAGATTTTGTTTAACTTTGCAGGCAAAAAGTAGTATTATATACTCAAACTCAAAAAGATTGTTATGGAAAGATTATCAACAAATGGAATTCAAGATGGTAATAGAATGAACCATACTGTCCAAACGAATCATGATGTCAGGTTCAATTTCGAAACCTACATTTTTGACTTAGACGGAACATTACTATCAACATTAGAAGATCTTGCAGCAAGTTGCAACTACGCTTTGCGCACTCACGGAATGCCAGAGCGAACACTGGAGGAAGTAAGACTTTTTGTAGGTAATGGGGTAAAGAAACTGATGGAACGTGCGATTCCAGAAGGCTTGCTAAATCCAAAATTCGAAGATACTTATCAAACCTTCCGCAAGCATTATATGACTCACAACCTGGATTCTACAAAACCATACGAGGGGGTAATGGAAATGCTTGAAAGTCTGAAAGCTAAGGGTAAGAAAATTGCCGTAGTCAGCAACAAGTTCTACGATGCAACACAAGCCCTGTGCAAGCATTTCTTTGGAGATTTGGTAGATGTGGCAATCGGTGAAAGAGAAGATATTCGCAAAAAACCTGCACCCGACACGGTAATGGCTGCACTGAAACAACTTCAGGCGAGTAGGGAAGGAGCAGTCTATATCGGAGATAGTGATGTGGATATTATGACTGCCAAAAATTGCGAAATGCCTTGCATCAGCGTTCTCTGGGGATTCCGCGATTACAATTTTCTGATAGAGCACGGAGCCAGCATTTTGATCACGAATCCGCTACAATTGCGATAAATCTCATTTGCAACAAAAATTAAGTTCGATAAAACTTAAAATCAACAGACGCTTAACCTCGTCAAAAATTATGTACGACAAAAGTTTCTATCAAACTATAAAGCATTAATAAATAGAGCAAAAAATAATTATTCTCTCAAACAGGCAATGCTAATGAATTAAAGCGTATGGAATTTAGCTTTGCCTGTTTGGGTTTCATTTAATACTTTTCAATATTTCGCTTTTTATATTTTTAAAATCTTACTCTTACAATAAAACTTACTCTAAGAAATATATCTATAGGACTCCATATATAAAACAACTTTTTTATAAAATTACCTTTATAATACTTCCCTTATAGCACTATTTCAAAATCCTAATTTATTTTATAAGCCTGCTTTTAAGTTCTTCTTCTGAAGACTTCATCCATAAGATCTGCAGCTCTTGTAAACCAATATCTTAATCCAAAGTATGTCTGTCGATAAAATCAACTACAATATTCTTATATGTTTCAGAAATCGGGATACCAATTTCTCCATAATAGAGTTTCGTTTTGTCTGTATAATCAAACAAATCAAAATTTGCAATATAAGAGCGGTGAATTCTCTTGAATTTTCGTTTGGGGAGATGATCTTCCAGTTGGCGCAAATTCATTAAAGTAATGATGTTTCTTTTATTTTTCATGTGGAATTTCACATAATCCTTTACACCTTCCACAAAAAGAATATCATCAAAATTGACCCGGATAGCTTTATAATCACTCTTCACGAACATATAGCCATCTCTCCTTATCGGGTCAGCTTCATCCACATCTCTCATGTAATTTCTTACTCTCTCAACACAAGCCTGAAAATTCTGATAATTTACCGGTTTGAGAAGATAGTCGAAACCGCCAGACTTATAACCATCTATCGCATATTCACTAAATGCAGTAACAAAAACGATACGAGTCTTCTTAGGTAGCATTTTCGCAAGTTCCAAGCCACTCAACTGCTGCATACGAATACCCATGAAAAGCAAATCAATGGAATGTTCTCTAAAGCCTTTCATTGCCTCAACTGCATTCGTATAGCCACCTATTAAATTCAAATAGGGGACTTTAGCTACATAGCTCTTTAGAATTTCTACAGATTCTATATTGTCATCTACTATTGCGCAACTAATTTTCATAATAGTAATCTTTAAATAGTTAAATCTCCAAGTTATTAAATGTGAGCTAATAAAAGCCTCCACTTGTTATTAAAAAATAACGTAGTGGAGGCCATAATATTGTCTTTTTGGCTACAAAAAATCTCTTAAAAAACTTTTATTGCCTGTTTTATTCGTAACGAATGGCTTCTATCGGATCGAGCCTTGCTGCTTTTTTGGCAGGATACCATCCAAAGAATACACCAGTAAACGTACATACTGCAAAGCTCATGATAATACTCCATGGCTCTATCTGAGTAGCTACGTGGGCAAACTGTTGCAAGGAAACCGAAATACTTACTCCAAGAATCACACCGATTATACCACCAGTAACGCTCAGCAGAATAGCCTCGATAAGGAATTGGTTGAGGATGTCTATTCCCCTGGCTCCAACACTCATTCTCAAGCCAATCTCTCGGGTTCGTTCTGTGACGCTCACATACATAATATTCATGATTCCAATGCCACCCACAATCAGAGAAATACCCGCAACACTACCGAGCAAAATTGTAATAGTTGACATCGTGGAATTCATCATACTTGAGATTTCTTCCTGTGAACGGATATTGAAATCATCATCGTCACCCTCCGTCGTATCCGTAGCGTCTTTCAACTTATGTGTTCTACGAAGAATCTGTGTTATCTGATCCTGAGCAGGTTCTGAAGCTTCTTCTGTAATGGCAGAACATACAATTTCACTCAGATAAGTCTGCGCCAGAATACGTTTCATGACCGTAGTATAGGGAGCCAAAACAAGGTCATCCTGGTCCATACCCATACTGTTATAACCCTTTTTCTTAAGAACTCCTATCACACGGAAAGGAATACTGTTGAAGCGGACAACCCTTCCTATAGGATCACTTCCATCCGGGAAAAGATAATCCACAACCGTCTGTCCCAAGACACAAACTTTGGCAGCAGTCTTGATGTCAGAATCAGTAAACATCTCTCCATCAGCAATCTTCAATTGTCTGATAGTCAAATAGTCCTGATTCACACCATAAATACTACTCTGGGTATTATTGTTACCATTGATCCATTGTCCATTACTGCTTACAGAAGGCGAAATGGCCGAAATATAGTTACATTCATCCTTAATGGCGTCATAGTCGGTCTGCTTAAGAGTCTCCATGGAAGAAGCATCTTGACGAACACCTCCACGCATATCGGCTCCCGGATGAATCATAATCATATTGGAACCCATCTCTGCAATATTAGCCTTGATGCTGGCTTTACTTCCCTGACCAATGGCAAGCATGGTAATGACTGCGGCAATACCGATAATAATACCTAATGCCGTGAGGAAAGAGCGCATCTTATTGGCCGCAATGGCACGGATTGCTATTTTAAAAAGATTCTGATAATTCATTTTCTTATTTTTTATAGGAATATCAAAGAAATAAGATTCTAAATCTACTCATCTGTATTCTGAGGCAATGCAGCCAGACCTTCCTTGGCAGAAAGGATATGCTGATTGTATTCGTCACTGATAATATGACCGTCACGCAACTCTATATTCCTACTGGAATAATTGGCAATATCCGGATTATGAGTCACAAATATAATGGTTCTGCCTTCTGCATAAAGTTTCTGAAACAAGACCAGAATCTCAAAACTGGTTCTCGTATCCAAATTACCTGTAGCCTCATCAGCGAGAATCACCGCAGGATCATTGACCAGAGCTCTGGCAATAGCAACACGCTGCATCTGTCCACCAGACATCTGGTTGCTCTTGTGATAAAGTCGCTCGCCAAGACCTACAGCCTTCAATGCCTCAATCGCTCTATTCTTTCGCTCTTCAGGACCTATATTAGGATTATACATCAGAGGAAGTTCTACATTCTCTACACTTGTCGTCTTAGGCAACAGGTTGTAGTTCTGGAATATAAAACCAATCTTACGGTTTCTCAGAATGGCACGGTCATTTCTGGACATCGTTCTCACGCTGACTCCATCAAGATAATATTCACCACTGGATGGAGTATCGAGACAACCGAGCTGGTTGAGTAGGGTAGATTTACCTGAACCAGATTTACCCATGATTGTAACAAACTCTCCCTCATAGATCTTGAAGCTAACACCTTTCAAGGCATGAACCACCTCATCTCCAACTAAGAAATTGCGCTTCACATTATCCAGTTCAATGACGACCTTTTTGCCTTCTTGTTGCCCTATTTGTTTGCCTTCTTGGCTATTGCTTGAAATTTCTGTCATCTCTTGAAAATTGTTTCTGCTGAGAGTCCCGTTATCAGGGAACTCTCAACTTGGGTTATTTTTTCTTTCCTCTTGGACCAGGTCCGCTAATCAATCCCTGACTTTGCGGCTGACTATCTTCTTCGTCTTCAGAAGCATCAACAACAATTTCTGTAACAACGCTTTGACCTGCCTTTATACCGCTAATAATCTGAGTATGCATTGCATCACTCTGCCCGATATTTACAGAATGGGCAGTCAGCGTATTACCATTTAGCGTCCATACCTTATTCTTACCTTTGCAATCTACGATTTTCATATCTTTGCCCACCGTCTCTTTAGTTGGAGTAAAGCGCAAAGCCTTATTAGCAACACTCAATATGTTAGCTTGCTCCTTCGTAAAAATGGTAACATTGGCAGTAAGTCCTGGCTTCAATTTCAAATCAGCATTAGGAGCGCTGATTACCACTTCGTAAGTTACCACATTATTAGTTGTAGTAGCTTCCAATCTCACCTGCTTAACAACACCCTCGAAAGTATCATCAGGATAAGCATCTACCGTAAAGTTTACTCTATTACCAACAGCAACACCGCCTATATCAGCCTCATCAACATTTGCAATAACCTGCATATTCTTCAAGTCTTTGGCAATCGTGAAAAGTTCTGGTGTATTGAAGCTGGCTGCAACAGTCTGTCCTTCTTCCACACTTTTAGAAATCACAGTTCCATCGATAGGAGAGGTGATCGTTGCATAACCCAGATTAGTTTGCGCTTTCTGCACATTTTCGCGGGAAGAAGCAACCTGCTCCTTGGCCTGTCTGTAAGCCAAAAGGGCATTTTCATATTCATCAGCACTTACAAGACCTTTCTTATATAAAGTCTGATAGCGCTTCATATTGGCACTCTGATAACAGAGATTACTCTCAGTACTTGCTAAATTTGCCTTGGCCGTATTCAGTTCACTGATTAGGTTGGTCTTGTCAAGTTCAGCAATCACCTGACCCTTTTTAACTACGGAATTGTAATCCACATAAAGTTTATTCACAATACCACTCACCTGAGTACCAACCGTAACACTGGTAACAGCCTCTATCGTTCCTGTAGCAGTAATACTGTTCTGCAGTGTATGAGTGGCAACTTTCTCTTGTTTGAAATTAATCTTTTCTTCCTTTTTGCCCCCTGAAAGCAACCAAGCAGCAACTGCTATGACAACCACAAGAATCATGGCAATCCATACCTTACTAAAGATTTTCTTTTTCATATCTCTCTGTATTCTTTTAATTTATTATTTCATCATACCTATTTATATTGATAAAAGAAGATTACTCCACCTTTCCGTTTTTATAGAAGTTCAACATACCTAAATTAAGGATTGTCAAGTACTTAGCCTGCAATTCATTCTGTTGAGCTTTAAGGAGATTATCCTTACCCGTACGAAGTTCTACGATATTTTTCAATCCCAATTTGAATTGCTCATTCAAGAGTTCAAAAGAGGTCTTGGCACTTTCGGTAGAAACTTTTGCAGACTTGAATTGGCTCTGATTTGTATTCGCCTGCAACCAATAATTTTCAATAGTAGAGTAGAGCTTTGTCTGCTCATTCTTCAAATCCAACATACTACTCTGTTTCTGAAGATTAGCCTTGTTGATAGCAGTTTTGGTTGCACGATTATCATAGATAGGAATGCTGATGGAAACACCACCACCTAAACTAAAATTCTGCTTGATTTGCGTTCCCCAACCAGTCTTGTTCATGGAAGTAGAACTTGTAGAGACACCTGCATTAGCACTAATCGTTGGCATTTTACCAGCTTTGGCAATATCAATATTCAAATTACTCTGATCTATCATATTCTGATAGCTTTTGATTTCCGGACGATTGTCAAGAGCAGAAGCATAAACGCTATTGAGAGCAGGAATAGAAGCTAAAGCCTGTGAATCAGTAGTAGAAGGAATCACAATATCAAAAGCCTCATCGTTTGTAATTTGCAACAATTCCTTAAGTTGTCTCTTGTAATTCTTTACATTACTCTCAGCAGCAACAATATTATATTCATCCTGTGCTCTCTGAGCAGTAAGCTGAGCTAAATCCGCCTGACTCATCTTACCATTCTTAACAAATTCCTTTCCACGGTTTTCATTTTCCAGACTTGACTTATAGCTTTCCTGATTTACCTTTATCGCCTCTGTAGAATAGCAAATCTGAATGTATAATGTTGCAATTTGTTCTTGAAGGTTTTGAGCCTGAGTAGCTGAATCCAAAGCTGCAGCCTCGTAAGTCAACTTATTCAGTTTTACCTGATTACGATTTTTATTACCATTCCAAATTACATAGTTACCCATTACAGAATAAGAACCATTGTAATAAACCTTATCAACAGAAGATTTGGTGAAACCCTCTCCACTGATTCCGCTTGTTACCCACGGAGTATAACTTACATTCTGATTAGACGAAGCTGACAAAGAGGGCAACAAAGCAGCCTTAGACTGCAAATAATCCTCATTTGCACTTGCTTTTTTAATTTGAGTCTTTTGCAAACTTATATTATTCTCCAATGCATAATTGATACATTCTTTAAGAGTCCATTGTTTTGCATAAATCCCAGAAGGAATGGTGGCTAAGAAAGCACCAATCAAAACTTTACCAAATCTTTTGTTCATATCTTAATCATTTATATTATTATCACTATTAGTATAATCCGATTTATTTTATCATTTAAATCTAACTACAGATTTCATAATCTAAATCAAATTACAGTTTTTCTCTATTTACGTTTGGTTAGACGAAGTGTAGTAGAAATAAGTTTATTTACCTAAAGTCATTTTAACAATCATTTTAAGACTCAAATGAAAAAACAAAAAGATGTTATCGGGCTAAAAACAAAAAAAAGAGAAATATTACAAGGAAATAATGCCTTATAATATTTCTCTAACTAAAGTTGGATAACTTGCTGTATTACAAATTATTGCTTCTTTTCTTTTTCTTTAATATATCCATGTCTGTAAGCAAAGAGTAATTCCTCCAGATCGTCAATTTGCTTACGAAGTTCCACACCTATATCAGTATCAGCCACAAGCATTCTTCTATTAGACATTTCTACTATCTGGGTGGTACTTTTAATGTCCGTACCTCTCTGGATAGCATCTTCTGTACTTGTAAAAGGTTCATGCTGAACAAGCTGGAAACCTCTGGAGTGATAGACTAACGTATAACCGGCTATACCCGTCTCATTATGATAAGCCTTAGAGAATCCACCATCGATAACCATCAGTTTTCCGTTGGCTTTGATAGGATTTTCACCCTTCAGAGTTCTTACAGGCACGTGTCCGTTGATGATATGTCTATTAGAACCTACCACTCCGAATGCATCAAGAATATGGTCTATCACTTCTTCATCATCACGAAGCTTGAAATAATATCCCTTTTCCTCAACATGAGTCTCCTTATCTGCAATAAAATATCGCTCAAATGTAGCCATTTTACTCTTGTCAAAGAGAGGACTGTCTGGACCACACCACAGATACAAGAAATAGTCAATCGCATAATCTCGCTCCTCTGGCGCAGAATCCTGCTGGAAAGCAGTACGAATCTGCATACCCGTATGGTACATTAAGGCTCTACCGCTATATTTCTTTCCAGGATAAATTTCCACTTCCTTCAAAGAACCATCTTCATTCAGTGGACAAGATGCATGGAACAACAGATTATTATTATAAATTCCATACATACAACCATGTTGCAACATCACTCTGATGTGCTTATGCAACTTTTCACAAACAGAGAATGAATGATGCAATTTGCTGATGAGAATTTCTTCCTCTGGTGATAATTCAGATGGGGCAGCAGGATTGATAGTAGGGAAGGAGCAAGAACTCATCTTGTACGTTTTCCCTTGAAGATCTATCGTTCCATTCTGATAATCAACATGTTCGAAGAGACATCTGTCATTCATTTTCCATTCAGGATGCTTGGCAATAATCTGGCTCTCCACCTTAAACTGAATTACCGCAATGGCCTTATGCATCTGAGCCGTTAATCGCAAAGTTTTTTCATCCAACAGGGAAGCACCACCACTTGTTTTAGGAATAAACTCCATACATGGATCATTCTTGTAAGTCTCCATGGCAAACGTAGCCAAAGGAACAAGATTGATTCCATATCCTTCCTCAAGAGTTGGTAAATTACCATATCGCAAACTCAATCTGATAACATTACAGATACAAGCATCATTACCTGCCGCAGCACCCATCCAGAGAATGTCGTGATTTCCCCATTGCATATCCCAACTATGATATTTCCTCATCGTGTCCATGATGATGTGAGCGCCAGGACCTCTATCGTAAATATCTCCCAATATATGAAGCGAATCGATAGCCAAACGCTGGATTACATTGGCAATGGCGATGATGAAATCATCCGCTCTACCTGTAGAAATGATCGTATCGACAATTACATTCACATAAGCAGTTTTATCATGATCTTCCGTATGCTCATGTAGAAGTTCCTGAATGATGTATGAAAAATCAGCAGGAAGTGACTTTCTTACTTTTGAACGAGTATATTTGCTGGAAACATCACGGCATACTGCAACCAATTGATGAAGCGTAATATGATACCAGTCATCAATATCCGTCTCATTATGCTTTACCAGTTCAAGTTTCTGTTCAGGATAGTAAATAAGCGTACACAGTTCTCTTTTCTCTGATTCCCTCAGTGTGTTGCCAAACAGTTCATTTACCTTTCGCTTAATGTTTCCAGATGCATTCTTCAATACGTGAATAAATGCTTCATACTCACCATGGATATCAGCCAGAAAATGTTCCGTACCCTTAGGCAAATTAAGGATTGCCTGCAAATTGATAATCTCCGTACTCGCCTCCGCAACCGTAGGAAACGATTGCGAAAGAAGTTGGAGATACCTCATGTCTTCTTCGATATTGTAATGCTTCATACGTTGACAATTTGTTAATTCTTGTTGATAATATATTCGTAATCAGGAAACTGAAACTTATTGACATCTAACTTATTCCAACGGGAACAGGCCAAAAAGTTCAGCATCTATCTGATCAGTAATCTGTCTGAAATCCTCAGGGTTCTCCTCGAAATTAAGATGGTCACCATCTATAATAATCAATTTACCCTTATAGTTTTTGATCCAATTCTCATATCTGTTATTCAATCCCTGAAGATAATCTATGCGAATACTTTTTTCAAAGTTTCTACCACGACGCTCGATATGGCTCACCAGAGTAGGGATGCTACTTCTGATATAAATCATGAGATCAGGAAGTTTTACCAGACTGATCATAAGATCAAAGAGGTCGGTATAGTTTTCAAAATCCCTGTCACTCATCATACCGATATCATGAAGATTTGGAGCGAAAATCTTCGCATCTTCAAAGATAGTTCTATCCTGAATAATCGTATCATCACACTTGGAGATTTCTACTACATCATGAAATCTCTTATTCAAGAAATAGATCTGCAGGTTGAAAGACCATCTTTCCATATCCTTGTAATAATCAGCCAGATAGGGATTATTATCAACAGGTTCGAAATTAGGTTTCCAACCATATCTTTTGCTCAGTAATTTCGTGAGCGTCGTTTTACCACTACCGATATTGCCCGCAATTGCTATATGCATTTTCTTTACGTTTAAATTGTTTACTAATCTTTTTCGTTTACTCGTGAAGAGAAAAGGCCAAAGAGTTCTGCGTCTATCTTATCAATGATGCCTCCAAACTCTTTAGGATTATGCTCAAAATCCATGTTGTCAACGTCAATCACGAGCACCCTTCCTTTGTATTTATTCCATATAAAATCTTCGTAGAGAGCATTGATCCCCTGAAGATAATCAAGTGGAATTTTCTGTTCACATTCCCGTCCTCTTTTTTGGATATTTTTGACGAGATGCGGTACAGAAGAACGAAGATAAATCATCAATTCCGGTTGCTCTACAACAGACATCATTGAATCAAACAATCCCATATAAGTATCAAAGTCACGCTCGTCCATATAACCCATTTTTCGATTGTTAGCCACAAAGACATACACGCCCTCGAAGATACTGCGGTCTTGAATGATAGTCTCGTTACTTTGTTGTATTTCCAACAGATTTTTGAAGCGCTGCTTCAAATAGAAGATTTCCATATTGAGCACCCATCTGGGAATATCTTTATAATAATCATCCAGGTAAGGGTTTTTCTCAACGGGTTCAAGAAATTTCTTCCATCCGTAATGCTTTGATAACATTTGAGTAAGCGTTGTTTTACCACTTCCAATATTACCTGCTACTGCTATATACATACTTTATTTAAGTTTAGATGAGATGAAATCCATTTTTATGAAGAAAGAATCATCATATATTAAGAATGGTCATCTCAAGTGAATTTTTCTCTGAATTGTTCCTCTGTGATAATGGAAATGCCCAGTTGATGGGCCTTCTTGTTTTTAGAACTTTGAGACTCTGCATCATTATTTATAAGGTATGTTGTGCTTTTACTCACACTACCAGTTACCTTACCACCTTGACTTTCTATATAAGCCTTCAGTTCGTTTCGGTTTTTATAATGATACACATCGCCTGTTATCACAAAAGTCTGACCTGCACATTTCGTACCCACTTCCGCAACTTCTACCTCTTTGACATCAAGTTCCTTCAGTAGGTTTGAAACCTTAAGATAGTTTTTATCATCTTTGAACCAGTTTACGAACCTGGCACTTTTTTCAGGTCCAATACCATCTATACTTGCAAATACATCATCAAAAAGCGAAGTCTTAGCAGTTTCCATCAATTCCTTAAAAGTATATTTACTTAAAAGACGTTTGGCAACATCAAACCCGCATAGAGGAATACTCAGAGCATACAGCAGATGCCTGCTGTCAGTATTTCGACTTTTTTCGATACTTTCCAACAACTTACTGACCGATTTCTTACCAAATCCATCCAAACTCGTAATCTGGTAGGCAAAATCTTTCAAGTGATAGAAATCAGCATAATCCCTGATCCATCCATGATTGATAAAAGTGGAAACCGTTTGTTCTGAAATTCCGTCTATATTGATTCCATCTTTGCTTACAAAGCGGGCAAACTTCTTCAACTGTTTAGCAGTACAGTCAGCATTGCTGCAATGTAATTTCTTAGTCCCCGATTCACTCAAAACCACATGAGCCTCAGCACCACAAACAGGACATTTATCAGGAATATTCAGAACGCCAATTTTTTCAGTTATTTTGATGACTTTAGGAATAATCTTATTGGCCTTGATAACCTGTAATTTCGTACCCGCATCTCCAATACCCAAGCGTTCACATTCGCTGATATTACAGAGCGAAGCACGCTGAACGGTAGTGCCTTCCAACTCTACTGGTTGAAAAACAGCAACAGGTGAAATCGTACTGGCAGCACATGACCATTCTATATGATCCAAAACCGTCTCTGCATATTCATCCTGCCATTTGAAAGCATAACCGGCTCTTGTCGCATGATGACCAGTAACAGAACCAGTAGAAGCATACTGGGTATCATCATAAGTAATAACCAGTCCATCCACCGGAAACGGTTGCTTCTTATGGGTAACTTTCTGGGTAAACTCATCAATTTTCTCCTGAATATTCACAGAGGTAGGATTTTCTATGAATCGATGTTCCACCGTCTGAAAACCAAGCTTTTCTAAATAATCCATTCTTTGCCCCCATGATAGAATTTCCTGATCGGAATATACTAAAGTGAAAGGAATCCACTGGATATGGCGGAGTTTAACTTCATCCACATCCTTAAGCGTCAGAGATCCAGACGCAAGATTACGCGGATTGGCATAATCACTTTCTGTCTCTAAAAGAAAATTATTGAAATCCTCATAGGAAATTACAGCCTCTCCACGGATTACCAAATGCCCTTTTTCAGAAATCTTAGGCAATACTCCCTTGATGGCAGGGGCAAGATGAGTAATATTCGTACCAATATGCCCATCACCACGAGTTACGATTTTGGTAAGTTTCCCATCATCATAAGTAGCAACTAACGTAAGTCCATCAAGTTTCCATGAAATCCAAATCGGTTTGTTACTGGCCCATTTTTCAAGGTCAGCAACACTTTTGGTTTTGGCAAGTGATAAGGCAGGAAATTCATGAGGTTCTTTCTTGCCGGAAATAGAATCCTCAGAAACTTTATTTGTTGGAGAATCTGGTAAAACTATTCCAGTTTCATCTTCCAACAATTTCAGCTGGTCGAACTTGGAATCCCACTCATAGTCGGACATCAGTTCTGCCTCACCATTATAATATGCTTGAGAAGCATTGTTGAGTTGTTCAACAAGCTGCTTCATCATAGTCGTTTTTTCTTCTTTCATAATTGTTTCTTTCATACTTAGATAGAAGTAAGCGGACAAAATGAAATATCAACTTTCAAAAGCCAGCTACAACATATCTAATGCAAAGATACTGCAAATAATTCTAATTGCCAAAAAAAGAAACAATATTTTGGAAATACGACATTAAAATCTCTTAATAGATATTTTCTTCTTTTTCATTCAGCGTAACATATTCAAATGCAATTCGCTTGCCACGGGTACCATAATCGACAGTTCCGCAATAGCAGAATCCCATCAATGATAGAAGTTTCACCATTTTCAGGTTTTTGATATGGGTATCTACCTTGATACTTGGAATGCATTCTACTTCACAAAGTCCTTTTACCTTTTTAATAAATACCTGAGCAAAACCTTCTCTTTGGAGTTCGGGTAAAGTTGCCAAACGATGAATGGCATAATAATTACCATATGTCTTCCAAGTACCCTGGATACTATTATATTTTTCTTCCCCGTTAAGTATGACAGCTCCATAAACTGCAATCTTTTTATCAATAGTAAGTACTTGCGCTACTCCGTTATTGATATCAGCCAAAATATCAGATTCAGAAGGATAGCCACCAGTCCATTGATGTAGTCCTGATTCTATCATCTGCTGTCGTGCCTGATTTATTAAATCCATACACTCCTCAAAATCTTTTAGCGTGGCTGCCCTGAAATCTATATCGAAATGTTTTTTGTCCATCTTCTGTATTTTTACGGATATGACTTTATTGTATTTTCGTTGCAAAATTAACAAAAAAAAACGAATTAGAATAGGAAATGAAGAAAAAATAGCTATAAAGCAGCATTTTTCATCAGTTTTGATGCTTATTTGGCCATTAGTGTTGCCATTATCACTTATTGTCTCGTGGCTATTGTGCACCATGATATGCAATTGAAACACTCGACGTATGAAGTTTTGCAGATTCTAAGCATTTCGTTGACGGACAAAACCCACCTAAGAGATTTATTTGATAAGACTATTTTCAACGATGTCAAAGAACTCGATTATCCCCTTTTTAAGGGACTATTTGATTAATTAACGTGTCCAATTTTTATTGGATACTAATGTCTGAATGTATCAAAGTTTTAAAATGATATTTTGTGGGATGAATTGCAAGAACATGGCAAAAAGTTTGGAAGATACCAGATAATTTCTTATATTTGCACTGTTTAAAGATAGGTGTTATGAGAACTGTGCAAGATTATATGGCAATAATAAGGCAAAATAGTTCCAAAATTACTAAAGATTTTGGAATCAAGACCTTACGCATTTTTGGTTCCGTATCACGAAATGAGCAAACAGAGCAAAGCGATTTGGATATTTGTGTAGAAACAGAAACTCCTAATCCATTTTTATTGGCCGACTTGAAAGAGTTTTTAGAGGGCTTGTTCAAGTGCTCAGTTGATGTAGTGCGTATTCACAAAAACATGAATCCTTTCTTTAAATCAAGAATAGAACGTGATGGAATCTATGTAATACGATAAAATAAAGATTTTCTCTTATTTCTTTGGCGTTTACACTAGAATGTTGTATCTTTGCTGATGTAATTTGAACTAAAAATGGAGGAATAAAGAATGAATACAACAAAGTTAACAAGGGAAGAAGCGTTGTGCCGTTGGAATGCTTCTAAGGAAACTAAGCGTAAGATGGTTGAAAAGCTAGATACCTTGGTAAGGAATAGTTGTCTTGAACGTACAGGTAAAGAATCCGAGTTGTAGGCTTGAGTAAGCAAGAAACAGTGTACGGCATTAGTGAAAAAAATATTATTATGGGATTAAGAATAAGAAAATCAATAAAAATAGCTCCAGGTGTTCGTTTGAACTTTGGAAAAAAGGGGATTAGTACATCTATCGGAAAGCGAGGTGCAGGTATCACCATTGGACCAACAGGTACAACTGCTCATGTCGGTATACCAGGAACGGGGATTTCCTATGTAAAGAAAGTTGGAACAACTAAAAAATCAGTAGAGGATAAATCGCAATCCACAGGTGAAAATAAAAAGCCTAAAAGAAATTATTCTTGCTTAGGTAGTTTCTTAGCATTCTCTGGTATAGTAATAGTTATGGCAATTCATTCTACATGCGAATGGTCGGCATTAACTCTTTCTATATTGGTTATTTGTGTGCTTTATATTTTATTTGCATCCATAACTTATTTTAGTAATACTCTCAAAAAAAATACTTCGACCGATACAAATCACACAAAAAACGTATCCCAAACAATGGAGTCTACAACACCTCCGATTAATCCAAAAGACGTATCTCAAAAAATGGAGTCTACCATAACCCCAATTAATCCAAAAGAACCATTTACCCGTTATAAATATCCGTCTTTTGATCTACTCAAGGAATATGAGGTAAATATCAATCACATAAATGAGGAGGAACAAAGGACTAACAAGAACCGTATCATCGAGGTATTGGGTAATTTTGGAATACAGATAAAAACTATTCATGCATCTGTAGGTCCTGCCATTACGCTCTACGAAATACAATTAGCAGATGGTATGCTTCTATCTAAGGTTAAAGAATTCGAGGATGATATCGCTCTAAGCCTTTCTGCCTTCGGAACTCGTGTTATCGCTCCACTCCCTGGTAAAGAAACGTTTGGAATAGAAATACCAAATTCTTATCCTGATGTTGTAAGCATAGAAAGTGTTCTTAACTCTTCTCAATTTAAAGACACTCGAATGGAACTTCCGTTGGCAATAGGAAAAAACATTGACGGAGAGGTGTTTATGATAGATCTATCTATGGCGCCACATTTGCTCATTGCAGGCTCTATGGGGCAGAACGATGCTTTAGGATTGGATGCCATTATTTTCTCATTGCTCTATAAAAAACATCCCAACGAACTCAAGCTGGTACTCATTGATTTGGGTAAAGTTGAGTTAAATGTCTATTCGAGAATAGCTAATAAGTTTATGGCAGCAATACCCGATGATGAGGCTATAGTCACTAATACCAAGAAAGCAATGCTAACTCTCAATAGCATCAGTCAAGTTGTGAATGACCGCAACAAGCTTTTTGAGAAAGCTGGGGCATGCAATATAAAGGAGTATAATCAGATGTACATCAACCGTAGATTGTGGCTCGTTGACGGACATGAGTATTTGCCTTACATAGTTGTGGTAATTAATGAGTTTAGTGACCTCATTATGACTTATGGAAAGGAGGCGGAAGACCTTATTGTTAGTCTTGCCAAGGAAGCCTGTACTGTGGGCATTCATATGGTTATAACTACTCGTCGCCCCTCTAAGAGTGTTGTTACTGATGCTGTTAAGGATAGTATTCCTGAACGCATAGCTTTCAGAATGGTCTTAAAAAGTGAATCTCAAATCATTCTTGGATATCCAGATGCCAATCGTCTTGCAGGAAGAGGAGATATGTTTTGCATCCAAAACAATGAACTTGTACGGGTGCAATGTGCGTTCGTTGATACTACTGAAATCGAGCGCATCAACGAGTATATCTGCGAACAGCCTGGTCCTATCGAACCAATGGAGTTGCCAGAACCAGCCAATGATGAAGGAAGTACAGGTGGAAACGGCAGCATTAGTGCTGGCGAGCAGGATCCATTCTTCGAAGAGGCAGCCCACGCGATTGTTCTTTCACAGCAGGGCTCTACTAGCATGATCCAGCGCAGGTTCTGTATAGGCTACAACCGTGCAGGACGACTGATGGACCAGTTGGAGATGGAGGGTATCGTGGGACCAGCGCAAGGTAGCAAGCCGCGTGAGGTGTATGTGAAAAGTATAGACGAATTAAATTTAAAATTAGCTAAACTTGCAAAGCACCCCCATAGTACCATTCACCAAACAGCTCCTATAAATGAGTTGTTGTCAGCCCAAACACGCACATCGGAAAATCAAATAATACAAGAAGATTTACAAAAGAAAGGCTTTTGTGAAAAATCACAAGGAAAAGAGGCTGTGGAAGTCTTAAATTCTATGGATGCTTTAAATTCTTTAATCGGATTAGCTTCCGTAAAGGAAGAATTATCCTCTATGGTCAATTTTATAAAACTGAACAGAAAAAGAACAGAACAAGGGCTTCCCGTAACTCAAATTGCATATCATTGTGTGTTTACAGGAAATCCTGGTACTGGAAAAACAACTGTGGCAAGATTATTAGCAGGAATATTTAAAGAACTAGGAGTATTGAAAAAAGGCCAACTTGTAGAAACTGATAGGTCTGGGTTAGTTGCTGAATATATAGGGCAAACAGCAGTGAAAACTAACAAGATTATAGACACCGCACTTGATGGAGTCCTGTTTATTGACGAAGCATACACTTTGGCTCAAGGTGGAAGTCAAGATTATGGACACGAGGCTATTGCTACTTTGCTTAAACGCATGGAAGACAATAGAGATAGACTAATTGTAGTTCTTGCCGGGTATGGTTCTGAAATGAAAACGTTTATTGAATCTAACCCTGGGTTAAGGTCTCGTTTCAACAGGTACATTAATTTCCCTGATTACACTCCAAATGAATTATTGGAAATATTCCAGAGCTATCTTGTTAAGCAACAATACGTATTGTCAGAATCAGCATTGACTCAAACAGCTAATTTCCTAACAAAGGAAGTTGGTAAAGGTAAGAACGATTTTGGAAATGCTCGTTTTGTAAGAAACCTCTTTGAGAAGGCTATAACACAACAGGCAAATCGTTTGGCTAATATTGAAAGCTGCGATAAAGATATGCTTAAACGCATAGAGGAAGAAGATATTATAAAAAGTATACAACGAATATAATCTTATTAAACGGAAAATCATGAACGGAGAGAAATTTAGAAATACATTCATCTCTATCAAGGGAATTTTAGGCTTGATAGAAGCCAAGGATGTCGCCATCCCTGAAATACAACGTCCGTTTGTTTGGAAGAACAGTCAGGTGCGTGACCTAATAGATTCGCTCTACAAGGGTTATCCTACAGGGTACATTATCCTTTGGAAGAATCCTAATGTAAAGCTAAAGGACGGTACTATATCTTCTGGCAAGAAAGTAATTATAGATGGTCAACAACGCATTACTGCATTGATGACTGCCGTGGCGGCACAAAAGGTTTTTAACAATGAGTTCAAAGAGTGCCGTGTAAAGATAGCTTTTAATCCGTTTGCTGCACTTGACTATGCTAATGGTAACAATGAAGCGGAAATTTTCGCAGTGCAAACACCAGCTCACTTAAAAAGCAAGTATTGGATTCCTGATATTTCTGAAATATTCAGTACTTCGTTTTCATCGTGGACTTTTATTCCAAAATATATTGAGCAGAATCCCAACATGACAGGCGAGGACTTACAGGGAGTTCTGAACACCTTGAAAGGGATAGAGGCCATTCAGATGGGAGTGATAGAACTGTCAGAGAATCTTGATATAGACGTGGTGACTGACATCTTCATCCGCATCAACTCCAAAGGCTCAGCTCTCAGCCAAGGCGACTTTGTGATGTCAAAGATGGCTGCAGATGAGGCGCACAAGGGTAATACCTTGCGCAAAATCATTGATTATTTCAGTCATTTATCAGTTGTACCCACCTATTATAACTATATCAAGGAACATGATACAGAGTTTGCTGGAAGTGGCTATTTGGAAAAACTTGCTTGGCTTTCTACAGATACAGAGACTGTATATGATCCGACTTGTGATGATGTTATACGTGTCGCTTTCATGCATAAATTGAAGCGAGCCAAGTTGGCTGAACTTGTGCAGTTGCTCACGGGACGTGACTTTGAAACCCGAGATTTCAAAGAGGAGATTGTGGATGATACGTTCAAGCAAATGTATGAAGGTGTACTTAATGTTATCAGTCAGCACAACTTCACGCAGTTCATGCTAGCCATCAAGTCGGCTGGTTTTATATCAAGCAAGATGGTCACTTCAAATATGGCCCTTGATTTTGCCTATACCATACACCTGTTGCTCCAAAAGTCAGATGTGCCTGTTGCTGAACGAAAACGCATTGTTCAGAAATGGTATGTGTTGTCTGCTCTAACCGGAAGATACAGCACTTCACCAGAGTCTGCTTTTGCAAGGGATTTGCGTCAGATAAGTGAGCGAGGAGTACCGACAATGCTTAAGGCTATGGAAGATGCCATCCTGTCTGAAAACTTTTGGACGGTGGCTTTGCCCCAAAATTTGAACTCCACGTCTACGACCAATCCTACTTATCTTGTGTATTTAGCTGCTCAGGTTTATTTCAACGACATTTCTTTATTGTCTTCCAATATAACAGTACGTGAGTTGATAAGCCTTGGTGGGGACGTACACCACATATTCCCCAAGAAGTATCTTATCAAGAACAATTACAGTAAGAACTTCTACAATCAGGAAGCCAACTATGCTTACCTTGACAGGCCTGTAAATGAATCGATAGGAATGCGTGCCCCAAAAGACTATTTTTCTTTGGCGTTGAAACAGTGCGAAACCAAGCAAGCAGAATGTGGGTCTATTATTAATGATGTAGCTCTTAAGAAGAACCTTGTCGCAAACTGTATTCCCGAAAATGTTTGCGACTTAGACTGTGATTTGTATCCAGAGTTCCTTGAGCAGCGTCGCTTACTAATGGCACAGAAGATACGCAGCTATTACGAAAGTTTGTAATTGGCAAATCCGATAGGTAAAATCGGCACAGAGTAGAAGTTTAAACGACGAACTCAATTACTTAGTGCCGATTTGTTAGTTTATGACATATGAAGTTTTTGGTCAGAGATATGTTTCCGATGAGGTAAGCTTGCGTTATCCAACCGAATTGCTAATATTATCGGTCATATCAAAGATTCTGAAAATATTATTTGTTTTTCTAACCATTTCGTTGTCATTTTCTTAGTTATAAAACTAAGAGAATGTTCTCAAAGCCGCAGCCTATAGGATTTAATGGATTTTTGCTTGCAAAACGATAAAATGTGCCAACGGGTTTTAATACTTTTAACGCAAAATATTTGCTTAAAAGTATTATTATTCGTACCTTTGCCTGCGTAATCAAAACATTCAATGATATGAAAAAGTACAAAGTCAAAGATGTTTTGCAGATGTTGAAGAAAGATGGTTGGTATTTGGCGAGAACCAAGGGTGACCATAGACAATTCAAGCATCCTTCCAAGCCTGGAACCGTAACGATTAGAGGTAAGGAAAATGAAGTGCTGAATCAATTTCTTCTTAATAGCATCTGGCACCAGGCAGGTTGGAAGTAAAACTTCCACAGCCTTGGTGCATTCGCTTTTTGAATTAATAATGATTTTAAAGTAGCACATTATGGAAAAGATTATTGTTAATGTTGCGTGGTGTGACAAGAATTTTGGCGGTTCTCTTGGTAGTAATGTACCAGGTGCGGTAGTTTTTACAGCACCAACCTTTGAAGCTTTGCAAAAGGAGGCAAAGGATAGTTTAGAGTTTCATGTTGAAGGTCTTGTGGAAAATGGAGAAGATGTTCCGGAATGGCTGAAGAATGGCGATTATGAGTTTGTGTATAACTATCAGGATGCAACTACTCTTTTGAAGGCATATTCTCCATACGTTTCTCTAGCGGCAATTAGTCGTGCTTCTGGAATAAACCAAAGTCTTTTATCACACTATGTGAATGGATTGAAGAAACCACGTGAGCAGCAGCGTAAACGTATTGTTGATGGTCTTCATAAAATAGGATCAGATTTACTATCGGTTATGTGTGTATGAATTTTGCAAAACGGATGCTTGAAGAATGTGGTCAAGATCCGTTTTGTCATTTGGTACTTCCAGCTCCCCATTTCATACATTTATCCCCCAACTTTCTATGCTGTTTCGGATAAATTCACTATCTTTGTCCCCCTGAAAACAACTAAAAGATAAAATATAATGAAGAAAGGATTAAAATATACTTTGGTTTCCTTAGGCAGCCTGGTCGTTTTGGCTGGTGTTGGTCTGGGAATCATGTATGTGGTGTCGCCATATAATGTGAAGCGATGGTTAGGCATCGCTTCATCTTATTCAGATGTGTTCGTTGATAGATTGAAAGGGCAACCTTATACTCGTGGCGGATATGACGGCATTGATGTATCGAAACACAATGGAGTTATCAAGTGGAAGGAAATAGCGAAGAATAAGCGAATCAAGTTCGTTTATATCAGAGCTACACATGGTAAAGGATATGTGGATCGACATTATCGCCGAAATATCAGACTGGCTCGTAAATATGGATTGAAGGTGGGATCTTATCATCTGATGTCTGCCGGCTCTTCAGTAACTGCTCAGTTCCGGGATTTCCAAAAGATGGTGAAGAAGGGCGAGCAGGACTTGATTCCTGTATTGGATGTGGAGGAGAAAGGCATCCAGGGAAGATGGAAGGGACGACAGCTGCAGGATAGCATACAGGTGTTTGCTGATTTAGTGAAAAAACACTATGGCAAGTATCCTATCATCTATAGCAACGAGAGCTTCTATAATAAGGAGATGGGGGCGAAGTTCAATCGCTATTATCTCTTCATCGCCAATTATAACTCCCGACAACCCCCTATTGACGGCAGAGGAAAGTGCAATATCTGGCAGTATTCCGAAACCGGACATTTGCATGGTATTGGAGAAAGGATAGATTTAAGCAGATTCATGAATGGTACAACCATCAAGGATTTGATGCTATAGGCATTGATGATTTCATACACATAAGCGAGTATTTGCTACAATCCAACAAAGTTTTGTGCAGTTTTTTTCCTCCTTTGAATCTTTCATGCAAAATAACTACAGTATGTAAATACTAACTAGGAATAAGATAGAAGATTGACAAGTAGAATTAGGAATAGAGAAAATAATTGTCAACTTACAATAGGAATAAGGAACTATGTAGTCAACTAAATATAGGAAACTACAGATATAAGGGAGAGCATTCTCGTCAAAAACCGCGTTCCTACCATGCCCATCAAGCGATCCCTCGGGGAACACGTGATGGGGAGCTGGTGAACAAGAGACGGGCAACGAGGGATCACGAGGCGGGCAACGAGTGCCCAAACCGAGAATCACAATTTGGGCAATATAAAAAAAAGTTGAAATATATAAAATCGAGTAGGAGGAAAACGAAGTAGTTTTTCTCCTACTTTTCGTTTTCCGACCTCTCACACCACCGTACGTGCGGTTCCGCATACGGCGGTTCCTATTTTTGGGTGCCATTCGATGTATGAACCCATCAGTGTAGCATAGCCTGCCATGCTCAACTTTTCGTTGGTTATCGCATGACATAGTATATAACTGCCAGCTATGCGCCAATAACCCAAACGACTATTGCCCCACATGTAAGCTTGGTATTTGTCTATACCGCACTTTACCAAGTTGGCAACTCTCGTTTTCACCCTCTTCCACGACTTCCATATACACATACGTAGCCGTCGCCTTAGCCACTCATCCATGTCTATGAGAAAACGTTTCATGTTGGCAAGGTGATAGTAACCTACCCAACCCTTTATGTACTCTTCAAGTTTTTGCTTCCTCTTGGCATATCCCCAACCATTGCTTCGGGAAGTCAACTCCTTGAGTTTGGCTTTCATCTTGGCTTTGGCTTTTGGATGCACAGTGAGTTGGCATTTGCCTTTCATTACATAAAAGGAGTAGCCAAGGTATTTCACACCTTGCACATAGGACACAAATGTCTTATCCCTGTTCACCTTTAGATGAAGTTTTCCTTCGATGAATCGGGTTATGGATTCCTTCACGCGCTTGGCTGCACGCTTGGACTTACAAAATATCATCGAGTCATCGGCGTAGCGAACAAAAGGGAGACCTCGACGTGTGAGTTCCTTGTCCAACTCGTTGAGCATGATATTACTCAAAAGCGGACTTAACGGTCCTCCTTGTGGAGTGCCTTCCTCACTTGTCTCGAACATTCCTTTGTTCATCACACCACTGCGGAGATATTTGTGGATAAGGCTTATTACCCTGCCATCCTTTATCGTGCGGCTGAGGATTTCTATGAGTTTGCTGTGGCTCACCGTGTCGAAGAAACGCTCCAAGTCGAGGTCAACCACATAGATGTAGCCTTCATCGACCATTTTCTGCGCACTTCTCAGGGCATCATGGCAACCTCTTCTCGGACGAAAGCCGTAGCTTCTTGGAGAGAATTGGCGCTCATAGATGGGGGTTAGGGTCTGATTGATGGCTTGTTGAACCAGACGGTCTATGACCGTGGGGATGCCCAACAGGCGCATCTTGCCATTGTCTTTGGGTATCTCTACCCTTTTAACTGGGTTCGGACGGTATGAACCGTCAAGCAAGGAACGGATTAGGACATCCTTATTAGCCAAGAGCCAAGGGAGCATTTGCTCACATGACATCTTGTCGATACCGCTACAGCCCTTGTTACGCTGCACTGCCTTGTAGGCTTTGAGCAAGTTATCGGGACTGATGATGCGCTCCAATAGGTGTTCCTTATCGAATGGTACTTCCACGATGTTGTCTTCACATATCCACATGAAGGTCTGCGCTCCCACATATCCTTCGGATTCCGTCCTATCTTTCTGTGGGCAGCCCTTGACTTCTGCCAATGTTTTCTGCATTCTTTCCTTCATAAGGTACGTTTCAATTACTATCGTTTAATTTATAGGTTCTGCCCTTCATGGAGTGTTATCGAGAACTCCACTACTATGGCATCTGCTGACTTCTCACGGCAAGCTTTACTCCATGACTTTCGTAAAAGCAACTAATCGCCATGTCCGTGAGACCTCCTCGGATAAGGGCTTATTCTTTCCATCTTATACCCACTTCATTTACACCAACCATTCCGAATAGCTATAGGACTTTGATTTGTTTGGCAATCTCATCCATGGTCAAATGCCTTGTATGAAGTTTCTGTGCGTTAGGTCAGATGTTTGCCGCAAGCTTCTTTCAGATTCCACCTCGCAATGGACACCCTTGCTATTGGCTATACGATTCCCGCTATTGGGGCTCGTTAGGGACTTGCACCCATTAGAATAAGCTCATGCCGAGCATACCAACAAGGGTGAGTCAAGAGTCAAAGACTTTTGATTCACCCTTTATCTTTATTATAAAATGATTTCCAACAGACTAATCTAATCCCACAGACACTTGTCCAATTCTGCACAAATAGCAGCTTTCTGTAAATGCTGACCAATAAAGACAATCTTAATCATACGGTCGCCAACCTCAGGATCCCATTCCTTTCGAAGTTGTTCTTCTCGCTGAAGAAGTTCTTCCAACTGATCCTTAGGCATTGTAGCCAACCATTGTCCAGCCTGCTTAACAGTTTTCTGCTTACCAGCTTGTTCAAAGACATAACACATATCTTTTTCGTCAGCAAAATAGCAGATACCTTTGGCTCTTACAACATCACGAGGCCATTTTCTGGCGACAAACTCATCAAACAAACCCAAGTCGAATGGCTTACGGCTGTAATAAACAAATGTTCCAATGCCATACTCTTCAGCTTCACCTTCCTCATGGTCGTGATCATGATGGTGGTGATGCTCGTGACCATGGTGATGTTCATGCTCGTCTTCATGATGATGGTGATGATGCTCATGCTCGTCGTGATCTTCTTCATCATGATGTTCATGATCATCTTCATCATGATGATGTTCATCTTCTTCCTTCCCATTACGCTCAGCTTCGATTTCCTGTATCCAACCAGCAGAAGTAGCAACAGTATTCCAATCAAACTTTTTAGTATTGACGATTTTATCCAAATCTACATCACCATAATTGCATTCAAAGATTTCTGCCTTAGGTTGAATAGCACGAATGATCTGTTTCAGTTTCTCCAGTTCCTTTGGTTCAACCTCAGCAGCCTTATTCAAAAGGATGATATTACAGAACTCGATTTGCTGAATAACCAATGAAGCCAAATCCTCTTCATCGATATTATCCTTCATCAGATCATCGCCATTAGCAAATTCATCTTTCATACGGAGAGCATCCACTACCGTAACGATACTATCAAGACGGAGCACACCATTCTTGATATATTCTGGACCTAAAGAAGGAATAGAACAAATGGTCTGGGCAATAGGAGCAGGTTCGCAGATTCCACTGGCCTCGATTACGATATAGTCGAATTTCTTCATATCAGTAATCTCTTTCAGCTGCTCAACCAAGTCCATTTTCAAAGTACAGCAGATACAACCATTCTGAAGTGCAACAAGAGAATCATCTTTCTGACCTACAACACCACCTTTTTCAATCAAGGCTGCATCAATATTTACTTCGCCAATATCATTTACAATAACAGCGAATTTAATACCCTTTTTATTTCCCAATATTCTATTGAGTAATGTGGTTTTACCGCTGCCAAGATAACCTGTCAGCAATAATACTGGTAATTCCTTTGTTTTCATTCTTATATAATTTAAATTTCTTGTCATATAAACAACAAATAGTGTGCCACTAAATATAAAAAACCGGAGACCTTGGCTTTTCATGCCAAAAAGTCTCCGGTTTTAACTTAAATTTATTTTAGAAAATTTTGATTACTCTTATTTTCTGAAATTTTCAAGACCTCTGTTCAAGAAATCCAAATATGCAGGAACATCTTCCTTATAGCTGAAAGAAGCGGTAAGAGGATTACCCTCATCATCTACTGCCACATAGAAAGGCTGCGCATTGGCACCAAACTTACTTGCCTGCAAGTAACTCCATTTATCTCCAACAGTTCTTAAAGTCCTCTTCTCTCCGTTGAAAGTAACTTCCATCGGTTCTGGAAGAGGAGTCTTATCATCCACATAAAGAGAAATCAGAACATAATCCTTGGACAACTTATCTGCCACAGAAGGATCTGTCCAAACAGCAGCCTCCATCTTACGGCAGTTAACACAACCAAATCCGGTAAAGTCGATCAAAACAGGTTTTCCAGACGCCTTAGCAGCAGCCATACCTAATTCATAATCCTTATATGCAGGCTCAACAGTCTTTGTATTGAGATTGAAATCCTGTGTGTTGACAGGTGGAGCAAAAGCACTTACAGCCTTACATGGAGCACCCCAGAGACCAGGAATCATATAGATGGCAAATGCAAGAGAGCAAAGACCGAGCATGATGCAAGGAACAGGCATTGGCTTATTGATATCGCCACCGATAGCATCTACCTGGAACTTTAGTTTACCGATAAGATACAATCCTAATGCTGCAAAAATAACAATCCACAAGCACAAGAACACCTCACGGTCAAGAATATGCCAACCATAAGCGAGATCGGCTACAGAGAGGAACTTCAAAGAGAATGCCAACTCTACAAAACCAAGCACAACCTTGATAGTCTCCATCCAAGAACCTGACTTTGGAGCAGACTTCAACCATGATGGGAACAATGCAAACAAGGTAAATGGCAAAGCAAGAGCAATGGCAAAACCGAACATACCGATGGTTGGAGCCAACCAATCACCTGATGTTACAGTCTGAACCAAAAGCAAACCGATAATAGGAGCAGTACAAGAGAATGATACCAATACAAGCGTAAATGCCATCAGGAAGATAGAAATCAGACCTGTAGTATTGGAAGCCTTGTTGTCAACAGCATTTCCCCAACGGTCTGGCAACTTAATTTCAAACCAACCGAAGAAAGAGAAAGCAAAGACTGCCAGCATCAGGAACAATATAATATTGAACGCAGCACTTGTTGACAACTCATTGAGTTTACTTGGACCAAAGATGGCAGTAATAATCAAGCCAAGAGCGAGATAAATGACAACAATAGACAAACCATAAGTAACCGCATCACGAATACCTTTCTTCTTGTCATTCTTTGCTCTTTTCAGGAAGAAACTTACCGTCATAGGAATAATAGGCCAGATACAAGGCATAACAAGTGCCAGCAATCCACCTACTAACCCCATGATGAAAATATAGAAAAGTGAATGATTTGCGATATCATTATTACCTCCAAAAGCCTGAAGTTCTTTCACTACCGGTTTCCAGAGTTCCTTAGCATCCATAGTCTGGAGGGTAGAGGAAAGAGCAGCAGAATCCAAAGCCTGGGTGCTATCTACAGCATTTGCATTCAACTTAGCCAGAGAATCAGCCTTTGCCTTAGCCAGCGCAGCTGGATCTAATTGATCCTCTTTCTGTGCCTTTTCCTCCTTGGCAGCTTTGCTATCTACAGCAGGAGACTTACCACTTCCCTTGAAGGTTGCTTCACTTGGAGGCATACAGTTCTGATCGTTGCATGCGCCATATTCTACATATACGTCAATATGGTAATCAGGCTTTGTGAATTTGATTTTCTGAACGAAAGTAACGCTTCCCTCAAAGTAGCGCAATTTCATACCAAAAAGATTATCAAACTTGGAAATTTCATGGCCTCGTGGCTGCAACTTTCCTACAGCTTCAGCACCATCCATCTTATTGACATTGAAGGATGCTGAAATAGGTCCATCACCACCTAAGCCTGTTGAATAAACGTGCCAACCTGGTTGAATCTTACCAGTAAAAACAATCTCTGCCTCAGGCGTACCATTTGTTTTCAATGAACTGGTAAATTTTACCGGATTCATCATCTGAGCTTGCGCAAACAGTACTACCATGAGTAACTGAAGAATTACTAATACTTTTTTCATATTTTTCTGTCTGTTTATTATTTACACTGCAAAGATAGACAAAATAGTTAATATTCTTGCATAAAATATAACATAATATGCAATATCTAACATTATTTTTAAAATTGAGTTTAACTTAATACGTATCCACAGGAAGAAAAGGGTACTCTGACAAGCAAGTTTTAAGAGAAATTAAACATTTACTTGTCAGAGATTATCAATTACATTATTTACAAAGAGTTTTATAAGGACATAATTCACAGCGTTCTTTTTTCTCTGTAGGAGCAAATTGCGAATTCGGATCAAATATATCAGAAATCAGTTGATTTAAACCTGCGAAGAATTTCTCCTCATAAGGCGAAACGTCTGAAATGTATTCTTTTCCAAACTTCAATGTTGGCTCATAACCGCTTGCTCCAGATTGCTGAATAAACAAGAGGCCAGGGCTTACTGACTCATTGGCAGGATTGAGTTTCTTGCTCTGCTTGACAATATATGAATACAACATAGCCTGCAGATAATAATCTGTATGTTTGTCAAGTTCATTTGGATCAAACAGACTCTCCACAACTTTAGGTAAAGAAGAAGGAATACGTCCCGTTTTATAATCTATCACCCTGATACGTTCACCAAGAATACTATGATCAGAACTTTCAGAAGCCGAAACTTCATCAAGTCTGTCTATGAATCCGCCCAATCTCAAATTCTTTGTACCAGAAGGAGTAGAGAATTCAAAAGTTTTTTCTACCTTTATCTCCAAACCTTTGATAGTAAAAGGAGCCAGTTTTATATCAATATACAGCAATTGTTTCAAATAATTGGTAATTACTTCACGATTGATCAGCTGCAAACCATTATATTGAGGAGATTTTTTCTGATCCTTGATTTTGAACAGTTCTTCCTTAAAAGCCTGATCGACCAGTCTGTAAAGCAAGCTCTCATCTTTTATCGCATTCTGAATATCTCCTTTGTTAATAACGATAGGTCTGATCAGGGATTTTTCCCCATCAGTTCCTATCTTAATATCAGAACTACTTGCGAATTTCAAATAAAACAACTGAGCTGCTCTATGGAAAATATTTCCAAACATTCTATTGTCCATTTCATCCTCCAGTTCTTCCGGCTCTCGAATACTCAAAATATATTTATAATAGAAGCTCTTAGCGCATCTCAGGTAAGTATTGAGGAAAGTAGGAGTTAGCAGACGAGGCTTATCTAAGATTTCCATCATCTGAGGTGTTTTAACTATAACTTCCGCTTTATGAGTTTCAACATTTTGACCAGAGACTATCGTTTTGCGACTTATCACGTGTTTACTTTCCACCAAGAGTTGGAGCATGAAACGGCTCATTTCACCGGTATGTCCTTCATCTGTAGAACTGTTGTAGCAAAGAGTTACATCCTGTGCTCTTTGAATAAGTCGGTAAAAATAATAGGCAAAAATAGCCACTTTATTATCGATCGTAGTCAGACCATGAGCCTTACGGATGGAGTAGGGAATAAACGAAGAATCATTGACACCTTTCGGCAGATTACCTTCGTTACATGACAACACGAGAATATGGTCGAAGTCCAAATTTCTGGTTTCCAATACACCCATAATTTGAACTCCGATGACCGGTTCTCCATGAAAAGGCACATTTGTGTTTTGGAAAAGTTGCTGAATAAGACGTTGCAGGGTCATTATGTCGATATCCAAATCGCCAGATTCAACCAAACATTTCAATCTATTAATTAAGGTATAAGTTCTGAAGAGAGATTCTTGAAACAAGGAATCCTCCCCATCATTTGCATGAGAACCTATAAGTCTGAGAATGTTAACCAGATAACCGACCAAAGCCAGGCATCTATTTTCAGAGGCTTCCAAATCGGCGAACATCATATTCATACCTTCATCTTCCTCTGCACACAGTACATCCCTGTCAAGAAAGTAAAGTTTCTGTTCTTCTATTTTATGGAGAAGATCCTGATAATTTGAGCTGATATACTTAGCATAAGGGTGGCGTAATGCCTTGACCACATAATGCAGACGAAAAGCAGTAGAACCCTTGACACTTCCTATCGTCTGAAGATTGATTAATTGCATGATCAGACTGAAAAAAGGAGTCTGCTTAAGCGGATAGCCTAAGGTAATATTCACATGACTGTCAATTTCTGTAGGCAAGGAATGAATCACGGTAGAAAGCAAGTTTTCATCAGCTAACACAATAGCAGTTTTGCGGCCAGTCTGATAGCGTGGAACCAGATTTCCATGATCATCCTCAACCTTTTCCATCAACCAATCATTTACGTATCTTGCCTGAATATTCTCAGTTGCAGCATTGATATACGTAATCTTCTTTTTGGAGTTCAGATTATTATAGATACCGTTTTGAAGCGAAGGTTCAGACAACTTGTTGCCGAAAAGTTTCAGATATTGATTGATATAGACACCCGCTTCATTTTTATTCTGACCAACATAATATTTGTCATAATCCCAGTAAAAATGACAAGAAGCATCCTGCTTGATACGCCTGTAAAGGGCAGTTTCTACTTGCTGCATCATATTGAATCCCACAAACAAGTAGGTATCATAACGCAGGTTCAAAGTGTCAGCCTCAATCACATGGCGGTATAAAGCGCCTTCATAGGCAAGTCCCTGACTTGCCAATCGTTGATTGAAATCCGTATAAATATCATACAAATGATTCCACAAAGCCATGAAACGGCGTTTTAATTCTGTGTTCTGAGTATCCTTGAAATTACCAAAGAATTTCTTCAGAACTCTTCTCTTATCTTCATCAAGATAACTGTCATCATCCAATTCATGAAGATCAGCAATATTGATAAAAATCTTCCTTGCATCACCAAGATTTTTATCCAGGTCATCAAAATCAGCCAACAGAAGTTGCCCCCAACCATAAAAATGATCGAGCGTTTCATCAACCCCTGTGCATTTCACAAACGACTTGTGCAAATCACAGATTAGTTTGATCGGGTCTGCCAGTTGTAAAGAAGTATTCTGGAGAAACATATCACTAATTGTCATGTAATTAGGGCTCCAAAATGGTTTCTGTACGATTTTCATCAGCTCTTCATTTAAGAAAAGGCTGGCACGTTTATTTGGGAAAACGACCATGATGCGACTTAAGTCAGTACCATAATCTCTAATGATATCTTCAGCAACGTATTTTAGAAATGATTTCATTGTAAATTTCAAACAAAATTATTAAACAAATTAATCTTCAAGAACAACATTCTCCACCTTATTAGGATAAACGTACCACAGATAGCCCTTGACGCAGGAATATCCCATACCCTTGAGTTGAGACATATATTGCCTTACCTGATCATGATATTCAGCATGAGGTTTACCGAACTTGAAGTCAATCACGATAATCTCGTTTTCTCCTACAAGAACACGGTCCGGACGATCCTGACAAACCTTTCCATCCTTATCCAAATAGAGGATACTGGTTTCGTTCTGTACTTTCCATTTATCAGAGAACCACTCACTGACAAGCGGACTATTCAGTCGAGCACGCAACATTTTTTCGATTTTTTCCTTCGAAATATTTTCATCATAAAGCACACCATCAAGTTCAAGTTGCTTCAACACCGACTCAACATCATCCTTTGTCTTTATCTTTGAAAACAATTCATGAAGAACCGTTCCGATTTTGATATAGAACTTCTGCTGTTCCTCGGACTCATCACCATGCATAAAGAATTCACTCTGCAGGCTTGGTTTAAAGGAATATAAATCAGACTTCACTTTTATCCGAATAGGCAAGTCTGCAGATTTTTGCATAAAAACATTCTTATTTTCGGCAAACGCCTCCTCTTTGGAAGAAGCATCTATCTCTCCATATTCGAAGTAAACATCATCGGTTTTCTTGTCAGTTCCATTTCCTTGAAAATCGAGAGTCTGTTCCTCATACTGGCCAGAAGCATTCTGGGCATTCAATGTCTTGTAAACTGCTTCCAGACTATCTTCGATGATAAAACTTCTCTGCGTAGCAGCACCTCGCTTACCATATACAAACAGATTTTTACCAGCTCGCGTGAATCCTACATATAGCAAATTCAAATTATCAACCATATTCTGCAAATGTTCCTGATAGTAATCTTTCTCATAAATACTACCAACCATTTTCTTTGCAGAAAAATCGACAGGCACCAAAGGAAGTTCGTTGAATGGTGCAACCTGAGGCGTACACCAAATCGTATCAGTCTTCTCTAACGCCCAATCACAGAAAGGCATGATGACATTGTCAAACTCCAGACCTTTACTTTTATGAATGGACAAAAGCCTGATTCCGTCAGCCTTATCACTATGAATGCTTTTTGAGTGAATATTCTCATCCCATTCATTCAAGAAATCATCTATATCACCACCATTATCTGAGAGATAAGAAGCCAACTGATCATAGAATGCACTTACGTATGAACTTTGTTGAGAGAGCGTTTCTATTTCTCCCAATTTAAAGTAACTGTAAAGGGACTCTGTCAAATCCAAAAGCGGCTTTTGCAAATAAAGTTCTCTTTCTTCCAAGAATTTTTCTGCTATTTGCTTGTTTTCCAGATATTTCATGCAGAACTTCATCAAGCCGGCCTTAGCTATATCATCATTCGGATGAGCCAGACACCGAAGAGCAGTAACCATCACATTCACGGCCTGAGAGGCATCCAGTCTGAAAGCCTCATCAGAAACCAAAGGCAATGGAGTCGCACTATTAGCCATCAGATAATCAGCAATATTCTGTATGGTCTTATTACTTCTCACCAATATGGCAATATTCTTATATTTTACTCCCGCCTCTACAAGTTCGTTGATGGTATCTAAAATCATACCCATCATCTTGTCCTGATAGTTTTCAGAATTCTCATCTTCTTTGATACTCTTCTGTCCCAAGAGATTAATCCTCACATAGCCACATGCAGGCTTTTTCTGAGGCACACATTGCCTTACATCACTATAAGCCTTCTTGAGTTGAGCTGCACTGGAGCCATCAGAGTCTGAGTCAGAACCAGAGTCAGAGAAAGTATGAGGTAAATCTTTATCCGTTATGGCCTGATATTCTTTTTCTGCAGCAGCTTCGAAGAAAGCGTTATTGAAATCTACGATATTCCTGTCTGAGCGATAATTGTGAGAGAGTGACTCAATTTGAATTGTATAATTAGATGGAAACTCAGATTCAATATTATTAAGCAGACGCCAATCACCAGAACGCCATCTGTAAATACTCTGTTTCACATCACCTACTATTAAATTTCCTGCATTCTGATGACTCATTGTCTCCTGTAATAGCACCTTGAAGTTTTTCCACTGCACAGTACTGGTATCTTGAAACTCATCGATCATGACATGCTCCAACTGAGAACCGATTTTCTCAAAGATGAAAGGGGAGTCTTCATCCTGAATCAAAGAATGAAGAAGAGTCTGGGTATCGCTAAGCAAAAAACGGTTGGCATCTCTGTTCATTTCTCTGACTCTCTTTTCAATACTTCCCAAAAGACGTAATTGATTCAGATGGCGCAAAGTAAGATCACAACTTTTATATATACGCAATAACTTGGGTCTTGAAGTTTCTGAATAATGAAGCAGTTGGAAGAGTTGGGAAACCACTAAGTCATACGCAGGTTTACCAGCCTGAGCGTCAGACTTTTTGACCCAGGATTCTTCGCTATCCAGACATTTTACCAATGTAGCATTTTGCAAATCATCATCATTGAATTTACCGTTTTTCAATTTGGAAAAGTAACTCCATATACCTCTGGTCTTATTTTGAAAGTCATCTGCCGAAAGTCCGTTTTCATCCAATGCGTCAAAAAAGGTAGCCGCAATCTGGTCAAAATGCTCTTTAGCTTCTGCTTGCATTTTTCTCAATCTTGAAGAAAAAGCCTCAAAAAAGCCTTCTTTTTCAATACAATTATTCAGCGCATCAGCATGATCCTTATAGAAATCCTTGAAGATATTCCGTCCAAAAGCTTTTATTTGATAAATCACATTCCAGTTTTTGTCATCTGCAATATTTTCCTTAATATAATCCATAATCCAAAAGAGAAGCTTGTCTGTCATCTGAAGTTCTTCGATCAATTCATCTACAGCCTGTTCTTCTATCTGGACATCATTAAGACCAATTCTCAAATTAGCGGTCAAATCAAGTTCACGTGCCAGATTACGGAGTACACTCTGGAAGAATGTATCAATCGTTTCGACGCGGAAATAATTATAATTGTGGATAAGATTTTTCAGAGCAATACCAGCATTTTCAATAATCTGCTCTTCTGACATCTGAGATAATACCCCCTTGATTTGTTCCAAGTAATCTCTTGAGTCATCCAGCCGATTAGCTATTCCATACAGTTTGCTGAGGATTCTATTTTTCATTTCCTCAGTTGCCTTGTTAGTAAATGTTACAGCAAGAATATTCCTGTATGAAGATGGGTCTTGTATCACCAAGACCATATACTCTTTAGCCAAAGTAAAGGTTTTTCCAGAACCTGCACTTGCTTTATAAACAGTAAGTTGAGAATTCATATCTTAATGCTTGTATATTAAATTGTAATTACCATTCTCTAAATAATTCGAAGCCGAATTTACAACCGACTCCTTGAAATTTTGTGTTTTGAAAAGAAGCAAATATGCCTACCGAAGCCACACGGGTTTTGAACCCGTATCCCCATTCCGTATAAGGATGAAGATGTCTTACCAAGAGGGCATTGACATAGTATCGTTCATTTTCTATAAAACGTCCAACCCATGGCAACCAGGCAGCAAACAAGGCTGGAGACTCATAAGTAACATTGGACCGAACATAATAATCTGATGCATTATACCATCCTGAGTTAAGCAATTCAAATTCGCCAGCCCAATCATCATTCCAGCCGCCAGGTAAATTATTGTCCCTGAAATTGGTATAATCAACAAAATACCAATGGTCACCTTTCTGAGTATAGAATCCAGAACCCAAACGCAAAGAAAGGCTCCGCCTTCTTGACATGTTGATAATATCTTGCATATCCATTTCAACCCGTTCGTAGCTGATATTAGAATGAAGAAAATGATTGAAACTTCTTTCATAATCAACTTTTACGACAGGACCGTTTTTCCCGATAGGATGCCAAACCAGAGCCAATGCAGGCGCAACTGATCTATACAAACTTGGGAAATTGTTTTCCTTATAAAATTCCGGACTTATAGATTTACGCTGATGGGCAATGATTCCCAATTCAAAACCGATATAGTTATTAAACATCCAATGATTCGTCAGTCGCCAATAATTATCCTTAAAAGCCGTATAATCACCATATGGGAAATTGATAAGACTATCTTTTTTCTCACTGATATCCAATATACGACGAGCCACAACATTGGTATTAATTCGGTTTCCATTACCCAACTCAAACTGCAGGAATCCATCATGCTTTTTATTGTAATTAAGAGTAGCAGGAATACTGAAATAGAAGCGATGCTGCTTGAAAGCATAACCAGCTTTAAAGCGAAGAGCAAATTGCACATCATCACTAAAAGAATAACTTCCTCGCACATCAAACTTATACACAAATCCCTTTCTTTCGGAATAACCCATATAAAGAGGATTCAGAATAGGATTAATTCTAAGGTACCCCTGATTTTGTTTTCCGAAATTTTGCTTGATACGATTTAAGACATTATCGCCCACAATATCCCACAACACATCTTTTACAAAGGACTTTTTATGTTTTTCGTTTTTGGCCAAAGAATCCCTTTCATTCTTTTTCAGATAATAATGGTTCAAGAAATGCAATTCCTCCTCATTCAACGGGGTAGGGCGCACCTTTGCCATCAATGTAGTATCTTCAACATTATTCAATGAATCCGACAATAATTTCGGCAAGCCATAAATAGTAGAATATCTGGCCGTTATCTGATTGCCCATAAAACGAAAATTAGCTCTCAAGTCACACTTCTTCGGATACAGAGAACCCACAGAATCCTCTTTATTCATCACCACGCTGATAAAGAAGCGAGTCATATCATACTCACCTTCAAAATCAACCAAATTTATTCTACCCGTATGACTATCCACTATAGCCATACTCGTAACCAATTGAGTATTTTTCAATTTAGGGTAGGCATAAACCTGAGCTTTTCCAAATGGAAGAGCCGTGACCATAAATTTATAATATTTCCTGTTTGACCGATGATAGGGAGACAGTATATTGTCTTGAAAAAGACATTCACCATAAACATTCGGAGTAAGATAATTCAGCAGAGAAGGCATTGTATTCCTTTTGTGAGGAACTGTAGTAATACATAGTAAACGATGAGGAGTTATCTTATTCTTTTCTTTTACTGTATATTTACTATAATATTCTCCCATAAATTCTCTACCGGAACCATGAGCTATCGCATAAAGAGAAGGAACCATAGCCAACGTAAAGTTGCGATGATTGGTACGCATCATAAATTTCGTGTATGCATAAGACTCATGAGATTGCTCAGAAGCGGAATAAGACAACTGATAATATCGATAGATACGATTCATCACCGAATCACGGAAATCGTCTTTCGGTGTAACATTTCTTGCATATCCATCCAGCGATAAAGTCAAGAAAATACAGATTATAATATGAACCAGAAGCCTCATAACAAAAAATCGGGAGCTTGAAAAAGCACCCGATTGCAAAGTTAGTATATTTTTATGAAACAACAAAGAGAATTAAATGTTTTTTCAAAAATTACCCTAAGTATTTCATCAGAATTTTGACATTTCCGGAATCTCTAAGTTTTGTAATACTTTTCTCACGTATTTGACGAACTCTTTCACGAGTCAATCCCATTTTATCTCCAATTTCTTCCAATCCTTTTTCAGTTTCTCCAATTCCAAAGCAGGCACAAACAATCTGCTTTTCCCTGTCTTTAAGAACCTTATCCAAAACCTGACGTAGTTCCATAGCCATACTTTCATGATCAACATGCTTATCTGTGCGACTATCTTCTCCACTTGCCATGACATCAACCATAGAATTGTCATCATCTTCACCAAAAGGCGCATCAATACTTACATGATGACCACTTGCCGCCATGCTTTGAGAGATTTTTTCCTCATCTATACCTGTGCGCTGCGCAAGTTCTTCTACACTTGGACGACGCTGGTTTTCTTGTTCAAATCTATTACTTTCCTGATTAACCTTATTCAAGGAACCAACCTGATTAAGAGGAAGTCTGACTATTCTACTTTGCTCAGCAATTGCTTGCAAAATACTCTGTCGAATCCACCAAACTGCATAAGAAATAAACTTAAAACCACGGGTTTCATCAAATCTTTCTGCAGCTTTAATCAATCCGATATTACCCTCATCAATTAAGTCAGTAAGAGTCAACCCCTGATGCTGATACTGTTTGGCAACAGAGACCACAAAACGAAGATTAGCCTCAACTAATTTGTTTTTTGCTCTTTCCGCAGCCCGACCACCTTTCTTAATGATTTGGGCCAATTCAATCTCTTCGTCAATTGACACCATTGGGGCACGACCTATCTCAACAAGATACTTATCAAGTGCCTCGCTGTTACGATTGGTTATACTTTTTTGAATCTTAAGTTGTCTCATCCTATGCTATTAACTCCTATTTTTAATTGCGTATATATAATATTACGCAAATATAAGAAAAATATTGCATCATTGTTATTTTTATTAATATACTTTAACAATATATTTTTGGAGAAAAGCATATTTTTTATTACGAGAGGCCTCGGATTAGAGACAAACTGCCTATTACGAATCACTTCAGATTAGAGATAAACTGCTTGAAAGAATCATGATAACCATTAAATACATTGATATCTACATGACCCCGAATTCCTGTAACCCTACCATCAGGACAAAGTTGCCAGAAAACCAATTTGATATCAGGCTTGTATTCTCCATATCTTGCAATCCACACCTGATATTTTTGCTTTATATCAGTCGCTTTGCTCAAATAGCGATTTACAAAAGTCTGACTTACATAAATAATAGGACGTTTACCCGTTTCTTTTTCAACCATTCTTAACCATATTTTCATTCTGGTCAAAAGGACACCCACGCCTCCCATCTTCTGAATTTGGGCTTTAGTAGGCTCAACATCAAGAACAGGTGGCAAGTCACCCGATTTGACATATGAATTTTTAAGGAATTGACGTGCCTGCAAAGTAGCTGGAGTTAGAGTAGAAAAGAAATGATAACTTCCTACCTTATATCCATGTGCCCGTGCTGCCACATAGTCTTTTCTATAGAAAGGATTTAATAAACTTGCCCCTTCAGTACTTTTAATATAGATGAAACTAATCGGATAATTAACATCCCCATTAATTGTTTTTTTACTGATATTTCCAAGATGGGAAATACGCAGACGTTTCCAATCGATATTATATTTCTTACCTTTTATAACATGCTGATATTTAGAGATATCAATACCGTAGATTCGATCAGAACTATAAATTAATCGTTCTCCTTTGTATTTATCCAGCACCCATTCTCCTATGCGCAACTGACTTTTATCTGCAACAGAAAAACCAAAACCATTACGTTTTCCATGTTTCCAGTTTCCCTGGTAATAGGCAGCATCGGTAAACCCCTGCCATTCACCATGACCATGAGGCAATCCTAAAGAATCAACCTCACCATTATAAGTTCCTGTTGTGCCCAAAAAATAATCCAATTTGACATCAAACAAAATAGGGACAATACTCAAAGAAGCCAATTCTTTTGACTTATGAAAAGACAAAGCGCAAGACTCTTCAGGTAAGGTTTCTGAGAACAATTGGAAAACATTTCCACCAACATGTTTTAATTTTTCAACTTGTTTTCTATTAGCCTTACCAGAAGGAGAAATCGCAACGAATTCCAAATGACGAACTATCTTCAAAGACTTATGTGAAAGATGTTTTAATGAATCCAACATCTTTCGAGTAGAATCCCGAAGGTTTTCTTCTTTCAAAGCAACCTGAGAAATATGAAAGAATCCTTCATCACTGGCATTGTGACATTTCAAATAATAAGACAACTCTCCATCAATCCACTTTGACTGACTATACTTCGTTTTCAAGGAATCGATATGAAGTTGCACCAATTTTTCCACATTTACATCCTTATATTTATTCTGCCAGATAGTACTATCCAAATCAGCATAAATACGACCTTGACAGGAAGGGATAAAAAAGTATTTATTGAAGAAATATCCAGTAGCAGAAATGGTATCTTTATCAAAATGATAAACCACTTTTCCTCCATCCAATATTTCATATTGAGAGTAAACCTTGACAGGTATCATAGCCGATTGGATCTGCTTCTTAGAAAAGAAGTAACTGAAAGCTATCAGATATATGCAAATCAAAAGTGAAACAACAATCAATATTGCAACACTTAATCGATATTTTTTCTGTTCATTACAAAACATAGCACATTGAATTAAAACACCTTTATATAAATTGAGAGCAAAAGTATAAACTTTTTCGTTAACTACATCATTTTTTTTCGTTTTTTTACTGAATTAAGCGAGATTTAGTTAAAAAACATCTTTGAATTTTGAAATGCCAATTTTAAATAGTAACTTTGCAATCGTATAGAAACATCATCAGACTTAATATTGCAATCATGGTAAAGTATAAAATTCATATTTTAAATATGTGGATAGCAACATGCGCTTTGTTGCTATCTACCATTATACTTCACCACCATCATATGGGGCAAGTTTGTTTTATAGAACAACAATGCCAATATGATGGAAATATTAATGATGAGCATACTGCCCACCATGAGAAAGACAACAAGGGATGCAATATTCACCAGATGCATCAGTTTATCTCTAATGGCAAAAATATAAAATCCATATACAAACATCCGGACTACGACAGAAATATGCTCGTAGCCCTATTGCCTTCTTCTATTCAATTGACCCCATGCTACAAGATTGTCATATCAAAATGGCAACAAAAAACGATGTCAATCAAGTTAGGGGCTTCTGTGAATAGTTCTTTACGGGGGCCTCCTTTTTCTTACTTCATTTCATTTCTTTAGTTGATAACTGAAGACGGTCGCATCTTAGATGAAATTCCATCATTTCATTGCGACAGAATCTATAAAGAAGCTGCTTGATCTATAAAGAAGCAACTTGGATTGATCAGCAAATACTAAACAAAAGAATAATAAGAAAATGGTGAAAAGAATATCTTTGATTGTGGTATGTACTGCAATCGCATTTTTTGCTTTCAGTTTCTATTCTGAAAGTAAAGCAGACAAGGAGGAGAATGAGGAAAAGGAAGAAGAAGTGGATTTTCAAAACATTCCTTTAACCAGCAAACAACTGAATGCTATTGACCTCAAATTAGGGGAGGCACAAAAGCGCGAACTGGATGCAATGCTTCATGTAAACGGCACGTTGGTACTTAGAGCCCAGAATATGGCAGACGTCGCTTCTTTGATGGGCGGTGTCGTCAAATCAATTTCTGTGAAAGAAGGACAACAGATTAATAAAGGGCAAGTTGTGGCAACCATTGAAAATACAGAAATCGTATCTTTACAGAAAGACTACTATTCTGCATATAAAGAAATGGAAAGTGCGAAGCTTGAAATGGAAAGACAGAAAACACTGGCCTCCGCAGGAGCCGGTATCAAAAAAACACTACTCTTATCTGAAAAAGACTATAAGGTGGCGAAAGCAAATCTTATAGGAATCGGTCGCCAGCTGACTCAGTTGGGCATCTCTACAGCATCTGTGGCGAAGGGAAAATTTACAACAGTCTTCCCTTTATATGCTCCTATCAAAGGTACGGTAAGCGAAATTACAGCATCTTTGGGAAGTTACGCAGACATGCAGACGCCTTTGATGAAAATCAGAAATAACAATGCTGTAGAATGTGACTTGAATGTTTTTGAACGAGATCTGAATAAAGTAAAGATTGGAAACCGAGTATTACTCTCACTCACCAATCAACCAGGCGTAAAAGTCTCCGGTCATGTTTATGGCATGAATGAATATTTTAACGAAGGAACAAAAAGCGTTGCTGTACATGTCAAACTTGATGCAACCAGAGGCACAAACCTCTTTGATGGCATGTATGTATCCGGGCAAATAGCGACAGGACGCCAGCTTTGTGTTGCGCTTCCTAACAAAGCTATTGTTAATATAGAAGGTAAACAATATATCTTTGCACTCAATAAACAACCCAAAAATGGAGAATACAGTTTTTCACGACATGAAGTGACAACAGGAGTCAGAAATGACGGATATACAGAGGTTTCACTCTGCAAGCACATACAGAATGGACAAAAGATAGTGACTGATAATGCTTTCTACCTGGCATCGCAGATTGGCGATCATGGAGAAGAAGATTAGTGTCCGGAAATTAAAATTATTAATCAATTTACAAATTTAAAAGGACATCATGTTTCAGAAACTAATTACAAGTTCCATCAAGCACAAGTTTGTGGTAGGTTTCCTCACTATATCGCTTATAGTTTGGGGACTTTGGTCGTTGGCTACATTGCCGTTTGACTCTACACCAGACATCACCGATAATCAGGTTCAAGTAATTACCCAAGCACCTTCCCTGGGTGCCCAGGAAGTCGAGCAATATGTAACCACTCCTATCGAAATGGCATTGGCCAATATACCACGCCTTCAAGAACGAAGGAGCATTTCCAGAAGCGGATTATCAGTTATAACATTAATCTTTGATGACCAGGCAGATATCTATTGGGCCCGCTCTCAAGTAAGTCAGGTTTTAAACGACGCAGTAAAAGAGTTGCCAAAGAACACTTCTACAGAAATGGGACCCATCGCTACTGCGCTGGGAGAAATATATCACTATACAGTACGAACCAAGAAAGGGTATGAAAACAAGTATTCCCTCACGCAACTTCGCACGATCCAAGATTGGATTGTCAGAAAACAACTTTCAGGAACTCCTGGTGTTGCAGAAGTGAGCGGTTGGGGAGGATTTGTCAAACAGTACGAAGTAGCCATCAACACAGACCGATTGAATGCCAATGGCATAACAGTATCCGAAGTCTTCGATGCCTTGCAAAAGAACAACGCCAATACCGGTGGAAGCTATATTGAGCAAAACTCAAACCAATACTATATCCGTGCTATTGGTGTGGCCAAGACTTTTGATGATATTGCCAATATACCTGTAAAGAATGTCAACGGAATAACAATAAAAGTCGGCGACATTGCCAAGGTACAGGAAGGTCACGCAACCCGTTTTGGTGCCGTTACGAGAAATGGCGAGGGAGAAGTCGTAGCCGGAATAGCTATCATGCTCAAAGGAGAAAACTTCCAAGAAGTAAGCAAAAATGTCAAGTCAAGAATTGCCCAGATTCAGAAATCCCTCCCAGAAGGAGTCATCATAGAACCTTTCATTGACCGTACAAATCTTGTAAAGCGTGTTGAGGGAACCATAGAGCACAACTTGATCATGGGAGGCCTCATTGTCATCTTTGTATTGGTCATTTTCTTAGGAAACTGGAGAGCAGGACTGGTCGTTGCAAGCGTCATTCCACTCAGTATGCTATTCGCTTTTGGAATGATGAAGACCTTTGGCATAGATGGCAACCTGATGAGTTTAGGAGCCATTGATTTCGGTATGATTGTGGATTCTGCTGTCATTATTGTGGAAGCCGTAGTTACCCATATCAACCAAAAAACTCAGAAGACGAGCCTCACGCAAGCCGAGATGGATGAAGAAGTTCATTTCTCTGCTTCACGTATCAGGCAAAGTGCAGCCTTCGGTGAAATCATGATTATGATCGTATATGTTCCTTTGATGACCTTAGTGGGCATTGAAGGCAAGATGTTCCGTCCGATGGCTCTCACTGTATTTTTTGCCATACTCGGCGCCTTCATATTGTCACTTACGTATGTTCCGATGGCAAGTAGCCTCTTCCTTAGCAAGAAAATCAGCAAGAAAGAGACTTTCGCCGACAAGATGGTCAAGAAAATACAGCAATGGTATCTTCCTGTCCTCAACTGGGTACTGAAACAAAACAAGAACGTGATAACAGGTGCCGTTGCTTTGTTCTGTGTCAGTCTTGTGGCATTCAAGTTTCTTGGAGGAGAATTTATCCCAAGTTTGGAAGAAGGAGATTTTGCCGTAGAAATGAGTATGTCGCAAGGAACTTCTCTCTCGCAAATGGTAGAAAGTTGTACCAAGGCAGAGAAACTGCTGAGGGCTGAATATCCGGAAGTGAAACAAGTCGTTAGCCGTATAGGAAGTGCCGAGATTCCAACTGACCCAATGCCTGTTGAAAGAGCGGACATCATGATTTCACTCAAGCCAAAAGCAGAATGGACTTCCGCTGAAACAACAGAAGAACTCATGGAAAAGATGGAAGAAACACTCCATACGATTCCGGGATTAGAGGCTGAAATATCACAGCCTATCCAAATGCGTAATAACGAGTTGCTGACTGGCATCAAGCAAGATGTTGCAATCAAAATATTTGGAGATGATCTGGATGAACTCACCAAGTTAGGAGAACATGTAGGCAAGATGATTAGTGGCATCCAGGGAGTAAGTGGAACATCTGTGGAACAAGTTTCTGGTTTGCCGCAGATTCAGGTGGTATATAATCATGAACGGATGGCGGAATACGGAATCAACGTTGATGACATCAATCAAGTGCTTGAAACTTCATTTGCGGGCGGAATAGCCGGTTCCATTTATGAAGGAGAACGGAAATTTGACATTGTATTGAGGTTAGATAATAACGACCGCAATGTTTCATCTATCCAAAATCTTGCTATCCCAATAGGTTCCGGGGAAACAATTCCATTGACCCAGGTTGCAGATATCATTTACGAACCCGCTCCAGCACAAATCTCTCACGAAAATGGTGCGCGACGTATCTATGTCGGTTTCAACATAAAAGGAAGAGATATGCAGAGTACGGTGGATGAAATACAGAATCTGCTGGATACGAAACTGAAGTTGCCGGAAGGATATTATTATACCTATGGTGGCGAGTTCCAGAATTTACAGAGTGCAATTACCCGATTGATGATAGTAGTGCCATTGGCGCTTATCATTATCTTCCTGTTACTTTATGCAACAGTAAAAAACGTAAGAGAAAGTCTGTTCGTATTCTCGGCAATTCCATTGGCTGCCATTGGTGGAGTATGGGCATTATGGTTTAGAGGTATGCCATTCTCTATTTCAGCCGGAGTTGGATTCATTGCCCTGTTTGGTGTTGCAGTTCTTAACGGAATTGTACTCATCGGTGAGATGAATCAAATGCAGAAGAATCAGTTGTCATCAGCAGTAGAGTCCGGGCGCAGCAACACTCAACTTATTCACGAAAGAATAATTGACAGTTGCATGATCAGACTCCGCCCTGTATTAATGACTGCACTCGTAGCATCGTTAGGATTTTTACCGATGGCTTTGTCACACGGAGATGGAGCTGAGGTACAAAGACCTTTGGCTACTGTTGTTATCGGCGGACTCATCACTTCTACATTATTGACTTTGTTGGTTTTACCGGCAATTTACAAAACGTTTACTAAGAAATAGTTATATGAAAAGAGCAATAATATATATTACTTTGTTGTGTTTGTGTAGCAATATGCAAGCACAACACAAAGTACTCAATTTACAACAATGCCTGAATATGGCATACGAAAAGAATTATAAGATTCTTGCAGCAAACAAGTCGATAGAACGTGCCAAAAACCTTCAGGCCACAGCATGGGATATTGACAAAACCGATTTGACGCTGTCACAGGATCCTACATCTGGCGGAAGTACGGACAATTCCATTTCCCTCACTCAAAGTATAGAATTTCCAACTCTTTATATTGCAAAGAACAAGCAATTAAAAGCGGAAACTCAAGCTGAAAAGAGTAAGAAGAATGTAGTATTGTCTGAACTTATTTATCAGATTAAAAGCAATTACTATCAGTTGATATATGAATATGAACGTTTAAACATTCTCAACAAGCAGGACAGCATTCTCAACCGTTATCGGACAATAGCTGAAGCGCGATTCAAGGCAGGAGAAACACGCCAACTGGAATTACTTTCAGCCAATAGAATGCATCGTGAAAACAAGTTGGAAATGACGAATGTCCTCAGCGGAATCGAAAGTAAGCAACTCCTATTATCCGGTTTGGTAAATAGCAATGAACCCATCAAACCTGCAGACCGGAATTTAGTAGCATTGGATTGGGTACAAAACAGTTTCAACTACCAGCTTACTCCAGAAGGACAATATGCGCAAGATAGGATTTCAGTAGCAGACAAAGCAGTCAGCGTAGCAAAAAACGGCTATGCACCCTCTCTCAGTCTTTCCCTTCGCAACCAGATGGTCATCTCCTCATGGGATCCCTACCATGTCAATAGAAGCAGGTTTGAAGGAGGCAACTTTATGGGATTTGAAGTTGGAGTGGGGATTCCACTCTTTTATGGTGCAACCAAAGCCCGAATTAAGGCTGCCAAAAAAGATAAAGAAATTGCAGAATATGAAATCAAGCAAGAGCAGTTGGATAAGCAACAAGAATATCATGCATGCTTGAGTAAGTGCAATGAAGCATTTGTCCGAATGAAATATTATCAGGAGGAAGGCAAGCAAAACAACCAGAAACTGGAAGAAATGAGCCAGGCAGAATATGAAAATGGCGAAATTTCATATATTGAATATGTTGAAGCGCTGAACAACAGCATTGACTTCTACATGAAGAAAGCTGCAGCAATCAATGACTATAATCAAAGCGTCATCGAATTACAAAAACTGATGGGGAACCAGATTTCTTCTGAAGGAAAGAAATGAGGCAGACATCCATATGATGATAGATGAAATCTCATGACGACAGACGCAATGAATACAAGTCATACAAAACATTGTATTCTCATATTTGGAAACAGATCATAAAATGTAAAGAAAATGAGTGAACCCTTAGCAGAAAGAATGCGACCACGTTCTCTTGACGACTACGTTGGCCAAAAACACTTAGTAGGTGAAGGAGCCATACTCCGTAAAATGATAGATGCAGGAAGAATTTCCTCTTTTATTCTTTGGGGACCTCCTGGTGTAGGCAAAACAACATTGGCACAAATTATCGCTCACACGCTCAAAGTACCTTTCTATACTTTGAGCGCTGTGACAAGCGGTGTAAAGGATGTCAGGGAAGTGATAGAAAGAGCCAAAAACAACCGTTTTTTTGACTCCGCTTCTCCTATACTGTTTATTGACGAAATCCATCGTTTCTCCAAAAGTCAGCAAGACTCATTATTGGGTGCAGTAGAGAAAGGCATCGTTACCCTCATCGGAGCAACCACAGAGAATCCTTCCTTTGAGGTAATACGGCCTTTACTTTCCCGGTGCCAACTTTACGTTCTGAAACCTTTAGGAAAAGACGACTTACAGGGGCTTCTTGAAAGAGCGATCCATAAAGATGTTGTTCTCAAAGAGAAAGACATAACGTTGAAGGAAACGAGTGCAATGCTAAGGTATAGTGGTGGCGATGCCCGCAAACTGCTGAATATTTTGGAATTGATCGTGAATTCTTTCTCTTCGGATGAAATAATCATCACAGACGAGGTAGTAGAAAGGGAACTCCAGCAAAATCCTCTTGCCTATGATAAACAGGGAGAAATGCATTATGACATTATCTCTGCTTTCATCAAGAGTATCCGGGGAAGTGATCCTGATGCTGCATTATATTGGATGGCAAGAATGATAGAAGGAGGGGAGGACCCACAATTCATTGCAAGAAGAGTGGTCATCAGTGCCAGCGAGGACATCGGACTTGCCAATCCGAATGCTTTACTCTTGGCAAATGCGGCTTTTGATACGGTCATGAAAATCGGATGGCCTGAAGCACGGATTGCATTAGCCGAAGCGGTGGTTTATCTTGCCACCAGTCCTAAGAGTAACAGTGCATATTTAGGCATCAATGCAGCAATAGCAAGGGTGCGGGAAACGGGAAATCTTCCTGTTCCGCTGCATATCCGAAATGCTCCAACCCAATTAATGGCAGAATTGGGCTACCATGACGGATATAAATATCCACATGACTATCCTGGGCACTTCACCAACCAGCAATATCTTCCGAATGAAATTCAAAATGAGAGATTCTGGTATGCACAGCACTCTCCTAATGAAGAAAAATTATATAATTGGATGGTAACCTGTTGGGGAGATAGATTCAAGGAATAATACGTTCAATCAATCAAAATATAACAAAAACATTAGTAGGAGAATAATGAAATGATAATCAATCATGACCCGGAATTTGTCATTACACTACAACGTGTAATAGAATTCATAGGAACATTTGCCTTTGCATTGTCAGGCATAAGACTCGCAGCCAGCAAACATTACGACTGGCTGGGAGGCTTTGTATGCGGTATTGCTGTGGCAATAGGAGGAGGAACCATACGAGATGTCATGTTAGGTGTAAGACCTTTCTGGATGCTAAGTCCGATATACATGATATGTACGCTATTTGCACAGTGTGTCGTAATAGTATGCCACCATTATCTCAGACGTCTGGATACTACTTGGTTTTTATTCGACACACTCGGTTTGGCCCTATTCAATATAGCGGGTATTCAAAAAACATTGGAATGTGGCTTCCCATTTTGGGTTGCTATCATTATGGGATGCATTACGGGAGCTGCCGGAGGAGTGATCAGAGATGTGCTGCTCAACGAAGAACCTGTGATCTTCAGAAAGGAAATATACGCTATGGCTTGTGTGGTGGGAGGACTCACATACTGGTTGCTGAGCTGGTTGCAGGTTAGCCTCTATATCACGGTCATTGCCACATTTGCTATCGTTTGCGCGATCCGATTCTTGGCAGTAAGATACCATATTTCACTACCAAAATTAAGAGACGAAGAATAAACAAATAATATAAATTAAAATGTATAAGAATCTAATCATTTTTGCGATGGCCCTTTTCCTTACATTGGGCGCATCAGCACAAAACAAACGTGAATTCCGTGGCGCATGGATCCAATGTGTCAATGGTCAATTCATGGGTAAAAGCACCCAACAGATTCAGTCTATGCTCAGCAAGCAACTGGACGAGTTGGAAAAAGATGGTGTCAATGCCATTATCTTTCAAGTGAGAGCGGAATGTGATGCCCTCTATGAGAGCCAACTGGAACCATGGAGTAAATTCCTGACAGGAACCCAGGGGCAGGCTCCGAATCCTTACTGGGACCCTTTGGCATGGATGGTAGAACAATGCCATAAAAGAGGAATGGAAATTCATGCCTGGATCAATCCATATCGTGCTAAACACGGATCCACAAGCATGTCACAACTTAGCAAAAACAGTGTTGTCGTAAAACAACCTAAATTATGCTTTTCCTATGATAATTTAGTGCTTCTCAATCCTGGTTTGCAAGAATCTGCTGATTACGTCTGCAAAGTGGCAGCCGACATCGTCAGCAGATATGATGTAGATGGTTTCCATATAGATGATTATTTCTATCCTTATCCAGTAGCTGGCAAACAGATTCCAGACCAAGCCCTGTATCAGCAGAACTCTCATGGCTATTGGAATATTGGAGATTGGCGAAGAGATAACGTAAGCAGATTTGTAAAGCAATTGGGGAAGACTATACATCATGTAAAACCTTGGGTAAAATTTGGTGTTTCTCCTTTCGGTATTTATCGCAATAAAAGAAATGATCCGAATGGTTCTGAAACGAATGGTTTGCAGAATTTTGATGACCTTTATGCCGATGTACTTTTGTGGGTGAATAATGGTTGGATAGACTACTGCGTTCCTCAATTGTATTGGGAAATCGGACATAAGGCTGCTGATTATAAGACCCTTATTACCTGGTGGAACAAGCATGCAGGTAAAAGACCTTTATTTATTGGCGAAGACATTGAACGAACAGCGAAGTTTGCTGACCCAGAAAATCCAAGAAGTCATCAGCTTCCAGCCAAGCACAAGTTACACCAGCAAATGCAGAATGTAAAGGGAACCGTTTTATGGTACGCCCAGACAGCTGCTGACAACGTTGGAAATATTGGTCATACTTTAAGAGATTACTATTGGAAATATCCTGCATTGCCTCCTCTTATGACTTTCTTGGATCATAAAAGTCCAAAAGACGTTAGATGTCTAAAACTTAAATGGACAGAGCAGGGACCTATATTGAAATGGAAAACTCCTAAAGGAAAAAAATGGGGTGATGTGGCCAATAAATTTGTTATCTATCAATTTAAGGAAGGTGAACCTATTGACTTAAACGACGCATCCAAAATTATGAAGATCACCTACGATCACAACGTGAAAGTACCATATATCAAGGATGGTAAAACTACCTACATTGTAACCGCATTAGATAGAGTGGGCAACGAAAGTAAAGGCAAGAAGAAGAAGATAAAATTCTAAAATATACTTTTCAAATAAACAATAAAAGCTCGAAAGATTTCCTTCCGAGCTTTTATTGTTTATTGATATTGTCGAAGAGCTGATAACAATTCTATATTCTCACTCTTTTTACCGATCGTAATTCGCAGGCAGTTCTCACAAAGCTGCACTCTATTTCTATTGCGAACGATGATACCCTTATCAACCAAATAATCGTATATAGCCTGCGCATCCGTCATTTTCGCCAAGAAGAAATTGGCATCAGTAGGATAAACTTTCACGCAGATAGGAAGTTCTGTAAAGGCCGTAACCATCTTACCTCTTTCCTGCAACAGATTCTTCACCCATTCATCCACCTGATATGGATCATTCAAAACCTCCAGGGCATGTTGCTGAGTAAGTAAATTCACATTATAAGGATATTTCACCTTGTTGAACAAATCGATAATATCCTTGCTGGCAAAAGCCATACCCAATCTCAAAGCAGCACAACCCCAGGCTTTACTCATGGTGTTGAGCACAATCATATTAGGGAATTTAGACAAGTATGATCTGAATGGCTGAATACTGGAGAAATCAGCATAAGCCTCATCCAAGACTACGATGCCATCAAAACGCTGCAATACACCAACGATCGCTTCCGGATTGATCAGATTGCCCGTAGGATTATTCGGACTACAAATCCAGATAACCTTCGTATGGTCATCACAAGCACTCAGTAACTTATCTGCCGTAATCTGATAATTCTCATCCAGCAACACCTGACGGTATTCCACATCATTCACGTCAGCACATACCTGATACATTCCATAAGTAGGAGCAATGGCAACCACATTGTCTATTCCCGGATTACAGAAGATACGATACACCAAGTCAATAGCCTCATCACTTCCATTTCCCAAAAATATATTCTCCACAGGCACGTTCTTGATCTTGCTCAAGACCTTTTTCACATCCGTCTGGAAAGGATCCGGATAACGATTATAGGGATCATTATACGGATTCTCGTTGGCATCCAGAAAGTTGTGAGCTTTCTTACCAGAAAATTCTGTTCTTGCACAACTATATGGAGAAAGGTTCCAAATATTGGCTCTACAGAGTTCTTTTAATTCTTTCATATTTCGATAAAATAGATTCTTAAAATTAAAAAGTCGAAATGGACAAAACTATTTTCCCACTTCATCAACTCTCACGCGCATCGCGTTGGCATGAGCTTCCAACTGTTCGTTTTCAGCCATAACAACAACAGCGTTACCGATACTTCTGATACCTTCATCAGTCAAATGCTGGAACGTAATCTTGCGGTTATAACTATCCAGATTGACGCCATTATATGCCAGCGCATAACCATGAGTAGGAAGGGTATGATTGGTACCACTGGCATAATCACCAGCACTTTCGCAAGCATACTGTCCCAAGAATACACTACCGGCATTTACCACTTTCTCCGCCAATTCATCATAATTGCGAGTGGCGATAATCAAATGTTCAGGCGCATAAGTATTGCTGAGTTCAATGGCCTCATCATAATCCTTCACCAAGACAAGTTTAGAATTATCCAAAGACTTGGCTGCCATCTCCTTTCTCGGCAATTGTTCGAGTTGTTTTTCCACCTCTTCCTTCACTTTCTCAATCATCTCTTCAGAAGTAGAAATCAGGAAAACCTGAGAATCAACACCATGCTCAGCCTGAGAAAGCAAATCGGCAGCAACAAACACAGGATTACTGGTTTCATCCGCAATAACACATACTTCAGAAGGCCCCGCAGGCATATCAATAGCCACATCGTGTAAAGAAACATGTTGTTTAGCAGCCATGACGTACTGATTGCCCGGACCAAAGATTTTATATACCTTAGGAACACTCTCTGTGCCATATGCCATCGCACCAATCGCCTGAACGCCACCGATTTTAAATATCTTGCTCACACCAGCAATCTTAGCCGCCATCAAGATGGCAGGATTCACTTTGCCTTCTCTGTTAGGAGGAGTACAAAGTACGATTTCCTTACAACCGGCTATCTTGGCTGGTGTTGCAAGCATCAGGACCGTAGAAAAGAGAGGAGCTGTACCTCCAGGAATATAGAGGCCAACTTTCTCAATAGCAACACTTTTCTGCCAACAAGTCACACCAGAGACTGTTTCCACCTTTTCTCCATGAAACTGCTGGCTCTGATGGAATGAAGAAATGTTATGATGGGCCAACTCCAACGCATGCTTCAGTTCAAGAGAAACCAGGCTTTCAGCCTCTTCCATTTCTGCATCAGATACAGATAAAGAGTCCAAATGCGCATGGTCGAATTTCTCTTCGTAACGTATAACAGCGCTATCGCCATGATTCTTAACATCATTGAGAACACCTTCTACAGTAGCATTAAGCTCTGAAATATCCAGGTGTGGACGTTTCACTAATTCGTCCCATTCTTCCTTTGCAGGATAACAAATTACCTTCATTCCTTATATTATTAATAATTTACTTTTATATTTGTTTCTAACTCCCAGAACATGAAATCAAAGTTCCGGGTAGAAGACAGATATGATCAAAACTCTTTTTACAAGATCATCTTCTCGATAGGAGTAACCAGAATACCCTGAGCATCCAGCTCCTTGAGTTTTCCGATGATTTCCCAGAATCTCTTCTCATCGAGAACCGTATGGATACTGCACCATTCATCATCAGCCAATGGGATGATCGTAGGACTCTTGATACCAGGCAAGACATCCGTAATTTCCTTCACCTTAGACTTTGGTGCATTCATCATCACATACTTCTTGTCCTGAGCAGAACGCACAGCTTCGAAACGGAACAGCATTTCGTTCAGAATCTGATGCTTCTCTTCATCCATATTCCAATTACCGATAAGCAAAGCCTCGCTCTTCATCACGACTTCCACCTCTGCCAAATTATTGCTAACAAGGGTAGAGCCTGAACTTACGATATCAAAGATACCATCAGCAAGACCGATACCAGGACTAATTTCCACAGAACCAGTAATGACATGGATATCAGCCTTGATACCTTTCTGCTGCATGAAATTGCGAAGGATGTTGGGATAAGAAGTCGCAATTTTCTTGCCATTAAACCACTGCAAACCAGGATAATCAATTTTCTTAGGGATAGCCAGACTCAAACGACATTTGCTAAAACCAAGACGATCAATAATCTGGGCATTTTCACCTCTTTCCACAAATTCATTCTCGCCAACAATACCGATGTCAGCGACGCCGCTTGCTACACTCTGAGGAATATCATCATCACGGAGATACAAAACCTCGAGAGGGAAGTTAGAAGACTGCACCAAAAGAGTGCGCTTAGAAGCACTCACTTTAATGTCTGCTTCTGAAAGTAAATTCATGGTGTCATCGAAAAGACGCCCTTTAGATTGTACTGCTATTCGTAACATATTTCTTCATTTTGTTTAAAAAACATTGCAAAAGTACATCTTTTCGCTTGAATATCCAAAAAATTATGTAATTTTGTAACCTGAAATATGAATAAAGTATATTTATCGGCAATATTTGCATTATTTTTGTTGGTTTGCAGTTGTTCTAATCAGAAAACGCAACCAGATGTTACACCTTGGGGGACACCTATAGGCGAGGAGGATTATTCCAGTAACTCAAATCAAACGCAAAGTTTTACTTATGATGATATTGTATCAAATGGTGAATTAATCATGCTGACTGTCAACGGTCCTGATACATATTATATATATAAGAACCGGAATTTAGGTATGCAATATCTTCTTTGCGAGAAATTTGCCCAGAAAATTGGTGTCAGCCTGAGAGTGGAAGTATGTAAGGACACTACTGAAATGATCAGCAAGTTGGAAAAAGGGGAGGGCGACATTATTGCCGTACCCTTATCACGCAAGAAAGCGAAAGGTAATTTGTTGTTTTGCGGTCCTAAGCAAGATACAACCCAAGAACAATGGGTCGTCATAGGAGGCAACAACAGTTTGGCAGACTCTCTGAATGCCTGGTACAAACCGCAATTAACTGCAGAAGTGAAAAAAGAAGAAGCATTTCTTTTATCCTCACAAAGTATCAGGCGCCATGTTTATTCTCCTTTCCTGAACAGAACTAAAGGTGTAATCTCGGAATACGATGGTTACTTTCAGCGATATGCTCCAACAGCAAGAATGGATTGGCGCTTAATGGCTGCGCAATGTTATCAGGAGAGTTGCTTTGACCCAAATGCCAAATCGTGGGCAGGGGCTTGCGGACTCATGCAGATCATGCCTTCTACCGCATCCCATCTGGGACTTTCCATGAACGACATACATCAGCCAGAGGCCAACATCGCTGCAGCATCCCGCTATATGGCAGAACTTCAGGGACATTTCTCTGACATCCATGATCCAAGCCAGCGAATCTTATATGCCCTTGCTGCATACAATGGAGGCTTCAGCCACATCAGAGATGCCATGGCTTTAACCAAGAAATATGGGGGCAATCCATACAATTGGGAGGAAGTAAAACATTTCGTCCTCAAGCTTAGCAATCCTTACTATTATAGGGATCCTGTCGTGAAAAGAGGTTTCATGAGAGGCACGGAAACTGCAGATTACGTAGAGCGCATTCAGAAACGATGGAGTGAATACTGTGGAGGAAATATCAGTAGTGGCAGGAGAATGATTTCACCCCGCAATTATCATGGCACTCCGACAGAAGCTAAGAAAAAGAATAAATACAAAATTTAGAATTCCTTTTTAAACGATCAGAACAATGATTTTAGCTACAATACTTATCTATTTCTGCATATTGCTGATATTCAGTAAAATAACGTCACACAAGGCAAATAATGAAACCTTCTACCGGGGAAACCGCAGGTCTCCCTGGTACATGGTGGCCTTCGGAATGGTGGGCGCATCCATCAGCGGAATCACTTTTGTCAGTGTACCGGGAATGGCCTATAAGATGAACATGACCTACCTGCAGATGTGTATCGGTTTTATTTTTGGCTATTTCATCGTAGCTTTTTTCCTATTACCCGTCTATTATAAGCACAATTTAACGACCATCTATTCTTACCTGAAAGATAGGATGGGCAATCATTCCTATAAGACCGGTGCTTCCTTTTTCATCATTTCCAAAATCATAGGAGCCGCGGTCAGATTTTATGTTGTATGCATCATCCTGCAAAAGTTTGTATTAGACAATTTAGGAATCCCATTCATATTGACAGTTCCCGTAATGGTCATGCTGATATGGTTTTATACCCGCAAGGGTGGAATCAAGACATTAGTCTGGACGGATACGTTCCAAACTTTATGTATGTTTTCTGCCTTAATCCTGATTATTTATTATACCATCAAATGCCTGGACTTCACTCCGATGGAGGCTTACCATGCCATTTGTGACAGTAAATATTCGCAGATATTTGTCTTCGACGATTGGATTTCAAGACAGAATTTCTGGAAGCAGTTCTTAAGTGGAATATTCGTGGTCATAGTCATGACGGGACTTGATCAGGACATGATGCAGAAGAATCTCACCTGCAAGACGCTTCGTGATGCCCAGAAAGATATGTGTACGTATGGCTTTGCCTTCGTACCAGCCAACCTGCTGTTTTTAGCATTAGGCATATTGCTGATATTACTGGCACAAAAGCAACAAATGCCTTTCCCAGAATCACCGGATGATCTATTGCCGATGTTTGCTGCATCAGGCTACATGGGCAATATCGTTGTCGTATTTTTTACCATCGGTATTGTGGCAGCCAGCTTTTCCAGTGCCGACTCAGCCATTACGGCGATAACTACCAGCATTTGCGTAGATATCATAGATTCTCCAAAGGATGAAAAACTACGAAAATCTACGCATCTTGGCGTCGCCATTCTGTTTGTTATTTTCATCATCCTCTTCAAGCAGATCAACTCAACAAGCGTGATAGATGCCATATACATTATCTGCTCCTACACCTACGGACCCCTTTTGGGAATATTTGGATTTGGAATCTTCACCAAACGGAGAGCCAATGATCAAGTAACTCCCTATATTGCGATTTTGAGTCCGATTATCTGTTATGCAATCGACTGGTATTCATCCCATCATTTGGGCTACAAATTGGGTTATGAATTATTGATGCTCAACGGACTCATCACATTTAGCGGATTATACATATTTTCGCAAAAAAATAACGCAAAAATCTGCGCATAGTCAGACCCATATTTTGGGAAGTCCCATAGTGGTTTTATTTTGCGTGCCCACGCAAAAATTTCTCCTTGCCCACGCAAAAATTGAAGCAGGGGCATGGATAAAAATCCTGCAGGATATAGGATAGGAAAGAAATAGTTCTATCAGTCATAAATACAATCAGGAAAGACGAAATTCATCTTTCCTGATTTTTTTATTCTGAAAGTTTGCATATTAACAAAAAAAACTGTAATTTTGCACCCGATTTAGACAGATAACATTTTGAAAATGAGACTGAAATAAAAAATGAAGATAAAATTGTTTTTAGGGATATTAATGGTCATAGGCTTTATGACTAATATCTCAGCAGCCAATCATTCTCACCTGCATGTTGTCTTATTGGGTGATTCCAATACGTTCATAGGTGGAGATGATTGCGACAAAGACAGAGGTTGGAGCAAATGGTTCAAAGAGAGATTTTCCCCTTCTACCTGTAAAAGTTATGCCAGGAGTGGCGCTACTTGGACTAATTGTTCTAAAACAAAAATCAATACCGAGGAATATTCTGAGAAGTTGACGGATAACAATGTCATTTTCAATCAAGTACTGAGATTGATTCAAGCAACAACAGAAGGCAAGGAGTCCCAACCAGATCTGATCATGATTATGGCTGGAACAAATGATGCTTGGTTCAAATCATCCAGACCGCAATTATTTTCCCAAACTCCACAGCAGGTTTTTTCTGCGACTTCCAATACCGTATTAAGGAAACCAATCCATCAGGTGACCTCCCTTGCAGAATCTGTCAGATACAGTTGTGAAAAGATAAAGGAAGCTTTCCCTGACGCACAGATTGTATTGATAACACCGATGCAGATAGGTAAGCCTGGCGTTACTGGTATTCACAAAATTGGCGACATCATAGAAAAATGCGGACATTATATGAGCCTATCGGTCATCCGTCTGGATTATGGGGGAACCATTCAGGGGGCAAGAGAAATCAACCGCAGGGTTTTTACGACAGATGGAGTCCACACCAACAGCAAGGGAGCCAAACGAAATGGTTACTTCATTGCCAACCAATTAGAAAGTCTGCTGTTGTATTAACAGAATCAAACAGACACTCAGTCAAAACAGAAAGTTTTACAAAACATAAATAAAAATAAAACATAATGGTATTTTCCGATTTATTTTTCATCTTTGCGTTCTTACCAGCCTTTATGTTGTGCTATCTGTTAGCCTACTTGTTGGATAAGAAATTCTTCAAGACGGGCGAGCATCCAGCAAATGTACGCAATGCGATACTTGTACTGTTCTCACTGATATTTTATGCTTGGGGCGAACCAATATATGTTTTCCTGATGCTGTTCAGTGTCATGGTCAACTACTTTGCCGGTCTTGGAATAGACAGTCAGCAATCCCATCGCAAAAGAGCATTGGTAATTGGTTTGATATGCAACATCCTATTACTCGGCACTTTCAAATATGCGGGATTCTTTGCAACAACACTCAATTCGATAGGTATTCCAGTAAGCATTCCAAAGATTTCACTGCCTATCGGTATCAGTTTCTATACCTTCCAGTCCATATCCTATCTCATAGATGTATATCGCCGTGAAGCGCCAGCCCAGCGCCGTTTCCTGGACTTGCTTCTCTATATTTCCATGTTCCCGCAGCTGATAGCAGGACCTATTGTCAGATATGATATTGTGGCATTGGAAATCAGAGACAGAAAGGTAAGACAGTATGACATCGTAGAAGGTTGCTATCGTTTCTTGATTGGATTGGGTAAAAAGGTAATTCTTGCCAACCAATTTTCAGAGATAGCAGACCAGTTCCTTGCCAACGGACTTCAGAATTTATCCACCTTTGGAGCATGGGTGGGCATATTAGCCTTCACGCTTCAGATCTTCTTCGACTTCTCAGGATATAGTGACATGGCAATAGGACTGGGCAGATGTTTAGGTTTTCACTTTGCTGAGAACTTCAAGCACCCTTATTGCTGCACATCCATTTCAGACTTCTGGAGGAAATGGCACATGTCATTAGGTAGTTTCTTCCGCGACTATGTGTATATTCCAATGGGAGGAAACCGACGTCACCAGCCACTCAACATCTTTGTTGTCTGGTTCTTGACCGGTATGTGGCACGGAGCCAGCTGGAACTTCATCTTCTGGGGTCTTTATTTCGGTGTCATCGTGATTGCCGAAAAATATACATTGCTGAAGGTGCAGGATAAGATACCTTCCTTCCTGCTGCATATATACAGTCTGTTGCTCGTCATCATCGGATGGGGAATTTTCTATTTTGATGACTTTACCAAGATGCAACATTTCTTCGATGCGTTCTGTGGAAATGCCAAGAACGTATATGACTTTGCAGCAGAAAGTGCATGCATGGACAATTTCTGGTTATGGGTGGCAGGCATCCTGTTCTGTCTTCCAGTATATGATACGGTGGCAAAGTTGTATAACAGATATCTGCCCAACAATACAAGGATGAAGAAGAACATCACCCTTGCAACTCGCACGGTAGTGTCCATTATCCTCCTCACGCTGAGCGTAGCCTTGCTTGTTGGAGCCACCAACAATGCCTTCATTTACACCAGATTCTAATTTAAAATATACCAAAAAAATGAAAAGATTATATACATTCATAAATACTGCATTATTCTGCTCATTCTGCGCTCAGGCAATGATGGCAGAAACCCATTCCACATGCTATAAAACCAGAACGGGCATCATCATCAGCAAAGAGAACAACCAGATCAGAGCACTGGAACCATTTACCGGTTTGGCAACAGGAGGAACATGGTATTCAAATGCCATCAATCAGTACCGGGATACGCTGAAGCATCATGTAAGAATCTATAGCATGATCGTTCCTACCTCTGCAGGTCTATACTGTCCGGAGGAAGCCAAGGAATGGATTCGCGATGAAGAGCCGGTCATCAATAATATGTATCAGCATCTGGAGAAAGGCGTAGAAATAGTAGATGTATATCCTGTACTCAAGCAACACGTGGATGAGAATATTTATTCCCGCACCGACCACCACTGGTCTCCATTAGGAGCATACTATGCAGCCCGTGAATTTGCCAGAAAAGCACAGGTAAAGGTTCCTAATCTGAACGATTTCGAAGAGCGTACCATCCATAATTTTGTGGGGAGTATGTATCATTACTCAAAGGACATCACAGTAAAGAACTCTCCGGAGAAATTCATTTACTATATTCCTAAAGACAGCAATTATGTCACCACCTATGTCGGACACAACATGGGTAAGAATAGGGTAGTAACGAGCCTCACAAACCCATTCACCGGACCATTCTTCATCAAATACAAGGATGGCAGCAGCAGTGCATATTGCACCTTCATGGGTGGCGATTTGCGCACAACGCATGTCAAGACAGACGTAAGAAATGGAAGAAAACTGATGATCATCAAAGATAGCTATGGCAATGCTTTGCCAGGATATCTCTTCGGTTCATTTGAGGATATTTATGTAGTAGATTTCAGATATTTCACAAAGAACATTGTGAAATATGTCAATGACAATCAAATCACAGATATACTCTTCGCCAACAACTTGCAGCATGCCTATGCAAAATCCACGGCAAGAGGCTTCGAACGAATGTTGCGCCAATAACGCAAATGAAGAAATAAATAGATTGTGATATTTAACTATTGCATTTAAAGTCATGAAACAGAATTATATATACATATCAATCATGAGTATGGTGTTCTTAGGATTCACCATCGTTTTCCTGTTCTTCCCTCGGAGCACATACTCTGCACTTGAAAAGAGAGAGCTTGCCAAATTTCCAAAATATTCACTGGAAAGTTTGAAATCGGGTGAATTTACCAAGAGCATCAATTCCTGGTTCAGCGATAGTGAACCTTACCGAGACATCTTCATGTCTATGAGTATGCAGGAAAAGGATCTCATCAGCATGTCTGTGGGTGAAGAAAAAGTGACCTTCCATGCATCAGCAGATGCCACCGAGACATCGGGTCTTACAGATGAAGAACTGGAAATGGGAGAGAGAAATGTAGGTAAATACAAGAATAATATTACGGCAGAAGAGAATGCCAAAATCGCCAACCGTGGTATTATCATCGTAGGTAAAGGAAAAGAGGTAAGAGCTTTGATGGCTTATGGCGGCAGTTCCAAGGGTGGTGTGGATTATGCCCAGTCAGCAAATGAATACAAGAAGGTATTCGGACCAAAGGTAAATGTATATTGCATGGTCATACCGACTGCAGTGGATTTCTATTGTCCTGATAAGGCAAAAGGATGCTCCAACGAAGAACGTCCAACCATCAACAACATCTATGCTCACTTAGACAAGGATGTTCATGCCGTAGATGTCTATACTGCACTGGGCAAACACGTGGCAGAAAACATCTTCCTCAGAACCGACCACCACTGGGCACCACTTGGAGCTTTCTATGCAGCCCAGCAATTCGCTAAAGTGGCAAAGGTTCCTTTCAAGCCGCTTTCAAGCTATGAAAGAAAAGTGGTACATGGATACGTAGGAAGTATGTATGGCTATTCTCATGATATTTCCCTGAAAAATGCCCCGGAAGATTTCGTCTATTATGTTCCAAAGAACGTAAAATACGAAACCTATTATACGGATTATAAAATCAACCGCAACTACGAGGTCATAGGCGAAGGCAAGCCATACAAAGGCATCTTCTTCTATAAGTATAAAGACGGCAATGGTGGTGCCTACTGTACCTTCATGGGCGGTGATACCCGAATTACCCGGGTGAAAACCAATGTCAACAATCATCGCCGCGTCATGATTCTGAAGGATAGTTTCGGAAATGCTCTTCCAGGCTACCTGTTCTATTCATTTGAGGAAATCCATGTAGTCGATTATCGATATTTCACCAAGAATATGCGCAAATATGTCAGTGATAATAAAATAACTGATATTCTGTTTGCCAACAATATCTTCAATGCATATTCCAATAAAATTTGCAAGAAATACACGAAATTCCTCCATCAGAATGGTACCATCTTGCCAAGCATCAGTTCCGTAAGCACTTCATCCAAGTCAACAACTGCAGATTCTACCAAAAAGCAGAAGGGTACTCACACTACTCCTGCTTTGAATGAAACGCTTGATGCGAAGAAGGATTCGCCTAAAGAACAGAGCAGTCATCATGATGCCACCAAGAAGCATGATAAACAACATGACAATCAGCATGTAGAAAAACAGAAGCCAGAATCCGTGCCTACAGAATCTGGCGACAAGCAACCGGCTGAATAAAATGAAAACAGGAAAATATTTTAGAACGGCAATGCTGACCATCTGTCTGTTGTCTTTAGCCGTATCATGCAAGAAGGAAAATAAGAAGACGGAATATACGCCATGGGGAACGGTGATAGAGGATGGAGACTCAGGTGATGCTGAGGCTTCAGACTCCAGTTCCTCTGCAAGTACCTTCTCGCTCGCAGATATAGAAAACAATGGAGAACTGATCATGCTGACCCTATCAGGCCCTTCTACCTATTATGATTATAAGGGAGTGGGCTTAGGTAAGGATTACTTGCTCTGTGAGAAATTTGCCAGTTCCATAGGCGTTTCGGTAAGAGTAGAACTCTGCAAGGATACCCTGGATATGATCAACAAACTGAAAAAGGGCAAAGGTGATTTAATCGCTTATCCGCTTAAGAAAGGCAAACGCAGCGATATTGCCTATTGCGGCGCCTACCAGACATCGAAAGAGAAAGATTCTGATCAGGCGACCGCCTCAGTCCAATGGGCAGTCAACAAGGGAAACAAATCACTGGAAGAAGCATTAAACCATTGGTTTACGCCCCATATCTTGGCAAACGTCCAAAAGGAGGAAAAGAAGATACTTTCAGAGGGACTTATCATCCACAAAGTCTATGCTCCTATGATCAATGCAGCAGGAGGCGTCATCAGCAAATACGACCATTTGTTTAAGAAGTATGCCCCTATGGCACGAATCGACTGGCGACTGATGGCAGCCCAATGCTATACGGAGTCAGGTTTTGATACCTATGCAAAATCATGGGCAGGCTATTGCGGACTGATGGCCATTATGCCAGGTACTGCCAAGGAATTAGGAATCCCCGTTTCCTCACTCACCAATCCGGAAATCAACATCTCCGCTTCGGCTACGTGCATGGCGAAATTCGAGCGTATGTTCCAGGATATAGGCGACCCATTCGAGCGTCTGAAATTCCGACTTGCAGCCTATAATGCAGGACCATGGCATATCCGGGATGCGATGGCACTGACACGTCAACACGGCAAGAATCCGCATCGCTGGGATGATGTGGCAGAGTCAGTACTCAAGCTCAGTAATCCTACCTATTATAAATTGCCAATCATCAAATGTGGCTATATGCGTGGAAGCGAGACAGTCAATTACGTTTCCAAAATCATGCAGCGATGGTCAAGCTATTGTGGGGCTGCAAGAGGAGGAGGAGTTTCTACAGGAAATGGTTTATCACCTAATTTTGACCATTCCATACCGCAGCGGGCCACCAAGAAGTACAAATATCATGTCTGACCCCAACAGGCTGAGAAACAAATCCCATAGTTTGTGAAAGCATATTAACTTGTTGCAAAGTATATGAAATAATGCAGGAAATCCAAGACAAATCTTGGTTTTCTGCATTTTTTATTGTAATTTCGCCAACATGAAAAAGATATTTTGTTTGACTATATTATTGCTTTCCGTCTTAAAGATATCTGCATACGATTTTCTTAGGGCAGTAAAGAATGAGATACCTGGAGGCTATAACTTCTGGGTTTATACACCAGTGGATTATTTCTATACGCAGGAGCAAACGCCAGTGATCATCTTCCTTCATGGTGCCAGTCTATGCGGTCGCAACCTTGAAAGAGTAAGAAGATACGGACCGCTGGATGCCATTGTGAAAGGCCGAGATATTGATGCTCTGACGCTTGTGCCTCAAAACCCTGGAGGTGCTTGGAGTCCCAAGAAAGTGATGGATATGCTTGATTGGGTGAAGCAGCATTATTCCTGTGACACCACCCGTGTCTATGTTTTAGGCATGAGTTTGGGAGGATATGGAACAATGGATGTCTGTGGCACCTATCCCGACCGTATTGCAGCAGGAATGGCGCTCTGTGGCGGTTGTTCCCTGAAAGACGTAAGCGGTTTGGGGAAACTTCCATTTTGGATTATCCATGGCACAGCCGACAGAGCCGTTCCTGTAAAGCAATCCAAAGTAGTAGTAGATAAATTAAAACGTGACGGAAATGATTCCCGCTTGATTTATGATTGGTGGCAAGGTGCCAATCATGGAATGCCAGCCCGCGTTTTCTACATGAAGAAAACTTATCAATGGCTTTTCTCCCACACGCTGAATGATTCAGACCGCCCTGTAAATCGCGATATAGACATCAGCATGGGGGATGTAAGGAATGCTTATGATGGCGTAAACCGTAATGCACCAAAACCCGAGCTCATCGATGGTCCAAGCGTGATTAAGGATGAGGGAAATGAGTATTAATGGGGGCTGGAGATGTGCTTGGCAAACTTCTCGGTCTTCATCCTATTCACTGAGCGCATGGTAATGCAGTAATTAATCATACTTTGTGTTGTTTAGATGGTTGATATTTCAATTCCCCAGAAGCCTCGTTTCTTGCCCTTATTTGGGTCGTTATTGATGTCTGGCGCCTTACATCAATCGAGACTCAAATGTGTCGTCTGTAAAGACCGACTTTCGGTGCAAGAGAAGCTTTCTTTCGATTGCTGGTGCAAAGGTACAACAATTTGGAGTTGAAAACAAATTTTTGGGCTACAGATTTTTTAGGGGTGTCTGTAAGTGCCTGACTGATATTGCTTTACAATGATATTTCGGAAATCAATTGCTGCATTTTGATAGAATTGGAAGAAAATGAAGGCTTGTGACTCAGAATTTTAGAAAAGCGGTCATTTGGTCATGGTCATGTTCGGTCAAAATCGTTTTCGGGGGCGCTCGGTCATCCTATAATATAATATAAATATTATTTATATTATATTATAGACCATTTTGACCGATTCAAATTTCATTTTGACCGAAAATGACTTTGACCAAATGACCGGATTTTGTTTTCTTCATAGCAAGTGTCTTAGTGTATAAGATGTAATTAGAAGTACTTGACTATCAGTGTGTTATATGATTATTAAACCCCTCTTTTTCTCTCCTAAAAAATCTTATTCTTATATGCTCCTGTCTCTCAAATTCAAAGAAAATCCATGTTCAATATCCATTTCTTGCCTGTCATTTTGTAGTGTTTCTTTACTAAAACTGCATTTGGGGGTACTTGTTTGGGCATTTCTGCTTCATTTTTTCGCCATTTTCGAGGGTCTTAAATCGCAAAAATAGCCTCAAAAATAACTTTTACGTTAAAGAAAGCATTAAAAGTGGTATTATATAATAGTTTGCCAATCTCTGCTATAATAATAAAAATACAGAACATTTATAAAGATAACAAATTTTATTGACTTAATCTATATCAAGCCAATGATTGTAGTTATAACCCACAATATCAAGTACTTACATAATAGTTGTTTTGGAAAATTGATTCGTCTGTTGACAGTTAAGATTTAACTTTTTAATGGACAAATAGTAAATATAGCGATGCTTACAAATCGAGACGAAGTTATTATATTGGTATTAAGAAATCTCTATAAAAAGCGTATTTTTCGGCTTATTTTTTCACTTATAAGCTCAAAACTGCGGATTATTTCACTAAAATCCCTTAATTTTGAACTCTAAAATAATGCTTTTAGAAGCGAAATCGGTTATGCGCAACTATTCTGTAATGCTTTGCCAGACTTACAATATAATATTCCGGTCATTTGGTCAAAGTCATTTTCGGTCAAAATCATTTTCAATTTTCTTTTTCGAAACACCATCCACGGCAACAACGAGTTTTCCGCCAAGATCTGTCCTTGCTTCGAAAAGTCTTAAGCACGAAAGGGGGGAATTAATAAAAAAGCACAGTTAAGGAATAATTATGATACCTTAGCCGCGCTTTAACTATTATTGCTTAAAGAGTTTTGATATTTCTTCTATAGGGAGATGAGTGGCTTGGGCAATCTGCTCTGGTGATAATCCCATCGCTTTCAACTGATTAGCAATTTCTAAAGAACATTCTGCTCTGCCTTCTGCTCTGCCTTCTGCTCTGCCTTCTGCTCTGCCCGCCGCAAGTCCTTCATCTTTCCCCTCCTGAAAGCCTTCATCACGGCTAGTATCAAAGAGGCTCTTCATGTGCCTTATTGACTCCATGTGGCGATAATAAGCCTTTTTGTCTTTTTCAGAGAGCGAATCGACACGTAAGCACTCACGGGCCTCAGCAAGACCAGCAGCCTTTGCCTTGGCACTGATATTACCAGTCTTCAAAAATTCTATCCACTCATCTAATGGAGTGGTAGCTACCTGATCGAAATCATTCACACGGAGCACATAATACTCAGGGAAGATATCACCTGCAGCCTTACGCTTCAAAATATCATATTCTTTATTACCGAAGAATTTTTCATTTTGTCTGACGGATAGTTTCAAGGTATCATGAGGCTGATGAATACCCACAAATTCTGTCTTGCCGTGGTAAACATAATCCTTACCCTGACCCAATTCGAAATAAACAATATTGATGGAGTAAACCTTTCGCACTTCTTCATAAGGTTTTCCTAAACCGATATATTCTGTGATAGTCTTGGAAACGCCATATAACATACGGTGGAAATATGATAATTCACGGCTATTCTGTACTTCAATAATGCAGAGTTCTCCCTCCTCGCTTTCGGCGAGGATATCTACACGATTGTATTTGTCTTCTTCATCACTCTGGTTGCCTTCACTTTCGAGGAAGCGTTCTATCTTGAACTTTTTGCCTATCAGTGATGCCAAAAATCCCTCCAAGACCACAAAATTAGCCTTGTTGCGAAGTAGGCGTTTCATCGCCCAATCAAAACGAATATAATTTCCCTCCATAAGCAATATCATTTTTGTTTTACTGCAATGCAGCTTATATTTTTTTCTGATCGGAATTTCGTTATAATGATCATCTCATGACAGCTGAGTCATATGATAGCCTAATGCTTTCAATTCAACGGCTATTCCCATCAAATACATCTGATGCAATGCGGCGATAAAAGCTCTAAATGCAGTCTCTGTACCTGGTTCTATTCCCATATGAGCCAATTGATTCAATGTACGGGAAGCACATTCTGCCACCACATGATTCATTTTCTGATGAGATTCCTCATCCAAAAGAAGTATTTTCTCACAGATGTAATCATCCATGTGATCAAAATCAATACTATTTTTCAAGTATTCATAATGATTCTCTACCTTACTATACAACTCCCAATCTACATCCCAATATTTAGCCATTGCCAATCCTACAAACATAATCCAACCGAGTGACACGGTAGGATATTTTGTAAATTCCTTCATTGCATCCGGCAAATAGCTTTCACCAATCTTTGCCCAGAGTTCTTCCAAATCTGGAGCTTCCGGCAAATGTTCATCTACTCGATCAATAGAACATAAATACTGGTGAAGATCACGCTTGAAGATTTCTTCGAAATTCGTATTCTTATCAATTATCATGACAATCTTCCGATTAAAGCTGTTGTAAATATCGGTCTGCCTCAATGGCTGCTTTGGCACCAGAACCTGCTGCAACGATTCCCTGACGATAAACCGGGTCTGCCACATCTCCTGCTGCAAAAACACCAGGTACATTTGTGCTCGCAGTGCCAGGAATAACCTTGACAAATCCCTGCTCATCCAAGTCGATGTAATCCTTAAACAACTCAGTATTAGGCTTATGACCAATTGCCAGGAAGAAGCCATCTATGGCAATATCAAATTCTTCCTCATCACTTTCGCCCTTGCGCTTCACAAGGTGAGCACCTTCTACACCATTTTCACCAAAGAGTCCTAATGTATTTGTTTCAAAAAGAATCTCAATATTCTCTTTCTCCTTCACGCGCTGCTGCATAATCTCTGCGGCTCTAAGATAAGGTTTTCTTACAATCATATAGACTTTTTTAGCCAGTCCGGCAAGATACAGGGCCTCTTCACAGGCAGTATCACCTCCACCAACTACTGCTACGGTACGCTTACGATAAAAGAAACCATCACAGGTGGCACAAGCAGAAACACCTTGTCCGCGATATTTTTCCTCATCAGCCAAACCTAAATATTTGGCAGAAGCACCTGTAGCGATAATGACTGTATCAGCAAGGATTTCATTTCCACGCTCGTCAACTATATGGTAAGGGCGCTTACTGAAATCTACCTTAGAAATACTGCCATCACGGATATCGGCTCCAAAGCGAGAGGCCTGTTCCTTCAAGTCCATCATCATCTGGTTGCCATCCACGCCATTAGGATAGCCTGGGAAATTCTCTACGATTGTAGTGGTGGTCAACTGGCCTCCTGGCTGAATACCTGAATAAAGAACGGGTTTCAAATCAGCTCTTCCTGCATATATGGCTGCTGTATATCCAGCAGGACCACTTCCGATAATCAAAGTCTTTACTTGTTCCATAGTTTTTATATTTATTTTTATGCAAAGATACGGCAATTCAAATGAACTGCAAAATATTTCCCTTTCTTTTTTATACTTTATACTAATATTATGCGAAATTTGGATATAATCCAGATATTTTTTGTTAACTTTGCAAACAAAATAAAGAAAATAAATACGGAATGAATACTATTAAGAAAATCGTGCTTACCGGTGGACCATGTGCTGGTAAGACTACTGCACTGGTGAAAGTTATTGAGCATTTCTCCAGTCTGGGATACAAGGTTTTCACAATCCCAGAGGTGCCTACGATGTTTACGCAGGCGGGTATGAATTATTTGACATCCAACAAAGATTTCTTCTACGTTGGAGAGAAAGCTACACTCCTGACCCAACTGCATCTCGAGGACTGTTTTTACAAAATGGCTCAGACGCTCGAACAGCCTGTTCTCATCGTCTGCGATAGGGGAGTAATGGACATCTCGGCTTATCTTTCACCGCAGCAATGGCAAGATATTATCGGAGAAATTGGCTATACGCAGACTCAACTGAGAGACGAGAGATATGATGCCATACTTCACTTGGTTTCTGCTGCGGATGGTGCTGAGCAATTCTACACAACAAGCAACAATGCCCAGCGCCTGGAAAAGGCTGATGAAAAGGGTCTTCAAATAGCCCGCGAATTGGACAAGCGTGTCATTGAGGCATGGACGGGTCATCCACATCTGAGAGTGATCAACAATCATGAAGACTTTGACAACAAGCTGAATCGCGTGCTCAAAGAGATTTCTAATGTACTTGGAATTCCTCAGCCAATAGAGGAGGAAAGAAAGTATATTGTCAAATTGACTGGCAATGTGCCAAATAGTATTGACAGCGATATTGTACAGACATACTTGACTGGTGAACCTAATTGTGAGATTCGTTTGCGCAAGCGCCGCTTTGAAGAAAAGGAAGTATTTGTACATACTACCAAGAAGAGAATATCTGACACAGAACAAATAGAAACAGAACGCCAGATAAGCAGCAATCTTTATGAGTCGCTTCTCCAGCAGGCGGATCCTTACCGCCAAACCATCAAGAAGCATCGCAAGAGTTTTATCTGGAAAGGTCAGTATTTTGAATTGGATTCCTTCGAATCTCCTGTGAATGATCTGATGATACTTGAAACAAAGGGTATTGCAAAACAAGAGAGCGTGAAATTCCCGCCATTCATTCAAGTTGTAGAAGACATCACGGGTAATACTAAATACTACAATTATAATATTGCCTTGAAAAAATAAAAGCATATCATCAATTACCCACAGATTTCAGAGATTTACACAATTCTTTTGGAAGCCCCAAATAAATCTGTGAAATCTGTGGGACTTTTTATGCCTATAGGGATTGGCTTATGCAGCCGTTTATATAGCCGTAACGTTCCTGCTTTAGGGGGTATCGCTACGACCGCAAGGTCGAGTTCCGTGAAAATCAGTGAGTAATCCGAGGGGGCAAGAATATTCCGTGAACTCTGCGTAATCCGATGAATAAGAAATATGAAGAACAAAAAAAAGATGTGTCATAAAACTATGACACATCCTCTTGATTATTTCGAGGTGTCTAGCGGAGTCGAACCGCTCTACACGGTTTTGCAGACCGTTACCTAACCGCTCGGTTAAGACACCTTGTAGATTGAGATATTGTATTTCTCATTTGCGGTTGCAAAGGTACTACTTTTATTTGGTTCCACCAAATTTTTTCCCAACTTTTTCTTGTTTTTTTTCACATTTCTCGAAAAAAGGGCATCCTGCACACTTATAATCGCCACATTTCAGCTGAGATTTGCCATTTTTCCACATAATAATAGTGGCATACACAAGGCATGCCACTATTACTATTCCTATTATGATGTATTGAAATACCATAAAGATTAACCTACGGCATTATAACCATTTGTAGAATTCTTGCGCATGATGTCGCGGATATTCATCTCCTTGAAACCATCAGCACGCTTCAATTCTTCCAATTCCTTCTCTTCCTCAATATCCTTTTCTGAACGGGTGAAAGTGAAGGCCTTATACTTAAACTCGGCGATAGCCCATCCGACAAGGGCTACAACTACTAAAGCTATTAAACCAATTAATGCATTCATTTTATTTTATTTTTTAATATTCATCATCGTCAGCGACATCATTCGCATCATCAAGACCTAAATTTTCAGGATCCTCAAATGTAGTACGATAACTTTCCTCTGTCAGCTTGTCATCATCGAAAGCGTCATCATCTTCATCGATATCATTGTAATGATCCTCAATCTCTGGTGCATCCTCATCGTCGTCTTCATCATCCTCAGCACGCGCACGAAGATCATCCTCACGATCCAATTCGTCTTCATCGGCAAATTTCATGCGCACCTTCTCAACCTGAGGTTTCGCCTTGGCAAAAATCGCCTCGGTCCATGTTCCCTTAGGAATTTCCAGCACTTCGAAACCATCATCAAGTTTCTTCTCATAGAGACCGCCTGGCTTATGAAGACGATCCTTAGGAAGGGTAGTTGTGCTGATATCAAAACCACTCTGAATGATATCTTGGATACTCTGTGGGAGAGATTCCCAGCCACCACCAAAGTTACGTTCCAACACTTCGATGAGTTTTGTAGCACTTATGTGATGAATATTCTCATAAGTCAAATCGGTAACACGAAGAATTGGGCGCTTCTTGATAGCGTACTTTACATTCATATCATCAATACGGAAGGTTCCGATTTTAAAACCTCGTTGGATATATTTATCAATAACGATAGGTTTATCAACTTTGATTTCCTCTATTTCGAAGGCACTACGGATGACATCCACATAGCGGCGCTGATTATCTTTCAGATCAGTATCCTTCTCCGCAGCTTCCCAAAGACGGAACACATCGTTCTCCTGTATTTCCCAAACACTTGACTTGGTCAAGTGTTTGAGACTCATATTATTTTCCTTTTTCATCATAAATTCTCTTTTATTTTGCAAAAGTAATTACTTATTTTTTAATATGCAAATTTTATGAGATATTTTTCATTATTATTCTCTATATATAATAAGGTGTACCTTCACAAATATCCATATTATATATAAGGAGTACTTCTTTCAATACTATTAAAGACCATTCCAATCGATTGTACGGATGAAATCCAAAGTCTTTATCCAATCGCAATCAATACAGAACTGGATAGGGTAGTCCTTACGGTCATAATAAGCTAAGGTTACCTCTGTATCAGTATCATTGAACAACTTATGATCTCGGGTTGCCTGCTTGAACAAATTGGTTACAATATCTCTGTTCTTCTTTTTAGCCTCATAAAGACGCTTCTGATAGAGAGCAACATATTGATTCATGGCTAAAGCCTGCTCATTGAGTACCTGGATGGTGGCATTCACCTTCTTCAAATCTACATTCTTGTCAAGCAGGTCAGCTGGTTGCAACAACTTGGAACGAAGATAAGTCATGGCATCATACTTGAAAACCGCAGTCTTGCGCACTTCGATATTTTGGGTTGTATCATTTACGGTTGCAAATGAGGTCTTCACTATTTCATTCAGCACATCCTGTGCAGAAGCTGATGCAAATGTGAGCGCTATGAGCGCCATTGCTATGATCATTCTTTTCATTTTTCTTATTTTTTTAATTAATATTAAAGATTTTTTATCCGTATTCAAACCTTTCACAAAAGTATCAAAGACTTTCTCTACTATCAGGCATGACGAATCAAGAAGATGCTGTGATCAATACAAGCAGGCAATTCTTCCTTATAATGGGTCACCATAATCATAGTCTTGTTTTTTCGCTTGCAGAATGCCTCTATGACATCTTTCACCAGCCTACGATTCACATTGTCAAGTCCATGAAGTGGCTCATCAAGGATAAGAAGTTCTGGATCCTTCACAAAAGCACGAGCCAACAAGACCAGACGCTGCTCGCCGCTGGAGAGTTTGAGGAAACCCGCTTCTTCCTTTCCTTCCAATCCAAAGACCTTCATCCAGAAACGACAGATAGCTAAATCCTCATCCTTAGGTTTAACATAAAGACCTACAGAATCCATCAAACCACTTGCTACGATACGGATGGCAGGAAGATCTCGCTGATAGGAGCGATGCAGTTCCGGAGAGACATAACCTATATGCTTCTTAATGTCCCAGATGCTTTCACCGCTTCCACGTGGATTGCCAAAGAGCGCAATATCACAAGCGTAACTCTGCGGATTATCAGCACAAACCAAACTCAAGAGGGTAGATTTTCCTGCTCCGTTCTGTCCGCTCAAAGCCCATCTTTCTCCATTCAGAACCGTCCAGTCCAGGTCCTTCAGAATAATACGTTCACCATATTGGATGCGAACCTTATTCATCTTGACAACTTCCTCATTATGGTATTCACGTTCACTATATGGTAGATCCACAATGGCCTGCTCCAATTCTGGACTTAAGATGTGATCAGGAACAGGCTGCCTCATCTTCAAATATTCCTCTTTTGTCAGTTTTGGCAATACTTTCATATCTTTCACTTCCACAACATGTGTGATGAAATCTGGAATATCGTCGCTCTTGCTCAAGACCAGAATGATTTGCAGCGCACGCTCCGAAGAGAGTGTTTTCAGAAGCTCTTTCAACTGATCACGGGTATCTGCATCAAGTCCGATAAACGGATTATCCATGATCAGCACACGTGGTTCTGCGAAGAGGGTAGAAGCCAGCTTGAACTTTCTCAACTCTCCACTGGACAAAAGTATCGTATATTTGTCGAGCAAATGCTCCATGTGGAAGAGTTTGTAAATGTGCTTCTGCAGGGCACGGCGCTCCGGCGTATCCTCTCCAGCCATCTGATAAGCTTCCTCCAGTTTATCTCTGACAATAGGAGTGGACTCATCTATCTCCAATTGGTTCCAGCGCTGCTGCAAGAAATAAGTACGGTCATTATCACCGCCATAGGTATCACGGAAAGTGATATATTTGATATTATCACTCACCATCGGCTTGTTGCTCGGAGAGAAATCATAATATGGATCATGCATTACCAGAGGATGGCGACCCACTATCATATCCACAAACATAGATTTTCCACCTCCATTAGGACCTACGATGGCAATATGTTCACCTTCACAAGCCTCAAAATTGACAGGCTCAGCCATACGCCATTCCGGCATACGCGTAATGCCATTTTCTATTTTGATAATTGTTTGCATCTTCTTATATATCTTTATAATCAAAATTATTTATGTGTTGTACGATTGAGAGCAGCCATCAACTGGGCTCTCGGCCCCGTAACGGGGGCGCTGCCAGCAACCCTTGCCTGATTCTTGGAAGCATAATCCTTCCAGCTGCTATAATGCCTGGCATTGGTTTCCGGCTTTCCCATTTGCAGGAAATGGCAATAAGCCGCACCCAAGGCATCCGTGGCATCCATGAATTTCGGCATATCCTCATCACTGATGTGCAGCATTCTTTGCAGCATGCCCGCCACCTGTTCCTTGGAAGCCTGTCCCTGGCCCGTAATGGCCATCTTGATTTTCAGAGGAGCATACTCATGAATCGGCACATCATGATGGATAGCTGCAGCAATAGCCACTCCTTGAGCCCGCCCCAATTTCAGCATAGACTGAACGTTCTTTCCGAAGAAAGGAGCCTCGATGGCCATCTCATCCGGGAGATACTCATCAATGATACCGGTTACACGCTCGAAGATTTTACCCAATCGGAGATAAGGATCACTCTCCTTGCGCATATCGATGACACCCATGACTACCAGCTGAGCCTTATTGCCTGTCACCCTGATGACCCCATAGCCCATCACATTGGTTCCAGGGTCAATACCAAGAATGATTTTCTCTACTTTATTCATCGATCCATATACGGATTATGAGCGAGTTCTTCGCCGATGCTCGTTGCCTGTCCATGTCCTGGCAATACTTTTACATCATCAGGCAACTGGGCCAGGAAACGGAGACTGTTGATAATCTGGAACATAGAACCGCCTTTAAAATCTGTTCTGCCAATAGAACCACGGAAAAGCGTATCGCCCGTAAAGGCTACCTTTTCATCGGCACAGTAGAATGTGACTGAGCCACGGGAATGACCCGGAGTGAGGATGATTTCAAACTGATGGTTTCCGAAACGGATCACTTCATTTTCTTCAAAGAAATGACCTACAGGAGGAAAATCGTAATCCAACTGCATCTGATAGAAAACCTCAGCCTGCTGCTTCAGGTTCTTCATCAGACTCTCATCTGCTGCCGACACTTCCGGTTTCAACCCAAAAGTTTCATGGATTGTATTGTTGCCGAAATTATGGTCAAGATGTCCATGGGTTACAAGAAGATGAACCGGTTGAAGGTTATTCTCCTTGATATAATTGACGATGGCTGTTCTTTCTTCCGGATAAAAAGCTCCGCAATCAATGATGACACACTCCCGGGTTTCATCACTTACCACATAGCAATTCTCCTGAAGCATGTTAACTTCGAATTTTTCAATATGTAACATCGAATATTCTTTTAAATAATTAGAAACATTTGTATAATCAAAAACTCTTAAGAGACCTTTCCATGAAAGACTCCATCATTTGTTCTGCAGAATATGTGCAATCTATCACGCCGGCACATATACCAACTGTTTATCCTGCTTGAACCATTCTTCCTCAAAGAAATCACTCAACGGAGTAATCTCTGCAATATTTTTATATTGTTTCAATTCTTCTTGAAGATTTCCACCTTTCAGGCAAAGAAGACCATTAGGGAGGGAATTTTGCTGGGACTTTTTGAAATTCTTCTTGATAATTTTCATTAAATCAGGAAGTTGCATCACCGCACGACTGACCACAAAATCATATTTTCCCTTTTCCTCCTCACCGCGAATATGCTCCGCCTTCAGATTTTCCAGTCCAATAGCAGCAGCTACCTCATTACAAACCCTGATTTTCTTGCCAGTTCCATCAATCAATTTGAATTTGCATTCAGGAAAGAGAATAGCAAGAGGAATGCCTGGGAATCCTCCACCGCATCCGAAATCCAGGATTTCAGAACCCGCACGGAAATGGATGGCTTTCGCTATTGCCAAGGAATGCAGCACATGATGTTCGTAGAGATTGTCTATATCCTTGCGGCTGATTACATTGATTTTTGCATTCCAGTCACGATAGAGAGAATCCAATTTTGATATCTGTTCTTTTTGCTTATCCGTGAGATTCGGAAAGTATTTCTCGATTATCTTCATACCTTATATATTATTATTTGAGTGCAAAAATATAAAAAAAATACGAAATAACTGACAATGATTGTGATTATTTACTTTCTTTATTGATTTTAGAATAAAAATATGTAACTTTGCAACCGATTTAGAGAATTAAAAGAGATTGTATCTATCAATTTATCAAATAAAATAATGATTAAAGCAGCACTTTTCGATTTAGACGGTGTCGTTTTTGACACCGAATCGCAATATTCGGTTTTCTGGGGAATGATAGGGAAGGAGTATCATCCTGAGATTCCTGATTTCGCACAAATCATCAAAGGACAGACTCTGGTTCAGATCTACGACAAGTATTTTTCCGATGATAAGATTTTCGCTTCTAAAGATGATTTCTGTAGCGTGAAAGATGAACAGGCTAAAATTACCGCCCGTCTGGATGAATTCGAGCAAAACATGAGCTACAACTATATTGCTGGATTTGAGGATTTTGTAAAGGATTTACGCAATAACGGCATAAAATGCGCTGTTGTAACCAGCAGCAATATCCCTAAGATGCTCAATGTTTATCAGCTGCGACCGGAATTTAAAGACTACTTTGACAGGGTTCTCACGAGTGAAGATTTTGCCAAGAGCAAACCTGACCCAGACTGCTATCTCAAGGGAGCGGCTTATTTCGGAGTCAAACCGGAAGAGTGTGTTGGCTTGGAAGACAGTTTTAACGGTCTGAAAGCCGTAAGAGCATCTGGTGCCTTTACGCTCGGATTGGCCACGACAAACGCTGCTGATGCCATCAGACCTTATTCTGACGAAGTGATTTCCGACTATATTGGCTTCACATTTGCAGATTTAGTTAAAATTGTTAGCCTATCTCGTAAATAATGTGTAACTTTGCAGTCGATTTATAAAAACAACACAAAAAATGGGATATTTATCAACAGATAAAAAGAAAATTACCACCAAGACTTTTGCTGAAATGAAGCAAGCTGGTGAAAAGGTAACTATGCTCACTGCATACGACTTTACAACTGCAGGTATTATCGATGCTGCCGGTATTGACAGCATTCTGATCGGAGACTCTGCATCAAACGTTATGGCAGGAAACGCTGATACACTACCTATCACCGTTGACCAGATGATTTATCATGCCAGAAGCGTAGCGCGTGCCGTTAATCATGCCATGGTAGTATGCGACATGCCTTTCGGTAGTTATCAGATTTCACGCGAAGAAGCCTTGCGCAATGCTTGTCGAATGATGAAAGAGACGGGTGTGGATGCCCTCAAACTTGAAGGTGGAGTAGAAATGATAGATACCATCAAAGCACTGATAGATGCCGGAATCCCTGTTCATGGCCACTTAGGATTGACTCCTCAAAGCGTCAACAAGTTCGGAGGTTATGGTATCCGTGCCAAAGAAGAAGCAGAAGCAGAAAAGCTCATCAGCGATGCCATCGCTCTGGATAAAGCTGGTTGCTTTGCCATCGTTTTGGAGAAAGTTCCTGCCAAAATAGCTGCTGAAGTTACACGTCAGGTAAAAGCCGTAACTATCGGAATTGGAGCTGGTAACGGATGCGACGGTCAAGTATTGGTTTATGCGGATGCATTGGGGATGACCCAGGGGTTCAAGCCTAAGTTCTTGCGCCACTTTGCACAGGTAGGGGCTGAGATGACAAAGGGCGTTCAGGCATACGTCGATGCTGTCAAGACAGGTGATTATCCTAATATTGAAGAAAGCTATTAAAATAGCTAATTACAAACACTATTTTAAAAGATGGATACTCAAAACACGCCGGTACACTTCAAGTTGTGGCATCGGGATTTCTGGTTGCTGGCAATAGCAAACCTTTTCTTGATGACGAGCACTTACATGCTGATACCGGCTCTTCCGCCTTATTTAATACAGGCTGGTTTCTCCTCACTTGAAGTGGGAAGTATCATGGGTGCCTATGGCATCGGAATATTCCTGCTTGGCGGTTTCTGCTCTTATCTGGTTCAGAAATATCGGAGAAATCATGTATGCCAGTTTGCGATTGTGGGCGTAGCTGTGTGCTTCGCACTTATCTATTATCTGGAATTTGTCCTGCAGGTAAAAATAGAGTTTTGGATGTTGATACTGGCAAGACTGCTGCAAGGTGCGTTCATCGGATTGGCTCAAATGACATTAGCCAGTACGCTCATCATTGATACCTGTGAGTCGTTTCAGAGAACTGAAGCTAATTATACGGCTGCATGGTTTTCTAGATTCGCATTATCTCTCGGACCAGTAATTGCCCTGATTTTATTCAAGTGGCTCAATTATAGAGGTGTAGTCATCGCCGGAGGATGCTTCGCATTAATTCCTGTCTTGCTCATCTCATGGGTAAAGTTTCCTTTCAAGGCTCCGTCAGACAATATGAAAATCCTTAGCCTGGATAGATTTTTCCTTCCTCAGGGTTTTCTCTTGTTCCTCAACACGGCTGCAATAACAACTGTTGTGGGATTATTGTTTTCCATACAGCATTCCGTAGTATTTTACACCATGTTGATGGGAGGTTTCATCATAGCCCTGCTTGCTGAGAAATTCGCATTTCCGAATGCTGAACTCAAGAGTGAAGTCTTTTCTGGAGTCATCTTCATGCTGGCTGCAGTTTTGATATTCTTCACAAACCATCAGTCGGCCATCCAGTTCATCTCTCCATCTCTTATCGGATTTGGCATTGGTGTAATAGGAAGCAGGTTCCTGCTGTTTTATATCAAACTGGCCAAACACTGCCAGAGAGGAACCAGTCAGAGTTCATTTTTCCTGTCTTGGGAATTTGGAATCAGCCTCGGACTGTTTTTAGGATATGGCTTCTGGGGAAATCACAGAATTGTAGAACTGCAAAAGTTCTTGCCCAAGATACAGACAGACCATGAATACATCCTGGCTATCAGTATAGTTTTGCTGGTACTTACTTTAGTATTCTATAATTATTGTGTTCATCCATGGTATATGAAACACAGAAACAGATAAACATAAATACGACAAAAGGGAAGTTCCTTTCGGAACTTCCCTTTTTTACGCATGGAAATGCTTTATCTAAGTTTCACTCTATTTCTTACAAAATAGTCTTTACTGCCTCAAGCATACCCTTCTCCTGGATAAGATCAAGATCTTTCTTAACCAACTCTGTCAAACCAGGTACAGTCTTGTTCAGGTCTTCCTTCCAGATGTAGTCGAAAGCAAGAACGCCCTCAGCAACCTTCTGAGTATCACCTGTTGCCCAAAGCTCTTTCAACTTGTCGATAATCTTCTGATCGTCCTGTGGCTGGATAGGAGCACCATCAGCACGGGTACCACCCTTATAGTAAGTAATGATAGCTGCAAGACCGAATACCAAGCCCTGTGGCAACTCACCCTTACGCTCCAAGTAAACCTTCACACCAGGGAGGTCACGAGTCTCATACTTAGGGAATGAGTTCAGCATGATACTGGTTACCTGATGATCAACGAATGGGTTCTCGAAACGCTCCAATACGTCAGAAGCAAACTTCTGCAACTCATCCATAGGGAGGTTCAATGTCTGCATCAGCTCATCGAACTGTACCTTATGGATATACTTACCCAATACTGGGTGCTCGCAAGCATCACGTACGATATTGACACCGCTGAGGTATGTTACAGGGCTCAATACTGTGTGAGGACCATTCAACAAAGTAACCTTACGCTCATGGTATGGTTTCTCGTTGTCTGTAATAAGAACATGGAGACCAGCCTTGTGAGCAGGGAACTCTTCCTGCATCTGCTCAACTGTCATATTCTCAGCCTTCTCGATTACCCAGAGGTGGAAGCTTTCTGCCTTTACTACGAGGTTATCCTTGTAGCAAACCTTCTGCTGAATTTCCTTGATGGTATCGCGTGGGAAACCAGGAACGATACGGTCAACGAGTGTAGCGCAAACATAGCAATGGTTAGTAAACCACTCCTTGAAGCCCTCGTAATCAGCACCCATATCTTCCTTCCAAAGCTCGATATACTGGTAAATGCACTCCTTCAAGTGGTGACCGTTCAAAAAAATCAACTCACAAGGCATCAAAATCATACCCTTAGTTGGATCACCCTCGAAGAACTTATAGCGATGGAACAGCAACTGAACCAACTTACCTGGATAAGATGCAGCAGGAGCATCTGTAAACTTGCAAGCGTCATCGAATGCAATACCAGCCTCAGTTGTATTAGAGATGATGAAACGCATCTCTGGCTGCTCAGCCAAAGCCATGAATGCCTGGTTCTGAGAATATGGATTCAGTGCACGGCTGATAACATCGATACGCTCCAATGTATTGACAGCCTGACCATTCTCCTTACCCTGAAGATTTACGTGATAAAGGCAGTCCTGACCATTCAGCCAATCTACCATACCACCAGCCAAAGGCTGTACTACAACGACAGAACCATTGAAATCGGTCTTCTTATTCATGTTCCATACAATCCAATCTACGAATGCACGGAGGAAGTTACCTTCACCAAACTGAATGATTCTCTCAGGAGCGACACTCTTAGGAGCGGTACGCTTGTTTAATGCTTTAAGTTCTTTCATGATTTGTTTATGTTATTATTTTGTTTTAAATTTCCGATGCAAAGGTATAAAATATTCCCTTACCTTATATCATAAATGCACCAAAATCGTCCGTAAAGGTTTGCGTAATTAGAGGAGATATTCACTTACAAGGAATCTACACTTTTCATGCGTTACTCACATATTACTCACAAAAAGGCTATTTATACCTTATATATAATAAGAACTGGCGGATAGGGGAGAAGAAAAGAATAAGGTATTAAAAACCACAACTATCTGATTTTCAATACCTTATCTTTTGAGCGGGATACGGGAATCGAACCCGCCTCCCAGGCTTGGGAAGCCCGTGCACTACCGATGTGCTAATCCCGCACAAATAGTGCAGAAAAGAGCCACGAGCGGGACTCGAACCCGCGACCCACGCATTACGAATGCGTTGCTCTACCAACTGAGCCATCATGGCTTTTCATTTTCAAAGCGATTGCAAAGGTAATGAAATATTTCTAATTGATGAAATAATTCATTACCCTTAACTTATATTAACACGGCAATCATCCAGGAGCACCTCAGATTTTGCTCTTCTCATGAGAATTTGCCACCCGAGGAAGAACTACTCTACTACTGCAACCTTGAAAGTAAGTTCCTCCCTGTTCGGATTCTTACCGATACTGATTGTATCACCCTTTTTAAGTTTGCCGCCCAATAGAAGTTCGCAGACGCCATCTTCTATATAGGTCTGAATAGCACGCTTCAGAGGACGAGCGCCAAACTGCACATCATAGCCCTTAGTGGCTACAAGTTCCTTCGCTTTATCAGTAATCTGAATTTCATATCCCATATCGTGAACTCTTCCGAAGAGGCCTCGCAGTTCAATATCAATAATACGCTTAATCGCATCAATATCCAACTGATTGAAAGTGATAATCTCATCCAGACGATTCAGGAACTCAGGAGAGAACTGCTTACTCAAACTTTTCTGAATGATACTTCGAGCATATTCCTTATCCTTCTCATCCATTACAGACTTCGTAAGTCCGCCAGCATTAAAGCCGATACCTGATCCGAATTCCTTCAGTTGACGTGTACCTGCATTGGATGTCATAATGATAACGGTATTGCGAAAATCTATCAGGCGCCCATTACCATCAGTCAAACGACCTTCATCAAGCACCTGCAAAAGCATATTATACACCTTGTCGTGGGCTTTTTCTATCTCATCAAGCAGTACTATAGAATAAGGTTTGCGGCGAACTCTCTCAGTAAGCTGTCCACCCTCATCATAACCTACATATCCTGGAGGCGCTCCCAAAAGTCGGGAAGTATTGAAACTTTCAGAATACTCGCTCATATCTACACGAATGAGCGCATCCTTAGAACCGAACAGTTCCTCTGCAAGTTTCTTGGCAAGATAAGTTTTACCCACACCAGTAGGACCTAAGAACATGAAAGCACCGATAGGGTGGTTAGGATCTCTCAATCCGATGCGGTTACGCTGAATAGCCTTAACCATCTTTTCGATGGCATCATCTTGAGCAATCACATTTTTCTTCAGGATTGCAGACATATTTTTCAGACGAGCACCTTCTTCCTCAGCCATTCTCTGAACAGGAACACCCGTCATTTTACTGACAACATCAGCCACATCAGACTCCTTCACAGGAATACGCTCAGTACGATCTCCACTTTGCCATTGCTTGCGCATCAAATCCAACTTATTCTCCAAAGACAAGCCTTTATCACGATAACTGGCTGCCAGTTCGAAATTCTGATTACCAACAGCCTCCAGTTTCTTGGATGTTACTTCCTCGATTTCATTTTGAAGGTCCAGAATATAGTCAGGAACTTTGAGATTTGTCAATCTCAATTTGGAACCAACTTCATCAATGACATCTATCGCCTTGTCAGGGAAAAAGCGGTCTGTGACATATCGTTCTGTCAGTTTGACACATGCCTCAAGAGCCTCATCACAGAATGTCACACCATGATGCTCCTCATAACGATCCTTGATATTTCTAAGAATAGTCAAAGTCTGTTCTGCCGTAGTAGGCTCTACAATAACCTTCTGAAATCTACGCTCCAAAGCTCCGTCTTTTTCGATACTGTTTGTATATTCCTTAAAGGTCGTAGCGCCTATACACTGAACTGTACCACGAGCCAAAGCAGGCTTCAGAATATTGGCAGCATCCATAGCTCCACCACCGCCACCAGCTCCTATAAGAGTATGTATTTCATCTATAAAAATGATGATGTCCGGATTGTTCTCTAATTCCGTAATAAGCCCCTTGATACGTTCCTCAAATTGTCCTCTATACTTGGTACCAGCCACCATAGCAGTAAGATCAACAGAAACAATTCTTTTGTTGAACAAAGCTGGAGAAGTCTGCTGTTTTACAATAAGTTGCGCCAGCCCTTCTACAATAGCACTTTTACCTACACCTGGCTCACCGATGAGTATGGGATTATTTTTCTTTCTACGACCGATGATTTCCAAAACCCTTTGGATTTCATGCTCTCTTCCCACTACAGGGTCCAATTTTCCATCTTTAGCAGCTTGGGTCAAATCTGTACCATAATTATCTAAGAATGGAGTCTTATTATTATTGTGCAACTGCCCTTTTGCCGTACTGCCGGTAGTCTTAAAAGCAGATTCGGCAGAATCCTTTTTAGATTCACTATCATTCAGCGAGAAGTCATCATCTTCTGGAAAAGAAAAACCATCAAGAACAGTAATGCGTTTTATGTTTTTTTGACATTCCATATTTGTTCAATATTTAAATTTCAATGATTCTTTTTATATATTCATATTTTTAAATTACCATATCACAAAATTTATGCCAAAAGAAGAGGAAAGAGAACACAGAGAGGAGAGCATAAGTCCATGACGGGGATACAAAATTGACCACAGAGTATAAGAGTATAACAGACAACAGCACACTACTCATAAAACTTAGAATGAGTTCAACAAACATATCTAAAGAGAAAAAAAGAAAAAGGTAAAACAATACGGCTAATGAACAAAACAAGGAATATTTGCAGATAACAAGCAACTTAAAACACAAAAAACGCTAAATTCTTATTGTTTTTACGCCACAATGTCTTCTCTTAGAAAAAAAGTTTGTATCTTTGTCGTTAGTTTAGAGGGAACAAAATCGCTTAAAACGCAAACAAATGCCCTTCTCGACAATTTTCCACCAAAAGTAGATGGGTCGGAATCAGAAATTCCAAATGAAGTTCTAAGCTCCACCATAGAAGTATAAGATAACAATTCAAATAATCAATATAAAAAATGGACGAAAATCAGACTCTTGATCATGATAGAATCATGAAGATTAACATCGAGGAAGAAATGAAGTCATCCTATATCGACTATTCTATGTCGGTGATTGTGGCTCGTGCGCTTCCTGATGTACGCGATGGTTTCAAACCTGTACATCGTCGTATTCTCTACGGTATGTTGGGTATTGGAAACACCAGTGACAAACCATATAAGAAATGTGCGCGTGTAGTAGGTGAGGTACTCGGTAAGTATCACCCACACGGAGACTTTTCTGTATATGGTGCCCTTGTTCGTATGGGACAGGAATGGAATATGCGATACACCTTGATAGACGGACAGGGTAACTTCGGTTCTGTTGACGGCGACTCACCTGCTGCCATGCGTTATACAGAGTGCCGCCTCTCTAAGATGGGTGAGCACATCATGGATGACCTGGACAAGGAAACCGTAGATATGATGAACAACTTCGATGACACCCTTCAGGAGCCATCAGTGATGCCTACAAAGATTCCTAACCTTCTGGTTAATGGTGGTAATGGTATTGCAGTAGGTATGGCAACAAACATACCAACCCATAACCTGAGCGAGGTAATAGACGGATGCTGTGCCTACATAGACAATCCTGACATCGACACAGAAGGACTCATGAAATACATTCCTGCTCCAGATTTCCCTACAGGTGCTACTATCTATGGCATCCAGGGAGTAAAGGATGCATACGAAACTGGACGTGGACGAATTGTTGTGAGAGCTACAGCTGAAATCGAAAGCGGAGATGCTCACGACAAAATCGTTATCACAGAGATTCCATATGGTGTAAACAAGGAGCAACTTGTCATGGCTATTGCCGATCTTGCCAAGGAAGGTAGGGTAGATGGCATCGCCAATGTAAATGATGAATCAGGACGCCAGGGTATGCGTATCGTTGTAGATGTAAAGCGCGATGCCAATGCCAACGTTCTTTTGAACAAGTTGTTCAAGCTGACAGCCCTCCAAAGTTCATTCTCTGTCAACTGTATCGCTCTTGTCAAAGGACGTCCTCGTCTGCTTACCCTCAAGGAATGCGTCAAGTACTTTGTGGAGCACCGTCATGACGTAACAATCCGCCGTACCCAGTACGAGCTGAAGAAAGCACAGGAGCGTGCTCATATCCTGGAAGGTCTTATCATCGCATGCGATAATATCGACGAAGTTGTTCATATCATCCGCGCAAGCAAGACTCCTTCTGATGCACAACGCAATCTGGAGAAGCGCTTCGAACTGGACGAGATTCAGAGTAAGGCTATTGTTGATATGCGCTTGTCTCAGTTGACAGGACTCCGTCTGGAGCAGTTGCATAATGAATTCAACGAATTGATGAAGACCATCGATTATTTGAATCAGATATTGAATGATCCAGAGCTTTGCAAGAAGGTAATGAAGGACGAACTCAACGAGGTAAAGGACAAGTATGGCGATGCACGCCGCACCATGATCAAACCTGACGACCATGAGTTCAACCCAGAAGATTTCTATCCAAACGACCCTGTGGTAATCACAGTCAGTCATCTCGGTTACATCAAGCGCACACCATTATCTGAGTTCCGTGAGCAGGCAAGAGGTGGAGTAGGTGCCAAAGGTGCCCGCACACGTGATAAGGACTTCACGGAGTTCATCTATCCTGCTACCATGCACCAGACCATGTTGTTCTTCACGAAGAAGGGACGCTGCTACTGGCTCAAGTGCTATGAGATTCCAGAGGGTGACCGCAATTCTAAGGGACGAGCTATCCAGAACCTGCTCAATATTGAGAGCGATGACCAGGTGAACGCTTTCCTCCGCTTGAGAGGTTTGAATGATGCAGAGTTCATCAACAACCATTATGTGGTATTTGCTACCAAGAATGGTACAGTCAAGAAAACTTGTCTGGAAGCATACTCTCGTCCTCGTGCCAATGGTGTGATTGCTATCAATATCGTAGAGGGAGACGAGGTTGTAGATGTTCGCCTGACCAATGGTCACAATGAACTGATTCTTGCCAACCGTAATGGTCGCGCTGTTCGTTTCGATGAAAATCAGATTCGTACCATGGGACGTACTTCTACTGGTGTTCGCGGTATGCGCCTCGATGAGGGTGACGATGCTTTGATTGGTATGATTGTAGTCAACGATCCTGAGCATGAGACCGTGATGGTTGTGAGTGAGCAGGGCTACGGCAAACGTTCCGATGTTATTGACTATCGAGTAACTAATCGTGGTGGTAAGGGTGTGAAGACGCTCAATATCACAGAAAAGACAGGACGACTGGTAGCCATCAAGAACGTAACAGACGACAACGACCTGATGATAATTAATCAGAGTGGTATCGTAATCCGACTTGCTGTGGCAGACTGCCGTGTAATGGGTCGTGCTACTCAAGGTGTCCGCCTCATCAATCTGACAAAAAAGAATGATGTCATCGCCAGCGTATGCAAGGTGATGAGTTCTGAACTCGAAGCATCAGTAGAGGAGGAGAGTCGTTCTGCCTGGGCTAAGAAGAGCGAAGAAATCGAGAATGACAACGTAGGTGCAATGACTGCAGAAGAGGCTGCCGAGGCAGAAGCTCATCTCGATAACGAAGCTACAGAGTCTGAGGACAATACTGACACAGGGAACGTGGATTTCGAATAAACGAAAAGACGTGTAAAGAATAAATAATAACAACTTTTAAACTCATTAAGAAAAATGAAAAAGTTAATGATTGCAGCTATGATGGTACTAGGTGCCACATCAGCTTTCGCTGGAGACAGCGATGCACTCAAGGCAGTACTCAAAGCCAAGACTTATGCAGATGCTAAGGCTTTGGTAGAGCAAAACCTCGGTTCAATGGCTAATGATGCTGAAAAAGCTAAGGCCTACAACTACCTCGTAGAACTCTCTATGAGGCAGTTTAACGACCAGCAGAGCATCCAGCAGACCAATCAGATTATGAAGAAGAACGACCCAGTTGACGAGGCAGCTATGTCTGAGGGCGCTTACAATGCATTGATCAATGCTATTGAGTGCTACAAGTACGATCAGCTTCCTAACGCTAAGGGTAAGATTGCTCCTAAGTTTAACAACAACGCTAATCGTGTATGGAGTGCTCGTATTCAGCTCGTTAATGCTGGTCAGACTGCAGCTCAGAACAACAAGGAGGCTGACGTATTGAAGTATTGGGGTGCATTCCTTGATACAGACAATGAGCCTCTCTTCGCTTCTGTTGACCAGAAGCAGAAGGATAGCGAGAAGGAGTATATTGGTCAGGTTGCTCTCTTTGCAGCCCGTTATGCATACCAGGCTAAGGATCCTGCCCGTTGCGAGAAGTATTGCGACATAGCCATGAAGAGCGAGAAGGAAGCAAAGGATGCCCTCAACCTCAAACTCTATGTAATGAAGGATGGTTTGAAGACTCACGAGGATTCTCTTGCTTATGTTAACAAGCTTAAGGATATCTTTGCGCAGGACGAGACCAATGAGGTTATACTCGATGGTTTGAACTCTATGTATTCTTCATTAAAGATGGAGAAGGAGCAGACTGATCTTTTGGACAATGCTATCGCAAAGAACCCTAACAACTTCGTAGCTCTTGCCAACAAGGGTATGATGTATATCCAGAAGAATGATGCAGACAATGCTATCAAGTATCTGAAGAAAGCATTGGAGATTCAGCCAGAAAATGGTACTGTCATGGTTTATCTCGGTGCATGCTTGAACGTTAAGGCTTCTAATCTTCAGGATCCTAACGGACGTAAGGTAGTTTACCAGGAGTCTATCAAGTACCTCGACAAGGCTAAGGAGCTCGATCCAGAGAAGAAGCAGTACAACTGGGGTTACAACCGCTACCAGGCTTATTATGGTCTCTATGGTCCTAATGATCCTAAGACCAAGCAGGCTGAGGCTGATAGCCAGAACTAATTAAGATCTATAAATCCTACGATTATAAAATCATCATATAATCGTAGGATGAAAGAATAAATAAAAGACTTCAAAGGAGGCATTGTTTTGTCTTCATTGAAGTCTTTTTTTTTCAAATTAACCTAAAACTATCATCATCACAGTTGTCCAGATTGAATTTTGAAATATCCAAAAGATTCTGGCATTTTAGTCATGATTACAGTTTTATTTAGACAATAACGATTTCGTCTATTTATCATAATTTATAAATCAGGATGATTTCTTATCCATATTATAATAGGTAAACCTTCACAAATTATGGGTTCACCACATTGATAGGATGCCCCTCAATAAAGGCTTTAACATTTGCAGCAACTTGCTTATTCAATCGAGTTCTTGCTTCTAAAGTGGCCCAGGCGATATGAGGAGTAATAAAGGCATTCGGCTCTTTGAAAAGTGGATTGTCCTGAGCTGGCGGTTCCTGTGTCATCACATCTGCGCCATAGGCTCCAAGCTTACCATGATGCAAAGCAGAAGCCACAGCTTCTTCATCAACCAGCGGACCGCGTCCCGTATTAATCAGAATACAGGAAGGTTTCATCTTTTTCAGACTGTCTGTATTGACGAAATGGTAAGTATCATCTGTCAACGGACAATGCAGTGACAAGATATCAGATACAGCTAAAAGTCCATCCTTGCTTACTTTGGTTATCCAATCAGGCAAATCACAGGCATTCTTACTGGTGCAGGCATAAACGTCCATTCCGAAATCACGAGCTATAGTAGCAACTTTCATACCGATATTGCCAAGTCCCATAATTCCCAGGCATTTACCGGACAATTCCATAAGCGGTGTATCCCAATAACAGAAATCCTTATTATAAGCCCAGCGCTCATTGCGATTTTCGAGCGTGTAATGTTCAACTCTGTTTGTTATTGCCAAAATAAGCGCGAATGTCATTTGTGCAACACTATCAGTACTATATGCAGGAATATTGGTTACGACTACACCATGACGTTTGGCAGCCTCAATATCAACCACATTATAGCCAGTGGCCTGAATACCTATATATTTCAGTTTTGGAAGCTGATCTAAAGTTTCAGAATCTATTTGCACCTTATTTATTAATATAATATCAGCATCTTTAGCACGCTCGATTTTTTCTTCATCTGTTGTACGGGGATAAACAGTAACGTTTCCCAATTGCTCCAAAAGATTCCAATTCAAGTCGCCGGGATTAGAAGCATAACCATCTAAAATTACTATATTCATCATATTCTTCAAATTAATGTTGATTGTTCATAAAATCAATGCAAAAATACACAATTTCTGAGAAACATCAAAGAAAATAAATAAGAAAATTCAATAAGAAAACAACAAATTATAGATTAAAGAAAAACAGATATATGAAGGAAGAAATACAAAAGATTTCGATAAATAAAACTGAGAGTAAATCAGGAACTAATCCCCCCTTCTACAACATTCTACTATTAAGTTGTAAGCAACATTATGATTAATAGGAAATAGTTTGTATAACAAAAAGTAATAAATAAACCCCTACCGATATTTTATCCTTCTGTCTGGAAATAAAATTCTAAGAAGCAAAACTAATCCCACAATATAACCTATTAAAATCTCTTTCTCATCAATTAAAAAGGAGAACATTTGAAATATCCAAATATTCTCCTTCAAACTATACCAATTATAACAATCGTATTTAAATCAAAAATCTAAATACTTTTAAGATTCGAAAACAATGCCCACATTTTTTTGTATGGACATCTTAAAAAGCTATTCTTATTCGCGAAAACATTCAGAATACTTAGTTCAAACCGAATAAAGCCTTCAGACCACCATCTACACCAGAGAATCCCATAAAGGCCAAACTGAGTAATGATGCGGTAATAAGCACAATAGCCATTCCCTGCATACCCTTAGGAATACGAACCAAAGCCTGCTGCTCACGGATACCAGCAAAAACAATCAGAGCCAGAGCAAAACCCAAAGCTGTAGAGAATGCATAAACGACACTCTCCAAAAGATTGAAATCTTTCTGGATAACCAAGATGGCTACACCAAGCACTGCACAGTTGGTAGTAATCAATGGAAGGAAAATTCCAAGAGCCTGATAAAGTGCAGGGGAAACTTTCTTGAGGATGATCTCAACCATCTGTACCAAGGCTGCTATCACAAGGATAAATGCCAGAGTCTGGAGATATTGCAATCCGAATGGATCGAGTACATACTTCTGAACACACCAAGTTATGATGGTTGCCAAGGTCAAGACAAAGGCGATGGCTCCACCCATACCGATGGCTGTATCAATCTTCTTCGATACGCCCAAAAAAGGACAGATACCGAGGAACTGCGACAAGACGATATTGTTAACGAATATCGCAGAGATAAATATCAATAAATATTCCATAATTTCTATTTCTTAACCTTATTAAATATTGCTATAATGTATCCCAATGTGAGGAATGCACCAGGAGGCAAGATGAATACCAGAATGTTAGTAGTCTCAGGCAACAAGGCGATGCCAAAGATACTGCCTGCCCCTAAAATCTCACGGGCACAACCAAGAAGCGTCAAGGCAAGGGTGAATCCCAAACCGCAACCTACTCCATCTACCAAACTGGACAGAGGCGAGTTCTTTGCTGCAAAACTCTCTGCACGGCCCAAGATGATACAGTTTACGACAATCAGCGGAATATAGATACCCAAAGCCTGGTTGATGCTATCTGGAGCATAAGCACTCATTACCATCTGAAGGATTGTAACGAAAGCTGCAATCACTACGATAAACACAGGGATGCGAACCATATCCGGAGTAATCTTCTTGATACAAGAAATTACAAAGTTGGTACAAATCAGCACTGCCATAGTAGCTAATCCCATAGAGAGACCATTGATGGCGCTGGTTGTTGTAGCCAAGGTAGGACACATACCGAGAAGCAACACGAAGGTTGGATTCTCCTTGATGAGTCCGTTCATCAAAATCTTAACATTACTCATATCGGCTTATCCTTTCTTTTCATTTTGTTCAACTTTTGCTGCATCACCCTCACCTTCGGCATGCTTGGTAGCACCACTCTCACCATCTACCTGCTTACCGGAATAGACCTTGTAAGCCTGATTGATGGCTTTAAGGAAAGCACGGCTGGTAATTGTAGAAGCAGTTATCGCATCTACAGCATTGCCACTCTTATCATCCTTACTTACGTGAAGGTCGCCATCCTTTGGAGTCATACCAATAACACTACCCTTTCCGTCTTTCTGGAACCATGTGGCAGCCTTAGCTCCCAAGCCAGGAGTCTCAGAAGCCTGAAGAATGGTATAACCTAAGATCTTACCTTCGGTATCGAAACCAACAAGTACCTTCACATCGCCACCGAAGCCACCGGTTGTACTCTCTACGGCAGTACCCAACTGCTTGCCACTCTTGTCTGAACAATTATGAAGTACAAAAGTAAACTCCTTACCACCAAACTCCTGCTTCACCTCTTGAGGAGCTGCCACCTGAAGTTGATCAGTACCCATCACGCTTTTGATACCAGCAGCCAGACTCTGTTCATCCTTTTCAGCAATAGGACCAGAAGTAAGATGATTGATATAAGCAAGAACGGCACCTACGATGAGCGCTACGCCCACCAGAACAAGCACCATGTTCTTTAATGATGATTCTAATTTCTGCATGTCTCAGTCCTCCTTATTTCTTAGCAGGCTTCTCACCGAAGCGCTTTGGTTTAACATATGTGTTAATAAGAGGTGTGAACGCATTCATGATTAGAATGGCGAACGACATACCTTCTGGATAGCTACCCCAGTTGCGGATAATGATGGTCAGAAGACCGATACAAACTCCATAAATGAGCATACCCTTATGAGTCATTGGAGAGGTAACATAATCAGTTGCCATAAAGATGGCACCGAGCATCAAACCTCCACTTAAAATGACTGCAAATGGATTGGCATAAACAGGGTTAGCCAAGTGCATCAGACCGCTAAATACAAATACGGTAGCGATGATGCTGACAGGAATATGCCAGGTGATAACCTTCTTCCAAAGCATGTAAGCCAAACCAAGCAAGAGAGCGACAGCACAAACTTCACCAGTAGTACCAGCTCCAAACGTATCGCCAGTTGCTCCGAAAAGCAAACTCAAAGAATCAGGCAACTGATTCAGAAGAGAAGCATCACCAGTCTTGATGGCTGTCTTCATAATCGCCAATGGTGTTGCACCTGTTGTAGCATCAGTATAGCTGAGCATCTGTCCAGCTACTGGCCATGAAGTCATCTGGGCAGGGAAACTGACGAGCAGGAAGCAACGACCTACCAACGCAGGATTGAAAGGATTGTTACCCAAACCGCCGAAAGTCATCTTACCTACACCGATGGCAAACAAGGCACCGATAATAATGATCCAAAGAGGAAGGTTACTTGGCAAGTTCATGCCGAGCAGAAGACCGGTGATAATAGCAGAACCATCAAGCAAACTAGTCTCCTCCTTTAGGAGATATTTTGTAATTGCCCACTCAAAGAAAACGCAGGCTGCCACTGAGGTAAGCAGTACAACTACTGAACCTAAGCCGAAGAAATAGATAGAGGCGAGAATGGCAGGCACGAGAGCGATAATCACACCGTACATATTCTTCTCCACGCTCTCATTTCCATGGGCATGTGGCGATAATGAAACGATTAATTTTCCCATTTTATCTTTTAAATTCTTTCGTAAATGAATTTTCTTTAGATTCTTTTCTCAATGAAATTCCTTCTTGATGCGAATGAAATTTCTTCTTGACGTGAATGATTACTTCTTAGCGCTACGAGCTCTGATGATACCCATCACAGCAGCCTTACCATTGATGATATTATCAAGGATAGGACGATGAGAAGGACAAGTAAACTGGCAAGAACCGCAAGCGATACAAGAAGTTACCTCCTCTGCCTCCAGGCGCTCATAATCCTTCACTACGCTCAATGTAGCAAGTAAGTATGGCTCCAATCCCATAGGACAAGCATCCACACACTTGGCACAACGGATACATGGCTGAGCTTTCTTGCGATGAGCATCAGCATCACTCAATACGGTGATTGAGTTAGTACCCTTGGTTACAGGTACATCGAGGCTAATCACGGCCTTACCCATCATCGGACCACCAGCCAACACCTTATTATCACCCTCTGGCAAACCGCCACAGTTTTCAATCATCTGAGAGAATGGAGTTCCCATACGTACGAGGAAGTTTCCTGGATTCTTCACCTGCTTACCAGTAACGGTGGTATAGCGTTCGAAGAGAGGTTTATTCTTCATAACTGCCTGATAAACAGCAAAGGCAGTACCTACATTCTGAACTATTGCTCCAACATTGACAGGGATTGCAGGAGGAGCAGGAACCTGACGACGGATAACTGCATCCACCAACTGTTTCTCACCACCTTGAGGATACTTCTTTGCGAGTGGTACTATCTCGATACGAGAATCGCCAGCAGTCTTCTCTTCAAAGAGTTTGATAGCAGCAGGCTTGTTATCTTCGATACCAATGTAACCCTTCTTCACCTTAGCAGCCTTCATCAGGAGATTAAGACCTACGAGAATCTCATCAGCATGCTCCATCATCAGACGATAGTCGGCTGTAATATAAGGCTCACACTCAACACCATTGATAATCACACATTCAGCCTTAGCTCCTGGAGGAGGACAAAGTTTGATGAAAGTAGGGAAACCAGCACCACCCATACCAGTAACACCTGCCACCTTGATGCGATTGACAATCTCCTCTGAAGTCAATTCTGCGTGAGCTTCCAAAGTCTCAAGTTTGTCTGAGCGGTCAATACTCTCCTCCCATTCATCACCTTCTACATTAATAATAATACAAGGCTTACGATAACCTGTAGCATCAATAGACGTATCAACCTTGAATACAGTTCCTGATACAGAGCTGTAAATAGGAGCACTCACGAAACCACCAGCCTCTGCGATGAGAGTACCTACTTTCACCTTGTCACCCTTAGCAACAACTGGTTTAGCAGGAGCACCAATGTGCTGTCCAAGTGGGAAAATAGCCTGCTTAGGGAGAGGAGCTACCTGAGTAGCCATCTCGGCAGTAATTTTATTCTCTTCTGGGTGAACTCCACCAATTCTAAATGTTCTCAAATTCATGATTTAGTCCTCCTTCTTTACTTCTGAAGTCTCTGCCTGAGGAGCTACAACTGGAGCTTCTGCTTTAGGAGCTGCAACTGGAGCATCTGCCTGAGGAGTAACATCAGCAGCTGGCTTTGCCTTCTTAATTGGGAAATTTACTTTCACGAGTGCACCTGTAGGGCATTCGTCAACACACTTTGTACACATGCGGCACTTGTTGAAGTCAACATAAGCCACGTTGTTTTCGATTGTGATAGCATCGAACTTGCAGACTTTCTGACACTTACCGCATCCGATACAAGCAACACTACAAGCTTTCTTTGCTACAGCGCCCTTGTCGTGATTTACGCACTGAACGTAAACACGGCGTCCCTTAGGACCCTTCTTGCGGAGTTCGATGATGTGACGTGGACAAGCCTTAGCACAAGCGCCGCAACCCGTACATTTTTCTTCATCAACCTCAGGAAGGCCTGTTTTTGGATTGATCGCAATCGCACCAAACTGGCAAGCAGCAACACAATCACCACAACCCAGACAACCGAATCCGCAGCCAGTCTCACCAGCACCACAGGAATTCATTGCTGCACAAGTGTGCAAACCATCATACTCGGCGATGCGAGGACGATTCTCGCAAGAGCCATTACAACGCACTACGGCCACCTTCGCCTCAGTGTTAGCCACTGCGATACCCAAAAGGTCAGCCACTTTGCCCATCACGTCAGCTCCACCTACAGGACACATCAATCCTTCGATAGAACCGGCATCAGCACCCTTGACAAGGGCAGCGGCCATACCAGAACAACCGGCAAAACCACAACCACCACAATTAGCACCTGGCAGGATTTCTCCCACCTGTCCAAGTCTCGGGTCTTCTTTGACGGCAAATTTCTTGGATACTCCAAAAAGAACCAATGCAGCAACAAGCGCAATGGAACCAAGGACCAAGATTGCAATCACGATAAAATTCATAATTATAATTTGTTTTAGTTATTTATCCGAAATTACTTATTTCAGGTTCATTACTTATATGATTATTCTCTTGCTCTTTACTTACTATTCCAATGTGAACGACAACTTTTCCTTCAGCTTATCCTTCAACAGAAACAGAGCCATATAATAAGGAAAGAGGATTCCCAAAGAAGAAAGTGCAGCAATGCCCTCACCTGCCCCACAGGCTATGACAAGAACCAAAGTTACAACCATCAGGACCAATGGTAATATATAACCATAGATACTTGCCCGAAAGCCAACTGACATATCAGCCACCACTACTACATGATCACCGATTTTGTATTTCGATTGAACGCCAGGTTGGTTTACCTCAATAATCTTCTCTTTTGTCTCAGAAGAATTACAGTGAGAAGCAACCTTGCAGCCACTACAGGCGGAGGATTGTAGAATACGTACTGATATACATTCTCCCCTGATAGCATTGATTATACCAGAATGTTTTATCTTATCGCTCATTTCTTTACTTAATTCATAATGTATGCCATAACTTGCAAATCAGTCTTTAATACCTACACATTGCAAAGTCGAGATAGCAAACTGTATTTGAATGCAAAGATAATACTTTATTCGGAAACTGCAAAATATTAGTAAAGTTTTTATACGAAAAAGAAGCGTAAACGTTTTCTGTTTATATTTTTTATAAGCAAAAACGAAAACTTTTGCCCATTTTGTGGTTTATTACGCTAATTATATGTACTTTTGCAACGGATAGGAAAAGTCATACACTATCCATATAATAATTAATTGAAGAATTAACAAACAGCACTGCAGAATGGTAAGTATGATGAGAAAGCGCTGTTAAAATAAACTATGCAATATGACAAAAACGAAGATAGAAATGCTGATATGCATGACATTGAGTCTGAATTCCGCAGGAGTTCAGGCGCAGAAAGGCGTTGAGCATTTCAACATCTCTTTATTCTGTAATACCGACTCCTTAAAAGGGGCCAATCTGAGCATCCTTACAAATGCCATCAAAAAAGATATGCAGGGAGTTCAGATTTCTGCATTAAACAACTTTGCTACCAAAGGAAATGGTATCCAGATAGGTATGCTCAGCAATGCATCCACTTCTACGTTCAAGGGGATCCAGTTGGCTGGAATTTCTAACGTTTCCATGGGAATGAAGCGCGGCATCCAATTGGCGGGAGCAGCCAATATCTGTTCCTCGTCCATGAGGGGAATTCAAACAGCAGTTTATAACTATGCTGATACCCTCAATGGTTCTCAAATAGGATTGTTCAATGCTTGCATCAGCCATCCACGAGGTGTCCAGATTGGCATCATCAACTATAGCAGAGACACGGTGGCTCACAAAATTGGTCTGGTCAATGTTAATCCCAAGACCCGCATTGACTTGCTGAGCTATATCGGAACCTCAACAAAACTGAACATGGCTCTCAGATTCAGAAATCGCAGTACCTATAATATAATAGGTATCGGAACTCATTACATGGGACTCGACAGCAAGTTCTCTGGAGCACTTTTCTATCGCATCGGACAGTATTTTCAACTGAATCCAAAATTCTCTCTGAGCGGCGATTTGGGATATTATCATGTGGAGACTTTTGAAGAACATTCATCAGAAAAGCCAAAAAGACTCTTCTCTCTCCAAGCACGCCTGAACGCAGACTATCAATTGGGCCACTACAGTTCGCTTTTTGCATCGGTAGGTTATGGAGACACCCGATATTACCACCATGCCCAGCACTATCGCAACCGTTTGCTGCTGGAAGGCGGTATTGCATTCAGACTTGTCAGAAATGGGGCTTTGGAAAATCAAAAAAAAGAAGAAAAAGCCAACATCATAGAATCGCTGACCTTAGGCAATAAACAAGCAGACCAATATCTCCCAGCAACCGATAGTCTGATGCAGGTTTATGCAGCCAATGACCCATCCCGCCAGAAGAAACATCCATGGAAAGCTGCGCTGGAAGCTTTTGCCATCAATATGGGCGTACAATGCTTTGACCAATTTGTGATGAATGAAGATTTTGCAAAAATCTCTCTCCACAGTATCAAGCACAACATCCAGAACGGATTTGTATGGGATAATGACCAATTCTCTACCAACCTGTTTGCTCACCCCTATCATGGAGGTCTGTACTTTAATGCTGCAAGAAGCAACGGCATGAATTTCTGGCAATCCATCCCCTATTCTTTCTGTGGAAGTCTGATGTGGGAGACGACCTGCGAGATAGAACCGCCTGCTATCAATGACCTGATGGCAACAACCATGGGAGGAGTGTGCATCGGTGAGGTCACACACCGCATCAGCAATCTGGTATATGATGACCGCCAGAGAGGATTCAGTCGATTTCTGAGAGAATTTCTTGGAGCCATAGTCTGTCCTATCAAAGAGTTGAACCGTATCATCAGCGGTGATGCCTGGAGAGTAAGGGGCAAATACTATAAATACCATGACTACGAGAAATTACCCGTTGACTTTTCCATTTCTGCAGGTTACCGCTATCTGGCAGATAACAATTCTCTTTTCAGGGGTGAGGGAAATCCATATATCAATCTGAACTTAGTATATGGTGATGCTTTCAAGGAAGAAACGAACAAACCGTTCGATTATTTCACCACGGATCTGACTTTCGGATTGAGCAACAACCAACCGCTCATTACGTCAGTACACTTGTTAGGAAGACTGTGGGGAGCACATGTTATCGAGAAAGATGATTTGAAGGTGCTGTTCGGTATCTTCCAGCACTTCAACTATTATGACTCCCAACCTGTAAAGGACGGAACCAGTGAGGTTCCATACCGCATATCAGAAGCCGCTTCAGTAGGACCAGGAATCTTATGCAGTTATCCTACCATCGGAAATTTGACCAAACTGGAACAGAGCATCTTCATAGACGGCATCATTCTCGGTGGAAGCCTGACCGACTACTATAACATCATAGACAGAGACTACAATATGGGTAGCGGATACAGCGTGAAGATGAATAGTTTCATGGAATTTGGAAAAGTGGGAAGTATCAGACTCGGTGCAGATTACTATCGCATCTTCACCTGGAAAGGGTATGAGCAGAAAGACTGGGAAAATACCGACCCACTCTACCTGAACGCTCAGGGCGATAAGGGAAATGCGTCACTGCTTGTTACAAACGCTAAGATGTTCTTCAATCTCTCGAGACATCTGAGTTTTGAAATGGGAGCATCTTATTATCTGAGATATACATATTATTCGTATCATGAAAATGTAAAATCCCGAACTTTTGATCTCAATATCGGGCTACGATACAAGATATAAAAAACAGTTAAAACCTTAAAGGGTATAAAGTATAAAAAAGGATGGCACTAAAAATAAAGAAGATATAAGGATGGCACTATAACAAGAAACAAAAAGGTGCTTTAAAATGAAACATGAAAAAAGGAGACAAGCGGTGAGCTTATCTCCTTTTTTATTTAGAATGAATGTTTCCTTGAAATCATCAAGATTACTACATATTTTCTTAAATACTCAAGACAAACATTTAATTGTTGACACTACCGCCAACAATATCAAGCAATTCATTTGTAATGGCCTGTTGACGACTCTTGTTGTACTGCAAGTTGAGTTCGCGCAAGAGTTCATCGGCATTATCCGTAGCAGTTTGCATAGCCACCATTCGAGCAGCATGTTCGCTGGCTAAGCTATCCAGCAAAGCTGTGAATATCATCAGATGCAAATGCTTAGGAATCAGCACGCTCAGTACAGTATTCAAATCCGGCTCTACGATGAAATCATCATTCAGCGGTTTTGCTTCTGTAGTTTGGCGCTCTTGATCTTCCTGTTTCTTGCGGAGATATTCTTGAGCTTTGGCTGTAGCAATATTGGAAGTCAGATCACGGTCGTTATCTTCACCAATAGCCTCCGTAGAGAGGTCGATTGGCAAAAATGTCTTGCGGGTAAGAATCTGAGAACCAGCACTTTTGAAATGATGATAAATCATTTCTACTCGGTCCAGTTCACCTGCCACATATTTTTTGGCCAGTTCCTTTGCAATAGCAGCGCATTCACTGGAATTTGGCTTTTCAGCAAGCTCTGTAAAATCACCTGCAATATGAAGTCCCAATTTCTGCGCCTTCTCAGCAACCTTTCTACCGATAGGATAAACCGTAATGTCGTCAATGCCTTGAGCTTTATACTCATCCACAGCATGCATCATCATCTTAATGATATTGGAATTGAATCCACCGCAAAGCGAACTATTCGAACTGTAAACCACAAGAGCAACGCGCTTAACCAACTTATGCTCTACTTCCAATTCACATTGAACAGAAGGAGTACTGACTAAGAAACTCTTGAGAATATGTTCTAGCATATTCTCATAAGGTAACATGTTCTGTATAGCAACCTGAGCATGATGCAACTTACTGGATGCCACCATCTTCATAGCACTCGTAATTTTACGGGTGCTATTGACGCTGGCAATACGAGTTTTTATCTCTTTTAATGACGGCATAGGCTATTACACTTTATATTGTCCAGCTACATTTGCCATGGTCTCCTCGACAACCTTGATGCAGTCGTCGGTGAGTTTACCATCTGCCAAAGTTTCTATGACATCAGCGTGCTGGCTGCGCATAGCGTCGAGGAACTGATCCTGACACTCACGAACCTTATCCATAGGCACGTCGTGCATCAAACCATGAACACCACAATAGAGAATAGCCACCTGCTCGCCTACTGGCATAGGGCGATACTGAGGCTGTACCAACAGTTGGTCGTTCTTACGACCACGGTCCAAGGTCATCGCTGTCACAGCATCCATATCGCTGGAGAACTTAGAGAAAGCCTCCAACTCACGATACTGAGCCATATCAATCTTCAAGGTACCTGCCACCTTCTTCATACTCTTAATCTGAGCAGAACCACCTACACGGGATACAGAGATACCTACGTTGATAGCTGGGCGGAAGCCCTGGTTGAAGAGGTCGGTCTCCAGGAAGATCTGACCATCGGTAATAGAAATTACGTTGGTTGGGATGTATGCTGAAACGTCACCAGCCTGAGTCTCAATGATAGGAAGGGCAGTCAAAGAACCACCACCCTTTACCTTGCCCTTCAAGCACTCTGGCAGGTCGTTCATCTGCTCAGCTACCTCCTGCTGGTCGTTGATACGAGCAGCACGCTCCAACAGACGAGAGTGGAGATAGAATACATCACCAGGGTAAGCCTCACGTCCTGATGGACGGCGGAGAATCAAGGATACCTCACGATAAGCCACAGCCTGCTTACTCAAGTCATCATATACTACGAGGGCTGAGTAACCGCGGTCGCGGAAGTACTCACCGATGGCTGCACCGGCGAATGGTGCGTAATACTGCATGGCTGCAGGATCAGCAGCAGTAGCACTTACAATAATAGTATATGGCAAAGCGCCATGCTCCTTGAGGTTCTGTACCAATGCTGCAACGGTAGATGCTTTCTGGCCGATGGCTACATAGATACAATATACAGGCTTGCCTGCCTCATAGAAACTCTTCTGGTTGATGATGGTATCCACTGCGATGGCAGTCTTACCGGTCTGACGGTCGCCGATGATCAACTCACGCTGTCCACGACCGATAGGAATCATGGAATCGACAGCCTTCAAACCTGTCTGAAGAGGCTCCTTCACTGGCTGACGATAGATCACACCAGGAGCCTTACGATCCAGAGGCATCTCGAAAGCGCCGGTGAGATCGATATCACCCTGGCCATCGATAGCCTGACCCAGAGGGTTAACGACACGACCTAAGAAGTTGTCGTTCACGCGGATAGAAGCGATACGGTGAGTACGCTTCACGCTCTGTCCCTCCTTGATGCCAGCAGTAGGACCCAGGAGGACACAACCCACGTTGTCTTCCTCGAGGTTCATGACGATGGCCATCGTGCCGTTCTCGAACTCAAGAAGCTCATTAGCCTCTGCATTACGAAGACCATAGATACGAGCCACACCATCACCGACGGTGAGCACAGTACCAACTTCGTCAAACTGCTGAGCGCCATTTACCTCCTGTAGTTGTTGCTGAAGAACTTCAGACACCTCACTTGGTTTAATTTTATCTGACATTGTTATTTAAAATTTAAAATTTGAATTTAGAAATATATGAAGGGAAAAGCACCAGAGTAGTACACTCTTCGTTTTTCACACTTCACTTATCTCTTACTTTTTAAGCTGTGTCAGAATGTTTGTGAGCTTTGTTTTCACGCTCGCATCCATTCTATAAGTATCATACTCAAGGATGAAGCCACCGATGATTTCAGGGTTCACCTCTGTTTTGAACTCCACAGTACCTTGCGTTCGCTGCTCCACCATCTGGCGCATTTTCTGCTCAGTTTCAGGAGCTACTGCTGTGGCGGTAATCAGCTTACCACGGATGATGTTCTTCTGTTTCCTGTAAAGAGTGATATACGAAGCAGCCATGAATTGCAGGGTGCTCTCCCTATCCTCTTTCAGTACAAGAGCAACGAACTTCTTACTGAGGTCTGAAGGTTTTTCACCTAAAGCAGTCGTGAGAAGTGTCTGTTTCTTATCCTTAGAAAGCATAGGGTTGTCTATCGTAAATCTCAGTTCAGGCACGTCGATGTAGCTCTTGTAGAGCGTCTGCATCTCCTGGTACACCTGATCTTCGAGCTTCATGCCGGTAGCTGCCTTGATAAGAGCACGGGCATAACGCACCGATATTACACCTATATCCATAAGCTTTACTATTTGTTATCAGAAGAAACCTCGTCCAGCAGTCGATTTATCAAATCCATCTGTGCTTTATCGTCAGAGAGTTTTGCTTTGAGCACCTTCTCTGCTATTTGAACAGAGAGTTCTGCAACCTGTCCACGGATTTCACGAATAGCATTCTGCTTTTCGTTCTCAATCTGAGTCTTGGCATCAGAAAGAAGACGAGCGCCCTCTTCGCGGGCCTTGTCCTGTGCTTTCTCTACGATGGCATCACGGGTTTCAGCAGCCTCTTTCAGAATGGCAGCCTGCTTCTCGCGAGCTTCCTGCAAGATGGATTCACCTTCTTTTTGGATATTGGCAAGCTTTTCATTGGCTTCGTGAGCTTTACGCAAACTCTCATCGATGTAGGCCTTTCGGTCGTTCACCATCTTGATGATGGCTGGGAATCCAGCCTTCCAAAGGATAATGAAGACGATGATAAAGACCAACGTCATCCAGAAAAGCAAACCGCTATCAGGAATCAATAAATCCATATATACTGGTTAAAGTTTTACTTAAACGTTTTTTAATTAACTAACTCTTTTTGAGCCACCGTTCTCCGTCCTCAATCTTATTTAAAAACAAATATTGAGAACGGCAAACTGTGACAGCAAAATATTACATTACGATAGCCAAGATGGCAATGATGACTGCGAAGAACGCAACACCCTCAACCAACGCAGCTGCGATAATCATAGAAGAACGGAGATCGCCCATCTTCTCTGGCTGACGAGCCATGGCGTCCATAGCCTGGCCACCAATGCGACCGATACCAATACCTGCGCCAATAGCGGCCAAACCTGCACCTACTGCGGCACCCAACTTTGCAATCTCTGCTGCTAATAAAAGTGATAACATAATCTTAATAATTTAAGTTGTTAATATTTTCTTTATTTAATGTTTAATTGAATGTAGATTCCGTAATTATAAATTACTTCACTACCTCTGGCTCAGCCTCATGAGACTTTACATGAGCCAGCGAGATGAATACTGCACTCAGCATGGTGAATACCAATGCCTGAATGTAGCTTACCAATACTTCGAGGAGCATCATAAAAGCGCTCATCGCAACACTTACTATTGTCATACCCGTACCTGCCACATAGTTGGCGATAGCATTCTCACTGATGTTGAACATGATGAAAATGATAGCCGCAAACGAAAGTGCGATGGCGTGACCCGCCATCATGTTGGCGAAGAGTCGGATAATCAGAGCCAGCGGTTTCGTAAAGATTCCGAAAAGCTCGATGAATGGCATCAGTGGCACTGGCACCTTCAACCACGTTGGTACCTCCGGCCAGAAGATTTCCTTCCAGTATTCCTTGGTACCGGTGAAGTTGGTAATCAGGAATGTCGTTACACCGAAGAATACGGTGCAGGCGATATTACCCGTCAGGTTACCACCACCTGGAGGGAATGGTACGATACCCATGATATTCGCCACGAAGATAAAGAAGAAGCAAGTAAGCAACCATGGTGCGTACTTTGGGGCTTCCTTACCCAGTGTGGCCTCAATTACATCGGTATATACCGACATGATGAACATGTGCATCAGTCCCACAAATCCCTTTGGTGCAGGGTCATCCACCTTGTGGTTCCTGCACCAGCGGGCTGGTATCAGGACACAGAGCAACAGGATGATAGCATCGATGAAGAGCACGCAAACGGTCTTCGTGATGGAGATGTCGAGAGGACGAACCTCCTGGCCTCCCACCTTCTCTACTATCTTGTTGGGATTCGCCTGCGCATCAGCGTTCTTGATCACCAGGTTGAAAGGTCCTGGACGGTCTCCATTGGCATCCTTCTCTTCCGAGAATTCGCTGCTACAGAAGACGTGCCAGCCCGTTGAGCTCTTCACGATGATAGGCAGATGAATCACTACGGGATGGTCTCCCACCTTTGTGATATGCCATTCATAAGAATCCTTGATATGACCCCACAATATCTCTTTCACGTCGATGTTTTCCTTGGCCGATACCTGCAGAGGTGCCAGCGTGAAAAGCAGCATCGCCATCAAGAGGAATTGCTTGAGATGTTTCATATTCTTTAATTCTTATTTTTAATTTATTAATCTGTTTGTCTCAAAGTCGCTTAAGAAAGACGACCTTTTTTCTCTACCCGAGTGAAATAAACGCAATCGAATACGAGAAGAACTATATAGAAAAGAGCAAAGATAGCTGTAAAGCCTAATATGTTCTGCTTATCACATACAAGTACGTAGATGAGAAACACCAAGATTCCAGCCATCAACTTCACAACCAAAGCCGCCAAGTAAAACTTGGCAAGATTTGCAGGTGAAGACTTTGCTATCGCTTTCCATGCTTCACTGTAAGCAGTACTTGCAACAAGCGAGAACAACGCACTCACAATCAGAGGATTAACCACCTGAGCAATTATATCTTCGCATTGAGCAGACAATCTGCAGGCAAAAAGTATGACCAAGGCCACACCCGCTGTCAACCAGAGCGAAATCTGTTTATACTTGATATCAACTTGCCTGATATATTGCAAGCGCATCTTTTCTTCCTTTTCCATATCTATACTTCTACACAGAGGCTTACTTCGTTTTTCTTACATTCCACGAATCCACCCTGTATGTTCATCACTTGCTTGCCTTCCTTGGTAGTGTATTCCACCTTGCCTATTTCAAGCGAGGAGATAATAGGAGCGTGATCGTTGAGAATCTCGAATGAACCGAGAGTTCCAGGAACCAGAACGCTCTCCACTTCACCTTGGAAGACTATTTTCTCGGGAGAAACTATCTTAAGTTTTAACATAATCTTTAACTTTGAATTTTGAACTTTGAACTTTGAACTTTATAATAACCCAATATTGCTATCGAATTCTTCATTCTTCGTTCTTCACTCTTCACTAAAGACTACGCCTGTGCTGCTGCAAGCAACTGCTTAGCCTTCTCCTTTGCGTCCTCGATAGTACCTACGTTGAGGAAAGCCTGCTCAGGCAGGTCATCCACCTCGCCGTCGAGGATAGCATTGAAGCCCTTGATAGTCTCTTCGATAGGTACCATCACACCCTTCAAACCGGTGAACTGCTCTGCTACGGTGAATGGCTGACTCAAGAAACGCTGTACACGGCGTGCACGGTTCACGGTCAACTTATCCTCATCAGAAAGTTCATCCATACCGAGGATGGCGATGATATCCTGCAACTCATTGTAACGCTGCAACAACTGTTTTACTCGCTGTGCACAATCGTAATGTGCCTTGCCGACGATCAGTGGATCGAGGATACGAGAGGTAGAACCTAATGGATCTACAGCAGGATAGATACCGAGAGAAGCAATCTTACGTGAAAGCTCTGTGGTAGCATCCAGGTGGGTAAATGTAGTAGCTGGAGCAGGGTCGGTCAAGTCATCGGCAGGCACATAAACAGCCTGTACAGAGGTGATGGAACCATTCTTGGTAGAAGTGATTCGCTCCTGCATAGCACCCATCTCGGAAGCCAATGTTGGCTGATAACCTACGGCTGATGGCATACGACCCAACAGCGCAGAAACCTCAGAACCAGCCTGGGTGAAACGGAAGATGTTATCGATGAAGAACATGATATCGGCAGCCTCACCATTCTTACCACCATGATCACGGAATTCCTCGGCTACGGTCAAACCAGAAAGCGCTACAGAAGCACGTGCCCCCGGTGGCTCATTCATCTGACCATACACCAGGGTAGCCTGACTCTTGGCAAGTTCCTCTGGGTCAACGAGGGAAAGATTCCACTTACCCTCTTCCATGGCTTTACGGAACTTCTCGCCATACTTGATAACACCTGACTCAAGCATATCTCGAATCAAGTCGTTACCCTCACGAGTACGTTCACCTACACCAGCGAATACGGAGTAACCGTTGTGTCCCTTGGCGATGTTGTTGATCAACTCCATGATAAGCACAGTCTTACCTACACCAGCACCTCCGAAAAGTCCAATCTTACCACCCTTCATATAAGGCTCGAGCAAGTCGATCACCTTTATACCGGTAGCAAGCATCTCCTTGTGGGTTGACAGTTCGTCAAACTTAGGAGCTTCGCGATGGATAGGATAAGCGCCCTTCATGTCCAATTCTTTCATACCATCAATAGGCTGTCCGATGACATTCATCATACGACCTTTGATTTGCTCGCCTGCAGGCATCACGATTGGGCTGCCCGTAGAGACAACCTCCAAGCCACGCTGCAAGCCGTCGGTGTTGTCCATAGCGACACAGCGTACTGTGTCCTCACCGATGTGCTGCTGCACCTCGATGACCAATTCGCGTCCGTCAGGACGTTGCACCTTTAGAGCTTCATGAATCTTTGGAAGCACCTTCTCAGGGTTCTCGCCCTTGATATCGAAATAAACGTCGATAACAGGACCGATAATCTGCGAAATGCGTCCGTTAATTTGTGACATAAGCTATAAGTTTAAATTTATTTATTATTATAGTTGTTATCTTATTTAACGACCCTGCAAAAGTAACAACAATTTAAGAAAACTCCAAATAAAAATGAAGTTTAATTCTCCTTTAAACCATTTTTAGTGCCGTTTAAATCATTTTTACTTTTACATTGATTCTCAAAACCTTGAATGTTGAGTGTTTTTTCAGATTTCTTTTCAGAAACCCACACTCAACATTCGGCTTTGACATCATCAAGTTTAGATGCTCAATTCATCAAGCACCTTGATCAATTTACGGTCAAATGGTTTGTCTGAGCGGATAGCTTCTGACAATGGAACATAAACAACCTCATTATTACGCACACCAATCATGACATTTCTCTGTCCCTGTATGATGGCTTCTATAGCACCACAACCTGTACGGGAAGCAAGGATTCTGTCACGGGCAGAAGGACGACCGCCACGCTGCAAGTGACCTAAGATAGAAACACGCACATCAAACTCTGGGAACTCCTTGCGTACACGGTCTGCATAGTAGAGTGCACCACACTTAGGACTTTCAGAGACGATAACGATACAACTCTTCTTAGATTTACGGATACCACGCTCCATAAACTGAGCCAACTGGTCAACATCCGTACTGTCTTCAGGAATGATAGCAGCCTCTGCACCACTTGCGATAGCACTGTTCTGTGCCAGGAAACCAGCATCACGTCCCATTACCTCAATGAAGAAAATACGCTCATGGCTCTGGGCGGTATCACGGATACGGTCCACACATTCCACGATTGTATTCATGGTAGTATCATAACCGATTGTATTATCTGTTCCATAAAGGTCATTATCAATAGTACCAGGGAGGCCAATGCAGCAAACATCAAATTCGCGGGCGAAATTCATCGCACCAGTCAGCGAACCATTACCACCGATAACCACAAGGGCATCGATTTCTTCTTTCTGAATGGTCTCGAAAGCCTTCTGACGACCTTCTTCTGTCATAAATTCCTTAGAACGAGCTGTTTTCAGTATAGTACCACCTGTACCGATGATACCACTCACATTTTCTGTGGTAAAAGTCTTGATCTCATCATTGATAAGACCATCATAACCACGATAGATACCCTTTACGTTGAAACCATTGTAAATTGCAGCACGAGTTACCGCACGGATAGCTGCATTCATTCCTGGAGCATCACCTCCAGAGGTCAAAATACCTATAGTTTTAATTTTTGCCATAACTATATACCTTATTATATTATTATATGTTTATTCTGAATTAGTTTTATCTGAATTTATATTCAGTTTTATTCTGATTACGTGCCTTTCACGCAATGTGAATGCTTTTCATATTTTTATTCTCATTTTCCAGAGTATAAGAATACTCTTTTATCAAAATATAAGAATAAGGATAAATTCTTTAAATCAACAAACACGTAGCTCCCGAAACAAGATTGTGTGAGAGCCAGAGGATGGCAAGTCCAATAACGCCACCCAAAAGAGCCTTCCAACCAACATTACGGAAGAACCAAGTAATGCGCATCCGCTCCATTTTCATCAGAGCCAATCCACTTACCGTACCAATACCCAATACATTTCCACCTGCCATGACACAATAAGCAATCACCTGCCAATACAAGCCATTGCAACTGTAATCTGTCATCCCTTCCAACAATTCATTCTGCAAAGGAAGATCAGGCAAAGAGAAGAAATTGATGGCTGTAGCGAAATTATCCAAAACTGTACTGATAACACCTGCCACCACACCATGTGTCCACACACTCGGATTCTGCTCATCCACACCCAGATACTCAGTCAGCGCATTGAAAGCACCAGTTTCCTTCACCACAGCAACCGCCATCATGATTCCCATTACAAAAAGAATCATCTGAATGACTCCATACTGCAACACACGAGGTGTACGACGATCCACCATGGCATCCATATTCATGAGCTTACGGTTGAAAATCTCATTTACCACCCACAAAATAGCGAGAACACAGAGTGCACCCAAGAATGGACTCAGTTTCGTAATATTATGGAATGTAGGAATAAACCATAATCCACCTATACCAACAAAAAGCATCACGAGGCGCTGCCAAACATTCAGACGAGTATCATCGCCTCTGTAGGGCATCACAATCCACTCCGTTTCTACCCTTTCCGGCAACTGTTTGGAAATCATATAAGTAGGAATCAGCCAGGCTGCCAGACAAGGCAAAAACAACGCCATAGAGAAAGCTGTAGCCGTAACCAAACCTCCATTCCAAAGCACCAGACCTTCAGGATTTCCAATCACAGTCAAAGCACCACCGCAATTGGCAGCCAGCAATATAGCACTGCCATAAAACATACGCTGACGACGACTCGGGATAATGCCATGCATAATCGTAAGCATCATCACAGTAGTCGTGAGATTATCAAGATTGGCAGATATAATAAAGGTAACTATTGCTAAAGTCCACAGCATTTTCTTGCTTTTACGGGTACGCAAAAGTTGGCTGATAAAATCAAAGCAACCATTATTATTCAAGATCTCAACAATAGTCATAGTAGATAAAAGGAAGAGTACGATTTCAGCCGCTCTTCCCACGTATGGCAGAAAGACAAAACGTGAAATGAAATTCTTGACAGCGACACTATTGTCAGGAATAATATTCCATTCATCGGCATGCAGATAGTTAGAAAATTCATACGCATGCTGACTGGTCACGAAGTCCATACCAAAGCAAATATAGAGTACCCATCCTACCGTTCCCGCGAAAATCGCAACGGCAGCACGGTTAACTTTGGTAACATTCTCCGTCGCAATGAGGAGACAACCAATCAAAAATATGCCTACAATGACTAATGTCATAACTATTATCTTTACATTTCGAACGCAAAGATAACAATTATTCTTAATATAACGACAAATCGAATGGATTTTTTTACCGGTTTTAACGGAAAAGTAATAATTTACGAGTATATTGTTACACATTTGCCACATACGGTTAGCAATATCGCCCCTTTACCGTTTCAACCGTGCCATTATTTTTTCAATAAGATGCGTCTTGGTTTTGATGATGTACAAACTGAAACAAACATTCATCGCAGAAAAGACGAAAGCAGCCAGCCAATAATAGAAGTTCAAATCTACCGAAACAACAACAGTCAATGCAAAAAGACAAAACAACGTTTCAATACCCATATAGAGGTAAGCACTTTTAGAAATTGCCATAGAATAATAAATCCTGCTAAAGAAACACACAGCTATGGCCTCCACAAAATAAGCAAGAACAATACCAATTCCCATACCCGTAAGACCATATAAATTGAAACCAATAATCTCAAAAACAAAAAGAAGCACTACGGCAAAAGTCTCCTGCCCCAAGAACACAAAAGACTGCCCTTTGGATAACGGAAGATATTCTATAGGAAGATACACGGCACGGAACAACATGCTGACAGCAGCAAATTGCGCCATCAGAAGAATGCCCATAAAACTCTTATCGTAAAGCAGAGGAATCAAAATAGGCAAACCAAAAATCAGCATGATGATAAAAGGAGATATCAGAAGCGTATTCACCTCTATCTGACGGTTAACACAGGCATTCAGTTCACTTCCTTTTCCTTTAATACACGATAATCTCGGATAATAATCAGATTCCATAGCTGAAAAAACGAGACCACCATACACCAAAACCAGCGTAGAGCAGGCATTAAACAGACCCACCTCTTCCAAATCTCCCACATTATTAAGATAGGTGCGTACTAAGAACTCAGCGCCACTATTGATGACACCGGAGAGAACAAACGCAATTCCTAATCTGATGACATGAACACCGGACTTCAAATAGCTACGTCTTAGTGATATTAAATAAGGATAATACCTTAAAGAATAGCGCATTACACACACCAATTGAACAAACGCTTGAAAGTTTAGCACAAAGACGATTCCCGCCTGTCCCCACAGATAATATACAGGAGCAGATATGATCAAAGACGCTGCAACAACATAAAGAGAAGAATAGGCCAAAGCCTTCAATTGACGGGTAGCCTTCAGCACGGCCATTTCCCCGCCAACAAGAATAGTCAATCCAACCGTTGGTGCTAATAACATGTAATGAAGCGTATGATTACCCCAAGTAAAAGTCCAGTTATTGAAAAGTGGTCCTAAACATACACACACCAGCACGCCCAAAACAGCAGTCAGAAGTACCCACGAGCGAATCAGCTTGATAGATTCAAGTAATTGTTTAGGAGCACGGTCATAATTCTCTGATATTTCGTGTACTGCGCTTGTAGGAATACCAAAAGAAGTAGCAGAAACCATCATATTGATAGTGGAATTCAACAGAGAGACCATTCCCATACCATTTGGCCCCAAGAACAAAGCAGCGAACTTGTTGCGTACAATACCAACAAGCACACTAAGTCCCTGTACACCGCCAAGAATGCCGGTGTATTTGAGAATATGAGAGTAGCTATCTTCTTTTTCTTTATTTTCCATCTATTATAAAACGCTAACCTAAAAGAAATATTGCCTTAAGCAGCAATAATATTCCTTCTACGCCCATCAACTATCTATCTATCATCAATGAGTATCTGCACCCAAGCAGTTTTTATAGAGTATATTTCATATATATAATAAGGTAAAATAGGAAATAGCCCCATTTTATAGCCCAAAAATGTTAAAATACAATAAATATCAGCATTTATATCTCTCCAAATTGGGTTATTCCGCCAAAAATGAGTAATTTTGCGCCCGATTTATATAATTCACATAAAGTCTAACTTTATTAATTTTTAATTTTTTATTTAATTTTATGTCAGATTTAAAGAACGTAAAGCCATTGGACGACTTCAATTGGGACGAGTTTGAGAATGGCGGCAGCGCAAACGTCAGCAAAGAGGACCTCGAGAAGGCCTATGACGAAACTCTTAACAAAGTAACTGAACATCAGGTTGTAGAGGGTACTGTAATCTCTGTTGATAAGAAAGAGGTTATCGTAAACATCGGTTACAAGAGCGACGGTATTATCCCAGCTTCTGAATTCCGTTACAACCCAGACTTGAAGGTAGGTGACAAGGTTGAGGTTTATGTAGAAAACCAGGAAGACGTTAAGGGTCAGTTGGTTCTCTCTCACAAGAAGGCTCGCTTGAGCAAGTCTTGGGAGCGTGTTAACGAGGCTCTTGAGAACGAGGAAGTTATCCAGGGTTATATCAAGTGCCGCACTAAGGGCGGTATGATTGTTGACGTTTTCGGTATCGAAGCTTTCTTGCCAGGAAGCCAGATTGACGTTCACCCTATACGCGACTACGATATCTTCGTAGGCAAGACAATGGAGTTCAAGGTTGTAAAGATCAACCAGGAGTTCCGCAATGTTGTTGTATCTCACAAGGCTCTCATCGAGCAGGAGTTGGAGCAGCAGCGTAAAGAAATCATCGGTAAGCTCGAGAAGGGTCAGATCCTCGAAGGTACTGTTAAGAACATCACTTCTTACGGTGTATTCGTTGACCTCGGCGGCGTAGATGGTTTGATTCACATCACAGACCTCTCTTGGGGCCGCGTAAGCGATCCACACGAGGTTGTAACACTCGACCAGAAGATCAACGTTGTTATCCTCGACTTCGATGAGGAGAAGAAGCGTATCGCTCTTGGTTTGAAGCAGTTGACTCCACACCCATGGGATGCTTTGGATGCTAACTTGAAGGTTGGTGACCACGTTAAGGGTAAGGTAGTCGTTATGGCTGATTACGGTGCATTCGTAGAGATTGCTCCTGGTGTAGAGGGTCTTATCCACGTATCTGAGATGTCTTGGAGCCAGCACTTGCGTTCTGCTCAGGACTTCATGAAGGTAGGTGACGAGGTTGAGGCTGTTATCTTGACACTCGACCGCGCTGAGCGTAAGATGAGCCTTGGTATCAAGCAGTTGAAGGAAGACCCATGGGAGACCATCGAGGTTAAGTACCCTGTAGGTAGCAAGCACACTGCAAAGGTTCGCAACTTCACTAACTTCGGTATCTTCGTAGAGCTCGAGGAAGGTGTTGATGGGTTGATCCACATCTCCGACCTCTCTTGGACTAAGAAGGTTAAGCACCCATCTGAGTTCACAACAGTAGGCGCTGACATCGACGTAGTAGTTCTCGAGATTGATAAGGAGAACCGTCGTTTGAGCCTTGGCCACAAGCAGTTGGAGGCTAACCCATGGGATGAGTACGAGGCAATCTATACTCCTGGTTCTATCCACAAGGGTACCATCACTGAGATGATGGATAAGGGCGCTGTAGTTGCTCTCGCAGAGGGTGGCGAAGGCTTCGCAACTCCAAAGCACCTCACTAAGGAGGATGGCTCAATGGCTAAGAAGGGCGAGGAGCTCGACTTCAAGGTTATCGAGTTCGTTAAGGAGACAAAGCGTATCATCCTCTCTCACTCTCGTACATTCGAGGAGGGCAAGGACGATGTTAAGCCAGCAGCTCCACGCAAGCACAACAACGCAGGTCGCAAGAATGAGGCTGCAGCTATCAACAACGTAGCAGCAGGTACTTCACTCGGTGATATCGACGCACTTGCTAAATTGAAGGCTCAGATGGAGGGTAAGGCTTAATCATTAGCCTTTCGCTTCAATTTGAATCGCATTCAATAACAATGCAAAATATTTTATCCCCGGTTCTTTGGAATCGGGGATTTTTTATCTCATCATTTTAATAAAAGTCCCCCTATTCTATTGATATTTCATAACAAAGTGAAAGCATATAAAAGAAAGTAGCTAATTGTTTGCAATTCAGGTACATCATATCATTTTTCCTCTTTTTTTATGCCAAAAAGAGAACAAATATGCATTTTAAGGGAAAAACATTTGGAAGTTACAAGTTTTCGTCGTAACTTTGCACCCGGTAAAAAAGATTATATTAATAGTTTATGAAATATTTTAAATTGATGGCCGCTGCAATGATTGGCAGCGCTACCCTCACTTCTTGTTTCAAGGATGAGCCTCTTAACGCAGAGTGCGATATTGAGCAGGCATATATTCATGTGGATAATCCGTTGGAAATATTCGCCAATTACACAGACACTATCGTAAAGGTTCTCTCCAACGAACAAGACATAACTTTCAACGTAAAAAGACATACAGACATAAGTAATATGGCACCATTATTCAGACTAACTGAAGGTGCAAAGATTACACCCGAAAATGGTTCTGTACATGATTTTACTAATGGTCCTATTATATATAAGGTTACTTCGCAGGATGGAGAATGGAATCGTTCTTATTCCGTATCATTTTCATTTCCACCTGTTGTTTACGAAGAAATGAAATATGACTTTGAGGAGTATTTCCTCAATGAGGTTAAACCTGTGAATAAATATTATGTATGGAGCGACAAAAACGATGACGGAACAAGAGCCAACAATTGGGCAACAGGTAATCCTGGATACAACTTAAGCGTAGGAAACACAGCCAAACCAAACGACTACCCTACTATTCCTATTCCTGCAGGTTCAGAAGGCACACTGGATGGTACTGCTTGCGTTAAACTAACGACAAGCGACACTGGTGGATTCGGAATGATGTACAAAATGCCTATTGCAGCAGGCAACTTATTCTTAGGTAAGTTCGACGCATCTCAAGCCATGAAGGATGCAATGAAAACTACTCAATTTGGTATTCCTGTGAGTTTCTTGCCAATCAGATTCAGCGGCTATTACAAATACCAAAGAGGTAATAAATTTACCGACAAAAAGAAGAGAGTTGTAGAGGGCAAATTGGATTATGGTACCATCTATGCTGTACTTTACGACAATCATAATGCGGAAGGAGAAGCCATCTTTCTTGATGGCAGCAACGTGCAAACAAGCGAACAAATAGTAGCCATAGCAAAGGTGCCAGACATTGATAATACACCAGAATGGACTCATTTTGACTTAGAGTTTGATAAAAGGAAGGAAATCGACATGGAGAAGCTCAAGAATATGGGCTACAGTTTAGCAATTGTATGTTCATCCAGCGTGGATGGTGCATCATTTATGGGTGCGATAGGTAGCACCTTATATGTTGATAAATTCCGTATAACATGTGAAAAGGGAGATGAATAAAATGAATAAAATTTCGATATTATCAATTCTGCTCATAACAGCAGCAAGCACACCAACTTTTGGTTGGACGAATCAATACGGAGAGGTAAAAAGTAACAGTCTCCTAAGAAACTACAGTTACTACGTAAGAGGTGGCTACAATTTGGGAGGAACAGCTCCTATAGGAATGCCTGCTACTATTCGCACCCTTCATAGCTATTCTGTTCGTCCTAATTTTATATTAGGTTTCGACGCATTCCACCCATTCAATGACAGTTGGGGAATCATGTTTGGTCTCCACTTTGAAAATAAAGGCATGAAAACAGATGCTGGCGTTAAGAATTACCACATGAAAATGAAATGTGGCGACAGAGAATTGGAAGGTATGTTCACTGGAAATGTAGTCACTAAAGTAGATCAAAGTTTGGCAACAATACCAGTACAAGCAACCTATGATATATCTGAAAAGGTAAGAATCAAGTTAGGTCCATATTTCTCTTATGTCACCTCACATAAATTTGACGGATATGCCTATGATGGCTATTTGCGTCAAGGTGATCCAACGGGAATGAAAGTTGAACTTGGTAACACAGATGGCGAACGTGGGGAATACGATTTTTCTGGAGATATGCGCAACTGGCAATTCGGTATTGACGTAGGTGCAGACTGGTACTTTTCTAAACGATGGGGAGGTTATGCTGGTCTGACATGGGGTCTTTCTGAAATCTTCAAGAAAAACTTTACAGTATTAGATCAATCATTATACCCTATCTACGGAACTATCGGTTTGATTTATCAATTGAAATAAAAACTTAATTTAAACAAAGAAAATATGAAGAAATTATTTACTTCTGTAGCATTGGCACTTGCACTGATGTCTGCATCTGCCGAAAATTACACTTGTCCTCTGGCTGTAAACATCAGTGGTTCTGTTGATATGCCTGTAGGAGACGTTACAGTATCTGTCACCAAGCAGGACAATGGCAAATACACCATGGATCTCAAAAACTTTGCTATGGGTGACATGGGAGTTGGAAATATTCATATTGAGAACGTAGAAGCAACAGAATGCGGAAACGTAACCGCTTTGGAAGCCCAACAAACCATTCAAATCACTCAGGGTGACGATGCTTCTGTTGAAGATTGGATGGGTCCTGGTTTAGGCGACCTTCCTATTCTTCTCAAAGGTCAACTCAAAGGTGGAAATTTCAATGCAATTTTGAATATTCCACTTGCAGGGAACATGATCGTAGGTGTAAAATTAGGTAACGATGCCAACCTGATGGGTCAATTACCAAACTCTGGATTTGAAGATTTTTCAGAAAAAAGCAAAGAGCCTATCGGATGGCACTCTTTCTATAAAGAAAACCTCACAGGCTCGTTAGCAGTAACAGCAGCAGGACAGCGTACGTGGGAATCAGAAGACAAACCAGAGAGCAGCGAAGGCACTAAGTCCGTCATGATAAAATCCTCAAGCATTCTTTCTGTCTCTGCCAACGGAACCATTACAACGGGGCGCATTAAAGCAGGAGACATATCTGCTTCAAACAAAAAAAATTGCTCATTCCTTGATTTTAGTAAAACTGACCTTGATGTTGATAATAATCCATTCTACGCAGTGCTGACAAATAAGCCAGACTTTATTAAGATGAGCGTAAAGTATCATGTGGGGGAAAGAAGTGCTAAAAATTGGGTGGGAAAAATTGAAACTTACAGTACTCATGTTACTGCATCTGCAAAAGCTATTCTCACAAATGGGAAATACGTACAAGACCCAGAAGATAATAAATACGAAGATAATATCATCGCACGTGCAGAGAATAAGACAATAGCAGATACAAAAGATGCTTGGCAAGAAATTTCTATTCCATTTATATACGCAAAGGATAAGGAAACACCTAAGGCAGCTCTTGTTACAATCTCTACATGCGCAGAACCTGGAGGTGGTAGCAAAAACACTAATGATCCAGACATTCTCTATGTAGATGATGTAGAACTTGTATATAATGCTGGTTTTAAATCAGTTTCTTTCAACAATGAAGAATTGACTGATTTTGATGAATCTGGAAACATAAACATAGAGAAATACGACAAGGAAGTTAAACCTGAAGATTTTACCATTGTAGCGGAAGGCGCAGGTGCTTACGTAACCAAGAAGATAACATCTGATGATGAAGCAACATATGTAACAATTACGGTTACTTCAAATGACTTAAAAACATTTGTCACTCGTACAGTAACCTTCCCTGGTTTGGTAAACGGTATCAACAAGCCTCAGACCGTTACTCTCCCTAACGGCATCAACGCCATTTACAACCTCGCTGGTCAGCAGGTAAGTTCTATGACTTCTGGCAATGTTTACATTGTGAAGACCACTGACGGAAAGACCAAGAAGGTTATCAAGAAATAATGGTTTTAAAAAGTAAAATAACGATACAGAAGTAACAATTTACTTCCTATCATAAACATCAGAATCCTCGGCAGAAGGAAATTTCCTTTCGCCGAGGATTTTTTCTGCGTGGGCAGGCGCAAATTTTTCCCTGCCCACGCAAAAATAAAAGTGGTACCCTACTATCCTATTCGATACACTACAGATATAAATTTAGGCTTTCCCTATATATAATAAGGTGTACGTACACAAAAATAGGCCTTTTCGTCTTACAAAAAGTTAAAAAAGTGACTTTTTTCTACTTTTATATCATTTTTTCTTTCTTTTTGTTTGTTATTTCAATCTTTTTCTTTACCTTTGCAATCGCAAACAAGAAAATAAAAATTTTAAACTCAATAAAAGATTAAGATTATGAAAGCATCAGAAGTCATCGCGAATCTTCAGAGAAGATTCCCTAATGAGCCTGAATACATCCAGGCAGTTAGTCAGGTACTTGGTACCATCGAGGAAGAGTACAACAAGCACCCTGAGTTTGAGAAAGCAAACCTCATCGAGCGTCTTTGTATTCCAGACCGTGTCATCGAATTCCGTGTATCATGGGTAGATGATAAGGGTAACGTTCAGACTAACATGGGTTACCGTATCCAGCACAACAACGTGATTGGCCCATACAAGGGAGGTCTTCGCTATCACAAGTCTGTAAACTTGAGCATCTTGAAGTTCTTGGCTTTCGAGCAGACATTCAAGAACTCTTTGACTACTCTCCCAATGGGTGGTGCTAAGGGTGGTTCTGACTTCTCTCCACGTGGTAAGAGCAACAACGAGGTGATGCGTTTCTGCCAGGCTTTCATGACTGAGCTTTACCGTCACATGGGTCCAGACGAGGACGTTCCTGCAGGTGATATCGGTGTTGGTGGCCGTGAGGTTGGTTACCTCTTCGGTATGTACAAGAAGTTGACTCACCAGTTCCAGGGTGTCTTGACTGGTAAGGGTCAGGAGTTCGGTGGTTCTCGTATCCGTCCTGAGGCTACAGGTTACGGTAACGTATATTTCCTCTGCAACATGCTCGCTACAAAGAACATCGACATCAAGGGCAAGACTGTTTTGGTATCTGGTTCTGGTAACGTTGCTCAATATACAATGGAGAAGTTGATCGAGTTGGGTGCTAAGCCAGTGACATGTTCTGACTCTGACGGTTACATCTACGATCCAGACGGTATCGATCGCGAGAAGCTCGACTACATCATGGAACTCAAGAACGTAGAGCGCGGTCGTATCAAGGAGTATGCTGAGAAATATGGCGTGAAGTATGTAGAGGGTGCAAAGCCTTGGTTTGAGAAGGCAGACATCGCTCTCCCATCTGCTACTCAGAATGAGATCAACGAGGAAGCTGCTAAGGCTCTCATCGCTAATGGTGTAATCGCAGTCAGCGAGGGTGCTAACATGCCATCTACTCCAGAGGCTATCAAGGTATTCCAGGATGCTAAGATTCTCTACGCTCCAGGTAAGGCTGCCAACGCAGGTGGTGTTGCTGTATCAGGTCTCGAGATGAGCCAGAACTCAGAGCGTTTGAAGTGGTCTCGTGAGGAGGTTGACGCTAAGCTCCACGACATCATGAACGACATTCACGCAAACTGTGTGAAGTATGGAACAGAGGCTGATGGTTACGTTAACTATGTAAAGGGTGCTAACGTAGCAGGTTTCTTGAAGGTAGCTAAGGCTATGATGGCTCAGGGTATCGTATAATCATATCAACTTTAAGATATTACTCAAAGAAAGTAGGTCAAAAACGGCCTACTTTCTTTTTTTATGCGCAAAATTTTCGCTTTTTAAATAGCGCAACTTAACAATGCGCATCATTAGCATTTAACGATGCGCTTTATTAACACCTAACGATGCGCATCATTAACACCTAACGAAGCGCATCATTAACATCTAATAAAGCGCATCATTAAAACCCACCTTTCAAGTGCCTCTGTTTAGCAGAAAATCTGCACCACAATATGACATAATCAACACAATGAAAAATGGGGTTCAGCCTACTTTATTCTGCAGGTTGATAGAAGAGCACAGCCTTAATGTAAGTCTCAAACTTGGAATCTTTATGCTTGCTCAATCTCATTTGGATGATAGCTTTCAAAACCGCATAAAAACAGAGGGTCAGCATCAAACCAATGACAATCGCCAAGACGGACGTCCAGGTCTTTCCATAAACGTAGGCACTATCTGGCATTGCAGATAAGATGATGATTGGAATCAAAGTAATAATACCTCCAACAGTCATCTTGTGGCGAGGAGTACCACCCATATCCATGATGGCTTGCTTGTCGAAGAGGTAATCCTCCAACTCCATCCGCTCGATACCATAATCTTCCAACTTTGGGAAGTTAGGACGGTCGCCATACTTTTTGATCTTGTCAGTCACCTTATGTTCGAAGTCATCAAAAAACTCCTTCTCTGGATCTTTTAAGTTCATTTTCTTATTATATTAAATATTGAATATTCCTGCAAAAATTACCACAACAATTACAAAAGAAAAAAGCAAAGGTATCTTATCACGAGAAACCTTCGCCTTCATACTTTTCAGTAAAAAAAAGAAAGCAGTGCCCCTATAAGCCGAGTTCTGTCTGTATCCTACCAGAAGTAAGAACAGAGTCTGCCATTTATCTAGCCCTAAAGTCACCCTTAGGTTCAAGCACTCTACCCTCCACAGTAGCCCGAAGACTTCGGACGAGCCGCCCTCAAACTGCGGTTTACATGAGCTTACAGCTCCCAGATGGCACAGCCTGACGATCACCCGCCAGCTGGTGGTCTCTTACACCACCTTCTCACCCTTACTCTCACCACCCCACTCAAAGAGCAAGATAGTAAAAGCGGTTATTTTCTTCTGCCGACACCTACTGTCACCAATAGCTTCTATTTTCGGAAGTGGGATGCCCTATGCTGCCCGGACTTTCCTCCCGCATCCCCCATAAAGGAATGCCAGCGACAGACCGGAGCGCTGCTTTCAGTCTGCAAAGGTACAAAAAACTTTTGAATCTCTGCTATGTTTCTTTACTTTTTTCCAATATTACCCTATAGAGTTCTTCTTACGCCGCATCATATTCTTCCTACACCTTATTATATATATGCACGAATCATAGTAAGTGCAGGATAAATAGGCGCAATCAAATTAGTGCTTGCAGCAGCAACCTCCTTCGTGCTTTACACCGCCAATGACAGCCTGATGCTGATCACGCAACAAGTCGTTGACGGTCTTTACAGGATTGAAAGTGCTCAGAGGAACCTCTACAAAGACGGTGTTCCAATCGCTCATCGCACCATTCCACAGACCAGGCAACTCCAATGCCTTCAAGTCCTTACCATTCTTACTCTTGCTTGAAATAAAGCCAGTAGTAGGATCCACATAATCAGGCAGATTGAATGGTTCGCCCTTATAGTTCTTTGTAGCACAAACGAGATCTACCGGATTGAAGTGAGTACCCTGAGTAAACATCTTCATATATTCCTCATTGTTTGTGTCAATCTGAGAACTCTCAAGAATCTGCAAACTTACAGTACCATCATTATTATATGTAAGGAATGGACCGCCACCAGGCTCACCAACGTTCTTGACTACGCCGCAGACACGCATAGGGCGGTTCAATTTCTTACGCAAATAAATAACCAGTTCGGCATCCTCCAATTCCTTGATATCTGCACGGCGGCAGCAGAGATCGCGCTGAACGAAGCGGATAATCTCCTCCAATTTCTCATGATTATAAAGACCAGAGTCAAGCAAATTCAAGTATTCGAAAGCCCTCTTCTGAAGCGTAACCAGAATACCAGCAATAACCTGCTTATAGGTTACAGTGTCAGCCTTCAAGCGATCTGGCACTACATTATCAATGTTCTTCACAAAGACAACGTCGGCATCAATTTCATTCAGATTCTGGATCAGAGCACCATGTCCTCCTGGACGGAACAGCAAACTGCCATCCTCATTGCGGAAAGGCGTGTTATCAGGATTAGCAGCAATCGTATCGGTGCTTGGTTTCTGCTCTGAGAAAGAGATGTTGTACTTCACACCAAACTTCTCGGCATAGAAATCTGCCTTCTCTGCCACCTTCTGCTTGAAAAGGTCCAAATGGTCATGAGAAACAGTAAAGTGTACGTTAGCCTCACCATTGCTACTTGCATAGAGAGCCGCTTCTACCAGGTGCTCCTCCATAGGAGTGCGCACCTCATCCGCAGAATACTCATGGAAAAGCAATAAGCCCTTAGGTAACTGACCGTAGTTGAGTCCCTTTGCTTCCAAAAGGTTAGCCACCACAGCCTTGTAATTACCTTCACCCATCAGTTTCTTGATGCCCTTGCCTTCATTCTCACGACATTTGTCACAGAGAGCCTCACGGAAAGCAAACTTCTTGATATTCTCGAAGAAATGCTTCTCAAAGTCTGTAGTAGGTACATCGTAAGGAGCGCTCAAGAAAGCAAACATATTCTTGAACATACGACTGGCAGCACCGGATGCAGGCACAAACTTCACGATTTTGTGACCCTCAGCCTTGTACTCATTCCAGGCCTGCTCATAGTTTTTCACTTCGTCATCTGTAGGAGCCATGATGCCCTTGCCGATAGCGGCAGCAGCCTCAAGTTTCAAGAAAGGAAAACCATTCTTGATCTGTTCTAACTGATGTTCGATTTGTTGCTCGCTAATGCCACGAGCCTTGATTTGACTTAGATCTTGCTGATTCATAATACCACATTTATGTTATTTTATGCGATTATGCCACAAATATAGTAACTTTTTTTGAAAATGCGAAATATTTGCGCGATTTTTTGTACCTTTGCAGCAAAATATTAACAAGGAGGGATAAAAATGAACGAAGTTTTTACATTTACACCCGAAGAGAAGGAGCAAACCCTGCTCATCCTCGAAAGATTGAGAAATGCCATCGGAGAGACTTTCACGCAGGAAGATGAAACCCATTTGCGTGAGGATATCCACCATGCTTTCGAAAATCACCAAATACGACGTGACGTGTTTGGACTGAATCCTATTTTGCATGCACTCCAGACGGCAGAAATAGCTGTCAACGAGATTGGTCTGAAACGAGATGGTGTCATTTCCATACTGATGCAGACCAGCGTCATCGACGGATACCAGACATTAGCAGACATCAAACGCAAATATGGTGACAACGTGGAGCACATCATCGGAGGTCTTCTCCGCATTCACGATCTGTACAAACGTAATCCTATTATAGAAAGCGAGAATTTCAGAAATCTGCTTATCTCGTTTTCAGAAGACATGCGTGTCATCCTCATCATGATAGCAGACCGCGTGAATGTGATGCGACAGATAAGGGACACTAAGCAGGAAGAGGCTAAAAAGGAAGTCAGCGAGGAAGCTAGTTACCTCTATGCCCCACTCGCCCACAAATTGGGTCTCTATAAACTGAAGAGCGAACTGGAAGATCTCAGTCTGAAGTATCTGGAGCATGATGCCTATTATTTAATAAAGGAGAAATTGAATGCCACAAAAGCATCCCGAGATGCTTATATCGCTCGTTTTATCAAACCTATTCAGGAAAAGTTGAATGAAGCTGGACTGAAATATCACATGAAGGGAAGAACAAAGAGCATCCATTCCATCTGGCAGAAAATGAAAAAGCAGGGATGCGGATTTGAAGGTGTATATGACCTGTTTGCCATCAGAATCATCCTTGATGTGCCTCGTGAAATGGAATACAAACAATGCTGGCAAGTGTTCGCCATCATCACGGACATGTATCAGCCTAATCCGAAGCGTATGCGCGACTGGTTATCCGTACCTAAGAGTAATGGATATGAAAGTTTGCACACCACCGTACTGGGTCCGGAAAAGAAATGGGTGGAAGTCCAAATCAGAACAGAACGTATGGACGATATCGCCGAGCATGGTCTGGCTGCCCACTGGCGCTATAAAGGTATCAGACAGGGAGAAGGCGGCATTGACGAATGGCTTGCCAATATCCGAAGTGCACTGGAGAATAATGACGATCTGCAATTGATGGACCAGTTCACCACAGATCTGAAGGAAGATGAGGTGTATGTATTTACCCCGAAGGGTGATCTGCTCAACTTCCCTAAAGGAGCCACTGTGCTCGATTTCGCCTACTATATCCACTCGCGTATTGGCAACAACTGCGTGGGAGGTAAAATCAACGGAAGGGCTGTAAGTTTCAGACAAGAGCTCCATTCCGGCGACCAGATTGAGATTCTCACCCAGAGCAATCAAAAGCCAAGACAAGAATGGTTGAATATCGTACAGACCTCGAAGGCAAAGGCAAAAATCAGACTCGCCCTCAAGGAAACCCAGAAGAAGGACGGACTTCTTGCCAAGGAACTCATCGAACGACGATTCAAAAACCGCAAAATCGATATTGATGAAAGTACGATGGCGCGTATCATCAAGAAGATGGGCTACAAAGAGAACTCGGATTTCTATAAAGATATAGCAGAAGAAAGACTGGATGTCAACAGCGTTATCGACAGATATGTGGCAGAACGAGACCACGATCTCAACTTGTCCAACGCCACAAAGCCTGCTGAGAGCGCAGCCAACTTCGAATACGAAAATCCTACAGAGGAACTGGTGAAGCAAAGCGACGACGTACTTACCATAGACGAAAATCTCAAAGGTATAGACTTCGAACTTGCTCATTGCTGCCACCCTATCTATGGTGATCCGATTTTTGGTTTCGTAACCATCAACAAGGGAATCAAGATTCACCGTACCGACTGCCCAAATGCCCGCGAATTGCGCAGACGTTTCGGTTACCGTATCGTAAGAGCCCGCTGGAGCGGTAAAGGTTCTTCCAAGTATGCCATTACTCTGCGAATTATCGGCAATGATGATATCGGTATTGTCAGCAACATTACCAACATTATTTCCAAAGAGGATAAACTCGTGATGCGCGGAATCAACATCTCCTCCAAGGATGGACTCTTCTCTGGTAACGTAACAGTCATGATAGATGATGCTACAAAGACAGAAACACTCATCAAGAAACTGAGTGCAGTAAAGGGAGTAAAACAGGTAATAAGAATCTAAACGTAAGATTAAAGTTAGCTGAAGTTATAACATAACTTTTTCAGCATAAATTCAACGAGATTAAGGCTAAATGCGATGCTATAAGCATCAAGCATTTAGCCTTAATTTTATTTAAGCACAAGTATGCGAGTATTAAAGTTTGTTATAAGCAAACAGATTTTCATAAAAATCCATTGCTATTTCGAATATAATAACTATTTTTGTACGTGTGTTTTTCATAGTATTAGATTTAAGGTTAACAAGGAATGGGTCACAGCGGTGACCCTTTTTTTATTTTTTCTTGAATTTTCTATAAAGTTTCCAAGCCAACAAAGCCCCATCAAAGGCACTTGCACCGATGGAGAACAGGCTCTGCATTCTTTTGCTTGGGCTTGCGTTCTTGGACAAAGCATCAGGCTTTGCAAACAAAGATTTCCACAAAGCCTTGATTCTTGCATCATCAGCCTCGATATCCTTTTGCAACAATTCCTTTCGCAAACGGATTTCTGTCAATGAACTATATTTCGTCGGATTAGAATTATCTTGACTCATCATCTTATCATTATTTTTGCATGAGAATACCTGCAAGGAATTTCACCAAAGGACGTTCAATCCATTGATGGCGGAATATAAAGAATACCACTAATATAAATAGGTATATAGCCGCAACGATGCAGAATCCCCAGACATATCCAATAAGTTCACCCAAGCCATAAGCCAAGGCAAAAGAAAAATAAATAAGGGCTATCATGAGCAAGCCGACTAACACAACGGTAACAGTTAAGGCTGTCAGCAAGCGTACTACTTTATCCACTACATCGAGCTTCACATATTCCGTCTGAAGCCCGATATAGTGTTTGAGCACTTCAACAAGTTGCCCAATAGTTTCTACATTTTTATCGTTAGAAAACATCATGATAAATTATCGTCCTCAAAAAGACATGATAAATTATACCTCAGGAGCAGCGTCCTTAATGTCATCTACCAAATCATCAACATCTTTTTTGCTGAGCTTGATGTTATGCTTGCTGCAGAAATTGTCAACTGCATCAGCAATTTTGCTACGTGTATCCTCACCCTTCTCAGGAGCAAAAATCAAACCTAAAGCTGAACCAGCGATTGCACCGCCGAGGAAAGCTCCAATGTAACCTAATGCTTTCATAATTACTAAGTTTTTATTGTTAAACATGTTATCAAGAGATCGACGAACTATCTCTATAAGCTGGCCCGACGACTTCTTTATGTTGCAAATGTACAAAATAATATTCAATAAACAATGATTTTTTCCTTAATTTTTATTTAAAGGTGTTGTATTACCCATGTTTTAACAAACTTTATGCGAGGTTTCTTGTTGTATTTGCAATATTATTTGTATTTTCGCAGAACGAAAGCGACACGAATTGTCAACGGGTGGTGATTATATCACTACTAAACAACAAAGAAATCAAATAAGTTAAACAATAAAAACATTAAGTTATGAAGAAATTATCAGTTTTGAGCTTGGGCTTGTGCATTGTTTTGGCACTTGCAAGTTGTAAGTCTAAAGAAAGCATGTATAAGAAAGCATACGAGAAGGCACAGGCTCAGGAAGTACAGCAGCCTACAACAACAGAACCAGTTGTTACTCCATTGGAGACAACTACTCCTAGCGAATCAACAAATACAGAAGTAGATAATGCATCTGTACGTCAGGAGAATGTATCACTTGTTTCTGGTTCTGGTCTCCAGAATTTCAGCGTAGTAGTAGGTTCTTTCTCTTTGAAGGCTAACGCTGAGGGTCTCTACAACACATTGAAGAGTTCAGGCTATGACGCACAAATCGTATTCAACAATGAGCGCAACATGTATCGTGTGGTTGCTTCCACATTCGTAGATAAGGCTGGTGCTGTAAAGAGCCGTAACGAACTCCGTGCCAGCAAGTACCCAGACGCTTGGTTGCTCTTTAAGAAATAATGCGCATCTTATCCATAGATTACGGTAAGAAACGTACCGGACTGGCAGTGACCGACCCATTGCAGATTATTGCAGGTGGGTTGGCCACTGTTGCTACATCTGAACTATTTGCCTTCATCGAAGGCTATATACAAAAGGAGCAGGTGGAGCGCATTGTCATCGGCAAACCGATGCAGCCCAATGGGCAACCCAGCGAAAACCTGGCGCGTGTGGAGAACTTCTTCAACAGATGGCGCAAGGCTCACCCGGAGATTCCCATTGAGTACTATGATGAAAGATTCACTTCTGTACTCGCCCATCGAGCAATGATAGCCGGCGGAGTAAAGAAGAAAGTGAGAAAAGAAAACAAAGGACTGGTGGACGAGATTAGCGCCACCATTATTTTACAAGATTTTTTGCAATCCAGAAAATGATTTTACCTATTTATATATATGGTCAGCCTGTATTGAGAAAAGTGGCTGAAGATATTACTCCGGATTATCCGGAACTGAAACAGCTGATTTCCAACATGTATGAAACCCTTGACGCAAGTAATGGAGTGGGTCTTGCAGCTCCCCAAATTGGTCTCGACATCCGTGTTGTTGTTATCGATTTAGATGTACTCAGCGAGGATTTTCCTGAGTACAAAGGTTTCAGAAAAGCATTTATCAATGCTCACATCATCGAGCGCGACGAGGAAAGCAAGACAGAGTCTTTGGAAGAAGGCTGCCTGTCTATCCCTGGCATCTCAGAAAAAGTTACCCGCCCTACCCGTATCCATGTGAAATATCTTGATGAAGAGTATCAGGAGCACGACGAATGGGTGGAAGGTTATCTGGCAAGAGTTATGCAGCATGAATTTGACCACCTGGAGGGCACCATGTTTGTAGATCGCATTTCACCTCTACGCAAAAACATGATTGCCGGTAAACTTAAAAACATCATCAAGGGCAAATTCCGCTGTGCTTATCGCACTAAAATTCGTCGCTAATCAGCGAAAAAGCATTTTCAATAGGTTTTAGTTCTATTTATACATTCAGTATGAACAAAAAGAGATTCTTGGCTATAGCTTTCCTTGCATTGTCTATAGCACCGGTTGCTGCGCAATATCGAGTAGATCGCCTCATTACTGCAGGCAGAAGTGCTCTGTATTACGAAGACTATGTTTTGTCTATCAAATACTTTAATTTGGCAATCGGCGCCAAGCCATATCTCTATGAACCATGGTATTATCGCAGCGTGGCTAAATTCAGCCTCGATGACTATACGGGTGCTGAGAGCGATGCTACAGAAGCATTGCATCTCAACCCTTATATCAATGATATCTATGACCTACGTGCTATTTGCCGTATCAGACAAAGCAAATATGATGAGGCTATCCAGGATTACAATTCTGCCATCAAGATAGAACCGAGGAATCGCAACTATTGGTTCAACCGTGCGCTCTGTCTGATGCAGGACAAGAAATACGATCCTGCTCTGGTACAACTTGATTCTATCATCAAGCAGTGGCATGACTTTTCCAATGCATATTCCCTCAAGGCAGAAGTGTATCTCCAGAAAAAAGATACCATAAGTGCCGAAAAATGGCTGGATAAAAGTCTGGAACTCAATCCATACGATGGAGATACATGGACCACACGTGCCTACATGGCTCTCGCAAGAAAAGAATGGAACATTGCCGATGAGGCTCTCACCAAGTCTTTGCATTTCAAGCCAAACAATGTAAACAACTATATCAATAGAGCCTTGGCTCGTATCAACCTCAACAATCTGAGGGGAGCTATGAGCGATTACGACAATGCACTGGATTTGGATCCGAATAATTTTCTCGCACACTACAACCGTGGTCTGATGCGTGTACAACTGGGAGACGATAACAGAGCTATCTCCGACTTTGACTTCGTCATCAAGATGGAGCCACAAAATTTCATGGCGATTTTCAACCGTGCGCTCCTGCATGAGAAAACAGGAAATCTCCGTGCAGCCATCCGTGACTTTACAACGGTAATCAATCAATTTCCTAATTTCTGGACAGGGCTCTCCTATCGTGCCAACTGTTACAGACGACTTGGCATGACAAACAAGGCGGAGCTTGACGAATTCCGCATACTTAAAGCACAAATGAACAAACATCTGGGAATACAACCGAGATGGAGTTCCAAGACCAAGAAAGAAATACGTAAACGCTCAGAAATTGATCCGAATAAGTTTGCAAGCCTTGTAGTAGAAGACGAACCAAAATACGAGCACGAATACAAGAGTGAGTATCGCGGACGCATTCAAAACAGATTGGTGGAGACTGCTTATCTCCCTATGTACAGAATCAGTTATTTCCCAAGTACACAAAATATTACGGGTGTACAGGCATTCGACAGGGACGTAGAGCAACTCAATATCCAGAACAAACAAAATAAGGACACAAAGCTCTACATCGTATGCAACAAGGAACAGCTGGACGAGAACGGCTCTATGAAAATATTCTCGCTAATTGATAAGCTATCGGCAGAATTAAGCGTAGCAAAAGATGACGAAAGAAAGAAGGAACTTCTGATACACAGGGCTGTTGCCAATGCTGTATTGCGTGACTTTGAGGCAGCCATCAGTGATTTCACAGAATACATCAAGTTGGACGACACCAACGCATTAGCATATTGGCAAAGAGCCGTTTGTCAGACAGAAATGGACGAATTCAACGTTTCTGAGGGACAGCCTATTATCAACATCCATTCTGCAGAAGCAGATTTCAGTGATGCGATCCGTCTGAGCAAGAACAATAATGCATACATTTATTATAATAGAGGTAATCTGCACGCTAACCGCAAGGAATTATCCAAGGCCATTGACGACTATACCATGGCCATCAAGATAGACAACAAACTGGCAGAAGCATATTATAATAGAGGTATAGCACGTTCAAAAACTGGCAATAAGACTACTGCCATCCAAGATTTGTCTAAAGCAGGAGAATTAGGTCTTTATGATGCTTATTCTGTCATCAAAAGGCTAAACAAACAGAAAGAAGAAAAGAAATAGATTTTGTTTGCAGATAATGCAACAACAGATAATTCTATAACAAAGGGGTGTATCAAGCAAAATTATCAGCTTAATACACCCCCTTCTGTATACAAATTATAATAACTTATAGATTTCACTCGGAGTTTTACGTTTCAGCACTTCCAAACCAAAATCCTTTCCTGCCACAATGCCATAGCTTCTCAAAACATGTTCAACAGTCTTCCGTGCCAATTCCGGATGATTATTTTCTTCACTAAGATGACAGAGCCAAACATGTCGGAGATTAGAAGTTGCATATTCGGCAAGCGCCTTTCCACAAGCATCATTACTCAGATGTCCGTTAGGACCCAGAATACGATCTTTCAGATATTGAGGATAATTACCCTGCAACAACATTTCAACACTATGGTTTGCTTCTATTACCAGATAATTAGCACGACCTATGAATTTGTGCATTTCTTCTGTAATATGTCCGACATCAGTAAGCAGACAGAAGCACACACCACCCTGTTCCACAAAATAGCCCACATTGTCGGTACTATCATGAGGAACTCCAAATGGTGTAACCTTAAACTCTCCCAGAGTAAAAGGAACCCCTTTTTCTATGACATGGACATTTTGCGGAACAATCTTCTTGCGAACACAATAATTCCTCTCTATCCCCATGTGAACTTTACGGGTTGTATATACCGGTAGATGAAAATCATTACTCAAACTTCCCACAGACTTAACATGGTCTGCATGATCATGAGTAACCAGGATATGATGAATATCCTCAAACTGCATGCCATAATTATGAAAATGCTTTTTCAAGCTTCTCAATCCGACACCAACATCTATCAATATAGAATCCGTCTCAGTGTAAAGATAGTAGCAATTACCACTACTTCCACTGCCGAAGGAAATAAATCTCAGCATTTAAAATTATATTTTCATGCAAAATTAGCAAAAAAAACTCATATTACAAAGTTTTTTAGTACCTTTGTAGCAATTTTTAGCAAATTAATAGGATTTAAACATCAGCTTTATGGTAAGAAATGTAATCACATATACAAAAAAAAGCTTTTATCCCATACTTTCTTCAATTGTATGCGGAAGTTTATTCGGATTTTTGTCCCTCATAAGTTGCCAGCCACATGAAGGAAGTGAAGAACAACTGAAAGCAGACGCTGATTCCTTCGCTACCTATTATTATAATTGGCATTTTGAAAAGGCAGCCAGGTTTTGCACCCCCGAATCTAAGGTTTGGCTACGCTATGCCGCAAGCAACGTACACCCAGCAGACATAGAACTTCTGAAAGCAAAAAATGAAGATGCACACATCGAAATTGGAGACATAGACTTCAAAGAAGATGAAGTATCTGCTACCGTCAATCTGGAAATAACCAATTTCCTACAAATGGATACAATTGGTAAAGAGGCCCATCTCATCAACAAGTCGAAACTCACATTGCCGATGACTATCCATAATGGCAAATGGAAAGTAGAACTCAAGCAGTTACCTACCTTGCAAAAATAGGTTTGCCCTTCCCTCTTTAGAAAGGCAAACCTACTGCAAAGTGAAAATCGAAATCACGGCTCAACTTTGGATGGAAGATAGACCAATGTTCCTTTTCTGATTCATAAGCAGGATTGATAGCTTTCATACCCACATCAAATCGCAAGATGAAATAATCAAAGTTCAATCTCAGACCCATACCGTATGAAGCGGCTATTTGCTTATAGAATTCAGTAAACTTGAATTGACCTCCAGGCTGTTCTGCATAATTGCGGAGCGTCCAGATATTACCTGCATCTATGAAGAGCGCACCCTGCAATTTCCAGAACAAAGAAGAGCGATACTCAGCATTTAAGTCAAGTTTGACATCACCCGTCTGATTGATAAAATCGATACGGCCGTCAGTTCCCTTAAACTTACCCGGACCTAATTCTCTTACACTCCAACCTCTTACGGAATTGGCACCGCCAGAGAAATATCGTTTTTCAAAAGGCAGCACCGTGCTATTACCATAAGGATAAGCAACTCCCAGACCAGCATGAAGAGCCAAGGCATTACGCTTATCAAACTGGAACAGATGAGTATAATCAAAATCCAACTTCACATACTGCGCATAAGCGATATTAAACAAAGTATGTTGTCCCTGAGAATTAGTTTTAAATCCAAATCCCTTAGATACTCCATTCAGCAGATTACCTGCCGACTCAAAATTAGCCCTGACAGCATCTACACCATCCGTATAACTGACAGTAAAACCAGCCTTCATGATAAAGATATCCTCGTAGTTATAACGCAGGATAGCATTTCTGTTTTCCGCATTATCCAAATAATCACGCTTGAACGTAGAAGAGATCCAAGGCATATACACATAATTGAGATCCAGCAAATCAAAGCGGTAATTCAGATGATGCTTCGGTTCACTCCAGCGATAACGCCATGCAGATGAAAAGACTCTACGATGAAATTCAGGGCGATTCTGAAAATTCCAACTTACAGCCCACTCAGAACTTGCCGTCTGTCTGCGCCTGAAACTCTTGGAAAGAAATGGAGCCAGGAAACGAGGGAAAACTAATTTCGTTTCTACGGAAAACTCCGTATAGTTCTGATCCTGATAACCTTCCAAACCGGTAATTGCCTCATATGCGCCACGAAACTCTATACTCAACTGTTCGCTACCATGAAAGAGATTGCGATTGGTATAGGTAATGGATGCAGCAGCGCCCAAGTCACCAGCTGTGTTTGTACCTTCCGGCTGGAATGATATAGTAGAAGGCTTATTGGTACTTATCTGAATATGGCAATCCAGCAAATTGGTATCCGGCACTTCCGCAAATTTAATATTCGTATATTTTACAGCTTGCAGGCGGGCGAAATTATTGTATGTCCGCTGCAAAGCAGAAGCATCATAAGGTCGCCCCGCTTTGATGGCGGTCGCATTGAGAAGTACCTGTTTACGAAGATGAATTCGATCACTGTCATTACTTTGGAAAAGTACATCACGTATCAGATAACGGGTGTGATCAACTTCTGGAGAATTGCTATTTGACTTGTACTTTCTCAACTGAAGCGTCAGAGCAATATCCTTGCGTCCCATCACCGTGTCGGCCGTAAAGTGAATAAAATCCTTATTGAAACGGAAATATCCATTATCTGACAATAAACCAGCAATACGCTTACGCTCATTATCCAATGTTTCAACAGTAAAACGCATACCAGGTTTTATCTGCTGATTATCAGTCTGATCGAGATGCAACAACTGCTGGATACCTTCATCCTGGATGTCATAATTTACCTTTCCTATCAGAAAAGGTTGCCCTGGATGAAGGAGATAGGTAGCCTTCAGTTTTTTCCCTTTTGTCTCAGTATAAAGAGAAACACCCGCATTCATATATCCTTCATTCTGCATGGCTGTCATCAGATCCTGACAGGACAGACGAGCCTGCAAGGTATCATAAATGACAGGCTTGCGACTGAAAGGATTTCTGAAAAGCGAAAACAACTTGGGCTTCTCTTTCTGACGTACATACTGAGATAGAGGGGCTGCATTATAATCAGACTGATCTGACACAACCGCCACCTTATCTAATATATACTCACCCTCTTGTACATACTTGCCAGTAGAGCAAGCTGTAGTCAACAAAAGGATTGAAAACGGAATATAACTATATCTCTTCATTGCTGCAAAGTTACGACAAAAAATCGAGCCAACGAAAAAAAAATATAAAAATTCAAACAAATTAAGGCTTTAACAGGAGGAATATTTTGCCATGTCCTATTTTTAATGTAACTTTGCCAAAAATAAGTCCTATAGTAAAGGGATTACAAGATTCATAATAAGAATAGAAGATACATATATGATAAGCAAGAATAAAATTAAATATATTCACTCTCTTGAGCTCAAAAAGAACCGAAATAAAGAAGGCGTATTTGTAGCCGAAGGACATAAGGTGGTGGAAGACCTCCTGGAACTCCAGCCTGCAGAAATCCTCGTTGCTACAGAAGAATGGCTGAAAGGTAAACGCTTTGGAGCCTCAACAGAAGTGATTGAAGTAACTGATGAAGAACTCAAAAAAGTGAGTTTCTTACAGCATCCCCAACAGGTTCTTGCTGTTTTCAAACAGGCCGGCAGGGAACACCCTACATCTACTACAGGCTTTTCTGAAGTGGACACTTCGATTCTCAATCTTGCACTGGATGGAGTCCAAGACCCGGGAAATCTGGGAACAATCATACGAATCGCAGACTGGTTTGGTATCGAACATATCTACTGCAGTCTGGACACAGCAGATGTCTACAATCCCAAGGTAGTACAAGCTACCATGGGTAGTATAGCCCGCGTAAGAGTGGAATATGGAAACCTGCAGGCTTTGATGGAGTCACTTTCTCAGGAGACACCGATTTACGGTACACTGTTAGATGGTGAGAATATCTACCAGCAAAAGTTAGAGAACCGTGGTTTTATCATCATGGGAAATGAGGGGAAAGGTATCACTCCTGCATTGACCAAACTCGTCAACCACCGCCTGTTAATTCCCAACTTCCCTGAAGGAAGAGCCACCGCAGACAGTCTCAATGTAGCGATAGCCACCGCTATTACTTGTGCAGAATTTAGAAGACAGGACATATCCCTCTCATAAAAGAAGGTTACGTTCTTAAAAGGAAGAAAATATTCATAAATGAAGAAGATCATGGATACTAAAGTTTTATTCAAGAATCGCAGCATAACATCCTGTATGAAAGCTGCTTATGATTACATCGGAAGCCATTTTACTTCACTCATCAAGAAGACATGGTGGGCTACACTCATCTATGCTGTTCTGATGGCAATTACCATATATTTCAGAATGCCCAATAAGGGACTGCATGATTGGGGAGTAGAAAATCCCATCACGTCATACCTTCTGCAAACCATCATTTATGCAATGACATGGTTTTCATTCTGTCTCAGTAGTGCAGCTATCTGGACATGGCTTACCAAGACATCATTCTGGAAGAATTTGCTGAAATTCACCATCGTATATATTATATTCGAAATAATAGGTGGTTTTGCCATCGGTTTCGGATATGGAGGCACGTCTGCTATTTACCAAGCCATGGCAACCAAGGCTATGGCAGCAAATTCCACATTAACCCTAACTTATGCAGTAACAGGCATTGTCGCAATAATCTTATTGGTTATCATTGCACTCTTGGTTTTGCCTTTTGCCCATATCATCCCCCATGTTATGCTCAAGCAAAAAGAAGAAAAGCTGAAACCTTGGAGCACTTACAAAGAAGGCGCCAAACACCTGGGCAGTATTTTCCTGATGGGTTTCTTGGGAACGATCATTATCTGCATCATTTCCTGTATCGTATTGATACCAACCTTCATCATGAGTTGGGCACAGATGTCATCTCAAGTGGGAGCTTTAGGTGGCGACCCGCTTGGAGTCCCTGCTTATTTCACTCCATTACTTTTGATTGTCTTGACTATCACAATATTTGTCCTGACATACGTTGCAAGCTGGTTAGGCTTTTCCTATGCCTACCTCTATGGGGCAAATACCTGTCTGGAGAAAAAGAAAAAAGAACTGCAAAATACAAACGAAGGCTCTTTCACCAATAAATGAAGTTGCTTTCATCTGCCAATGAAGCTACTTTCACTTTAAAGCATCATAAAATAGTATCAACATAAAAATACAGAATTCAATGAAAAAGACAAAATTGCTTTTCATCGACCGCGATGGAACCTTGATTCAAGAACCTGAGGATGAACAGATAGACAGCTTTGCAAAGCTCGTCTTTACCAAGGGCGTGTTCAGAAATCTCTCGTTCATAGCTCAACATACAGATTTCAAGTTAATCATGGTGAGCAATCAGGATGGTTTGGGCACTGACAGTTTTCCAGAAGATACTTTCTGGCCTGTACACAATTTTATCATCCAGAGTTTGGAAAGCGAAGGTATCCATTTTGAGAAACAGCATATCGACCGACATTTTCCGGAAGATCATTCACCTATGAGAAAGCCGGGTACGGGAATGCTGCAAGAATACATGAATAATCCTGAGTATGATCTGGCCAACAGTTATGTTATCGGAGACAGAGAGACAGATGCGCAATTAGCAGAAAATCTCGGTTGCAAGAGCCTCATTCTCGGCAAAGACGGAATGGATTGGGACAAGATAGCTGAAATTCTCTTTGCAGGTGACCGTATCGCTGAGGTGAAGCGCACCACCAAGGAAACAGACATCTATATCAAGGTAAATCTCGATGGTTCGGGCAAGTGCGATATATCTACAGGATTGGGCTTCTTCGACCACATGCTGGAACAAATTGGTAAGCATGGCATGATGGATCTCACCATACATACCAAGGGAGATCTTGAAGTAGATGAGCACCATACCATCGAAGATACAGGTATAGCCCTCGGTGAATGTCTCCTCCAGGCATTAGGTGATAAAAGAGGAATTGAAAGATATGGCTATTGCCTGCCAATGGATGACTGTCTGTGCCAGGTAGCATTAGACTTCGGAGGTCGCCCATGGCTGATATGGGACGCAGAATTTCATAGAGAGAAAGTAGGCGAAATGCCTACAGAGATGTTTAAGCATTTCTTCAAAAGCTTAAGCGATGCAGCCAAGATGAATCTCAACATCAAGGCAGAGGGTGAAAATGAACACCATAAGATAGAAGGAATCTTCAAAGCGCTGGCCCGCTCACTGAAAATGGCAGTGAAGCGAGACATTTACCACTTCGAACTGCCAAGTTCCAAGGGTATGCTCTAAAGGATTTCTATCACTTGAGTATCATAAGCAAACTGGAAGCCAGCAGGCAGTCGCCTGTTGGCTTTTTCGTATAAGCCAATCTGGTGCGTTACATGAGTAAGATAAACCAGTTTGGCTCCTATACGCCTTGCCACACGAATGGCATCATCTACCAACTGATGACTATGATGAGGCTTCTCAAAGCGCAACGCATTGATTACCAGCACCTCTACCCCCTCCAGATAAGTATATTCTTCATCATCCATCGACTTCATATCCGTGATATAGGCAAACTTTCCGAAGCGATAACCCAAAATAGGCATTTTATCATGCATTACCCTAATTGGCATGTAGGAGATATCCCCTATCGTATATTCATGATGAGGTTCTATGGTATGCAGCGATAATTTGGGAGCACCTGGATAAAGGAGTTCCGGATTAGCAGGGAAACAGTAAGGCATGGTATGGGGCAAGGTGGAAGTAACCAACCCGTCACCATAAACCTGAATATCCCCAAATTTACAGAAACCGCGCAAGTCATCCATTCCTCCTACATGATCATAATGGATATGAGTAATCAGCACCCCATCTAACTTACGGAAAGGAACACGGAGAAGTTGCATGCGAATATCAGGACCTGCATCTATCAGTATCCGGGTATGATCCGTTTCTACCAATACGGCACAGCGAAACCTCTTATCCTTTGGATTCTGGCTTCTGCATACCTCACAATTACATCCCAAAACAGGAACACCGCTTGATGTTCCTGTTCCCAATAAAGTTATCTTTAATTTATTATTCATGAGACAACTCTTTATTTGATATTTACCTCAGGGTGAATCTCAATGCCAAACTTATGAAAGACATCATCCTGAATAGCCTTACACAATCTGACCACATCCTGTCCCTTAGCACCACCTCTATTTACCAAGACCAAAGCCTGCTTATCATGAACACCAGCAGGGCCAAGGCTCTTACCTTTCCATCCACACTGATCAATCATCCATCCTGCAGGAATTTTCTCATGAGATGCATCTATCGTATAATGAGGCATGTTCGGATAAAGCGATGCCAATTCCTCATACTTAGTCTTATCCACGATAGGATTCATAAAGAAACTACCCGCATTGCCCTGATTCTTCGGATCCGGCAATTTAGCATTGCGAATATCCATGATGACCTCTCTCAACTGCTTTGCCGTAGGATTAGAAATACCTCTTTCAGCCAAAGAACTGCGGATATTGCCATAGTCAAGGTCTGGAGTATAGGTCTTTGACAGACGATATACCACACGGGTAACCAAATACTTATCGCGCCATTCCTTCTTGAATTTACTCTGGCGATAACTATACTCGCAGTCGGAATTATCAAATTTTACAATCTTACCCGTAGAGAGTTCAACAGCCTCTACCTTATAAATGATATCCTTTGCCTCAACACCATAAGCACCTATGTTCTGCACCGCACTGGCTCCCACCTCACCAGGAATAATTGACAGATTCTCGGCACCATAGTAACCATGTTCAACACAATATGCAACAAAATCATCAAAGACAACGCCGCTTCCGCACTCTACGAAGATTTCATCCTCTTGAGAAGCAAGAGAGTCCATCGTCTTTTCAGCAGTTACATCTGCAGCAGTAATCCATCCCTCATTTAGGAGTTCCTGCCTATCAATGACACGAATTCCCAAGATGGAAGAGTGGATGACCGTAGCGGGATAATCACCCGTCAAAAGCAGGTTACTACCACTTCCGATAATCAAAACAGGCTGATCTTGCTCTGTAAGTATCTCAGCCACCTTTCTTGCATCCTCTACAGAAGCATATTCCAGAAAGCGACGGCAAGTAGCAGCTATGCCAAAAGTATTGTGAGCCAAGAGGCTATAATCTTTAATATCCTTCATTCTGTATTACATATTAAGTTTGGTAAGCATCCATTTTCCATGAACACGCTTGAAAGTCAATATTGTTTCCATTCCATTTGCAATACCACGTATCACAAAGATTTTCTGATTGCTCTCAGCATATTTCTGTCCATATATAATATTGTATATCATTCCATGAGGCAATTGCGGAGCAAAGGCTGGCCAGGTTTCCGGTTCAATATCTCCACTCATGGTACTGAAATCATCATCCGGATCAGGACCAACAAATTTCACAGGATTGTGGAGGTGTTCAGCCTGGAAAGCAGAATCCGTAGCAAATTTTCCATAGAACTTCAAGAAACTGGCATTCATGTTGGTGTACATAGGCTTATAATTGATAGAAGTCATCATCCACTCACCATTGATGCGATTGAAAAGGAACTGCTGCACTGTTTTCTTGGCATAGAACACCTTTTCTATGACCACATGGTCGATAGCAGTATCCTTCACCAGATTCATCTGCTTCTGATTATCCAAAATCAAGGTGTAATAATCTTGATGCATGAAGAAATGCTCCATTTTCCAAGCCCGCTTTTCTATCGTTTTTACGAGTTTATCATTATGATAGACAGGCAATGGGAAATGAACACGTTTCATTTGCAGTTTTCTATTCGCAGCAAAATTAAATACGAAATCATCGAAAAGCTCATCTGCAGCCTTAGGCATCGGAGTCTCCTCGATCAATTTCTCCGTAGAATCAACAGCTTGGGTATCTGCGATAACAGAATCAACAGATGTAGAATCATGCACCTGAGCCGGCTTCTTGTCAGAGCATCCCACAGACGTAAAACAAACGACTGTAAGGACCGCCAGTAGCACTGATAAAAAAGAAAGTTTCTTCATAAACCTATAAATTTCTCAAATTTTCAATGCAAAAGTACAACTTTCTTTTGAGATATTTCATATTTTGAGCGAAAAATGTTATCTTTGCACTCAAAATATATAATTTAAGATTATGTTATTAGAAAAAATAGAAGAACTCTTGAAGGAAGTGAGCACTCTTTCTGCTCAAAATGCAGAAGAAGTAGAGCAACTCCGACTCAAGTATTTGAGCAAGAAGGGCTCGATTAATGCCCTTATGGCCGACTTCCGCACAGTGCCAGCCGACCAGAAGAAAACAATTGGTGTAAAGATCAATGAGTTGAAGCAAGCTGTTACAGAACGCATCAACGCTCTCAAGGAGCAAATGGAAGAGGCTGATGCATCCAGCGATGATATTGACTTGACACGTACCGCCTACCCTGTAGCTCTCGGTACCCGTCATCCATTGACAGTTGTCAAGAATCAAATTATCGACATTTTCTCTCGCATGGGCTTTACCCTCTATCATGGTCCAGAGGTTGACGATGACAAGCATGTTTTCACCATGCTCAACTTTGCCGCTGATCATCCAGCCCGCGATATGCAGGATACTTTCTTCATTGAGCAGAGCGACCCTAACGATGTGACCAAGAACATTCTCCTGCGCAGTCATACGTCGGGTGATGAGGCTCACTATATGGAGACCCACGAGCCACCTATCCGTGTACTTTGCCCTGGTCGTGTATATCGTAACGAGGCCATCAGCGCACGTGCACACTGTTTCTTCCATCAGGTAGAAGGTCTGTATGTTGACAAGAATGTCAGCTTTACCGACTTGAAGCAGGTTCTCCTTACATTTGCTCGCGAGATGTTTGGTGCTGACACCAAGATCCGTCTGCGTCCAAGCTATTTCCCATTCACTGAGCCAAGTGCAGAGATGGATATCTCTTGTAACATCTGTGGTGGTAAGGGATGTAACTTCTGTAAGCATACCGGCTGGGTAGAGATTCTCGGTTGCGGCATGGTTGACCCTCATGATCTTGAGGCTTGCGGCATCGATTCTAATGTTTACACTGGTTATGCATTTGGTATGGGCGTAGAGCGTATTACCAACTTGAAGTATCGTGTAAGCGACCTCCGTCTCTTCTCTGAGAATGATACACGTTTCTTGCGTGAATTCGAATCTGCAAAGTAAATAGATACTGATACAAGAAATCCGGCAAAAGTAGGTTTCCACCTGACTTTTGCCGGATTTCTTCTTTTATTTTATGGACGATAAAACCAAATTCGGATAATACCGGAATAACTCTATGATTATATCATACACCCGATTACATGAAATACTTCTTGTATTCATTCTCAAAATTCGGAGTAAACACTTCTTTACCCATATTTTCGAGTATTTCCTCCTTTGTCCAGAATCTGCCTCCATCCAGTTCATCCTGACTTGGCTTCACTTCGCCATCATACACACAGCGATGCACATAGACCAATTCCTTCTCACGCTTACTCTCAAAGACATAATGTCCCATGGATATTGGTTCAAAGTCGGTTATTCCAAGTTCCTCCTTCACTTCGCGGTGCAGAGCCTGGTCCACACTCTCGCCTAAATCGACATGTCCACCGCAAGCTGTATCCCACTTGTCAGGTTGAATATCCTTCCAGGCCGGGCGATGCTGGAGAAACAGATCGCCTTTATTATTAAAAAGGTGTAGATGTACCACGGGATGCAATATTTTACTGCCGTCATGAGCATGACCACGACTGATGGCACCCAAAATAGTTCCCATCTCATCTACTACCGGAAACTGTTCATCTTTATTATCTATCATTTTCATTACTATTTTAATGCTATTTGTTATAGCGTACCATATTCATCAGAATATCTGAGCATCTGATGTTCATAGGATTCCGTATAATCAAGAAGAACCTTTGTCACATTACCCTCTTCATCAAACTCCAGTTTCATCCATGGGTTGATAAATCCTTTATAAGGAGCCAGGTTAAGTTTCTTGTATCGTTCCAAGATCTCATGATGCAACTCTGGATTGAGATTAACAGCATACTTCTCTACCAGAATACGGGCCGTATCAAAATCACCCTCACTCTTGATACGCTGGATTTCAGCCAACAAGTCTGCAAAAGCATGACGGAGAGCAGGATAATCAGTGATCTGAACGTAAGTCTTGCCATCTTTCTTCACCAGTTGTACCGCCTGAGAATAGTGTTCCAAGACCCAATTGGCTATCAACGCACGGTTGCGCATGTGAGCTTCCTCTATCTTATCACCCTCCTTGATACGTATCGCCTGTGTCAACAGTCCATTCATCAAATAAGAATAATATTGAGCCTTATAAGCCTCATCATCTGGAGTCAATCCCAACTCTACCAGTTTGTGATCAGCAACATAATACAAGCCGAACAAATCAGCACGAGCCTCCTCGATTGTATTGCCATAAGCCTTGAGAGCATCAGGGTCAACACCAGGAAGCAACTGACCACTGCCATGTCCCAGACATTCATGCAGGTCGGTATGCAGGTCATCCGTCACATCACCATATCGGTTGATGAGATCAAGAGTTTCCTGATCAACAACAAATTCATCCAGGAATCCATTGCCATGCGCAGCCTTATTGTATGCTTCAGTCAGATTTCCTATCGTCACACTCTTGCTGCCATGAGTCTCGCGAATCCAGTTAGCATTCGGAAGATTGATACCGATGGCAGAAGCAGGATATTCATCACCCCCCAACATGGCAGCACAGATAACATGAGCCGTCACACCTTTCACCTCAGCCTTCTTGAATTGAGGAGCTACAGGAGAATGGTCCTCAAACCACTGCGCATTCTGGCTGATAGCCTGAGTACGTCGGGTTGCCTCCATATCTTTAAATTCAACAAGACCTTCCCAGGTTCCTTTCAGTCCAAGAGGATCACCATAAACCTCAATAAAACCATTGATAAAATCAACCATACCCTCCTGCTGCTTGACCCATGCAATGCTATATCGGTCGAAATCAGAAAGGTCGCCAGTGCGATAATATTTGATCAGAAGATCGATGACATGAGCCTGCTGCTCATTTTCTGTATATTTCTGAGCTTTCAAGAGCCAGGAAATAATCTCCTTAATGGCAGAACCATACATACCTTCTTCTTTCCAGGTCTTTTCTACGATTTCTCCATTCCGCTTCATCAGTTTGGAATTGAGTCCATAGGAAGGTGGTGTCAAGTCTTCACCATCCTTCAGTCTGGCATAAAACCTTTCCACCTCATCCTGGTTAACGCCTTCATAGAAATTGCAGGCAGAAGTGGCTACCAGATCAACCCCATCAGTCTGATTCACACGCTTCGGAAGAACTTCCTCATCAAAGATAACGGGCACCAATTCATCCAGCAGGTCCTCCTTGGTCTCACCTCTTCTTAAAGGCAGTTCTGTCTCTGGCATCAGAGAAACTGCCTCATAGAAGAAATGCTCGGAAAAACCCGGTTTGAATTTTTCACAACCATAATGGTGATAGATGCCGCTGGAGAACCAGACTCTCTTGAGGTAAACCTCGAGAGCCTTGAAGTCATCAGATGTTCTATCTCCATCGTAATGCTTATAGATAGCCTCCAAAGTCTTACGGATACGAAGATTGTACTTTCCCTGCTGGTCGAAGGTAATATCACGGCCCATCAAGGTAGCCTTTGCCAAGCAATAAATATATATTTGCTGAGAAAGTGTCAAATCCTCAAAACCATTCAAGCGATAGCGCAACATTTGCAAGTCGGCAAAACGCTCATCTGTGAACTGAAAATGTTCGTTAGAATTGCTCATCATTCTGTTTATTTATTTATTATGATGCAAAAGTAACAACTTTCTTTGAAATAATCAAATAAAAAGTCTGTTTTCTAATGAAAAATATGTACCTTTGCCAGAAATTCATGCGAAATGCAAATAATAGATATACTGAAAAATTATTTTGGATATGATTCCTTCCGTTCTAATCAGGAAGCCATCATCCAGGAAATCATGCAGGGCAAGGATTGTCTCGTACTGATGCCTACAGGAGGCGGTAAAAGTCTCTGCTATCAGATACCCGCCTTAGCCTTGCCTGGTACCGCTGTGGTTATATCACCACTCATCAGTCTGATGCACGATCAGGTGGAAGCGCTCAAAGCCAATGGTATTCCGGCAGAAGCACTCAACAGTAGTACGGATACGATAGAGGAAACCATCATCAGAAGAAGATGTGAGGCTGGTGACCTGAAAATCATATACGTTTCTCCAGAGAAATTGCTGAGCGAAATACCATATCTCTTCAGCAATATCAAAATCTCATTATTTGCCGTAGATGAGGCTCACTGTATCAGCCAATGGGGGCATGATTTCAGACCGGAATATTCACAGTTGGGACTTCTTCACGAAAGATTCCAAGGAGTACCGGTCATGGCTCTGACCGCCACTGCTGATAAAATCACCCGTGAGGACATCGTCAAGCAGCTACACCTCAATGGCAAGACATTCGTCAGCAGCTTCGACCGCCCCAACTTAAGTCTGGCTGTACGCCGTGAAGGAACCAAGGCAGAAAAAATCAAATTCATCTTGCGCCATATCGGTTCCCATCCGGGCGATGCAGGTATCATCTATTGTCTCTCGAGAAAGAATACAGAGGTTGTGGCAGAAGAACTCAAAAAGAAAGGCATCAATGCTGCCGCCTATCATGCCGGGCTTCCTACAGAAGAACGAGCTTCTATCCAGCAACGGTTCAAGATGGATCAGATACAGGTAGTCTGCGCCACCATTGCCTTCGGCATGGGTATCGACAAGGGAAACGTAAGATGGGTCATCCACTATAACCTGCCACAGAGCATCGAAAGTTTCTATCAGGAGATAGGAAGAGCCGGGCGCGACGGGGCACCTGCAGACACCATCCTATTCTACTCATTAGCTGATGTCATACAGAGAAAGAGTTTTGCTGAAGCAAGCGGGCAAAAGGCTATCAATGCTGAGAAACTGCAACGTATGCAGGAATATGCTGAAGCCAGAGTCTGCCGCAGAAGAATCCTGCTCAACTACTTTGGTGAAACATCAGCGGAAGACTGCGGGCACTGCGATGTATGCGCCCATCCGCCAAAAACATTCGATGGTACGATTGTCACACAAAAAGCACTGAGCGCCATTGTCAGAACTAACGAAAAAATTCACATCGGACAATGTATCGAAGTTCTCAGGGGCATCAAATCACCTACAGTGGTCAAAAACCATTACAATGAACTCAAGACCTTTGGCGTGGGAAGTGACGTCAGCGTGAAAGACTGGCAAAACTACATGTTGCAGATGATGCAGATGGGATTTTTCGAAATTGCCTACAATGAGCACAATGTCATGAAAGTAACGGGCCTCGGCTGGCAGGTACTCAAGGGAGAACACCCTGTACAACTGGCTGTCACACAACAAAACGATAAGAGCAAGACTCCAGTGGTACATCCAAGACTGGTGCGCGTATCACATACTAAGACTGAGAATCAGGACCTTTTCGAAAGATTGAGAAAACTCCGACTCAAACTGGCTACAGAACAGGGCTATCCGCCTTACATCATACTGTCAGACCAGTCTTTGCATGAATTGGCAGCCATGAAACCAAGAACCATCGAACAGTTTGGCTTAGTGCATGGCATCGGTGAATTCAAGAAGAAAAAGTATGGGGAAATCTTCCTCAAAGAAATCAATAAAGAACCAAGAATGTTTGAATAAAAAAGAATGTTCTTCTAAAATAGAACGTTTGAACAAAAAACATAGTAAATATGAAGTTTATCGGAATTATTCCTGCGCGCTTCGCCTCTACAAGATTTCCAGGCAAGCCGCTGGCTATGTTGGGCGACAAGCCTGTCATCCAGCATGTTTATGAAAAAGTTTCCGCTGCCTTAGAGGAAGCTTATGTAGCAACCGACGACACCCGCATCTATGATGCTGTAGTGACCTTTGGCGGTAAGGCGGTCATGACACGTTCAGACCACAAGAGCGGCACAGACCGTATTGAGGAAGCTATTGAGAAAATTGGCGGCGACTGGGATGTCATCGTCAACGTACAGGGTGACGAACCATTTGTTGCTAAAAGTCAGCTCAATACCATCTGCCACTGCTTCGATGATGAGGCTACCCAGATAGCAACCCTTGGCAAACCCTTTACAAGCATGGATGCAGTAGCCAACCCTAACAGTCCAAAGATCGTAGTTGACAACTTTGGTTTTGCCATGTATTTCTCCAGAAGCATCATACCTTTTGTAAGAGGAAAAGAACAGGAAGAATGGCTCGACAACTATCCTTTCCTCAAGCACCTCGGCATCTATGCTTACAGAAAGGAGGTACTACGGAAAATCACCCAGTTGCCACAGAGTTCTCTTGAGATAGCAGAAAGTCTGGAACAACTCAGATGGCTGCAGAACGGATACAAGATCAAAGTGGGTAAGACTGACGTTGAAACAGTAGGAATCGATACTCCGCAAGATTTGGAAAAAGCCGAAGCTTTCCTGAAAGCACAGACTTCCAACGATTAATACTCAGCACTCTTAAACCGCTTAACGTTGGGTATCAAAATAACGATTAATATTGAGCATCAAAATAAGATAACAACATGAAGTTCGTACAAACCATACAGCAAAACATCACACAACAGCATCTATTGGAAAAAGATAAGAAATATCTGGTTGCCCTTTCCGGAGGAGCAGACAGTGTTGCTTTGCTGCTGGTACTTCATGAATTGGGTTATACCGTAGAGGCATGTCATTGTAATTTCCATCTAAGAGGAGAAGAGTCTGACAGAGATGAGCGATTTTGTGTTACCCTCTGCCAGCAACTCAACATAGAATTGCATCGCATCCACTTCGATACCAGGACTTATGCCGAACTACATAAAGAAAGCATCGAATTAGCGGCTCGCAACTTACGCTACCGCTATTTCGATCAGCTTCGCAAGGATATGAACGCTGCAGGTATATGCGTAGCCCATCATCAGGACGACAATGTTGAGACAATTCTTATCAATTTGGTAAGAGGTACAGGCCTGAAAGGACTTACTGGCATTTCTCCTGTCAACGGATACATCATCCGCCCATTCCTTTGCATCACCCGACAGGACATCCTCGACTATCTGACGGAACGCCATCAGAACTTCGTAACAGACAGTTCCAATCTGGTAGATGACGTCGTAAGAAACAAGATGCGTCTGAATATCATCCCGATGCTCAAAGAAATCAACCCGGCAGTTTGCCATAACATAGCAGCAACCGCCCAATATCTGACAGAAGTTTCGAAGATACTCACAGCTGCCCTGGAGAAAGAAAAGGAGCAGATATACCAGGAAACACCAGCCTCATTCTGCATGCCACAGCCAGTTATCCGTATCAGCAAATCATGGATATTAAACCAGGCAAGCACTGAGTATGCCCTGTTTCATACCCTTTCTCCATACGGAGCCTCCGGCAAGATGATCCAGGAGATACTCCTCTCTATCAATGCTACAGGAAAAACGTGGCAAACACCTACTCATCAGATACTTATAGATAGAGAACATATTCTGGTTAAAGAAAACAAGGAGGATGATTTCAGAAGAATTCTGATACCAGAACCAGGCAGCTATGTGACAGCAAAAGGGAAAATAAGGATTTCCAAAGAAACGGTAGCAGAAGACTTCAAACCTAGCAAAGAGAAGCATCTGATTACACTGGATGCCAGCAATATCAAGTTTCCGCTTACGCTCCGACGCACCCAACAGGGAGATGCATTCATACCTTTCGGAATGAAAGGCAGAAAATTAGTTAGCGACTATTTAACAGATAGAAAAAGAAATCTATTTGAAAAACAGTCGCAACTCATTTTGGCTGATTCTGTCGGAAATATTCTATGGGTAGTGGGTGAACGGACTTCAGAGGACTTCAGAATCAAGCATACGACAGAAACGATTCTGAAGATTGAAATCGTTCAAGATTAGATAGAAAACAATCGAGATCAGAAAGATATCGATTGAGATTAATCAGTAATCTTGGCTCCAAACTGAAGGATGAACTTGATTTTCTTCCCCTTCATGTTTTCAGGCTTCTTCCAGGAACCATCGAGTACAAGAACCTTAACACGCTTACCTGCAGGAACAGCATCCACGGCATCCTGGAGTGTAAAGTAATTGCCACGACCACGGGTTGAAACCACATAGTCATAATGGCGAACATGCTTCTTGAGTTCTGGCACTTGCTTACCTATCTCATCAGCCAAAGCATTGGCTACCAGACGGGCGCCATATACATTATAATGGGTATTATCCTGACGTCCCTTAGGAATCTGAGGACATTCACCCGGACGGAACCACATGTGCAACTTACGGCTTCCCTCAATGCCCAACTCAGTCTCAATATCATGAGTTATCTTTGTGGCATCCACAAAAGAAACATTCAGACGACGCGCCACATTGCGAGGAGCTACAACATAGGCTCCGTGAGTATCTATGAGTGTATTACTGTTTATCTTCTCTTCGCCCGCAAAAGTCGTCTTCCTCAATTTCTCGTCATCATCATTCTCCACTGGTGCCTGATAGAAACATCTGCGCACTACCGAATTAAACAAAACCGGGATACCGCCCTTGGCACGTGTTTCGTTGACGAAACGCTCCAGATTGGCATCAAAGGTAGAGCCTGGATCTGTATGACGGTCGGCATGAGGCTTCTCGTCATTGTGACCAAACTGAATAAACACATAATCCCCCGGTTTCAGTTTATCCAATACTTTCTGCCATCTGCCTTCATCGATAAAACTCTTAGAACTTCTACCATTGACGGCATGATTATCAACGATGATTTTATCATCAAAACAACCTTGCAGTACCATACCCCATCCTCTTTCTGGATTATTCTTGGCATTACCTTTCTCAGCAGCAGTAGAATCACCTATCACAAAGATGGTCGTTACCTTACTGCCAGATGTCAGAGCGAGCACCAGAAACAGGCAGGCAAACCAGGACAAAATCTTTTTCATCATTACGATTTGTTTTTAAGTTTGAATTTTCAGTTATTATTTTTAAAAAAGGCAGGAAGACCATCCAAACTGATGCTCCCTGCCTTTATTTCATATTGGCAATAAAACAAGAAAAATATTTCTTGATAACGCCTAAGTAAATTACTTCTTGATGACAGCGATAAGTTCATCAGCAGAAACCAACTGCTGTTCACCACTCTCCATATTCTTCAAAGTAACCTTCCCCTGTTCAATCTCATTCTCACCAGCAAGAACCACGAAAGGAATATTCTTGGCATTGGCGTAACTCATCTGCTTCTTCATCTTAGCTTTGTCAGGGAAGATTTCTGCACGGATACCTGCCTCACGAGCCTGACGGGCGATAGGCAGACAGTATGCAGTTTCCTTCTCACCGAAATTGATGAAGAGAACCTGTGTAGCATTCACAGCCTCCTTTGGATAAAGGTCGAGAGCATTGAGTACATCATAGATACGGTCTGCACCGAAAGAAATACCCACACCGCTCAATCCAGGAAGACCGAAGATACCAGTAAGGTTGTCATATCGGCCACCACCAGTAATACTGCCCATAGGAGTATCAAGCGCCTTCACTTCGAAGATAGCACCAGTATAGTAGTTCAAGCCACGGGCCAAAGTAAGATCCAGTTCAATCTCATTCTTCAAGCCTACAGTCTTCAGCGTATCAAGGATAAATTTAGTTTCCTCTACACCCTTCAAACCGATTTCTGAAGTTTCCAATACCTTAGCAATTACTTCAAGCTTCTCATCGTTAGAACCTGATAATGAGATAATTGGCTGCAACTTCTCGATAGCTTCCTCAGAGATACCATCAGCACGAAGTTCGTCATTCACATTGTCAAGTCCAATCTTATCAAGCTTATCGATAGCCACGGTAATATCCACAATCTTCTCAGCCTCACCGATTACCTCAGCGATACCAGTCAGGATCTTGCGGTTATTGATTTTGATGCAGACACGAACACCAAACTTGGTGAAAACTGTATCCACAATTTGCATCAACTCCACCTCATTGAGCAAGGAATCAGAACCTACCACATCCGCATCGCACTGATAAAACTCGCGGTAGCGACCCTTCTGTGGACGATCTGCACGCCAAACAGGCTGAATCTGATAACGCTTGAACGGCATCTGAAGTTCATCACGATGCTGAACCACATAACGAGCGAAAGGTACGGTCAAATCATAGCGCAAACCTTTCTCACAAAGTTTTGCTGCCAACTTCAATGATCCTAAAGAATGAATATCCTCATCACTGATTTTATTCATATAGTCACCAGAATTCAGAATTTTGAACAGCAACTTATCACCTTCCTCGCCATATTTACCCATCAGCGTCTGAAGGGTTTCCATGGCAGGTGTTTCTATCTGTTGGAATCCATAGAGTGCATATACATCCTTAATGGTATTAAAGATGTAATTGCGTTTCGCCATCTCGATAGGTCCGAAATCGCGAGTACCCTTTGGAATACTTGGTTTTTGAGCCATTTATTATTGTTTTATATTAAATGTTTAGTGCTTAATGTTCTGCGCAATATCTACCCTCAAAGTAAAATTAAACACAAAACATTAAACACTATATTATAAATTACTTTCTTACGATAGTTTGTTCACGGTCTGGACCGATAGAAATGATACCGATGCGAGTCTCGAGGAACTCTTCGAGGAAAGCTACGTAATCCTTGAATTCCTGTGGGAACTGATCCTCAGAAGTAAACTGAGTCATATCGGTTTTCCAACCCTTGAACTCCTTATATACAGGTTCTACATCGTCGATTTCGTATGGGAAGTCTGTAGTTACAGAACCATCCTTCAACTTGTATGCAACACAAGCCTTGATAGTATCAAAACCATCGAGAACGTCGCTCTTCATCATGATAAGTTCAGTAACACCATTTACCATTACAGAATACTTCAATTGTACGAGGTCGCACCAACCACAACGGCGCTCACGTCCTGTAACAGCACCATACTCATGACCGAGGTCGCGAATCTTAGCACCAGTCTCATCAAACAACTCCGTTGGGAAAGGACCTGCACCTACACGAGTACAGTAAGCCTTCATGATACCATATACATTACCGATGCGGTTTGGACCGATACCCAAACCGATACAAGCACCTGCACAGATAGTATTGGATGAAGTAACGAAAGGATAAGAACCGAAATCAACATCGAGCATAGTACCCTGAGCACCCTCGCAAAGAATATCCTTGCCAGAACGGAGCACCTTATTGATCTCCACCTCGCTGTCAACGATAGAGAACTGCTTCAGGTATTCGATACCTTCCATCCAAGTCTTCTCTACCTCAGTAATATCGAAATCAGTATAACCAAGAGATGCTATCTGCTTGAGGTGCAAAGTCTTATGAGCTTCATACTTCTCCTGGAAGTTCTCAAGGATATCACCCACGCGCAAACCAGTACGGCTTACCTTGTCAGTATAAGTAGGACCAATACCCTTACCAGTTGTACCAACCTTATTTTTACCCTTAGAAGCCTCGATGGCTGCGTCGAGCACACGATGAGTAGGCATGATGAGATGAGCCTTCTTGGAAATATGAAGACGGCTCTTGAGGTCATGACCGCTCTTCTCCAAGTCCTTAGCCTCCTGCATGAAGAGGTCTGGAGCCAGAACGACACCATTACCAATAATGTTCACCTTACCGCCCTGGAAAATACCAGAAGGGATAGAGCGAAGAACGTATTTCTGTCCCTCAAACTCCAATGTATGTCCTGCATTAGGACCACCCTGAAAGCGAGCTACCACATCATACTTAGGGGTCAACACGTCAACCACCTTACCTTTACCTTCATCGCCCCACTGAAGACCCAGCAGGACATCTACTTTACCTGTGTTCATTTTATAAATAGTTATTTTGACTTTTCTACTTTACCATTGTTACGTTTTCTAGTCATCTTGCCCTGACACGTACTGCACACTCCATAGATATAGAGAGCGAAGGCATCACGACGGAATCTTTGCAGCTTGGTCTCGTTGATGGCATCCACTACCAGCGGAGCCTGTATCTCCGTTACCTTACCACAAACCGTACATACCTGATGCACATGGTTTTCATTATTAAAACTTGCTTCATACTTGGTACCATCTACCAAACTATGTCGCACGACCAGCCGGAGTTCGATGAATAGATGCATCGTATTGTAAAGCGTAGCCCTACTTACGGGGAAATGCATCTTTTCCAACTGCGCCCCAAGGTCTTCGAGCGTAAAATGCCCATCTAAGCTATAAACAGCATCAAGGATTGCATAACGTTCTGGAGTCTTGCGATGCTTATTCATCTCCAGATAATTATCCAAAACATCCCTGACTTTTGACTTCACATTATTAGTCATATTACTACCTAAGTTACATAAAACGCACAAAGATAGCCATAATTTATGACATAGAGAAAACTATTCTTTTAAAAAAAACTAAATGAGGAATCTTTCCCTGTCACGAGAGGAAAAAACTGGGAACCCCACATGCAAAACGCATAATTATAACAAAATCCTTACCCCTTAGAATTTCTTTAATTCCTCATAGATTCTTTGCACAGGAAGTCCCATGACATTAAAGTAACTTCCCTTCAAACTCGTGCAACCGATATAACCTATCCATTCCTGAATGCCATAGGCTCCAGCCTTATCGAACGGTTTGTAATGCTCTACATAATAATCTATCTCATTCTTTGACAGTTTTTTGAAAGTAACCTCCGTAATGACAGAAAACTGTCGCTGTTTTTCCAGAGAAGTGATACAGACACCAGTCACCACATGATGGGTTTTCCCGCTCAGCATTTCCAGCATTCTGATCGCATCCGCAGCATCCTTCGGTTTTCCCAAAATGATACCCTTTCCTTCCTGGTCATTCTGTTCTTCACTGCTCGGTGCTATCACTACGGTATCAGCAGTAAGTATCAATAATTCAGGATTTCCATCCGAAGGTTGCTGATGATTGATGGAAGTTTCCTGATGACTGATGGCAGAATCAAGCAGTGGGCGGTATGCCTGGGCTTTTTTCACGGCTATATACTGGGCTGTATCGTATGCAGGTAGAGATTCTGGAAAACTTTCGTCTATACCCTGAATGACCTTCACTTCGAAAGGAATATCGAGACCTGCCAAAAGTTCCTTGCGTCGAGGCGAATTACTTGCCAATATAATTCTAAAATTCTTCATATTCTTGTTCTGTTTCCATATTAATCTACCATCCGAAAGCCTTTGCTCCAGACAACCATTTTCCCTGTGCACGAAGCACCTGTTCCACGACATCTCTACCACAGCCTTCACCACCATTGCAGGAAGATACATAAGTAGAGATTTCCTTGATGTCTGAACATGCGTCGGCAGGACAGCAAGGGCATCCGCACTCTCTCATCACCTCATAATCAGGGATGTCATCGCCTACATAGATGATTTCCTCGTTCGTCAACTGATATTTCTCCAGAAACTCACGATAGGTCTTGATCTTAACAGCACAACCCATATAGATATCCTCTACACCCAATCCCTCATAGCGAAGACGGATGGCCTCCGATTTTCCACCCGTGAGTATCACTATGCGCAAATCTGATTTCTGCGCCAACTGGATGGCATATCCATCCTTGATATTCACCGTACGCAAAGGCTCACCAGCAGAAGAAAGGGTTATTGTCTGACGGGAAAGCACACCATCTACATCAAAGATAATGGCCTTGATCTTATCTAAATCATAATTTATCATATCTTTTTAAACTTCTATTTCTTACAGAAACGATGATAACTATTTCTTACTAAAACGATGGATACCTAAGCTCAAACGCTCATAAATATCCTTGATCTGAGGCTGATCCTTCAGCAAGGCAGCCTGCATACGAATCACATTCTCGTCAAACCGTACGGCAGGTCCCGTCTGTGCTTCTCTTGGAGAAAGTTCATGTACTTTCTTGGCTGTCTCATCTATCAGCGGTAGCATCACATCAAACGGGATACCATGATCAGCCAGGATTTTCTCACTGATAGCATAACAGTGGTTGACAAAATTGCAGGCAAAGACGGCTGAGAGATGCAAGTACTTACGGTCAGCACTCGACAATTCATACACATTCCCACTCAACTCATGCGCCATATCAGCTATCATGGTATGAGCATAGTCATCATTTGCCTCTATAAAACAAGGAATCTCAGAAAAGTCCACTTCCTTGCTTTTAGAGAAAGTTTGCATCGGATAAAACACACCATAATGGATAGCCATGCCTTCAAAGACGTTCATATCCATAGAACCAGCCGTATGCAGGAACACCTTGGTTTCCTTCCCCTTACAAAGTCGTGGCAGCAATTCGCCCAAAACCGAGTCTTTTACGGAGACCACATACAGATCGGCATCCGCACGTACCTGTTCTATATCCGTCACAGGTGCCCCTCCTGCAATCTGAGCCAAGGCAGTAGCCGACTCTACAGTTCTACTAAATACCTGCACGATATCATGACCGGCAGCCAAAAGCGCCTTTCCCAAGTTGGTGGCCAGATTACCAGCCCCTATCAAAACTATCTTCATGATTTACCTATATTATCTGAGTTATTACCTATACCTTATTATATATAAAGAGAAAAAAATACATATATACGAACAAAGGTTACCGAACAGACTGACTATTCGATAACCTTATTCAACAATGCCGCACCACGCTCTGTACAGAATCCACGTATGATAACCAAGAAAAAGTTATCAAATATCTGCTGCATACTATACTTCTTGTAGATCTGGTTACGCATAATTTCACTCATAGAGGCACTGAGAAGTTCCATCGTAAGGCTATAGTCAATATCCTGACGGAAGAGCCCTTCCTCTACACCCGCTTTCAGGAATTTTACCCTATCCGCAAATTCGCGTTCATGCTCCTGATTGAAAAACTCGATCACCCGAGGCATACGGTGAATTTCCTCATAAAAAGCAACCCCCACCATACTATTCACCTCCATCTGCAGCTTATAGAAATAGCCGATAATATCCACTACATTATGAGCCACATTGCAGGAGTAGGTCTCTAACTTTTCCCTCATCTCCAGGCTTTTGATTTTCAAGCCAGCAAGGAGCAGTTCCTCTTTATCACCGAATATTTCATATACGGTACGCTTAGACACATGAAGCCCTTGTGAGATTTCATCCATCTTCACAGCCCTAACACCACGCTTGTAAAATTCACCCATGGCATAGTCGATGATTCTACTTTTCAATTCCTTGCGATATTCATTAATTTCGACCATTTTTTTGCTCTGTCTAAGTTTTTTTGTGCAAAGATACAAAAAAAAACAAAAAACCTACGCAATTTAACTAGTTTTTTATTACCTTTGCACAAAAATCTCGAAATGTGCACAAAATGCATAAAAATCGTAAGAATTTAAAACTTTAAACTAACATATTATTATGGTAAAGATTACAAAGGAGGCGGCTCTTGCCTATCACGTAAATGGTCGTCCTGGAAAAATCGAGGTTAAGCCAACCAAGCCATACCATACTCAGACGGATTTGAGTTTGGCTTATTCACCTGGTGTAGCATTCCCATGTCTTGAGATTCAGCAGAATCCAGACGATGTTTACAAGTACACAGACAAGGGTAACCTTGTAGCCGTTATCAGCAACGGTACAGCTGTGCTCGGTCTTGGCGATATCGGCGCCATGAGCGGTAAGCCTGTAATGGAAGGTAAGGGATTACTCTTCAAGATTTATGGTGGAATCGATGTCTTTGATATCGAGATTGACGAAAAAGACCCAGAAAAATTCTGTGAAGTCGTAGAGCGCATTGCTCCATCTTTCGGTGGTATCAACCTGGAGGACATCAAGGCTCCTCAGTGCTTCTACATCGAAGAGCGTCTGAAGAAGACTCTCGACATCCCTGTGATGCATGACGACCAGCATGGTACTGCCATCATCTCTGCAGCAGGTTTGAAGAACGCCCTCGAGGTTGCAGGCAAAGACATCGCCAAGGTGAAAATCGTTGTCAATGGTGCCGGTGCTGCTGCCATCAGTTGTACCAAGCTCTATGTAGCTCTCGGTGCTAAGGTGGAAAATATCCTGATGCTCGACTCCAAGGGTGTGATTACAAGCGACCGCGAAAACCTCACTGAACAGAAGAAGATCTTTGCCACAGACCGTCGCGACGTTCATACTCTGGAAGAGGCTATCAAGGGTGCTGATGTTTTCGTAGGCTTGAGCAAGGGTAACGTACTCTCTCAGGATATGTTGCGCTCTATGAACGACAACCCTATCGTATTCGCACTTGCCAACCCTGTGCCTGAAATCAGCTACGAGGACGCGATGGCAAGCCGCCCTGACGTCCTGATGTCAACAGGCCGTTCTGACTATCCAAACCAGATCAACAACGTAATCGGTTTCCCATATATCTTCCGCGGTGCACTCGACGTTCACGCACGTGCCATCAACGAAGAAATGAAGTTGGCAGCTGTACACGCTATCGCTGACCTGGCCAAGCAGCCTGTTCCTGATGTTGTCAATGAAGTTTATCATGTCAACGACCTTACATTCGGTCCTAAATACTTCATTCCAAAACCAGTTGACCCTCGTTTGATTACTGAGGTAAGTGCAGCTATCGCAAAGGCAGCTATGGATAGCGGTGTTGCCCGCACTCCAATCACCGACTGGGAGGCATACAAGCAGCACCTGCGCGAGTTGCTCGGACAGGAAACCAAGTTGACCCGCAAGCTCCATGATACAGCCCGCCTGCATCCACAGCGCGTGGTATTTGCAGAAGGTGGCAACCCAACTATGTTGAAGGCAGCCGTTCAGGCTAAGACAGAAGGCATCTGCGAGCCAATCCTCTTGGGCAACCCAGACCGTCTGAACCGTGTGGCTAACCGCTTGAAACTTGATTTGGATGGCATTCAGATTGTAGATATGCGTGCAGACAACGAGCAAGGTCGCCGCGCAACATTCGCTAAGCATTTGGCTGAGAAGAGAGCACGCGAAGGCTATACATTCGAGGAGGCTTACGACAAGATGTATGAGCGCAACTACTTCGGTATGTCTATGGTAGAGCAAGGCGATGCTGATGCTTTCATCACAGGTCTTTACACTAAATATTCCAACACCATCAAGGTGGCTAAGGACGTAATCGGCATCCGTGAGGGCTACAACACCTTCGGAACCATGCACATTCTCAACACTCAGAAGGGCATCTTCTATATTGCTGACACCCTCATCAACCGCCACCCAGACCAGGATGTACTCGTGGATATCGCTAAGTTGTCTGCAGGTACAGTGAAGTTCTTCAATGAGGAACCTGTGATGGCAATGTTGAGCTATTCAAACTTCGGTACCGATGCACAGGGTTCACCTGTCAAGGTAAAGAATGCCGTAGAAGCAATACAGAAGGAATTCCCTGATTTGGCAATTGATGGTGAGATGCAGGTGAACTATGCACTCAACAAGCAGTTGCGCGATGAGAAATATCCGTTCTCTCGCCTGAAGGGTAAGGATGTCAACACATTGGTATTCCCTAACCTCAGCAGCGCCAATGGTGCATACAAACTCTTGCAGGCTCTGAGTCCTGAGGCAGAGATTATCGGTCCTATCCAGATGGGTCTTAACAAACCTATCCACTTCACCGATTCTGAGAGCAGCGTACAGGATATCGTCAACATCACAGCTGTAGCTGTTATTGACGCATACGTAGAGAAAATCAAGAACAACAAATAGTATCAATTACTATATCCCCCCAAAAAGTGTGTCATGAATTTATGACACACTTTTTTTTTTTGGGGGGGTAAACATAAATCTTGCTAATGAAAATCCATACTATATTCAGATAAAAGAAACTATAGTTGTGAATTTAACACTAAGAAAACAATACGAGAATAAATTATTTAAAATTATAGGAAAAATCAAGCAACACAAACGTTTGCATTGTTTTTTAGTTAAAACCCGTTAAATATTCGTAAAATACAAGTAAAAGGCAAAATATGGAGAAAAAAGGCAAAAAAATATTTGGTAGAATAAATAAAAAGTATTACCTTTGCCATCGTTATCCTGAAAACAATCTTTTTACCTTAAAGGAAACTAATACCTATTGAAGATTTGGAGCGGTAGCCTGTGAAGGTCATCGCTTTTTTTTGCATTAAATTTTCCACCATCCCTTGCGCAAACTTCAAGCGCTCATCCAATTAATTATACATGTCATACTATATGTAAAAAAAGAAAATATATCATATTGCATTCTTGTCATCAAGGAGAAAACACCATAGCCCTACCCACTTTTATTTTTCCCTGGGCAGGCAAAAATTTCTCCGTGGGCAAGCAAAAAAAAATCATGGGCAGCCAGCAAAAAAAAAATCTGACTTTTCCTGATTTCAGTAGACACTTTTTTACTTTATAAACTAAAAAGGTAGACACTATCAATTTCATAAAACTGAAATAGTAGACACTCCTTATTTTTTGTTCCTAATTTTATAGACACAATAAAAAGAATCGTACTATATTTGTAGTCACTACCCTTCCACTGGACTTACCGAAACCGGACTTTGATATTTTTCATCAAGAAAGGACAAATGTTCCATTACTTATATAGATTTATTTAGATTTTGGAAAAATTACAATATAAACTTGTAATTTTTCCAATTTTTATTTGGTGGTTTAAGAAATTCTTTCTATCTTTGCAACCGAAATCAAAAAGCAACAGAATATGAATAATGGCAAAGTAGCATACAATAGACTTATCGAATGCGATATCCGTCCGTCGATTCAGAGAATTGCTATCATGGATTATCTCCTGACGCATCCTATCCATCCGACTATCGATGATGTCTATCAAGAATTGTATAAGACAATACCTACACTCAGCAGAACTACAGTATATAATACGCTGAGAATGATGAGCGAGAAGAATGCTGCTCAAATGATTACCATTGATGAGCATCGTGTGTGTTATGACGGAAACACGACTCCTCATGTTCATTTCTTCTGCAAGAAATGTGGAAAAGTGATTGACCTCTTCGACGAGAAGGCACCCAAGATGACCAAACAAAAGGTGATAGAGGGGAATATCGTAGATGAACAACAGCTCTACTACAAGGGAATTTGCGCTGATTGTGCTAAACTCAACGAGGAAAAGAAGCGCAAGGCAAAATAAGCAGAGCTACCGCCAGACATCACATTGACACATTATTAATATATAGTATATACAAAACAGAAATAGAATTATTAACTTATAAAACAAGAACATTATGAAGAAGAAATTTATTTGCACCGTATGTGGATATATCTATGAAGGAACTGAAGCACCTGAGAAGTGCCCAATCTGTAAGGCACCTGCCGACAAGTTCAAGGAGATGGAGAATGCAGTTGACGACGACTTGACTTTCGCAACTGTTCACGTTTTGGGTCAGGCTTATAAGGATGGCGTCAACGAGGACGTTATCAAGGGCTTGAAGGACCATTTCAATGGTGAGTGCGGTGAGGTTGGTATGTATCTCGCCATGGCACGCCAGGCAGACCGTGAGGGCTATCCAGAAATCGCTGAGGCTTACAAGCGTTATGCTTTCGAGGAGGCAGATCACGCTTCTCGCTTTGCAGAGCTTCTCGGTGAGGTTTTGGGTGATACCAAGAGCAACCTCGAGGCACGTATCGCAGCCGAGAAGGGTGCATGCGAGGACAAGTTCCGCATTGCCAAGTTGGCTAAGGAGCAGGGATCTGATGCAATCCACGATACTGTACACGAGATGGCTAAGGATGAGGCTCGCCACTGCGCAGGCTTTGCCGGTCTCTACAAGAGATATTTCAAATAATGCATTACATTTCTCATTAATTTGTACCTGATATAAAAGAGTTCATGTTAGGAAACAGATTTTTGAGTATAAGTAATAAGATGAAGAATTCGAGAGGGCTTGTCGGGAAACTGGCAAGCCCTCGTTTTCTTGGTATGCTCGGCATGAGCTTATTCTAATGGGTGCAAGTCCCTAACGAGCCCCAATAGCGGGAATCGTATAGCCAATAGCAAGGGTGTCCATTGCGAGGTGGAATCTGAAAGAAGCTTGCGGCAAACATCTGACCTAACGCACAGAAACTTCATACAAGGCATTTGACCATGGATGAGATTGCCAAACAAATCAAAGTCCTATAGCTATTCGGAATGGTTGGTGTAAATGAAGTGGGTATAAGATGGAAAGAATAAGCCCTTATCCGAGGAGGTCTCACGGACATGGCGATTAGTTGCTTTTACGAAAGTCATGGAGTAAAGCTTGCCGTGAGAAGTCAGCAGATGCCATAGTAGTGGAGTTCTCGATAACACTCCATGAAGGGCAGAACCTATAAATTAAACGATAGTAATTGAAACGTACCTTATGAAGGAAAGAATGCAGAAAACATTGGCAGAAGTCAAGGGCTGCCCACAGAAAGATAGGACGGAATCCGAAGGATATGTGGGAGCGCAGACCTTCATGTGGATATGTGAAGACAACATCGTGGAAGTACCATTCGATAAGGAACACCTATTGGAGCGCATCATCAGTCCCGATAACTTGCTCAAAGCCTACAAGGCAGTGCAGCGTAACAAGGGCTGTAGCGGTATCGACAAGATGTCATGTGAGCAAATGCTCCCTTGGCTCTTGGCTAATAAGGATGTCCTAATCCGTTCCTTGCTTGACGGTTCATACCGTCCGAACCCAGTTAAAAGGGTAGAGATACCCAAAGACAATGGCAAGATGCGCCTGTTGGGCATCCCCACGGTCATAGACCGTCTGGTTCAACAAGCCATCAATCAGACCCTAACCCCCATCTATGAGCGCCAATTCTCTCCAAGAAGCTACGGCTTTCGTCCGAGAAGAGGTTGCCATGATGCCCTGAGAAGTGCGCAGAAAATGGTCGATGAAGGCTACATCTATGTGGTTGACCTCGACTTGGAGCGTTTCTTCGACACGGTGAGCCACAGCAAACTCATAGAAATCCTCAGCCGCACGATAAAGGATGGCAGGGTAATAAGCCTTATCCACAAATATCTCCGCAGTGGTGTGATGAACAAAGGAATGTTCGAGACAAGTGAGGAAGGCACTCCACAAGGAGGACCGTTAAGTCCGCTTTTGAGTAATATCATGCTCAACGAGTTGGACAAGGAACTCACACGTCGAGGTCTCCCTTTTGTTCGCTACGCCGATGACTCGATGATATTTTGTAAGTCCAAGCGTGCAGCCAAGCGCGTGAAGGAATCCATAACCCGATTCATCGAAGGAAAACTTCATCTAAAGGTGAACAGGGATAAGACATTTGTGTCCTATGTGCAAGGTGTGAAATACCTTGGCTACTCCTTTTATGTAATGAAAGGCAAATGCCAACTCACTGTGCATCCAAAAGCCAAAGCCAAGATGAAAGCCAAACTCAAGGAGTTGACTTCCCGAAGCAATGGTTGGGGATATGCCAAGAGGAAGCAAAAACTTGAAGAGTACATAAAGGGTTGGGTAGGTTACTATCACCTTGCCAACATGAAACGTTTTCTCATAGACATGGATGAGTGGCTAAGGCGACGGCTACGTATGTGTATATGGAAGTCGTGGAAGAGGGTGAAAACGAGAGTTGCCAACTTGGTAAAGTGCGGTATAGACAAATACCAAGCTTACATGTGGGGCAATAGTCGTTTGGGTTATTGGCGCATAGCTGGCAGTTATATACTATGTCATGCGATAACCAACGAAAAGTTGAGCATGGCAGGCTATGCTACACTGATGGGTTCATACATCGAATGGCACCCAAAAATAGGAACCGCCGTATGCGGAACCGCACGTACGGTGGTGTGAGAGGTCGGAAAACGAAAAGTAGGAGAAAAACTACTTCGTTTTCCTCCTACTCGATTGCAACCTCCAATCTGTCAATGAATATAATAATCCCTTCATTCCTTCATTTTTTGGGATTAAAATTTGGGAGTATAAAAAAATAATAGTATTTTTGCCATACGAAACCAAAGAAACAGGATTATGAAAGAAAACAATATAGAAAAATTAGTTGGCGAGAACCTCAACTTCGTGAAATCTGTAGCCAACAAATATGTAGGTAAAGGTGTAGAATTCGACGATTTGGTAAGCGAAGGCTACATCGCCATGCTACAAGCTGCCCAGAAGTTTGATGCCGAACGCGGCACCAATTTCGTAGGTTATGCAGCCCCATTCATCCGCAAGGCTATGGAACAGGCCATCACGCAGCAAAGCGGTGTCTGCCGTGTTCCTAAAAGCGACCGCAAGTTGATGACACGTTCTGCAAACAGTGCAGTATCTATTGATGCGCCACTGAGCGAGGGCACTCACTATACCCTACTCGACATCATAATCAACAAAGATGCCCTGATAGCAGATGAGAGTACTGTTTTCCAACAGATGATGGACGATCTGCAGAACTGCATCGCAACACTGGATGAAAGAGAACAGGAAATCATCAGAAAATTCTATGGAATAGGCATCGCCCATATCACTTTGGCAGAAATCGCAGAAGATATGAATCTGAAACGGGAAAGAGTAAGACAAATCAGAGACAAGGCGATTCGAAAGATTGGGAAAAATGCAAAGACTAAAATTCTCAAAAGTTTCCTGAGAAAATAATTGCAATCAAAATGAAAGGGATTTAATATATGAGCCTATTACAAAATATAATAAGTCCCTTTTTAAAAGGAGGTCTCTAAATCAAATCTCTTAAAAAAGTCCTCTTTAAAAAGCCCCATTAAGAAACAGCCTCTTAAAAATGGGTCTCTAAATAAACACAAAGAGCCAATTGGTCGTATTTCCATAACTAAAATGCGACCAATTGGCTTTGCCCTTAATAAATATATCATTTATTTGGCACAAGAGCTAAATTGGCTCAATTTGTCCCCAAATTTCACTCTTACTTAGCGATGTGATCCAAGCGATACTGACGTGGAGTAACACCCAGACGCTTGTAGAAATTAGAGTAGAAACTCTGGCGAGTGCTGAAACCAGCCATCTCTGCAATATCCTCGATGGTCATATTCAGATAGCGCTTGTCTGTCAAAAGTGACATTGCATCATTCACACGGTAATCATTTACCAACTCTGGATAGTTCTTGTGGAAACGAGTAGCACAAACAGCAGATACATATCTTGAATTGGTATGCAAATCCTCTGCCAACTTACGTGTATTATATTCCTTATCCTTGTATTTACCTTCAGTAACTACAATTCTCAAAATCTCATCACGTAAGCGGTCTTTAGTCTCTTCACTCAGAAGCGTTTGGTAGCGCGCATTCTTTTCTTTCTTTGGGGTAATATTATACTTAGCCATAATGTTATGTTGTTAATATCATAAAATTTGTTTGTTTCTTTCGCAAAGATAGTCTTTTTTCGCTAAACATCCAAATTTTTTTTACTCTTTTTTGAAATTTAAGTCAAATAAATTGCTTATATGAAAGAAATTGAGTAATTTTGCAGAAAATACGAACCATATTATGGCTTGTTGAATATCTAAAAACATATCAATGATGCATGATATACAACATGTGATTACTCAGATATCATCTAAGTATTACACAATCCTACATGTGTATTGATAATTAATATATATATATATAATAATGTGTAACAACTACTAAATTTGGCAGAATGAAACAGATTAAGCGTTTTTTCAAGATATATCTCATATTGGTAGTGCTGTTTGTGCTGCAGAAGCCATTGTTCATGCTTCTCACTCATACATCAGCAGCCCAGCCTTTGGAAGATTCATTCAGTACTATGCTGGCCGTCATCTGGCACGGTTTGCAGCTGGACCTCTCCATGGCGGGATACCTTACGGCCATTCCTGCCCTGCTGCTTCTTGCCTCTATCTGGATCAAGGAAGAAATCATACGTCCTGTATTCTCCATCTATTTCGGCATCATTGCTGTGTTTATGAGTTTCTGCTTCGTGCTCAACATTGCCCTGTATCCCTATTGGAATTTTCCTTTGGACAGTACTCCGCTCTTCTATTTCTTCACATCGCCTGCCGATGCCTTTGCCAGTACAAGCATCTGGGTGGACCTGTTAGGATTCATCTGTCTGATACTCTGCGCTGTAGCCATCTGGTTCGTACTCTCGCTGACCATCAGGGAAAAGAAAAAGCGCAGATATGGTTCTTATAGCCGACCATATAGTACATCAAGTGATTTTGACAGACACCGTGGGCGCACTTCCATCATCATGTTGCTGCTTACAGGCCTGCTATTCCTTCCTATCAGAGGAGGCGTAACGGTTTCTACCGCCAATACCGGCAAAGTATATTTCAGCCAGAACAGTTACGTAAACCATTCAGCAGTGAATCCGATGTTCAGTCTGATGGAGTCTCTTGCCCATCAGGAGAATTTCGCCGAGCAGTATCGCTTTATGGACGAGAAGGAAGCAAATAAGATTTTCGCCACCATGACCAGTCAAAGCGATGAAAACACCTATCCGCTGCTCAAGCCAGAGGCTATGGGGGGAACACCCGATATACTTCTCGTGATTATGGAAAGCTTCGCCAGCGACCTCATGCCGTCTATGGGAACACAGAAGGATGTGGCTGTACAACTGGACTCGATAGCCCACCAGAGCATCCTCTTCACACGGTTCTATGCCAACAGTTTCCGCACCGACAGAGGACTGGTTTCCATTCTGAGCGGTTATCCGGCACAGCCTACCACCAGCATCATGAGATATCCTGCCAAGACAGCCCATCTGCCTTCCATCGCCAGATCATTGGTTAACCAGCGGCATTATCAGACCTCCTATTATTATGGAGGAGATGTAGATTTTGCCAACCAGCGTTCCTACCTGATATCACAGGGATTTCAGAAGATTATCTCGGATGCAGATTTCCCAATAGAAGAAAAACTCAGCAAATGGGGCGTTCACGACCATCTGGTAGCCAACAGAATGATGGATGACATCCGAAAGGAACAGAACGGAGCACCGAGATTCAGGGTTTTCCAGACCTCCAGCAGTCATGAGCCTTTCGAGGTGCCTTACCACAGACTGAAAGACCAGCGTCTCAATGCCTTCGCTTATACAGACAGTGTGGTGGGAAGCATTATACGGCAATATAGCAAACTGCCACGCTGGAAGAACACTATCGTGATTTTGGTGCCAGACCATGTGGGAGCCTATAAAGAGCATCTGGACAATTTCGACCGAAGCCGCTATCAGATACCGCTCATCATAGCCGGTGGCGCCATCGCCAAACCGTTGAAGATTAATTTGATAGGAACCCAGCACGACATTGCAGCTACACTCTTAGGACAGTTGGGCATCAAGCACGATGACTTCCTGTTCTCCAAGAACATGCTGAGCGAAGCAACACCGAAATTTGCATTCTTCACTGTGCCGGACGCCTTTGGAGTTGTCACGGAAGAAAACTCAATCATCTATGATAACAAGGCAGGGAAAACTGTATATGACAAGGGTAAGAAAGGCTATAACCTGAAACGGGGGCAGGCCTACCTGCAGAAACTTTACGATGACATCAGCAAAAAATAAAACTTAAACATGGACGGAATCATTAATTATCTGAATCAAATAGACACAAATATATTCCTGTATTTCAATGGTCTCCACAACCATTATTGGGATTACTTCATGACCATGTATTCTGACAGATTTGTCTGGATACCATTCTACGCAAGCTTCCTGTATGTGATGCTGCGCAATTTCCATATCAAGGAAACAGTTACCTGTCTGCTGGTCATCGTGGCCATTATATTCATCTGCGACCAGACTGCCTCTACCCTCCTCAAACCGATGGTAGAGCGCATGCGACCAAGCAACCCCGACAATCCGATTTCGCCGATGGTACATGTCGTGTTCGGGTATCGCGGAGGCAGATATGGATTCCCATCCTCTCATTCAGCTAATGCCTGGAGCATGGCATTCTTTGCTATGTTCCTGGTGAAGCGCACCAAGCTGACGATATTCCTCACCATCTGGGCGCTGCTGATGAGCTACTCCCGCATCTATCTCGGAGTGCATTATCCAGGCGACCTGTTCGTAGGTATGATTATCGGACTGATTACGGCTACGGCTTCATACTATGTCTTCCGAAATTTCGCAAGAAACTATACAGATAAGTTTAAACCGAGTGGTATGAAACTCAGATATCAGAGATATCCGATATACACAGGACTTCTTTCCATTTGGGTGATGCTGATGGTTAGTGGAATCTTAGCTTACCTCAATTAAGGCAGATCTGAAAGAAAAGGACCAGCTGAAATAGAAGTTAAATTTAAGCAACAATAATTTAGTAACACAAAATCTTTAACGTATGAAAAAGTCAATTATGATGGCCCTCTGCATGGCCATGTTGGTATTCGCAGCATCTTGCGGCAACAAAAAGGCAGAAACAACAGCAGAACCTGCTAAAGTAGAAGTAGAAGTAATCACTGACTCTGCATTCCAGCAGAAGGCTGCAGGTGACTATGCAAGTCTTGACCAGAAGACAGTCATCACTTTGAACAGCGACTTTACTGTTACCACCAAGAACTACAAGAAGAACTACTACAAGTGGGAGTTCATGGTACAGCCACAGGGTTCTGAAGCAAACATCATGCTCGCAAGCAAGGGTATGGATACAGATATCAAGGATCAGGCAATCATCGATGTAGAGGAAGGCAAGATCGTAGTTAACAACGAGACATTCCGCAAGGCTGCCAAGTAATTTAAAAAGAAATAGCCTATGATTGTTTTTCCATGTGCCAAGATCAACCTTGGCTTGAACATCGTAAGCAAAAGAGAGGATGGTTACCATAATCTGGAAACCGTCTTCTATCCCATCCCACTGTATGATGCATTGGAAATCAAATACATGGATGAGAAATTTCCGAGCGATACCGCCTGCGACCTGAAAGTGACAGGCAATGTTGTGGATTGTGACGAGCAGAAAAATCTGGTGGTAAAGGCTTACCATATTCTGGCAGCCGACTATCAGTTGCCACGCATCCATACCCATCTCTACAAGCATATCCCTTCTCAAGCCGGTCTTGGCGGCGGTTCTTCGGATGCAGCCTTCATGATCAGACTTCTCGATGAGCGTTTCCGTCTCAACATCGGTAATCCGGAAATGGAACGTTATGCAGCCCGACTGGGTGCCGACTGTGCTTTCTTCATCGAAGCAGAACCTGCTTATGCGGAGGGTATCGGAGATGTACTGATGCCTGCAGATGGTCCTGATGGCAATCTGCAAGGATACTATCTTTGTGTCGTAAAACCCGACGTCGCTGTAAGTACCAAGGAAGCTTACAGTGCCATCACCCCGAAGAAACCAGCCAAGAGCTGCCGTGATATCGTGCGTCAACCGATAGAAACCTGGAAAGAAGAACTTGTCAATGATTTCGAGGAACCTATCTTCAAGATGCATCCGGAGCTGGCAGCCATCAAGCTAAAACTTTACGACCAAGGTGCAGCCTACGCCTCCATGAGCGGTAGCGGAAGTGCCCTCTATGGCATCTTCAAAGAAGAGCCAAAGGGAATCGAAGAACAGTTTGACGGCATGTTCTGCGAAGTGATGAAACTATAGCAGAAAGCCGTAATCAGATCAGTAAAGAAACTCTAAAAGGAAATAAACATGAATGAAGAAACTCATCAGAAGCTGATGAAGATTAAGCGAAGTTTTCGCCTCTTAATGAGTGGTCCTACCTCTCAGTCGATGACCCAGAAAGGCTTAGGCTATAAGATCAACTGGGGCGTACCTTTCATAGAACTGAAGAAGATGGCCTTGGAATATGGCAAGGATTATGAACTGGCCATTGAACTCTGGAAGGAAGACATCCGTGAATGCAAGATTCTTGCCACCCTCATCATGCCGGCAGAGAAGATGCTGCCAGAGATAACAGATATTTGGATGGAACAGGTCAAGAGCCAGGAAATGGCAGAGATGCTGGCATTCAATCTTCTGCAGTATGTGGATTATGCTCCTGCCATTGCCTATGAATGGATTGCCACAGACAAGACGCTTTATGAGATAGCTGGATTCCAACTATTGGCAAGGCTTTTTGCCAACGGACAGGAAGCCAACGAGAGAGGCATCAATGAGTTTCTCGACCAGGCTGCAGTTGCCTTACAAGGCGATAATATGGGTATCAAGCATGCTGCTGCCAACTGTGTATTGCGCTTTGCTGACCTCGGTGAAGAATACGAGAAGATTGCTCGCGCTGCCCTGAAGGGTATTTTTGAATTATAAAACTTAATCCAAGAAGAAAAAGAAATTTCCTTCCTTTAGATTTAAAAAAAATCCTTTGGGATTAAGAAAAAGAAATTCCCCGCTCCACAAGAATCACTTGATTCTGATGAAGCGGGGGATTTTTATATCGTACTATGAAAATAGAATGTTCATCACATTGCAGATTTAATTTTTTTTCCCTTTTCTTTTCAGTTCCAGTTTTGGAATCTTCACTTTCTGTCCTGTTTTTATCTCAGAACATCCGTTAATGGCCTGCATATAGCATTCCATGCCAGGGCCCAAATAGAGTTTACTCAATCCAGCTAAAGTCTGACCACTCTTAGCCGTCACGGTTTTTTCTACGCCCACAATACGATAAGCACCCGTTCTGATGCGAGGATCGTTGAGATACTCAGAAGCCTTTTCAGCCATCTTCACGGCATTATTAGCTTGTGCCATCCGGATGCTGTCCTGCCTGGCCTTTTTCTTCATTGCCAACTGAGCATGGTCTGTCTGCTCATTGTTTGCCTGAGCACCATTAGCCAGAACGTTCTTTGCGTCAGTTTTATCATCCGAGGAAGCAACAGACTTCGCTGTATCCACAGGAGCAACTACCGTTGGCTTAGGTTTTGGTTGAGGCTGAGGTTTGATAGCCTTCAACTGCATCTCCATCTGCTCTTGGCGCGCCTGCATTTTGCCGTAAGTAAAGGCAAACCAGCATAAGCCACCCAAGAGAGCAACAAAGACCACACATACTAAGGCGACCACATATTTTGGTATCACGAGATGGTGATGGTCTGAAGCATAAGTTTCAGAGAAATCATCTGCTGAGGTCTCAACGTTTTTCAATTCTGAAGACAAAGCAACGTTTTCTTCAGAAATCGGGGATTTCACTTCTTGAGGCTGCTCAACTTTCTGATTATTTTCCTGAGTCAACTCTTCGTTCAACAGACTCTCTTGAGACAGGTCATTTTTCTCTCCATCATCCTGAGACTGCAACTTTGCATCCGACAGATTCTCCTGAGACTGCAACTCTGCATCCGACAGATTATTCTCCTGAGACTGCAACTCTGCATCCGACAGATTATTCTCCTGAGACTGCAACTCTGCATCCGACAGATTCTCCTGAGACTGCAACTCTGCATCCGACAGATTCTCCTGAGACTGCAACTCTGCATCCGGCAGATTCTCCTGAGACTGCAACTCTGCATCCGGCAGATTCTCCTGAGACTGTTCTTCCTCCCGAGACTGCCTTACGTTCTGATCAAGCTCTTGAGGCTGTTCTGCATTCTGCTCCTCTAAAACCACCTCGTCATCATGGCGTTCCTGCTCTTTCTGCAGCAGCAGTTCCTCTTCCCTTTCCATATTGGCGAATTTCTCGTCAATATCAGAGAAATCGACACCATCATTCACCACAACAGTTTCGAATTGGGCAAAAGGTTTGTTGATGATTTCCTTCAGGATATTATCCGGAGTAAAAGAAATCTTATCGCGCCCCTCTATCAGGATTCGCTCACCGGTATTGACATCCACACTCTCCCTATCTTTCACGGAAGTAATCTTGAAGGTACCCAGCCACTTCATTTTGAGCAACTTATCCTCCTGGATGCCGGCACCGGCAACCTCAAACATGGTGGCAATAAAGCGCTCCGCCTCAGCCTGGGTAAGTCCACGCTTGCTGGCAACAGCCTTAGCCAAAACAGACAAACTCGACTTATTCATCTTCCTCCCCTCCATTATTTATTTTTTCCTTGACGGAAGCAACAGGTCGGAATCCGAGCACAAGTTTCGGCGGAACCAGCTGGCGCTTCTTCGTGAGCGGATTGACCACCACGCGCTCCAGTCGTTTCTTCACCTCAAAGGTGCCGAAATCAGGAATCGTCACCTGTTCGCCCTCTTCAAACTGAGCAATCATCGCATCAATCACCTTTCTCACCAGGCGTTGAGTATCTTCCTGTGAGAATCCGGTTTTGCGAGCCAGTTCAGCTATGTATTGTTTATTGTTCATCTTATATCAATCTCCATAAAGATTCTTAGACCAATTCTCCATACAGATCAAACTCTTCACTTGAAGTAATCTTCACGTCATAGAAGTTACCCACTCTCAGTCGCTTGGTGGCAGGAATCAGCACCTCTGGATCCACCTCAGGAGAGCAAAATTCCGTTCTACCGATATAATAGTCGCCTTCCTTGCGATCGATGATGACCTTGAGTACCTTGCCCACCTTTTCAGCTTCCACTTCAGCACTGATATCCTGCTGAAGCGCCATCAACTGGTCCAGTCTGCTCTGCTTCACTTCCTCCGGAACATCATCTTCATAATGCTTGGCACTGTAGGTACCTTCCTCCTCCGAATAAGCGAAAGCACCCATGCGCTCAAACTTCGCCCATTTCACGAACTCCATCAGTTCCTGGAAATCCTCCTCTGTTTCTCCTGGGAAACCGACGAGCAGTGTGGTTCGGATATGAATTCCCGGCACCTTTTCTCTGATAGCCTGAATCAGTTCCATCGTCTCCTTCTTGGTCACATGGCGATGCATACGGTCGAGCATGTGATCACTGATATGCTGCAGTGCGATATCGAGATACTTGCAGACATTTGGCTTTTCGCGCATCACATCAAGCAAGTCCATCGGGAACTGGTTTGGATAAGCATAATGCAGGCGAATCCACTTGACACCAGGGATATCAGCCATGTCGGAAATCAGATCAGTGATATGATGCTTACCATCGATATCAAGCCCATAATAGGTAAGTTCCTGGGCGATAATCTGAAATTCCTTCACGCCATCCGCTACCATTTCGTGAACTTCCTGCAGGATTTCCTCCTTCGGGCGGCTCACGTGCTTGCCGGTAATAATCGGAATAGCGCAATAGGCACAATGACGGTCGCATCCTTCGGAAATCTTCACGTAAGCATAGTGGCGAGGTGTGGTGAGATGGCGACGACCATTACAAGCAGGCACCTCAGCCTTTCCCAGTTCACTGAGAAGAAGTTTGTAGTTATACTTTCCGTAAAACTTATCAACTTCAGGAATTTCAGCTTCCAGTTCTTTCTGATAACGCTGTGAGAGACAACCCATTACATAGAGTTTTCTAACTTTACCTTCTTGCTTGCGCTGCACAAATTCCAGAATCGTATCGATGCTTTCCTGTTTGGCATCCCCGATGAATCCGCAAGTATTGATGACTGCTATTTCACCTTGAGGACGTTTGGAGTCATGTACACAGTGATAGCCGTTTGCCTCAAACTGCTTCATCAGCAACTCGCTGTCCACCAGGTTTTTGGAGCAGCCCATTGTAATTATATCGATTTCGTTCTTTTTCACGTTTTCTTAATCTACCGTTTTATTTCTAAATTATGAAATCCTTTAAGCCGTCTTTCGAAAAAGAGGACCTTGATTCCGTTTATCATAGAGAGAAGAAAGACAGCCTCATCTTCGTATATCGCAGAAAAAGTCCTTATTATCAGAGAGAGAGGACTTAGTCTTTCTTGAAGAGAGGATTAGCCTTTCTTAAAGAGAGAATCTACGAACTCTTTCTTGTTGAAGAGCTGCATATCCTCCATTCCCTCACCCAGTCCGATGTACTTCACAGGCACCTTCAACTGGTCTGAGATACCGATTACCACACCACCTTTGGCAGTACCATCCAGTTTGGTAATAGCCAAAGAAGTTATGTTTGTAACAGCAGCAAACTGCTTAGCCTGCTCAAAAGCATTCTGTCCGGTACTACCATCGAGCACGAGCATCACCTCATCAGGAGCCTCAGGCAAAACCTTCTTCATGACATCCTTGATTTTCTTGAGTTCATTCATCAGTCCCACCTTGTTGTGCAGTCGTCCGGCAGTATCAATCAGCACCACGTCGGCGCCATTAGCCTTAGCACTCTGGAGGGTATCGAAGGCAACAGAAGCTGGATCAGATCCCATCTGCTGCTTCACCACAGGCACCCCAACTCTCTCTCCCCAGATGCTGATCTGTTCAACGGCAGCAGCACGGAAAGTATCGGCAGCACCGAGATAAACCTTCTTGCCAGCCTTTTTAAACTGATAGGCCAACTTGCCGATGGTAGTAGTTTTACCCACACCATTCACACCGACAACAAGAATTACATAAGGCTTGTGATCGGAAGGTAAATCCCAGTCGTCATTATCATCAGAGTGATTTTCAGAAAGCAGATTAGCGATTTCCTCTCGGAGGATTCTATCAAGCTCAGAGGTAGAAACGTACTTATCACGAGCAACTCTCTCTTCGATGCGGCGGATGATCTTCACAGTAGTCTCCACACCGACATCAGAGGTAATCAAAACTTCCTCCAGATCGTCGAGCACATCATCATCAACGGTTGATTTACCTGCTACTGCGCGTGCCAACTTACTGAATACACTCTCCTTGGTTTTCTCGAGTCCTTTGTCGAGAGTTTCCTTTTTCTTATTATTAAAAAAACCGAATAATCCCATAAGATATAATATTTTCTGCAAAGATAATAGAAAAAGCTAACAACACCAAATTATATTGCAACTTTTTCATAGAAATAAGAAACAAATGAGAAAGATTAAAGAAATGACAAATGAGAAATGACAAAGGAGAAATGAGAAATGAGAAGAAAAAGAAAAGGTCGCAACTCGGTAGAGTTACGACCCATGAATATATTAAGTACTAAATGATTAGTCCTTGAAGAAATCCTTAACAGCCTCGTTAGGTACCATCTTCTCATCGAAAACGTAAGCACCAGTCTTAGGGCTCTTAACCATCTTGATAACCTTTGTATATGCGCGACCATCCATGTTACCTTCGTGGAGGGTAGCGACCGCTTTCTTTGCCATAGTCTATTTAATTGATAAAATTGTTTATAAACTTGTAAGCGAACTTACTTAATCTCCTTGTGAAGAGTCATCTTCTTAAGGATTGGGTTGTACTTCATCAACTCAAGACGCTCAGGAGTGTTCTTACGATTCTTTGTAGTCACGTAACGGCTTGTACCTGGCATACCACTGTTCTTATGCTCAGTGCACTCGAGGATAACTTGTACTCTATTACCTTTTGCTTTCTTTGCCATGATATTTATTCTCCTATTACTTTAATGTCTTTCCAATCTACGTAACCCTTAGACACAGCCTGCTTCAGGGCAGCGTCAAGACCTACCTTGTTAATGAGACGAAGACCAGCAGCGCTGATCTTAAGGCTAATCCAGCACTCTTCTTCTACATAGTAGAATTTCTTGCTGAAGAGGTTAACGTCAAAGCTTCTCTTTGTACGGTGCTTTGAGTGAGACACATTGCAACCTAACTGTGCCTTCTTACCTGTAATTTGACAAATCTTAGACATTTCTATCTTTAATTTTCTAATTCGTTAATTGATACCTATTCCAAACAGAGTGCAAAATTACAAATAATTCTCGTATATACAAAATATTCCTTAGCAGAAACTCAACTTTTAAGTTTTTTTTGCTTTTATCTTCCCCTTTTCGCCTCGATTCCCCATTTTTCACTTCAACATAAAAGAAAAAGGAGTTGCGTCACAGGTCGTCCAAATTGCTATTTTATTCATCGGATGACACGGATTTTATTCGGAGGGTTCTTGCTGCAGCGATTACTCACGGATTGGCGCAGAGGCGACCTATTCGGTCGGTGTAGATACCCCTGGGATTGGAAAAAGCGATTCGCCAGAGATTCCATAAAAAATCTGTGTAATCTGTGAAATCTGTGGGACAAAAAACTTCCACGAAGAAAAATCTGCGTTATCTGCGGAATCTGCGTGACACAAAACAATAAAGGAATTCTTCGGGCGCCAGCCATTGGCCAGCGGCCAAATATCCGTGAAAATCCGTGAGTAATCCGATAAGCAAGAATGCCTCCGATTCATCCGTGAAATCCGATGAAACAAAACTTTGAAGAAATGAAAAAGAGGAAGTGCCATGAACTTATGACACACCCTCTAATATTTTCTAATATCTTGATAAAAGAACTTAATCTTTCTGCAAATCCTGACAGAAGAAAAAGAACTTAATCCTTCTGCAAATCCTGACAGAAGAAGAGCTTAATCTTTCTTCAAATCCTCTTCGTGCTCCTTGAGGAAAGCGAACATAGACTTCAACGCCGTATTGGTAGCGATGGCGAGATTGATGTCACGACCGAAATCGTCTGTGAGTTTCAGAGTGCGCACATCATCCTTGCTGCCATAGCCTATCCAGATGGTGCCCACAGGATTCTCCAGAGTACCTCCAGAAGGACCAGCTACACCCGTAGCAGAAATCGCATAATCCACATGGAGGGCATTGATGGCACCGATCACCATCTCCTTAGCCACTTCCTCACAAACGGCAGTCTGCTCCTCAAGCACCTCATGGCTCACACCGAGCAGGTTCTCTTTCACCTCATTGGTATAGGAAACGATACCACCCTTGAAGTAGTTGCTCGCACCAGGTACTGCAATGATAGCCTCAGCGATACGGCCGCCAGTGCAACTCTCTGCTGTACCCAAAGTCTTATCACTATTGTATAGCATCTCTGAGATGCTCTTACTCAAAATCTTACTTTCAAATTCCATATTTAATATAAAAAAACTATTTGAACGTTACTTTAGAGAACGCAGGCAAGTCTATGGTTGCGAAGTCCTTATCGCGATACTTAAACGTGCCCACGCATCCTATCATCGCTGCATTATCAGTCGTATAACTGAACTTCGGAATATAGATGGTCCATCCGAAGCGCTTAGCATGATCATGAAAGGCATTGCGCAAACCATTGTTGGCAGAAACACCTCCCGCAACAGCCACGTGGGTGATACCCGTCTGCTTCACTGCCATGCGGAGCTTCTTCATCAGGATATCCACGATGGTAAACTCGATGCTGGCAGCCAGGTCGAACTTGTTTTTCTCTACGAAATCAGGATCGTCTGCCACCCATTTGCGGAGACTGTAGAGGAAACTGGTCTTGAAGCCAGAGAAACTATAGTTGAGTCCCGGGATATGCGGTTCAGCAAAAGAGAAAGCCTTCGGATTACCCTGTCTTGCGTATTTATCTACGATAGGGCCACCCGGATACCCCCACTCCAGCACCTTGGCACACTTGTCGATAGCCTCGCCGGCAGCATCATCGATGGTCTGACCGAGCACCTGCATATCATTGTACGCATTCACCTTCACAATCTGGGAGTTTCCACCCGAAACAAGAAGGCAGATGAAAGGGAACGGAGGAGCCGTCTGGTCGTCATCACTTTCCTTGATGAAATGCGCCATCACGTGTCCCTGCAAGTGATTGACATCAATCAAAGGAATGTTGAGCGAGCGGGCGAGTCCCTTGGCAAAGCTGACACCTACGAGCAATGAACCCATCAGACCGGGACCTCTCGTAAAGGCCACTGCACTCAGGTCTTCCTTGGTGATGCCGGCATGCTTGATAGCCTGATCGACCACAGGAACCACATTCTGCTGATGCGCGCGCGAAGCCAGTTCAGGAACCACACCACCATAAGCGCGATGCACCTCCTGTGAAGCCGTGACATTGCTCAACAGCACTCCATTTCTCAAGACAGCAGCCGAGGTATCATCGCAGCTGCTCTCAATACCCAATATATATATATCCTTCTTTTCGTTTTCTTCCATGATTTTATACACCTTATTATATTGATTCTTACACCATTATATCGAATTCTACTGATCCTCACAGATTCTTACACCTTATTATATATAATGGTGAGTATATATTATGGTGAGTATTCTTTAGTAGGTCAGCACCTCTACACCGTGTTCTGTCATCACGAAGGTATGCTCCCACTGTGCAGATGGTTTTTCATCGCCTGTGATAACCTCCCATCCGTATGGATCGTCCGCATCGATGAACACCTTCCAGGTACCCATGTTAATCATTGGTTCGATGGTGAATACCATACCCGGAACGAGCAGCATACCAGTACCCTTATGACCGTAGTGAAGCACCTCTGGCTCTTCGTGGAACTCGCAGCCCACGCCATGTCCACAGAGATCGCGCACCACTCCATAACCGTATTTCTTGCAGTGCTTCTCGATAGCATGACCGATGTCGCCCACAAAACTGTATGGCTTGGCAGCTTCAGCACCGATTTCGAGGCATTCCTTAGCCACTCTCACCAACTGCTCCTTCTCCGGAGTCGTCTTGCCGATGATGAACATACGGGAAGCGTCAGCATAATAGCCGTCCACGATGGTAGTCATATCCACATTGACGATATCGCCCTCCTGGAGCACGTCTTCCTCCTTAGGAATACCATGGCAAACCACCTCATTGATACTCGTACAAACGCTTTTAGGATAGCCCTCGTAATTGAGGCAGGCAGGTATGGCATCATGATCCTTGCAGTACTGCATACAGATGTCGTCGATCTCCTGCGTGTTCATACCTGGGCGGATAGCTTCAGCCACCGCATCAAGACAACCCGTATTGACGACACCGCTCTTACGGATACCCTCAATCTGTTCTGGAGTCTTGATCAAATCACGAGTAGGCACCAATTTGCCTTTATTTTCCCAAAACATCACCTGCTTATCAAGGTCGGTCAGAGGCTGACCCGGCAAGCAATGCCATCTTCTTTTTTTAATAACCATTTCGTTTAATTTTATTGCGGCAGCCCCATCAGGTCCGCCCATTATTTCTATTTACATCTGCAAAAGTACAACATTTCAAGCAGAGTACAAAATAATTGCAATAATATTTATCTTTTTTCAGATACTTGCAGCATTCCGTTTCTGTTTTTTCTGATCCAAATCGTCTTTGAGTATTCTCTCTGAGGCTGGAGATACTCATTCGATTGATAGAAAATCTCACTTGATGAAGATTCTCACTTGAGAGGAAAATCTCGATGCTGTAAAATCTCGGTTGATGAAATACTTTATTTCAGAAACTTATAGATTTCCTCTGTCCAGTCTGCTCCGTTCTGCGGACAATAGGTACGGATGCCCAGTTCGCTGGCAGCAGCGCAGTTGCGCGGACCATCATCTACGAAGAGCGCATCTTCTGGGAGGATTTTTTCCTGAGTGAGCACATAGCGGAAGAAGCGATCATCCGGCTTCATCAACTTCACCTCATAACTGCGATACAGGGCATCAAAATACTCACCGATGGCATGGCCGTCACCAGAGAATTCCGTGCTGTCTGTCCAGGAACTCATGTAGGGATTGGTATTGGAGAGGAGAATCACACGATAGCCTTCCTCTTTCAACTTGCGGAGAGCAGCCAACTTATTGGCAGGCACATCAGCCGCATAACCCAACCAGCAATGGCGCACTTCCTCAAAAGACAGTTTTCTACCCACCATCTTCTCCAGGGCCTCCTGATATTCTTCAAGACTCAGTTTACCTTCCTCCAGATCGCCGAAGATGCCCGCCTGACAATAAGGGTTCAAAACTTCATCAGCCTTCTGCAGCCCCAATGCACTGAAACGCCTCACTGCTTCATCATGGTTGAGTGTGATGATCACGCCGCCCATGTCAAAAATCACCGTTTTAATCATAACTATATTTTCTCTAACGTTTTCTATATCAACTCTTTCGTATCCTGTATTTATCTGATGAATTCAGCATTTATCTACTAAATTCTGCGTCTTATTCAAACAAGTTCAACTTATTCTTGCGGGCTTCATCGAGGCTGGCGAGTTTCTGCTGCTGCTCATGATATTCCGCCCTCATCTTAGCATATTTGTCGTCCAGTTCCTTCACGAATTTCGGACCTTCCACCTTATCAAAGAGGCGGGTGCAGATGCCGGCATTCAGACTCGCGTCTTTCACCCAGACCACCGGACCGCCGTATTCCGGAGCTATCTTGAGCGCCACGTGCAGTTCGCTGGTAGTAGCACCGCCCACCATGATAGGGATGCGCAGCCCCGCCTTCTGCATCTCGTGAGCCACATGCACCATTTCATCGAGCGACGGCGTAATCAGTCCGCTCAATCCGATGGCATCCACCTTTTCCTCGATAGCCTTCTTGACAATCTGTTCGGCAGGAACCATCACACCTAAGTCGATGATATCGAAGTTATTGCACGACATCACCACGCAGACGATGTTCTTTCCGATATCATGCACATCACCCTTCACGGTAGCCATCACCACCTTGCCAGCCTTGGTAGAACTGCCCGTATTCTCAGCCTCGATATGCGGTTGGAGGATAGAAACAGCCGCTTTCATCGTGCGTGCGGTCTTGACCACCTGTGGCAGGAACATCTTTCCTTCGCCGAAGAGCGCACCCACTTCGTTCATACCGTCCATCAGCGGTCCCTCGATTACATTCACGGCATGCGGATATTTGGCGAGTGCCTCATCGATATCCTTCTGCAGGAACTCCGTGATACCCTTGCGCAGGGCATATTTCAAGCGGTTCTCCACCGGTTCCTTGCGCCATTCCGGAGCAGCCGGTTTAGCCACGGGCGCACCGCCAGCCTTGGCTGCAGCCTTGGCAGCATCCATCTGCTCCTTGATCTCATTAGCCAGGTCTATCAGTTCGTCAGCAGCACCCTTTCTGCGGTTGAGCACCACGTCCTCGATGAGTTCACGCTGTACTTCAGGCAATTTGGCGTAATCCTTTCTGGCTTTGGCATTTACGATACCGAAGTCCATACCAACCAACTGGGCATGATGAAGAAAAACGGCGTGGATAGCCTCGCGGATATAAGTATTGCCACGGAAGGAGAAAGAGAGGTTGCTCACACCACCGCTCACATGGGCACCAGGCAGATGCTGGTGGATCCATTCCGTAGCGCGGATAAACTCCACGGCATAGTTGTCGTGCTCCTCCATACCCGTAGCGATGGCCAGCACATTCGGGTCGAAGATGATGTCGAGCGGATTCATGCCCACCTTATCCACGAGGATACGATAAGCCCTCTCGGCTATCTCAATACGGCGCTCGAAGGTAGTAGCCTGCCCGATTTCATCGAAACACATCACCACCACGGCAGCTCCGTATCTCATCACATCACGGGCGTGGGAGATAAACTTCTCCTCACCTTCCTTGAGTGAGATGGAGTTGACGATGCACTTACCCTGACAGCACTTCAGTCCGGCAACGATGACATCCCATTTCGAGGAGTCGATCATGATAGGCACCTTGGCGATCTCAGGTTCAGCAGCTATCATATTGAGGAAGTTGACCATTTCCACCTTGGCATCCAGCAGACCGTCATCCATGTTGACATCCACGACTGCAGCCCCGTCGGCCACCTGCTTGCGGGCGATATCCAACGCCTCCTCATACTGTTTTTCATTGATGAGTCGGAGGAACTTGCGACTACCCGCCACGTTGCATCGCTCACCCACGTTGACAAATCTTGACGCATCCATCGGGAGTTTCACGGAGTCATCTACATCGAGCAGATCGAGTCCGGAGAGCCACATGGTGTCCGGTTTGGCTGCCACCTGATGAGGTTTCACCCCCTGCGCCATACGGTCGTAACTGGCGATGAATTCGGGCGAAGTACCACAGCAACCGCCGATAATGTTGACCAGTCCCTCGTCGAGGAACTCCTTGATTTTCGGAGCCATACTCTCAGCCGTCTCGTCATACTGCCCCATCTCGTTAGGCAATCCGGCGTTCGGATGGGCGCTGATATACCAGGGCGCCACAGCCCCCATGCGCTTGATGAAAGGTTTCATCTGCGGAGCACCGAAGGCACAGTTCATGCCCACCGAAAAGATAGGATAAGACGAGATGCTGGCCAGGAAAGCCTCGATGGTCTGTCCGCTCAGGGTACGACCAGCCAGATCGCTCACGGTCAGACTCACCATGATAGGCAGGTCCACACCGTGCTTCTTCATCGTGGTAAGCGCCGCGTCGATCATCGCCTTACAGTTGAGCGTATCAAAGATGGTTTCGATGAGAATCACATCCACACCACCCTCGATGAGACCGTCGATTTGCTCGCATGTATCCTCAAAAAGTTCATCATACGTAATCTCACGTGCCGCAGGATTGCTCACGTCAGGACTCATACTGCACGTTTTGTTGGTAGGACCCACATCGCCCGCCACAAAACGCGGTTTGTCATCCGTGCTGAAAAGGTCGCACTGTATGCGTGCCAGCCTGGCTCCCTCGTAAGCCATTTCCCGGGCTTGATTTTCCAAGTGATAATCAGCCTGTGAAATGCGCTGCGAAGAAAACGTGTTGGCAGAAATAATATCGGCACCCGCCTCGAGGTACCTCCGGTAAATATCTGAAATTACATCGGGGCGGGTAATATTGAGCATATCATTATTACCCTTCATCTGTCCTGGAATATCCTGGAATCTGTCGCCCCTGAAGTCTTCCTCCGTCAAATTGTACTTCTGAATCTCCGTGCCCATCGCACCGTCGAGAATCAGAATTTTCTCCTTAACAATCTCTCTTATCGTCTTACCCATTGTCGATTTTCTGTATATAGGCGTGCTTTTGAGGGCACGGCATTCATATCTTAGAGGTGTTCGAGATGGCTTAGAAGTGCTTGATGGCACGGTCCATTTCTCGTCTGTCCTCCTTCTCCTTGAGCGTCTGTCGCTTGTCGTATTCCTTCTTACCCTTGCAGAGGGCTATATCCACCTTGGCACGTCCGTGATCGTCGATGAAAACGAGTATAGGCACGATAGTAAATCCCGGCTGCTTGCTGTCTTCCTCAAGTCTTCTGAGTTCTCGCTTGTTGAGCAGCAACTTGCGGTCTCTGCGGGCCTCGTGATTGCTGAATGAGCCGTAGAAATAAGGAGAGATGTTCATTCCCTTCACCCAGAGTTCGCCCTGGTAGAAGTCACAATAGCAGTCCACGAGCGAAGCCTTACCGCCACGTATCGACTTGATTTCCGTACCAGTAAGCACGATGCCTGCTGTATAGGTATCCACGAAGAAGTATTCGAAGGATGCCTTCTTGTTTCTTATCTGTATCGGACTCTTCTTGCGGAGTTCCTGTTCTTGCTTGTTCATATATAAATAATGTATAATTTATAATGAATAATGAATAATTTAAAAAGTAAACATTAAACACTAACATTAAACAATAGTAGCAAACTGCTGGATGTTTTCGTCGATATAGTAGGCCACCTTGCTGGTCCATTCCTCCTCATTTTCGACGAAAGCATCATCAAAGTCATCAAATTCAGGATATTTCTCGTAGAGCGCCATGAAATCCTCATCGCTCATCTCCTGCTCCACCTCAGCAGCCGCTTTCTTGTAGAAGAAATGGGCCTTGTTGATGAGCTTTCCCAAGTCCGGGATACCCCAGTTGCGGAAAGCCTTGTCGGTAGGATTTCTGAAGATGAACCCGCCGAAGCCGTTGTGGATGAGCTGTATCATACCGCCATCCATCATCTCCTCGTGCAGGAAGTGCCATGCCAGGAGCGTAATCTGGTCGCTGTTGAGTTCCGCCATGTTCTGTGCGGTCAACTGTCCCCCGATGGCTTCCAGCGTAGCATCGATGAAAACCTTCACAAACTCGTCCATGCCCTCGAGTGCAGCCTTCTGCAGAGCAGCATCATTTATCTTAACTTGCGTCATAATCTAATTAAAATTGCAATTTTCAGTTTGCAAAGATACACCAAAATGTGCATAAAGCAAAGAAAAATGATAAGAAATAGGTTAAAGAGTTAAAAAGAATACTCATTTTTAGGTATTTTCCCAAGATTTTTTGTACTTTTGTAGTCGAAATGTGGCAGCAGTGCTCAAATTTCTGACCGCATATATAATATAAGGTGTACAGAAATATAGTGTTTATATATTCATTAATATAAATTTTAGCGAATATGATCTATTCTAAAGAAGTGGACAACATGTGCGTTGTCGCTAAGGGTCCTAACCACGGACCAGCTCCAATTCCTGAAGAGGGAAAATGGATTCAGGCAAAAGAGATTAAGGATATCTCTGGTTATACTCACGGTGTGGGTTGGTGTGCTCCTCAGCAGGGTGCTTGTAAGCTTTCTTTGAACATCAAGGAAGGTGTTATCCAGGAGGCTCTCGTTGAGACCATCGGTTGTACTGGTATGACTCACTCAGCAGCTATGGCTTCTGAGATTCTTCCAGGCAAGACTATCCTTGAGGCATTGAACACAGACCTCGTTTGCGATGCTATCAATACAGCAATGCGCGAGCTCTTCCTCCAGATTGTTTACGGTCGTAGCCAGAGCGCTTTCTCTGAGGGCGGTCTCGTTATCGGTGCAGGTCTTGAGGACTTGGGTAAGGGTCTTCGTTCACAGACTGGTACTCTCTACGGTACAGTAGCTAAGGGTACACGTTACCTCGAGTTGACAGAGGGTTACATCACAAAGCAGTTCTTGGATAAGGACAGCCAGGTTTGTGGTTACGAGTATGTACACCTCGGCAAGATGATGGAAGCTATCAAGAACGGTATGGATGCCAACGAGGCAGTAAAGAAGTTCACAGGTAGCTATGGTCGTACAACTGCCGAGCAGGGTGTTGTTAAAGCAATTGATCCACGTAAAGAATAATAAGGAGATACAGATATGATTAGAAAAGTAAGTTACGAAAGTCAGGAACGTCGCGAGAAGCAAGTTCTTGCTGCTCTCAATGCTAACGGTATTCAGAGCTTGGAAGAGGCTAATCAAATCTGCGAGGACGCAGGTGTTGATCCTTATCAGATGTGTGAAGACACTCAGCGTATCTGCTTCGAGAACGCTAAGTGGGCATATGTAGCTGGTGCTGCTATTGCTATCAAGAAGGGTGTGAAGACAGCTGCTGATGCTGCCGAGGCTATCGGTATCGGTTTGCAGGCTTTCTGTATCCCTGGTTCTGTAGCTGACGACCGTAAGGTTGGTCTCGGCCACGGTAACTTGGCTGCCCGTTTGCTCCGCGAGGAGACACAGTGCTTTGCTTTCTTGGCAGGTCACGAGTCTTTCGCTGCTGCTGAGGGTGCTATCAAGATCGCAGAGATGGCTAACAAGGTTCGCAAGAACCCATTGCGCGTTATCTTGAACGGTCTTGGTAAGGATGCTGCTCAGATCATCAGCCGTATCAACGGTTTCACATACGTACAGACCAAGTTCGACTACTACACAGGTGAGTTGAAGGTTGTTAACCGTATCGCTTACAGCGATGGCCCACGTGCTAAGGTTAACTGCTATGGTGCTGACGATGTTCGCGAGGGTGTAGCTATCAACTGGAGCGAGGATGTAGATGTATCTATCACTGGTAACTCTACCAACCCTACCCGTTTCCAGCACCCAGTAGCTGGTACTTACAAGAAGGAGCGTATTGCCGCAGGCAAGCCATACTTCTCAGTAGCTTCTGGTGGTGGTACAGGCCGTACATTGCACCCAGATAACATGGCTGCAGGTCCTGCTTCTTACGGTATGACTGATACTATGGGTCGTATGCACTCAGACGCTCAGTTCGCAGGTTCTTCTTCAGTTCCTGCTCACGTAGAGATGATGGGCTTCCTCGGTATGGGTAACAACCCTATGGTAGGTGCTACTGTAGCTATCGCCGTAGCTATCGACTTGGCTTTGAACAAGAAGTAATTTTTGTTTAGGCAAAATATTTATCCTCCATATCCCCACGCATGGGGATATGGAGGATTTTTTATTAACCCCACATTATTATAATTTATGGAGGATAGAGAACTGTTACTGAAAAGTAACCCAGAATTTGACCGCCTTGCCTTTACGGTATTAGCTATTGAAGCTTCAGCTCAAAAGATGGGTATATCGCCATCTGAAATGAGAAGGCGACTGGATAAGGTGGGATTAATCAAGATTTCTACGATTCCGATGTCTGTCGAATGCTTCATGACCAAGAACTGGAACTTCACCTGATGAGCGATACATATATTGTCAACGACTTGATAGAAGAGCTAAGGGAGAAAAAATGTTACATCATACACTTTTTTTAATGACACTCCCATTTCCCCAAATACTCTTTTAATTTTCCTTCTCTGCCCGGGTATATTTTTCTCCCTGCCCACGCAAGAAATTTTCCGCGGGCAGGGAAAAATAAAAGTGGGTACAGAGTCGGAAACAATGATAAAAGCAAAGGTACGTTTTTATTTTGAAACCAACAAGAAAATTCATAAGGAGTTGAGAAAAAACTGTGACAACCGTGACCGTGAGAGAAATGGGGATGTAACTACTTTACTAAAACCTTTTTCGTTTTTCCGTTGTTATACTTGATTATATTAACACCCTTTTTCTTACCTTCAATAAGGGTACCATCAATAGCAAAACTCTTCGCCTCTACAGGTTCAGTGGTTTCAATAGCATTAATGCCAGTTTGATGATCCATTTCCACAATAGTTGCAAAATTGCGCCAATAGTAAGCAGCAGCGTAAGCCTCACGCGTACCTTTTGGCACATGCAGCGTACATGTAGAATAATTGATATTATCAAAGAAATATTGATTTATCTTATGAGGCCTTTCCTCATAGGCATACAAATGCTTCACCTGACAATTGGCGAAAGTAAAATTGGTCATTATCAAAGGAATTTTCGGCAAGTGTAGCTCCTCTACCCCCATGCATAGACTAATAATATAACCACCCAAATTAGTTATTCCTTCAGGCAATTTAAAATATTTCAGAGAAGTACAACCTGCAAATGCGTTACTCATTATACCCTCCAAAGTCTCAGGCAGGTCGATTCTCTCCAATGAACTGCAACCATTAAATGCATACAACATTATTTTAGTCAGAGTGTTTGGCAATTTCACACTCTTAAGTGATGAACAACCATCAGCAAATGACTGTGGTAAATACGTGATTCCTTCTGGTATTTCCAATGAAATGAGAGACGAGCAATTCCTGAAAGTACCCACTTCCAGCTTCTCTAATTTAGGAAGTTGAAATTCCTTTAGTTTGCTACACTTTGCAAAAGCATGGTCTCCTATTTCCGTTATCCTATCTGAATGCGTGATTTCCTCAAGTTCAGAACAATCATAGAACGCATACGTAGAAATTCTTATCACATTGTTGGGCAGTATCAATTTGGTCAGGGAGTGGCATGAAGCAAACATATATGCCGTAATACAGTTGTTGGCTGTATATGCTTGATACCCCCTACCTTTATAGGAGTAGTTACAGTAATAATCTCCACCTTCACATATATTCGCCATTGAGAGATCAAGTATATGCAAATTAGACTTCACTTTTTCTTTATCCATACCATAATACTTTCCCACTCCCATCAATTCACGCAGGTAGGCAATGTCCGTGCCATCAATGTTTCCTACAATCTTGAGATTGGTAATAAGTGGAGCATCATCGGCTTTTATCAATTCCGATAGATATTCTCCATTAGTTATGGTCACTGTCACCTGCTCTGTTATCAGATTACCCCCAGCAAAAGCCTTGCAGACAAACATTGACAACAAAGCAGACATAAACACTAATTTAAGTTTAAATAGTTTCATCATAGTGATTTTCTAATATGAATATAAAAATTACGAATCATTATGGCTTCACATCCCATAATACAGGAACATTCTTCATTGTAATATAACCTGTCGTGTTAGCATCGATATATAGACCAAGCTTTATCACCTGCAAAACTCTGGCAGTCTTCTTTACATTTATGAATAAATTGTACGGACTTTCAAGTTTCAGTTTGACATACACCCCCTCGCTGACATCATAACTCTCGGATGTAGTCTGACTATCAGAACTGTAAAGTTCTCCATTCTGATCTATACACATCGTATTGCTGGCCACATCAGAACCAGGGAACTGGCCTCTACCTCCAAAGCTAATGCGTGATTTATTAACTTTCATCATCACTTTCAGCACAAGCGATACCGTGCCAGAGTTCTCTGATGTGCTTTTTCCATAGGCTCCAACAAGCTGGATATCTACAGCCTTGCTGAAAGGATTGGTGACAACAGAGCCAGAAGTAGAAGTTGTGGAGCTGATGACAAACTCAGACGGCAGTATCTTATTGTCGTATTCATTTCCACTCTTGGTATCACCTTTATTATCAGCGACAGCCTCTACTGTATTACCAATTTTCTTAAGCAATTTTCCTAACTGCGCATTAGCCGGTTGTGTTGTGACAAACAACATCGCTAATGCCATAGCCATTTTAAAAACATTCTTAGTCATAGTTAAAAAAAAATTATTAGGTTTATAAATTAGATACTTATTTTTGCAAATTTAGCAAAAAAATTCCGAAACATCACTTCTTTAGCGTAACATTATACTTTATTAACTAAAAAGCACAACACATAACTTTTCGTGATTTCAGATGGAAAGCACCACCAACAGCCATGAGTAGTTGCTTTAGTACTATACAAATTGAGTTTAAAGAGATAATTTTTATAGCATAAAAGTGAGATTTTTATCCAATATAAATGACTGTTTCATTGGAATTTAAGGTTGATAACACAAGTATAGCATTTTAATATCTGTTAATATACACTAAAAAACTGCCCTTTTGATACGACTTAAGGATATTATCAGTATATTTGCAAGATGAATGTCACGGGGGTGCTGAGAGATCGGCTGAGATTATACCCATTGAACCTGACGCAGATAATGCTGACGCAGGGAAATATGATATAACCAAGAGGATAATGGCACTGGAATACTGCAAGATGAGTATCAGAAGGTGTATCCGAAAAGAAGCCCCTATTCTATGGCTAATGACCATGGATTAGGGGCTTTTTCCGTGATAAAAACAAGGACTTAAAATAAACGGCTATCAGCATAGCCCTTAAAAACAATTCGATTTATGAAAGTAAATATCAACAACAAGGAAACTGAGACTCAGGCTCTCAACGTTAAGCAACTGGCAGAAGAACTCAATCTTCCTGCCACAGGTGTAGCCGTTGCCATCAGCAACAATATGGTGCCTCGCGACGAATGGGAAACCACAAAGATCCTCGAAGGCGCTGACATCGTTATCGTAAAAGCTTTCTGCGGGGGATAAGGATTCTATATAAAGCTATGACTTATTTGATGATAGAGTGATGGCTTAAAATAACATGACGAAGAATTTTAAAAAATGGCAAAAATTTCATTAGACCGTTTTCGCCTGCAGTTCATCTCCCATCAGAATGAAAAGTTGGGTTATCTCGACGGTATCCGTGAGGCATTAGCTGGCGGATGCAAATGGATTCAGCTGCGCATGAAGGGAGCTACCGACGACGAGGTGCGCCCTATCGCCCTGCAGGTGAAGGAATGGTGCAGAGAACAGCAGGTCACCTTCCTCATCGACGACCGTGTGGCTCTCGTAAAGGAACTGCAGATAGATGGTGTGCATCTGGGCAAGAACGATATGCCTATCGCTGAAGCCCGCAAGATACTGGGCGACGGATTCATCATCGGCGGTACTGCCAACACCTTTGAGGATGTGAAGGCACACTACGAGGCTGGAGCCGACTACATCGGTTGCGGTCCGTTCCGCTTTACCACCACCAAGGAGAAGCTCTCTCCTATCCTCGGACTGGAAGGATATAAGGACATCATCCAGAAGATGAAGGAAGAAAGCATCGACATCCCGCTCGTCGCCATCGGAGGCATTACCAAGGAGGATATCCCCGAAATCATGAAAACGGGAGTGAACGGCATCGCACTCAGCGGTTGCATCCTCCATGCAGTAAATCCAGCTGAAGAAACCAGGGAGATTCTGGCTCTGCTATAAAACTGGCTCTGCGATTATCCAGACTCCGGAATAATCTAGAACTCCGCTATAAAGCTGGCTCTACGATTATCCAGACTCTGCAATAATCAGCCCCCGCTATAAGAAAAAAATAAAAGTATAAATCATAAAAAACAATGGAAAAATTAGTAATTGCAGGCAGAGAATTCAACTCTCGCCTTTTCCTGGGAACAGGTAAGTTCAACAACAACCAGCTCATGGCTGAAGCCATCAAGGCTTCTGAAACTGAAATGGTTACCGTAGCCATGAAGCGTATCGAACTCGAAGACAAGCAGGACGATCTGCTCGCTCATATCGTGCAGAATCCTAACATCCAGCTCCTCCCTAACACCAGTGGTGTGCGCAACGCAGAGGAGGCTGTATTCGCTGCACAGATGGCACGTGAGGCATTCGGTACCAACTGGCTCAAGCTTGAAATCCACCCAGACCCTCGCTACCTTCTCCCTGACTCTATCGAGACTCTGAAGGCTACTGAGAAACTGGTGAAGCTCGGTTTCGTGGTATTGCCATATTGCCAGGCAGACCCTACCCTCTGCAAGCACCTCGAAGAGGCTGGTGCTGCTACCGTAATGCCACTCGCTGCACCTATCGGTACCAACAAGGGTTTGAGAATGAAGGACTTCCTGCAGATCATCATCGAACAGGCTACTGTTCCTGTAGTAGTAGATGCGGGTATCGGTGCACCAAGCCACGCAGCCGAAGCTATGGAGATGGGTGCCAGCGCTTGTCTGGTTAACACCGCCATCGCCGTAGCCGGAGACCCTGTTGAGATGGCCAAGGCTTTCAAGGAGGCTGTCATCTGTGGTCGTCGCGCCTACGAGGCTGGTCTCGGAGCCATCAGCGACTGTGCTGAAGCAAGTTCTCCTCTCACCGCTTTCCTCAACGACTAATATAATATGATAAATCAAAAGGCATCAAGGATGAGGCAAAGAAGCAAGAATGCTCTTTTTACCTTTTTACCTTTTTACCTTTTTACCTTTAAACATTATGCCAAACGATAACAAAGCTTACGCCAAGAGAGAAAAGGCGTATATGCAGGGAAAACTCTTCCCTCAGATCAAAGTCGGAATGACCAAGGTGAACCTCACTCCTACTGTGGTGAAGGACGAACGGGGCATTCCTCATACCGAGCCAAACGCTCCTGTGTATATCTACGACACCAGCGGTCCATACAGCGACCCTAACTATCAGGTAGATTTGAAGAAGGGACTGCCTCGCATGAGAGAGCAGTGGATTCTCGACCGCAACGATACCGAACAGCTCCAGGAAATCACCAGCGAATATGGTAAGCAGCGCCTGGCCGACCACAGTCTCGACCACCTCCGCTTCGAGCACATCCAGTTGCCTCGCCGTGCTCAGGCTGGCAAGCATATCACCCAGATGGCATACGCCAAGGCGGGCATCGTGACCCCAGAGATGGAATACGTGGCTATCCGCGAGAACATGAACTGCCAGGAGTTGGGCATCGATACCCATATCACTCCTGAGTATGTGCGTGATGAGATTGCCCGTGGACGTGCCGTGCTTCCTGCCAACATCAATCACCCGGAGAGTGAACCGATGATCATCGGACGCAACTTCCTCGTGAAGATCAATACCAATATCGGCAACTCTGCCACTACCTCCAGCATTGAGGAAGAGGTGGACAAGGCGGTATGGTCTTGCAAATGGGGAGGCGATACTTTGATGGACCTCTCTACCGGTGACAACATCCACGAAACCCGTGAATGGATTGTGCGCAACTGCCCTGTACCAGTAGGAACCGTGCCTATCTACCAGGCTCTGGAGAAGGTGAACGGCAAGGTAGAGGATTTGAACTGGGAGGTATTCCGCGATACCCTCATCGAACAGTGCGAGCAGGGTGTGGACTACTTCACCATCCATGCCGGTATCCGTCGCCACAACGTGCATCTCGCTGACAGCCGTCTCTGCGGCATCGTGAGCCGTGGCGGTAGTATCATGAGCAAGTGGTGTCTCTACCACGACCAGGAGAGTTTCCTCTATGAGCACTTCGATGATATCTGCGACATCGTGGCACAGTACGACGTAGCCCTTTCTTTGGGCGATGGTCTGCGCCCAGGTTGTATCGCCGATGCCAACGATGCAGCCCAGTTTGCCGAGTTGGATACCATGGGCGAGCTCGTTACCCGTGCCTGGGACAAGAACGTACAGGCATTCATCGAGGGTCCTGGCCACGTGCCAATGCAGAAGATCAAGGAAAACATGGAGCGCCAGCTCGACCACTGTCATGAGGCACCATTCTACACCCTCGGCCCATTGGTTACCGATATCGCCCCAGGTTACGACCACATCACTTCAGCCATCGGTGGCGCCCAGATAGCATGGCTCGGTACTGCGATGCTCTGCTATGTAACCCCGAAGGAGCACCTCGCATTGCCTAACAAGGAGGATGTGCGCACAGGTGTGGTAACCTATAAGATTGCCGCACATGCAGCCGATTTGGCCAAGGGTCATCCAGGTGCAACCATCCGCGACAATGCCCTCTCCAAAGCCCGCTTCGAGTTCCGCTGGAGAGATCAGTTCCACCTCTCGCTCGACCCAGAGCTCGCCTTGAAGTATTTCGAGGAGGCTGGTCATACCGAGGGTGAGTACTGCACCATGTGTGGTCCTAACTTCTGTGCAGCCAAGTTGACTCACGATTTGAGAAAATATAAAAAATAAAATAAGGTAAAAAGCAAAGTCTGCCGGCTCATTTCTCACCTGAGGAAGGAGCAGGCAGCACTTTAGAAATTCATAGGAATATGTTTTCAGACGAATTAAAGAATATCAGTTGGGAGGAGACCACGGAGCGTATCGCTCGCATGACCGATAATGATGTACGCCGTGCCCTCGCCAAGGACCATTGCGATGTAAACGACTTCATGGCAATGATTTCACCGGCAGCAGAGCCATATCTGGAGGTGATGGCTCGTCTCTCTCGCAAATATACAGAGGAGCGCTTCGGCAAGACCATTTCAATGTTCATCCCTCTCTACATCACCAATTCATGCTCCAACTCCTGCGTGTATTGCGGTTTCCACCGCGAGAATCCGATGGCACGCACCATCCTCACCCCTGAGCAGATCGAGAACGAGTACAAGGCTATCAAGCAGCTGGCTCCATTCGAGAATATCCTGCTCGTAACGGGCGAAAACCCGGCAAAGGCTGGCACCCCTTATCTCGCCAAGGCCATCGACATCGCCAAGAAGTATTTCTCCAACGTGAAGATCGAGGTGATGCCGCTCTCTACCGAGGACTACAAGACCCTCGCCGACCATGGTATGAACGGTGTGATCTGCTTCCAGGAGACCTACCACCGCGACAACTACAAGCTCTACCACCCACGTGGCATGAAGAGCAAGTTTGAGTGGCGCTGCGACGGTTTCGACCGCATGGGTATGGCAGGTGTCCATTCCATCGGTATGGGTGTGCTCATCGGACTGGAGAAGGAGTGGCGCACGGACGTAGTGATGATGGCTCACCACCTGCGCTACCTGCAGAAGCACTACTGGAAGACGAAGTACAGTGTGAATTTCCCTCGTATGCGCCCAGCACAGAACGAAGGATTCCAGCCTAACTGTTTCATGACCGACAAGCAGTTGGCACAGGCTACATTCGCCATGCGTATCTTCGACCACGACGTAGATATTTCCTACTCTACCCGTGAGCCAGCCAACATCCGTGACAACATGGCTACCCTCGGTGTCACCACCATGTCGGCTGAATCCAAGGTAAATCCAGGTGGTTATCATACTTATCCTCAGGCGCTGGAGCAGTTCACCGTGAGCGATGAGCGTACCGCCAAGGTGATCAACGCGAGACTGAAGGAAATAGGCAGAGAACCAGTCTGGAAAGATTGGGATGCCTCATTCGACCTCTTCGGAAATCTCGGAAAAGAAGAGAAAGTTGGATAAAAAAAATCCTCGTCCGTTTCAATATCGGACGAGGATTTTTTGATTTTCAAGTCACATTCATAAACCTCAGAAGGCTTTATTTAAGTTCGTAGTCGGTATCGCCACCAGTTGTAGAACTTCCACCTGCCTGACTGTTGTCTCCAGTAGTCGTATTACCACCAATGGTGTTACTGTCGGCTCCATTACCAGTACCACTGCCTGAACCTGAAACTACTACATTGCTGGCTCTTCTAACACTTGCCGAAGTGTTAAGATTGGCATTGCTCAAAGTACCGGTAGCACGGGCTCTGAGTTTTACACCGGTAATATTGTTTGCCGCAGTAAATTCTGCCTCAGTCTTGGCTCCCTCCTTATTGCGGATCCCCACGCTGAAGATGGCAAGGTTGTCAATCTTCACATTCTTACCAGCCAGGAGCTGCTCCTTGATACACTTCACCATGGCAGTCATCATGCCCAGGCACATCGCCTCAGTGAATCCCGTATTGTGCTCCTCCATGTGCTTGGCGAGTCCTGCCAAATCCATCGTCTCTTCTACCACAGGGAAAGCATACCACTTACCAAAAGCAAGACTCTTCTTGTTCTTGTTCTGCTTCAAAACGTACTTAATCATACCTTTCAAAATTTTTAGTTAATTACTGTCAAATCCACATCTCTATTTTCCTTCAAAGGCATAGGATCCATCGCCTTGTCCGTCAGAGAGTTTCATCGAGTAAACCCCTTTGGTTTACATAGCAAAGATACAACATTTTGAAGGGTCATTCAGACGATAGCATACGTTGCGTGAGATAGCATACTTTATAAGGATTTTCTTATGGTTCACCCAGATAATCAATGATAAGAGCTACCTCCTTAGGAGTGAAAAACTTGGCCGACTTACGATAGCCTAACTTATGGAGTCCATTTACGAGATCCGGGTTGCGACGTACCCAAGCCATCAAGTGATTCACTGCCGTATGAGCCGAATTGGCTGTTGGAAAATAAAGCCAGGCAAGCTCTGACTTGCCATAGGCTCTGACTTTAAATTCTGTCATATTATCAATCTTTTGAAATTACACAATGAATAAAATTATTACCCTCATACTTACGCCTCGTAAAGATGATACTTACGGAGCGTAAACCTTATGTTTAGAAGGGACAGACATCAGAAGGAGGAGGCAGCAGGATTTCGGGTTTCTGCTGAGCCTCACCCAACAGGATATCGGCAATATCGGTGTTCGCCTCAAACTGCTCCATGAAGTCCACTACCCGATAATCCCAGCATCCGCTCTTCGCCATCTGCTCCTTCCACTTATCATACTCTCCGCTATCGGGATAAACCACGAGTCGCCGATGCAGCAAGGGGAGCAGCTTATCAGTCTGCAGATTGCCACATCCGCCCGTTGCCAGCCATAGGAACTGTGGATAGCGGCAGGCACAGATAAGCGATGTCTTCTCACTCTCCACGATACATACCGTCTTATCGGGATAGCGGGGAAGCAGATGCCGTCCAAAGAGCACCTTTTCCGTATCCTGAAGCTGCGGTCCTACATGAGAACGTTCACAGATGGAACGCATGGTGTTGGCCCATCCCTGCACCCGATGACCGTCATTGCGATAAGCCATCAGCTTGGCATCATGCACCCGCTGCTGTTCGTCTATCAGCCAGAACACCACTGCTCTGCCATAATTCACCCCCTGCACAACGACGTCTCGGGCAGTACCTCCCACACAATAATCGTCTAGCACCTGCCGGGCATCACCACCGATGTTCAGGCCTTCAAGCCACATGCTGAAAGCACTCGGTCTCAGCATCGCCTTCTGTACCCATTCGGGGCTGAAGAACTCGGTCTGTCGCCTATCCTGAGGTTGCACCAGCAATCTGTTCTTACGGGAAAGCATTTCTCTGTTTCGGGCTTCATCTGCCCACTGATGCCTGTTTCCCAATCCCAGCAAGGGTTTACCATTTACATATTCCGTCTGGTAATCTTTCTTGCAGCTTAGCTCCGGATGATCATGGAAATATTGACGCGGTGGATAATGATAGCCACACGATGCCGTATGGTCGCATTTACCACATTCATCAGCCACATATTTGCCCGTCTCCAGATCCACATATCGGGTAAAGCACTTCTTGCGTCCACATTGAGGACAGACATAGCGATTGGAACCACCAGAACGATAACGCTCCAAAATAAATCTGTTTTCTGTATCATTATACATATTGCTCTGAAATTTAAATATAAAAAATGTATCAGAGTGTATCATTTCCGCATTGATACAAAACAATCATTAATCTATTGATATTCAGAATGTTATCACGTATCAAAGATGATACATTCCCTTTGTATCAGATACAGCAGTTGTATCACTCATGATACAGTCTAACTATATCTATATCAATTAATTAAGTATCATTTTGTATCAAAAATCTGAATGATACATCCCTGATACAAATACTTACTTCTTGTAAGGCTTACTTGCCTTTTCTGTTCAAGTTATTGCTCTTGGCAACACGCTGAACCATACTCGAACTGGTACCCAGTTTATCAGCAATGTCCCGATAAGACAAGCCAGGCTGCTTGAGTTCACGAATGATATCGCGCTCCAGCTCTGCCTTCTCATCTCTTGATCTTGGCAGATGTGCCCGTTCTTCATCATAGCCTCCATATTCGAAATGGAGCCATCCGTCAGAACTGGTCAACGTAAGTTCCTGCACGTTCTTGAAATCAAGTTCGATTGGGAGAGAACGATACTTCAGTTGGATGAGATAGCGCATGTTCTTGTCCTTTCTCGATTTGTTGAAACCAATAACGTTATCGGCAAGGTTACTGAGAAGCTTGCTACCTGCCAGGTCGTCGATTGTAAGCGGATCGCCCTGCTTGCGCTTAGGTGTATGGGCAAGGATGAGCATGGTACAGTTGTGAGTCATACGCATAGCTACCAGTTGCTGCATGATTTTTCCAGCTTCAGCTGACTCCTTAGAATTGATACAGAGATTGGTAAAGTTATCTATGATTATCACCTCTATATTCAGTTCCAGTGCCATTCGCTCTATCTCAGAAAGAATCATGCTCTGGTCGGTAACATCGTGCATCTTGGTATAATCGATGCCAGCGTGGTAGAGCGTATTAGGAAACTCCTTGTTGGGATATCTCAAAGCCAATTGCTGCTGCGAAAGCTCAAAGTTGACATAAAGCACCCGCTTTCCCTGTTCAGCCAAGTCAATAGCTATCTGCATGGCGAGGACTGTTTTACCCACACCTGGACCGCTAAAGAGAATCGTAGTCTCTTGTTCCACCAGAATATGGGGACAAAGTTCCTTCGGTGGATCCATCCTCAGTCCTTCCATCCGGTAGTCATTGAAAGGAGACACATTGAAAAAGCTAGGCTTGTCCTGCTGCTGAACAGCCCCTGGAGCAAGAGCCTGAGCCTGTTTCTGGGATTCAGTCTGCTGAAGAGCAGCCTGAGCTACGATTTCATCCAATTCCTGTTTAGAATCTTTATTAATCATACTATCCTCCTTTCTTGATATAATCAACAGATTCATTACTTGCCATCATCTCCTGCACGTGCTTGCGATAAGCCGCAGCCGGAGGGGCGTTGCTGTGGAGTAAATACTCATTGAGGATTTCTCCTATAGATAATACCTTTTTCATATTTTATGAGGTATTAATCCTTCCGTCATCTTTGAAGCAATTTGCATTCAGATAGTCCAAGTCCTCAAGCTTCATTGTCAGGATGCTTGTCTGCCTGCTGGACTTAAGTGAATACAACGGACGATATCCAATAAGCCCCAGAGATTTTCATTCTATCAACTCCATCTGTCTTCAGTTTATTGAATACAAAAAAAGCCGATAAGAACTAAATCTCGCCGGCAAAATTACAATAGGCCTTGGTAAGGTTGCAAGCACCTTACCAAAACCTTACCAAAAATTTAAAATAAATTAAACTTTAATAGTAGATTTCCTATAACTTCCATACGCCCAGAACTGGCAGCAACTTCTAGTCCTGGGCAGCGTTCTAGATCATTTCAACATAATAATAATGCGCCCTATAATAATAGGACGCATTACTAATAGTATATGGGCTAAGCATTTTTAGCTTTCAGCCTGTTCTTCAACTACTTTGAAGAGTTCAAAAACTCAGTCTTTATTGTTTGCTTTTTCAAGACAAACCTTGTAAAAGTTTTCTGCTTTATCTTCCAACTCCTCGAAAGTTTTTAAATAGGTATTTTTTTGAGCCTTAGTTGATTTACTTAAAAGAGATGAATATTTACCGTCTTTCAATCGGGCGGAGTGAAAAGCTTCACTCATCAGATCCATTACATCAACCTGATTAACTTTGCCACCATCTTTTTTCACAAAATAATTAGCATCACACATTGCTTTTATAACTTTAATGAAATCAGACAAACGTTTTTCCTTAATACATATATCAGAAGTTTTATCCGATTGTGTTTTGCTTTTCTGCTCTACTTGATTTGCTAAATCCGCCAAACTATCCTGTGTATCTACATCTGGCTCTATAAAACCAGGCACTTGAATATTCTTCTTCGATAAAGTTTCATTAACCTCATATTCTATTGCCGCAAGAAGTTCGAAACCTTTATCTGACAAACTGTAATAATTGAATTTTACTGCAATCCATTTATTTCGCCTCAAACAGAATAATCTTTCAAAAAAAGTGGAATCATCCTTAATTTCTTTGGAAAAAGCATTAGAACCATTATTTTTTAAATCGAGAAGAATTTTGTAGTCACATTCTCTTATGTTTCTTGCATAAAGAGCATGATTAAGGATTTTCTTTTCTAGTTTTTTTAAATCATCCAATACAGCACGTCCGGCCATATTAATCTGTGAAGAAACGACTTTTCCTCCTTCTTCAAAAGTTGCATATACCAAATCTTTCCGTTTGAGTAATTGTACTGCAATACAGAACTGAGCATCAGTTAATCCTTTTGGAGCTTTATCATGTTGCTCACCATCTGACAATGTTCGCAAAACGCGAAATTCATTAATGCTTATACTCATATAATTAAAACTATTTAATTTTTTTTCAAAGTTACTGCTTTTTCTTGATAGCAAAAAATAAAATAACATTTTTTAAACTATAGAAAAGAACAAAACTCTACACTTTTAAAGAATTTATTGAGCTTTTTTATGGGTTCAGGAGAAGATAATAAAGTGCGGAAGAGATTGAAAAACGCTTTTCTCGAAAACTTTTTCAGAGAAACTTACAATAATCTCAATTATTCTTTGTACCTTTGCCGATAGATTAGGCGGAAGCCTTTTCCAAGACATCGTTGGTAAAAAAAGCATTCGCTATTATTTCGCGTTTAGCCAAGAGCGTCGGAAACTCATTTGGAATAACAAGCACGGAAATAATATGTGATAGGTGGCTCGTATATATATGTTTCGTATGAAGCCCCTTATCTACCAGGTAAAGCAATGCAAGCACGCTATAGGCGTGATGCATTCTTATGGTAGATCTGGGGCTCCATCCGACGCCGCCCCGTGCTAAACGCGATAAGAGGCATCACGCCCTTTTTGCGTCTTAGCGGATTGATAGTTGTTTGCAGATGTCTTGTCTTATAACTATCAATCAAAAGTATATGGCAAACAAAAATCTGAATGCCGCCAAGACGGCAAAGAAGGATGAGTTCTATACTCAACTTTCTGACATAGAGCGAGAATTGCAGCATTATTGGCAGCACTTCCGCGGGAAGGTTGTGCTCTGTAATTGTGATGATCCCTACGAAAGCAACTTCTTTAAGTATTTTGCTCTTCGCTTCAACCAGTTGGGTTTGAAGAAACTTATTTGTACCTGTTATAATGGTTCTCCTGTAACGGGCAATGAACTCATGCTCCATTTTGAAGGATTTGGCGATGAAGAACCAAAGAAAATTGCCTACAAAGTGGAGATTACGGAAGTAAAAGATGAAAACGGAGATGGGGCTGTTGACCTATCGGATGTTCGTTATCTTTTGGAGAACGACAAGAACGTGATGTCGATATTGCAGACTGGCGACTTTCGTTCAAGCGAATGCATTGAACTCCTAAAAGAAGCAGATATCGTAGTTACAAATCCTCCATTCTCTTTGTTCCGAGAGTATATTGGGCAGTTGATGAAATATGATAAGAAGTTCCTGATAATTGGTCCTCAGAATGCGATTCATTACAAAGAAGTTTTTCCTTTAATTAAAAACAATCAACTTTGGTTAGGTTATGGCTTCAAAGGTTGTGCAGCTCATTTTTATTCTCCATATGAGGACATCGCAACAGCTGCCAATCATCGGGAAAATATGATTCGTGTTTCAGGCGTTACCTGGTTTACTAATCTCGAAATTTCTAAACGTCATGAAATGTTAGTAATGGTTTGTCGTTATTCAAAAGATGATTATCCTAAATACGACAATTTCGATGCTATAGATGTCAGCAAAACTATTGATATTCCCTGTGATTATGATGGGATTATGGGAGTACCCGACACCATGCTTTACGCATTTAATCCTGAACAATTTGAAATTATCGGTCTCGGTAATGGAGATTTAGCTAAGGAAATAGGAATTACAAAAAATTATAGAGGACGAACAGATTTGGCCTATACCAAAGAAGGTAAACACAAATGTCCTTATAGTAGAATATTGATCCGTAACAAACATCCACAAACATTATGATGACAATTAAACAACTTGAAGTAACCATCGGTGAGATAACCAAGGGTTACATCAACAATGAAGAACAAGGAGTACGTGGCTATAATGGGCTTTTGGATATCCGTCCACCTTATCAGCGAGAATTCATCTATAACGAAACCGAACAACGTGCCGTCATCAACACCGTGCTTAATAAATATCCGCTCAATGTAATGTACTGGGTGAAGAGAAGTGATGATGCAGAATGTCCTTATGAGGTAATGGACGGACAGCAACGCACTCTTTCACTATGTCAGTACGTAGCAGGAAAATTTGCAGTTGATTTTAAATATTTCGATAATCAACCAGCCGATGATCAGAAGAAAATTCTCGACTATAAGCTGACAGTATATGTTTGTGAAGGTAAGGAGTCAGAAAAACAGGAATGGTTCAAGACCATCAATATTGCCGGCAAGCCATTGAATGAGCAAGAAATCCGCAATGCAGTTTATGCAGGGCCTTTCGTTAGTGATGCAAAACACCATTTCTCCAAAAGCAATTGCGGGGCTTATCGCCTAGGTAAGGATTTGGTAAATGGTTCACCTATCCGCCAAGACTTTTTCAAAAAGGCTTTAGAGTGGATGGCGGAACATGAAACTCGCAATGGAAAGCCACAAAGTGCCGTTGGCTATATGGCGATTCATCAACACGACAAGAATGCCATTCCTCTTTGGACTTATTTTCAAAACGTACTGAATTGGGCCATTTCTACTTTCAACATGAAGAAATTCAAAATCATCATGAAGGGTGTGGATTGGGCTTTGTTTTATGACAAATATCATGAACAGCCATTGGATATCAAGGCGATGGAGGATAGAATCTCAGATCTTATCGGTGATGATGAGATTCAGAAGCCAAATGGTATTATTCCTTACGTGTTAACTGGCGATGAGCGTTATCTGGATCTTCGTACTTTTAAGGATAAGGTTAAGAAGGCAATATGGGAAAAACAGAACCATAAATGCGCCATCTGTGGCAAAGAGTTTGACTTTGAATTTATGGAGGGCGACCACATCAAGCCTTGGCGAGAAGGTGGAAGAACCGACATCAAAAATTGCCAAATGCTTTGCCGACAGTGCAATCGTAGTAAGGGGAGCAAATAAAATAGTTAAACCTTGTTATTCTCCTATTCTATTGTGGCAGTTGGCGCTTTTTCGTTGTGACAGTTGGCGCTTTTTCGTTGTGGCAGTTGGCGCTTTTTCGTTGTGGCAGTTGGCGGAATTATTTCTTCTGATACACCCTTACATAATCGATGAAATACTTCATCGGTACTCCTACACAGATTTCCCAATAAAAAAAGCCTGGCTTCTATTTCTCCCCAAGAAGAGAATAAGAAGCCAGGCATTCCTGTATTCAACTTATTTAATCTTTATCTCGCCAAATCATGCAAGGTCTTGTTGGCAGCATCATTGATAGCATCATGGGCTTTCTGGTGAGCCTCATTCACCTTTGTTGGCAGCCTTCTGGTTGACAAAGGGGAACAAGGAGAACCCGCAGGTCCTGAGTTTCTACTCAGGACAAACGAATTTATCTCCAGTCTGCTTGATTAGCTCACGAGCATATTTCTCTGGATATCCCGGACGAACTGGGCGTGCACCGAGACCCTCCTTCGTACGCTCGAAAGTTCCATTCTTGGTGGTTGGCTTGATGATCATATCATTATACTTCACCACGAGATAAGTATGGAGCTGCTTCCAGCGACCGAGCATCTGCTGCGCCTTCTCTACACCATAATCGTTGAGGTACTTCACTGCCTGCTGAGGATTCTGGGCATAGAGTTCGAGCGCCTTGTCCTCCACCTGCTTCTGGGCAGCAAAATAACTGTTGTCGAGACTGTCGCGAACCTCCTTCAAACTTGGGAACAACTGGCTGTAACGTGGATAAACCATGTTGCTCACCATATTGCAAACCCAGTAAGCATTCTTGTCGCTGAAGGTCACGGCATCTGCGCCAGGCGTATTGTAGCACTCTGGACGCACGGTAGAACTGCAGTAGATAGGTGTAAAGGCCACCATGTTGGCATCATCATTGCCAAACCAGAGCACACCACCGATCTCGCGTGGCAACCAGGAACGCATCTGGCTCACATATACGAAACCACTCTGCTGGGTGCTGACAGGGCGCTCGTTGAAGCACTGCTTGCCATCCACCTTGAATGTCAGAGGAGTTGGACGGTAAGGCATCTGCCAGATACCGCCACCGATATCATCGCCATCAGCCACAGAGAGCGGAGTACCCTCATAATGGTCTCTCATGCAAGCCTCTACATCCTTTACGCTCACCTTCTTGTCAGGAATCACCCAGAGTGGCATATCCTCAGCATTCGGATCCTTGCCGAGTGCCCAAGGCAGATAACGGCTCATATCCTTGAAGTGGTTGAGCAAAGCCCAAGCACGGGCATCGCAGAAGCGGCGACCCGAGAAATCTGGTTTGGCATAAGCCATCTTCCAGGAGAAGTCAGCATTCTTGCCGCTGAACCAGCCCTTGCTGCGTGCAAAGGCTACCACGTCCTTGGCAAACATGACATTCTTCTTGTCCTTCATATTAAACTTGCCGATGCGACTCTGATTGGCATGGGCACAGATAGCCTCATCAGGGATGCGCTGAGCCACCCAGACCACGCCCTTGCTGCCCGGTCCCTTGCCCATCATCTCCATGATCCAAGCCTCGTTAGGATCACAAATGGTAAAGGTCTCACCTTCTGAATTATAACCGTAGGTCTGCGCCAGTGTAGTCATCACCTTGATAGCCTCGCGAGCGGTCTTACTGCGCTGCAAAGCCACGTAGATGAGTGAGCCATAGTCTAAGATACCGGTAGAATCCACCATTTCCTCGCGACCACCATAGGTAGTCTCGCCGATGGTCACCTGATATTCGTTGATATTACCGATAACACTGTAGGTCTCGGCAGCCTCAGGAATCTCTCCGTGATAAACATTGGTATCCCAGTCGAAAATCTTGCGCATCTCGCCCTTGGCATGCTTGCCCGCAGGATAATGGGCGAGATTCTGGAACATACCATAGTCGTCGGCACTGTAAGAGCACATCACCGAACCATCTACAGATGCTTTCTTGCCCACGATGAAATTAGTGCAGGCATCAGCCTCAGATACACTGCCCATCATAGCCACAGCCATCAAGGCCGAAGCAAAAATCTTATTCATAAAATATACCTTTATTAATATACACCTAAATGCAATGTGGAGTTAGAAAAGTCTCCTAACTCCACAAAATTATTTCAGAAGAACAAAGAGAAAAGCATTTGAATTCTTCACTCTTCCCTCTTCACTTAAATCACTCTTAATCACAAGCCTTGAAACTCATGTCCAAGCCCTTCACGCTATGTGTCAAGGCACCTACAGAGATGAAATCCACACCCTGCTCGGCATAGTCGCGGATGGTATCGTAGGTGATACCGCCAGAAGACTCAGTCTCATACTTGCCAGCGATGATATCCACCGCCTTCTTGGTATCAGGCACAGAGAAATTGTCGAGCATGATACGGTTTACACCACCGTGCTTCAAAACCTGGTCGAGCTCATCAAAGCTGCGCACCTCGATTTCGATCTTCAGGTTGAGACCCTTCTCCTTGAGGTAAGCATGGCAACGGTCGATAGCATTGTCGATACCACCAGCGAAGTCGATATGGTTGTCCTTGAGCAGGATCATATCGAAGAGACCGATGCGATGGTTCATACCGCCGCCGATCTTCACAGCCTGCTTCTCCAGCATTCGGAGACCTGGAGTAGTCTTGCGGGTGTCCAGGATATGAGTCTTGGTACCCTCAAGGCGCTTCACGTACTTGGCGGTCATGGTAGCGATACCGCTCATACGCTGCATGATGTTGAGCATCAGGCGCTCAGTCTGGAGGAGAGAACGGGTCTTTCCAGTCACGATCATCGCGATGTCGCCCTTCTTCACAGGAGTACCATCCTGAATGAGAACCTCCACCTTCATGGTAGGATCAAAGCGAGCAAACACCTTCTTGGCCATCTCTACACCAGCCAACACACCATCTTCCTTGATAAGCAGATGACTCTTGCCCATCGCATCGTCAGGGATGCAACAAAGGGTTGTGTGGTCACCATCACCGATATCCTCAGCAAATGCCAAGTCAATCAACTTGTCTTCTAATTGATCTACGCTTAACATAAATATCCTTTTTAAAAATTAATGATTCTTGTTTTTATTCTTTTAAAGCCTTAGCTCTGCATCTGAAGCCTTAGTTTCTTTTTTAAAGCCTTAGCTCTGCATCTGAAGCTTCGACCTCAGTTTTATTCTAAAATTCTTCCATTCCAGTAGGCTCTCCGGATTCCTTCCTCATCGCATTTCACCTCGATGAGTCCGCCCAACCATTCCGTCATGGGAAGTTCATCCCGAAACTCGAAATAGTTGACCACCCTTCCTTCCATCAGTTCCACCACAGCCTGCTGCAGTCTGTCACCTCCCGGAAGTCGAACCTCATGAGCGCCGCACCTTCTGATTTCTTCCATTCCCATTTCCTCCTCTTATCTTCTTTCATCCTCCTTTATCATTAATTCCCTCTAAAATCCCCTTATTTTTTAGGGGGACTTTTCTCTTCTTTTTAAAAGCCCCTTAAGAGAGAGTTTCTCTCTTTTTATTATTTAGAAGGAATCTTTTCCTAAATTCTCTTTCCTTCAATCTTTCCAATCCTTATCATTTCACTTCTATCTTCTGAAGTCTGTCTGGCGGAACGGCAGAACCGCCAGGACCGGATAATTGAGGACGAAGAGGAAGAGAACGGCCTGATACAGGAGAAACCGATGAACCTGATGGAGAACCAGCAGATGAGCCTGAAACCGAACCAGGAGTTGATCCAGAACCTGGATTCCCCGGAGCATTAGGCCCCCCATTTCGAGCATTGGCAGAATCCCCTGCTACATTCTGATTTCCCATCGGCTGCGGTTTCATGCGAAGCTTCACGAGCCTGATATGATGTACGAACATCAGCTTCATGGTGGTATAGGATTCTGCACCACCGAAATCGCCCACGTTCAGGAGGAAATATCCCTTCACACTCTTGATGCCCAAACTGTCGCGGTCTTCCACCTGAATAGAATAACTCTGCGAACTGGACATACGGGAATTGCTGTAAGCCACACTGTCGTTCTTGAAGGTGACGGCAAGCATCGCCACACCATCGCGCATACCCTCCTGGAAGAGGAACTGCGCCTGGAAATTGAGCATCAACTTATCGCCCTTATGGAACGAAGTATCCACCGGCACCTCAAAACTATAATAGTTGTAAGGCTTGTAAGTACTGAGCACCATCGCAGAAGGACCCTTCCAGATATTGGCAGTATCGCTGGAAACCATATTGCCCAGACTGTTCAAATCACTGACGTCAGCACCCATCGCCTGCGCCTCAGCAGTAAGCCGGTCGCCCAAATTCACATAGATGTCGTGGAGCAGTTTCGTATGGCGCATATAATAGACCATCGACGAATCAAACTCAGCAGCCGTAATGCCATGTTTCTTGAAAACAGCCTCTCGATAAGTAATCATCGCTGCACCTCCATCCTGGCGGGAATTATCGTTGGCCATCGCCTCAGCAATATGAAAGTCGTAGAGCACATTCTCCATCTCCTTCTCGGAAAGATACTCTCCCGGCACCGAAGGCTTACAAGAAGCAATGCTTGCCAAGAAGCTGATACCCAAGAATATACCCCAAAATGCTTTATTCAATGATTTCATTCTTATTCCTTTTCTTGTTCATTTTCCTTCTTTCCTCCTCCCAACTGTTCCAGTTCCTTACGACAGAAAAGTAGGAGCGAGATGACACCTACAGAAACGCAGGAATCAGCGAAATTGAATACCGGGTCGAAGAAAGTACCATGCTGCCCTCCAAAGAAAGGCACCCAGTCTGGCCACGTATAAGTGAAGAATGGGAAGCGGAACATATCCACCACCTTGCCCATCAGCACACCAGCATAACCCGTTCCGAAAGGCACCATATAGGAAACATATTCGGTGGATGAAGCCGTGAAGATGAGACCGTAGAAGATGGAGTCCAGCATATTGCCGATGGCACCCGTCAGTACCAATGCCACGAGATAGATGTACAGTTTGCGGTGGGTTCCGCGCTGAATGATGCGGCGCAGATACCAGAACAGCACACAGATGGCAACAAGCCTCAACAGACTGAGCCAGAACTTGCCGATGAACGACATGCCCCATGCCATACCATTATTCTCGACGAACTCAATATAAAACCAATCTGTAACACGAACCGACTCGCCAAGGCAAAAATGGGTTTTGATATAGAGCTTGATAATCTGGTCGATAATCAAGAGAATCACTACCATTGCCGTGACGAGCCAGCCTGTCTTTACCTTTTTATTTTCTTTCATTTATTTACGATTTCTTGCCTCCTTGGAAGCTACACTCAATGTGGCATGAGGAACAGCACGAAGACGCTCTTTAGGAATCAGCTCACCAGTTTCACGGTCGATACCATAAGTCTTGTTTTCGATACGGACCAGCGCTGCCTCCAAACCCTTGATGAATTTCTGCTGGCGCTGTGCCATCTGTATGATCTCTTCCTTACTCTGGGCCTCACTACCCTCTTCGAGAGCCTTGTAGGTAGGTGATGTATCTACGATATCATTACTGTCGGAATGATTCAGCTGAGCCATCATCTCCTTGTAGTTCAAACGAGCCACTTTCAATTTCTCTTCAATAATAGCGCGGAACTCCTCGAGCTCCTCGTCGCTATAACGTAGTTTTTCGTTAGCCATAGACATTTATTGTTATGCAGTTATTAATCTTGTTTATTTAGTTATTTTTGTTTCCGGATAAACAGCAGAAGTTAGAAGCAAACAGTTGGGGAAACTCCTTCTTGAGGGGAATTCCGGCTCCACTCGGGAGGGACTCCGTCTCTGCTTTTCGGGGATATTCCTGACTCCTTACTTCTAACTCCTTACATGATTTAATTCTTCTCTACGAGAATGTTCAACTTAAAGTCATCAAACTCGGTCTCAACGCCTGCGTTGTCACCGATTTCGATGCTGTCTGCCAATACCTGACCCTTGATGTAGTCGCCGAATGCCTCGATGGCTGCATTGGTCTCCTCATTGGAAGCCACAGTTACGTTGATGCGGTCGGTAATCTCCAAGCCGGTCTCCTTGCGGAGGTTCTGGATACGGTTGATCAACTCACGAGCCATACCCTCCTTCTTCAATTCAGGAGTCAACTCTACCTCAAGCGCTACGGTCAGATTGCCCTCGTTAGATACGAGCCATCCTGGGATATCCTCAGAGATAATCTCCACGTCGGCTACCTCTACTACGGCTTCCTGTCCGTCGATATTCAATGTGATGTTGCCTGCCTTCTCGAAAGCTGCAATCTGGTCCTGATCGAGTGCTGACATCTGGGCTGCAACACCCTTCATCAGCTTGCCGAACTTCTTACCCATCACTCTGAAGTTACACTTCACCTTCTTCACGAGAATGCCCTGACCCTCAATGAAGTTCACCTCCTTCACGTTCACCTCGTTCTTCAACAGACCAGCTACAGCCTCGATGTGTGCTTTCTGTACATCATCTACGGCAGGAATCATGATCTGCTGGAGTGGCTGGCGCACCTTAATGTTCACCTTGCGGCGCAATGCCAATACCATAGAAGTAATCTTCTGGGCGATGGCCATACGCTCCTCCAAGTCTGCATCGATAGCAGCCTCATCGGCTACAGGGAACTTGTCGAGATGTACGCTCTCCAACTCGCCGCCCAAGTCGTGATACAACTCGTCAGCATAGAATGGAGCGAATGGTGCCAAGAGCTTAGCCACTGTCATCAGACAAGTATAGAGAGTCTGGTAAGCGCTCAACTTATCCTCGCTCATCTCCTTACCCCAGAAACGTTTACGGTTCAGACGAACGTACCAGTTAGAGAGGTCGTCGTTGACGAAAGCGTCGATGAGACGGCCTGCGCGGGTTGGATCGTAGCCAGCCAACTCTCTGTCAACGCCCTTGATGAGGGTATTGAGTGAAGAGAGAATCCAGCGGTCGATCTCTGGGCGCTTCTCGAATGGCACCTGAGCAGCCTCTGCATCGAAACCATCTACGTTAGCATAGAGGGCGAAGAAGCTGTATGTATTATATAAGGTACCGAAGAACTTGCGACGGGTCTCATCTACACCGTTAGGGTCGAACTTGAGGTTGTCCCAAGGCTCACTGTTGGTCATCATATAGAAACGAACAGGGTCGGCACCATACTTATCGATCATCTCGAATGGGTTGGTCACATTGCCCACGTGCTTACTCATCTTGTTGCCCTTAGCATCGAGCACGAGACCAGAAGAGATGACGTTCTTGAAAGCTACGCTATCAAATACCATGGTAGCGATGGCGTGCAGGGTGAAGAACCATCCACGGGTCTGATCCACGCCCTCGTTGATGAAGTCGGCTGGATAGAACTTAGGAGGAATAGCATATCCCTCGTAGGTGCTGTGGATGAGTGCATCGCGGTCTGCCTCTGTGCCACGAGCCATCTCACCCTCGAATGGGTAGTGGAGCTGGGCGTAAGGCATTGAACCTGAATCGAACCAAACGTCGATGAGGTCGCTCTCACGATACATTGGCTTGCCCTCCTCGTTAACCAAAACAATCTTGTCAACGTATGGACGGTGGAGGTCAATCTTATCATAGTTTTCCTGACTGTAGTCGCCAGGAACGAAACCATTCTCCTTCAATGGGTTGCTCTGCATGATACCGGCAGCCACAGACTTCTCGATTTCAGCATAGAGTTCCTCAAGACTGCCGATACACTTCTCGCCACGGTTCTCGTCACGCCAGATTGGCAATGGAGTACCCCAGAAGCGGGAACGTGAAAGGTTCCAGTCGTTCAGGTTCTCAAGCCAGTTGCCGAAACGGCCTGTACCAGTGCTCTCAGGCTGCCAGTTGATGGTCTTGTTGAGTTCTACCATGCGCTCCTTGCGGGCAGTATCCTTGATAAACCAGCTATCCAATGGATAATAGAGGATAGGCTTGTCGGTACGCCAGCAGTGAGGATAGTTGTGCACGTGCTTCTCACTCTTGAAAGCCTTGCCCTCCTGCTTCAACTCGTAGCAGATTACGATGTTCAGGTCTTCAGCCTTATCAGAAGCCTTCTTGTCCCAAACACCATCCACATTAAACTGTGGGTCGTAGGCATTCTTCACGTAGTCGCCTGCGTGATGAGCGTATGCCTCCTTGTTGACGCAAGCGCTTACGAAGTTGGCATCGAGGTCTTCGATGAGATAGAACTTACCCTGCAGGTCAACCATTGGGCGGGTTTCGCCCTTCTTATTAATAAGGTAGAGCGCAGGGATGTTGGCATCCTTGGCTACCTTGGCGTCATCGGCACCGAATGTAGGAGCGATGTGCACGATACCTGTACCGTCATCGGTAGTAACGTAGTCGCCGAGGATGACGCGGAAAGCCTCACTGTCCATCTCAACGAACTTATCGCGACCATCCTCAGAAGCAAATACCTTCTCAGGATGAGCAGCAGCATATTCTGTAACGAACTGAGGCGCGAAAGCATCTACCTTCTCGCATGGCTTCACCCAAGGAAGGAGCTGCTCGTAGTGCAAACCTTCGAGGTCGGTACCCTTCATGTGGTCGATGATGCGCCATGGGCACTGCTTCTTCTCCTTGTCGAATGGAAGGAGATCGCCCTCCTTGCACTCCTGGTCAGCCTTCAGATAAGAACCTACCAGCGCCTCAGCCATCACGAGTGTCATAGGCTCGCCATTGTAGAGGTTGTAGGTCTCGATGGCTACATAGTCAATCTTAGGACCCACACAGAGAGCCACATTTGATGGCAAAGTCCAAGGTGTAGTAGTCCATGCGATGAAATATGGTTTACCCCACTTGGTCCACTCAGCCTTAGGATCCTTGATGAGGAACTGGGCTGTGGTGGTGAGGTCCTTCACGTCGCGGTAGCAACCAGGCTGGTTCAACTCGTGAGAACTCAAACCGGTACCTGCGCCTGGAGAATAAGGCTGGATGGTGTAACCCTTGTAGAGCAAGCCCTTGTTATAGAGCTGCTTGAGGAGCCACCAGAGGGTCTCAATATACTTGTTATCGTAAGTGATATAAGGATGATCGAGGTCAACGAAGTAACCCATTTTCTCGGTCAACTCGCGCCACTCAGCGGTGAACTTCATCACGTTCTCGCGACACTTATGGTTGTAGTCCTCTGTAGAGATATACTTCTCAGAAGCCTTGTTGTCAATATCCTTCTTGGTAATGCCAAGTTCCTTCTCGACACCGAGTTCAACAGGAAGTCCGTGAGTATCCCATCCCGCCTTGCGGTGTACCTGGAAACCCTTCATAGTCTTGTATCTGTTGAATGTATCCTTGATACTACGAGCCAACACGTGGTGAATACCCGGGTGGCCGTTAGCTGATGGAGGTCCCTCGAAGAAGATAAACTGAGGGCAGCCTTCACGCTCGTCAATAGACTTGTGGAAGATGTCGTTCTTCTCCCACTCTGCTAAAACGTCATTGTTGGTCTTTGTCAAATTCAGACCATTGTGCTCGGCAAATTTCTTAGCCATATTATCTGTATATTTATTATTATTTTTACTTTTGGGCGCAAAGTTACGAAAAAAATATCTTTCCACCGAATAATCGCTTTTAAATTTCTATAATTTTTCCATTAAAAATCCCGATTTAAACATCAGAATCGCTCTTGATGCTTAAATCGGGAAACAATATCATGTAGGGCTGGCAACGGAAACCATCCCATAATCATTACTTTTAAATCATTATTTCAAAGCCTGACCAGGTCTATAACTCCTACACCAAGCCTACAGGCTTTCTGCTTCCTGCAACCAGATGGTAGAAGTGGCATCCGAAGGCATACGCCAGTCGCCACGTGGGCTAAGGCTCACGCTACCCACTTTCGGACCATCAGGCAAGCAACTGCGCTTGAACTGCTGATTGAAGAAACGACGCACGAATGTCTTGAGCCATTTCTTGATGGTTTCTTCATCATAACTATCTGGGTCATTATCACTTATCTTCACTCGTTCACCTTGTGATTCAAGGAAGGCTTTCTTTGCCAAAAGATAGATTTTGGAAGGACGGAAGCCGAAGCGAAGGAAGTAATATAGGAAGAAATCGTGCAACTCGTATGGTCCCACCAGATCTTCCGTTTTCTGCTTGATATTGCCATTTTCGTCGGCAGGTATCAGCTCCGGACTGATCGGCGTATCGATGATATCCTGCAAAGTGATGCGGCTCTGCTCGTCCACCCCACTCTCAGCCACATAGTTGACCAAGTGGCGAATCAATGTCTTAGGGATGCTGGCATTCACGCCATACATACTCATGTGGTCGCCATTATAGGTAGCCCAACCGAGCGCCAACTCAGAGAGGTCACCCGTACCGATTACCATACCGCCACACTGGTTGGCAAGATCCATCAGTATCTGTGTACGCTCGCGCGCCTGCGAATTTTCATAGGTTACATCATGCACCTCCATATCATGCCCGATGTCCTCGAAATGCTGGGTTACCGCCTTGGCGATGCTGATTTCACGGATGGTGATGCCGAGACTCTCCATCAGCGTGATGGCATTATTGTAGGTGCGGTCGGTGGTTCCGAATCCCGGCATAGTGACACCGATGATGCCCTTGCGGTTCATGCCCAATTTATCGAATGTTTTCACGCAAACCAACAAAGCCAACGTAGAGTCGAGTCCACCACTGATGCCCACCACCACGGTCTTGGCATGGGTATGTACGATGCGCTTCGCCAAACCCATCACCTGGATATTGAAGATCTCCTCGCAGGAAGCCTTCATATCGGCAGTAGCTGGGATGAAAGGATGCGGATTCACTTCTCGCTCCAATACAAAATCACGGACATTCTCGGCAGGATGTGTATCTATCACGGAGATACCAAACTGCTTATTGAGCACGGAATATTTGATATTTCGCTGGGCATTCACGTAGGTAGAATTGGTGCGACGCTCAGAACGGAGCTTCTCCACATCTATCTGAGCCACAACCATTTGATCCTCTAAGCTAAAACGTTCACTTTCACCTAAAAGTGCACCGTTTTCATAGATCAGGGCATTGCCTCCATAGACCACATCCTGGGTGCTCTCACCAAATCCGCAGGAACTGTAAACATAGCCCGTTATCGTGCGGGCACTCTGCTGGGAGAGCAGACTCTTCAGATAACTGTTCTTGCCTATCAGCTCATCTGTAGCCGAGAGGTTGAAGATGATGTCAGCACCCGCCAAAGCCAACTTGTTGCTTGGAGGCGCAGGAGCCCAAACGTCCTCACAGATTTCCACACCAAACTGGAATCCGTCAAAGGTACGGAAGAGCTGCACGTCAGGAGTCAGTTTCACCTTATGTCCGGCAAAACGGATTTCCTGTTCACGGAGGTCCTGAGCAGATGCAAACCATCGCTTCTCATAGAATTCACAGTAGTTGGGCAGGTAAGTTTTCGGCACGATGCCCAATATCTGTCCCTGCTGAATGACGATTGCACAGTTGAGCAACAGATCGCCAGCCACGACAGGAGCGCCCACGATGGCGATGATATCGAGTTTGCGGGTGAAATCGAGCAGCATCATCACGCTCTGTTCCGTTGCCTCCAACAGGATTTGCTGGCGGAAAAGATCCTGACAGGTATATCCCGTGAGCGAAAGTTCAGGGAAAGTAATCACCTCCACACCCTTGCCCTCAGCCAAGATAATCTGTTCTTCTATCTTCTGAGTATTGAAAATGACATCTCCCACACGTACTGCTGGGATTGCACTTGCCACCTTCATAAAGCCATATTTCATATTCATAATTCTTCACTCTTCGTTCTTCACTTAATCGTAACCTGAGTTGCTCCATAACCATACTCCTGGAAGGAAGCGTCCTGATAAGAGCAGGACTTATAGCGGTAGTTCAACTCATGCACGATTGCCTGACGGAGCACGCCCTCGCCCTTGCCATGGATGAAGATGATTTTCTGTCCTTTCTTATTTTTGTACTCCGCCATCGTCTTCTTGAACACATCCATCTGATAATGCAGGATGTCGGCGGAGTTCATGCCTGCGGTCGTCTCCAGCACCTCGTCGGCATGTAGGTCGATAACCACCGTGCCATCGTCCTTCTTCTGCTTCTTCTTGCTCTCGTTGGCGACGATCTTCTCGTCCTTATACATCTGCTCCTTCAATCTCTTGGAGTCAACGACCAATGGTCTTGCCACCTCATCATTCTCCACGATGGTGAAGAGCAAGGCAGGTGTCTCGAAGAAATCATTCTCCTCGAAGAGATGCAACTTGTAGAACTTCACAGGATCCAGGCGGAACTGCACGTCGGTAGCAGGCTTGAGGAGGAAAGGCTTATCCTTCTTGTAGGCCACCATCTGGATGGCGATATGTCCCATCTCATTAAGCACGTCACGACCGAATTCCTCGATGAAGAGCTTCGTGTTAGGCTCTACCTCTCCACAGCCCTTCAGCGTCCAGGCATTACCCTCAGCTACGAGATAGGTATATTGGATAAAATAGTTGCTGTCGTTGACGAAGTAAGTCTCGAAACGGGTATTCGTGATTTCCTTGATATCCACCGGTACGAAGGCAAGATAAGCGCTGAGCTTGTTGCCGCCGTCACGCTCACGGGCTGGAGCCTGGAAGGTAATCTCACGGTCGGCAGCATCATATTCGTCCACATTCATATCCACCTCCACATCATGCAGGTTGAGGATAGACTTGATGCTTCGACTGTCGTTCTTCAGTTCCGTGTTGGCACGTTCCTCAGCAGCCTGCTTGGCATCCATCTTGGCAGAAATCATCTTACCCATGGCATAGTCGTCCTGCTCCACCACTACCACGTCGTGGATGGAAGTAGGAATCTCGAAGCCATCCTCGTCCATCACCATCACGATATCTTTACCCTGGAAGCCGGAGATCTTTCCTCCTCCCACTTCACTCAGGAATCTTACTTTATCACCTATTTTCATCTTTGTTTTCTATTTGTTTGGTGCAAAGATACAAAAGATATTGTAAATGACGAAAAGTTTTATCTTTTTTATCACAATTCGTGCAGATTTCGATGAATTTGACGAAATACAATTCAGAGGAGGAAAACAAACGAAACAAAAAACCGGTCAAGCTCTACCAAAGAGCCCGACCGGAAAACTTATTACTTTGATTAATTAAAAATTGATATATTAGTATCTCTCAGAGAGAACGTATATCCCTAAGTATTTAAAGAGGGTTTATGATTACTTGATGACATACTTCTTGCCACCGCAAACATAGACACCTGGAGCGAGGATGTACTCAGCATCTGCCATGCTGCCTACCTCAGCTACCTTCTGACCATTGATAGAATAAATCTTCAACTTAGCAGGAGCCTTCTTGCTACCTACCTGGTTGATGCCTGTTGAGATAGACTCGTTGGTCTTACCGTCACGATTATAAACTGCACCGTTTACGAAATCGAAATTACCTGTCTGGTTTTCAGCATTACCATTGTTATTGAAGATGATTTTGGTAGGAGTACTTGTCAAATCGCCATCATACTTCCACATCCAAACATCAAGACCATTCTTCTTCTCACCAGTCTTGGTACATGCTACACCTGGCCAGTTACCACCAGTAAAGTTGTCTGTATCATTCCAAGCCCATACGTGGATGTCATTCCAGTTAGCAGGAGCGAGGAAGTAAGCATAGATACCTGTTGGAGTAGGAATAACGATCTCTTTCGTCTTGTTGAAGGTAGCAGAACCTGTCTTGGTTTCGTTATCTGCATTGGTTGCGCTCCAAGTTACAGTCTGGCTCTCGCCTTCCATCATGTCAGCACCGAGAGTGAAGGTAGCAGCCTTACCAGGGGTAAGAGCCACCTGCTCGCCATCACCAATCTTATACCAACCGCTCTTGGCATTGTTGCTCAATGTGGCAGTTACGGAGATAGTCTTCTGGAAGTCACCACCATTAGGACTCAAAGTAACCTTGGCTGCTGTGTTGACAGGAGCATCGAGCGTCTTGACACTTGAACCACCGTCATACTCCAAGTAGATATCGCCTGTGATACCAGTGATGTCACTTGACTGCTTGTCATTACCATTATTCAGAATCACATTGAAGCTCTCTACTCCATCAAAAGTCTTGTACCAGTAGTTGACACCACCAATCTCTTCAGGACCATCCATGGTCTTACCGTGCCATGCACCTGTCAACTCCTTGGCTGGAGTACCAGGAACCCAAGCATAGATAGTTGGAGACTTGTCTGCCTTTACATATACGGTGATAGCTGCGTTAGGATCTACCTTGGTATAAGTAACCTTACCAGTCTTCTCGCCTTCAGAGCTTGTAGCGCTCCAAGTCACAGTCTTGGTGTCCTTGAAGTTCATGCCTTCGCCGATAGTGAAGGTAGCAGCCTTACCAGGAGTCAAATCTACCTTGTCCTGACCCTCTATCTGGTACCAACCAGACAAGGCATCTTCAGAGAGTTTTGCGGTAACAGTTATCGTATTGGTACGGAAAGTACCACCAGCTGGAGAAAGAGAAACGCTTACTGGCTGAAGAGGAGCCTCGTCAACCCAAGTTGTACCAGCCTCTTCATTACCATCATATTTTTGACCGCCCAGAGACTTGGCTGTTGTATCGTAGATGAAAGCACCATCATCAATGAGCTTGCCACCCTTCCAGTCTTTCACGAGTACGCGAACCTGACCCTGATTATTAGGAGCATCAACGGTGATAGTAGGACCTGTGTAAGTCTTGCCTGTTACCAAGTCTGTATAAGTACCATCTGGGCAATCTGTGAAAGTAGCACCACCATTGAGGGCTACGAGTGCATAGTTGTCCTTATAAGCACGCTTGAAAGCGATACCACCATTGGCCTTACAACCATCTGTAGTCCACTGACCCTTACGGAGAGCAGGAACAGCCTGACGAATCTTGTTCAAACGGATGAGGTGCTGAGCCAAATCATGATTCAAAGTAGCAGCCACATTACCAGAAGCCTTGTATTCACCGAAGTCTGATGCTTCTACATCACCTGTGATATAACCACCGAAGTAAGCACGACCGGTGTTAGAAAGAGGACCATTAGGACCTTTATCAATTACTTTACCACGACGGAAACCAACCTCAGAACCATAATAGAGACATGGGATTCCACGGAAGGTAAACAAGAGAGAGAGGTTCTCAGCCCACTGAGCATCTGTACCACCGAAACGGTTGGTATCGCTAGGACCTGGACTATAGTCATGGCTATCTACATATACCACATTGAAAGTAGCGTCATTATAGCACTCATCGCCGCTTGCCATGCCGAAAGCCTGTTGGGCAGTGTTGTAGCTGTAGTGCATAGGGAAGTCAATGACGTTGAATCCGCTTGCCTGAGAATAGTCTGGCTCGTGCCATGCGCCATTGATCATCTTGGCATTGTTGCTCTGTGGAGAAGTTGTCTCCTTCAAGCAAAGCTGTTGTGGACCCACAGGCTCAGAACCCTCAGGAATCACCTGATTATCCCAGTAGCTTTGGCTTCCATCCCAAGCATCAAGCAAGGACTGATCCGACTTCCAGGTATAGAAGTAGCAAGAAAGATTGGCCTGACCTCTGTAGGTTACATCGTTCATACGTGTACAAACCTCACCATACATAAAGAAAGGTGCCTTGTTCAAGCGCTTGTCCTCGTACTTCTTACCGAGAGCTACAAATTTAGGGATGAACTCCTTGTTGAATGTCAAGCGGGAGATGTGGCCGGATGTATCAATACGGAAACCATCGACACCCATCTTGATAAACTGTCCATAGCAATCTACGAGATACTTAGCCACGTAGTCGTTCTCTGTGTTGAGATCCACACAGTCACCAGCAATCTGACCCATCCAACGGCTTGGGAAGTCCCAGTTCCAGTTGTTGGCTGTATGATGCCAATAGTTGTGTATATCGTGGTTATTGCCATCTGTATTCTTCATCAGGGCAAGACGACGCTGATACTGTGCCGTAGGCAAAAGACTTGGATAGTCACTACCTAATGTTTCGGGATTAGGAATCATACAAGCATTGATGTCTGCCTGATTACGAAGACGTGTATCGCGGTCGAACTCCTTGCAGAGCTTCTCCTCACCGAAGTTACCGGAGTGGTTGAGCACGATATCGAGGATAATCTTGATACCCTTTTTGTGAGCCTTGTCAATGAGTTCCTGGAACATCACGTCACCGCTCTTTTTGCCGTCACCGCTCTGATAACGGCAATCTACCTTGGAGAAATCCGAAGCATGATAGCCGTGGTAGTCATAACCGGACGCATTCTGTACGACAGGAGTAATCCAGATGGCAGTGAAACCTAACGCCTTGATGTAGTCAAGCTTGTCGATCACACCCTGGAAGTCACCTCGCCAACAAGGGTCCTTGGTACTCTTCTGTGCTTCCTGGTTATCCCAGCAGAGCACATTGTTAGCAGGATCACCATCGTAGAAACGTGTGGTAATCATGAAATAGATACTTTCGTCTCGGAAGTCTGTACGATTAGATGTGAAGACATCCGTCGCCATCGACTGCATTGAGACCAGAAGGAGCAGCAATGCCGTCCAAAGCTTCTTAGTAAACCTTCTCATAAATTGTGTTGTTAAGTTAAGATATTTAGTTATTTATCATTTGTTTGCAAATATAATAACAAAAGGTGTAAACAGCAAATAAACAAGCGCTTAACCCACACTTTTTATATGCAATCGATTGCACTAGAACGTAAAATATTATTATGCAATCGATTGCATAGAATCTTTCAAAGATTTCCGCCCAAAAGTTTGCATAATTAAAAACCTCTCTTAGACCATAAAGTAATGGTTTAAGAGAGGTGTAGTATTTAAACCTAAAAAATGCTTAAAGTAATTCTTTAAGTGCTTTCCTTACTTCAAAGTTAGGAATACCTAAAGTATAAACACCCTCGTCATAATCCTTGATGGTCAGATAACCGGATCTATAGAGTTCTTGACATCACGATAAGCCTTCAAACTATCCTCATATTCTTTCCTCATTTTTATATGATTTTCTGAAAGTTCAGCCAGTTCAGGCTTGTTCACTCAATTTCCGGATTACCTCCAGTGGAAGCTCGGTGGCCGTTGATACTTGCTCTTCAGAAAGACCCATTGAAAGAAGGCGGCGAGCTGTGGATTGCTTTTCTTTTTCCATTCCTTTAGCCATTCCTTTTTCCATTCCTTTAGCCATTCCTTTTTCCATTCCTTTAGCCATTCCTTCCGCCATACCTTCTTCACGACCCTTTTCCAAAGCCGTATCTATAGAGTTTTTGACATCACGGTAAGCCTTCAAACTATCCTCATATTCTTTCAGCTCTGTTGGGGTGAACTTCGCAATCTCGGCCTCCTCAAAGAGTTTAGTAAACACTTTCTCTTTCAAGGCAGCAGGACGCTTATCCAATCGGGAAAGGTTTTTCAATACATACAACCACTTATCATAAAGCGTGTCAAGCTCCTCCTCTGTCTTGTTGAACTTCGCTATCTCAACATACTTGAAAGAAAGTTTGTCATTAAAAACCTTAAAAGTCTTCTTATCAAGCAAGCCTACATCATGGTTGATATCATTCTTGTCAAATGCCTCTTCTTCCAAGTCGAAGTTCAGCAGAGCAACTGTATATACATGTTCAAGTTTGAAGTTCCATTCTGCCCCTTTTGGAGCCTGCTCACGGATAGGAAAAGTAGAATAGAACAAAGAACGATCCTTGAAGTACTTCTGATAAGCATTCTGCATTTCAACGATGAACTTTTCACCATGCTCATTTTCGCAATAAACATCAAAGATGGCCTTGCGCTCGGCAAAGACATCACCAACGTGCTCACTATTCAAGTACTTCACATCCTTAATGACCTGAAAACCATCAAACAGTGAATTCAAGAAATTGATGAGCAAATCCTTGTTAGGCTTTGTTCCAAAGATACGCTTAAAACCGAAATCGGTAAGCAAGCTAATATATCGTTCTTCTATCCGTTTCATATTCATCTCCTTTTAAAACGTTTAACTGAAATGTGATGCAAAAATAAGCTATTTTATCGAAAATACCAAAAAAAACAGCAAGAATCCTTCAAGTTATCAGCAAATTACTCAGAAAAAAGATTCTCCCATATTCAATGAGTTATGACGTTTATGAATTATAGAAATCTGCCCCATCCCCCTCACTAACAACCTGCTAAACGAAAAACGAGGATTGCATCCCTGCAACCCTCGTCTAACTTTAGTAAAAGATGATTAATAAAAGTTTGTTATATAAACTCTGTATATTTTTGTTTCAAACTCATTTCATCTGAATTTTCATTTAATCCCAGAGCGACTTGCTCTTGAAATTAGATTCAGTATCTTCCTCCTCATCGAAATCGTAATCCCAAGAAGAGAAGTCGTTTTCCTTGGCACCAGTTCCACCGTAATGGCTTTGATCTGAGTTGTTAAGTCCAGATGCCCCATTGAATCCTTCACAGAAAGTTTCTCCCGCAAAAGTAACCATAGTCATCTGTGGAATTATATACTTCTTTTTCATATCTTCAGTTTTTACTTATCCAATATTATTTAATTACGTATTTCTTACCATTGTGGATGTAAATGCCACCTACCGTAGGGTGTTCCACTTGCTGTCCACTCAAGGTATAATACTTACCGTCAAGCACTGTTTTAGATTCAACTACCCCCTGTATTCCAGTAACGTCATTATCTACAGCACCGAAATCAAAGAAGAGTGCAGGGATTTTCTTTGCACTACCTGACTGGTTTTGAAGCGCACTAAAATCATTGCTCGTACCCAAATTGAGCTTTTCCGCTATTGCTTTCTTTATAGAAAGATAGCTACTATTTGCATAGGTCAAGCCCTTACCATTGGAAATCCAGAATCCCAAAAGATAATCGTTTTGATTATAACCTTGTTTGTCTATTGCGTTATCCAAGCCTAAACCATGAATTGCATGATAGAATCCAAAGAGATAATTAACATTTTCTTCATCCGCTGTAGGAATATTCTTAGCTATAACACATTCTTCCAAGCGATTGTCTCCAGTATATTTCAACTTCTTATTAGTTGCCTCTTCCAGTGGAATAACCAAAGTATTATAAGTAATCAAAGACTTTCTCTTATGGAACACAGCACCAGGAACTTTAATATCTTCCTTCAAAGCCAAGATTACACCAGTATATGCAGGAATAACATCTTCAGAAGTATCAAAATTATTAATATTCTTCAATTTAAATCCTACGTGGTTATTTGCATCTGCAGCAGTAACCTCCGATACAACAAAGACATCCACATTCTTAGGACGCTTCCAAGCCGTTTTATCACTCCATGTTCTGAAGTATTGATAATTACCTTTATTCTTAATATTACGAACATTTTCCTCAGACATGTAAACTACATCTTTAAAATCACGAAGTTCCAAATCTCGGTTCTTTGAAATAGTATAGAAATATCTGTAAGATGAATTACCTCCCACAGTAGAAGTATAGATGTAGAATCTTACTGTCCAAGTACCAGCAGGACGGTTCCATATGATATTGAGATTTTCATCCGTACTTTCTGTCAGACCACTCTCTGTATAAGAAACCTCATTAGGATCAGAACGTGAAGCTTTATGACCTACTGGAGCAGTTTCATCATAAGGATAAATTGCTGCCTTATCCTCTGGATTTGTACCATTTTCAAACCAGTTGATTGCCTGTGTATGATTACCGACAAAGCGGAATGGCTTGTTCTTATTGTCTTCAGTAGTAGCTATGGTCAACTTATAGCAGTTCTCTGAAACATCAAAATCCATATCAGCAACATCAGAACCCCAATTCCATTCACCATCTGCAGTAGTAGTACCAGGAATAGCTGTACCTACCATTGAGAGGGAAGTAATAGTTTTACGACCTGTACTTAGAACCTCTCCACCAGTATTTCCCCATAACTCATTATGATTATTATTGCCTTTATTGCTATTAAATTCCCATGACGAAACACCTACAACATCATCATTTAATTTAAAAGTTCCATTTTTAGCATTAATTTTGTTGTCTGTGGTTTTTAGAGGCTTACCTCCATTACCCCACAAGAACAACTTTGGATAAGTAGAAAGAATATTTTCCAGATACACTACTTGATTTTTATACTCATCAAAAATATTTTCTTTCTTATCTTGATTCATTGCATTAGAAATCGCATAGAACTCAGAGCCCTCTTGTGCATACAAATTACCATAAAATTTACCAGCATAGAAATTTCCTTGATCGGATAGTACATTATAATTTTTTCTGTCAGAAGTTAAAGTCATAGCTGTAGCCTCCTCATCTGTACTCAGATAATAAGCAACACGCTTCATATCATCATATTTGATTGTCAACGAACTTGGCTCTTTCTTAAGATGGCCAATTGTAAGATAAATAGTATAAGAACCATCTTGACCACCTTCGGTAGTTTTTGTTCTACGGCTTTTCATATTCCAGTAGTTTCCATCTTTTTCTGAAATATCCTCACTTTTTTCCAAATTATTAAAGACGAGAGTTGCTGTATGATCCTCACCCATTACAGGATTAGTATTATCAATAATAGTTGTGGAATTCTTACCAGGGCCATAAACAGCAACAGGAGTTCCTGTTGCGTCCACACTCATTACCTGAGCTTTTGCAGTAAGAGTTGCAGGAATTTGCACCATATAAACGGCATTATCTTCTGCATCTTTTTTTTGCTCCTGGAATTTAAACACAGCATCTTTATAGTTGATTGTTTCACCATCAAAGTTGAAGAAGTTACCTACAAGATAATAACCCTCGCTGTATTTACGATTTGCAATTGGATTTTCACCAGAAGGAGTAGGAGGAGTTACAGTACCACTATCTTTTTTCTTACCATCAACCCATACTTTTGTTTCGCCTTTAATAACAACATGAATAGTAATGTACTCATAAGCATTTTTATCAAAAGAAACCTTCCAGGTATTACTGGACGAAGTTCCTTGTTCAGCACTTTTATATAAACTTGAGCCCCCTTCCTCATTAATTTCGAGAAGTTCACCATTCATTGAAGGGTAAAACTGTTTTTGGGGCGAGCTGTTAACACCTACTCGAAAGTAAAATTCATCAGCGCTATTACTTTCGATTTTAATTTTATAAGTATCACCGGACTCCAAATCCATTTTATGATTACTAGGGATATCGTAGCTTCCCCCGGCACCATTGATGCTTTCAGCTGTCATTAAATAAACATCATCGGCTGCCTTTACCGTTTGCGATATGGACAATAATGCCCAAACCGCCATTAAAAACATAAAAAATCTTTTCATCTTTTATTTATTTAGTTAAGTTATTATTTATATATTGTTCTAAGCTTCTTTGAGCAGCTAGATGACCTTGTACTTTTCTGTTAGGTAATCATCACTTCTTTTAGGAACTTATACGCTATTTTTAACTTTGTCTATTTTTTAAGATGAACATGCTTTTAGCAATATCCATTACTTAGTTAGAAACTTTTATTATACTTACTTTATTGCGGCAAAATTAACTTTTTTTTCCGAAACCTGCACATTTTTCCTCTAATTTTATACATATATTACCATGCAAACGTTTGCACAATCGGCATTTTTTAGCCAATTCCCTTTGTTATTCCGAATAAAATGATTAGCTTTGCAAAAGCAAATAGGCTGATAAGGTATTATCACCAGAAACTTAAAAGAACAAACCATGGCAGAATTGAAATTATATCCAGTAGGAATCCAGACTTTCGAGGAAATCATCACCCGAAATCTGCTGTACGTTGATAAGACGGAATATGTCTATCGCATGACTCATAGCGGAGGAAAACATTTCTTCTTAAGCCGTCCACGCCGTTTCGGAAAGTCACTATTGGTTTCTACCTTTAAGAGTTATTTTCTGGGAAAGAAGGAACTCTTCAAAGGACTCGCTATTGAAAAGTTGGAAAAGGACTGGACGGAATATCCTGTCCTGCATTTCAGCATGGCTGGCGGTAAACACATGGAGAAAGACCAGCTGGAAAGATATTTGGATTTCGAATTGAATAAACTGGAGAAACTTTTTGGTATTGATACTCCACGTCAGGATCCTAATACCCGTTTGGCAGATTTAATTATTAAAGCTTATCAGCAAACTGACAAGCAGGTGGTTGTACTCATTGACGAGTATGATGCTCCCCTACTTGATGTTGTGCATGAAGATTCTCATTTGAAAGATTTGCGCAATGTGATGCGTAATTTCTATAGTCCTTTGAAGGATTGCGAACCTATGCTTCGCTTTGTTTTCCTGACAGGTATCACTAAATTTTCGCAGATGAGCATCTTCAGTGAACTCAATAATATCACCAATATCAGCATGGATCATGAGTACGCTGGAATCTGCGGTATTACCAAGGAGGAATTGGAGACTCAGATGTCAGCAGATGTTGATGCTTTGGCAGTTAAGATGAATCTAACCCGAACTCAGACTCTTGATGCATTGCGAGAGTTTTATGACGGTTATCATTTTGCAGCTCAGTCACCAGATATTTTCAACCCCTATAGTCTGCTGAATGCTATGGCTAAAAGTAAGTTGGATTATTATTGGTTTACTTCTGGCACACCTACCTATCTGATAGAAATGCTTAAGAAATTTCAGGTAATGCCTTCTGATATAGGACGTTGTGAGGCTGACAAGTCAGACTTTGACGCACCGACCGAAATGATGGTGTCCATCATGCCTTTACTGTATCAAAGTGGTTATATAACTATAAAAGGATACGACCCTGAAACTGAGCTTTTCACGCTTGATATCCCAAACAAAGAAATCCGTGTTGGATTATATCGTAGTCTCTTACCTAATTATATAGGTATGACTACGCCTAAGGGAGCAACCACCATCGCAAAGATGTCGGCTCTTATTCGCCGTAATGATATGAATGGTGCTTTGCAGATGCTTCAAGCTTTTCTTGCCACGGTTCCGTATTGCAACAATGCGGATTCAGAGGGGCATTATCAGCAGATGATGTATGTGATATTCTCTATTCTTGATAATTACGTGGACGTAGAAGTTCGCACTCCGTCAGGAAGAGTGGATATGGTACTGAGAACAGCTACGCATCTCTATCTCTTTGAGTTGAAACTCAATAAGGATGCAGCTGCAGCGATGAAGCAGATTGACCTCAAGGAATATCCTAAACGTTTTGCTCTATGTGGCTTGCCAATCGTAAAGGTAGGCATCAACTTTGATGTCGCTACACATAATATTACAGATTGGAAAATAGAAGACGTGATGTAAGCCTAAATATTCCGACAAAAACACCTGAGCAGCGAAATGATGCTCAGGTGTTTTTTATATTTGATTATTTTAAATCACAGCTGCTCCATATACTGCGCACACATTTCGGCACAGCGCTCTCCATCCACGCCTGCTGAAACGATGCCACCAGCATAGCCAGCTCCCTCACCACAAGGGAAGAGACCCTGGATGCGGACATGCTGCAAGGTTTCACGGTCGCGAACAATGCGAACCGGAGAAGAGGTGCGAGTCTCCGTCGCTATCAGTATCGCCTCATTGGTCAGAAATCCATGCGCATTCTTGCCGAATGTCTTGAATCCTTCCTGCAGACGCTTGCTCACAAATGACGGCATCCAGAAATGAAGCGGACTGGATACCAGACCCGGCGCATAACTGCTCTTAGGCAGGTCGTAACTCAAACGGTTGTTCACGAAGTCGGCCATGCGCTGAGATGGCGCCGTCTGCTTCATGTTGCCCTGCTGCCAGCACTGTTTCTCCAATATCTCCTGGAAATACATCATTTGGAGGGAAGAGTGAGGAGTGAAGAGTGAAGAATCCTCCTGTCTGCGAAGTTCGATTTCCTCCAACACTGCCTGATGATCCTTCACAAATGGCGCTACATCTTCAGGATGCGTCTCCACCACCATGCCCGAATTGCTCCATGCCGTACCACGGTTGCTCGGACTCATGCCGTTGACCACAAGCTGTTCCGGACCCGTAGCTGCAGGAATCACAAAACCGCCCGGACACATACAGAAACTATATACACCCCTGCCATCCACCTGGGTTACAAAACTGTATTCGGCTGCAGGCAGATACTTGCCACGACCGTTCTTGTTGTGATACTGTATCTGATCGATGATCTGGGAAGGATGCTCCAGACGGACACCCACCGCAATGCCCTTCGCCTCAATCTCTATCTTGGAAGAAGCGAGATAGCGATACACATCACGGGCACTATGACCGGTAGCCAAAATCACTGGTCCACGATAGTTTTCCTCCGCACCCGTCTGCAGGTTGACAGCCTCCACACCTATCACCTTGTCGCCCTCCAAGACGAAGCGGGTCATCTTGGTCTGGAAATGCACCTCACCACCACATTGGAGAATGGTATTGCGCATATTCTCGATGACACGCGGCAACTTATCGGTACCGATATGCGGATGGGCATCAGCTAAGATATTCGTATTGGCTCCATGCTGACAGAACACATTCAGTATCTTATCCACGCTACCACGTTTCTTGCTGCGGGTATAAAGTTTGCCGTCACTATAGGCACCTGCACCACCCTCACCAAAACAGTAGTTGCTCTCGCCATCCACCTTCTGGGTCTTGGTGATATTACTGAGGTCTTTCTTGCGCTCACGCACATCCTTGCCACGCTCCAAAACCACCGGTCTGTAACCCAATTCGATGAGTTTGAGGGAAGCAAAGAGACCGCCAGGTCCCTCTCCCACCACGATGACACAAGGCTTACTGCTCACGTCGGGATATTCCGTATGGACATACTGATCGTCCTGCGGAAACTCATTGATATAGGCACGCACCTTGAGATTGACAAAGATGGTGCGCTGGCGGGCATCGATGCTTCTCTTGAGTACTCTCACCTGGTTGAGTGTTCTCACATCCAACCCCTTTTCCTTGGCGAGATAGCGCTTGATGCCTTCCTCGCTCGCTGCCTGTTCTGGCAGAATTCTGATTTGATATTCCTCGATCATATTATTAGGATTTTCCTTTTTTGATTACACCTCCATGGTTGCCATGACTTCCAATGTATCCAAATTGTACATGGTGAACTTGCCGTCCTCCAAAGTGGCGATGGTAGGAGGATTGCCGCCCTTAGGGAAGGTGATGCTGCCCGTATTGCAGATGGCACGGTCGGAATGCGACAATTCCCAGAGATGAGAATGGCCGTAGATGATGGCATCATAAGGTCCCTTAGGCATGTTCTCCTTATTATATATATGTCCGTGGGTCAGCAGGTATCGCTTGCCGTCATCCACGAGCAGGGCGTAGGTTTCCATGATAGGGAAATCGAGCAGCATCTGATCTACTTCTGCATCACAGTTGCCACGTACGGCGATAATTTGGTCTGCCAGACCATTGAGGCGCTCCACGATGCCCTTAGGGTCGATGCCCTCCGGAATGCGGTTGCGGGGACCGTAGTTGATGATGTCACCCATGATGCACATCATATCACACTTCTGAGCCTCATAGAAGTTGAGTGCCCGTTCTAATGCTGGCAAACAGCCATGTATATCCGAAAATAAGAGGTATTTCATAATTCTTCTTTCCTTTTGATTTCTATTATTTTGATGCGATTCTGTCACTGTTGATCCATTGTGACGGATAACGTGATGCAAAATTAGGAAAAAAACGACAAACAGCCAAGATTTCAAGCCAAGAAGTCTGTTAACAATACAAAAAAACCGTTGGGCATCATGAGGCAACTCATGAGCGCAACGGCTTTTATTTTATCATCTTTATCCGAAGTTATCATACATGATGCTCTCAGGATCTACTCCCAGAGAATCCAGATAATCGGTTACGGTCTTAATCAACATTGGAGGTCCGCAGAGATAGTACTCGCAATCCTCTGGTGCCTCATGATCCTTCAAGTAGGTATCACGGATGCAGTTAACAGCAAATCCCTCGTAGTACTTCACGCCCTGAGCATCTGCCACTGGATCCTTGCGGTCGAGTGAAAGATGGAAGTGGAAGTTAGGGAATTCCTTCTCAAGCTCCCAGAAGTCCTCCAGGAAGAAAGCCTCACCCAACGCACGAGCACCATAGAAGAAGTGCAACTCACGGTCGGTAGTATGCAATGTCTTGGTCATGTGCATGATCTGCGCACGCAATGGCGCCATACCGGCACCACCACCAATCCAGATCATCTCCTTGCCTGAAGTGAAGTTAGGATGGAAGTCACCGTAAGGACCACTCATCATTACCTTGTCGCCTGGCTTCAATGAGAAGATGTAAGAAGAAGCGATACCTGTTGGTACGTTCTGGAATCCTACCTGTGGACGTGGCAAGAATGGAGTTGTAGCGATACGAACAGTAAGAGTGATGATGTCACCCTCGTCAGGATAGTTCGCCATAGAGTAAGCACGAACGGTAGGCTCTGGGTTGTGAGCCTTGAGAGAGAAGATGTTGAACTTCTTCCATGCTCCGATGTACTCCTCGCCAATGAGATCCTTGTCGAAGTCCTTGTCGTAATCGATGCAGTCGTATGCAGGAATCTTGATCTGAGCGTAAGAACCCGGAACGAAGTCCATGTGCTCGCCTGGAGGCAGAGCCACCTTGAACTCCTTGATGAAGCTGGAAACGTTCTTGTTGGAGATCACCTCGCACTCCCACTCTTTCACGCCCATCACACTCTCAGGCACCTTGATCTTCAGGTCGCCCTTCACCTTGCACTGGCATCCTAAGCGCCAGTGGTCCTTGATCTGCTTGCGGGTGAAGTGAGGCTTCTCAGAATCGAGAATCTCGCCGCCGCCCTCGAGCACCTGAACCTTACACTGGCCACAACTTGCCTTACCGCCGCAGGCAGAAGGCAGGAAGATGCCGTTCTCATTCAGCGTAGTCATCAAACTGCTGCCCTGAGGCACGTTGATGGTCTTGTCGCCATTGATTTCGATATTTACATTTCCGCTTGGGCTGAGATACTTCTTAGCCACGAGCAGGATGATAACTAATAGGAGAATCACTACGAGGAAAACTCCGATACTAGCCAATATAAATGATGTATTACCCATATCTATAGTCCTCCTATTTTAGATTTTCAAGCCTGAGAAGCAAAGCATAGCCATTGCCATGAGGCCTACTGTGATAAATGTGATGCCGAGTCCCTGCAATGGCTTTGGCACGTCGCAATACTGCATCTTCTCGCGGATGGCACCCATCAGCACGATGGCGAGTGTCCAACCGAGACCAGAACCTACTGCATATACAATGCTATCCCATACTGAGGTGATAGCCTGAGTATTGGTAGGATCCATCAGGATGCGCTGCTGCATGAAGAGTGATGCACCCATGATGGCACAGTTTACGGCAATCAATGGCAGGAAGATACCCAAAGCTGCATAGAGCGATGGAGAGAACTTCTCTACAACCATCTCGACCAACTGCACGATACCGGCGATGACTGCGATGAAGAGGATGAAACTCAGATAAGTGAGATCCACACCTAAGATTCCGTCAGCGCTGAGCACCTTGGTCTGCAGGAGATAATCTACTGGTACGGTGATGAGCAACACGAAGGTTACTGCAAGACCCAATCCCAAAGAGGTCTTCACGTTCTTAGATACTGCCAAGTATGAACACATACCCAAGAAGTAGGCGAAGATCATGTTATCGACGAAAATCGAACGGAAAAACAAACTAATTGCGTGCTCCATCTTACTTCTCCTCCTTATAAATATAGGCACGATGTACCCAGATTACACATCCAACGAGAATCAATGCCATGGCTGGCATGGTCATCATACCGTTGTTAACATATCCGAAATCGTAAGCTCCCTCTGGAATCAGCTGGAAACCGAGCAATGAACCACGGCCTAAAAGCTCACGTACTGCACCCACAATCACGAGGATGAGGGCATAACCCAAACCATTACCTACACCATCGAGGAATGAAGGCCAAGGCTTGTTCATCATGGCAAATGCCTCCAAACGACCCATCAGGATACAGTTGGTGATGATCAGACCTACATACACTGAGAGCTGAACGCTCACATCATAGGCGAAAGCCTTCAACACCTGGCTCACGATGGTAACCAAGGCAGCAACCACTACCAGCTGAACGATGATACGGATGCGCTGTGGAATGGTGTTGCGGATGATGGAAATAATCACATTAGAGAATGCCGTGATGATCGTAACGGCAAGTCCCATCACAATGGCTGGCTTCAACTGTGAAGTAACAGCCAAGGCACTACAGATACCAAGCACCTGGACGAGGACAGGGTTGTCACCGTTCAATGGCTTGATGAATGCCTCCTTATTTTGTTTACTAAATAATGCCATAATATCGCTTAATTATTTAATGAATTTAGCAAGACCTTCCTTGAGCATAGCATCCACACCATCGGATGTCAATGTAGCACCTGTCACGGCATCCACATTATTTGGGTCGCCTGCTGGAGCGTCTTTCTCAACGCCGAGCGCGATGCCCGGTACGCCATCCTTGTGAATCTTCTTGCCCTGGAACTTCTGCTGCCACTTCAGGTTGTCCTTGATTTCAGCACCGAGTCCGGCTGTCTCGCCTTCGTGGTTGAAATATACGCCATAGATGGTGTTGTTGTCGGCATCTACGGCGATGAAGCCTGAGATACCGCCCCAGAGACCCATACCCTTTACGGAGTAAACGGTCTTCTTCTGACCATCAATCTCGCACTCGTAATACTTCATGCCGTCCTTCTCCTTCTCTGCCTTTACCACCTCTTTATATTTAGCAGCCGCAGTTGCATTGTCGAGGTCGCGGAGGTTGAGTGAGTTCAGAATCTGCTTCTGAGTATCCAGTGCCACGTTAGCATCCTGTGTTGCCTTCAATGAAGAAGACACGAATGCGAGCAGGAATGCCACGATTACCACGATGATAACCGAATAGATAATAGTATAGCTATTTGAATTTGTCTTCATATCTACATTCCTCCTACATTATTTAATTGCACGTTTAGCACGGCGAGAGATGTTGCTCTGTACTACACAGTAGTCGATGAGTGGAGCAAACATATTGCCGAAGAAGATAGCGAGCATCATACCCTCTGGATAACCTGGGTTCATCACACGTACGATAACGGCGATGGCACCGATGAAGAATCCGTAGAAGTACTTTCCCTTTTCTGTACGGGCAGAGGTTACAGGGTCGGTAGCCATGAATACGGCACCGAAGCAGAAACCACCGAGAACGATGTGCTCATACCAAGCGATAGGAGTCATGCCGAGAGCCTGGAAGATAAGCGCCATCACGATACCACCTGCGAATACGGAACCCATGGTCTTCCAAGATGCGATACCTGTCCAGAGAAGGATAATGGCGCCGATGGCAATGGCGATGACAGATGTCTCACCAATACAACCCGGGATGAAACCTGTGATGGCGTCGCAGAGATTAGCGGTAGGCGTAATGTTCTGAGCCAACTGTCCGAGCGGAGTAGCCGCTGTGAATCCGTCTGGCAAGGTGTTGCCGAGACCGAAGATGGCATCCTTGGCAATCCAAACCTTATCACCACTCATAGCCAATGGATATGAGAAGAAGAGGAACATACGGGCACCTACAGCCACATTGAAGATGTTCATACCTGTACCACCGAAGATTTCCTTGCAGAAGATAACTGCGAAGGCGCAAGCCAAGGCAAGCATCCAGAGCGGTGTAGTGATAGGAATAATCAATGGGATGATGATACCGCTGACGAGATAACCCTCCTGGATTTCCTCGTGCTTCCACTGAGCCCAGGCAAACTCGATGCCGAGACCCACGATGTAGCTAACCAGCAACTTAGGGAGGACAGCTAAGAATCCGAAGCCGAAGACCTCGATGAAGCTGGCAGTATCCAATGTACCGGCAGCCTTGAAATTCTGGTATCCCACATTATACATACCGAAGAGCAATGCAGGAATCAGGGCGATTACCACAAAGCTCATGATGCGCTTCGAGTCGATAGAGTCGTGAATGCTGGCTCCGCTCTTCGCTGTCGTGTTAGGCACGTACAGGAAGCTCTCGAAACCATCGAAGACACTCTCGAAGGCATGAAGCTTACCTCCCTCCTGGAAGTTAGGCTTTATCTTATTGAGATAATTTCTTAATGCACTCATTTTTTATTATTCATTAAATTAAGCATTCTCCTTACGCAAGGTGTTCAAACCGTCACGTACAATCTTCTGGAGTTCGAGCTTGGAACTATCTACAAACTCAGCTACAGCAAAGTCTTCTGGGCTCACCTCGTAGATACCGAGTTGCTCCTGCTTGTCGATATCGCCTGTGATGATGGCTTTGATGAGATACTCACCATAGATGTCCATTGGCAATACACTGTCGTACTCGCCGCTCATGATCATGTGGCGCTCACCACCCTTCACACGTGCATCCAGCGCATACTCCTTCTTCTTGCCGAAAAGCCATGAGAAATAGCTGCGGGATGTAGAGAACTGATCGGTGCGTGGAAGTATCCAGCCCAGCATCTCATCCTTGTCGTCACCCTCTGGAATAGCGGTAATCTCGGAGGTATGTCCTCCTACATAAGAGGCAAGTGATGCCTGAGTACCTGTCAGAGGATTACCATTGATAACTCGCACGTGCTCAGTAGTTTTCAACTGATCGGCTACAAAAGCACTCAAAGGGGTACCTACCAATACTTCAGCATAACCTGGAGTCTTGATTTCGCTACCGGCTACTGCTACCATCTTGCGGAGATCTACCTTACCTGTAAGGAAGAGGCGACCGAAGAAGATAACGGCTGCAGGATCTACAGTCCATACCACCTCACCCTTGTTGACTGGGTCGATATGGTTGACCTGAACACCTACATTACCAGCAGGACAAGGACCGTCGAAGACATTCAATTCTACCTCCTTGCTTGCCATCAATGCCACATTTGGCTGGTTGACACCAGCACCGAGGTAAGTCTTGGCGATCTTGCTCAATGCGGTAAGACCCGTCTTGAAAGCCTGCTCGTTGCCGAGAAGCTCCACCTCAAAGTCGGCTGCCAACGGCATATCACGAAGTGTGGAAACAAAAATTGCCTTAGGCGTTGTGTCTGGAGTTGTGGACACAGCGTAAGGCAACTGGTTGATGTATCCGAAAAGTCCCGCCTCAAGCAAAGCCTGCTTGATAGCGTCGCCATCCATCTCATCCACAATCTTCTTACCGAAATCCGTTGAGGTCTGCTTAGCATCGGCCTTCACCTTGATGCAGAGCACCTTGCGGCGGTCACCCCTCTCTATGGCGGTCACTACACCACTCACAGGTGAGGCAAACTTCACCTCTGGGCATGCCTTATTGACAAACAAGGCATCACCGGCATTGACATGGTCACCCTCGCGCACTACGACCTTAGGAGTAACACCTACAAAAGCCTCAGGAACGAGTGCATACTCGTCAGTCTCTGACACTTGCAGCGCAACATCCTTGGAAGCCTTACCCTTCAGGTTAATGTCCAAGCCTTTACGTAACTTAATTACATTTGCCATAACTACATATTAAATATTTATATAAACTGATTTTCGTTCTTATTACTTTCGTTGAAAACTATTTCTTTTATCTCCTACAGTTCTCACAAATTATCTTTCTTACAGCATCTTCGCCTGCGAAGATAAATCTGTGGGAATCTGTGTAATCTGTGGGACTTTATACATTAAAAACTGCAAACATTGCTGCAAAATTAGCAAAAAAAAGTAAGAATGGAAAGAAAAAAGGGTGAATTATTCGGTATTGTAATAAAAAAGCAGTATTTTTGCCAAAAAAATTAATAAATATTCAGCGGCCCGAAAGATTTTGTCAAATACACTTTGCAAAATTCACATCGATTCTGCCGCTAATCACATAAATAGTAAAGCTCTGAAAAAGTTAAAACATATATTCAACGGCATCATCTGGACACTGGTAGGTGTCTATGCTCTGCTCACTGTATTGGTACACCTCTCTCCAATACAGCACTTCTTGGGTTCTCAGGTTTCAAATGCGCTCGCCGATAAATTCGATACAAAAGTGACGGTGGAAAGCGTGAATCTGGGTTTCTTCAACCGTATCATCATCGATGACGTGATGATGTACGACCAGAAAGGCGACAGCATGATTTATGCGTCCAGAATATCAGCAAAGGTAAGTCTGCTGCCCCTACTCAACCAGAAGATTTCCATCGCTTCGGCACAGCTGTTCGGTCTGAAAGCCAACCTGTATCAGCAGACGCCACAGAGCAAGCACAACTTCCAGTTTGTGCTCGACTCGTTGGCTTCCAAGGATACCACCAAGCATACGCCACTCGACCTGCACATCGGAAGTCTGATTATCCGACATGGTGCGGTGAAGTATGACAAACGGTATATCGCCTCTAAATCCGGAGTATTCTCGCCTGCTCATATCAGCATCAGCGACCTCTCGACCCACATCATTGCAAACCATATCACTGATGATGCTATCAATCTGCATATCAAGAAATTAGCGTTCCGCGATAAATCAGGGCTTCAACTGAATTCTCTCGGTTTTAAGTTGGATGCCAACAAACGTGAAGCTTCGCTGAAAGAGTTTGAACTGCAGTTGCCACATTCTGATATCACCTTAGGCGACATACATGCCACTTACAGATTTGATAACGGGATGTTGGTGATGCCTACTCTGCAATATTCGGGCAGTATCGAACAGTCGAAAATCACCCTGTCAGACATCGCCTGCCTGCTCCCTATCTTCCGCCATTTCGAAGATGCCGTGTTCTTCGAAACACAGTTTACAGGCACCTCTACCTCTCTGAGATGCCAGAAAATCAACTTCAAGACGGGAAGCGGCAGCATCAATCTGCAGGCAAAAGGAAGAATCAGCGACTGGAACAGCCGTCCGGCATGGGATGTGGATATCGCCAATCTCAACCTGACCGAAGAGAGCATCAGCTTCATCTCTCATAACTTAGGTAAGAAAATCAATGTTCCTAAAGAAGTGACCCGTCTCGGCGGCATCCACTATGTTGGTCACCTCAGCGGACACGGCGACAGACTCAGTTCGAAGGGACGACTTGAAATGGGCGTTGGAAATGCTGACATCCAACTTGCCAAAAACGGCAAAAATATTCAGGCTAAAATAGCTACCCAGGGAATCGCCCTCGACCGTATTCTTGCCAACAAGACCTTCGGACAGGTGGCTACTGCCATCGAGGTGAAAGGCAACAAGGACCATCTGGTAGCGAAGGGTGAAATCAGCCGATTCGACTACAACAAATACAGTTTCCGCAATATCAGTCTGGACGGTCAGTACAATCATGGACTCATGAAAGGGCTCGCCTCCATCGACGATCCGAACATCCGCGTGAACATTGAGGGAAACTATGCCATCAAGGGCAACAAATACGACATCAACACGCATATCGACCATCTGCAACCTTCCATTCTCGGCGTGAAGATGGCTGACAAGGACTACTGTCTCGACGATATCGACCTGAGCGCCAACAACCAGAGCAGCGACAGTTATCTCGACCTGGAGGCTCCTTTCATGAGCCTGCATGCCAGAGGACAATACAATCTCTCCACATTGGCATCGAGCATACAGAACATGGTAGCAGAAAAACTGCCTACACTGCCTGACATCAAGAAGACAAAGGCGAAGGGAGACAACGACTTCACCCTCCAGGGCAACATCTACTCCACCGAGGTGCTCAACAAGATGTTGGGCATTCCATTGGCTATCAGTTCGCCTATCCACATCAACGGAAACATGTCGGAACAGAGCAATGAGCTGAACCTCTATCTCAGTGCCCCACTCTTCAGCTATAACGGGAAACCATTCCACAACGGCAACGTGGAACTCACCACCCAGGCCAATGCGCTCAATCTGGAAGCACGCATCACGCAGGGAATGCCTTACGAGAAGGCTCCGGAAATCAGACTAAAAGCGGCGGCGGCAGACAATGTGCTCTCCACATTACTTAATTATAACAACCATTCATCCAAACTGCCTGTAAGCGGTTTGCTGAATGCTGACACCCGATTCTCAAAGAATGAACAGGGACAGATGACCATACAGACCAACGTGAAACCTTCCAGTCTGATGTTAGGAAATACGCAATGGGACGTGAAGGCATCCACCGTGGAATATCACAAAAACCACCTCACCGTGGATAATTTCGTAGTGAAACACGGCAAGCAGCACGTCATCATCAACGGTATGGCAACCCCTAACAGGGAGGATTCCATTGTGGCTGACCTCAAGGACGTAGATGTGGCATACATCCTCAACCTCGTCAACTTCCACTCGGTGGATTTCACAGGAAAAGCGACAGGAAAGGCTGTCGTGAAATCTATCTTCCAGGATCCGGATGCCTACGCCAAGTTGGACATCCAAGACTTCACCTTCGAGAACGGACCGATGGGCATACTCCACGCCTTCGTAAACTACAACAAGGAAGACGAGCAGATAGACATCAGGGCTACTGCTGATGAAGGACCTGGACGACAGACCTACATCAACGGTTATGTATCTCCGAAGCGCAACTATATCGACCTCGGCATTGAGGCTGCCGGAACCAACATGAAGTTCATGGAGAACTTCTGCGGCAGTTTCATGGACAATATTGAGGCACAGGGGCACGGAAAGGTGAACGTAGTGGGCGACCTGAAGAAAATCAACCTCGTGGGCGACGTGGAAGTAAGCGGTAAGATGCACATGAAGCAGTTGGGCACCGAATATCACTTTGACCGACTCCGTGCTCATGCCATCCCTGACGACATCCTGCTGATAAACGATACCATCTACGACTGCAACAACAACATTGCCGTGGTAAACGGTGGCATCCACCATAAGCATCTCACCAAGTTGAGCTACGACCTCGACCTGAAGGCAAAGAACTTCTTGGGATATGACACCCGGGAATTTGGCGATAACACCTTCTACGGCACGGTATATGCTACGGGAGATGTGGGCATACACGGCAAGAGCGGTGAGACCGTCATCGACATCGATGCCGTACCGGAGCACGGTTCTATCTTCGTTTATAACGTGGCAAGTCCGGATGCCATCAGCGACAAGAGTTTCATCCACTGGAATGATGCTACACCTGAGTGGGAAAAGCCATTCTCATTCACCAAGAACACGAAAAAGGATGATGACGATGACGATATGGAATCGGATATGCGCATCAACTTCCTGGTGAACACCAACCAGAACCTGACGCTCAAATTGCTCATGGACCCACAGAGCGGTGACTACATCACGCTCAACGGAAACGGCGTAATCAGAGCCAACTACTTCAACAAGGGCTCATTTGATATGTTTGGCAACTATGTAGTGGATCATGGTATTTATAAGTTGACTATCCAGAACATTATCAAGAAGGACTTCGAGTTCTTGCCGGGAGGAACCATCAACTTCGGTGGAAATCCATATAAAGCGGCTCTCAACCTTCAGGCTAAATACGTGGTGAATGGAGTGCCACTGAGCGACTTGAACATCGGTCGCTCGTTCTCCAGCAACAATATCCGCGTAGATTGTCTCATGAATATCAAGGGCACGCCAAATGCACCGAGCGTTGATTTCTCGATGGATCTGCCTACGATAAACAGCGATGCGAAACAGATGATCTATTCGCTCATCAACTCGCAGGAGGAGATGAACCAGCAGGTGCTCTATCTGCTCGGTATCGGAAGATTCTATGCACAGACGAAGAACAATCAGGCTACTGAGAATGCAGCGCAACAGAGTCAGACTTCGCTTGCCATGCAGAGTCTTCTGAGCGGTACCATCTCACAGCAGATCAACACCGTACTCTCCAGTCTGGTGAACAGCAACGAATGGAATTTCGGTGCCAACATCTCTACGGGAGACGAGGGTTTCAACAATGCGGAATATGAGGGTATTCTGAGCGGTCGCCTGTTCAACAACCGTCTGCTCTTCAACGGACAGTTCGGCTACAGGGACAATGCCAATGCCACCCAGAGCTTTATCGGTGACTTCGACCTGCGTTATCTCATCTTCCCTAACGGTAATCTCGCCGTGAGAATGTACAACCAGACCAACGACCGATACTTCACCAAGAACAGTCTGAACACCCAGGGCTTCGGCCTTATCATGAAGAAGGACTTCAACGGTCTGAAGGATCTGTTCGGCATCAAAAAGAAAAAGAAGAAGAACAAAGATAAGGGCAAGACTATAGGCAAATAAAAATCTGTGTATATCTGTGAAATCTGATGAAAATTTTGTCCCACAGATTTCACAGATTTACGCAGATTTTTCTTCATGGAATCTCAGGCGAATCGCTTTGTCTAATCTCAGGGGATATCTGCAACGACCGAACAGGTCGCATCGGCGAAAATCTGTGAGTAATCGTCTCTGCAGGAAACCTCCGAATAAATTCCGTGTCATCCGATGAAAAGAAATCTGCGTCATCTGCGAAATCTGTGGGACAAGAAACAATATAACGGAACCACAATCTTCCTATTTCGTCTGACCGGCATCATCAAATGTCTGGTCATAATCAGACTTCAAGAGGTCGGTATTTTCGAAGGTAAATTCGAAGGCACTACCAGAAGTAAACAGAGGACCGGTATAAGTGGTAACGTGATTCTGCTGGAGTGTCACCTGATCAAAATGAAGCGCCTTAATAACCTCATTATCAGTATTATATATATTCAAATCAGCCTGAATGGTTTCCTTCTCAGATGAGAGAAATACGTACATAGAAATTGTCATCGCCTTTCCTGGTTTCAAATTTGCAAGGCTCCAACTCCTATTTTGCGTATTGTCACCAGCACCTTTGACACCATATCCAGTAGTTGGATTGAATACCCTGCTGATATTTCCCGCCAAAGAAGCTTCAATCTTGGATATACCAGAAGGAAGTTCATCGGATGAATGGAATTTCAGAAGGGAGATGGCTCTTTCCAACTGGCAATTAAAAATGTTGCTTCCACTCTTTACCTCAATATCCTTGCAGACATAAGCCATATCGTCCAGGACCTCATTTTCCGGGAAAGTAACTTTCTCTGCAGACACAATATTCACCTCTCCCTTCATCGCACTGGCAATAGCCACCATCTTGTACTTGCCAATAGGCAAACGCAAAGTAGCAGAACCGAAATCACTCTGAGTGGCATCAGACTGATGGACATACTGAATATTCTGACTGGAATTGGCTGGAATAATGGCAATGTCGAGACGGGTAAATCTCTTTTTCCATGTAGTAGCCGTGTTATCATCAGCTCGGGTAATAGATTCCCCATTTGCTTCCATCGCACCACTCGAAAGATTTGCCTCTCCAAATTTCTCTACGGTTGAATCAAAGAAACTGAAACTAACACTGGAGGTTTCAACCTGTGAAGACTGCTGCAAGGCATCCTCACCTGAACATGCGCACATACCTGTAAACGCAACGGCTACAAAAAGCCATTTCATCAATTTGTTCATAATTATAAGATTTAAAAAAATAAAAGTCCGTTAGTTAACTACAGAGGAAAAATCCTAACGTAGTTTTCGCCATATCGACTGCAAATATAAAGAAATACATCGAATCAACCAAACTATTTTTAGAAAAAAAATATTTTTATTAAAAAAAACAAGTAAAGCCTTGGGGTTTTCAATTTAATTTATTATCTTTGCAAACGTTATCCTGAATACAATCTTTTTACCTTAAAGAAAACTAATACCTATTGAATGTAGATCGGCTGCCTGTGAAGGTAGCCGATCTTTAGTTTTATGATAGCATGTATTCCTTCATTTAATACATGTATTCTTTCATATAATAAATCAGGAAATTAGCCGTTATTATTAATAAAGAAAAAGACAATGGAAAAGAAAGAAGAAATCATACTGTTGCCCAAAATATTCGACCCAAGGGGTAGCTTGACTGTGACGGAAGAGATGAAAAACATCCCTTTCCACATCCATCGCGTGGAATATCTATATGGCATCAGTCAGGGTAAAGTATTAGAAAAATACACAGAGAAAGAAGGCTATAAATTCTACGTAGCCCTCAGCGGCTCCTTTCGTATCACCATCCACGAAGATGATGATACGAAAAGAGATTATATGCTTAATCGCCCTTATCAGGGACTGCTCATCCAGGGTGACACCCACTACTCTATTTACGATTTCTCCAACGGAGTGGTCTGTCTGGAAATAGAATAAAAATAAATTCCGTGTCATCCGATAAAAATAGAATTATCAGAACAACTGGGCTTTGAGACCCAGCGACAATCCGAAGACATCCCAGAATTCCGCCTTTCCTCCATTGCGATATAAGCGCATGAAGTAAATGTCATTGGTGCCCAATTCATAGAAAAACGAAAAACTTTTGATGAACTTACGCTTATTCTTAGGAATTTCCTTGGAAAAACGCTCTCCGATAAATATGTTCGGGCGAATACGGGTGGAAAAAGGATAATAGCCACTCTGATACTTTGTTGGCTGCTTCGTCCAGAAATCCTGTCCGATGACTGTATTGAAATACAATCCACACTCCAATGGTTCAAAGGACCAGCCTTTCTTGAGATTGATAGACCAAGGGATATAATTCTCCTTGAGCGTGATTGTCATTTTTGCGGAATGGGAACTGTACTTGGGAATATAGCCAAACAGCAACTGAGTCTCCCATTGTCCACGCTTGCCATAATCCCATCCTACTCCAACGGAGAAAAGCCCCATATTGCCACAAGTCTGTAATATCAACTGGGTAGGTATCAGTGATTCCCAATTCTGGCGATAATGATGAATACGCTTGTCATAACGGGTGGTATCAGGACTTTCAGCAAACAAGCCCGTATTGATCACGCACAACGCCACAACCATCAACATGATCCGTTTAGAATTTAATAATCTCATAACTGTAGTCTTTTGGGGTTATCTTAAATATATAATACTCTCTCTTCGGCGTGTTGCCTACCTGATAATACATGATGCCATTCTTGTAGATATCCGTCTGTTCTGTGTGATGCCCATGACCATACAGGCAGAACATCAGTTTCGGAAAGTTAAGGGTATAATAATTGAATACCTTTGCCACATTATTATTAAACTGCTCTGTATAAGGAGCGGCGTGCATGCACACAACCGTCCGGTCAAACTCATCAGCCCGACTGGTCACTTCTTCCTCCATATAATCAAAATTAGGAACTGCCATTGAATAATCATATTCGATGGCATTGGTATTGAGACAGACAAACTTGACACGTCCGGCGATGAAACTGAAATCTGGATTTCCAAACATCTTCTCATAGGCCTGATTGCCCGTACCTAAGCAGTCGTGATTACCCAATAGTACGACAAAAGGCTTATTGAGTTTGAATAATTTATCACGAGTCCATTCAAACTCTCGCGTAGAACCGAAGTCTGTAATGTCACCCCCATGAATTACAAAATCGATACTGTCACGCTTGTTGATATCACCCACCAAATCAGACAAGTCGTTCAACCACTGATGCGAGTCGCTGATAAAAGCAAAACGGATGGTATCTTGTGACTTAACGGCATTTTCTATCTTCGTGATCATTGTCGAATTTATCTGGGTCTGCCCTTTTACTCTCACATCATAAGGATGGATATCAAACACCGAATCGCAACCCGAAAAAAGTACTAAAGAAAGTAATGCTGCTGATAGAAGATTCCTTCTTTTCATTCTTATCTATTTAATTTCTTACTTTATTATTTTATCAACTAAAACGATGCAAAGATACAAATAAAACTTGACTTTACAAAAAAGTTTTTAATAAATTAGGTCAAAAAGAACTGAATTATAGACAAATGAATCTTTTCAGTGTCTTGTCCTAGAAAAAGTTGACACAGTATAAATCAACTTAAAAATAACAAATATGGACAAAGACAAAATGGATTTAGCGTTGAGCATAGCTCGCAGTTATTATCAGTATCATGTACCAGTTAGAGAAATTATGGCAAAAATGTCAATTAGCAGTACTTCAGTTTACAGAATTCTTGGTAACTTTGCAACCAATAATCCACAAATCGTAGAAGAAATGAAGCAAAATGCAACACCAGAAAATCTCTCGCAGGAGAACATTGAATTGAAGAAACGCTTGGCAGCTATGGAGCAAGAACTCCATGAGGCAAAGATGGCAGCTGCCGCCTATAACAAGATGATTGATATTGCAGAGCGTCTTTATAAGATTCCTGTGCGAAAAAAATCTGGACCCAAACAGTAAAGGAACTTCGTGCAGAGGACAAAAACTATAGTGTTTCTGGCCTCTGTAAACTGTTTGGGTTTACTCGTCAAGCGTATTATCAGCACGAAGACAATATGCTTGCAGCCTTGGCAGAGGAATCGTTTGTAATAGAGTATGTTAAGTCTATTAGAAAGCAAGATCCAGGTATCGGCGGTCGTAAACTCTGGCTGATGTATTGCAAGGAGTTTGGAGAAGAGAACGCCATGGGACATTGCCGTTTCGAGGATATAATATCAAGGTACAAGTTGGGAGTGCGTTCTTCCAACCGAAAACCTCGTACAACGGACTCTCGTCATGGGTTACCCACATACCCCAACAAGATAAAAGAACTGATACCATCATCACCCAATGAAGTTTGGGTGAGCGACATTACATATCAGAAGATTTGGGATGATGCCGAACAAGGCACTTATCATTTCTGCTACATTTCTTTGATTACGGATTATTACACAAAAGAAATCATTGGCTATTCTGTCGGTGAGTCACTCTCCACCAGGTTCCCTTTGAAAGCCCTAAACATGGCCTTAATGCGCATGGAAAGTTATAAGGATATTATTACACCAATCCATCATTCCGATAGAGGTGTACAATATGCTAGTAACGAATACATCAAATTACTAAGGGAATACGGTATCATACCTAGCATGACAGAATGTGGCAATCCGAAGGATAATGCTGTAGCAGAGCGTGTCAATAACACGTTGAAGAACGAGTTATTCATGGGGCTTTCTTTTACTTCTTTACAGGAAGTAGAAGAGGCTTTAGAAAGGGCAGTACACTTTTACAATGAGTTACGCCCTCATGGAAGTATCGGGATGCTAACACCAAAGGAAGCTGCGAAACAAAAGGGAAGTTTAAAGAAAAATTGGACAAGTTATAGGGAAAAGTACATAAAATCCTTGTCAGTTCAGGAAAAATGATTAATTTTGCAGCAAAATTGTAAAAACCGCGATCCACCCCTAGGGGTGGGTCCTTTGTCTACTTCTATTAGGAACTAGAATGAAGTATGTAAATACTAACTAGGAATAAGATAGAAGATTGACAAGTAGAATTAGGAATAGAGAAAATAATTGTCAACTTACAATAGGAATAAGGAACTATGTAGTCAACTAAATATAGGAAACTACACAGGAAAAGTCATTAAACCACATAAGGAAGTGTTCCCCACGGCTTGGGCATTGTCTCCCCACCCTTTGGGCATTGTCTCCCCACCCTTTGGGCATCGTCTCCCCAAGCCTTGGGCATCGCCTCCCCAAGCCTTGGGCACATCCTGATAAAGCGCTTATTGACTTTTCCTGTGTAGTTTCCTATATTTAGTTGACTACATAGTTCCTTATTCCTATTGTAAGTTGACAATTATTTTCTCTATTCCTAATTCTACTTGTCAATCTTCTATCTTATTCCTAGTTAGTATTTACATACTTCATTCTAGTTCCTAATAGAAGTAGACAAAGGACCCACCCCTAGGGGTGGATCGCGGTTTTTACAATTTTGCTGCAAAATTAATCATTTTTCCTGAACTGACAAGGATTTTATGTACTTTTCCCTATAACTTGTCCAATTTTTCTTTAAACTTCCCTTTTGTTTCGCAGCTTCCTTTGGTGTTAGCATCCCGATACTTCCATGAGGGCGTAACTCATTGTAAAAGTGTACTGCCCTTTCTAAAGCCTCTTCTACTTCCTGTAAAGAAGTAAAAGAAAGCCCCATGAATAACTCGTTCTTCAACGTGTTATTGACACGCTCTGCTACAGCATTATCCTTCGGATTGCCACATTCTGTCATGCTAGGTATGATACCGTATTCCCTTAGTAATTTGATGTATTCGTTACTAGCATATTGTACACCTCTATCGGAATGATGGATTGGTGTAATAATATCCTTATAACTTTCCATGCGCATTAAGGCCATGTTTAGGGCTTTCAAAGGGAACCTGGTGGAGAGTGACTCACCGACAGAATAGCCAATGATTTCTTTTGTGTAATAATCCGTAATCAAAGAAATGTAGCAGAAATGATAAGTGCCTTGTTCGGCATCATCCCAAATCTTCTGATATGTAATGTCGCTCACCCAAACTTCATTGGGTGATGATGGTATCAGTTCTTTTATCTTGTTGGGGTATGTGGGTAACCCATGACGAGAGTCCGTTGTACGAGGTTTTCGGTTGGAAGAACGCACTCCCAACTTGTACCTTGATATTATATCCTCGAAACGGCAATGTCCCATGGCGTTCTCTTCTCCAAACTCCTTGCAATACATCAGCCAGAGTTTACGACCGCCGATACCTGGATCTTGCTTTCTAATAGACTTAACATACTCTATTACAAACGATTCCTCTGCCAAGGCTGCAAGCATATTGTCTTCGTGCTGATAATACGCTTGACGAGTAAACCCAAACAGTTTACAGAGGCCAGAAACACTATAGTTTTTGTCCTCTGCACGAAGTTCCTTTACTGTTTGGGTCCAGATTTTTTTCGCACAGGAATCTTATAAAGACGCTCTGCAATATCAATCATCTTGTTATAGGCGGCAGCTGCCATCTTTGCCTCATGGAGTTCTTGCTCCATAGCTGCCAAGCGTTTCTTCAATTCAATGTTCTCCTGCGAGAGATTTTCTGGTGTTGCATTTTGCTTCATTTCTTCTACGATTTGTGGATTATTGGTTGCAAAGTTACCAAGAATTCTGTAAACTGAAGTACTGCTAATTGACATTTTTGCCATAATTTCTCTAACTGGTACATGATACTGATAATAACTGCGAGCTATGCTCAACGCTAAATCCATTTTGTCTTTGTCCATATTTGTTATTTTTAAGTTGATTTATACTGTGTCAACTTTTTCTAGGACAAGACATACTTTATAAACTAAAAAGGTAGACACTATCAATTTCATAAAACTGAAATAGTAGACACTCTTTATTTTTTGTTCCTAATTTTATAGACACAATAAAAAGAATCGTACTATATTTGTAGAAATGAAAACAAAAAAACAACGAAAAAGGAGAACCAAGACAACTATTTCTTCTTGGTTCTCAAACGAATATAGAAATCGCGCAACTGCCCTGGCGCCACACCCAACTTTAAAAGTCGTTCCAAATCAGCATACGCTTCCTGTTTTCTCCCCAACTTAACGAGCAGGTCAACATGATTGACGAGATAATCCTGATTGGCGCTATCCCGAGCGACGGCCTGCGCATAATCATACTCCGCCAACTCCAACTGTCCCTTTTCCTTTTCCATACCACCACGTGCAGCATAAGCGATGGCACTATCCGGATACTGTTCGATTAGATTATTGATGCCATCATAAGCTTCCGTAAAATGCAGGTCTTTCTGATTGAGCAGAGCCAAACCCAACTGCGCTTGAAAATTGCCAGGCACAAGAACCAGAAGATTTTGGTAGTCAAGTCGGGCAAAATTGTATCTATTCAATTTTTCATTGACAAAGGCACGGTAAAACAACCCAGCAATATTGGTAGAGTTTAAATACAAAACCTTATCCAGATCATCCTTCGCATAATTCCATTGTTCCAACTGGATATTCCATGCCGCTTTCTTCAATCGAAGATCGATACTATCGGGATGGTAAGCAAGAATATCCGTGGCATGAGCCAAAGAATCTCGCAAAGCCTGATTGCTTTGCGCCAACACCGGCAAGGCACATGCACCCATTGCCAAATATATGATTACTGAAAGTTTCTTCATCGTTATTATAATCTCTTTTCCTGCAAAAATACAACATTTCTCAGAAATGGGCAAATGCCACAACATATTTTATAGAAAAGAATACATCCTTGACAAAAGAAAAAGAAGAGAGAAAGGAGAAGGAGGAGAAAGGAAGGGAAAAAGAAAAGAGAAGATTGAAAGAGAAGAAAAAAAGAATCGAGTAGGAGGAAAACGAAGTAGTTTTTCTCCTACTTTTCGTTTTCCGACCTCTCACACCACCGTACGTGCGGTTCCGCATACGGCGGTTCCTATTTTTGGGTGCCATTCGATGTATGAACCCATCAGTGTAGCATAGCCTGCCATGCTCAACTTTTCGTTGGTTATCGCATGACATAGTATATAACTGCCAGCTATGCGCCAATAACCCAAACGACTATTGCCCCACATGTAAGCTTGGTATTTGTCTATACCGCACTTTACCAAGTTGGCAACTCTCGTTTTCACCCTCTTCCACGACTTCCATATACACATACGTAGCCGTCGCCTTAGCCACTCATCCATGTCTATGAGAAAACGTTTCATGTTGGCAAGGTGATAGTAACCTACCCAACCCTTTATGTACTCTTCAAGTTTTTGCTTCCTCTTGGCATATCCCCAACCATTGCTTCGGGAAGTCAACTCCTTGAGTTTGGCTTTCATCTTGGCTTTGGCTTTTGGATGCACAGTGAGTTGGCATTTGCCTTTCATTACATAAAAGGAGTAGCCAAGGTATTTCACACCTTGCACATAGGACACAAATGTCTTATCCCTGTTCACCTTTAGATGAAGTTTTCCTTCGATGAATCGGGTTATGGATTCCTTCACGCGCTTGGCTGCACGCTTGGACTTACAAAATATCATCGAGTCATCGGCGTAGCGAACAAAAGGGAGACCTCGACGTGTGAGTTCCTTGTCCAACTCGTTGAGCATGATATTACTCAAAAGCGGACTTAACGGTCCTCCTTGTGGAGTGCCTTCCTCACTTGTCTCGAACATTCCTTTGTTCATCACACCACTGCGGAGATATTTGTGGATAAGGCTTATTACCCTGCCATCCTTTATCGTGCGGCTGAGGATTTCTATGAGTTTGCTGTGGCTCACCGTGTCGAAGAAACGCTCCAAGTCGAGGTCAACCACATAGATGTAGCCTTCATCGACCATTTTCTGCGCACTTCTCAGGGCATCATGGCAACCTCTTCTCGGACGAAAGCCGTAGCTTCTTGGAGAGAATTGGCGCTCATAGATGGGGGTTAGGGTCTGATTGATGGCTTGTTGAACCAGACGGTCTATGACCGTGGGGATGCCCAACAGGCGCATCTTGCCATTGTCTTTGGGTATCTCTACCCTTTTAACTGGGTTCGGACGGTATGAACCGTCAAGCAAGGAACGGATTAGGACATCCTTATTAGCCAAGAGCCAAGGGAGCATTTGCTCACATGACATCTTGTCGATACCGCTACAGCCCTTGTTACGCTGCACTGCCTTGTAGGCTTTGAGCAAGTTATCGGGACTGATGATGCGCTCCAATAGGTGTTCCTTATCGAATGGTACTTCCACGATGTTGTCTTCACATATCCACATGAAGGTCTGCGCTCCCACATATCCTTCGGATTCCGTCCTATCTTTCTGTGGGCAGCCCTTGACTTCTGCCAATGTTTTCTGCATTCTTTCCTTCATAAGGTACGTTTCAATTACTATCGTTTAATTTATAGGTTCTGCCCTTCATGGAGTGTTATCGAGAACTCCACTACTATGGCATCTGCTGACTTCTCACGGCAAGCTTTACTCCATGACTTTCGTAAAAGCAACTAATCGCCATGTCCGTGAGACCTCCTCGGATAAGGGCTTATTCTTTCCATCTTATACCCACTTCATTTACACCAACCATTCCGAATAGCTATAGGACTTTGATTTGTTTGGCAATCTCATCCATGGTCAAATGCCTTGTATGAAGTTTCTGTGCGTTAGGTCAGATGTTTGCCGCAAGCTTCTTTCAGATTCCACCTCGCAATGGACACCCTTGCTATTGGCTATACGATTCCCGCTATTGGGGCTCGTTAGGGACTTGCACCCATTAGAATAAGCTCATGCCGAGCATACCAAAACAAAAAAAGCAACCTCAAATTGAGATTGCTTTCTGCGGTGCGTACGAGACTCGAACTCGTGACCTCCTGCGTGACAGGCAGGCATTCTAACCAACTGAACTAACGCACCATTAAGATGCTAAATTTGAAATGTACTTTGCGGTGCGTACGAGACTCGAACTCGTGACCTCCTGCGTGACAGGCAGGCATTCTAACCAACTGAACTAACGCACCTTCAAGATGCTAAATTCGAAATGTACATTGCGGTGCGTACGAGACTCGAACTCGTGACCTCCTGCGTGACAGGCAGGCATTCTAACCAACTGAACTAACGCACCTTCAAGTAACAAATCTCATTAGCTTGAAGCTCATTTCTCATTTGCGAGTGCAAAGGTACTACATTTTTTTGATTCCACCAATTTTTTCGGCAACTTTTTTACAAGAATTTTTGAAAAAAAATCGCATCACTATACTTCTTGCCATCAAAAAGCCATGCATTCAACCTCGTAGTTTTCTGAAAATCAGATAGTTCGAGCACTTTTATACATTTTTCATTATGTTCTGGCACAATCGCATAAATTTGATGCAAATGTATCACTTTTCTTCCATAATCCACTATTTTATCCAAAACAGCAGAAGCATAACCTCGTCCGCGATACTCCTTCCGGATGACCAAACCCAACTCTGCACGGCGGTGAATAGGAGAAAAATCCATCAAATCAACCATACCTATCGTCTCTCCGACTTCATTATCTATCATCAACCGCACCTGCTTGTCAGCAAAAATGTCGCCAGTTGCTGATGTAATATAGTCCAGAAGCATACTTCTGGAATAAGGAACATTGGTAACACCTACATTCCACAACCTGTCATCATTCTCAACTCCATACAAGAAATCCAAGTCTTCCGGCTCCATCGCCCGAAGCTTTATCTGAGGTTTTTTACTATTTTCCATGACTTTCTACACTTGTACACCTTATTTTATTACTTCTGCATCTGTAATCAGCATGCCTGAATCCTGATGATAGAATCCCATCTTCCTTAAAGGAGAAGGAGCGACTGCAAAAACTTCGAGGATTTGTTCGTAATCAAATTCCGAAACATCGAAGACTACAATCTGCAGTTTCTTAGAATCAGTAATCTTCTCCAAGAAAGTCGCTGTCAGTTCATTCTTGCCGCAAGCTACAAATTCTGCCAGCAAACCTTTCCGGCGCACCAAGTCTCCACATTTCTCTTGCATCTCCTTACTTCCTACAAACACATAGTTCGGAGTCTGCCACTCATAGGTGATAAATCCTAAGCTCTTACGGGCCCTGTCGATCTGCATCTGGAAAAGGGCAAGAGTAGCCTTGGCATAAATGGCTGCCTTGATAGGCAAACTGATGAGCCACGACATACCGGAATAATGCTTTCTGAAGAAGATAAGCATCGCCTCATAGAACACATGCACATAGCGGAAGCTCGACTTCTGGGTACTCTCACCCTTATAATGCAAGATGGTAGAAGGAAGATAATAATTGTGATAACCTCCCTTCAGAATACGATAAGAAAGATCGATATCCTCGCCATACATGAAGAAGTCCTCGTCCAGATAACCCACCTCATCGATGGTTTTCTTTCGCAACAGACAGAAGGCTCCACTCACCACCTCTATCCTTCCTGGTTCATCCCATGGAAGAGCACTCATATAATAATGACCGAAACGGTGACTTTTCGGAAAACGGGCACACAGACCTACCATCTTGTAGAAAGCCACCATCGGAGAAGGCAACCCTCTCCTACTTTCCAGTGCCGACTTACCTGAAGCATCCAACATGCGAACACCTAAAGAACCGGCATCTTCGTGAGCATCCATGAAGTCGATAGCCTCACGAATCGTAGATTCTCCTACCACCGTATCAGGATTGAGAAGCAGTACATACTCTGCATGACTCTTGCGAATCGCCAGATTGTTGGCTCTCGCAAAACCCAAATTATGAGGACTGTCTATCAGGTTCACCTGCGTAAAACGCTTCGAAAGATAATCCACCGACCCGTCCTTGGAATGATTATCGACGACAAACACCTCCGACTCTATGCCCTGAAGCGCTCTCTGGAGAGATTCAAGACACTGTTGGAGATAGAATTTCACGTTATAGCTAACGATTACAACTGTAATTTTCACCTTATTATATATATAGGAAGAATAAATATGATTAACATGATGCCTGAAAAGTAAATGTTATGCTGGAATATCTTCTGTTTCAGACACACATCTCGCCATGGATGGATATACGAAAAAGACACACAGGAAAAGGATGATTGCCATATAGCCGAAAGCAGGCGACATCGTCTGGTAATACATGAAGGTATTGACCAGCATCGGCAAGCACAGCATGTTGATGCGAGCTGTGCCCCAAGGCAAAAGAGCCGATCCTTTACCATTCACCAACTTGCGCTTGACAGCCTTGAAAGCAAACAACTTCAGAGCCAAAGGGATGACCGCAATGGTAAGAAACTCCATGATGACCTGCATCAAGAAGACAAACTCTGCACCGAAAAGCAATGTGCCTGGCGCTAACATTTCTGTTTCGTAGAGCAAAACCATGAGAATGGCTGCCAATAATAATACCCAAAAGTTGATAAGCAATATTCGCTGGGAAAATTTCAAGTTCATTTTATTTCTTCTTTGTTATAGAAACTCTATTTTTCTAATTTAGAGGTCTATTTTCTGTATTAAAAATATGTTTATCTGAAAGCGAGGAGAAAAAGGAACCTCTTACTGCCCGAAAGGAGTACGATTGACTATCGAACGACCGAGCGTTACCTCATCCGTATATTCCAGTTCGTTACCTACTGAAATTCCTCTCGCAATTACCGACAGTTTTACTGGATAATCTGCCAACTTGCGGGAAATGTAGAAGTTGGTGGTATCACCCTCCATTGTACTGCTCAAGGCAAGAATCACCTCATCGACACCTCCATGAGCCACCCTCTCCACAAGTGAATCTATCTCAAGATCAGCCGGTCCGATACCATCCATTGGAGAAATAATACCACCCAAGACATGATATAGTCCGTGAAACTGTTGGGTATTCTCTACAGCCATCACATCCTGAATGTTCTCCACCACACAAATAATGGAGGCATCCCGGCGGGGATCACTGCATATCGGACAAACTTCGGTATCGCTCACATTATGACATACACGACAATACTTTACCTCACGCTTGAGTTGAGAGACGGCACCCACAAACTGTTCCACCGACTCGTCGCTCTGGCGCAGGGTATGAAGAACAAGGCGCAAAGCTGTTTTGCGCCCTATTCCCGGCAGTTTAGCAAACTCGCTCACCGCCTTTTCCAAAAGTGCTGATGGATATTTCTGTATCATTACAGATAAACACCAATACCGACACGCAGACCTACTGTTGAGAAGTCTGAATGATTCTTGAAACTCTGGTCGTAATAAATGGCTGGCTCAATAGTCACGGTGCGACTCAAGAAAAAGGCATAACCCACTTCTACTCCTGGCATCACGTCATTGTAGCTACCGGTATGAGCCAACTTGACACCAGCACCTAAATAGAGACCATTCTGGATAATATAGTATCTACCCTGCGCACCTACGCTAACATAATCCTTGACACCGTCCTTGCCCGAATGATCATAAGACAACAGACCTACAGCCATCAGATTATCGGCAAAGAGATAACCCGCCTTAGCCTGAACACCTAAATTGAGCTCGCTTGAACCATTATAACTCAAATTGAGGCCAGAAAGAGAAGCCCCACAATATACCTTACCTTCTTCAAACTGTGCATTTGCCGACACCGTCAACAAAAGAGATGCACATAAAATAGCAAATTTCTTCATATCTCGATTATTTTATAGATAAATCACAACCTGTGATTATTTTTATTTATTCTAATGATTTCGCCATTCTGATTTCTTCTGCATTCTGATGCCATTCCGCACTCAGAATCATACCATCAACAGTCAGACTACTTTTCTCCGATATTCTTGCGCTTTAATCCCTTATACCAGGAATAGAACCAAACCAGCGCTATTACTAGTATCAGACAACTGCCCGTATAGGCCATCGGCTCTTGCAATCCTAAAGCCTGCTTGCTGACCAACAGGAATGTAGAACATACCACTGTCATAAAGAGTGCTGGTACGAGTGTGACCACAAATGGCTTCTTGTTCTCTACAAGATAAACCGTCAGCGTCCATAAAGTAAATACTGACAAGGTCTGGTTGGCCCATCCGAAGTATTGCCAAATCACATTGAATCCGTCTGGATTTGCCATCTGCCATACCAAAAGAAGGATGGCTGCTATAAACATAGGAATACAGATGAGCAGGCGACGATGCATTGTATGCTGTTCGATGCCCAAGAACTCAGCGATGATGAGTCTGGCACTGCGGAAAGCAGTATCGCCACTGGTAATAGGAGCTGCCACAACACCGAGAAGGGCAAGGATTCCACCAGCCACACCAAGCCAACTGGAACAGATCATCTTCACAACTGTAGGAGCATCGAAGAACTGAACGAGCGACTTTCCATCAGGCGTACCAAACTGAGCGATAAACTGCTGGGCGACATCAGCAGGAACAACCTCTTTCCAACCTCCATCATAAAAGAAGTAGATAGAAATGGTAGCCCATATCAAAGCAACGACACCCTCAGTAATCATAGAACCGTAAAAGATAGGACGGCCCAACTTCTCACTTTTCATACAACGTGCCATCAAAGGACTTTGAGTAGCATGGAAACCACTGATGGCTCCACAGGCTATCGTGATGAAGAGGCAAGGGAATATCGGATTCTTATCCATAAAGGCATCCACACCTAACCAACTCGTATTCAGATTGTTATTGCTATTTGCCATATCACTCCAAAGTTCAGGCAAATCAGGCATCTTAACAAAGAGTCCAACCATCAGAGCACCTGCCATAAACAACAGGGAGATGGCAAACAGAGGATATATCTTGCCGATAATCTTATCAATCGGCAGAAGCGTTGCAATAATATAATAGACGAAGATGGCAATGATCCACCACATCTTGCTACCCCAGATGCTTTCAAGGATAATAGCAGGACTATAGACAAAGACTACACCCACCATCATCAGCAGAAGAACGGAGAAGACAAGCATCACTTTCTTGGTTCTGCCACCCAGATACTTACCTACCAATTCAGGCAAACCGGCACCACCATTACGAATACTCAACATACCACTCAGATAATCATGCATCGCACCGGCAAAGATACAACCCAAAACAATCCAGAGATAAGCTACGGGACCATACCACGCACCCATGATGGCACCGAAGATGGGACCAGTACCTGCAATATTGAGAAATTGAATCATAAAAATCTTCCAACTTGGCAATACGAGAAAGTCAACTCCATCAGCCTTGGTCAGCGCTGGAGTTGGACGATCATCAGGACCGAAAATATGTGCTACAAATTTTCCATAGAACAAGTAGCCGAGCACAAGGGCTACAAGACTTAACATAAAACTTACCATTTTACTTTACAATTTACGTTGATTTCTTATATCAGGTTTAACCTTTTATTAATCTTCAACTAACAAATTCTCCGCAAAGGTACGATTTATATTTCAATTAACAAAAATATTTGTTGAATAATTTGACATAAAAAAAGAGCAACCCGTGAAGATTGCTCTTTTTTGGTACACCCTTAGGGATTCGAACCCTAGACCCACTGATTAAGAGTCAGTTGCTCTACCAACTGAGCTAAGGGTGCATATAAAAACTTGATGTTTTTACTCACATTTGTGATTCCGCAAGGATTCAAACCTTGAACCTCTTGATCCGTAGTCAAGTGCTCTATTCAGTTGAGCTACGGAACCATGCTTTTTAACGTTTTGTACACCCTTAGGGATTCGAACCCTAGACCCACTGATTAAGAGTCAGTTGCTCTACCAACTGAGCTAAGGGTGCATACTGAACGTTTGCATCGAAACTTGAGAAGTGATTCCGCAAGGATTCAAACCTTGAACCTCTTGATCCGTAGTCAAGTGCTCTATTCAGTTGAGCTACGGAACCAAATCCTATTTCTTTTATCTTCCATGAGTCTGAGTGATTCCGCAAGGATTCAAACCTTGAACCTCTTGATCCGTAGTCAAGTGCTCTATTCAGTTGAGCTACGGAACCATTCATTTTGCCTTAATTTGTACACCCTTAGGGATTCGAACCCTAGACCCACTGATTAAGAGTCAGTTGCTCTACCAACTGAGCTAAGGGTGCTTCTTAAAGCCTCATTTCTGAATTGCGAGTGCAAAGGTACTACATTTTTTTGAAACCACCAATTTTTTTCGCAACTTTTTTCTAACTTTTTTTATTTTTTCTGATATAGAAGGTTCCTAAGGTATGCGAAACACCCTTTTTATTCAGGCTTTTCAGGACATATACACCTTCACTTAAACTACTTATATTCAGAGAGTTACCAACACTCCGAAGCACCTTTAAAGGCTGTCCCAACAAGGATTCCACAAAAAAACAGGTAGCATCTGCATTTTTCGCACTTTCTGGTAAGAAAAGCCTTCCTTCGCTGCATTTTAGCTTTTTAGCTTTCCCCTGCCGCCCCAACAGAAGGTCCTCAACTTTGGCAATATTTTGCACCGGACGGCTTTCATTTCCATATCCGTCCATTGCCGTAACAGCAAAAAAGAGCGGATTTTCATCTCCCGAAAGGTCGAGTGTTATCCGATTGCCCATCATTCTTGCCGAAATCAGGTTGCTTGCATCTTCCGTATCAACCGGATAAGTTCTACTTGCATATACATTATTATATATATAAGGTGTAGAAACAGCAGTTCCATCCTCATATTGCGCAGTATTATTCCAGGTAAGCACTACTTTTCCTCCCACCTGCTGTGTTTTCAAACAAGATGGCGAAATAGGAATACGCTTGCTCTCCCACGTCATAGCCGGCACCAAAGAAGGATAAAGATTAAATTCCTTGGATGTGAAATCATAGATACCCTGTCGGTTGTCAAGCAAGAACTTGTTACGGAAAAAAGCATGTCCCAGTCCGATATTGCGCAAATGATACATCTCGGAAGTAATGTCCCCTATTTTCCACTTGCCTTCCTTAGGATCCAGAAAGAAAATTCCCAAACCAGGCACCACAATCTTGCCATAACTCTGTTCTGCCCAGTCGATTGCAAACGGAAAGAACTGTTCGTTGCGAAAATACATCATCGGATAAAGTTCATCCATCAAGCCCGACTTGAGCCAACCCTGCGCATCCTGACAGACTTTGGTATAGGCGTTCCACCCATGACTCCAATAACGGCCAAGGTCATCAAACTTACCGATAGGAGAACAGCTCATCTTCACCCAAGGCTTCTCACGCTTCACACTACGATGTATCGCCTCAACGATACGGGTAATAAACTTTCGCCCCTTCTCACGACTCACCCTGATATTCCAACTCTCCGGATACCGGATATAATCGAGATGAATACCATCCACATCATAATTACGGGTTATCTCACCACAAATTTTTGCAAGATAATCAGCAGTCCGATTATCTTCCGGATTCATATATCCATCTGGTCCGATTTTCCTGATTAACCCCGGAAACCGACTGCGAAGCTGCTTGCACCCTAAGGCATTCCACTTACCCACCGGAATTGTAACTACCCATGCATGACATTCCATACCCCGTTTGTGACACTCCTCTATCGCAAACTTCAACGCATCATAACCCGGACTCTTTCCTGGAAAGCCAGACAAACAACCGTCCCAAGGCTCATACGCCGAAGGATAGATCATCGTACCACGTACTCTGGTCTGAATAAGCACCGTATTAATGTGCGCTTTCTGCAAGCGATTCAGAATCTCAATCAATTCCTGCTTTTGTTTTTCGGCAGAATAAGCAGACTGCGCATAGGAATGAGGCCAGTCGATACCGCCAATCGTGGTCAGCCACACAGCACGCACCTCATGCTTTGGGGGATAATTATTAAAAATCATACTCTGCAAAGAACTACCAGACGTGGTTCTATGCACAGAGCTATCTAATATGGTATTTTGCGCCTGAAGCGACATAACCATAGTCAACAACAATGATATTTGAAAAAAAATACGTTTCATTACTTTTATCAACTAAAAAAATCCATAGGCTTCATTTCTCCGAAGCCAAGAGGCCTCACTTCCATGAATTCAACAGACCTCACTTCACTTCCTTGAAACCAACAAGCCTATCTGTCCTATCGCCCGTTCCACGATAATACACCAAGACCTGATACTTATTCTGAGTTTGAAAGTACGAACCCTCCGACGTAACAGGCTGCGTAGTACCATTATCCTTAAGTACCAGATACTGATAACTGTAATAACCTTGCTTCATCAGCACCTTTCCTTCGTAGGATTGCGTCTTCTCATCGTATTCCATCCGATAAGCTGGGAGAAACTGATCATGCGTCCAGTCACCATTCAGATAAACATCGCCCATCTGACGAGGAGCCTTCAGAGAAAAATGCACCCAGGCGTAATCTGAAATAAAATCATTATCTATATTCTCACTGTTGCGAATAAAGAACGAGCCCTGTGGCGCTTCATCATACACATAGCTCGGACGGGGCAAATCTGGTTGCACAAAAGCATGAAACTCATTGCCATCCCACTTCATCTCATCCAGTCCCATCGTTGTATGATTCATATCAAGCATCTCAAACTTCCGATAGACATTGCCTGCCGGAAAAATCAAATCACGACAATGCGTCCACTGCAAGCCATCAGCACTAATATAGTCTGGCTTAGGATCACACACTGCATTATCCCATCTTCCATTCTGCAACACCACCATACGGAGCTGACGCTGGGAATCCGTAATTCGCAAATTACCATAATCTACACGAACACTCACCTGCTGATGACTCTTATTGACATCAATATCAGTATTCGAACGATAACCAACTGCCACATTCACCTGCGGATCAACTACCATAAAACAAGCAGTCAATATCGGCTCATGCTCACGATTCTCATCATAAACCATCAACTTATAGTTGCCACCCATGGTGATACGGCAGTTCTCATTAGGAATACGGAGTTGATAATGAGTATAAAGCTGATTGGTATTGAGCGACTCTTCGTAGTCATCAATGGTCAGTTCACCATTAAATCCCGCAAGATAATCACTCGCAAACAATCCTGCAGACTCATTCCAGTCCGCATCACAATGCACGATTGTATAACAATAACGATGATAATCATGCGTAAGATCATCAAAAGAAATCTGTACAGTTTGCCCGCCGAGCGTCACCACAGGCATTGACAGCCAATTGCCACCCCCAACCACTTGCAAGGTAGTCACACGCGAACTATGTATCTCTGAACGCTGAGCCACCCCTACTCCACACGATAAAGCGAAGGCCGCCAGCAACGCAATACCTCTGAACTTGTTATGAATTCTCATTTGTTTCATTCTGCAAAGATAAAACAAAAATAGGAAATAGCCAAAGAAATAGAAACAAAAAAAGTCTTCATCCAAAAAGATGAAGACTTCATTGTAGTCGATAGGGGAATCGAACCCCTATGCCAAGATTGAGAATCTTGTATCCTAACCATTAGATGAATCGACCATAAAAAAAAGTCGGTTACTCGCCGGCTTCTATATGTCATTCCGTCGTAGTCGATAGGGGAATCGAACCCCTATGCCAAGATTGAGAATCTTGTATCCTAACCATTAGATGAATCGACCAACGGTACACTCTTGAAACATGTTTGCGGAAGGTGGGGGATTCGAACCCCCGGTACGGTAACCCGCACGTCAGTTTAGCAAACTGGTGGTTTCAGCCACTCACCCAACCTTCCTGATTGGACTCATTTCTGAATCAACAAACATTGTTTCTCAAATGCGAGTGCAAAGGTAATACATTTTTTCGGTTCCACCAAATTTTTCGGAAAGAATTTTCAAGAAAAATGCATTTTTCTTCATTTTTTCACCTTTTTCTCTCCCACTCGCATTTTTACACCTTATTATATATATAGGGAGAGAACTATATCGGGTTTACACATAGCGAGGAACTCATATTGGTTCTAATATATTCTGAGAAATTCATCTTTGGAATTAAAGTTCCGATCCTGTAAATTGTCCCATAAATAATATTGCACCAGTATTCGCCTCCGTAATCATATACACAAAAGGACGGTCGGCATGGAAGTCAACTCGACGTGGTTCATCAGGATGCTGAAGACTCATCGTCATAATAGCAGCAGTTACTGCCGCTGCCTTTGTACCTTCCTCACTCACCTCTATCTTCGCCTTCTGCAACATCTTGGAAATAGACAGACTGCCAGTTGCAAAATTCGAGAAGTTGGCATTTCCACCAAACATCGAAGGTGCACCCAACTTGCTGATGATACCATTCAAAGGCAGACTTAACTCAGTAGAGAATCGAGGCAACTTCAAGTCAACCATACATTCGTCCATCTTACCACGCAGTTCAGCCAGCGACTTCACATCCACCTTTTTCATCATCTCGTCGATAGAACTACCCTGATTAGGAAGCAACACAACCATCTCGTATGAACGATTGCCATAAGGAATGCGAACTGCAGAATACCCAGCACCATCAGCATACTGATATTTTGCCTGACGATGCATCATCTGAGCCTTCTTGATATCACGGGTATATCCATGAAATGCCTCCAACTTCGTATTCTTCTTATCAAACTTATCTGTCCATGCTCCCTTAAAATAGATAGCATTCATGATACAAGAAACCGCATTGGCATCCAACTGACTGATCATGCTTGGAATCATACCATTGGTCTGTTTGCTACACCACTGATTGATATGCTTAACAGAAGCAGAAGAAGCGAAATCAAGATTTTCTACACCAGCCTGATAATCATTCTTCATAATTCCAGCGAATGTATTCTTGAGCTGATACTGTTTGTTGAGTGCAATATAATTGGCGATATTCACAGTTGTCTGCTTATCCAGACTATTTGCCTTCTGAAGCATCATTTTATAAAGAGCATTCAAATCTTCCACAGAAACGCCCTCACAACCGATAGTCTTCAAAATTTCCTCACGAGTCTGTCCATCAGCTCCGTTTGCCAACATACCCATCAGATAAGAAATACTCATTGGGGAAACCACCTTAGAATCAAAACCTGAAATTTCATGGAAGAGATTGAGGGCGAAGCCATTGTTCTTATCTACAATACTACGCTGTTCATCCGACAAGATAAGATATCCCTCATCCATAGCTTCCTCACTTTTAGTAGCTTCCATACTCTCCGTTCCTTTCACTCCACCTTGAACTTTCTTACAAGAGCCACAAGAAACCATTGTCATCGCCAAAGCCATTGTGGCGATAGTCATTACACTTTTTTTCATAATCTATCTAATTTAATCATTATACGATATAAACATGTCTCTCCATCAAAAGAGCCATCATGACGCTTTCTTCGAGAAGACAACCGACTTTAAAACAACATTCCATTAGATTCCTTGCATTTCCGAAAAGAAATTAACCAGCATTAACAAAATAAGCATCATAACATAGCCATAGAACAAAACCTTCAGAAAAATAGTAAAAGAAGTCAAAGAAAACAACTTTTTAGAGCCAAGAAGCGTCTCTACCCCACCAATTCCGTTAAAACTTTATAAAACTTCGATGTTTTTTCACAGGAAACATGGCTATAACAGAAAAAAGTAGTACTTTTGCACTCCGAATGCTCATGTATGGGCAAATATTACAGAAAAGTTAAGTTCGTTGGGGCTCAAATAAGTGCCGGCACGTTGCAGGACGCCTCGCGGAAAAACCCGTTTATATATTAAATTAATGTACGCAATCGTAGAAATTAACGGTCAGCAGTTCAAGGCTGAGGAGGGCAAGAAGCTCTTCGTACATCACATCAAGGATGTAGAAGCAGGTAAGACTGTTGAGTTCGACAAGGTTTTGCTCGTTGACAAAGACGGCGCAATCACTGTCGGTGCCCCAACTGTAGAGGGTGCAAAAGTAGTAGTAGAAGTTGTGAACCCACTCGTAAAGGGTGACAAGGTAATCGTCTTCAAGATGAAGCGCCGCAAGGACTATCGCAAGAAGAACGGTCATCGTGCACAGTTCACAGAGGTAACAATCAAATCTGTAATCGCTTAAATTAGGAGGAATTAGAAATGGCACATAAGAAAGGTGTTGGTAGTTCTAAGAACGGCCGTGAATCAGCTTCACAAAGATTAGGCGTTAAGATCTGGGGTGGTCAGAACATCGTCGCTGGTAACATCATCGTTCGTCAGCGTGGTAACAAGCACTTCCCAGGTGAGAATGTAGCTCAGGGTAAGGATGATACATTGTATGCTTTGACAGACGGTATCGTTTACTTCCACAAGGGCCGCAAGGATAAGAGTACAGTTTCTGTTCTCTCTCCTGAGGTTTATGCTGAGAAGACCAAGAAAGCTGACGCTTAAATTTTAAAGTTTTAGAAAAACTTATTCCAAACAAACAACATAGAAGCCTGCATCAGACGATGCAGGCTTTCTTCGTTTCTACCCAATAAGCCCATTTGTACTTATTTTTGTCCCTAAAACAACATTTTCTACCCATTTTATTGCGCTAAAAGAAATATTTTTTGTAATTTTGCCTTCAGTTAGCAAATAACGTTTACCGTGATTAATAATTTTAAATAAAATATATATATCTTATGCTTACACTTAAACTTATCAGTGAAGAGACTGAACGTGTAGTCAAAGGTCTTGAAAAAAAGCATTTTCCTAATGCTCGTGAGGCCGTAGAGAAAGTATTGGAGTACGACAAAATCCGTCGTGAGGCTCAGCAGAAGCTTGACAACAACAAGCAGCAAGCCAACCAGTTTGCAAAGCAGATCGGTGCTTTGATGAAAGAAGGCAAGAAAGAAGAAGCTGAATCCGCAAAGGCTCAGGTAGCTATGCTCAAGGCTGACGCCAAGGCACTTGAAGAGATTATGGAGAAGGCTCAGAATGATATGACCAACCAGTTGCTCGAAATCCCTAACATTCCTTGCGAACAGGTACCTGAGGGTAAGGATGCAGCAGACAACGTGGTTGTCAAAGAAGGTGGCGAAAAGCCTAACCTCGGTCCAGATGCTCTCTGCCACTGGGATCTCCTGAAGAAGTACAACCTCGTTGACTTCGACCTCGGTGTGAAGATTACTGGAGCTGGCTTCCCAGTATATATCGGCAAGATGGCCCGTTTCCAGCGTGCGCTTGAGGCTTTCTTCCTGGATGAAGCTCGCAAGAGTGGATACCTCGAGATTCAGCCTCCTTATGTAGTAAATGAGGATTCTGGTCGCGGCACAGGTCAGTTGCCAGACAAAGAGGGTCAGATGTATCATGCTAATCTTGATAACCTCTTCCTCATCCCAACTGCCGAGGTTCCTGTAACCAACATCTTCCGCGATGTTATCCTCGACGAGAAGGATCTCCCTATCAAGCGTTGTGCTTACTCTGCTTGCTTCCGTCGTGAGGCAGGTAGCTATGGTAAGGACGTGCGTGGTTTGAACCGCTTGCACCAGTTTGACAAGGTAGAAATTGTACGTATTGACAAACCAGGTCACTCTTACGAGAGCTTGAACGAGATGCTTGACCACGTAGAGGGTCTTTTGAAGAAGTTGGAGTTGCCATACCATATTCTCCGTCTCTGCGGTGGTGATATGAGTTTCACCTCTTCTATCTGCTACGACTTCGAGACATGGAGTGCAGCACAGGGTCGCTGGTTGGAGGTTTCATCAGTATCCAACTTCGAGAGCTATCAGGCTAACCGCCTCCACTGCCGCTACCGCCATGCAGAGGACAAGAAGATTGAGCTTTGCCACACATTGAACGGTTCTGCTCTCGCCTTGCCACGTATCGTAGCAACTATCCTGGAGAACAACCAGACACCAGAGGGTATCCGTGTACCAAAGGTATTGGTACCATACTGCGGTTTCGAGATGTTGGACGATAAGAACTTCGATTAATCAGAGTAAGAACATCGATTAATTCAAATATCTGGCTGGGATTCACTGGCCAACAATATTAAGTACGAGGATAACATCGGCTGCATTTCTACAGCCGACGTTATCCTTTTGCTTTTTTATCACGGAACCAAATTATACAAAAACAACCTTATAGAGTAAACATAATAACCAAAAATAACCCTATGAACAAGATTATCAAAAAAATACAATATTCAGAGAAGGTTTATCGTTTCGACGTAGAAGCACCTTTGATAGCTAAAAGCCGCAAGGCAGGTAACTTCGTCATCATCCGTGTGGATGACAATAGTGAGCGTATGCCTCTGACTATCGCTGATGCAGACATAGAAAAAGGCACCATCACCCTGGTTGTGCAGAAGGTAGGATTATCATCTACCAAACTCTGTAGTCTCAACGAAGGAGATGAAATTCATGATGTTGTGGGTCCTCTCGGCAACCCAACCCATATCGAGAACTATGGTACAGTAATCTGTGCGGGCGGTGGTGTAGGTGTAGCTCCAATGCTCCCTATCATGCGTGCCCTCAAAGCTGCAGGCAACCGTGTTCTCTCTGTGATTGCTGGACGCAACAAGGAATTGGTAATCATGGAAGATGAAGTTCGCGCTTCCAGTGACGAACTGATTATCATGACCGATGACGGAAGTTACGGCGAGAAAGGTGTTGTAACTGTCGGTATCGAAAAGCTCATCAATCAGGAGCACATCGATAAGGTATTCGCCATCGGCCCTCCTATCATGATGAAATTCTGCTGTCTCCTGACTCAGAAATATAATCTCCCTACAGATGTATCCCTCAACACGATTATGGTGGATGGTACAGGTATGTGCGGTGCCTGCCGATTGACCATTGGCGGCAAGACTAAGTTTGTCTGCATCGACGGTCCTGAGTTTGACGGAGCATTGGTTGACTGGGATGAGATGTTCAAGCGCATGGGTACCTTCAAGGATGCAGAGCGTGAAGAGATGGAGCATTTCGAAGAGCACCTTGCAACAGTAGAAACAAACAAGAATAAGGAGACGACAGATGTAATGATGGACGTAGAGCCTACTACAGAAAGTATCGCAGAGCTTACCGACCGCAACTCTGAGTGGCGCAAGCAGTTACGCACTTCGATGAAAGCAAAAGAGCGCACTGCCATAGAGCGTGTTAAGATGCCGGAGTTGGATCCAGTATATCGTGCCACCACACGTACAGAAGAGGTCAATATCGGTTTAACCAAGGAGATGGCATTGACTGAAGCCAAGCGATGTCTGGACTGTCCAAAACCTACCTGTATGGAAGGTTGTCCTGTAAGCATCAATATTCCATCTTTCATCAAGAATATCGAACGCGGCCAGTTCTTAGCAGCAGCTAAGGTTCTGAAAAACACCTCTGCCCTGCCTGCCGTTTGCGGTCGTGTATGTCCACAGGAGAAACAATGCGAGAGCAAATGTATCCACCTCAAGATGAACGAGCCTGCAGTGGCAATCGGATATCTTGAGCGATTTGCAGCTGACTACGAGCGCCAGAGCGGAAACATTTCCGTTCCAGAACTGGAACCAGCCAATGGTATAAAGGTAGCAGTAGTAGGCTCTGGTCCTTCCGGTTTGAGTTTCGCAGGCGATATGGCCAAGAAGGGATTCGACGTAACAGTATTCGAGGCACTTCACGAGATTGGCGGAGTATTGAAATATGGTATTCCAGAGTTCCGTCTGCCTAATGCCATCGTGGATGTAGAAATTGAGAATCTTCAGAAAATGGGTGTAAAATTCATTGCCGACTGCATTGTTGGTAAGACAATTTCCGTAAAGGAACTGAACGAACAGGGTTTCAAGGGCATCTTCGTGGGCTCTGGTGCAGGTCTGCCTAACTTCATGAATATTCCTGGCGAGAATGCATTGAACATTATGTCATCCAATGAGTACCTGACCCGCGTGAACCTGATGGACGCAGCCAACCCTCATAGCGACACCCCTATCAACTTAGGCAAGAAAGTAGTAGTTGTAGGCGGTGGAAATACAGCTATGGACAGTTGCCGTACTGCGAAGCGCTTGGGTGCAGATGTCACTCTGGTCTATCGCCGCTCAGAAGCAGAAATGCCAGCCCGACTGGAAGAAGTAAAGCATGCCAAGGAAGAAGGCATTACCTTCCTGACACTCCACAACCCTAAGGAATATGAGGCTGACGAGAAGGGAGCTGTAAAGGCTGTTGTACTCGATGTGATGCAGTTGGGCGAACCTGATGCCAGCGGCCGTCGCCGTCCTGAAGCTACAGGAGAGACCATCACAATAGAGTGCGACCAGGTGATTGTGGCAGTAGGCGTTAGCCCTAATCCACTCGCTCCTCAGAGTATTGAGGGACTGGAACTTGGCAGAAAGAACACAATTGCAGTAAACGAGCAGATGCAGAGTTCACAACCAGAGATCTATGCCGGTGGCGATATCGTAAGAGGTGGTGCTACTGTGATTCTCGCTATGGGCGACGGAAGAAGAGCTGCAGAGAACATGGCAAAGCAATTGTCAGGTAAATAATGTAGATTCTTATAACGGTAAAGCGAGGGGGCTTCTGGTACTCAAATAGAGACACCGAATCCCCCTCTCTTATGACACAAAAATAATAAAGAAACTAAAACATCTGCTTAAAATTTGCAGTTTTCAGAGAAAATTCGTAACTTTGTCACCAAATCGCATGGAAAAATCCATGAAATCAAATCTATAGATGAATCAATCATAGATAAAACTAAGTCGATCAATAGATAAAGTTATGAGACAGTTGGCATTATACATCATCTTCCTGATGTCCATGGTTTTCACAAACTATGGCAAGGCGTCATCCGTCCCAGAAACTTTGAGTTTTCCCTTTGCAGAGTCATCAGAATCATTTCTTTCCGAGAGTAGTTTTTCCGAGAATCAATTTATTGCAGGCCAACATTATGAGAATCAAGATTCAAAGGAACTGTTCAACAAGGAAAGCCATTCCGAGGACCGACTTACTCAGATAGAACACAAGCAAAACAAGCAAGATGCACAGTTGGAAGATGCTTCTACAATCGCCTATCGCGTATGCAGCAATCGTCCACAGCGATTATTGCCAAATGGCAATATCCAGAGCAATCCATCTGCAAGTAGATTGCTTTTTAATAAAATCAAGTTTTTATCTTCACTTCTAACTGCAAATATAAGTGGCATGGAGTCTTTCCGTATGGAAACTGCCCCTATCCACTTTGATGTCGCCAGCAAATATTACGTCATTTGCCTGCGACATCTACGGTGTTAGCACTTATTCTTCTCTTTTTATATCTCATTCTGTTTTACCGCATGCTATCAGCATACGATAAGGCAGGTCACACCCACCCTTATATTTTATAAAAACAGTTCTATATATATAAGTATGTTCGAACATACAAAGACTGTTTGGACATATCAAGACAATTCGAACCTAAAGAGATGGTTCGACATTTATAAACAAGAAAAGAATAAGTAATTAAATAATATGGCAAAGATTAATCATTTAGAGATGGGTGCCGATGTTATGGCGCTCAATGATATAGAAGTAAAGAAAGGTTTCTTAGGTTTGAGCTGTAAACTCATTTACAAACCAACCAACAGTGTGATTAAGATAAAGGAGAAAGAATACTCCGCAGAGGATGGAAAGAAGTTGGGTAACATTCTTTCTGCAGATCCTAACGATGTGGAAACTGCTATCAATAAGTTTCCTGTATCTGCCATCAACATGGGCAATGTAAAGTTGGAAGCTTGCCTCTCGGATGACCATCAGTTTGTTGCCACCCAACTCCTTTCATTTCAGGACTTCGGTTACAAACCAGTCACAGAGATGGTAGTATATACAGGCAAGACAGCTGAAGCTTTCGCCAAGTTGTTTACTGCCTAATAGATAATCAAATACAAGAGGACATATCAAAAGTCACTGCGGCTTTGATATGCCCTCTAATTCTATCTCATTAAAAGTCTATATTCTCTCCCACTTTACTTTCTTGTTCTTACTACGATTTATTTGTTCCCACTACAATTCCATTTTCCTCTCCCCTACAATTCCATTGCATGACGGTAATTCATAGGAGAAAGTCCCGTATGTTTTTTGAAAAACGTACCAAAGGCAGAAGCGTTTGGAAAACTCAATTCTGTAGCTATCTGCAATATGGTCTTATTGGTATTCTTCATCAAGTAGATACTACGACGGATAATCGCCTTGAAGATAAGCTGCTGCACGGTCTTTCCACACAGAGATTTCACCATTACTGTGAGATATTTCGAAGTGACGCAGAGTTTGTCTGCATAGAAAGCCACACTGCGTTCATGCATGAAATTCTGTTCTATCAACTTCACTAAAGTTTCGAATATTTCAATTTTGCGGTCCATCTCCTTTCCTACGGGTTTGAAAGATGCAGAGAAGATACTGCAGAGCCTGTAGGTGACAGCCATGAGAAGCAGGTTTTGCTCATGACAACTATAAGTATCTCGCAGCGTCTGGCATTCCAATGTGTGGAGCATCCGAATATAATCATTCAGCATTCCTTCATATTCCGTATGCATGACGACACACGACTGAGGATAAAGAGTAGAATAAAGCCGCATGGCAACAATGGTATTTCCTAACATGTGGCGTATCTGTTCTACACGATAAAAAAGCAAAGTAAAGCATAGGTTCTGAGAAGTTTCCAAAACTTGAAACATAAGACCTTTGGAGAGAAAAACGGTCTCTCCGGCAGATGCGACAAAGGATGTTCCATCTACACAGAAACGGAACATCCCTTGTTGACAAATAATGATTCCGACAAAGTCAGAATAAAAAGGTTGCATCAGAGAATGAGGAAACTCATTGGCTTCACTGATGATGATATTATCTGTTATCTCCATGATGATTTCTTCGTTAACGGCATGGGAGCCGATGTTGATTCCCATGTTCCTAAAACGACAAAGATAACAAAATATCATTTCACTTCGCAGAATATCTTGCTAATTTATGAAATTTTAGCACAATTCTATCTTCTTCCGAGCGAATGCACATCCACATTCTTCAGCAGATATTCCCGAGTCAATTCTTTCAGATTACGCTTACGCCATGGGATAACGAGCATTAGTAGGGCACAAGCCAGACAACCATAGAAAGTCCATCCAGCCATTTCCTTGATGGTGATAAGCGTAGCCTGCACTTGTACTTTTCCCTTAACCGACATGGCCGCCATTTCCTGAGCTTCAGCATCACTTTTTCCCTGAAATTTCATACCACGTACCGTCTGATCATAAGTATTGGCAGTCTGAATGCTCGTACGATCGAAGTCCTGTGCAAACCGGGTTACATAATACTGCTGGCGATGCTGAAGTACGTTGGTGTAGAGAGCCGAACCTATACTTGGAGCAATGACCATACGCACGGTAAGCATGATGCAGACCCAAGTGGACATAAACCGGTAAGGCATACGCTGGTTGGCTATCGTGGAGATGAGTGAATAAAGCAGCATCATTCCCGTAGAACGGATGATGATAGGCCACTTCATGCGTTCATACATACCATCATTCTGTACTTCGAAATACATATACAAGGCATAGGCTCCAATGAAAAGAAAGCCCAACGAGTACATCCACTTGAGGTGTACTCCCTTCGCCCTGGCTATTACGGCAAAGATCAGGCCCACAGTATATCCCACCATCACCCAGTTGCCCAAGGTGGCATTCTGCCAATTGTCAATCTTCATACCAACATTGGTGAAGACATTGACAAACATCGCACTGGAATTGCACACCATTAGGAGGAAGAAAAGCATGATGCCATAATTGATGACTCTCAACTTGAATACCTCCATCATAAAATAAGGAGAACGGCGGGTTAACTCCAGATAGACAAACAAGCCCGTAAAGATGATGCAGATCATCGTAGAGAAACGGATTGACTCATCATCAAACCAGTCTAAGGTCTTGCCAAATACCATGACATAGACAAAGGAACAGAGCATGATACTGAACACCGTCACATTGCCAAACTTAGACATCGTAATGGGAAACTTCGGCATCGGATACTTATGATAAGGCATGGTGAAGAAGACAATGATGATGCCCGCCAACATGAATGCCATCATGAAGTGATACACATACTTCCATTCATAAGCGTATGCCAACCATGCAGTAAGCCAGGTTCCAAGCTGACCAATAATCATAAAGAAGAGATAGATAACAGGCTGCGACACCATCTTTTCGCTGTCAACAGCATCCCAGGCTTCTTCCGTAGTAGGTTCGCATCCCGGAGTGATATTTCTGGTTGCCTCTATGCCGAAAGCATACTTGATAAGCACGAAGAGATGCGCCATCAACAGGGTTTGGCGCACAAAACCCATCAGCAAGCTACATAGTCCGAGAATAAACAAAGAGTCGGTCTGAGCACAGACAAAACTGAGTACAAATAGAATGGAGAACCCCACGATACACATCATCTTCTCTCTTCGGATGCACACCAATTCATAGAAGAAAGGAGAGAAAGCCGCCATTCCTATGGATGTGCAGAAACCGGCAAAAGCGATATATTCCGACTGAATGCCCAATCCGCTCATCATCTCGCCGCTATTAGCAGAATAGACACCGCTCATCGTTATCATCGGCACGAAGAGGATGATCATGAAGATGATGCCAAGAGGTTTCGGCACCCAGTCATAAAATGGATAATTCTTATATTCTTCTAACATGTTACTTGATTTCTTCCAACATTTTCTTTCATGTTACTTATTTCCTTTCAGCGCTTATTTTTATTTCCTTTCAGCCTTCACTACCACCATCATACCTGCAGCAAGACGGGCATTATCCTCCTTACTGATATTGGTGAAATCAATTCTGACAGGCACACGCTGCTGGATTTTCACAAAATTACCTGCCGAATTATCTGTCGGAACGAGTGAGTACTTAGAACCCGTAGCACCAGAGATTGCTGTTACCATACCCTCAAACTCCTTATTGCTTACAGCATCCACCGTCATGCGTACCTTCTGCCCTACATAGAGGTTCTCTACCTGCGTTTCCTTGTAGTTGGCAATCACCCATTTCTGGCTATTAGGTAAGATATAGGTAATGGTAGTACCAGCATTCACCATCTGTCCCTCCTCGATAGAGCGTCGTCCTAACTTTCCGTCACATGGAGCCACTACCACACAGTAAGAGAGATTCAACTTAGCCATTTCCACTGCAGCCTGAGCTCGCTCGATGGCAGCAGCCACATTCTGCTTGCGGGTAGATACCTCGTTGACTCCCTTGTATGCAGCAGCCTGTTGCTTTCTTACAGACTCCAATTTCTTCTTGGTGGCGGCATATTCCACCTCAAGCTGCTCCAATTGGATAGGAGTAGCCGCCTTCTTTTCTACCAGATTGCGATATCGCTCACAGTCCTTGGCAAGCTTAGCCAGACGTACTTCGATTTCATCAATAGAAGCAGAATAAACAGAAGCAGAAGTCTCCGTAGTCTGCTGGGTAGCATCTATTACATTGGCTCCAGCCTTGGCATCCTTCAGGGCAGCCTCAGCCTCCATCAGACGAATACGATACTCACGGTCGTCAAGTACAAGAAGCGTATCACCCTTATGCACCTCCTGATGCTCCTTGAAATAAATCTTTGCGATATAACCGGAGGCACGAAGATTTACCGGTGAGATATACTGTTCTATCTGAGCATCATTGCTCGTTTCATTTGAACTGTAATCTAAAAAAAGACAGACGATTTTCCAAAGTCCGAAAACCAGAATTGCGATACCGATGAGACTGGCCACAATCTGACGAGTTCTCTGCTTCTTCAGTTTCTTGGCAGTTTCCTCATGTGATTTCTGAGTTGTCTGAGGAGTAGATACTACATTTCCTTCATTCTTTACTCCTATCGTTTCTTTTTCGTTCTGTTCCATATTTTATTCCTTTATAATCTTTATTTGTTGTTTTCTATTTATTCAATATTTCCTTATTTTTTAAATTTCCGTCTATTTATTACCATAATCAGATACCGTCACAAGCAAGCTTACTTCACCTGTTCCAACTGCCCTGTGAGTTTAAGCAGAGACAGATTGGCCACCTTATAGCGATAATAGGCATTCAGATAATTGTTCATAGCCTCACTCATGCGCATCTCATCCTGAAGCACAGCAGTCATGGAAGTTACGCCCTCCTTATACTGGTCGGCAGTCACATTATAGACATCCTGTGCAAGCACGTAATTATCCAACTGTTTCTTATAGTTGCGCTGACTGTTGTTTACCTCGCTTACAGCATTCACATAATTGGCCTGCATACCCTTGAGTGCATCCTCATAACCGATTCTGGCACTCTCCGCCTCCACTTTAGCCTTTCTGATTTTCGAGCGTTTTTCGAATCCGTCGAATACAGGCACTCTCAACTGGATGCCGAGACCATTGGAACCATACCAGTGATTAGAATCGCCCGAGTGAATCCAATGCTCTATTTTATCGGTAAAAGCTGAGTACATCAAACTACCAGTCAGACTGACTGATGGCAGATAACCATCCTTTGCCAGTTTGACCTGTTTCTGGGTCAGTTCCTTTTTCTGCTGCAGAAGTTGCAGTTCGTAGAGATTGACATTCAGACCATCCGCTTTTACGGTTTCTATCTGATTAGGATCCACATCCGTCACCTTGATATTCTTATCAGCAGGATAATCGATAACATACTTGAGCATGGTGTACTGCTGTTCGAGCATGGCTGCAGCATTATCGCGCTGTACGGTCAAATTTTCTATATTGAGGTTCACGCGTTTCAGATCCACCTCAAGACTCATCTGGTTGTCGTAGAAAGCCTGCGTGATGTCACGAAGTTCTTCCAGTCGCTTGATATTGTCGTTCACGAGACGTATCTGTTCAGAGGTATTCTGTGCCATATAATACATTTTAGCAGTCTGCATGATGAGATCCTCACGTGCCTTTTCATAAGAGAGTTTGTTGAGCTGGTCCGCTATCTTAGCAATATCAATGGCCGTATATACCATCTGATTATAGAGAGGCATCTGGAGTTGAAGCCCTGCCGAAGCATTATACTGCAAGGTCTTAGTCACATTGTAAAGCTTTCCGTATGCAGAACCGTCTGTAACCGATACGGGCGGAGTAAAATTGTCATTAAGTTGGGCTACCGCATTAATTTGTGGGAGCAACTTAGCCTGATTTTCACTGATAGAATACTTACCCTTTGCTATCTCATTACGGTTTTTCTGCAGTGAAAGGTTGTTATCTACAGCCATCTGCAAGCACTGGCTCAGCGTAAGCATCTCCTGTGCTTGAATAGCAGAGAATGCACCGAGCGCGATACAAAACAAAAATATTTTCTTCATTTTTTCTATTGATTTCTTCTGGTTTTTGTTGTATTTCTTTTGGTATGTGCTGAACGGCTTTTGGTTTAATGTAGTACTTATTCTATTTTATATAGTTCTTCTGACGTACATTTCTTATCTTATTCATGATACCAATACATGATACCAACATCATAAACCATTGCATAAAGCCTGTTCATAATACCAGGTGCAAAGTTACGACTTTTCCACTACATCTTACTATTCATAAAATATCACAATGTGTTCAAAATTGCCAAAAATCATAATCCCCCGCAACTGATGCGATATCGTATCAGCTACGGGGGATTATGATTTGTTATATTCTATGTCTTATAGAATTCCCATTATCTATGATAGATTTCCAACAGCCTCTGCCAATTGCTCGAGAGCCTGTCTGATAATCATGCGGGGACTCGCCACATTCAAGCGCATGAATCCCTCACCACCAGGACCAAACATCTCACCATCATTCAGTGCCAGGTGAGCCTTGTCGATAAAGAGGTCAAGCAACTGTTCATGGTTGAGATGCAAATCCCTACAGTTGAGCCAAACCAGGAAGGAAGCCTGAGGACGCAAAGGACGGATGCCCGGAATATGCTCCCGGCAGAAATCCTCTACGAAACGGATGTTTTCTTCAATATAAGCAAGCATCTGCTGGCGATACTCCTCTCCATGACGGAATGCTGCAATCGTAGCTATTGGCGAAAAGATTGTCGGCTCATCCAACTCGTTGGCACTCAACCAGCCATAGAATTTGCGGCGAATATCCTCATTAGGAATAATAGAATAACTGCTCACGATACCTGCGATATTGAAGGTCTTGCTGGGTGCCTGGAAAGTAATACTGATTTCTCGGGCCTTCTCAGAAACTGATGCAAACGGAATATGCTTATGCCCGAAGATGGCCATATCGGCATGTATCTCATCTGAAATCACAATCAGATGATGCTCATAACAGAAGTCAGCCAAACGCTGCAAGGTTTCTCGATCCCATGTAATACCACCTGGATTATGAGGATTGCAGAGAATGAATACCTTGCACTTCTCATCGCAAACCTTCTCCAACTGTTCGAAATCCATCTCATAATATCCATCTTCACGCATTTTCAGCGGATTGAACACCACTTCCCTGCCATTGCCCTCTGGGGTCAGACGGAACGGATGATAGACTGGTGGCTGGATAATAACCTTCTCGTCTTCCTTGGTGAACACATTGATGACCATGCCAATGCCCTTGACGATTCCTGGAATAAAACGGATCCACTCCCGCTTGACATCCCACTGGTGATGGTCTCTCACCCAATCCATGATAGATGGCAGAAAATCTTCAGGCTCTACCGTATAGCCGAAGAGAGAATGCTCCAGACGGGCTTTGATGGCATCTGTGATAAATGCAGGTGTCTCAAAATCCATATCAGCCACCCAGAGAGGAAGAAGATCCTTTCTTCCCCAACGTGGCAGCAAAGCCTCATGCTTGAGGTCACCACTGCCAGAGCGGTCTATGATCTTATCAAAATCGTATTTCATAATTTTCTTTTTTGTACAAGCTATTGCCTGAAGGTTATAAAACAAAACTGGACTCAGTGTGAGGTCAAAAACTAAACAAAAACCATCCTGAGAGCAGATTTAACCAAGTGCCTGCTTGATGTCCTCAAATAAATCCTCTACATCCTCCAGGCCAACGCTGAATCGGATTGTCGTATCCAAGACATCCATACTTGCACGCATTTTCTCAGGGAAACCTCCGAAAATCGTGCTGGCAGGATGAATGGCAAGCGAGCGGTTGTCAAACAGGTTGGTGGCACGATGAATCAACTTCAGATTGTTGATGAAATTGAAACAGGCATTCTTGCTCTCCAAATCTATACAGATCATAGCTCCAGCCGTTTTTCCAAACTGCTTGACAGCCAACTCATGGAAAGGATTATCCTCCAGACCCACATAGTTGACACGCTTGATTTTCGGCAAAGTCTGGAGTTTCTTTGCCAATTCTAATGCATTAGAAGACTGCACACGATAGCGGGCATCAAGTGTCTCCAAACCGATAGTCTGCATATAGGCTACCTGTGGAGTCATATAGGCTCCGAAATTGAATAGCATCTCCCCATAAAGACGCTTGGCAAAGTCCTTGTTGTATTCAGTACCATAATCTATCACCAGACCGCCCAACGAGGTTGCACCACCACTTACATATTTAGAACTGGATACTACCTCAATATCTACACCAAGATTCTTGGCAGAAAACTGGGTGAAAGGAATAATCGTTGTGTCTGCCACAAGTGGCACATTCTTGGCATGAGCCACTTCAGCAAGAGCACTCAGATCTGCCACCTCCAACTGAGGATTGGTAATAATTTCCAGGAATACGCAACAGGTATCATCATCTATCGCCTCTTTTACCTTTTCTATATCTGTGAGATCTACCAGATGTGTCTTTACGCCAAAACGGCGCAAAGTACCAAATAACAAAGAGAAGGTATTGCCGAAAAGATGCTTGGAGGTGACGATATTCTTACCTTGAGAAGCCAGTGCCAGTATGGTATTGCTGATGGCAGCCATACCGGAATTGAAAGCTGTGGCATGAGAGGCACCCGTAAGTGCAGCCACACGACGCTCCAGATTGGTTACCGTAGGGTTTTCTACACGAGAATAATCTGGTGCCTTGATCTTGTCTGTAAAGGCATCCGACATGATTTGCGCATTATCAAACTCGTATGCCAATGTATTATATACTGGCACACTCAAAGAATCATAAGCGTCTCGGCGCTCATAAGCCACATGGATGGCTTGTGTCTGTTTCTTCATCTTATATAATCTAAATTTTATATTTTGGTTGCAAAAGTACTAAAAAAAACAGAAAAATCATATCACATAAGTTTGGTATTTTAATGGTTTTATACTGTTTTTGCATTTCCCTCCCTCTTTCATATAATAATTTGACGTTTCTTACGTTAGTTAATGATAAAGAAACAAATTTGAAATGAAACAGAAAATCATATATCTTGCCATCTTAGCATTCACTTTTGCTACACAGGCGATGGCTCAGGGATTCACGCTGCAAGGAAGGGTAACCGATCAGGACAACAACCCGGTTGAACTCGCCACCGTCTCCGTGCTCAAGCAGGGAAAAGTGGCATTTACCTCCTTAAAGGGTGAATTTAGTATGCACCTGCAATCAGCTGATAGCGTGGTAGTTAAGTTTACCATGATAGGATACAAACCTAAGGTACGTATCCTCCGTCATCCTAAAGGAAAACAAACCCTACAAGTGGTTTTGTTTACCGATGACAATACGTTAGCAGAAGTACAGGTAACCGGACAGAAAATACAGACCGGACAAACCGAAGAACTGAAGGCAGAGGATGCCAAACTCGCACCGTCAGCATCAGGAAATGGCGTGGAAGGTCTCATCCAGCAACAAGCTGGTGTAAGTACGCACAATGAATTGTCATCGCAATATAATGTGCGCGGTGGTGCCTTCGACGAAAATTCCGTATATATAAATAATGTGGAAGTATATCGCCCTTTGCTCGTGCGCAGCGGTCAGCAGGAAGGTCTATCAGTCATCAACCCCTATATGGTGGATAAAATCGGATTCTCTACGGGTGGATATGCTGCTAAATATGGTGACAAGATGAGTTCGGCACTCGACATCACCTATAAGAAACTGCAACCTAAAGGCAGCAAAAAGACCGTTACAGAAGGCACTTTAGCAGCCAGTTTTCTGGGGGCAGATGCCTACTTCGGACTGGGAACCAAGAAGTTGTCATGGCTCAACAGCATACGCTATAAGACCAACAGTTACCTGCTGGGAACCACCGACACAAAGGCCGAGTACAAGCCGAATTTCCTCGACTACCAGACATACCTGAGCTATAGTCCCAACAAGCGATGGAAGATAGATTTCATCGGAAATATCTCCGACAACCATTACAACTTTGTTCCTCACGACCGAGAGACAACATTCGGAACCCAGCAGGACGTAAAGAGTTTCAGAGTCTATTTCGACGGACAGGAAAAAGACCGCTTCCTCACCTACTTCGGTACACTCGGCATCACCCGCAACATCACCGACAAGACCAGTTTTTCTATCCTGGGAAGTGCCTTCTATAGCAAAGAACAGGAAAAATACGATATTCAGGGACAATACTGGCTTGACCAGACAGAAACCTCTGAAAATCTGGGCGTTGGAACCTATTTCGAACATGCACGCAACTATCTCACCGCCCGCGTCTTGAGTGCCAAGGCCATCCTGAAACACAAGACAAAAAAACATGACATCGAAGTGGCATATACCTATAAGAAGGAACATATCTCTGAAAATTCTGTAGAATACGAGATGAGGGACAGCGCTGGCTATAGTGTTCCTCACAATGGAAAAGACCTCTACATGATATACTCGATGAAGGCAAGAAACACCCTCGATGCCAACCGCACGGAAGCCTATCTGCAGGATACCTATCGTTTCACGAGTCAGGGAGGACATACCCATTTCACGCTGAACTATGGTGTGCGCATGAACCATTGGAGCCTCAACAAGGAAACACTCTTCAGTCCTCGTATCTCTCTCGGTATCATCCCAGCCTACAGCGAGAACACCACATTGAGATTTGCAGCCGGACTCTACTATCAGGCACCATTCTTCAAGGAATTGCGCGATACATCTACTGTTAACGGCATCACTTATGCCACACTCAATGAAAAGATCAAGAGTCCGCGAAGCATCCATTTCATAGCAGGCTATGACTACCGTTTCCGCATCAACAACCAGCGCTATCGTTTCACGGCAGAAGCCTACTACAAGGCATTGGGTAATCTGATTCCCTACTCTGTCAACAATGTCAAGGTGGTCTATTACGGAGAAAACAGAGCCAGTGGTCACGCTGCCGGTATCGACTTGAAACTCTATGGAGAATTTGTACCGGGAACAGATTCCTGGCTTACCTTCGCGCTGATGAATACACAGATGAAACTGAACGGAAAGGGCGTGCCGCTACCTACAGACCAGCGATTTGCCGTAAACCTCTTCTTCACGGATTACTTCCCAGGAACAGAGCGGTGGAGAATGTCGCTAAAACTTGCTCTGGCAGACGGTTTACCATTCTCTACACCACACAGAGAACTGGAGACCAATACCTTCCGAGCACCAGCCTACAAACGTGCCGACATCGGTATGAGCTATCGCCTGCTCGACAACAGCAAGGGCACCAAGAAGAGTATCTTCAAGAATATCTGGCTGGGTGTAGATTGCCTCAATCTCTTCGGTATCGACAACGTCAACAGCTATTACTGGGTAACAGACGTAACCAACCAGCAGTATGCAGTACCGAATTATCTGACAGGCAGACAGCTAAATGGCCGAGTCCTCATCGAATTCTAACCATTTCGGGTTGTCAGATTATTATTTCGGGTTGTCCAGAAAGGCTAAAATGAACATTTAGCAGAACAAAATGAACATATTTTTGCATAATTCGTAATATTTAACCGCAGATAGTTCGCTATCTGCGGTTTTTTTAGTATCTTTGCCACCGATTTGTGCAATGTGGACCCATCCGTCCCATTGCATACACTCCATAGAATAAAAAACAATACATAATAATCAATTATGAGTAAACAAATAGAAAAGATTAAGGAGCTGATCGCAAAGCGCGAACAGGCTCGTCTTGGCGGTGGCGAGAAAGCTATCGAGAAGCAGCATGCACGTGGCAAATATACAGCTCGTGAGCGTATCGAAATGTTGGTAGATGCTGGCAGTTTCGAGGAGTACGACATGTTCAAATTGCACCGTTGCACCAACTTCGGTATGGAGAAGAAACAATACCTCGGTGATGGTGTCGTAGCAGGTAGTGCTACTATCGCTGGCCGCTTGGTTTATGTATATGCTCAGGACTTTACCGTAAATGGCGGTTCACTCTCTGAGACTATGGCACAGAAGATTTGTAAGGTAATGGATATGGCTATGACCATGGGTGCACCTGTCATCTGCATGAACGACTCTGGTGGTGCACGTATCCAGGAAGGTATCTGCGCCCTCGCTGGTTATGGTGAGATTTTCGAGCGCAACATCCTTGCTTCTGGTGTCATCCCACAGATTTCTGCCATCATGGGCCCTTGCGCTGGTGGTGCCGTTTACTCTCCAGGTTTGACCGACTTCATCATCATGAAGGAGCAGACATCTTATATGTTCCTGACTGGTCCTAAGGTGGTTAAGACTGTAACAGGCGAGGATATCGATGCTGAACACCTCGGTGGTGCATCTGTCCATGCTACCAAGAGTGGTGTAACCCACTTCGCAGCTAAGACAGAGGAAGAGGCTATCGAGATGATCAAGAGCCTGCTCTCTTACATTCCAAGCAACAATACAGAAGAAGCTCCACGCGTAGAGTGCACAGACCCTATCGACCGCATGGATGATTCCCTGAACGAGATTATTCCTGATGATCCAAACCAGGCATACGATATGTACAAGGTAATTGGTGCTATCACAGACAACGGCGAATTCTTTGAGGTTCAGCCTAAGTTTGCTAAGAACATCATCACAGGTTTCGCTCGTTTCAATGGTCAGAGCGTTGGTATCGTAGCCAACCAGCCTGCTGCTTACGCAGGTGTGCTTGATGTAAATGCCAGCCGTAAGGCAGCTCGCTTCGTACGTTTCTGCGATGCATTCAACATTCCTATCGTATCTCTCGTTGACGTACCAGGATTCTTGCCAGGTACAGGTCAGGAGTACAACGCTGTCATCCTCCACGGTGCACAGTTGCTCTACGCTTACGGCGAGGCTACCGTGCCAAAGATCACTATCACATTGCGTAAGAGCTATGGTGGTAGCCATATCGTGATGGGTTGCAAGCAGTTGCGTGCTGACTTGAACTTCGCTTGGCCATCTTCAGAGATTGCCGTAATGGGTGCCAGCGGTGCTGTTGCAGTCCTCTGCGGTAAGGAAGCTAAGGCTAAGAAGGAAGCTGGCGAGGATGTAAAGGCATTCTTGGCAGAGAAGGAGCAGGAATATACAGACAAGTTTGCTAATCCTTATCAGGCTGCCCAGTATGGTTACATCGATGATGTTATCGAGCCACGCAATACTCGTTTCCGCATCTGCCGTGGTTTGGCTCAGCTCGCTACCAAGCGCCAGAACTTGCCTGCTAAGAAGCATGGTTGTATGCCAATGTAATGATATCATTAAACATTAGAATAAATGGATAAGAATATTTATGCTGCGATTGCCATGGCTCTCTATGAGTATCAGGGTAATAACGTACATGACAAGGAATCAGGCATCATCACCATCAAGCCACGTCAGACTATGTGGAATGCCAAGTTCCTGAGTTTAACAGCCAAACCATAAAAAATAAGAAATGAAAGAGTTTAAATATACAATCGACGGAAAAGAATATAAGGTTCAGATTGACGGTGTTGAGGGTAACATCGCAAGCGTGAACGTGAATGGCGAAGCTTACAAGGTGGAAATGGAACAGGAAGCTGAGCCAGAGAAGAAGAAGGTAGTGCTCGGTCAGCCTGCTGCTGCATCTGATGATGCTGAGGCTACTCCTGCTGCCAATGTCAACACAGCCAACGCTGTGAAGGCTCCTCTCCCTGGTACTATCACCAGCATCGAAGTTGCTGTAGGTCAGGAAGTGAAAGCTGGCGATACCGTTGTCGTTCTTGAGGCTATGAAGATGCAGAACAACATCGAGGCAGAGAAAGACGGTAAGGTAACTGCTATCTGCGTAAAGCCTGGTCAGGCTGTTCTCGAAGAGGATGCACTCATCGTTATCGAGTAATCTCCTCTCTTAAAACAAGATTCGTGTAAACGAAACTTCATATTTACGTCCCGATATATTCTTTTATATCGGGACGTTTTTTTGTCTGTCAGGGACCACTTTTATTTTTGCCTGCCCAGGGAAAAATTTTTGCGTGGGCACGCAGAAATTCTTCCTCGGGCAAACGGTTATTTTTCCACAGGGACAAACTTAAATTATATTTCACCAAACAGACTTAATATTCTCCCTTCAGTACAGACCGAAGGTCTATTACTATCTGTCAGAAATCCACTCCAGCAGAGAAAGCAACCGGTATCAGATATGCACAAATCCGGCTGGCGCATTCAACCGCTGCCCTTTTGTTCTGACATACTTCAGAAACTCCACCACAACTGGATTCTTCGGTTTTCCTGCCGTTACAAGATAAAGATTGCGGGCTGGCGGTGCAGGATATTTTTCCTTTGCAATAGCCTCCATCAGTTCATCCAAAGTTCCATAAAATTTTTCTTCCTCATCCATTTTTCCATTACCATTCACATCAATAGGAACGATGGCAATCCCTTTCGTGGGTTTATGCGTCTTATCATGATAGGCATAACCGATATTATTAAATCCTATACCATTCACATCCTTCTGTAAGGTTTCCGCCACGCCTGGGTCTCCAAAGACACCCGTGCCTTTCAGATCTTCCTGCTTCTTCCCCAAAAATGCCGCCCAGGTCTCGGCAGCACCACAAGCATCACTACGGGTATAGACATTCAGTTTCGTCTTTCCTTCCCAAATCTCTTGAGCCTGTTGCTTACTCAAACCTGTCTTCAACAATTCCTTATAAATAGGATTATTAACATTGACCGTAGCCACCACAGCATCTTTCGCCACCGCAAAAGCGAAGGCACCTCTCTCCTTCTCCTGAGGTTTCAGTTCACGACTTACCATCGCAATATCCACCTGGTCGGCAAGCACATCAGTAATTCCCTTTCCTGCCCCACCTGCCGAAATATCAATATCCACCTCGGGATGAAGCCGGTGAAACTCATCAGCCCACTGAATTGCCAACGGATAAAGCGCAAAGGCTCCCGACAGCGTGATATATCCACTCAGCACCTCTCTGCCATGAGCATCACGCTTCACTTCCCCCTTGCTGCTGCAACCTGCCAGCAACAAGAAAGCGCCTAATGCTATGATTCCTATCGTCTTCTTTTTCATATTCATAACTTGCTTAAAATATACTTTACATATTCGTATATACATCCATTCTCAGTATATACATCAATCTGGCTGCAAAGGTATGAAGATTATACCAGAAACACAATACCACAATTGCAGCATTCCTATATACCACACATAGGGTATGAATTTACCCTATGTAGGTGATTGCCTGGCCCCCGAAAACTTCGTACCTTTGCAAACGGAAATAAGAAGTAACAACACAGAGGATTACACCTTATTATATATATAGGTGTATGAATCATAAAATATAGGAGATAAAGATATGGCTATTCAATTTGCTCACAACACCCAAGCACAGTTAGACACCAGAAATCTGAATGTCTATATCAACGGTGCCCAGATTCTGAAAGATGTAAACGTAAGTATCCCAAAGAACAAGATTACCTGCATCATCGGTCCTTCTGGTTGCGGCAAATCAACTTTACTCCGCACTTTCAATCGCCTGAACGACCGCGTGGAAGGTCTGAAAATGAATGGTGAGGTAAACTTAGGTGAAAATAATATCCTCGAAGCAGGCAGCAGCAAGCTCTCTGAAGTGCGCCGCAACATAGGTCTCGTACCTCAGCGCCCATGCCCACTCCCTATGAGCATCTACGACAACGTGGCATACGGCTGCCGTATTCATGGCATCCACAACAGAAAAAAGCTCGACAGCATCGTAGAGCATTACCTGAAAGCAGTAGGTCTCTGGGAGGAAGTGAAAGACAGACTGAAGACTCCTGCTTCCAAGTTGAGCGGCGGTCAGCAGCAGCGCCTCTGCCTTGCCAGAAGCCTTGCCGTAGAACCAAGTTACCTCCTCGCCGATGAGAGCACCTCTGCTCTCGACCCTATCAGCAGCAAAAAGGTAGAACAGCTCTTCACTGAATTGAAGAAAGACTATAGCATCGTGATGGTGACACATACCCTGCGCCAGGCACTCCGCATAGCCGACCATGTCATCTTCATGTATCTCGGCGAAGTGATCGAAGAAGGAAGCGCAGAAGAAGTATTCAAGAATCCAAAGCACGAACTGACCAAAGAGTATCTGAACGGAGCGTTCAGCTAAAATAATCTGGGGCAAGACGTGCTATCATAGGCTTACCAAAAACAAAGCTTTCCATAATAGCATCCCTAAATATACATACAATTGCTGTAAAAAATAGTATAAAAATACATTTCTTGCAGCAATTTGTTACTTTTCTCCAATTTTCTTTGGCAGTTTGACAGAAACTTTGTATTTTTGCGGTCAAGTTTTGTTTCAGCCCCGGTCGTTTCGGGGGGAACACTACATTACCAACAAAAATCAATAACAAATGAAAGTATTAAAATTCGGCGGAACATCTGTTGGTTCCGTAAAAAGCATCCTCAGCTTAAAACGTATCGTAGAAAATGAGGCTAAGAAACAGAGTGTAGTGGTTGTCGTGAGCGCACTTGGCGGAATCACCGACAAACTTCTGCAAACGTCTCAGCTTGCCCTCAAGGGTGATGAACAATGGAAAGTCGAATTCGACGCCATGGTTGATCGCCACCACAAGATGATAGACACCATCATCACCGACACCTCAGACAGAGAAAACTTATTCAAATCGGTCGATGCCCTCTTCGAGCAGTTGAAGAGCATCTATTTCGGTGTGTATCTCATCCACGATTTAAGCGAAAAGACACAGGATGCCATCGTGAGCTATGGAGAAAGGCTCAGTTCGAAGATCGTTGCCACATTGATTCGTGGCGCCAAGTGGTTTGACTCACGTAACTTCATCAAGACAGAGCGTATCAATAGAAAGCATACCCTCGATAGTGAGTTGACCAACAAATTGGTAAAGGATACCTTCGCAGAGCTGCCTCGCATCTCTCTCGTACCGGGTTTTATCAGCCGCGACAAGAATACCGAGCGTACTACCAACCTCGGACGTGGCGGTAGCGACTACACCGCAGCTATTATCGCAGCAGCACTCAATGCAGAAGTGCTTGAAATCTGGACCGATGTGGATGGCTTTATGACTGCAGACCCACGTGTCATCAAATCAGCTTACACAATCAACGAACTGAGTTACATCGAAGCGATGGAGCTTTGCAACTTTGGTGCAAAGGTCATCTACCCTCCTACTATCTACCCAGTTTGTGTCAAGAATATTCCTATCAAGGTCAAGAATACCTTCAACCCAGAGGCTCCTGGCACCATCATCAAGAACAAGATTGATGGCGACTCCAAACCTATCAAGGGTATTTCTTCTATCAATGGTACAGCACTTATTACCGTAACCGGTCTTTCCATGGTCGGTGTCATCGGCGTCAACCGCCGTATCTTTACCGCTCTTGCCAATGAAGGCATCTCTGTGTTCATGGTTTCCCAGGCATCTTCAGAGAACTCTACCTCTATCGGTGTAAGAGAGCAGGACGTAGAAGAAGCTGTAAGAGTATTGAATGAGGAATTCAAGAATGAGATTGCCGACGGCGCCATGTTCCCTATGCACGCAGAATGCGGTCTGGCTACCATCGCCATCGTAGGTGAGAACATGAAGCACGCTGCAGGTATCGCTGGTAAGCTGTTCGGTACACTCGGACGAAGTGGTATCTCAGTCATCGCCTGTGCACAGGGTGCTTCGGAGACCAATATCTCTTTCGTAGTAAAGAGCGATTTCCTCCGCAAGTCATTGAACGTATTACACGACAGTTTCTTCCTTTCAGAATACAAGGTGCTCAATCTCTTTATCTGCGGTGTGGGCACCGTGGGTGGCAAACTGATTGAGCAGATCAAGAACCAGTACGAAGAACTCAAGGAGCGCAACAAACTCAAGCTCAACGTGGTGGGTATTGCATCTTCCCACAATGCCATCTTCGACCGTGACGGTCTCGACCTCGACAATTATCGTGAGGCTCTGAAGGCTTCAGAACCAAGTACCAACGAGACCCTGAAGGAAAAGATTCTGAATATGAATATCTTCAACAGCGTATTCGTGGACTGTACTGCAAGCAAGGATGTGGCAAGTCTCTACCAGAGTCTTCTGGAGCACAACGTGAGCATTATCGCAGCCAACAAGATAGCTGCTTCCAGCGAATATGAGAACTATGAGCGATTGAAGAAGACGGCCATCCAGCGTGGTGTCGTATTCCGTTTTGAAACCAACGTAGGTGCTGGTCTTCCTATCATCGGAACTATCAACGACCTCCGAAACTCTGGTGATAAAATCCTTAAGATTGAGGCAGTTCTGTCTGGTACGCTCAACTTTATCTTTAACGCTATCTCTGGTGTCGTACCATTCTCTGAGACCGTTCGCCTCGCCAAAGAGAAGGGCTATAGCGAGCCTGATCCACGCATCGACCTGAGCGGTATGGACGTTGTACGCAAGTTGGTTATCCTCTCTCGTGAAGCAGGCTACCGTGTAGAACAAGATGACGTTGAAAAGAACCTCTTCGTACCAGACGAATACTTCCAGGGCAGTCTGGATGATTTCTGGAAGAAGTTGCCTGAGTTGGATCCAGAATTCGAGGCAAAGCGCAAGACCCTCGACATCGAGCACAAGCGCTGGCGCTTCGTGGCAACCCTCGACGGTGGCAAGACCAGCGTAGGCTTGCAGGCAGTAGGTCCAGAGCATCCGTTCTACAACCTCGAAGGCAGCAACAACATCGTGTTGCTCACCACCGAGCGCTACAAGGAATACCCTATGATGATTCAGGGTTATGGAGCCGGAGCAAGCGTAACTGCAGCCGGTGTATTCGCCAACATCATGAGTATCGCCAACATTTAATCGTATCATACCAATAAAAGGATAACAATTATGAAGCATATTATCATACTTGGCGACGGCATGGCTGACCACCCAGTGGAGAGACTGGGTGGCAAGACCTTGCTGCAATACGCCAACAAACCATATATGGACATGCTTGCCAAGATGGGAAAGACAGGCAGACTCGTTACAGTACCAGACGGATTTCATCCAGGTTCTGAGGTAGCTAACAGTTCTATCATGGGCTACGATCAGAACGAAGTCTATGAGGGACGCGGTCCTCTGGAAGCAGCCAGCATCGGCTATGAGATGAGTCCGAATGATTTCGCCCTTCGCTGCAATATTATCAATGTGAACGATGGCATTATCATCACCCACAACGGAGGCAATCTGGAAACAGAGGATGCAGATGTACTCATCAAGTATCTGAACGAGAAACTCGCCAGTCAGTATCCTGGCATCGTGAAGTTTATCACAGGTATCCAATACCGACACCTCCTGATTATCAAGGGAGGTAATAAGTATGTGGATTGTGCTCCTCCTCACGATCATCCGAACGAGGAATGGAAACCACTTCTGGTAAAACCGATGGAGAACGTAGATGCAGCATTGCTCGCTGCGCATGACAAGGATGCCAACGGCAAGGCTATCGATCCGTTAGCCGATGAATACCGCATGAGCGCACAGCAGACTGCCGATCTCCTGAATGAACTGATTCTGAAGAGTCAGGAAATCCTGGAGAACCACCCTTTCAATGTGGCACGCAAGGAACGCGGAGAGCGCATGGCTAACATCATCTGGCCTTGGGGCGGCGGTTATCGTCCTCACATGCTCACGCTCTCACAGATGTATCCTCAGATCAAGCGAGGTTCTGTCATCTCTGCAGTCGATCTGATTCGCGGTATCGGTCATTATGCCGGTCTCCGTAACATCATCGTGGAAGGAGCGACAGGTCTTGCTGACACCAATTATGAAGGTAAGGCGCAGGCTGCTATTGATGCTCTGAAGGAAGGCGACGATTTCGTATATGTACATGTAGAAGCAAGCGATGAGGCCGGCCATGATGGCGATCTGGAGTTGAAGATCAAGACTATTGAAAACCTTGACAGGAGACTCATCAAGCCTATCTACGATGAGGTTTCCAAGTGGGATGAACCAGTATGCATCGCCATCCTGCCTGACCACCCTACTCCAGTAGAAATTCGCACCCATGTGAAGGAGCCAGTACCTTTCATCATCTACTACCCAGGCATAACACCTGACGAGGTAGAGAAATACGACGAGGTAAGTTGCGTACGTGGCAGCTATGGTCTGCTACAGCTGCAAGACTTCATGAATGCATTCATGGCCATCAAATAATGTTTATCAATTAAACAGACATCATTAACATAAAAAAAATTGGAAAAATGAAATATTATTCAACAAATAAGAAAGCACCGATTGCCGATCTTCACAAGGCAGTAGTAAAAGGTTTGGCAGAAGACCGCGGTCTCTACATGCCTGAAATCATCAAGAAGTTACCAAAGGAATTCTTCGACAATATCGAAAAGTTCTCTTTCCAGGAGATAGCTTATCAGGTGGCAGACGCTTTCTTTGGCGAGGATGTGGATGCAGACTCTTTGAAGAAAATCGTCTATGACACCTTGGCATTCGATTGCCCTGTCGTAGAGGTAGAACCAAACATCTACTCTCTGGAATTGTTCCATGGTCCTACTCTCGCTTTCAAGGATGTAGGTGCCCGTTTCATGGCCCGTCTGTTGCAATACTTCGTACGCCAGGAAGGCAAAGAAGAAGTGAATGTGCTCGTTGCCACATCTGGTGATACTGGTTCAGCCGTAGCCAATGGATTCCTCGGCGTAGAGGGCATTCATGTCTATGTACTCTATCCAAAGGGTAAGGTGAGCAAGATTCAGGAAAGCCAGTTTACTACCCTCGGTCAGAACATCACAGCCCTTGAAGTGGATGGCGTTTTCGATGACTGTCAGGCACTCGTAAAATCAGCTTTCATGGATGAGGAACTGAATAAGCACATGAAGTTGACTTCAGCCAACTCTATCAATGTAGCTCGCTTCCTGCCTCAGGCATTCTACTATTTCAATGCCTATGCACGCATGAAGGAGAAAGGATTGGCAGACAAGTTGGTAATCTGTGTACCAAGCGGAAACTTCGGTAATATCACAGCCGGTCTGTTCGGTCACGAGATGGGCTTGCCTATCCACCGCTTCATCGCAGCCAACAATGCCAACGATATTTTCTACAACTACCTGCAGACTGGTGAGTACAAACCTCAGCCAAGCAAGGCAACCATTGCCAACGCAATGGACGTAGGCGACCCAAGCAATTTCGCCCGCATCTATGATCTCTACAAGGGCAATCATGATGCCATCACAGCCTATATCAGCGGTGCCACCTACAAGGACGATCAGATAGCAGAGACCATGAAGCAATGCTACAATGACACCAAGTATGTACTTGACCCTCATGGCGCTTGCGGTTATCGTGCCCTGAAAGAGCAGTTGAAACCAGGCGAAGTAGGTGTATTCCTGGAGACCGCTCACCCAGCCAAGTTCAAGGAGAAGGTAGATAGCATCCTCGGTTCTGACATCGAGATTCCTGCACGCCTTGCCGAGTTTATGAAGGGCAAGAAGCAGAGCATCGAAATGACCAAGGACTTCGCTTCATTCAAGAACTATCTGATGAACGAATAAAACATGTGAACGAATAAAAAGACACATGTGGAACGAATAAAAAGACAAAAGTTTCTCTCTTTGCAACCCATCATCTAAATGGAATGGCAAGCAATCAGAAAACATCATAAGAGCCTTTCTGTTTTTCGGCAGAAAGGCTTTTTTGTGCTTTGTGGACGCCAATTTGTAAACTCCATATTACAGATTTACAACAATTAGCACAAAATTCTATAATTCATAGCCAATAATTTGGCAGTATCAAATAAAATTATTATTTTTGCCTACAGTTTCAGCAGGACAATCATGATTAGCAGCGGCAAGCTCTCCTAAAGCCCATCCTATGCGAAGTTGTGCAGTATCCATGCAAAGTAGTAAATAAGTTAATAACAACTAAAATAAAATTTAGGTAAAATGAAAATTGAAGATTTTAACTTTGCCGGTCACAAGGCAATCGTACGCGTTGATTTCAATGTGCCATTGGATGAGAATGGTAATGTAACTGACGACACTCGTATCCGTGGTGCCCTCCCTACTTTGAAGAAGGTACTCGCAGACGGTGGTGCTCTTATCATGATGAGCCACATGGGTAAGCCAAAGGGCAAAGTTAAACCAGAACTTTCTCTTTCTCAGATTGTAAAGAACGTTTCTGACGCTCTCGGTGTAGAGGTTAAGTTTGCTAAGGACTGCGGTAACGCTGATGCTGAGGCTGCTGCCTTGAAGCCAGGTGAGGCTCTCTTGCTCGAGAACCTTCGTTTCTACCCAGAAGAGGAAGGTAAGCCAGTTGGCGTAGAGAAGGGTACTCCTGAGTTCGACGCTGCTAAGGCTGAGATGAAGGAACGCCAGAAGAAGTTCGCTGCTAAGTTGGCTTCTTACGCTGATGTATATGTAATGGACGCATTCGGTACAGCACACCGCAAGCACGCTTCTACTGCAGTTATCGCTGACAGCTTCGATAAGGATCACAAGATGCTCGGCTTCTTGATGGAGAAGGAAGTAAAGGCTGTTGATGCAGTACTCGGCAACATCAAGCGCCCATTCACAGCTATCATGGGTGGTTCTAAGGTTTCTACTAAGATCGGTATCATCGAGAACTTGTTGACCAAGGTTGACAACCTCATTCTCTGCGGTGGTATGACTTATACATTCTCTAAGGCTCTCGGTGGCAAGATCGGTATGTCTATCTGCGAGGATGACAAGCTCGACGTTGCTCTCGATGTAATCAAGAAGGCTAAGGAGAACGGCGTAAACCTCGTACTCGGTACAGATTCTATCTGCGGTGACGATTTCAAGAACGACTGCAATACACAGGTTTGCCCATCTAACAACATCCCTGACGGTTGGGAGGGTATGGACGCAGGTCCTGAGACTCGCAAGGCTTTCGCTGCAGCTATCAAGGGTGCTAAGACTATCCTCTGGAACGGTCCTGCTGGTGTCTTCGAGTTCGACAACTTCGCTGGTGGTTCTAAGGCAATTGCTGACGCAATCGCTGAGGCTACTAAGGAGGGTGCATTCTCTCTCATCGGTGGTGGTGACTCTGTAGCTTGTATCAACAAGTTCGGCTTGGCTGATCAGGTTTCTTACATCTCTACTGGTGGTGGTGCTCTTCTCGAGGCTATCGAGGGTAAGGTATTGCCAGGTGTAGCTGCTATCGAGAAGTAATAGCTAAACACATTTAATTATCTAAAAGTAATCGTCAGGACTTTCCCGGATTTCAGGAAATATTCCTATAGAAAGCTTGAAGATAAAGGAAAATATAAGTTCGAGGGCATCCTCTTTAGTGGTGTCCTCGAATTTTCAGTTTTAGCAAATACCCCTAAGAATCTACAACTTAACAATAATAATGGATTGGATTATTAATCTATTTACCAATACGGAATCCGTGGCTCACATCGCCCTACTCTATGCGATTGTCATTGCCATCGGCGTGTATCTCGGTAAAATCAAAATCGGAGGTATCTCTTTAGGTGTTACCTTCGTTCTCTTCGCTGGTATTCTCGCAGGTCATGTGGGATTCACAGCACCAAAGGATATCCTGACTTTCATACAAGACTTCGGATTGATTCTCTTTGTCTTCATGATTGGTCTTCAGGTAGGTCCTGGTTTCTTCGAGAGTTTCAAGAAAGGCGGTGTCACCCTCAACTTGCTCTCTACAGGAGCCATTTTCCTCAACGTATGCGTGATGTTTGCATGCTACTACTTGTTCTTTGACACAAGCAACCCTAACAACCTTCCGATGATGGTAGGTACGCTCTATGGTGCTGTAACCAATACCCCAGGTCTTGGTGCTGCCAACGAAGCGTTGCTCAGCGTATTCCCTAATGGTGCGCCAAGTATTGCCAATGGTTATGCTTGCGCCTACCCTCTTGGTGTGGTTGGCATCATTGGTGCTACCATTCTGATCAAGTATATCTGCAAGGTAAACCCTCAAGAGGAGGAAGAACAGTTGAACATGGAAGATGCAGCCAACCCACATGCCAAGGCACACAACATGCACTTGCGTGTGGAGAATGCTTATATCGCAGGTCGCACATTACGTGAAGTATCAGAATTTTTGAACCGCGACATTGTATGCTCACGTCTCTTGCACAAGGGCGAGGTGAGCATCCCAAATAGTAAGACAACCTTTGAGGTAGGCGACGAACTCCTCGTAGTTTGTGCTGAGGCTGATGCAGAAGCAATCAAGGCATTCATCGGCCCTGAGATTGATGCAGAATGGGACCGCGAGAAGGATGAGGTTCAGCACTTTGTTTCCCGCCGCATTATCGTTACCCGTCCAGAAATGAACGGTAAGACCCTCGGTAAGATGCACTTCTCCAGCGTATATGGCGTGAACGTAACCCGTATCTCCCGTCAGGGAATGGACATCTTTGCTGGCCGCAACCACCACTTCCACGTAGGTGACAAGATTTTGGTAGTAGGTCCTGAAGAGAATGTAAACCGTGTGGCAGAAATGATGGGTAACTCCGTGAAGCGTCTGGATGCACCTAACATCGCAACCATCTTCGTAGGTATCATGGTAGGTATCATCTTCGGTAGCCTCCCATTTGCAGTACCAGGAATGCCAGTTCCTCTGAAATTAGGTATCGCGGGTGGTCCGCTGATCATCGCTATTTTGATCGGCCGATTCGGTTATCACTTCAAACTGGTGACTTATACGACCACATCTGCCAACATGATGCTACGAGAAATCGGACTGGTATTGTTCCTGGCAAGTGTGGGAATCAAGGCTGGAGCAGGATTCTGGGATACAGTAGTACAGGGAGACGGACTGAAATACGTAGGTTGCGGTTTCCTCATCACAGTCATCCCTATCCTGATAATCGGAACCATCGCCCGTCTGAAGTATAAGTTCAACTACTTCACCATCATGGGTATGCTTGCAGGTACCTATACCGACCCACCAGCATTAGCTTATGCAAATGCTTCATGCTCGAAAGAGGCTCCTGCAGTAGGCTATTCTACAGTTTATCCGTTGAGTATGTTCCTCAGAATTTTCTCGGCACAGATTGTTGTTTTGTTCTTCTGCGGATAATATAGCTTACAATTACTGAAATAAGCTTAACAAAAAGTTATAAATTATAAAGAGGTGCGCATTTTTCAAAAAATGTGCACCTTTTTTATGGTTTATTCCCAAATAATTCGTATCTTTGAGCCAAGAAACCTAAGAATAACCCTTTAACGTTAGAAGCGTATGAAGAAATTGGGACTTATATTAAGCATAGGGTTCATCACATCCTTGCCCACTTGGAGCCAAGGAGCCAAAAGCATCCGGATAACGGAGGTGATGACCAACAACCGTACAAGCATTGTGGATGAGTACGGTGCACATAAATCATGGGTGGAACTATCCAATTCCTCGTTTACAACCTACAACATTCGCGGTATGTTCCTGACTACCGACCGGAGAGTTCTCGACAAAAAGATGTCGCCCGAAGAACGGCGAAAGCTGATGTGCCCTCTGCCGAACAACGAGCCTCGCACAACCTTGGCTGGCAAGAAAAGTGTGATTATCTACGACCGGTATATCTGGCATGAAGATTCGGAAGAAACATGCCCAGACTGTTTTCCTAAGGGAAGAGGACACTTCAGATGGTTGAGCGAAGGTACAGGACCTTTCCAACTGAAACTCGGATTGGTTCCTCTCAAGAAAATCGCAGATGCATTCCATGAAAAAAACAACTGGATTGCTCTCTACGATGGTAATGCTGTAGATCTGATAGACTCTATCAGTATTCCGTGGTTGGCAGCAGACCAATCCTATGCTCTGACCAGCGATTTCAAGACTTGGAAGATTAGTAAAGCGGATGAAGTAACTCCCGGTTATTTGCCTCTGAGCACCGGGCTCAGCAAACCCCAGATGCTCAAGAAAACAGATCCTCACGGCTACGGTATTGCCATTCTCTCCATGGGCATCGTCTTCTCCTGCCTTGCCCTCCTCTTCATCTTCTTCTGGGCTTTCGGCGCTTACATGAAGCACAAACAGCGTATTGCACGTGCCACGGAGAAACATGCCAACCTATTGTATAAGACTGGTAAGAAAACCCTTGAAGTGACATCAGAAATCAGTCACAAAACCAACGTGATACTCAAGGATGGTTTGACAACTAAGGGTATTGACAAGGAAATCTATATGGCTGTCATTTCATTGGCGCTAAAAGAGTATCTGGAGGATGTACATGATATTGAATCCGGTATCATCACCATCAAACCAAAACAGACAAGATGGAATGCCCCGAATTTTAATAATAAGTGAAGAGTGAAGAATTCAATAGCTTTACTGATTCAAAATATAAATATTAAAGATTTAAAACTATGACAAAGTATCAATATACTGTCAAGGGTGTCGATTACGAAGTCGAAATCCAAGACATCGAAGGCAATATCGCTAACGTGACCGTGAATGGAATCCCATTCGAAGTGGAAATGAAGCAACCTGTAAAAGCCGGTAAGCAGAAAGTGAAATTAAGTGAAGAAAGAAGAGCAGAAGGAAGTAAAGAACGAAGAGTGAAGAGTGAAGAATCCAATAGTTCTTCTGCCTCTGCAGCAAGTACAAGTTCGGCACCAACGGCAGCAGCCGGTAAGCCTGTGGTAGCCCCTCTGCCTGGTACGATTAACGAAATCAAGGTGAAGGTAGGCGACAAGGTGAATGCTGGAGATACGGTTGTCATCCTTGAAGCCATGAAGATGCAGAATAATATCGAGGCTGAAACTTCCGGAACCATCACAAGTATCAACGTGAACAAGGGCGATGCCGTGATGGAAGGCGATACGTTAGTAACCATTAAATAGATAGCTTATGGATTTCATCATACAAAACTTTCATGAGTTCCTGACCTATACGGGCTTTGCCAACGCCACGGCAGGAAATCTCATCATGATTTTAGTGGGAGCCATCTTCATCTGGCTCGCCATCAAGAAGGATTTCGAACCATTGCTTCTCGTACCTATCGGACTGGGCATCATCCTTGGCAACATCCCATTCCGTGCTGACGCAGGACTCGAAATCGGTCTTTACGAGGACAACTCCGTACTCAATATTTTCTATCAGGGAGTAAAACAGGGATGGTATCCGCCACTCGTCTTTTTGGGTATTGGAGCTATGACAGACTTCTCGGCACTCATCAGCAATCCGAAACTGATTCTTATCGGAGCCGCCGCCCAGTTTGGTATTTTCGGAGCATACATGATAGCCTTAGCTTTAGGTTTCGAGCCTAATCAGGCTGCAGGTATTGCCATCATTGGAGGAGCCGACGGACCTACCGCCATCTTCCTCTCCAGCAAGTTGAGTCCAAATCTGATGGGAGCCATTGCGGTTTGTGCCTACTCCTACATGGCGTTAGTGCCTGTGATTCAGCCACCTTTGATGCGACTTCTTACCACCAAGAAAGAGCGTGTCATCAAGATGAAACCAGCTCGCCAAGTAAGTCAGACCGAGAAGATACTCTTCCCTATCATCGGTTTATTGCTTACCACTTTTATCGTGCCAAGCGGTTTGCCACTACTCGGTATGCTTTTCTTCGGAAATCTCCTGAAAGAGAGTGGCAAGACAACAAGACTCGCCAAGACAGCTGGCAGCAGCCTGAACGACATCGTGGTGATGCTCCTCGGTCTGACAGTAGGATGTTCCACCCAGGCATCAGAATTTCTGACCCTCAATACCATCAAGATTTTCGCCCTTGGTGCCTTGGCATTCATTATAGCCTCAGCAAGCGGCATTCTCTTTGTGAAACTGATGAACCTGTTCTTGCCGAAAGACAAGAAACTGAATCCGCTGATCGGTAATGCTGGCGTGAGCGCTGTGCCAATGAGTGCCCGCATCTCCAACAATCTCGGTTTGGAATACGACCGCCACAACTTCCTGCTCATGCACGCTATGGGACCAAATGTGGCAGGTGTTATCGGTTCGGCAGTAGCAGCCGGCGCCTTGCTCGGCTTCCTGAATTAAAATTCTCAAATAATAAGAGGATATGTCATAAGGCTATGATACATCCTCTTTTTCGTTTCACCAGAGATTCAGACGAATAAAATTGCGCCATGTACTTATGGCACACCTTTATACTATATTTATAAAAGAAATCTGGCAAGATCCGATACTCAAAATTTGTATCGAATCTTGCCAGAAGCTATATCTGATAAAGAACTATTTCTGATTAAACAGAAAGAATTTCCAGTTTTCCCTGATAAGAAACCACGATTTTAACCTGATAACTCAGCGAACTGTCAGGCATGGCCAAGACAGCCAGGTAATGAATCCCCTTTTCGTCTATCCTCTCAAAGAGCAGGTCACTCAACACAGCCTGTTCCAAGAAAGATTCAGGCACCTTTTTCCCAAAATCTTTCTTTTTGAAATCATGAGAGAAAAGTTTGTTGGCACCATGGAACACGTTGAGATTGATAATATTGTCGAAATAGACATTATCCACCTGCACTCCATCATCGTTCATCGAACTCTTAAACACCTTGTAAGTAGTAGGATTCACCTGAACATACAGATGGTATCTGTTCTCCCCATGCGAAACAATCGTATCACGCTTGATAAGCTGATTCTGATTGAGCGCTATGGTTTTCTCCTGCTGGAAAGCCTTCAGGTAAGTTTTATCAGAAGTCTTGGTCAACTTGATTACATCACCACTTGGACTCTTGAACTCGAATAAGTGAGCCGCCTGTTTCAGGATAGGATATTTCACATCTCGGGCACCTTTCATGATCAAAGTATCGCCATAAATGCAGAAATATACGGGTTGGCTCGTCGAATCAGGATAATAAATCGTATCTCCCTTTACTCTGAAAGCCACATCCTCATCGTCCTCATTAAGCCAGATGCCCTGCAACAATTCCTTAGCGCGAGTATCTTCCTTAGGGGTAGAATTCGGACTGGCCTTCTTGCCACAACTGGCAGCAACAGAGAGTCCACATAGCAATGCCATCATCAAAGAATGCCTCTTGATCAGATAAAGCACTCCTTGAATATCTGTAATTTTGCTGTTCATATCATCACACATTAATTATTTAGGGACAAAGATAATACTTTTCTACGATATGACAAAACATTTTCAACTATTTATATCTTCAAGTATTTTTTTTCCTTAAAATTATTGGTCAGTTTCATTTTTTTCACTAACTTTGCAGTCGTGAATGAACTAGAAAGACATATCGAAATCCTACTTCTGAGCAACGATTGCGTGATTGTCCCTGATTTTGGGGGCTTCATGGCTCACCACGTAGATGCACGTTATGATGGCAGAGACAACATGTTTTTGCCACCATTGAGAACCGTTGGCTTCAATCCACAGTTGAAGATGAACGATTCCCTTTTGGCGCAATCTTACGTAGAAGCATACGACATCAGTTACCCAGAAGCTATCGACCGCCTTGCCAACGAGGTGGCCGAAATCCGTCAGCGCCTGGAAAATGAAGGCAAGTATGAAATCAACAATATCGGTACTATATATCTCAACGAAGACGGCAATTATACTTTTGAGCCTTGCGAGGCTGGCATTCTGACCCCTAACTATTATGGTTTGGGCGGATTCGACATGCTTCCTCTCAGCGCCCAGGAAAATGAACCTACAGTTACGCTTGAGAAGACTAACAGCACCAATATTGCAGAAAATATAGAGATAAATCAAGAAGAAAAACAGGCAGAACCTGTTGTGGCATTACAGAATGCGACAGCAAATTCTGTATTTGACGTAAATGACGATGACGAAAAGCCATCTGCAGAGTTCATTCTTATCAAGAAGAGTTGGCTTCGCAATCTGGCTGCAGCCTGCATCGCCATCATAGCATTCTTCGCCATCTCTACTCCATTGAGAACTCCTAATGTGCAGACCAGCAAGATTGATACAGGCATGCTTACCCGTATCATGCCAAAGGAGTTAGTTACACAAAATACCCACCAAACGAAACTTGCTTCCAAGGCTGAAAACAGCGAGAAGGTATTGAAAATCAACCCAGAAACGAATAAGGACGCTAACGATGAGGCCAACGAGAAGAAAATCGACCAGGCTGAGCTCAAGAGCGCCAAACCATATTATGGAATCGTTTTGGCAAGCCGCGTAACCAAGCGTAATGCTGCCAACTATGTAGAGACGCTGCAAGCCAAGGGTTTCAAGGCTGCCAAGGTGGTTATTACCGCTACGAATGTGAAGGTAGTTTATGGCTCATACGAGACTGAAGGTCAGGCCTATAAGGCTCTCCATGATCTCCGTAATAATGAAGTTTTTGCGGATGGCTGGATTACCAAAGTTACTGAGTAACAGAGAATGAGCAAAAAACAAAAGTGAGTAAAAACAAAGAAAATATACATGAAAAGAGTTCGCTGTCCTAAGTGTGACAACTACATTACTTTTGATGAGAAGAAATACGAGGCTGGTCAGAGTCTCGTATTTGTGTGTCCTAACTGCAATAAGCAATTTGGCATTCGCATGGGTGTTTCCAAACTTCGCGAGACCCGCAAGGAGGAAGTTCTTGACGAAAATGCCAACGAAAAGGGATTCGGCTCCATCGTTGTCATAGAGAATGTATTTGCCTACAAGCAGGTGATTCCTCTCCAGATGGGCGATAACATCATCGGACGCTATATGAAGAACAGCGGAATCAACTGCCCTATCGAGACGGTTGACCCAAGTGTTGACATGAACCATTGTGTCATCAATGTGAGTCGCGACAAGAAGGGACGCCTCAAGTATGTGCTCCGTGACGGTCCGAGCTACACAGGTACCTTTGTAGATAATGAAATCTTGGGAGACAAGGAACGTCGTGTTATCGAAGACGGTACATTATTTACTATTGGTGCAACTTCCATCATTCTTCGTACCGCAGATTCACAAGAAGACTAACTAAAAGAAAAAGGAAATTTGCCTGAAATCAATCCAAGCATGATTATAATTCGCATGAGATTGATTCGCATGAAATAAATTCATCAGAAACGAATCCGTCAGAATTATTTCATTTGGAATTCTTTCGTATGAAATTTAAGCGCTTGAAATGAAAAAAGGGCGCTTAAAGATAATAAAGTCGAATAAATATACCTTTTTCGCTTACTATCTGAAAGAAATATAGCATATTTGGCAATCTTTTTGCTAATATTTTCTTTTGATTGAAAGAAAATATGTATCTTTGCATCTGTAAATTACAAAACGTATTAAAATAACATGAATTACGTTAGGTTATGGATGTAGCAATCGTAAAATATAATGCCGGAAATATCTATTCCGTAGTCAACGCCATGAAGCGTTTGGGCATCAATCCTATTCTTACAGATGATGCTGAAATGCTTCAGAAGGCAGACCGTGTTCTTTTCCCTGGACAAGGCCAGGCTAAAGAAGCCATGGAATACCTCAAGGCACACCACCTCGACCAAGTCATCAGAGATTTAAAGCAACCAGTTCTGGGCATTTGCGTAGGACAGCAATTGTTGTGTCGCCATTCAGAAGAGGGCGATGTAGATTGCATCGGCATCTTTGATGTAGATGTTAAGAGATTCCAGCCTCAAAGACATGAAGATAAAGTGCCTGCGATGGGATGGAACGAGATTTACGACCTGAAGACGGATCTTTATAAAGGATTCGGGAAATCATCAGAGGCTTTACTTCATCCCTACTCCTATTTCGTACACAGTTATTATGTTCCGCTCTGCGAGGATACAATTGCTACAGCCGATTATATCCTCCCCTATAGTGCATCCTTACACAAGGACAACTTCTATACTTGCCAGTTCCACCCAGAGAAGAGCGGCAAGGTTGGCGAACAGATTTTGAAGAACTTCTTAGAAATATAAAAGAAATATGATAGAATTAATTCCTGCCATCGACTTGATCAACGGGCAATGCGTACGTCTTACGAAAGGCGATTACGACCAGAAGAAGGTCTATAATGATAATCCTGCTGAAGTAGCCAAGCACTTCGAGAGTCTGGGCTTCAATCGACTGCATGTGGTTGACCTTGATGGTGCCAAGTCTAAGCATATCGTTAATGATGCCGTACTCAAGGCTATTACGACGAGTACTTCCCTTGTGGTTGATTTCGGTGGTGGAATCAAAACCGAGGAGGATATTGAGAAGGCATTTGCAGCAGGTGCTTCGATGGTTACCGTGGGCAGCATCGCCGTAACCAATCCGGAGCTTTTCATGCAATGGATGGAGAAATATGGTGCAGAGAAGCTGATTCTGGGTGCAGACGTGAGAAACGGCAAGATTTCTATCAATGGTTGGAAGGAGGATTCCTCAGAAGACCTCCTGCCTTTCCTGAAACAATATATTGATAAGGGTGTAAAGAATGTGCTCTGCACAGAAATCAGTAAGGATGGAACGTTGCAGGGACCTGCCATAGAACTATATAAAAAGGTAATGGCAGCCTACCCTAACCTTCATCTGATTGCTTCGGGCGGCGTAAGTTGCAACGAAGATATCAAGGCTCTGGAAGCAGCAGGAATTCCTGCTGTCGTTTTCGGCAAGGCTTTCTATGAGGGCAAAATCAAAGTTGAAGAATTGGGACTATAGAATCCTGCGGGAAAAGCTAAAAAGAAGAATATGGTAGAACAAAGAATAAATAAAGGTTTGGCAAAGCGAATCGTCCCTTGCCTCGACGTCAAAAACGGCGAGACTGTGAAGGGCACCAATTTCGTGAACCTCCGCAGCGCTGGCGACCCGGTAGAACTGGGCAAAGCCTATAGCGATGCAGGAGCCGACGAACTGGTATTCCTTGACATAACAGCAAGTTTCGAGGAGCGCAAAACCTTCACAGATATGGTGACTCGCGTAGCTGCCGAAATCAACATTCCATTTACCGTAGGTGGAGGAATCAACGAACTCAAAGACGTGGATCGCCTGCTTAATGCCGGCGCAGACAAGGTCAGCATCAATAGTGCTGCCATCCGCCGTCCGGAACTCATCAACGAGATTACAAGTCACTATGGCTCACAGGTTTGCGTTTGCGCTATCGACGCCCGTCTCGATGAAGATGGTTGGCATTGCTATGTTAAAGGAGGCAGAGAACGTGTAGAATTGGGCTTGTTTGACTGGGCAAAGGAAGTTGCCGACAGAGGAGCAGGTGAAATTCTGTTTACTAGCATGGATCATGACGGAGTGAAACAGGGATTTGCCAATGAAGCGCTTGCCAGACTGGCTGATGAGGTAAGCATTCCTATCATCGCCTCGGGAGGTGCCGGCAATATGGAGCATTTCCGTGATGCCTTCACTTTGGGAAAAGCTGATGCCGCTCTCGCCGCAAGCGTATTCCACTTTGGCGAGATTGCCATTCCTGATCTCAAGAAATACCTCAGAGAAGAAGGAATTAACGTCAGAATCTAATAAGGAATTGAATCGAGAATGTCCCTGAAACGCAAGAAGGACGAATCGAGGAAGTCTCTGAATCTAACTGACGATGCTTTTCCTCTCAAAGAGAATGAAAGCAACAATACAACCATAAAAGATAAAGCAACTATAATACGATAAAAATATTAAGATTATATGGAAATAGATTTCGAAAAAATGGACGGACTTGTTCCTGCCATCATTCAGGACGCAATCACCAAGAACGTTCTGATGTTGGGATTCATGAACAAGGAAGCATACGATAAAACAATAGAAACCAAAAAGGTTACTTTCTGGAGCCGTTCACGCAACTGTCTTTGGACAAAGGGTGAAACATCAGGCAACTTCCTCAACCTTGTCAGCATTCAGAACGACTGCGACAACGATACCTTATTAATTAAGGTACACCCAGACGGACCTACCTGTCACAAGGGCACAGATACCTGCTGGGCTGAGGAGAACGAGCTGAACCCTATCCTCTTCCTCTCAGAACTTCAGGACTTCATCAACAAGCGCCACGAGGAAATGCCAGAAGGAAGTTACACGACCAGTCTCTTCAATAAAGGCGTCAATAAAATGGCGCAAAAGGTTGGAGAAGAGGCAGTTGAAACCATCATCGAAGCTACAAACGGAAATGATGAGAAACTCGTATATGAGTCTTCCGACCTACTCTACCACCTCATCGTATTGCTCACCAGCAAGGGCTTACGCATAGAGGATGTAGCCAAGGAACTCCAGATGCGCCACGACCCAAACTGGGACAAGAAGCGCCGAGTAGCCAAGAGCAAGGGAGAAATGAAATAATTTCTGCCGGGGAATCATCAAACATTATGTAAACCAGAAATAGAAAAAGAGATGTTGATAGACTATCAGAAAGTGAGCATTTACCAGGCTGATAAGTGCGTGCTCAAGGAAATAAACTTCCATGTGGATGAAGGCGAGTTTACCTACCTCATCGGTAAAGTGGGTTCAGGAAAGAGTTCTCTCCTGAAAACCCTCTACTGCGAACTCGACCTCGTGGAAGGCGAAACAGAAAAGGCAGAGATTTTGGGCAGAGACCTCAAGACCATCAAGCGAAAGGAAATACCAGCCCTGCGCAAGGAACTGGGTATTATCTTCCAGGATTTCCAGTTGCTCCACGACCGTACCGTACGCAAGAACTTCGAGTTTGTACTGAAGGCTACCGGATGGAAAGACAAGAAGGCAAGAAACAAGCGAATCGAAGAAGTGCTCAACGAAGTGGGCATGATCGAGAAGATAGACAAGTTGCCACATGAACTTTCGGGTGGAGAACAGCAGCGTATCGCCATCGCAAGAGCCCTGCTCAACAATCCGAAGATCATCATCGCAGATGAGCCTACGGGTAATCTCGACCCAGAAACAGCCAGCAACATCGTGAGCCTGCTGAAGGAAATCACCCAGCAAGGCACGGCTGTAGTCATGACCACCCACAACATCCCGATGCTCGACAAATTCCCGGGAATCGTTTACCGCTGCAAGGATGGTGAACTGCACGAAGTGACAAAGGAATACAATTGCATCGACCTCACGGAAGACGGAGAGGAAAATTAAGTGAAGAACGAAAAGTGAAGAGTGAAGTATTCTACACCCTCATTAAACTTTAAACAATAAAATAAAAATTTAAACATTCAAATAATTTACGACTATGAAGGTAATGAAATTCGGAGGTACTTCCGTAGGCTCACCAGAGCGCATGAAGGGAGTAGCCTCATTGGTTACAGAATCAGGTGAACCAACTTTCATCGTATTGTCTGCGATGAGTGGTACAACAAACTCTCTCGTTGAAATCTCTGACTATCTCTACAAGAAGAACCCAGAGGGCGCCAACGAGGTAATCAACAACTTGGAGAAGAAATACATGCAGCACGTGGAAGATCTCTACTCTACCGAAGAGATGAAGAAAACTACACGCGAATTCCTGCAGGGCGAGTTCAATTATCTCCGCTCTTTCACTAAGGATCTCTTTACTTCTTTCGAGGAGAAAAGCATCGTGGCTCAGGGTGAAATCATGAGCACAAACATGGTTGTAAACTACTTGAAGGAACAGGGCGTAAAGGCAGTATTGCTCAGCGCATTAGACTTTATGCGTACTGATAAGAATGCAGAGCCAGACCCACAGTACATCAAGGAGAAATTGGGTGCCATCATGGAGCAGAACGAGGGTTATCAGATTTACATCACCCAGGGCTTCATCTGCCGCAACGCTTACGGCGAGGTAGATAATCTCCAGCGTGGTGGTAGCGACTACACAGCTTCTCTCATAGGTGCAGCTCTCCCAGCTGACGAGATTCAGATCTGGACCGATATCGATGGTATGCACAACAACGACCCTCGTGTCGTAGAGCACACAGAGGCTGTACGCCAGTTGAACTTCGAGGAGGCAGCAGAGTTGGCTTACTTCGGAGCCAAGATTCTCCACCCTACCTGTGTTCAGCCAGCCAAGTATGCAGGTATTCCAGTTCGCCTGAAGAACACTATGGATCCTAAGGCAGACGGTACCATCATCGACAACGTAATCGTACGTGGCAAGATCAAGGCTGTGGCAGCAAAGGACAATATTACAGCCATCAAGATCAAGAGTAGCCGCATGCTCCTCGCTACAGGTTTCCTGCGCAAGGTATTCGAGATTTTCGAGAGCTACCAGACTCCAATCGACATGATTGCTACTTCTGAGGTAGGTGTAAGCATGAGTATTGACAACGACGCTCACATCAACGACATCGTCAACGAGTTGAAGAAATATGGTACTGTAACCGTAGATTCAGACATGTGCATCATCTGCGTAGTAGGCGACCTCGACTGGAGCAACGTAGGCTTCGAGACCCTCGCTACCGATGCGATGAAGAACATCCCTGTACGCATGATTTCTTACGGCGGCAGCAACTACAACATCTCGTTCCTCATCAGAGAGAAGGATAAGAAGCAGGCTTTGCAGAACTTGAGTAAAGTTCTGTTTGAGAAGTAATGTAAGTGAAGAACGAAGAGTGAAGAGTGAAGAATTCTCATGTAATACTTCCTGTCCACTCTTCGTTGGATATTCTGACTTAACCATCAGTTGGATTTTCTAATTTGACTATAAATAAGATATTAATTTAAGACAAAGCGAAATGAAAGGTACATTTCCGATAGATAAGTTTCAGGAGATACAGACTCCGTTCTACTATTACGACACAGACCTGTTGCGCCGTACCCTCAAGACTATCAACGAGGAGGCAGGCAAGCACCCAGGTTTCGAAGTACATTATGCTGTGAAAGCTAATGCCAACCCTAAGGTGCTCAACGTCATCTGCCAGGCTGGATTAGGTGCCGACTGTGTGAGCGGAGGAGAGATTCAGGCAGCCATCAACGCAGGTTTCCCTGCCAACAAAATCGTTTATGCTGGCGTAGGTAAGAGTGATTGGGAAATCAACCTCGGACTGGAGAAAGGAATTTTCTGCTTTAATGTAGAAAGCATTCCGGAACTTGAGGTAATCAACGAACTTGCCGAGAAGCAGAATAAGATTGCACAGGTTTGCTTCCGCATCAATCCTGACGTTGGCGCCCATACACATGCCAACATTACCACAGGCTTGGCTGAAAACAAATTTGGTATTGCCATGCGCGATATGGAAGGAGTCATCGAAGAGGCTGCAAAGTTGAAGAACATCCAGTTCTTAGGATTGCATTTCCATATTGGTAGTCAGATACTTGACATGGGTGACTTCGAGGCTCTCTGCAACCGTATCAACGAATTGCAGAACCAGTTGGAAGCTCATCATATTGTAGTAAAGAACATCAATGTGGGTGGTGGTCTTGGTATAGACTACAATCATCCAAACCGCATGCCAATCCCAGATTTCAAGGATTATTTCGATACTTATGCCAAGAAATTGAAGTTGCGTGATGGTCAGAAGGTTCACTTCGAGTTGGGCCGTGCCGTAGTTGGCCAGATGGGTTCACTCATCACCAAGACCCTCTACATCAAACAGGGAACTGCCAAGCAGTTTGCCATCGTCGATGCAGGAATGACCGATCTCATCCGCCCTGCCCTTTACCAGGCATTCCACAAGATAGAGAATATCTCAAGCGATGAGCCAGTAGAAACTTACGATGTAGTAGGACCTATCTGCGAATCGAGCGATGTCTTCGCCAAGGCAATCGACCTGAACAAGACCCATCGTGGCGATTTGATAGCCCTTCGTTCCGCAGGAGCCTATGGTGAAATCATGGCAAGTCAGTACAACTGCCGCCAGTTGCCAAAGGGCTACATTACAGAAGATCTTTAAAAATAAAAAGGAATGATTTCGTCATGAAGTGAAGACTTCAGAACGAAGCAGAATGAATTCTGCACGAAGATGAATGATTTCCTTATTACGAGAAAAGAAATGATAACAATTAGTATAACTACTATCATAGCAGGCGCAGTAGTGGTTTTATTGGCTATCCTCGGATCGCTGGTAAATCCATTCCTGCGCTCGTTGCGCTTTCCAGAGACGGAAGGAAATGAGACGGAAGGAAATGAGGAATCAGGAAATAAGGCAGAATTTTCTCAAAAAGAAAATGCTGAACCAGTTACAATTCTCATTACAGCTCATGACAACCTGCCAGAGCTGGAGCGAAATCTGCCGATGTTTCTCAACCAGCAGTATGCAGCCGACTACCAGGTTATCGTAGTAAGCCAAAGTACCGACGTAGATACCATCGACTTTCTGAAGCGTACGGCTGCGCAGAATCCTCACCTCTACTATACGTATATTCCTGAGAGTTCACGCTACATGAGCCGTAAGAAGTTGCAGATTACCTTGGGTGTGAAAGCAGCCAAATACGAGTGGATTATTCTGACAGAACCAACTTGCAGACCGGAAAGCAACCAATGGCTTGCCGCTATGGCCCAGCAATTCAGCACCTCCACCCATCTGGTTTTGGGCTATGTAGCTTTTGATGATGAAACCAAGCGCATCCGCCGTTTCGAGAGCATTCACAGGGCATTCTATCTGCTCCGCCGTGCCCAGCATTCCTATGCCTACCGCACCCACATGCCTAACGTGGCCTTCCGCAAGAGCGATTTTATGGAAGGACAGGGCTATCAGGGCAACCTGGAATATATCAGAGGCGAATACGACTTCCTGGTCAACAAGTATGCTGAATGTGGCGATACGGCTGTAGAACTTGGCCGCCAAGCCTGGCTCGTCCATGATGAACCTTCCAACAAGTCTTGGCACAATATCCACCTCTATCTACAGGCTTCACTCAAGTCGCTCAACAGAGTCAAGTCTATGCGCACCCTTCTCTTCTTCGACCATCTGCTGCCTCATCTGAGTCTTCTCGCATCTATAGCAGCTTTGGCATGGAGCATTTATGCTCAAGACTGGATACTTACAGGTTGCGCTGGATTCTCACTTATCCTCCTCTTCGTCATCCGCATGCTCATCGCCCACAAGGCCATCAAGCATTTTGATGAAGACTTGGCTATGATCAAGTTGCCATTCTACGAATATGGAATCATCTGGAGAAATTTTGCCAACAAAATCAGATACTGGCGAGCTGACAAAAACGATTTCACCAGCCATAAACTGTAAAGGCAGAAGGCTTTGAAATTGAAGGCTGGAAGAATTTGAAACTGGAGACAGAAAACAGGAAGTAAAAGGCGGAAGGCTGGAAGTAGAGACTTGAAGACAAGACTATATAATCGAAATACTTAAAATACAAATACTTATAGTTATAAAATTAAAGTAAACGATGAAAGTATATTTGTTCATTTCCAAAGAGAAGAAATTGCTGAAGATGTATGAGCCATACACAGAAGCAATGAGCCAGAAACTCGACATCACAGACAAGTTGACTGATGCCGATGTAGTATTGATTTTAGGAGCATGGACAATGCAGGGTGCCCAACTGGCGAAGAAATCGCGCAAGATGGGCATTCCATACATCGTTTGTCCGCTGGGCGATGTTTCTGAGCGCAACTGCAAAAATCCTTGGTTGAAGCGCAGCCTGCAGACTGCATGCTATCAGAAAAACATGTACAGCAAGGCCGACCTTCTCATCGCCACTACCCCATTAGAAAAAAACTACCTGGAAAAGTTGGCGTGGAACCAGCACGTTTCCCTCATCCGTTACTTCGGTTACAGTCATCTTACTTCTGCAGCTTCGATGATGGAAGACTGGGGCGAGGCCGACACGCTTACCTTTGATGAGTTTGAGCGCCGCAAGGCAGAGGCTATTGCCCAACTGACCCAGGATGCCATCATCTCGCAAGTGCTGCAAATCAAGAGCCGAATGCCTCACAAGAACATTCCACAGAAGTATCTGGATGACCTTCACACGCTATTGTATGCCGACGATTATGATGAGGATGCCATCAAGGAAGAACTGGGTAAGTTGAAACTCTCCAACTATGCCGCTTCCGTATTTCAGGCGATGACCGAGAAAACAGGACTCACGGAAGGCTTCATGCCGATTCCTGCCAAGGAGGGAAGAAAGAGCCGGGAGATTCTGAAATATGTAAAGTAAAGGAATACTGAAATATAAAAAGGGAATTCTCGAAAAGAAAGGATTAGAATTGCTCGAAAAGAAAAGATTAGAATTAATAGAAAGAAAGGATTAGAATTAAGCTAAAAAAAACTTAGAATTGCTCGAAAAGAAAGGCTTAGAATTGCTTCGAAAAGAAAGGTTTAAATTAATCGAAAGCAAAGGTTTTAGGAGTCCTAATAAAATAAAAAAGTCCTTTAGCAGCAAGTTCTCACTTGTTTCGCTAAAGGACTTTTTCTATCTGTTCATTTTTCTATTATACAGGACGTTCCATCATAATAAATATCATTTCATGTTTTATCTCCACGCTCCGAATCTTGCACGTGGCAATGGAGCGGAGAAGTAATAGTTCATATCATTCTTGGTATCGAGGAAATTCACTTTCTTCAGACCAAAGAATGGCAAACCGTTAGGGAAAAGAGGAGAAAAGTCTGTCACACCACCAGAGAGTGCAGGACTATTATCCTGATATTCGAAATTCCAAGTCTTATCGAAAGCAAGAGGAGCACCCTTTTCCTGAAGATCTATTTCACAATTGATGTTCATCTTATCGCTCTGCTTAAAGTTCTTGAAGAGAGGATTGAGCTGACCTGCCACGCTACTCTTGATATCTGTATCATACCAGATACTGAGGCTTGCACCCTTCGCCATCTGCTCTACTCCCTTGTCGGTAGAGGCAAAGTAGTAGTTTGGAGTCAGACGACTATGCTCCATATCTGCCCCATCCTGCTTTGGCTGCTTCAGTCCATAACGGGAATCGTAGATGAGATTGTTCACGAAGATAGGTTTGGCAGCCTTCTCTACCCATACAGAACCACCCTTCTTGTTTTTGGCACGACGCCATCCGCAATCAACTATAGTATTATTGTAAACGGTCATCTCTGTAAGCGGAATGGTCTCACTATTGCCTGCATTAGAGAGTTTGAAGGCGTTGGTGCAGGCGTTGTAGATGATATTGTTGGCAACATCGAGTTTGCAACCAGCCTTCACGTTGATAGCCTCACCACCATCAGCAGCATTTCCGCTATCGGCGAAGATATTGTTGATAATCACACCATTACCGCCAGTAAAGTAAGTCTGGTCGTTATAGTTGCCGTGGAAGAAACAGTTAGCCATCACAAACTTACCATTCACATTACAGAAATGGAAAGCAGGCACACCACCATCGATGGTGGTTTTGAAAAGCTTGTTCTGGAAAGAAGCTGAACTCTCGGTAGGAGTAGCGCCGGCATTGGCCACTTCCACATGATTGAGTACCACCTCCTCAGAATTGTATCCGCAGATGATGCCACCCCAATCGGCAGGCTTCTTGGTATCAGAAGTAAAGGTGACAGGTTTTTCGGCAGTACCCATGCAATAGAGATTACCCAACACTACGATTTCCACCGGCACCTGAACCTCAGATTTGCAGGTAACGGTTACACCCGGCTCGATATAGAGCGAAGTACCCACAGGAATCTCCACGCTCTCGCTGAGGGTAGTATCCTTGCTCCAAACCAGAGAACCTACAGGATATTCAGCCACGTCAGTTTTCAGAACTTCGTTAGAACCCTGGTTTTCGTTGCTTCCATTACCACCATGATTAGTATAATCGTATGGATTGATATTATCGTTCTCACAAGAAGTAGAGAACATAGCCGCTGCTGCCATCATCAGCATGCAAGCGAAAGTATTTATCTTTTTCATTTTTTACCTTTTTACTTTTTTACCTTTTTACCTTTAAAAGCCTTTCAAAGTTTGTATCTTACTCCCAGCAGGAAGGTTCTGCCATACTTATAAGTACCCACGATAGTCTTATCGCTCTTCTGCCCCTCATACTCTAAGTTGCTCTTGTTCACGGTCTTCAAGTATCTCTCGCGCTTGGCATCAAGCAGATTGTTAGCCTTGAAGAAGACGGAAAAGCCGTTCTTGAATTGCTTTTCTGCACTCAGGTCGAGACCGAACATCGCCTTATCCCATTGGTCAGCATCCTTGAAAGGAGAAACCAGGGCAAGCTTGGTACCTGTGAAGGAAGAGGCCAACAGCGCATTCCATCCGTGCTCCGTATCCTTATATAATAAGGAGATGTTGGCGGTATGAGGAGCCTGATTGACCAGCGGACGGGTCTGGGTTACGCCTGTCTTATACTCGGCACTCCCCTCCTGATACTCACGCTTGGAGGTGGTGATTTCAGAATGGGTGTAGGTATAGTTCGCCTTCACTCCGAAGTGGCGGATGTACTTGATCACGTCAATCTCAAATCCCATATTCTTGGCATTACCGAGGTTATCCGGCGTATAGTAGGCATCGGTTCCGGCACCAATTTTTCCATCTGATGTTACGAACACCTGCTCGATAGGGTCCTTCAGATACTTATAGAATACGCCCGCCAAGATCTGCTCGGTCTTACTTGGGAACCACTCCCAGCGCAGGTCGATATTGTCGATGCGGGCACGCTTCAGATTTGGATTACCCTTCTCCTGATACTCCTCGCCCATAATCTGATAAGGCACAATCTCGTAGAAGCCAGGTCGGTTGATGGAGCGATAGTAAGAGAGACGCACATTCATCTTCTTGGTAGGTGTCCACTTGATGGATGCAGATGGCAGATAATCCCAGTAACTCTGCTCGCCCGTCTGTCCCATGTTGCGGAAATGCTGGAGCATGGTATAGATCTGGTTGGTATGCTCGGCACGGAAACCGGCGTTCAGTTCGCCCAGTTCACTCTTCAGGGTTACCATGGCGTAAGCGCCGCCGATGTGCTCCTTGGAATCATAGTTGAGCTGCGAAGCCTGAGAATAAGGAGTCTTGCAAACCCAATCGATAGTAGCATACTGGTCTAATCCGTTGCCGTCCAAAGTCTGCGAGATGTCGGCTGGATTGAAGATGTAGGAATAATATCTGTTGCTACGCTCTTTTCTGCGATACTGCGCACCCGCCTTCCAGAGCGCCTCCACATCGTTGGAGAAATGGGTATCGTATGAGAGATTGATGTAACCCGCCCAGTCGGTATCCTTGTTGTGCTGGAATCGGCGCTCGGCACTCTTAGGCAGGGTCTTGGTAATGTTCTTGTTATCGTCCCAGATAGAACCCGAAACGGCATCTCCGCCATTCTCGGCAGTCCTGCTCACGGTATTCGTCAGAGAGACATAGGTTCTGTCCGGATCTTCTTCCTTTGCCTGAGAGAACACGCCCGACCAATCGAGGGTAAAATCCTTGGTAAGATGATGCGTACCCTTCAGGTTGGAGGCGAAGATGCTCTGAGTAGTTGAGAGAGAGCGGACTTCATCATCCTGCGTATAACTGTCGGCTCCGATGTATTCGGTATTGATGCCGCTATTGTATCTGATGCCCTTGGAATTGGTGCGCACATACATGTTGTACCATTCCAACTTATGTCCAGGCAGAGTCAAGTCGAACTTGGCATGAACACCCGTGGTAAGGTCGTGGATGCTGTAGAAGCGATGATGCAGATTGGAGATATACATCGCCTGCTCACCCGAAGCCATCTTCACGGAATTATAAGTACGCTCGGTACCACGGAAAGTATTCTGAACGCTTCCGGCAAGCATCACACCCAGGCGATCGCCCCAGAATCGGTTGCCGATGCTCAAACCTCCGATGAAGTTGGGAGCAGGAGCGGAATGGCGCTTCAACTGTACAGGACCATTTTTGAAATCGCTCATCTGTGCCTTATAGTCTTTTCCGAAAGCCTCGTAAGGAGATTTCTTTGTATAATCAGAGCGGTTGCTGGTAAGATAATCTCTGCCATCCTTCCAGAAATAATCACTTGCTCCGATGGCAGCATTCGCCTGAATCTGAAAGCGGGATGGGGCATCCTTCATCACCATATCAACCACGCCGCCGGCTGCATCGCCTTCCATATCGGCAGTCAGAGACTTGGAAACCACGAGGCGGTCCATCAGGTCGCTTGGGAAGATATTTAATGGGATATAACGGTTCTTGTCGTCCGGACTTGGAATCTTCACGCCGTTGACCAAGGTGTAGTTGTATCGCTTATCCATACCACGGAGGATGGCGTAAGAAGCCTCTCCGGAAGCATCACGCTCCATAGTGACACCAGAAACACGCTGGAGCACGCTCGCCACGTTGACGTCAGGAGAGAGTTGGATGCTCTGCTGGCTCATCACGTTGAGCACGTTGCCCGCATTTTTCACGGTCTCCACGGCACTACGGTCGCTTCTGTATTCGCGATGACCGGTAACCACCACTTCGCCCAACTGCTTCAGGTCTTCATCCATGGCGATGGTCAGATGTCCATCCTTTCCCTCTTTTCCATCCTTGGAGAAGTCTTTAGCCACATCTACCACCATTTCGCGGGTCTTGTAGGCCATGTATGAAACGATGAGAGTCACCTTGCCCTTATCAGGCAGTTCATGCAGGGTGAAAGTACCATCGAGACCAGACGTGGTACTCACGTTGGGCAACTCCTTCACTCGGATTACGGTTCCGATGAGGGGTTCGCCCGTCTTGTTATCCTTGACAATACCATCCAGCGTATGTGCTTGAATGGCGGAAGTCGCAGCGGCAAGAAGCGCCGCACTCATTAAAAATCTTTTCATCTATATCGCTATTGATTCTTCATTCGTTTCTTTTCGCAAAAAAGCTCCTTTTACCTTTTTACTTTTTTACCTTTTTACTTTTTTACCTTTAAAACCGTGTGTATGATTTTTCCATCCTTGTCAATCATCGCCATTCTGAGCAGCTTCTTATCTACGGTAAATACAGAGAAACCGTCGGCAGGACTGCAGAACACGGTACCATCGATAGGCTTCACCGGACGAGCCAGAGAAGAAGAGGAATTAACTACGTAGTCGATATTATCGCCCTTCTTCTGGATGTGCTGGAAGTTGTGGATGTGACCGCAGGCATAAATCGCCACATTATTATATTTATGGAGGATAGGAAGAAGGCGCTTCTGCATGTCGAGTCGCTCGTTCTCCTCCTTGCTAGTCTCGGCGTAGATAGGATGATGGCCTACCACGATAACCCAGTCTTCCTTGGCATTCTTCAGAGTTTCGTCGAGCCAGGAGAGCTGAGCCTCAGCATCCTGCTTACAAGCATCAGGATAGATTTCCGGATTCTTGCGGTAAGAATCAATAAGGGGCGTGGTGTCGAGGAAGATGACGCGCACGGTGGTTCCTTTGTGGTCGAACACCTTGGTGTAATATTTGGCTGACATCATCCAGCGGCGGCTCACCTTGCCGTAGTCCATAAAAGCCTGAGTATTACCACGATACTCATGGTTACCGCAAACCGGGAACCAGTTGAGCATCAGGTCGGGATGAGAATAAACCCATTCGTAATTGGTAAGCCACAAAGGGTCTTGAGTGGAAGCCACGCCATTAAAATGATGGATGTCGCCCACGGCAAGTACACATTCAGGATCTACCGTGCCCGCCATTTCGCCCATCAGTTCTGCGATAGGCTTCTGGTCATAGTAGCCGTTGCGACCCATATCATTGGTCATGTAGAGGGTGATTTCGCCCTTCAGTTTCTGCCATTCAGCAGCATTCGCCTTCCAGTTAGGATTCTGCGGAATCGCGGTTGCTGCACTCTGAGAACAGGTTGTTAATGCTGCGTTTTGAGCCTGTGCAGTCAAGCCTCCACCCAACAATAAAGCCGAAGCCAAAACTACAGTAGCTACTCTACCTTTCATCATAGCAAAGCCATTCATGCTGCTATGCTTACCCGATACTTTCTTTTCCATTTTTCTTTATCTGACTATAATTATTAATATTCTAATAAACTTGAATATTCTAATCAGTATTTCCACATATAGAGACAATACCGTTCAGAATTCGGGTGCAAAGGTAGAGGTATTATATGTCAAAAGGGTTACAAGGATTTTAATTAGCAGATAAAAGATACTACAATCTTATTACAGGGAATCTCCCCCGATGCATTTAGGGAAAATCATACATCAGATTATGGTTTTCCCCTTGCTGCATTCATCCCTTTCCTCTATCTTTGCACCATCAAAAGTTGATAGCGGCACCAAGTAGCCTCTTCAATCAAGAGAACAAAAAGAAATGCAGTAATAACCCTTTAAAGAGAAGATCGTTATGAAAAGAATGATTATGACATTGGTTGCAGTATGGATGATGATAACATCTATGAATGCTCAGAGACTGACAAATATTCAGGCTGAAGCCCGTTTTATCACAGATAAGATGGTGGTGGAACTGGGATTGAGCAACGCCCAGCGCAACAATCTCCTGAACATCAACTTCACCTATCTGGACGGCATCCGAAGCTATCGCGACATCAATGCCTACGGCTGGCATTATCGCAACAAGCAGCTCAAGCGCATGATGACCGCCAGACAATGGAAGAGATTCAAGGACTCCTACTATTTCTATCGCCCTATCGGCTGGGAGAACCATGTGTATGTTCACCATATTTATACCAAGTATCCTAAGCATAACTGGGGACACGACAAGCGCCGCCCTCGCCCTGAGTGCAACTACGGAAGACCGGGATGGCCAGGCGGAACTCATGAAACTTACGGACCAGGAAAGCCGTGCAAGCATCACAAGCACGACAAGCACGACAAGAAGTGGAAGCACGACAAGAAGAAGTGGAAGCACGATAGAGATTGGGATGATGATGATGACGATGATTGAGATAATGACAAACATTCGATGATAAAACAGAAGAAATCCAAGCTGGAGATGATTCTCCGGCTTGGATTTCTCGTTAAATAAAAACTAACTATGCCGACTAACTAATCATTAATTACTAACAAGATGTCTTCCACAATCTGCTCATCGAGCAGGCGATTATCCGAAAGCAACTTCTTCACATCATATCTGTCGTAGAGTCCCTTCCTGATGCCGCCCACCATCACCTTCATTTCTGAAGTGCCATAGTAAGAGGCGATACGCTCTCCGAATCCGCCATCCTTCGAGCCATCCTCTAAGGTTACCACCAACTGATGGTTTGCCTTCAGGCTATCCAGCACTTCGGCATCCACCTCATTCAGATAACGGGGATTGATGAGCGTTGCATCGATACCCTTATCAGCCAACAGGCGGACTACATTCTCGCCCTTCTGATAGAACGAACCAGCGGCGATGACTGCCACCTTCTCGCCCTGGTGCATCACCTTGTACTTTGCCTCGTAACCATACTCAGCATCAACAGCTTCTGAAGTATGAACCACGCCATTGCTTGGCACGCGGATGGCGATAGGTTTCTTATCCTGCAGAATGCTCCAGCGGAGCATGGCGAAATACTCCTCGCAGGTGGTTGGAGCCAGATAGATGAGCCCCGGAATGCTGCAGAGCATCGGAATATCGAAAAGGCAGATGTGGGTGATGTCGTTCATCGAGTTCACTCCGCCTCCTACCACGTTGATTACGGCTGGGTTGGAATTGATGCAGAGGTCTTGCGCTATCTGGTCGTAGGTACGTTGGATGAAGGTGCTGTAAACAGTCCATACCGGATGCAATCCACCCTTTGCCATTCCCGAAATCATGGCTACTGCCTGCTCTTCGGCGATTCCCATATCGATGTGCTGCTTGCCAGCCAGTTGGCGCTTATCGGCAGTAAAGCCACCTGCGGCAGGAGTACCGGCGGTTACGGCGATGAGGGTCTTATCCTGCTTCATCTCGCTGAGCATCCAGTCAGAGAATAATGTGCCGTAATCCTCTGTTGGAGCAACCTCCGGGAGGGTTCCATCGGCATTCTTTCTTGGTCGCGAACCGTCTTCCAGGTTGAAAGGCAATCCCCAATGCCAAGCCTCCTTGTTGGCTACGGCTGGCGCAAATCCATGACCTTTTTCTGTGTGGATGTGAACCACGGTAGGCTTATCCGTATCCTTCACGCTCTCGAAAACCTGGATGAGTTTTTCGATGTCGTTACCCTCTTCCAGATACTTGTATTCAAAGCCCCATGCCTTGAACCAGTTGTGCTCGCAGGTGCCGTTGCTCTGGCGCAGGGCACGCAGGTTCTTATAGATTCCGCCATGATTTTCGGCGATAGACATTTCGTTGTCGTTCACCACGATGATGATGCCCGTGCCGAGTTCCGAAGCCTCATCCAGTCCCTCAAAAGCCTCACCGCCAGAAAGAGATCCGTCGCCGATAATGGCGATGATGTTCTCATCGGTACCCTTGACGTCGCGCGCCTTCTGCAAACCGGTGGCAAGACTCACGGAAGTAGAAGTATGCCCTACCTCAAAGTTATCATATTCCGGACATTCGGCAGGAGAAGAATAACCCGAAATGGCATTCATGTCGTCCACATCGCCGAGGAATCCCGCAGCTCGTCCGGTGAGCACCTTATGCGGATAACATTGGTGGCTTACGTCAAACACGAGCTTATCCTTTGGCGCATCAAAAACGTAGTGAAGCGCCACGGTAGCCTCCACGAATCCGAGGTTTGGTCCCACATGACCGCCATGCTTGCTTACACGGTTCAGCACAGCCTGTCTGGTTTCATCAGCCACCACCTGCAGCTCCTTCAAATCCAGCTTCTTCAAGTCAGCTGGCGACTTTATTTTCTCAATATACATATTTTTTATACTTATAGTTATGATTATATGATGATTACGAATTCCGGGTGCAAAGATACGATGATTCCCGAAAACACGCATTACCCAAACTACAGAAAAAATGAATAATTTTCCGGAAAACTCATCTTGGAATATTTTCCGGGAAACTCATCTTGGAAATCAGCCTGCAGCCTTATCCCTATCCTTCAGAATCACAGCCATGTTATCCAGCGCCCATTCTATCAGATGATCCATAATAGGAATAAGGGTTTCAGCACGGGGTGTGAGAGAATACTCCACTCTTGGCGGCACTTCGGCATAAGCCTTGCGGGTAACGTAGCCATCAACCTCCAACGATTTTAACGTGCTGGTAAGCATTTTCTGCGAAATATCCGGAATCAGCTTACGCAGGGCATTAAACCGGAGGGGACCATCCTGATGATTTTTCAGGGTGTAGATTACCAGTAGTGACCACTTGTCGCAAACGCGCGCCAGAACGTTACGGATGGGACAGTCCTGCACTACCATTTCTTTTATCATTCTTGCCATAATCAATCTTCTTATATTCTACTATAATATTCTGCAATAATCTATAATATTCTGCAAAACTCTGCAATATTCTGCAATAGGCTACAAAAGTAACTAATATCCGAATAGAAACCAAACATACCAAGTTAATCTAAGTTAACGCTTCATTTTTCTTTCTCCCATTCCCACACAATAGTTACCTCCCGGTAACCATCTTACCCCCAAGTGCCCTCTTGCAGGAACCAGTTTTTCGCAGTATCTTTGCAGCGCAATTCAGAAATGAAAGCTGAAAGCAGAAGTATTCACAAAAAGAAATAACATAAAGTGAAAGAAATATAAACATTTAAAAATTACAGACAAGATGAAAGAAACAAAGACTATTGCAAAGGCTGAAAACTTCACAGCCACGGATTTTGGTAAGATGAGTGATCTCAAGGACTACATTCTGGAATTCACCCCAGAAATCAAGGTTTCAGGAAAGGTATTTGGTGGTCAGAGCGTAAACGCAACCGGCAGCGAATTCTCATTCCAGAGCTTTGCTCCTGGCACAGAGACAGGATTCCTCCACACCCACAAAAACCACGAGGAACTGTATTTCTTCCTCAGCGGCAAGGGCGAGTTCCAGGTTGATGGCAAGGTATTCCCTATTCAGGAGGGAAGCGTGGTGAGAGTAGCACCAGCCGGCAAGCGCTCTGTTCGCAACAACGGTACAGAACCACTCGTGATGCTCTGCGTGCAGTATAAGGCAGAAACCTTTACAGCCGAAGATGCAACCGACGGCGTGATTCTCAACGATAAAGTGGAGTGGTAGAAACTACTCCACCACCTCCATGATTTCAGGATGCTCAAGCTTTTCCTGTTTCTTGAGCTTCTTCACCACTTCGGAATAGCTATGGCGAAGCAGGGACTGGATGAAATCATCTTCCAGCGTGCCGTAGAGATTCACCTGGTTCCAGTACTTCTTGTTCCAATGCCAGGCACCTTCTATCTCGGAATGCTTCTCCCGAAGTTCGAGGGCATAATCGGCATTACATTTCATCGTAACCCATTCCGGGCGCTCCAAATCTACACAAGCAAAGATCTTGTCGAAGATTCGAAACGCCAAGGTCCGCTCATCAAAGGGAAAAGCCTCGGTTGCAAGAGGGAGTGAGAGGCAATACTCTCTAACAGATTCTATGTTCATAATATCTTCTGATTCATTCTGATTTAGATGATTCTATTTTTCAGATGCATTTTCTAAAGCATCATTTTCTGCAATTTCTTATGCTTAGATAATGCAAAGATAATAAATTCTGATGCAAAGATACAGTTTTCTCTTTAAAACACCCCTTTATGAGACACAAAAAAATAACCTTTTTGTAACTTTTTCAAGAAAATATTTGGTAGTTACATCATTTTATTGTAGATTTACAGCAGATTTTTAAAAGAAGGAGTAAGTATGAAGAAGGAAAAGAATGAAAATCTGATGACAACAGATGTAAAGCCGATGAAGCAAGGACTTCTATCCCAAATATTCCATCTCTATTATGATGGCTTCAGGACGATGACCCTGGGCAAGACGCTCTGGACCATCATCCTCATCAAGCTTGCCATCATCTTCCTGGTGCTCAAGCTCTTTTTCTTTCCGAATTATATTAACAGTAATGCAAAAAACGGAGATAAGGCAGGCTTCGTATCCAAGGAAATTCTGAACAGATAAGACTCTGATTTTCAATCCTATATTATCAGAAGAAATACAAAAACATGATATAATAACAATTTTAAAACCGTCCAACTATGATGACAAATCTATTATTAGACATTACATCAGCCACCATCGACTGGTCGAGGGCGCAATTCGCACTCACGGCCATCTACCATTGGCTGTTCGTTCCGCTCACCCTGGGACTGGCAGTAATCATGGGCATTGCCGAAACATGTTACTACCGCACCAACAAGCCGTTCTGGAAGCACGTAACCCGTTTCTGGCAAAAACTCTTTGGCGTGAACTTCGCCATGGGTGTTGCCACAGGCATCATCCTGGAATTTGAATTCGGCACCAACTGGAGCAACTACTCCTGGTTCGTGGGCGACGTGTTCGGCGCTCCCCTTGCCATCGAAGGCATCCTGGCGTTCTTCATGGAGAGCACCTTCGTAGCCGTAATGTTCTTCGGCTGGGATAAGGTGAGCCGGGGCTTCCACCTTGCCTCCACCTGGCTCACGGGACTTGGAGCCACCATTTCTGCCTGGTGGATTCTCGTAGCCAACGCCTGGATGCAATATCCGGTGGGACAGGAATTCAATCCCGACACCATGCGCTTCGAGATGACCTCGTTCCTGGATGTGGCACTCTCGCCATTCGCCATCAACAAGTTCACCCATACCGTCACCTCATCCTGGATCATCGGAGCCACCTTCGTGGTAGCCGTAAGCTGCTGGTATCTCCTAAAAAAGAGAGAAGCCCAACTTGCCAAGGCGAGCATCAAGATGGGTGCCGGAGTAGGACTCATCGCCACCCTGCTGGCTGCGATGACCGGCGACAACTCCGCCTATCGGGTGGCACAGGTGCAGCCAATGAAACTGGCTGCGATGGAAGCATTATATAATGGTGGAAAGGGTGAGAGCCTTACGGCGATAGCAGCCGTTCATCCCTTCCGGCAGCCCGATTACGAAAACGAGCAGGAGCCAGCCATGCGCATCGCCATCCCCAACATGCTATCGTTCTTAGCCACCCGCACAGCCGATGGCTACGTGCCAGGCGTGAACGATATCCTCAAGGGTTACACCCACGAGGATGGCACCCGGGAACCATCCGTGCAGGAAAAGATAGCCCGGGGCAAGAAGGCAATAGTTGCCCTGAAAACCTATCGCGAAACCAAGGCGCAAGACCAGCTCCCTATCTTAAAGGAAAATATGAAATACTTCGGATATGGTTACATCAAGGACGCCAAGGAACTGGTGCCGAGCATCCCAATCTGCTTCTACGCCTTCCGCCTGATGGTGGGAGTAGGCTGCCTGCTCATCCTCTTCTTCGCCCTCAGCCTATTCTTGGTCTATAAGAAGGAAATCGCCCAATACCGATGGTTCCTCATTTCCGCCATCATCATGATTCCGCTGGCTTACATCGCCTCAGAATCGGGCTGGATAGTAGCAGAAATCGGTCGCCAGCCTTGGACCATCCAAGACCTGCTGCCAGTAAGTGCCGCCATCTCCGACATCGAGGCAGGCAGCGTGGCCACCACCTTCATCATCTTCCTGGCACTCTTCACCACCATGCTTGCCGTGGAAATCTGCATTCTGGTGAAGCAGATCAAGAAAGGACCGGAATATGAATAATCTCTCTGATAATCAATGTTTTTCAGAAAGATTTCGAAAAGAATCATAGGATAGTTTTTCAGTAAACAACAAAACCCGAAAGTATTATGACATACGAATTTTTGCAATCATACTGGTGGTTCCTCGTATCATTATTAGGAGCCCTGCTGGTGTTTCTCATGTTTGTACAGGGAGCCAACACCTTGATTTTCTGTTTGGGAAAAACAGAAGAAGAGCGTCGCCTCATCATCAACTCTACGGGGCGAAAGTGGGAGTTCACCTTCACCACGCTCGTCACCTTCGGCGGAGCCTTCTTTGCCTCGTTCCCATTGTTCTACAGCACCAGTTTCGGCGGAGCCTACTGGCTGTGGATGATCATCCTGTTCTCGTTTGTGATTCAAGCCGTGAGCTATGAATTCCAGAACAAGATAGGTAATTTTCTTGGACCAAAGACCTTTCAAATCTGCCTCATCATCAACGGCATCGTGGGGCCTCTGCTTCTTGGCGGATCCGTAGCCACCTTCTTCAACGGCAGCAATTTTCTGATTGATAAGGTCAATATTACCAACAATCTGCAACCCGTTATCAGCCGTTGGGCAAACGCCAGTCATGGTCTTGATGCCCTGCTCGACCCATGGAATGTGGTGCTGGGACTTGCCGTACTGATGTTAGCCCGCATCCTGGGCATGCTCTACATCAAGAACAACATCGAGCACCAGCAGATTCAGGAACGCTGCACCCGCCAGTTGCCATGGAATGCCCTGCTCTTCCTATTGTTCTTCCTGCCATTCCTCATCAGATTGCTGGTAAAGGATGGATTCAGCACAGCAGCTGCAGGCAGCATTACGATAGAGAGCATGAAGTATCTTCACAATCTCCTGGAGATGCCAATCCTATCAGCCCTATTATTAATAGGAATAGTGCTCGTACTCTTCGGCATTTACAAGTCATCAAGAAGCGTGCAGTATAGAAAGGGAATCTGGTTTACGGGCATCGGAACCGTGCTCACCGTGCTGGTTCTGCTGCTGATAGCCGGCTGGAACCACACCGCCTACTATCCGTCGAACATCGACCTTCAGAGTTCGCTCACCCTCGCCAACAGCTGTAGCAGCGAGTTCACGCTCCGCACCATGGCGATAGTTTCCCTCCTCATCCCGTTCGTGCTCGCCTACATCGTCTTCGCCTGGCGCGCCATCGACCGCAAGCGCATCACGCAGGAAGAAATAGAGCAGGGAGAAGCGTATTAAAAAAGGCAGAAAAAGTGAGCCTCTTCAAAAGTCCCACAGATACCACAGATTTACACAGATTCATTCTTGCCATAAACGGGAGGAGAATCCCCCAAATATCCAAACAAAAAAATCTGCGAAATCAGCGTGCCTTTTTATCCAAAGACCGAACAGGTCAAAAATCTGTGTAAATCTGTGAAATCTGTGGGACAAAGAAAATCCTACAGCTCTATCACCTCCAAATCATCCGGAACGAAGATTCTACCCTTGAAGTTCTCGGCAGCTTCACGGGTATAATTTTCTTTACGATTAGCGAGCGTTTTCTCCTCCGTATGATACAGGATAAGATTCTTCACGCCCAGTTCCTCCGCCAGTTTTCCGGCATCAAGCGCCGTGCTGTGGCATTTCTCATAAGGCTTGAACGTATCGCGGTCGGCATAGAGGCAGAACGCCTCGCACATCATCCAGTCAGCCCCCACTATGTAGCGTCGGTTCTGCTCGTTATAAGGTTCATCGCCCAGGCACGCCAAGACCAAAGGCTTACCCGATTCATCAGAAGAAGAAGGCAACTCCGCCCGGAATCCAAACTGCTTCTCCTTAGTAGACTGAATATCAAAGCATTCCAGCTTCATATCCCCCACTTCGAAACAATCGCCATCTTCCAGCTGATGGAACACCACCCTTTCAGCCACCTTTGCCAGTTGCTTCTTGGCAAGAATCATGTCGATGATGGTTTTGATCACCTTCATCACCTTGTCGTTTCCATACACATGCAGCAATCCCTCGTAACCCTTGCATTGTGCCACCATTCGGATTACCCAAATCACGCCCAGCACATGGTCGGTATGCGCATGTGTAACGAAGAGGTGATGAATATCAGAAATCTGAACATTCACCTTCTTCAGCTGCGCCAGTATTCCGTTTCCTCCGCCCGCATCCACCAGCATCAGGGTGCTGGGAGTCTGGAGCACAAAACAGGTATTATAAATCTGGGAAACCGTAGCATTTCCCGTTCCGAGCATCGTAATTTGAGCCGTTGTCTTATCCATTATCTTATCCATTATCTATTTGATTCACGCCCACAAAACTACTCATTTTCTGATAAACCACCAAGAAAAAGCCCCGAAAACTTTGCGTATTCCAAATAATAATCTTAACTTTGCGGGAGAAAAAGCAAAAAAGCTTCGAATATGGCAGAAATAGAAAGAAAAAAAAGGATTTATCGCAAGCGCATCCCATACGGAATGCAAAACTTCGAGGATGTAATAGAAAGAGATTGTTACTATGTTGACAAGACTCCCTTCATAGAGAAAATAGAAGAATCTAACATGTATTTCTTCTTCATACGCCCTCGCCGCTTTGGCAAGAGCCTCACCCTCTCCATGCTCGAAAACTATTACGACATCAATAAGAAAGATAAATTCGAGAGCCTCTTCGGCAACCTTTATATAGGAAAGAATCCTACTCCCGAACGCAACAGCTATCTCATCCTACACCTCAATTTCGCCATGATTTCAGCAGGATTGGATAATTATAAAAAGGGACTTGATGCCCATTGCAACAACAAGTTCAATTCCTTCTGCAGCAGATACGCCCACCTTTTATCACCGGACATAAAGGAAGAGATGAACCAGAAGGAAGATGCCGTTGCCCAATTGGGATTTCTATGCGACAAATGTGCTGAAGCAGGCTTGAAGATTTATCTCTTCATCGACGAATACGACCATTTTACCAATCAGATTCTTGCCCATAAGGAGCATGAATCCCGATACCGCGAACAGACTCACGGCGAGGGGTATCTGCGACATTTCTTCGACACCATCAAGGGAGCCGCTGGAGATTCATTGGGCAGAGTTTTCGTTACTGGAGTAAGTCCTGTAACCATGGACGACCTGACCAGCGGTTTCAATATCGGCACCAATTATTCCCTATCTCCGGAATTCAACGAGATGGTAGGATTTACCGAGGATGAAGTGCGTGAAATGCTGGCTTATTACGCCAGCGTGCTGCCATTCCGCCATAATGTGGATGAACTGATCGAAGTGATGAAACCTTGGTATGACAACTATTGCTTCGCCATCAGAAGATACGGCAAGACAACCATGTACAACTCTGTAATGGTACTCAATTTTGTGGACAATTATATCCGCAACGATTACGATATTCCTGATAGCATGTTGGAAAACAATATCCGCATAGACTACGACAAGATTATTCGCAAACTTATCCGTTACGACAGAGAATTCTCCCACAATTCCGGTATCATAGAAGCTATGTTAGTCAAAGGGTTCGCCTTGGGAGATTTGAAGGACATTTTTCCATTCCCATCCAATTGCACTAATGACCCCGATAGTATTCTTAGTCTGCTCTTCTATTTCGGCATGATTACTATAGATGGTTCTTATCAGGGCTACAACAGATTCGTGATTTCCAACAAAGCAACACGCCAACAGATATACAAATTATTGAGAGAAGAAAATGTACAAATAGGTGAAAATCATTTTTAATTGTACCGAATTCGATACAATAAGAAAAAAACTTAATAACAGCTTTGTGCTTTTCGACCATGGCAGAAATAAAAGACAGAATATTACCCGTAGGCATTCAATCTTTCGAAGAAATCAGAAAGAAAGGATACCTTTATGTTGACAAGACAGATATCATCTGGCAACTTGCCAACAGGGGCAGAAAATATAATTACCTGAGCCGCCCACGCCGCTTTGGTAAATCCGTTCTCGTGGATACACTCCAGGCATATTTTGAGGGAAGAAAGGAACTCTTCGATGGACTGAAAATTATGGATTTAGAGACAGAATGGACCAAGCATCCAGTCATTCGCCTCGACATGAGCCGGGCAGGATCCTCGGCTCATGAGCTCAACGCTTATCTGAATCAAGCATTCAAGGAATATGAACAGAAATTTAGCATAGAGGCCTCCTCTGCCGACTCCTTGCCCAATCGTTTTGATGCCATCATCCAGTCAGCCAATCAGCAGACAGGACAACAGGTAGTCGTTCTCGTCGAAGGATACGACTCTCCCCTTCTGAATTCCTGGAATACGCCTCATCACGAGGAATGTATTTCCATCTATCTTAACGTATTTACCATTTTGAAGGCAGATGACGAATACGAGGAATTCGTCTTAATAACAGGTACTACCAAATTCACAAAACTATCTCTATTCTCTGGACTCAATAATCTGAGCAACATCAGTTTTGAGCCAGAGTATGCAGCCATCTGCGGAATTACAAAAGAAGAATTGCAGAATGACTTCAAGCCAGAAATAGAGAAGTTAGCTGATTACGAAAATTGGACATTTGATGAAGCCGTAGCACAGCTTCAAGCCCATTATGGCGGTTATCATTTCAGCCAAAGAAATATGACAGAAATATTCAAACCGTTCAGCCTCATCAAGGCTTTATCATTAACGAAGATTGACAACTACTGGGATTCATCAGAGACCGCCCCTCTCCTTCCACCCTTAGAAATTAGTCTGGAAAACAGATTGGAAGATTTAGAAAACTGCGCTCTTATGAATACCATTATTGAGACAGCTGATGTTTCAGAAGGAGGAGCAGAATTGTTTCTCTATCAGTCAGGTTATCTTACCATCAAGGGTTACTACGAGAGAGTTTATCTTCTCGGTTTTCCAAACCATAAGGTACGCCAAGCATTATACGAAATGGTATTGCCGGTCCACACCTAAAGCCATTAGTTGATTTAGGGAAAATAGTAAGAAAATCACCACGAGTTAGATGTTTTTTCAGCTGTAGAGTCGCAGATAAGAGCAATTAGCAATTGTAATATAAAATCAAACAAAAATAAAATTGTCTATGCACGGAATTCAGATTGTATAAACGAACGAAAACTATACTACAAAGAGGATATAAAATCGGAAAATCAACTTTGAATCGGCGACAAATGCCAAAATATCATTAATTTATCGCCGATTATAGAATTTCAGATTTAAAATCTATTTTAGAACTTAACCTTTCAATAACAAGAAATTAAATAAAAACTAATTGAAAATGACTGATTGAAGTTGTATAATAGACTATCGTTATGTACAAAAAAATAATCATAGAAAGACATAAAACATTTATAGTCGTGCTGATAAAAGAAGAGTTTCTTAGTGAATAGGAGAAATTAAACAATCACAATTACAGAAAAATACTCTCAAAAAATATTTTTCCTAAGATTAGCGTTAAAGAACGTAATCTAATGCAAAGTTTTAAAAGTTTTTTGTACTTTTGCAGATTGTCTAAGGTCAGCGTGCGGAGCAAAAGTAAGGGAAATCTATTTCCAAATACTACAACACACGGTAGATTTTATAATATAAAAACTAGAAACATGGCAAAAGAATACAATCCCAAAAACGCCAACTCGATTCTAAAACATGGCGAGAAATTGCTTGGTCATTCGCTGAGAGAGTTGCATCCTGAAGCTGTCGCCCCTCGCGGGAAGGGCGCTTTGGCCGAAGCCGTGGAAATGTTCCACTACGGCTATAAACCAAACTCAGTTGCGGAACCAGACTTCAAAGAGGCTGGTTTGGAACTCAAATGTACGCCATTAAAGGAGCTTAAAACTGATAAGAGTATGGCTGCAAAAGAACGGCTTGTACTCAATATCATTAATTATATAGAGGAAGCAAAAAAGACTTTTGAAACCAGTAGTTTCTGGAGGAAAAACAAATTACTACTTCTGATGTTTTATCTTCATGAAGAGAAAGTAAATCCCGTGGATTTGGTATTTAAATTAATTCGTAAATGGAAATTTCCCAAAGATGACCTAAAGATTATCAAAGATGATTGGAACTTTATACATTCAAAAATTCTACATGGACAAGCGCATGAGTTATCGGAAGGCGATACATTCTATCTTGCAGCATGCATGAAAGGCAGCAAAAAAGATGAAGAAATGCGCGACCAACCCGGCACTAACGTACGGGCACAGCAAAGAGCATACTCGCTTAAAACAGGATATATGAACAAGATTATCCTGGATTCTTTTCTTGATGAGGGAATTAATCATCAATTAAATATCACTCCAAAAAGATTAGAAAAGCTTCAGAAGAAATTCGCATCGGACAAGATTGTAAAATCGCTACGCTGTTATAAGCCAAAAGAAACATTTGAGCAACTTGTCATAAGACGTGTAGAACCATTCTATGGTAAGACAGTTGAGAAAATAGGAAAAAAGCGTAAGGTAAAATTAAATGTAAAAGCCAAAGATTTAGCATATAATGTCTGCCGGGCTATATTCAATATAAAGACACGCAAAATACAAGAGTTTGAGAATGCAAACATTTCTTTGAAAACGATAGTGTTAGAAGCAAATCGTGATAAAATAATTGAGTCCATGTCTTTTCCATATATCAGATTTGTGGATATTAAAAATGAAGAATGGGAGAATTCAGAGTGGCACAAGCAACTCTCTGCCAAATTCTTATTTGTCGTATTCCGAAAATCTCCAGATAGAGATAAAAGAAAGATGAAACTCGTTAAAGTCTTCTTTTGGAATATGCCATACAACGATTTAAAGGAGACTGAGAGACTTTGGGAAGATACTAAGCAGAAAGTTTGCAATGGCGACTATGACCATTTCATAACAAGCAAAGCAAATGGAATCTGCCACGTACGCCCTCACGGAACTAAAGGTCAAACCGTGTTAACCTCACAAGGCAACAGGGTGCAGCCCAAATGTTTTTGGCTAAATAATGATTATATACTTAATATCGTATTGAACGAATTAAACTGATGGCAGTAACTGAAGATAGAAGATTTACTAAAGAACAAGTCTATACCCTACTTGAAGGAGCAAAGGGCAAGACTTTAGGTGAGGTTGATAAATCCCACCAGTTTGACCGTACATTGGAACGTGAAAAAATCACAGGTATCGCTGGAGACGTGATTGAACAATCTGTCTTCGGTTACAAAAAAGACAGCAAACAGGAATGTGATATTGAGATTGATGGTGTTCTTACGGAAATTAAGACCACCGGAGTTCGTGTACCCAAGAGAGACCTGAAGAATGTAAGCGGGAAAAAAGGAGAAGCTTATAATGTTTACCTAGGTGCAAAGGAAGGTATCAGTATTACACATGTTACCTTTGAGCCTCCGATACAGACAGACTTCAACACCTCTCATTTTTGGGAAAAATCAGAACGGCTTTTAATTATATTCTATGAATATAAATCATACGAAGTTGTGCCTGCTTCCGGCTATGCTAAGTTCCCTATTGTTGACTACTGCTACAATTCTTTCTCACAAGAAGAAAAAGACAAATTACGAAACGACTGGGAGATTGTCAGCAATCACCTGCAACAGGTTTATCATGATTATCAGGATGCAGAAAAGCGTAACGAACAACTGGTTGGTTTCACTCACCTTCTTCGTCCAAATCTCTTGCTGATAGAATTAGTACCAGGATTCAAGCGCACAGCAACAGGCTCTTACCAGAAGCCCCGATATAGATTGAAACAGACTTTTGTTGATTACATCGTACGAGGACATTTTGACAAAAGCAGAGCAAAGAACGAAATCGTACTGAAAGAATCTTTTTCAAGTTTCGCCCAGCTGGATGCTCGTTGCCATGCACTTACATTAAAGTATAAGGGCAAGACTTTACCAGAGCTAAGAGAAATGCTCGGAATAGATGCTAAGGTCAAGGATATTTCTGCTAAATGCGTTATCCGTATGTTCGGAACCGATTGCAATAGGTTAAATCAGATTTCAGACTTTAACAAAGTTGGTATCATAGCGAAGACCATCACGATTACGCCCCAAGGTGGAAGAACAGAGGATATGAAGCTCAAGCACATCGACTTTGAAGAATGGGCAGATAGAGATGCAGACTTTGAAGATTCCGATGTATACGATTACTTCTGTGAGCACAGTTTCCTCTGCCCAATCTTCTGTGAGCATGATAGTAAAGACCCGAGCAAGACCGTTTTTGAAGGTTTTAAACGCTTTGCATTTGATGAAGAATTCATCGAGAATGAAGTTCGGCGTACCTGGGAGGATTCCAGAAATCTGATTCATAGGAATGAGTTGGAATGGGAATACGTTTATGACAAAAAGGGTAATAAACGTATGAACAATAGCGGTTCCTATATGGGAGCGCCAAACTTTCCAAAGAGTTCTGAATACAAAGTGTTCTTCCGCGGAGGTGCAGATGTTTCCACAGAGAAAACAAGAACAGAATGTGTAAACGGCATTAGTATGCTACCACAATTCTTCTGGCTCAAGGGCTCATATATCGCAAATAAATTACAAGAAATTCCATACATATAAATATGTCTAAAAATACAATAAAGGTAGTAGAACTTTTCGCCGGCGTAGGCGGGTTTCGCATAGGTTTGGAAGGCGCATCGGATGCCTACCAAACTATTTGGAACAACCAATGGGAGCCATCAACCAAACATCAGGATGCTTCGCTCGTTTATAGAGCACGTTTTGGGTCCAAAGGTCATAGTAATCAAGACATCAATACTGTTCCTACAAACGATATTCCTGATCATGATTTATTAGTTGGCGGTTTCCCTTGCCAGGATTATTCAGTAGCCTCTACATTGAGCCGTTCAGGCGGAATTGAGGGCAAAAAAGGTGTGCTTTGGTGGCAGATTTATCGCATATTAAACGAGAAGGGAGATAACCGTCCAAGTTATATTTTCTTTGAAAATGTTGACCGTTTGCTGGGTTCTCCAGCTAAACAGCGAGGACGTGATTTTGCCATTATTCTTGCTTCACTTGCCGATTTAGGCTATACCGTAGAATGGCGAGTAATTAATGCTGCAGATTACGGAATGCCTCAGCGCCGTCGCCGCACTTATATCGTGGGTTACCGCGAGGATTCTCATGTATCTAAGCAAGTACAGGAGTTGAAAGATTGGGTGCTTTATGAAGGAGTCCTGGCAAAGGCATTTCCTTTTAAACCCAAGGAAAAGACACTTTCTGAATTTGAGATAAATGGAACCATCAAGGAAGTCTCCGACAGTTTTAATAAAGGTGAGAAAGACAGTCCGTTTGGTAATGCAGGTATCATGCGCCATCGCCAGGTATATTCCGTAGATGCAGAGGCTATTTATGAAGGACCAGTCATGACACTTGGCGGCAATATAGTAGATGAAAAATTTGTACCTGAGGAGTTTTTTATTTCAGAAGAAGAACTGGCAAGATGGGAATACGAGAAAGGTGCAAAGAAAATAGAACGTACCACAAAAGAGGGTTACAAATACCTTTTCTCCGAAGGAGGAATGGCTTTCCCCGATTCGCTGGACAAGCCTTCACGCACGATTATCACGGGAGAAGGCGGTGCATCTGCATCACGCTTCAAGCATGTTATCAAGACTGCTTCTGGCCGTTATCGCCGTTTGATTCCTTTAGAATTAGAGCGTCTGAATATGTTCCCAGACAATCACACCTTACACCCCGATGTGACAGATGGTCGTAGAGCCTTTCTGATGGGTAATGCCCTGGTGTGCGGTATCGTACAGCAGATAGGAAAAAGTCTTTATCGCTTCATCTTTGAGAAAGAACCAGTTTCTTCTCATCCAATAGATACTCAACGTGATGCGCAACCCAAGCTGAATCTTGAATTGTTTTCAGAAATGGATTCTTATTTACTAAAGAACAAGCCTAAGAAGAGCTATACGCTGGATATGAACAAAAACCTGCTGGTAGGTTTTGTGAAGGAAGATAATACAGATTATTTTCTTGATGGTGGTCAGACTAAAATCTACTATACAGGTAAGACGAAGTCTTTCCCTTCTACCATTGCGCTCAATAAGCTCTATTATTTCATGCCTTATATCAAGGGTAAAGGAATAAAAGACTTGTATCTCATCCGCATTGCCCGCATAGGCAGCAAGGCTGAGATTCATCCAGAGTCAGACGACAAAGACCCACGCCTTGTGTTTGAGTTGGAATATCTAGAGAGCTTGCCAAACTACATGATGCTGAAGCCTAACATCTTCAACACCTATAGAAACACAGTTCTAGGAAGAGTGATGGGGGATTTATAAATCCATCCCCCCACTCTTTCTATATCAGAGAGATTATTAAAACTCATAAATAAAACAATCAATATAAAACAAAAATAGACAATGGCTAAATTTCAAATTTACCAATTTATGTTTCGTCCTATAAACGAAAATCAGCTTGAATTACCTTTTGAAGAATTTCATGCCATAAATGTTCAAGACTCACTTAAAAGAAAACAGGATTTGTTAGGAAGTGTACTTAATGATTTTGCATACGAGCCTAAAGAACATAAAAGAAACTTTTACACCCATAACTATATATACCAATACCGCTTCTATGTTAACCAAGATAACATCTATATATTGCGCTTGGCCAATAATAAGAAAACAAAGGTTGAATCAGACTTCAACGTTGCAGAACTAGACAATCATCCTTCATGTTTAGTGATTATTGACAATCGTAAAGACAGACAGATTATTGCCATAGAATGCAATTCAGCATTCTCTAATACTGCAATGGTTGCAGACATTTTGCAATATAATTTCCGCCAAAAGTTAAGTTTTCAACGTCTCACTTTAGACATATCTGGCAAATTTCATACCTCAGAGTTTTGGCAGGTTATAAATGATAGCATGAAGTTCAAGGGTATTGAGTTTGTTGATTTTCCATTTGCTTATCCAAATCTCCCAAAGATAAGTGATTATGTGGGCGATTATTTTACGGACTTAGCTCGCCGTACCAATAGTGAACCAACCTTGCATCTTCAGGGACAAAACCATGAGAGCGTAAATATTGATTCTAAAGACATTTGGATATTGAATGCCATAAAAGCTTGTGCTGCAAGCGGAAGACCAATCGTTATCAAGCCTAAAGGAAGTAGCTTGAAAAAGATTGGAGTAGAAAGTCCTGTGATTGAAGAAATTTCCGATAAGGCTATAAAGGAGTTAAGCGATAGCGATTTATTTAACTCCAAATTTGAAAAGATTGTAGAATTCCTCAACCAAATAAAACTTGTGTATGAGTAATCTGGAATCAAAAATGTTCGAAATCTTCCTCTCCGACCAGCTGTTCTGCTCGCTCTATTCCGCACTTAACTTTATGGAAGAAAAATATCAAGCTCCATCACCCATAAACATATGGATGGATTCTCTGCAAATAATGCAAGAAATAGGTAATATCAGCAGGGCTGACCTCATCATAGGCCGCATGTTTGCTGAAAAATCGCAGATTGAGGCTTTATGCGAAGAAGCCGTAGTATTCTACATGCACATGGCAGCAGGTCGAGAGGAATCACAAAAGCCTACAGCTTTAAAAGATGCGCTAGCCCGACTACTGATAGCACATGGAGAATTGTGGAAGACCTTGTACATGGAAATCAGAAAATCAGAACAGGATGAAGAATCAAAAGGTTACTACATTACCCCTTGTGATTACGGCAGTAAGGTAAACCAGATTGTTTCCCTCGTAAAGGAAGAACTGGATTCTATAAAAGAAAACAACCTTGACTTGGAGCAAGCTAAGAAGGTTGTAAAATCAATCGTAGATAACTGTATGGGCCTTACCGGTAGTGCTATAGAATCTATTCTTCTCCCATTAATGACAACCAACGAGGAATATGATTTTGCATTTGATAAGGATATAAATCGTTTGAAAGAAAAATTGGGAATCAAGACACAAACAAATTTCCACTTTGACAAACTCAACGACATTCACGATAATGATCAAGTTCAAATAGGAAGATAAATTATGGCAGATATCAAAATGGAATTTAATGGTAATGTGAGTATTGGCAAAATGTTTGATATTCACGACAACCAGCAGGTTAAAGTTCATTATAACGGCTATTCGGAGGACAAGGAAAAACAAAGTCAATCTCAGAAAGAAATTTCAGAAGAAGAAAAGGTTACTTTAAAAACGAATCAGGAAGCATTACAAAAAGAAATCTTCCGCTTTGTGCATCCTTCACTAGAAGAAAGTGAAGAACAAATGGTGCATCGTGAGGTAGAAAGATTGGTAAAGCGTTTTGACATGAAAGAGATTTGCATACGGCTGAGTCAATTGAAAAAGGACAAGAAATTGCTCCTACCGGAAAGCCCCCTAAAAGCCTATAATGAATTGGTACGAATGGGATTACCAACGAATAAAGGAGGATTTGAATACAAAACATTTTGCAAATATTACAATAAGGTATAGGGATTGTTTTTATAGCGACCGACACTTGATATAAAATCAAGTATCGGCCGTTTTTTTGCATTTATACCAAATATGCGATAACACAAAGAAAGACAATCGGAGATAACCAAAGAACTTTAGAGAAATTGAGAGAACTTTAGAGATGCGACCTTCTAAAAGTATTAAATCAAGCTTTTTTCTCCCTACTTTTGCACTCGTCGAAGAAACAAGATAAAATCCGGAATGGTTTCGGATTTCCTTGAATCATCTTCGTTTTTTTAGAATTATGCATACAAAATTGATGCGAGTGGTGCAGCAGGGCGAAGCCTTCGCTGTGCAGAGTCAGAAGAGTGAGAACGGGCAAATCATGAAATGCAACATCGTGCTGCAGGAAATGGGAGGCAAGTATGAAAACCAGTACGTAGCCACAATGCTGGGCAACCTGGCACAATGCAAGTTCTATCCGGGCGATGTGGTGGCCGTCACGATGAGATTCTCTACACGTGAATATAATGGACAGGTGTTTCAGGATATTCTCTTGACAGACTTGTATAAATTTAATTAATTTTTATTTACTAACCCGAGTGGAGTGAGTGAAGAAATCTCCGGAGGTAAGTAGCGCTACGTTTCTCGCTTTCTTTGCTCTCAATTTCACTAAGGTTATGACAGAAAATATCAAAGACATCCATCTGTTGATGGACAGCAGTTCACGGTCAAATCACATCTTGTTCCCTAACACGGAGTTGGGAATTGACCTCAAGTTGATGACATGCAAGCCGGGACGCTTGGCTGTCGGAGAATACCTGGACGGTACCATCACACGCGATGGCGAAGACCACTTCTCTTTCATCCAAGACGACTCCAACAAGAAGAAAGTGAAGGTGATACAGAGAAATCCGCACGTGTATGAAGGGACGTTTATCAACATCAACCGCAAACCGGACGGAACTCTCTACCCTACTTTCAACCGTCCACGATACACAAAGAAGTTTACCTTCCAGGATTTCTGCTGGGAAGCTGCCAACGAACTTCGCATGGTAGTGGGCGAAATGGCAAAGAAATAAAACGGAGTTTTGGGCTTTATAGAGAAAAGGGAACTGGGTGAAATGGCTGACGGTTCATTAGTTTCAGACGGTTCTGCCGTTCCAGTTGTTCCAGTTGTTCCAGTTGTTCCAAAAAGCATTTTTAGGACAATATTCCTTTTTATAGATTCTATAAATACTTAATAATCAGATAGTTATATATAGATGAAGTGGAATTGGAACCCTCAAAAAATTAATTGGAACAACTGGAACTGGAACGCTCCAGCCCTACCCCATTTCCTCTAAAAGGCTCATTATCAATAATTTAAGTTAAAATGAAAGCAACAAATTTGAAGTACGACATTACAAAAAGCACCGCTCCGGCGATGCCAAAACTGGGAAAAGGCACCGAATGTGTGCAACTTTTGCTCTCTCAGATATCAAAAGACATGTACGAACCCCTCGTTCCGATGTTTTTCCCTATTCTCGGAGCGCAGGTCAGCGAGACGGAATTCCAGTATCCCGACCTCAGTTGGAAGGAGTTATGTGGCATGATGGGCAATCTCGTGGCCGATTCGGGATGTAATAAGGGGCAATTGTCCAACATTGTGGAAGCTATCTGTCACAACTTGCGAGAGCACGACAATACGGAACTGGAGAAGCTCGTGGAATGGCAGAAGCAGATGAAAACCAAATCGGCCAACAAGGAGAAACCGGCTCGCCCCGACGTGAGTTTCTGGTTTCCACCAGCCGATGTGACCAATGCTGCCTTTATCCAGAATGCCATGACTTGCGAGAAACTTGGCGGACGCACACAATACCTCAATCTGCCCGAGGTAGAGATGGCCGACAGGATGTGTGGCGGACATAAGCAGATTTCGCAGATGCTGCGCAATATCTACGACCGCCAGCGTTCTGGTGCCTTGCGAGCCACAGCCGAGGGAGTGACCGGCAATCCCGTGCTCCGTGCCAATCTTACGATTTCATCCACCCCGTATGCCGCCCGCAAGTTCTATAAGAACGAACTTTTCAACGGTACTTTCGGCCGAATGGTTTTCTCCTACAAGGCTCGACAGGGACGCGAGGGAAAAATTCCGAGACAGGGTAAATACGACGATACTTTCTATCAGAAGCTGGGCGAGTATCTGGTGAAACTCAGCATCTGCAAGGGACGATTCATCATCAAGCCGCTGAACAAACTGGCCGACCATCTGGCTGCTGACATGGCTTCGCTGGCCGACCTGACGGATGATGATGTGCTCTGGGACATCTCGAAGCGCTCTATCGTGTCGGCATGGAAGGCTGGCTGCCTGCTCTGGGTTTTGAACAACCAGACGTGGACGAAGTCGATGGGCGAGCTGGTGGAATGGATGGTTTATCACGACCTGTGGAGCAAGATGCAGATATTTGCTGATATGCTGAGCCAGGAAGCCGATTCTGTGAGCGAGGCGCAACGCAGAGGTCCGAAGAATCTGCTCGAGGATTTGCCTGATTCTTTCAACGAGGCACAACTGGAGGCACTCCGTCTCTCATTAGGTAAATCGAAAGACGGCACGAAAGGACAACTCAGAAAGTGGGTGTTCCGCAAATTCATCACCTTCTCTAACCAGACGGGACTTTACTCTAAGACACAGGAATACCTGAAGGGAATAACGGTGGGAAAGAAACAATAATTTTTTCCTCCGGGGATTTTCTGAAAAATGTTTTTCCTCCGGGGAATGAATTCTAAATCGGGAAACTGGTAAAATTTAACGATTGAAATTGAAACTGGTAAAATTTTAGAGAATAAAGTCGAAACTGGTAAAATAATATTTGATAAATGGAAAAATATGAAATTGAAAAGCTGCGCGACCTCCCGATAGAGGAGGTTGCCAGCCAACTGGGATTGCAAGTGGCGCGGCATAAGAGTCTCTGCCCTTTTCATAGCGATCATCATGCAAGCCTGTCGTTCAATACGAGGAAGAACCTGTGCCGCTGCTTTGTCTGCATGGACGAGAGCCTCGACTCCATCGGACTGGTCATGAAATCGCTACACGTGGATTTCCCTAAGGCGTGCTTCTGGCTCGCTGAAAGGAATGGCATTCTCCTGGAAAAAGTCTGGGGAAGGAATGGCTGGCGGAGGGATTGCAGGTCATCTCCTGCTGCTTCGGCCGTATCTCCTGCATCTTCGGCTGCTTCGACTGTATCTGCTGCATCTTCGGCTGCTTCGGCTTTATCTGCTGCTTCAGCTGCACCCCGCTCTTTTGATGCACCCCACTCTTTTGATGCGGCACGATATGCGAGATTCTTCGAACATCCGTGGCTGAACGAGGCTGCCTGCAGATTTCTTTTTGATGAGAGGAAGATTGACGGGAGAGTGGCGAGATGGTGCAGACTGAGTTCGTGGACCGACCGCAAGGAGGTGAACTGGCTGCAGATTCCTTACTTCGACAAGGAGGGACGATTAGTGGGAATACAAAACCGCAATCTGGATTTTCATCGAAAATCTCGTCCCACAGATTCTATGGATTCTGAAAAGACGGGGAAAAGTTCTTGTCCCACAGATTTCACAGATGACACAGATTCTAAGGATTCTGAGGATTCTAAGGTCTCTATAGGTTCTAAGGATGGCACAGATTCCGAGGAGGCGCCCCGATTCCGTTTTCCCTACGGCAGCCAATGCAGAATCTACAATCTGCAGGTGCTGAATTTGCTGACACCGGGAGAAAGGCTTTTCATCACGGAGGGATGCAGCGACTGCTGGGCGATGCTTTCTGCCGGACATAAGGCTATAGCTATTCCTTCTGCCACGCTTCTCAAACCTGAGGACAGGGATGTGCTCGCCTATATCAGCGAAACGTTCGGAGTGGAATGGCACATGTTTCCCGACAGGGATGCACCGGGAGAAAGGCTCTTCCTGCAACTCAAGGAGATTCTGCCCTCGCTCATCCATCACCAGTTGCCCCTGGGATGCAAGGATTTCGGAGAGGCTTATCTGAAAGGATTTAATCCCGCTGAAGAAATCAATCTTTTATAAAAAAATGTCTTATAAAAATTTAGTAATATGGAAGATTTTATCATTCGTTCGTACACCAAGAAGGAACTGGCTCTGATGTTTTTTCCCCAGAGCAATCCTCGTACTGCCGTCAATCACCTGATGGTTTGGATTCGCCGCTGCACCCCACTCTGGGATGAGCTCCTGCAGACGGGTTACAAGACTACCAGCAAGGAGTTTACGCCCAAGCAAGTAAGGGCCATTATCGAACAGTTGGGGGAACCGTAGAATCGCTGGGGTGACCTGAGAGGAATAACAAAAACATCTGGAGTGTATGAAGCCTCATCATACACTCCAGATGTTTATATCAAGTTCATTCTAAAAACACCCCGTATAATGGCATGTTGGTAATATTAGCCTGCTGGCGATAAGGCAGCATGGAATAACGGATAGCAGAAATATCAGGATGCTCCATCAGATAATGATGAAGCGAGGTAGCCTTGACACTTGTACCCCCTTTTACCTCAATTGGCAATAAGACACCATCACGCTGAATCAGGAAATCCATCTCCATACGAGAGGTATCAGAACTGTAATAATAGACATGTTGCAATCCTGTTGCAAGCAACTGCTGCAAAACATACTGTTCGCTAAAAGCACCTTTATATTCCGTAAATATCGTATCTCCCAACAATACCTCCTTTGCAGGCGTATCAGCCATGGCACCCATCAACCCACAATCACACAAATAGAGTTTAAATGCCGATAAATCTTCATAGAACTTCAGAGGCAACTCTGGCTTAGAAACCTTTGTTATCTTATACACCAAACCTGCGTCCACCAGCCATTGGATGGCAAGTTCAAATTCCTTGGCTCTACCACCCTTCTTCAACACGCCATAAACAAACTTTTTGTTCTCCTTCGACAACTGTCCCAGAATGGATTGCCAAACCATATCGATTCGGGGCACCTCCTGCGATGGAGCATGCTTGGAGAAATCGCTGGCATAGTTGGAAAGAATCTCATTCTGCAGGCTGCGCACCTGATTGAGCAACTTGTTTTCAACAAATGCCTTTACCACTTCAGGCATACCACCCACATAATAATATTGTCGCAGCAAGTCCTTCAGTTTTTCATGAAAGGCATTCATCAGTTCATAGTCATGACTATGCATCAGCTTCAACAGCTGCTCCTCGCCCATCGCCATGAGAAACTCCTCAAAATCCATTGGGAAGAGACGCATGGTCTGCACCTTGCCAACTGGAAACGAGATGCCTGCATGCAAAGCAACTCCCAGCAGAGAACCAGCTACTGCAATATGATATTCCGGAGCATCTTCACAGAAATATTTCAAAGCCTCTAAAGCCTGAGGGAAAGCCTGCACCTCATCCAGGAAAATAAGTGTTTTACCAGGGATAATATCTACCCCTGTCAAAGCGCTTAAACCTTGAATGATTCTGGCAACATCAAAATCACCCGAATAGATGGCCTGAAGGTTTACATTTCTATCGCAACTTACGTAAGCTAAACTTTCAAATTCACGACGACCGAATTCCTTAAGAACATAGGTCTTTCCACATTGCCTTACTCCATTAAGAATCAGAGGCTTATGATGCTCCTGACTTTTCCATTCCAGTAGCTGGTCATATATCTTTCTCTTCATATCTTTACACTTTTCGACACATAAAAATGCCAGTTCATTACACTTTTCGACACATGAAATCATGCTATCATTACACTTTTCGACACATGAAATCATGCTATCGTTACACTTTTCGACACATAAAGTTAGCGCAAAGATACACTTTTCGACACATAAAACCAAGTTCACGTTGCCTTTCCGAGATTCATTTAAGAGTTTTTAACCCTACAACACGAAAATGGTAAAATTTTGCTCTATAAAAGCGAAACTGGTAAAATTTACAGAAATTAACCCTGCAAGACGAAAATGGTAAAATTTAGCTCTAAAAAAAGCGAAAATGGTAAAACCAAGCATTTAACACTACAACACGAAAATGGTAAAATTTAGCTCTAAAAAAAGCGAAAATGGTAAAATCAAGCATTTAACACTACAACACGAAAATGGTAAAATTTTGCTCTACAAAAGCGAAAATGGTAAAATCAAGCATTTAACACTACAACACGAAACTGGTAAAATTTTGCTCTAAAAAAGCGAAAATGGTAAAATTTCATGGAATTTAACCTTATAACACGAAACTGGTAAAATTTAGCTCTATAAAAGCGAAAATGGTAAAATTTTAGGGGATTTCAGACTAAATGTTTCACAATCGCACGGCATCGCACGACATCGCACGACTGGGTATGAGGAATGCCGTATCTTTGCATCGTGATTCAGAAAGCGCTGAAAAATCACTTTCCCAACTGGAAAAATATTTTTCTCTAACTGGGAAGCTGAATTCAAACCAAAATTCGTCAAACCAGACTCCAAGCCCTGCAACGAGTCCTTCGAATCTCTTACCGGAAAATCTTCGGAAAAGGATAAAACCGAAAGGGAACCATCCCGAAAGCGAGGAAATCCTTTCTGAAAATCTTCTGCGAGAGACGAAGCTAAAAGGGGGCAAAATGCTTATGAGCCAAAACATGAAAGCATTCATCAGGTATCTCATCGTGGCCGTGTGCTCTGCCGTCGTCACATTCCTCTCCAACTCGTGTACTGCGGGTCTCGTAATCGGAAAGAACCAGCGACAACATCAGGAGAACAACATCTCCACCCGGGCAGATTCTTCCCATTTCGTTCCGACCATTACCATCCGGTAAAGGCTGCGAAGGGAAATCAACCAATTATTTCAATCAAATTCAATCCAGACTCCAAACCTCGAAACGAGTCCTTCTCCCTACCCTCTACCCCCCAAGATTCCTGATTTTCTGAGGAAACGTAATGCAAGAAAAGTCTTGATAGGCGGAAAGGAAGAAAAACAGATTTTGGGAAAGACGGGGACCCCCGGAAAGATTTCCGGAAGGGAGAAGTTTACAGGAGGTTTTATCATTATGGCTATCAATTTGAAAGCAAAGGAAACCCTCATCCAAGTGGGTGAGCAAAAGGGAAATTACCGTTACGTGCTCGGTACTGATTTGTACAGTAAACTGACTGAAAGCAAGGTGATTCAGGAGGCAGCACTCCGAAGTGGTGTGAGCCGAGGCGTGATGCAGGCATGCTGGGATGCAGCCGGCAACGTGATCATGGCATGGGCAACTGAAGGTCACTCTGTAGCCATCCCCGGTTTGGGAACCATGCGATTTGGCGTTCGTGCCAAGAGCGTAAGTAATGTGGCAGAAGTGGCAAGCAGCCTGATTACCAGCCGTCGTGTTATCTTCACTCCTAACGTGGAGATCAAGAACGAGCTCCAGCGTACCGCCATCCAGATTACCTGCTACGACCGAAACGGCAAACTGGTAAAGAAAGTGACCTCTGGCGACAAGGGCGATGTGGAAGACCCAGACAAAGAGCCTAATGGCTCTGAGGGCGACAACAGCGGTAAGCCTAATGGCGACAACAAGGGTGACACCGGCTCTAATGGCGACAACAAGGGCGACACCGGCTCTGAAGGAGATGGTGACTACGAATTGAAGTAGCCCAGCCCTCTTCTAAAGGAGGGGCATCCAAACAAAGTCCCCAATCCTTGACGATTCTGTCTTGGATTGGGGATATTTTTTTACAACTCGATTACCTCCAAGTCATCAGGCACCACAATCCTGCCCTTGAAATACTCAGCAGCCTCCTGGGAATATTTCTCCTTGCGAGTGGCAAGCGTCTTCTCCTCCGTATGATAAAGAATGAGATTCTTGACACCTAATACATGGTCGGTATGGGCATTCCTGTTCTATTTTTAAGTATAATCAAATTAATAAGGAAACAGCAGCGGCAGGACGAAAGTCATCACCACGCCGATGATGATCTGCAGAGGCAGACCCACCTTCACATAGTCCATAAACGAGTAACCACCCGCCTTCATCACCAGTGCATTAGGCGGCGTGGAGAATGGAGAGGCGAAGCACATGCTGGCTCCCAAGGTGACCGCAAAGAGGAAGGAATAAGGACTCACACCCACCTGCTGGGCTGCCACTAAGGCGATAGGTGCCATCAGCACGGCCGTGGCGGTATTGCTGATAAACATCGTCATCAGAGAGGTGGTGAAATAGATGCCAGCCAAGAGAGCCGTAGGTCCCAGCGCCCCCAGACTGTCCACTAAAGTCTGCGAAACCAGCGCAGAGGCTCCCGTCTTCTCCAGCGCCGTGGACATCGGCATCATCGCCGCTATCAGCACGATACTCTCCCAGTTGATGGTCTTGTAAGCCGCCTCCACATTACGGAAACAGCCTGCAAAGACCGTGAGCAGACCGGCTATGATGACCGCCGTAACCGGAGCTACAGGGATGAAATCAAACACCATCATCGCCACCATGAGCAGCATGATGGCCGCAGCCACAGGAGCCTTATAGTCGAGCAGCACCTTGTCGGCAGTCTTCTCAGGCTGGTCGAGCACCACCCAGTTGGAAGTATCCGAAGTGAGATGAGCCAGATTGGTCCACTCGCCCTGCACCAGGAGCATATCGCCCACATGCAGTTTGGCAGCTATCAGATTATCCGTGATATATTCCTCTCCTCGCTTCACGCCCAACACGTTGATACCGAAGCGCTTACGCAGATTGGCTTCTCCGATGCGCAGGCCTACGAAATTGGAGGTAGGCATCACGACTATCTCCGTGAGTCCGAGGTCGTAGAAGTCGATTTTCACGTCCTTCATCTTTCTCAATCCGTAGTCGTGGGCAAACTTTTCTATCTTCTCCTCATCGCCCAGAATATAGAGGATATCGTGTACGGAAATCGTGCTGCTGCTCTTCGCCATGTTCTGGTTGACATCCTTGACGAGTCCGAGTTTCGACTTCTTCTCGTTTCTGATTTCGATGATGCTCACCCCGTATTTCTTCTGTATGCTGAGGTCCTTGAGCGTCTTGCCCACGATGTCCATCACCCCACCATTTTCATCGGCCGCCCCATAGCGCTTGCTAGGCACGATGTAGCGATGCAGATTGTCGAGCAGCTGGTATTCATCCACCAGGTCGTCGAGCGATTTCGCCTTGTCCTTCTTCTTTCCGTTCTGCTTTTTGCTGAGGAAAATCTTGCTGAGGGGCATGAGTACGATGATGCCGATGGCGATGACGATGAGACCCACGGGGAAGAAGGAGAAGAAAGCGAGCGGCTGATAACCGGCTTCTGTGAGCACCTCATCGATGACCAGGTTGGGCGGCGTACCGATGAGCGTGAGCATTCCTCCGAGACTGCCCGCAAAGGCCAGAGGCATGAGGAAACGGCTCGACTGCATGCCCGATGCTGCCGCTAAGCTCACGATGATAGGCATCATGAGCGCCACGGTTCCGGTATTGCTCACGAAGGCTCCGATGAAGGAGGTGACGAGCATCACCAGCAGGAAGGTAATGGTTTCGTTGCCGCGCGAAAGGGCCATGAGCTTATTGCCCGTGAGCTTGGCAAGTCCCGTCTGCATGATGGCTCCACCCACCACGAAAAGGCCTATCATCATGACGACGATGGGCGACGAGAAACCTGCCAGGGCTTCTGAAGGAGTAAGAATTCCGAATACGAGTAGTGCTGCCAAGGCGGTAAGAGCTACGATGTCGGCCCTCACTCTGCCCCAAATAAACATGGCAACCGTAATGATTAAAATGCTAAGCGTTATTGTCATGCTATAAAATTTGAATTAAAATAATGTTTTCGAAACGAAATCACGTTTTGATTGCAAAGATAAGCACTTTTTCAGAAAAAACAAAGAAATTGGTAAAAAAACTTTGCTCATTTCAAAGTATTATACTAACTTTGCAGACGGAAAAGAAACATTAAAACTCCAAAATGATAAAGAAAGGTAAACATACAGTATTATTTATTTGCCTCGGCAATATCTGCCGCTCTCCTGCGGGTGAAGGCATCATGAAGAGTCTCGTAGAAAAGGCGGGGCTGAGCGACGAGTTTGAAATCGACTCTGCCGGTATCGGCAACTGGCACGTAGGACAATTGCCCGACAGCCGTATGAGAAAATGTGGCGCCGAGCACGGTTATGATTTCAACAGTCACGCCCGCCAGTTTAAGAAATCAGACTTCGACCGCTTCGACACCATCGTGGTGATGGACAACGACAATTATCGTGCCATCACGTCTATGTCATCCTGTCAGGCTGACAAGGATAAGGTGGTTCGCATGGCTGATTTTCTGACCCATCATCGCCAATACACGACCGTGCCCGACCCATACTATGGCGACTATAGCGACTTTGAACTGGTCATCACTCTCCTGGAGGATGCCTGTCAGGGATTGCTGCAGTCTCTCACGGAATAATTTTCCTTTGACCTACATCAAGCCGAAAACGGATTTGGTTGATATGAGTCAAAAAAAGTCCTCGTTTCATCATTTTGTCATGCCTTTGTGACAGATTTTCAAAAAATAGGCATTACCTTTGCACTCGAAAAAGGTGAGATTGTAATAAGGATAATGTTAAACTGGAGCCTCAAATGGAGACTCCGCAAAATGAAAATGATTATGATGACAACAGTAATGATTCTCGCAGTAGTAGCAGTCATGATTGCTAAAGCTGTAAATGTAAACGACAAAATGGAAATGGGTAAGTAATTACCTGCTCCATGAGTGGTAAAAAGATTTAGGCTGAAAGAAGCCTGCAGTATTAATTAATTAAAGGATAACAAGTATGAAAACAATTTTCGAAAACATCAAGAAGGCTTTCAAAGTTTTACTTGAGAACTACATGAACGCCATGGAAATGTATGGCGAGGCCTTGAGTAAAGGTCGTGGTTGCTCTTGCGCTTAAGGGGTTTACCTCTGGTGCATCAGAACCTACGGAAAGGATGCTGCTTCGGTAAGCAAGTATCCTGAATGAAAAGAATGCTGCTTCGGTAAGCTAACTTCAGAAATGGAGTTGCTTCTTCAAGCGGGCATTCATTTGATAAAGAAAGTAATTACGTTTGTAATATATGAAAGAAGCGTGCAAGTCTCTCTAAAGCTTGTACGCTTTTTTTGTTTTTTCTCCGCTGAGTTTTGTTCTTCTCACAGATAATTGTTTTTTGTCCCACAGATTTCACAGATCTACACAGATGTTTTTCCCGATTTTATACTTTATGTTTGGTCATTTCATTATTTTATCATACCTTTGCAAGCAAGTATAAAGTGGTACACTTTTTAATTAGAACATAAAGAAAATAGAAAATGGAGCACCAAGATATTATCATCAAACTGGAGGCGAAGGGAATCAAACCTACAGCCAACCGCATTCTCGTTCTCAAGACTTTAGCGAGCGAGCATCATCCCCAGAGCCTCAGCAATCTGGAACACAAGATGCTGACCATGGACAAATCCAGCATCTTCAGAGTGCTCACCCTCTTCCTCGAACACGACGTGGTACACGCTTTCGAGGACGGACGAGGCATCCTCAACTACGAACTCTGCGAGGAAGAAGGAAAATGCGACCATCATGACGGCCATATCCACTTCTACTGCGAGGCTTGCCAACGCTCCTTCTGCATGGAAGACATCCACATCCCAAGCTTCGATTTACCAGAAGGATTCTATCCCCACTCCGTTTCCTTTGTCATCAAGGGAGAATGCCCGGAATGTAGAAAAAAGCACAAGTACTTGCCATAATAACGGCAAAATACTTGCCATAAAATCAATAAGAGAAGCATCCTTAGCTTAACATACATTTAACTATTCGCATTTTTTAGTTACATATTTGCAACTAACTTTTTCTTACAAAGTATATAAGATTTGTAAATTTAGGGCATTTCAAATTTAAGAGCCGTTAAAGTGTTAAATTCAAATGTTAAAACGGGATAAAAAACAATACGGAATGATTGCTTTCTCATTTTTTGCTTCTATATTTGCAACCGGTTAGACGAAGCTATCGTTTTTCCGAGACAGTCAAATCTGCCTGGAATCAAGAATCCCCTCACAAGGAGTTCTGGGAATAAGAAAACCAAAGCAGAGGTTCTGAAACCGAGAATCCCCTCACAAGGAGTTCTGAAAGAAACGAGGCTGCCGCAAACCAATTAGAGTAATAAAAAAGAAAAGTAATAATTAAAAGCAATAGACATGAAAAAGGTAACAAATTACGTGATGGCTCTGTTGTGCGTAGGTTCACTCGCATTCTCAGCCGGTGCATTCATGAAAGTAAACGCAGCTCCAGCTACTACTTCAGCTCCAGCTGGTCAACCAGTAGATCTCACTTATGCAGCAGAAAAAGCTCTGCCAGCTGTAGTTCACATCAAATACGTACAGAACTCCAAGACAACAACCGTTGACGTGCAGGACGATCCATTCGGAGGATTCTTCGACCCATTCGGCTTCTTCGGAAACCCTGGCAACGGCGGCACACGCAAGCAGAGAGTGCAGACCCCTAAGAAAGAAGCTACAGGTTCGGGAGTCATCATCAGTAGCGACGGATATATCGTAACCAACAACCACGTGGTGGAAGGTGCTGACGAACTGACCGTCACCCTCAACGACAACCGCGAATACTCAGCCCGCATCGTCGGTACCGACAAGACTACCGACCTCGCACTCATCAAGGTGGACGGCAAGAACCTGCCTACCCTCCCTATCGCAGATAGCGACAAGGTAAGAGTCGGAGAATGGGTCATCGCAGTAGGCAACCCATTCGGTCTCAACAATACCGTGACTGCTGGTATCATCTCTGCCAAGGCACGTTCACTCGGAGCCAACGGCGTAGAGAGCTTCATCCAGACCGATGCTGCCATCAACGCAGGCAACTCTGGTGGTGCACTCGTCAATACCCAGGGCGAACTCGTAGGTATCAACGCCATGCTCTACTCACAGACCGGTTCTTACGCAGGATATGGTTTCGCCATCCCTACATCCATCATGAACAAGGTGGTAGATGACATCAAGAAATATGGTAGCGTACAGCGTGTAATGCTCAGCATTCAGGGTTCAGACGTGCTCAACTATATCAACAACCAGAAGGAGAACGGCAAGGAAGTGAACCTCGGAACCAATGAGGGTGTTTACATCGCCAAGGTGGATGAAGACGGAAATGGTGCTGCTGCCGACCTGAAAGAAGGTGACGTAATCACCAAGGTGGACGGCAAGAAGGTAACCAAGATGGCTGAACTCCAGGAATTGCTCAACGGCAAGCGCCCTGGCGACAAGATGACCATCACCTATCTGCGCAACAAGAAGGCTATCACCAAGACCATCACGCTGAAGAATGCTCAGGGCACAACCTCTGTCATCAAGTCAGCCGACCTCGATGTGCTGGGTGGCAACTTCCGCCAGATTACCGCTTCACAGAAGGAGCAGCTCAACATCAAGTATGGTGTAGAGGTGATGAAGGTAAATAGCGGAGCCTTGAAGGAAGCCGGAATCTCTCGCGGATTCATCATCCAGAAGATCAACGACAACAATATCACTTCTCTCGACGACCTGCAGAAAGCCGTCAAGAGCGCTTCTACCAGCAAGGACCCTGTGCTCTACATCCAGGGTATGTGGCCTACAGGCAAGAAGGCTTACTTCGCAGTTCCTCTGCAGAGAGACTAAACCAGTCGCCCCGAAAGGAGAACAGAAAACTCAAGTCAAGCAAGAGTTTTATCAGAAAAATTTCTCCAATTAGGCGTCAGAAAAAGGTTTTGAAAATATAAAAAACGACAAAATAGCAGGTATTTTTAAAAATATCTGCTATTTTTTTGCTATTTTTTTTGTCATTTCGAACAAAAAGTGTACTTTTGCAGAACTTAAAAAAATAAAGGCTACCATGAGACAACTAAAAATTTCAAATTCATTCACTAATCGTGAAAGTGCGTCACTCGACAAATATCTGCAGGAGATAGGACATGAAGAACTACTCTCGGTAGATGAAGAAGTAGAGTTGGCACAGAAAATCAAGAAAGGTGATCGCCAAGCCTTAGAGAGATTAACAAGAGCAAATCTACGCTTCGTTGTCTCTGTGGCAAAGCAATATCAGAATCAGGGACTCAGCCTCCCCGACCTCATTAATGAGGGAAATGTAGGACTCATCAAAGCAGCAGAGAAATTTGATGAAACACGTGGATTCAAATTCATCTCATACGCTGTTTGGTGGATTCGCCAAAGCATTCTGCAAGCCATCGCAGAGCAGAGTAGAATCGTGCGCCTGCCACTCAATCAGGTGGGAAGCGTCAACAAGATAAACCGTGAACTCAACAAGTTTGAGCAAGAACACGAGCGCCGTCCAAGCGTAAATGAGATTGCCGACCGCATAGATTTGCCTGAAGAAAAAGTCGAGGAAGCGATGAAGGCCAACAACCGCCACGTAAGTATGGATGCTCCTTTCGTAGATGGAGAGGACAACAGCCTGCTGGACGTACTTGCCGACAACAATATGCCGATGGCTGACAAGGCACTCGTACAGGAATCGCTACGGAAAGAAATCGACAGGGCCATCGACCTGCTCAACGATAGAGAACAAAAGGTGGTAAGAGCCTTCTTCGGAATCGGCTCGCCAGAAATGACGCTCGAGGAAATCGGCGACAAATACAATCTCACCCGTGAGAGAGTGCGCCAAATCAAGGAGAAAGCCATACGCAGACTCCGACACAATACGAAGAATAAACTGCTGAAGACCTATCTGGGACAGTAGGCTATCAGACACATGCTGATGCGGAAGTCTGTAGCTTTTCAGGAAAACCGGATGAAGGTCAGTAGGCTAAAATAATTTAGAATAGAAATGAAATTATCAAAAATCGGACTCACAGCTATAGCAGCTACACTCCTCATCTCGCTTACCGTACAGGCTAAAAACGAGATGAAAAAGGCATACGTCTTTGGATTTGCTTCTTCTTTCAACGACTCCACAGTCTATTTCACAGACATTCAGGAGGTAGATTCTGCATGGTTTACCAGCAAACATCATTTCCTGGTAAGCCGAGAGAACTACTCATACCAGTTGCGCGACTATCTGGCAAACATCGGAGAACAGCATCGCACATGCGTGGTGGAATATAATACCGACCCGAAGAAACTGGAGAAAGTGTGGAACAAGCTCTACATACGCTATGCGCACAACCAGAAGCAGAAAAACAACCAGAAGCAGAAGACCGAACTGCCTCCTTTCCAAATCAAGAAACTGAACAGGACGCAATTCCAGTTCCAGGCTGTAGCACCTATGGATGAAGCTACAGAAATAGAGGAACCTGTAAAGAAAGTGAAGGCTAAGAAAGCCCAGAAAAAGCAACGCAAGAACAAATGATAGAATCACATGATTTTAATATCGCAGAGTTGAACGTGAGAATCTGTTTTGCAGAGTCTCCATTCAACAGCATGCGACTCCTGTCCTCATTCGAACCCTTCAGAGTCAACACTTTGGAGGGTCATCTTTTTTTTAGCCTGCTCGTAGATGATTCCCTCAAACCCTACCCCAAGGATAAGCGCAAGAGAATCAGGGCTTTCGACACGGGAAACGGAGACACCATCGTGGATAAACTCGACAACGGAGGCTACCAGTATATCATCAAGGACATTAACGGGGCCAGCTGCTGCCTGCTGCAAACCAACAAGGACTTCAGCGACTGCCGATGCGCCCTGAACGGCAACTACAACATGCGCTGCTTCGGACTGAACAACGCCCTGATGCTCATCTTCGCCTTTGCCGGCAGCAGACTGCAGACTCTCCTCATCCACGCATCCCTGGTAAGACAGAACGGATACGGATATGCATTCATCGCCAAAAGCGGAACCGGAAAGAGTACTCAGGTAAGCATGTGGCTGAGATATCTGAAGGGATGCGACCTCATGAACGACGACAATCCTATCATAAGATTCATCGACGGAAAGCCTTACATCTACGGCAGTCCGTGGAGCGGCAAAACCCCTTGCTATCGCAACGTGAAAGCCAAGCTGGGAGCCATCACACGCATCGACCGCGACAGTTCCAACTGGGTGGAGCGCCTTTCGCCTATCGAAGCCTTCGCCTCTCTCCTGCCCTCCTGTTCGAGCATGAAATGGGACCAGGATATTTTCAACGACATCTGCAATACGATTACCCGACTGGTGGAGACCGCCAACATCTACATCCTCCATTGCCTGCCCAACCGGGAGGCTGCCGAAGTTTGTAATCAGGCGATTGCCATCAAAGAAGGTGAAGGAAAATCCGCATGACAAAAAAATAATAAAAAACGATGCAAGATAATCATTCCATAAAGACTGTAGAAATACAGTTTGCCAACGCCCAACTACTCCCAGAGATCGTAAAACTGCTGGAAGAAGGTCATACCGTAACCCTGCTGCTGCGCGGTTACTCCATGCGCCCGTTCCTGGAAGACAATAGAGACAAGGCCTTGCTGACCAAGGCTAAAGACATCAAAGTAGGCGATGCGGTACTGGCAGAAATCGGCTACAGGCATTACGTGCTTCATCGCATCATCAAGATTCAGGACCGGGAAGTAATACTGCGAGGAGACGGAAACTTAGGCATAGAGAAATGCAGAATAGAAGACGTGAAAGCATCCGTAATCGGATTTTACCGCAAGGGCAGAAAGAAGCTGGACAGAACCGACAGCAAAAAGTGGAAAATTTATTCGGCCCTATGGATGCGCCTCTTCCCTATCCGCAGATATCTTCTTGCCGCTTACAGAAGAATCTGGATTCCGATTCTTGGACCGATGTAGGATATAGAGAATACGAGGAATATCAGGTATTAAAATATCAGGTATATATAGAATATGATATATATAACAATATGCTAGAATAAAAATCGGGGTTATCTTCAGTTTCCAAAAGATAATCCCGCTTTTTAATTGTTTATAATTCTAAGCCTTTATGTTTCAAAACTTGAACTTCTATCAAAGCAGAAGCGCCTGATTTACAATCCAAAACTAAAACCGAAGCAGAAGCGCTTGATTTACAATCCAAAACTAAACCAAAGCAGAAGCGCTTGATTTACAATCCAATACTAAAACCGAAGCAGAAGCGCTTGATTTACAATCCAATACTAAACCAAAGCAAAACCGCTCGATTTATGCTTCAATAATTCCAGCCTGCAACCATAATTCGGTAAGAGCCTTCACGTCTTTCATCGCCGTAGCCTCATCCACCTCATACTCCTGAGTCAGCAGACCAACCAAGTCTTCATGAGTAAACTCCTTGCCCTGGATATTCTGCCACAAATAAGCAGAACTCTCATTCATACTAATGATATTGCTGAAATCAATATTCTCCTCTCCCTCAGCCACGATGATGTTCTCACCACAAACCACACGGAGATTGAAACCTGGTTTTGCTTTCATCTTTCCTTATTTTTTAATTCTTATTCTTTTATATTCTATTCTTCCCCTCGAAAGGAGCCAATTTCTTTCCGAAGAATTTCCCCCGGAGAAACCGATTTCCCCGAGGAAATTTCCTTTTTATTTCATGTGACTCTTAAACCAATCTGCAATCTGTCTCAACAGATGATTGCGCGTATTGCCACCATAAATACCATGGTTTCTGTTGGTATAAAACAGCTCCTTGAAATCCTTGTCTGCCTGAACCAGCGCCTCTGAATATTCGAAGGTATTCTGAGGATGCACATTATCATCAGCCACACCATGGCAAATCAGCAGGGCACCATGCAAGCGGTCTGCACGCTCGATAGGATTCACCTTGTAACCATCCTCATTCTCCTGAGGAGTACGCATATAGCGCTCGGTATAAACCGTATCATAGAAACGGTAGCAGGTAGGAGGTGCCACAGCCACACCAGCCTTGAACACAGGACGGCCTTCGCTCATACTCATCAACGTATTGAAGCCACCATAACTCCAGCCCCAGATGCCGATATTGTCCTTATCAACGTATGGCAGACTACTCATGTAGAGAGCCGTCTCCACCTGATCCTTAGACTCCAGATCGCCCAGTCTGAGATAAGTAGATTTCTCAAATTCTGCACCACGGCCACCCGTTCCGCGACCATCTACACAAACCACGATGAAACCCTCCTGAGCCAGATAATAGTCGAAAGCACCACCCTGGCCCATACTGCCCGTATTCCAGGCATTCAGAACCTGCTGGTTGCCCGGACCGGAATACTGGAACAGGATGACAGGATACTTCTTGTTGGCATCAAAGTCAACAGGCTTCACCATCCAACCGTCGAGTTTCACGCCCTCGGAAGTAGTAAACGAGAAAGTCTCACGCTTGCCCCAGTTGTATTTCTGGGTCTTCTCCAAAAGTACCTTGTTGTCCTCCAGCATCTTGATAACCTTACCCTTGTTGCTGCGCACGGTAAACACCTGCGGATGGCTGTAAGAGCTCCAGGTATTGACGAAATATCTGAAATCGCCCGAGAAATTGGCAGCATTAGAGCCCTCCGCATCTGTGAGTCGCTCCACCTTACCATTCTTGTGAGCCACATATACCTGTCGGTCGTGCGGATTGATCATCGCAGCCTGGAAGTACACGTTCCCGGTCTTCTCGTCCATTCCGTAAATCTCGGTCACATCATAATTTCCCTTCTCTACCTGGCGAATCAGCTTGCCGTTCATATCGTAGAGATAAAGATGCATATAGCCGTCGCGGTCGCTTGGCATGAGGATATATTTCTTGCCCACGATGCTGTTCTCCATCACCTCCTCTTTCACAAACTTAGGCACGCTCTCCTTGATGAGCATCTTGCTGGCACCCGTGAAAGGATTGACCGAATAGAGTCGCATATCGTCCTGATGGCGGTTCATCGTATAGACAATCAGACTATTGCGGTCTGGCGAAGTTTTGATGCGAGGATAATATCCGTCAGCATCTACCGGAACATCAAGGCGGATGGTCTTGCCAGCCTTCAGATCATAACTCCAGAGGCTCACCTTGGAATTGTCCTGACCCGCCTTCGGATACTTGTAGGAATACTCGCCCGGATAATCGTGGAACTCAGGATGTGCTGGCTTGGCACCCTCGAAAAGCTGGAGGGAATAAGTCTTCACATGCGACTCATCGAAGCGAATCCAGCCGATGGAAGTACCGTCAGCATTCCATGCAAACGCCCTATTGAAAGCAAATTCCTCCTCGTAAACCCAGTCAGGAATTCCGTTGATGATTTCATTAAACTTGCCGTCGGAAGTAATCTGCGTTTCCTTTTCGCCATCAAAGACAAAGAGATTATTATCCTTTACGAAAGCGATGTGCTTGGAATCAGGCGACCAGGTAGCCACCTGCTGGTTTTCGCCCTCAGAAAGTTTGCGGAGCTTCTTGCTGGCGATATTATAGATGAAATACTCAGCCTTGAAAGATCTGCGGTACACAGCCTTGCTCTTGGTGATTACCAGAAGTTGCTTGCCGTCAGGGCTCATCACATATCCATCAATAGACTCGAAAGGAGCCTGAGCCTCATGAATATCAAAGAGGACAGCCACCTGCTTGCCCGACTTGAAGGAATAGCTGACAATCTGCTTGCCGTCATTACTGATAGAAGCATACAAATCAGTACCTTCGATAGGATTGATTCCCGTCACATAACTGGCAGAGAATTCGCCCGAAGTAATGCTCTTCAGATCCAGTTTCTCTGCAGCTTCCATTGCCGTTACCATCATGATAGTTGCAATAAAAATAGAAAATTTCTTCATAGTTTTCTTTATATAAAAAGCTTCAATATTATCTGTTTATTTTTCCTATTTGAAATCTGCCACCCTTTTTTCTTTAGCAGACTTCTCCTTCCTCCCTTCTCCTTCCTCATTTCTCATTTTTCATTTCTCATTTCTCATTTAAAACAAATGAAGGACGAATTCATCCCTATTCATCAAGGACAAATTCATCCCAACTCAGAATGTTCCTGCTAATCTTTGTGCAAAGCCTTGATAGCGGAATAGTCTTCATCTTCCAGTAATTGCTTGACCGTAATTTTCGGATAGCGCTTCACGAAATCGTTGATTGTCTTTACATATCGGGTATTGAAGACTTCCCTGTTCATCGCCCTATTGACCGTCCACATGATTTTTCCCATGTGCAGGTCGCGGTCCAACTGCGGTCTGTTGTCAAAATCATCCATCGGATAGATACTCAGCAGATAGAAAGTGAGACAGTCTGGCACGATGTTGTTTCGGTTCATGGTGCTACGCTGCTGGGCATTATAATATTTCTTGTAGAGCGGATATTTAGACCCCATGTACTTATCGAGTGAAATGCCGACCGAAGACTCGCCTATCACGATACTCTGGTCCAAAGCTCCTATCTGCGCATAGAAAACAGGCTGCTTGATTTCCGGCAGCCAATCCTGCAATCGACCAAACGATTCCTTCAACTCCTTATTGATATCGTCCATATTGGCATATTCAGCCTCTGCATCTGCGATGAGAGCCTGGAGCGTAGAGTCCTGAAAGAACATCAGGAAGCGATTGCTGATGTTGGCATCGGTAATCGTACCCAACTGGAGCATTTTCTCTATCAGAGTACGGGTTTCAATAGGATAATCGGTATTCATCTGCTGCAGGGCAGAAAAATCTCCGGTAGTAAGATAGCGGCTTTCCAAACGATCATAACGCTGTACGCAAAGAGGTTCAGCAACTAACTCCTCATTCGGCTTGAATTTAAATTCACAAGCCGAAGAAAGCAAGACAAGTGCCGCAATTATGATAATATGATATAAATTCTTCACGTAATTATAATTTTGTATTAATACGAGTGCAAAAATACTAAAAAATATTTTAAATTCCAAGTTTTTAAGCTAAAAAAGCACAAATTATGTGCAAAAAAGATGAATCTATTCTATAAATATTCACATTTGCAGAGATTTGAGCAACAAAATGAGAAAGACGGGAGAAATGAGAAAGGACAAAGGAGAAATGGGAAATGACAAAGGACAAAGGACAAAGGAGAAAGGACAAAGGACAAATGACAAAGGAGAAATGGAGATGGGAGAAGGAAAAAGAAAGAAAAAGAAAAGACTTCCCGCCAGGAATACCACAGCAGAAAGTCTCTCTTCTATTATTTCGTTTTTGAAAAACTCGCAAACAATTTCTTGCAGAAAGCAAGCAAACTTGAGCCTTGCAGAAAGCGAGCAAACTTGAGGCTTGCTTAAAATACTTTGACCAGTAATGGCTGAGTCTGAAGTTTCTTCCATTCCGCCAACCACTTATACCACTCCTTTTCTCCGGAAAAACCATAGGTTTCATTGGCGCTCGTATAAGCCAATTTATAGGTCAGCTTCTTTCCTACAGGGCGCACCAGCATCGTATATACATCCTTGTTGGCCTCCTCCTGGCTCACGAAATGAGATTGAGGCACATAAATACCTAAGCCAACTGTCTCCAACTTATGTTTGCCATCATCCTTGCCCGTAGGCCAGTCGCTACCATAACAGCCTCTCAATCCCTTGCCATCAGACATTTCTGTAGAACCCTTCACGTTGATAAGTCCTGTAGAAAATACGTAATCATCCGCATTCTTATTGAAGAATACCTCCACATCAAAATCCCTATGCCCCGCATAAATCGTATAGCGGATGGTGGCATTTACTGGCTTTAATCCTGGAGCCGGAACCCAACCGTTGTCCACCACTTCTACCACGGCACGCAAAGGACCTTCGGAAATAACACGCTGCTCCTGACATTTCACATCTGTAAGCAACAGGGATTTCGTGCCGTCCCAACCGCGCAGGGCACCCAAACCATAGGTATTGCCTACCCACAGACAGTCGTCGCCGGAACCTGCTGCCAACTGTTCTTCGGAAGGATAAAACTGAGTATCCTCTACCACCAGTCCCTTATTGATTTTGCCATAAAGGTCGATGGTCTGCCGATTGTCGAAATAAACACGCATCGCCACGAGGTCGCTCTCGAAACAGACGCCATGAGAATGCACAAAATGATAGACATCCTTGGTCTTCTTGTCGAAGGCAATACTGCGCAAGTAAATATCCTGCTTGTTCTTGGCCAACTTCTTGTTCTTGCTTGGCACAACCAGTTCTGCAAATGTACGGGCAGGATAGACAGACTGCTCGCCCTCGGAAAACAACAGAATCTGATAAGTCTTCGACTCCCTCTTGCCGAGATCAGCCAGAAAACAAAGTTCATCATTCACGCAGTCACGATTCAGATCATCCAACTGGGATGGAATTTCCTTGCCATCTACCGTAACGACGGCCTTGGAAACTTCGCCATACTTGCTCAAATCCAAGACAACCGGTTCGTTGTTTCTCTCTACTTTGGAAGGATTAGTCACCTGCACCTTCACCATCGTTTGCGCTTCCATCCCTAATGCCAGGAAGAAAGCAAAAAATGATAAATAAATACGTCTCATTTTATAGTCAGTTTCTAAGTTATTTCTATTTTTTAAAGCCTACTCGTTTTCAAAGGAAGCCATCTGGCTTTATCGAAAGCTTCCATCAGACTTCATTCGAGAAGGATTATCACGCTTCATTCAAGTCGTTTTCAAATCCTTGAAATTCTTCACTCCCTTGGCGTAATATTGCCACAATATGGAAGTCTGGAAAATCTGCGGAATCTCCTCCTCTACTCTTTGTGCCTGAATACGCTTTCTCTCCTCATCAAAAGAGGAACGCCATTCCTTGAATGCCTTACGAGCTTTGAACACAGCCTTGAAATCACCCCAATTCCGCTGAAGCAGCAACATCTCAAAAGCAGCCAGATAATCGAGAAACCATCTCACTCTCATCACATACGATAACTCCTTGTCCGACAGATTCTTATAAAGCATCGTTAGATTATTTCTGAAATTCAGGAAAGTCTTCATCGGATTGCTCTTAGGCAAAGTTCCTCCACCCACATGATACACTTCACTCTCAGGAATGCAATAGATTTTCCGCCCCATCAGGCGCAAACGCCAGCAAAGGTCTATCTCCTCATTATGAGCGAAAAAGCGGCCGTCAAGTCCACCTGCCTTCCAATAATCCGCAGAACGGATCATCATGCACGCACCCGTAGCCCACAATATCTCCTGCTGGTAATCATACTGGCCATTATCACGTTCTACCGTACCGAAAATCCTGCCACGACAGAAAGGATAACCATATTTATCCAGAAAACCTCCACAGGCGCCGGCATACTCAAAACTGTCCTTGTCATATTCTGCCAACAATTTCGGCTGACAGGCTGCCACCCGAGGATGGGAATCCATAAACTCGATAAGCGGAGTAAGCCAATGATGACTCACCTCTACATCGCTATTCAAAAGCACATAGTAGTCGGCCTCTATCTGGCGTAACGCCCGATTATACCCTTCGGCAAAGCCAAAATTCTGCTCCAGTACGATAGTCTTAACCTGAGGAAATTGAGTTTCCAGAAGGTGCATGGAACCATCTGACGAACTGTTGTCCGCCACCCAGATTTCAGCATCCTGTCGGGAATACTCTATCACATTCGGAAGAAACTTGGCCAGCATCTTCTGACCATTCCAATTTAGTATTACAATTGCTACTTTTGCCATCTTGTATTGCTACTTTTGCATATTGACTGCAAAAATACAAAGAATAATTCAATTATGCCCCGATTTGAGGCATAATTAAGAATTTATAATGATAAAAAAATGCTTTAACGGCTCTTAAGCCTATTGTTCAGCAAGTTAGTAAACTCATAATTCTTCAATCCCCATTTCGGAGCCACGAGCAATTCCTTAGGCGATTGACTTACAAACCTTTCGAGCACCAGATCCGGGCGAAGCAACCGAATAAACCTGACGATGACGTCAATATACTCCTCTACCGAATAGACATGAAAAGGATGCTCAGCATATTCCTGTGCCAAACGGGTTCCCTTGATAATCTGCATCTGATGAATCTTCAGAATATCAAGAGGAAGCGAAGAAATGATAGGAGCCTGACGGAGACTCTCCTCCGCATCTTCTCCTGGCAGCCCGATGATAATATGACCGCCAGTCAGGATGCCGCGAGCATGCGTACGCTCTACCGCATCACGGCTGCAGGCAAAATCATGGCCGCGATTGATGCGACGCAAAGTATCATCATTCGCACTTTCTATTCCATACTCCACCAATAAGAACGTGCGCTTGTTGAGTTCCTCCAGATAATCCAGCAATTCATCGCTCATACAGTCCGGGCGAGTACCAATCACGATACCCACCACATCTTCCACGCGAAGGGCTTCCTCATACATCTCCCGAAGCTGTTCTACCTTAGCATAAGTATTGGTATAAGCCTGGAAATAAGCAAGATACTTCATGTCCGGATACTTACGGGAAAAGAATGCCTTCCCCTCTTCCAACTGTTCGGAGATAGACTTCTTGCGGTCGCAATAGCTGGGATTGAACGTGCGGTTGTCACAATAAGTACATCCGCCGCTGGAAATTTTCCCATCCCGGTTGGGACAGGAAAATCCTGCATCTATAGAAATCTTCTGAACCCGGAAATCAGGAAACTGTTTCCGAATCCAAGTACCAAAATCATTATAATACATCATAATACATCACCATAGAATAAACACATCGCCCGAACCTTACGAGACTATATTCGAACGATATGATTCGAGCGTTATCATCACCACGAACTCTTAGAGCAATTCTGCCTTCAAAGCCGTTTTGTCATGATTGAAATCGCCCAGGCGAACACGGAGCAACTGATTGTCATATTCTTCCTTGGCAAGCGCAGGAGAAAGTTCTACTCTCACATAGTTCTTGGTAAAACCATGCATGGCCTTGCCGCGAGGCGCCTTCTCAAACAGAACCTCAGCTTCCGTTCCAATATACTGGGCATAAAACTCTTGCGTCTTCTGGTCGCTCAACTCCAGGAGTCTCTTGGAGCGCAACTTCTTCTCCTTGTCACTCACCACATAAGGAATCTTGAGCGCAGCCGTACCCGGGCGTTCAGAATAAGGGAAAACATGAAGTTGGGTAACAGGCAAGGACTTCAGGAACTCATAACATTCCTCAAAACACTCAGGCGTTTCACCACGGCAGCCTACCATCACGTCAACCCCGATGAAAGCATCCGGCATCTTCTCCTTGATCAGTTGAACCTTATGAGCAAACAGAGCCTTATCATAACGACGATGCATCAACTTGAGTACCTCGTCGCTACCGCTTTGCAGAGGTATGTGGAAATGAGGCATGAAAGCCCGGCTCTGGGCACAATATTCGATGAGATCATCATCACAGAGGTCTGGCTCCAGACTGGAAATTCTATATCGCTTGATGCCCTCTACTCCGTCAAGAGCCTTCACCAGATCCAAAAAGCGCTCATGAGTTGTCTGACCGAAATCTCCGATGTTCACGCCAGTAATAACGATTTCCTTACCACCCTCACGGGCTGCCTGCTCAGACTGTTCTACAAGAGAGGCAATACTTGGATTGCGGGAATTGCCACGGGCAAAAGGTATTGTACAATAGGTACAATAATAATTGCAACCATCCTGTACCTTCAGGAAATAACGGGTGCGGTTGCCACGGGAACAAGACGGCTGGAAAGTCTTGATTTCCTTGGTCTTCACACTATGATGCTGATGAAGCGCTTCTGAATACTTCTGCGCCCAAGCATCACTCAGATACTGTATCAGATGAGCTTTCTCATTGGCACCAAGCACCAGGTCAACACCTTCTATCTTGCTCACATTCTCTGATTCCAACTGGGCATAGCAACCAGTAACAACCACAAAGGCTCCAGGATTCTGGCGTACCATACGATGAATGGCCTGACGACATTTGTGATCAGCCACTTCTGTTACAGAACATGTATTTATCAAACAAATATCAGCTTGTTCACCCTTCTGAGCTGTAACAACCCCCATATCTTCCAGCATCTTTCCGAAAGTGGAAGTCTCTGAGAAATTGAGTTTACAACCCAGAGTATAATAAGCAGCTTTCTTGCCTTGAAAGGCACTTGTATCTATCATAATTATCCTATTTACATTATTAAATTTCAATCGGCCAAAACGAAAAGGTTCTCCTTTCTGCGTTCAAGAGAAAGCCCCTAAATCTCCAGCTTCAGGAGAATGTCCTCCAACCCTCCAGCATCAGGAGAAAGGAACACAAATCTTGATTTTCAAGAAGAAAGTCCCCATCCCTCCAGCATCAGAAGAAAGGAACACAAATCTTGTTTTTTAGCCTTCTGAGCAAAAGTTCGGCAAAGATAAACAATTATTCTGAAATTAGCAAATTACCAAAGCGCTTTTTCTAATATGGGCAGTATGAAAAAACTGATTCTATAAAGCATCGGGACTGAAAGAATCAAACCAATCAGACAACCAGACAGGAAAAGCACCAGAGCCTATAAAACAAAAAAAGCCGCCAGACCGAAGTCCAGCGGTTGTTTCTCTCATTTTTCGTTCGTAAAGTAATCCTAGATTACTTAGCTGTATCAGCAGCAGCTGTATCAACAGCAGCTGTATCAGCAGAAGCTGTATCAACCATTGCAGTATCAGAATCAGCAGAAGCTGTGTTCTGAGCTGTTTTGTTACCACAAGATGCGAAAGAGATAGCTGCGATAGCTACGAACATTAAAACTAATTTCTTCATTTTCTTTGCTTTTTAAATCTGTAAAACAATCATTCGTTTATTAAAACGATGCAAAGGTAAGTATTTTTTCGATAGGTTGTTCTTTTTTTTAGGACTTTTTTTGGGGTACTTTTGTAACATTTTTACAAGTGCCTAATAATCAGGCACTTACAAACTGCTAACAAAAGTTAAAGTTTTTATCGTGTGCGAAGACAGCCGAAAATTAACACTTTTACGTGTTTTTTACTATCCAAGCCATCTACTCCAAAACTACCCTTTTTCGAGACTTCCAATCCCCTTTTTCTCATCTCAAACTCCGTTTTTTCATCTCAACCACCAGTTTTTCTCATCTCAAAGCTCAGTTTTTCTCATCATAATCATCATTTTTCTCCTTTCTCATTCCTCATTTCTCATTTCATCGTCTTTCCCATTTCTCACTTCTCATTTGTCATTTCTCATTTCTCCCGTCTTTCCCATTTCTCACTTCTCATTTGTCATTTCTCATTTTATCTCAGACCCTATTTTCCTATTACAACCGTTTTAAACCAGTCTTTAAGAACGCCTGCATATTGGTCTTGGGAATCAGAAAGTAGAATCACCACCTGATCACCATTCTTTAATTTCGGTCCCAGGCACATTCCTTCGTAATTTGCAAACGAGCGGTCAAAAACCGACAAACCGGTCTTCCATTCTAAAAGCAAATGCTTATCAATATAAGGTGTAGCTTCGCAGAAAGGTTGCTCAATGGGATACGGATTCTCCTGCAACGGATTAATCAAGTACAACTTGCACTTACAAAATGCTCCCAATTTCATCTTTGGAATAAAAGCTTCACGCTCCAAGACCAACAACTGACCATCTGGTAAGACACACAATTCGCTAACACCCATCACATACGTTTCAGCCTTCTTGTTCGTAGTAGGCTTATCCATCCGGTAGGCGTAAGTTTCCATAAAGTGTTTTCCCCCAACATTTACTGAATCTGAATCATCGCTATTCTGCCTCAGAACACCTATCCCCTCCAGATGTTGAGCATCTATCCCCTTCAGATGCCCAATATCAATTCTCATCAGACGTAGTTTATTAGCTTCTCCATTCTGTGGCGTTGCAGATTCCCCATCCTTCCGGAGCGTACTTTCAGGAATCGTCCAAAGGTTATGACGGACAGAATCGAAAGCCAAAGATTCAAACGCATAGTTAGGAGCAAACGCAGCAGACGGGCAATCTATCTTTCTGAGTCGGGAATTCCATTCCGCATTCCGGGATGAAGGATTGATAAAAAACTCCCTGATACTGAAAAATCCCTCACTTGCCACCATCAGGGTAGAATCGGAAACCTTTGCAATCGCCTCATGATCAAAGCCCCTATCCTTGCCTATCCAAGATTTCCCGTCATAGCAGCTTCCATCCACCATCACATCATATCCCAGATTCTCCACATGCCGAAGCTCTCCCGTAAGTTCATCTACCTGGATGCGAAACTTGAAAAACAAGGCACTATCAGACTTATCGCTTACTACCGCATAAATATCATCATGCAAATGAGTAATGCCACTATAGTTTCCTGCTGGTACAAACCGGGAATAGGATTTCTGAGGAAACTCCCGAACGACAGTCCATTGACCTTCCTCAACATCACCCCGCACCACCTGTAAAGTATCAGCCCAAAGCACCTGATACCCGAAACACAAGAAACAAGTTAGTAAAATATTCCGAAGCATAGTTTACAAAGCTGCATAAGTAAGAACAAACTCCATCGTCAACTCAAAGTCCACATTTACCGATTTGTGCGACTTCAGGTTTTCAACTTCGCAATTCCAATCCATCATAGGGTCGAACGGTTTCAGCCGCATCTCCCCATATTGCAAATTCTCTGCCGAAAACAGTTTATAGACAGTTTCTTTAGCGCACCAATGAACCAGCAAAGCATCCAGCCCTTCAGCCTTTTCGTCCCTTCTCAAAAACTTGGAAGCGATACGCTCCACCCTATCATTATAATATTCTATATCTACAGCTACAGAACGGCTTTTAGAAATAATGACGGAAGCAAAGCCCCGGGTATGAGAAATACTGATATTAAACTTGTTGAGCAAAGGTTTGCCGCACTTATCATGTGTGATTTCTCCGATTTTACCTATCTGCTCCTCAGAATATCCAGCTATCAGAAGCATCTCTCTAAGTAAAGCTCTGACTGCAAGAAACTCCAACTTTCGCCCTTCACTTTTATAAAGTTCCAAATCTTTAATATAAACTTTCATCCAAGGATAGCTCTCCAGAAAGTCGTTTACAGACTCCCCGATTTGCCACAATCCCAAATGTACTCCAGGATAAACTTCTCTTACGTTTATTAATGCCATAACCAATTGATTTTATAGGGGACAAAATTACGAAAAAAAATCGAGAAAAACAAAAGAGAGTCAAGATTATAGCAATCTCGACCCTCTTTCTTATTATAATCAATCTTAAAAAGCCTCAACAAATTATTTACCGGGATGAACCACCACTTTGATCCTACTGATACGGCGTTCCTCAACACCCAAAACCTCAAAAGAATAATTCTTATATTCGATTTTCTCATGGATACTTGGAAAATCACCCTTGATTTCAAGCAACAATCCGGCCAAAGTATCGGCATCGCCTTCCACTTCCTCAAATTCCTCATCATCAACATTCAGAATCTTGCAGAAATCTGTCAGCAAAGTCTTACCCTCAAAAATAAATGTATTATAATTCAACTTGGAGTAAAACTTTTCTTCCTCATCATACTCATCATTAATTTCGCCTACGATTTCCTCCAGAATATCCTCAAGAGTTACGATACCGCTTGTGCCGCCAAATTCATCTACCACGATGGCGATATGTACCTTATTCTCCTGAAATTCTCTCAGCAAATCATCAATCTTCTTGGTCTCCGGTACAAAATAAGGCGGACGAATCAGACTCTGCCATCTGAAAGAGACCGGTTTTTCTAAATGAGGAAGCAAATCCTTGATATACAGGATGCCGCGAATATTGTCGGTATTATCCTGATAAACAGGAATACGACTGTAGTTATTTTCCACGATACATTTCAGAACCTCAGGATAAGTACTGTGAATATCCAAATCTACTATATTCTGTCGGCTCGTCATTACCTCTTTGGCAGTCTCATCACCAAAGCGGATAATACCCTTCAGCATACTCTGTTCGTCCTTGATATCATCCTTGTCTGTTAGTTCCAAAGCCTGTTCCAAATCATCAACACTCAAGATGTGATTTTCCTTTTTCACTACCTTTTCGGCCAGCATTCCACTTTTCAAGAGCACATTTTCCAAAGGCCAGAAAATCTTACGGGCAATCAAAATACCTCCTACAAAACGCCTGCAGAAAAGTAACGGATCCTTACGACTATACACTTTTGGCATGATTTCACCAAAAAGTAAAAGAAGAAACGTAAGCAGAACTGTAATAATCAGAAATTGCAGCCAATACGCTTTTGCTCCAAAATGAACTACACCAGCAAAAACATAGTTTAAAAGCATAATGATGGTGACGTTCACAAAATTATTGGCAATAAGAATGGTAGCAAGAGTACGTTCAGAATCCTCACGCAACATCAGAATCTTACGGTCTGTTTCTGTTTTCTCATCTTCCAGTTCATCAACATCTGTAGGTGAAAGACTGAAAAAAGCGATTTCAGAACCACTTGCAAACGCAGACACCAACAGCAATACTGCCGCTAAGACGGCAGCAAAAACAACCCCTAATGAAGGCGATGAAAAAGCAACATCATCAAAGGCCTCAGTTATAGTTGAAATATCCAATTTTATATATTAATTAAAATGGTAAACTATCTTGTTCCTTCTCTTCCTGAGAAGTCTGAGCCTCAGCTTTGGCAGCAGTTTGGGCATTACTTGCTTCATTCGTACGTGAAGCAGCAAACTTGGATACAAGCATTTCCATATTATCCACGTAAATCTCAGTTACATATCTACGTTTCCCCTGCTTGTCATCATAGGTACGGTAACGCACCTTACCCTCGACATAAAGTTTGTCACCCTTACGCACATACTTTTCTACATATTTAGCCAAGGCACGAAAAAAGACAAGGTTATGCCAATCTGTATGATCTGGTACCTGCATACCATTTTCCAAAGTATATCCACGTTCTGTTGTCGCAAGAGAAACCTGCGCTACAGCCTGATCAGCATCATAATAATGAACATCAGGATCCTTCCCGACATTACCAATTAACATAACCTTATTCATATCAAAACATTTTTAATGAAATTATTTCCACATTCCCAAATAACGGAACTGGAAATTCTTACCCTTTGCAGAAGGGAACTGACTTCTGGAATCTACCCTACCACGGAGATGCTCTACGATTCTCTCATAGCAATCTATTCCAGACATAGCTTTAACGTCTGCCACAAAATGAGTGTCACGATACTCAAATTTACCTGTAGCAGGCACCATTACAACTCGCTTGAAATCCAGCGAACCTTCATACCAGCCCGGACGCTCTTCAGTCAAACGGTTTACTGGACTTGCAGGATTATCATGACGCTCAGAAGGCACAGTACGCAAAGCCTTCTTATCCTTAAAATCCTGCATACATGCAGCAGCTGTCTTAATGATAATAAAATAAACTCTTGGGCGTACTTTATATCTTTTTGGATAGCATACATCACTTGCAGCATAATCACGGATATCCGCTTCCAAATCAGGATTCATTCCTATTTCTGGAATTTGACTTAAAAAATCTATCGCTTGATCGACAGAAGAAACAAAGGTTTCCTTATCGAAATATCTAATATATAAATTCATAGTGGGTATGTTTCTCTCTTTTTAAATATTAAAGAAAAAAGAGCGGAAAACGGGACTCGGACCCGCGACCCCAACCTTGGCAAGGTTGTGCTCTACCAACTGAGCTATTTCCGCAAAAAGAAGGTGAAGAGGAGGAGACTCGAACTCCCACGACACAATTGTCACTACCCCCTCAAAGTAGCGCGTCTACCAATTCCGCCACCTCTCCAACATCAAATTTAAAAATAGTGCCCAAGACAGGACTCGAACCTGCACGTTGTGAAACACACGCACCTGAAACGTGCGCGTCTACCAATTCCGCCACTTGGGCTCAAGTCTATAAAACAATAATCTTATAGCACTCTTAGAGCGGAAAACGGGACTCGGACCCGCGACCCCAACCTTGGCAAGGTTGTGCTCTACCAACTGAGCTATTTCCGCAAATCAACAAAGCAACCTTTCTTCTGTGAAGAGGAGGAGACTCGAACTCCCACGACACAATTGTCACTACCCCCTCAAAGTAGCGCGTCTACCAATTCCGCCACCTCTCCATTATAATAATGTTGCTTACATCAATTTCAATACATAAGATAAAACTTGATGCTGTTTCAAAAAATTGAGCGGAAAACGGGACTCGGACCCGCGACCCCAACCTTGGCAAGGTTGTGCTCTACCAACTGAGCTATTTCCGCAGCTATTCCTCTTAGCAAGGAGCATTCCTCTGAATGCGGGTGCAAAGGTACTACTTTTTTCTGAATTACCAAATTTTTCAAAGACTTTTTTTTAAGAAAATGCGCATTTTGTCTGTTTTTAAAGGCAAAATACGCATTTTTCATCGTTTTATCTGCAAAAACTGAACTTTTATGGTCCTTTTCCTACCAGTCTAATCCATTCGGTTCAGATAATCTTCATATCCATATTCTCGCAGGATTTCCAAATTCCCATCCAAATGCACGATTCCTATAGATGGATGCGTAATGCCATTAAAAGTATTTGTCTTTACGGTAGTATAATGAAGCATATCTTCAAAAATCACTTTTTCGCCTACTTCCAGTTCGTGGTCAAATTTCCAATATCCCATAAAATCACCACTCAAACAACTATTTCCTCCCAAACGGTAAACGTGATCTCCTTCCGGCTTCTCCATCATATCTTCCATTTCGATGGTTTCGGCATTGCGTACAGCCGGATGATATGGCATCTCCAAACAATCAGGCATGTGGCAAGTAAAGCTGACATTCAGAATGGCGGTTTTGTAACCATGGTCTTCCACCACATCCACAACCTGAGAAACGAGAGGTCCCGTCTGCCATCCGAAGGCACTACCCGGCTCCATGATGACATGAAGATGAGGATAACGCAGATGAAACTCCTTTATTATATTAATAAGGTGTAATACATCATAATCCTTACGAGTCATCAGGTGACCTCCACCAAAATTAATCCATTTCAACTGAGAAAACCATTTGCCGAACTTCTCCTCAATATGTACCAACGTCCTTTCAAACACATCTGCCCCACTCTCACAATGGCAATGGCAATGGAAGCCCTCAATATCCGAAGGCAAAGTCTCAGGCAATTTATCTGCAGTTACACCAAATCGGGAACCAGGCGCACAGGGATTATACAGCAACGTTTCTACCTCAGAATATTCCGGATTTACTCTCAGTCCCAATTTGATGCTTGGATTAACTGTAGCTACACGCTCATGAAAACGCTCATATTGAGAAAGAGAATTAAACGTCAGATGACTTGAGCAACGGGCAATTTCGTCAATCTCGTCATCAGTATAAGCTGGAGAAAAAGTATGGGCAGGACTTCCAAATTTCTCAAAAGCCAGCTTTGCTTCGCTCAAAGAGCTTGCTGTTGTCGAAGAAATATATTCTCTGAAAATCGGGAAAGTCTTCCAAAGGGCATAAGCCTTAAATGCCAGAATAATCTCCATGTCAGCCCTATCAGCTACGCTCTTTATAAGCGATAGATTTTGTCTCAGTCTACTTTCTTCCAATACGTAAATCGGAGTGCGAATCTCCTTAAAATTCTCTAAATTTACTTGCATGTCTTGATAAATATTAATTTTATGGTGCAAAGATAGCTTTTTATCTCCAATATAATTGCAAGTTTGCGTTTTTTTTAATACTTTTGCAACAGAAAAGTTTTTAAGACTATGAAATTAGTAATAATGACGAAGTCCACATTCTTTGTGGAAGAAGATAAAATCCTATCCTCATTGTTTGATGAAGGACTAGACAATTTGCATCTTTTTAAACCGGGGGCATCACCAATGTTCTCTGAGCGACTACTCACACTCTTACCTGAGGACTATTATCGTAAGATCACAGTACACGATCATTATTACCTCAAGCAGGAATATGATTTGGCCGGCATTCATATAGACAATCCAAGCGCTGCCTTGCCAGAAGGATACAAAGGGAAATACAGTCGTACATGCACAGATCTTCTTCAGTTGAAAGAAATGAAGAAAAAATCGCAATATGTTTTTCTGAAAAACATTTTCGACTGCATAGAATTCAAAGATGAAAAATCCTCTTTCTCGCTCAACCAATTAGAATTGGCAGCCAAAGAAGGGCTTATCGACAAAAAAGTATATGCTCTTGGAGGCATGAGCCTGGAAAATGTCAAAATAGCTAAAGCGCTCGGCTTTGGAGGAATAGTAATATGTGGTGATCTTTGGAATAGATTTGATATTCACAACGAAAGAGATTACAAAGAAGTAATCAATCATTTCGAGAAATTACGCAAGGCAGTTAACTGACATTGCTATTCATCATAAATATTCGTAATAATAATTTAATTACACATAAACTAAAATTCAAATGAGTGACAAAAACTCTTTTTTGGTATTCTCCGGTACTAACACGAGATACCTTGCAGAAAAAATCTGCGCTAGTTTAGGTTGCCCACTGGGTAATTTGGTAGTAACCAAATTCTCTGATGGTGAGTTTGGTGTATCTTTTGAGGAATCTATCCGCGGACGCGATGTTTTCCTCGTACAGAGCACCTTCCCTAATTCTGACAACTTGATGGAATTGCTTCTGATGATTGATGCAGCTAAGCGTGCTTCAGCTCGTCATATTATCGCAGTTATTCCTTACTTTGGTTGGGCTCGTCAGGATCGCAAGGACAAGCCACGTGTCAGCATCGGTGCCAAACTTGTTGCTGATTTGTTGAGCGTTGCCGGTATCGACCGCTTGATCACCATGGATCTTCACGCTGATCAGATTCAAGGATTCTTCGACGTACCAGTTGACCACCTCTACGCTTCTGGCGTCATCCTGCCTTATCTTCAGAGCTTGCAACTCGAAGATATGGTAATCGCTTCTCCAGACGTTGGTGGTTCTAAGCGCGCTAACACTTATGCTAAGTACTTCGGTTGCCCACTCGTACTCTGCAACAAGACTCGTGCCCGTGCAAATGTTGTAGCCAGCATGCAGATTATCGGTGACGTAAAAGACAAGAACGTTGTGATCATCGACGATATGGTTGATACAGCTGGTACTATCACAAAAGCTGCTGATATCATGAAGGAAGCAGGTGCTAAAACCGTACGTGCATGTGCTTCTCATTGCGTGATGAGCGGTCCTGCTTCAGAACGCGTTCAGAAATCAGCTCTTGAGGAAATCGTATTTACCGACTCAATTCCTTACACCAAGCGTTGCGAAAAAGTTAAGCAGCTTACAATCGCAGATATGTTTGCAGAAACTATCCGCCGTGTAGAAGATAACGAGAGTATCTCTTCTCAGTATCTCGTATAAAAGAAATTATTTATCCATCTAAAAAGGAGCTTCCCCTACTCTTCTTAGGGAAAGCTCCTTTTTTCTTTTCCCATAATATTCAAAACAAAGGAAAATACAAGAAGATAGAAGAAACAAAAAACTAAAGGAAACGGAAAAAGAGGAAAGACAGAAAAAAAAGAAAAATACAAGAATATAGGAAAAACAAAAAAATCCCACATCTCTTTCAAAATGTGGGATTCTTTATTATATCTTCATCATATTTTCGATATATTACTATACCAAAACACTTTTATGATATTTATTATCTTAGTCCAACCACTTTACGTAGCAGAAGTCCTGACGATGTGGCAACTTATCGCTCTTAGGGAACATACGTACTGCAGTTTTGAAAGAACCAGCATTAACAGGCTCAATCTCTGCCTCAAATGTATAGTTATTACCCTCATGACCAATAACCTTGAATGGGAATACAGAATAAACCTGCTTACCATTCTCCGGCTGATCGGTAAGAACAACAAGTTCCAAACCAATAGCATCATTCAAGCCCTGCTCGTCTATAACATACTGAATCTTGTACTTCTTACCAGTCTCAGTACCATTAGCTGTCTCATCATTCTTTGATACTACATGAATACCATCCCAACGCTCAGCAACACTTTCCTTCCAGAGAGCAATCTCCTTAGCCAAAGCATTATCGTTAGCGCTCAACTTCTTGAAGCGGGCAGCCTCCTTGTTGTAGAACTTATCATAGTAGTCATCCAACTGACGCTTCATAGTATAATGAGGAGCGATAGTAGCAATAGAGTTCTTTACTACCTGAATCCACTCCTTGCTGAAGCCTTCCTTGTTCTTGTTGTAGTACATTGGAATGATATCGTTCTCCAAGAGATTGTAGATAGTAGCAGCATCAAGCTGATCCTGATAACCCTGATTCTGGTATGTACGCTTCTCTGGAAGAGCCCAACCAGCACCCTCGCGGTAACCTTCTACCCACCAACCATCAAGTACAGAGAGGTTGACAACACCATTCATCTCAGCCTTCTCGCCAGATGTACCAGAAGCCTCCAATGGACGTGTAGGAGTATTCATCCAAATATCAACACCAGAAACCAAGCGACGAGCCAAAGTCATATCGTAGTCCTCCAAGAAGATAATCTTACCAAGGAACTCAGGACGCTGACTGATCTCGAAGATTCTCTTGATCAAGCCCTGACCTGCACCATCAGCTGGGTGAGCCTTACCTGAGAAGAAGAACAATACTGGATGCTCTGGATCATTAACGATCTTAGACAAACGATCCAAATCTGTGAAAAGCAAGTGAGCACGCTTGTAAGTAGCAAAACGACGGCAGAAACCAATCATCAAAGCGTTAGGATTGATACGCTCAAGCAAAGAAACCACACGAGCAGGATCACCCTGATTCTTCAACCAAGTCTCTGTAAACTTCTCACGAATATAAGCTACGAGTTTCTTCTTCAATGTCATACGAGTATTCCAGATTTCTTCATCTGAAACATTGTAGATTGCATGCCAGATTTCCTCGTTGCTCTGGTCGTTCATGAAGTTCTTATCAAAATATGTGTCATAGAGTTTACGCCACTCTGTTGCAGTCCAAGTTGGGAAGTGAACACCATTGGTTACATAACCTACGTGGTTCTCCTCTGGGAAATAACCCTTCCAGATATTAGAGAACATCTGCTGGCTCACCCAACCATGGAGCTTACTTACACCATTAACCTCCTGACAAGTGTTGCATGCAAAAGTAGAAAGACAGAAACGCTCGTTGTGATCGTCTGCATTCTCACGGCCCATACCAATGAACTCATCCCATGAAATACCAAGACGCTGTGGATAGCCACCCATGTACTTACCGAAGAGAGCCTCGTCGAAGTAGTCGTGACCGGCTGGTACTGGAGTATGAACTGTATAGAGAGAAGAAGCGCGAACCAACTCAAGAGCCTGGTTGAAGTTCAAACCATCCTCTTCGATGTAATCGCAGAGACGCTGCAAGTTGCAGAGAGCTGCATGACCCTCATTGCAATGATAAATATCCTTCTTAATACCAAGTTTCTTCAAAGTCAAGATACCACCGATACCCAGCAAGATCTCCTGCTTCAAGCGATTCTCCCAATCACCACCATAGAGAGAGTGAGTGATAGGACGATCAAACTCTGAGTTCATTTCATTATCAGTATCCAAGAGATACAACTTGATACGACCTACATTCATCTGCCATACATAAGCGTGAACCTGGTAGTTCATATAAGGTACGTCGATGACAACTGGGTTGCCATTCTTATCCAGAACACGCTCCAAAGGAAGAGAATTGAAGTTCTGAGCATCATAATTGGCAATCTGCTGACCATCCATGCTCAAAGACTGCTTGAAATAACCATATCTGTAGAGGAAACCAACAGCACACATATCCACGTTGCTATCAGAAGCCTCCTTCAAATAGTCACCAGCAAGCATACCAAGACCACCAGAGTAGATTTTAACCACCTGATTGATACCATATTCCATACAGAAATAAGCTACAGATGGACGCTTGGCGTTAGGTTTAACATCCATGTAATCACGGAACATCTTGTAAACCTTCTTCACCTTAGCCATCATAGCCTTGTCTTTCACGATAGCTTCCTTGCGATCATAGCTCAAACGCTCCAAAAGCAACACAGGATTTGCATTAACCTGCTCGTACAATTTCTCATCGAGGCTCTTGAACAAGTCTCGACCTTCATAATTCCATGCCCACCACATGTTATGAGCAAGCTCGTCCAAGCACTTCAACTCTTTAGGAAGGCTTGACTTTACTGTTGTCTCCTTCCATTGAGGAGCATTTGCATAATCAGCTTTAATTTTCATTGTGTTTTATATTAAAGTTTGTTATATTTAAAGTAATAAGTTTTATTTATCTTATCCTTACTAATCTATTCTCACTTTCAGCATGATTTATTATTTCGCTGTCAGATCAGCCATTCTTTTTTCGGCTTTACGCAGCGCAAAATCATAAGCCTCATAATAGTATTCTATAAAATGACTCCACAATGCTTTTTTCGAGAGTTTATCCGCGTTGCTTCGACATTTCTTTACTTGAGCATCTGTCATACCAGAATATTTGGCCACAGTATCCTTAATAGCATCAGCAACCTCAGAATAGTTGTA